>CAWHME010000001.1:0-210543 GCA_963830465.1 uncultured Solirubrobacterales bacterium
AGCAGCGCTTATCGCGGCAGCGATGAGATGACCGCTTCGCCCTAGCCGAGCAGCAGCCACTTGATCGAGATCGCGGCGACCGTCGGTACGGTCTCTGCCTAAGCACGGACGTGACCCTGCTTGCTCGGAATCGGGATTCAGCAAACTCGGTGCCCTGTCGTGATCGCGCACATCCAGGCCTGTTGGTCCCTGGGGGGCGCCACGACTGCTTCGGCTCTCGCGGCTGGTCGGGGCTCGCTATGCCTTTGCCACTGCCGCAGTCGTCTCGCCGCGGCTAGCGGACGGCTGCTTCACCCCGGCGATGCGCAAGCCGAGCCGCTCGAGGGCGGCGGCATCTGCCGCGCTACTGCTCCTCTACCGCCCTCGGCCGACCTCCCGCCCGAAGCGATCGTCCCGCGTCGGCCGTCCGCGTAATCGCTATGCGCGGGATGGAATCGTGCCGTAGCTGCCGCCCGGACGATTCTTTCTCGCTTCCGGACCCACCGTCCGCGCACAACCGCAAAGGCGAGAGGTTGTCGGAAAATCGACAGGTGGGGGGCCGCATCAGCTTGGTTCGTCCCGATTTCCCATCTGGAATGGGACAGCGCATCAAAAGACCAACGATGTAGCAGCGATCTCCCACATCGGGCTCCGACCGTCCAATTTCTCGACAGTCTCGCGACCAAACGCATACTCGGCCGCCGGTGGTGCTAGCGGCGACCTCGTGGGGTTGCTAACGCCCGCGCCTACTGCGCTGGCAAAAACGCAGGCACGGGGCTCGAGCCAATCCTGGCTTACGGAGCGGACGAGTTGGCAGAACGGCCGCCCGACCGTGGCCGGCACCCTGCTCTAGCAGTTGGAGGAGCAACCCGGCGCCAGAGACGCCGGTGCAACTTCGGCCCCATCCCGAGACCGACACCGCCGGCGTGACCACTTGAGGGTGATCCAGCATGCCCACTCGTCCTTGCGTCCGTAAGCCTTGAGCACGCTGCTGCGCTCGGACGACGAGCGCCTCGCCCAGGACGACCCGCCCTGACGATCCCGCGGCCGGCGATCTTTTCGCTCGGCCGCGCGCGATCCCCGGAGCGCGAAACCAGGCCCACCAATACCCATCGGCAATCGCGCCGAGACCGTCACAAGGGGCTCACACGACACTCACTGACCCCAGGCGGCGCGAAGAAACGCCAAGTGTGCGTGATCAGAATCGAACTGGCTCTTGACAGTCCGAACGATCCGAGGTTCTACATGCGACCGCGACGCGCTGGGATGCAGTTTCGCGTCATGCTGGCAATTGAGGGGTGATCGACTTGGACGACACCTACCACCGGTTAGCTCGGCCGTGGCCGCGCGACTTGCTCGCCGCCCACTACAGAGCGGCTGAGCGCGACGGGCTGCAGCTGACACAGTCCGCGCATGCGGACCCGAGCAGCCCCGTCGGGGTCGCTGCTGCTGCAATCCCGCTCTCGGCGTCCGCCAGCGTCGCGATCCACCTGGTCCACGCTCTTCCTCAGAGCGCAGGCGTCGACCTAGCCGAACAGCTCCTCGAGACTGCCGAAAGGCACACCGCGGGCGCGATTGCGCAATGCCGCGACGCCATCCGGCTGGACGCCGAAGCGCACTGCTACACCGCTGAGGAATGGCAGCCGATCATCTTCGACATCACCGCCCCATTGCTCGAATTAGCGACGTTTAGCGACGAGCCACCGACGATCGTGAAGCACATGCAGGATGCGATCAGCTGGCTCTCGCGCGCCGTGGTCGAGCTACACGAGGACTCTCCGGAGGCTCCATCGACACTGGCCGAGACGCTCGCCCGCCTGCTCGCCGTACGGGTGTTCGCAGATACGGCGCTCACGAGCCCCGAGTCCGCCTAAGCAGCAAGCTCAATCGCGCCAGCCGTCGCGCTCGCAAGCGCAGACAGCGCCGCGATCAAGCGGTCAATCGAGACCACCAACACATCGGCCTCAAAGCGCCCAACGCCCCGAGCCCGCACGACGCAAATCACCGGCACCGCGACGCGCCTGCACGCCCTCCCCCGGCGACGAGAAAACCGGGCCGCCTGCTGCCGCACCCGAGAGAGATGGTGGGCGTCGTAGGTCTTCGTCTTCGTCTCGATCACGAACACGACCCCGGTCGGCGTGATCGCCACTGAGTCGATGTCGCCCCGTCCGCGCCACTGCAGTGAATGACACAGCCGCCAGCCGCGGCGTCGAGGATCACGAGCGTCCGTCTCACCGCCTCCTCCGCGCGCGCACCGACTCGGCTGCGGCCCGCCAGCGCCAACCAGTGTCGTGCGTAGAAAGCGAGCTCCACAGCGGTGCTCAGCGGCAGGCCCGCCAGCGACGACAGCGCCGACCCTGCGAGCGCCAGACCGAGCAGTGCGGCGCCGCCACTACCGGCGAACGCCGCGCCAGCACGCGACAGCCGGCAGTACTGCTGACGGCGTGCGTAGTTCAAGCGGCTCGCTCTTCGATCACGAGCGAATCGAACCGAGTCGCGCCGCCCGTGACGGCGATCAGGAACCTAGCTCGTCCGTTGCTCGAGCGGCCGCATCCAGCAGCCACTTCGGTTGCTTGCCCGGCGGTAGCAGCGTTGCCTGGCGAATCGCCTCGCGCGCCGTCGAGGCCCCGGCGCCAGTTGCGCGTTCCCCCGCGCTTCGCGAGCCATTCCCACTCCCAGCGGCAGCCGGCACGCTGAGAGCGCCACTGCTGACGAACGACCTCGACCGGCCCGCGCGGCGTCTGGACCGTCAACGGTTCCGAGCGGTTGCGAACTGAGCTGCCAGCCATCTCGCCATCTTTTCACCGGCGCTGGACGACCTCGGCGTCCGTCTGCTACCGCTCGGCCATCGCCGATCGGTGTGTTGTCGTCTGGACGATACGGGGCCTACAGACCAGCCGAACGGGGGAATCCGCCGACCGATCCCATACCTGTCTAGATGTGAAAGCGTCCGCGACCTACCCACCGTGGACCGGCTGCTGACCGCCGAGGAGGTCGCCGAGCGACTCGGCGTAAGGCCCGACTGGGTCTGGGCGCAGGCGCGCGCCTGCCGCATTCCGCACGTTCGACTTGGTCGCTACCGACGCTTTCGGGAATCGGCTCTCGAGACGTGGATCGCCGGGCTCGAGGCCGCCAGCACGACGGCGCAGGCGACTCCACCGGTTGCGCTTCGACGCAGCGCGTAGCTGCTTCAACCTTCGAGGACGGTAGTGCTTGGCTGCCGCGAACCCGACCTCGGCCGGGTGCGTGGTCCGGCGATCCTAGACGCCGATTTCTACACGGGCGACTTAAAGTTAGTCGTCCAGTAATCGTCCGTACGACACAGGGGGCAAGGGTCTGCTTAATGGTAAATCGCATGCTCGCAGGGAGTTCGTTAGTCGGGGAGACAGGATTTGAACCTGCGACCGCCCGGCCCCCAGCCGGGTGCGCTACCAGACTGCGCCACTCCCCGTGGCAGGCGTCCATTCTAAGCGTCGCCCGGGCTATCGTGTGATCAAGCTTTACCGGCGGGAGGGCCGGCGAGCTGGCAAAGTACGGGGTGCTTCGTGCAAACTGTCTTTGGCCGCCGGGTTCCGTGTCGGTGGCCTGAGCACGCGGTGGTAGCTCAATGGTAGAGCCTCGGCCTTCCAAGCCGATTATGCGGGTTCGATTCCCGTCCGCCGCTTTCCGTAACAGCCAAGGGCGCACCGCTGGCGGCGCTACTCGCCCAACACTTTGATCACGAGCCGCTTCGGTCGTCCGCCGTCGAACTCGCAGTAGAAGATCTGCTGCCACGGGCCCAGGTCGAGCCGGCCCTCGGTGACCGGCACGATCACCTGATGATGAACGAGCAGGTTCTTCAGATGAGCGTCGCCGTTGTCCTCGCCGCCACGGTGGTGCCGGTAGTCACCAGGATCCGGCAGCAGCGCGCTCGCGACTTCGCCATCCGGCTCCTTCCAGCTGGGCGGGGCGAGCTTGTCGAGCCACTCGAGTGCGTCCTCCTGGATTCCGGGTTCGTCGTCGTTGATCCAGACGCCTGCCGTGATGTGCATCGCCGCCACCAGTGCTAGGCCTTCGGTGATCCTCGCCTCGCGCACAGCCTCGTCGACATCCTCGGTTATCCGAACGAATTCGCGCCTGCGGCGGGTGTCGAACGTGCGATAGACGGTGTGCGACTTCATCGAGAGGATGGATCGCAAGGGTTCTGTTGGGCGGCCCCGTCGTGACCCGGCGGCAACAACGCTCGCCAGGACGTCGATACGATGTTCGCTGGAGCTCTGGGGGACTGGTGTATCGGTAACACTGCGGTCTCCAAAACCGCCGCGCGAGGTTCGACTCCTCGGTCCCCCGCTGGCGTGTGTGCGCCCGTCCTGCGGCAAGGGCGCCGGGTTGCGATCTCGCTTCTGGTGAGGGAACGGCTCCGCGGAGTGGCGTAGATCTAAACTGAGCCGCGCGCGGCGGTGGTGGAATCGGTAGACACGATGCCCTCAAAAGGCATTGTCCGAATGGACGTGTGGGTTCGAGTCCCACCCGCCGCATCCGCCGTCGGCCGCACAATGACGCCGTGAGCGGCTCGATCTGGCCGGGTCTCGCCGCCGACACGTTCGGGACGCGCTGCCGGCCCTAGAATCAGGCCACTTCGCGGGCGTGGCGAAATTGGCAGACGCGCCGGCTTTAGGTGCCGGTGGGCTAGCGCCCTTGGGGGTTCGAGTCCCTCCGCCCGCATCGCCCGAGCCCGAACAGCCAACCTGTGAGACCGGGTGACCGTCGAGTTGGCTCACTGACGGTCGGGGAAATCTCGCCCCTGTTCGCCCACAGGTACCGTCGCAGCCACCCAGAGATGGCGCAGACTCCTGGATAACGTCCCATTCGACGCCCCTCGCGAGCCCAATGGGATCTTCAACGTGAAGCAGAAGGGAAACGCCCCAGTGGGCAATTCGAGGCCCTCGAGAGGGACGTTATCCAGGTGATTCCGCCCCCACGTGACTCGCCAAAGCTCGCCAAAGCACCACCCCCGCAGGTGACCCGCCAAGGCACCACCGGCCCCGGCGAGCCTGCAACCCTTCTTGGGACCCCGACAAGAGACGGGGTCCGGCGACCTTCACACCCCGAATCCCAGCAGCTCCTCGACGAGCCCCGCCGGCCCCGCCAGGATCCCGCCCGGAAGCGACCCGGAGGCGATCAGCTCCCGCACCTCCAGGCCGGCTCGGGAGGCGACCAGGGCGCCGGCGGCAACGTCCCAGTTGTGCAGACCTCGCTCATAGAAAGCGTCATAGCGGCCGCACGCGCACCAAGACAGGTCGATCGCAGCCGAACCCGCCCGGCGAATGTCGGCCACGCTAGGAAGCAGCCGCGCCAGGACCTGGGCCTGGCGGGCGCGGAGGTGGGAGTCGTAGGCGAAGCCGGTCGCTACGATCGCAGCATCGAGCTGCTGCTCGGGCCGCGGGGCGGTGATCGGCTCACCGTCGAGGGTCGCCCGGCCGCTGCGCGTGGCCGCGAAATACTCCTCGCGAATCGGGTCGAGCACGACTCCGGCGAGCGTGCCCGTGTCGTCCTCGCAGGCGACGCTGACCGCGAATTGCGGGATTCCGAAGAGGAAATTGATCGTTCCGTCGAGGGGATCGACGACCCAGCGGAGCTCGCCGTGGCCGCTTTCGCCCCCCTCCTCGGCGACGATCGCGTCACCGGGACGGCGCTCCGCGAGCACCGCGCGGATCGCTGCCTCGGCGGCGAGGTCGGCGTCGGACACGAGATCGGTGGGCGTACTCTTGGCGTGCACTCCGGCCGCAAGCAGGCCGAAGCGAGCCCGGAGCTCTTTCCCGGCCGCCTCGGCAGCCTCGTGCGCCACCGCTAGCAGGATCTGCTCGTCGGACTCGGGCACGCCCCCGTTGTACCGGATGTGGCGGGCGTCCGCCCGTTCCGAGCGACCTTAGGGGTTCGCGCGCATGCGCGTCACTGGCTCAGGCACGCACGCGCCCATCAGTGGCTCACGCGATGCGCCCGTCAGTGGCTCGACATCGCATCACACGGGAGTGATCGGATTGCGCTTCGCCGGCCACTCCCGGTGCTTGCCGGCCGCCAGCGCGAACCGCCGGCTCAGCTCGGCACGCAAGTCCTCCGGCTGGATCACGGCGTCGATGATCAGCTCGGAAGCGAGATGCAGAATGTCGATGTCCTCGGCATACTTGCGCCGCAGCTCTTCGGTCCGCGCCGCTCGCTCCTCGTCACCGGAGATCGCCTGCAGCTGGTTGTAGTAGACCGCATTGATCGCCGCTTGCGGACCCATCACCGCGATCGAGGCGGTCGGCAGTGCGAGACAGCAGTCGGGATCGAACGCCGGGCCGGCCATCGCGTAAAGGCCGGCGCCGTATGCCTTGCGGACGATCACCGAGATCTTCGGCACGTTGGCCTCCGAGACCGCGCTGATCATCTTGGCGCCGTGGCGGATGATTCCCTCGCGCTCGACCTGGGTGCCAATCATGAACCCGGGCACGTCGGCGAGGAACAGCAGGGGAATATTGAACGCGTTGCAGGTCCAGATGAAGCGCGCGCACTTGTCCGCGGAATCGACGAACAGCACCCCGCCCTTGACCTTTGGCTGGTTGGCGACAACGCCGATCGCGCGACCCTCGAGGCGGGCATAGCCGACGATCACCTCGCGAGCCCACCGCGCGTGAATCTCGGTGAACGAGCTCGCATCGATCAGCGCGTCGATCAGCTCGCGCATGTCGAACGGCTTGTTTTCATCGGCCGGGATCAGCGAGCGGATCGGCTGCTCCGAGGCCGGCGCGAGCGGCGGGGCGGTCGGGGGCTCCTCCCGGAACGAGGGCGGGAAGTAATCCAGGTAGCGGCGCGCGAACTCGATCCCCTCCTCGTCGCTTGCAACCAGTGCGTGGCCGACGCCGCTCTTCGAGGTGTGCATCCTGGCTCCGCCCATCTCCTCGAGCGTGACCTTCTCGCCGATCACCATCTCCGCCATCCGTGGGGAGCCGAGGTACATCGACGCGTTGCCCTCGCGCATGATCACCACGTCGCAGAACGCCGGGATGTAAGCGCCGCCCGCGGCGCTCGGGCCAAACAGCACGCACAGCTGCGGCACCACGCCCGAGAGGCGGACCTGGTTGAAGAAGATCCGCCCCGCGTGGCGGCGACCCGGGAACATCTGAACCTGCTCGTTGATGCGCGCGCCGGCCGAGTCGACCAGGTAGATGATCGGGGCCCGCAGCGAAAGCGCCCGCTCTTGAATCCGCAGGATCTTCTCTACCGTTTTCGGCGCCCAGGATCCCGCCTTCACGGTGGGGTCGTTTGCCATCACCGCGACCGTCCGACCGCCGATCGACCCGAGACCGGTGACGACCCCCTCCGCACCGAGGCCTTCCTCCTCCCATCCGGCCAGCAGCCCCTCTTCCACGAACGAGTCCCCATCCAGCAGCCGCGCGACGCGCTCGCGCACCGGAAGCTTGCCCTGCTCGGCCGCCTTTTCGCGATGACGCTGCGGTCCCCCGGCACGGGCACGAGCAGCGGCATCTCTCAGCTCCAGGTCCATCGCTCCTACTTATAGATCAGTCGTTGCCCTAGCAGCTGGGTGACCGTCACGAACCGGTAGCCCTCGCGGCGCAGGGTGTCGATCTCGCGCGGCAATGCGGCCAGCGTCTCGGAGCGATCGCCGCCGCCGTCGTGCTGGAGAACGATCGCGCCGGAGTGGGCATTGGCGATCACGTTGTTGTAGATCGCATCGGTGCCGGGACGGGCCCAGTCCTGCGGGTCCACGTTCCACTGGATCGTGGTGAAGCCCAGCGAGCGCGCCTCGCCGATCAACGCGCCGCTGACCGCGCCGTAGGGCGCACGGAACAGGCACGGCGTAAAGCCGCGTGTGGCGCCGCGAATCGCGCCGGCGGCCGCAAGGATCTGCGCCCGGGCAAACGAGCCGGCGCCGGAGACATCCGGATGACTCCAGGTGTGATCACCGACGATGTCGCCGTCGGCGAGCATCCGTCGCTCGATTGCTCCACCCTCCCCGTAGGTCGAGATTTGCTCGCCGATCTCGAAGAACGTCGCGACCACGTGCTCGCGCTCGAGGATGTCGAGGAACTGGGGCGTATCCGGCCACGGTCCGTCGTCGAAGGTCAGCGCGATCTCGCGGCGGTTGGTGGGGCCGTTGAACACGAAAGGCGCTCCGCTTGGAACACAGCCGACCAGCTGCGGGGTGTGCAACTTCGCCAGCGCGGGCGACGTGGGAAACAGCGAGTAGCAGCCGACCCGGTTTGGCGCCCGCGGCACGCACGCAGGTGGACGCAGCGTGCTGATCACCTGCCAGCGAATCGGCCGATAGCCGGTGCCGATCGCCGATGGCAGGAACGTGGCGCTGAGCGCGGTGGGTCCCGCTCGGGTCACGGCGGCGGAGACCGCGCGACCCGGTCCAGGGCCGCGACTGGTGATGGCGCTGTACACGAGCGACGGCTGACGCCCTCCGCGAGCGGGCGGCTGCACGCAGAGCTGGCCGGCGACCGAACCGTTGCGCTCGCGCTCGACCAGCAGACACAGCGACCGGTGATCGCGCGCCAGGCCGCCGGCGGAGAAGCTGTGGTCGAGTCGGACGCTCCACGTGAGCTGCTGTCCGGACTGGGTCAGAGATGAGGCGTGCACACGAAACGGCAGCCTCGGAGTGACCGCAGCCCGTACCGTCGGGGCCACCGCGGCCTCCACTGTCGGGGCCACCGCCGCGGCCCCGACCGCGAGCACAGCACACGCTCTCCGTAGACGCACCCGGGGGCAATATATCGCTATACATCCCCGCCCATGGCTGAAGAGGATCGATGAGGAACCCCGCGATCGTCGTCCTCGCGGGCGGTACTGGCGGCGCCAAGCTGGCGCGGGGGATGCTCGATGTCGTCAGTCCCGAGCAGCTCGTCGTGATCGCCAATACCGCTGACGACATTGAGATCTACGGCGGTTACGTGTCGCCGGATCCCGATCTGGTGACGTTTTGGCTGGCCGATCTGATCGACGAGCGAGGCTGGGGCTTGAGGGCCGACACCTTCGGCGTGATGGAGGGGCTGCGGACGCTCGGGCATGAGGTCTGGTTCAACCTCGGTGACCGGGACCTGGCGATCGCGCTGGAACGCGCGCGTCAGCTGCGCGCTGGGCTGCGACTGACCGAAGCACAAGCGATGATCGCCAGCTCGCTTGGCGCGAGAGCCATGGTCCTACCGATGAGCGACGATCCCGTCCGCACCGTGGTCCACGCGGGCGGGCGTCCATGGCCGTTTCAGGAGTTCATGATCAGAGCGCCGTCCTCGGCAGCGATCGCGGAGCTCGAGTTCCAGGGATCGCGCAGCGCGCGCCCCACCTCCGAGGTGCTCGAGGCGATTGCGAGCGCTCGGGCGGTTGTGATCGGCCCCTCTAACCCGGTGATCTCGATCGGGCCAATGCTCGCGCTGCCACAACTACGTGCTGCGCTGACGCAAACCCACGCGCCGGTCGTCGCGGTCAGCCCTCTGGTGCGGGGGGAGATCCTCAAGGGTCCAACGAAGTCATTCATGGAGTGGGCCCGGCGGCCGCTCACGAGCTCCGGGATCGCCGCCATCTACGCGGACCTGATCGATGGCCTCGTAGCCGATCAGCGCACCGATGCGGTGCCGACGCTCGAGACCGACGTGTTGCTTGACAGTCCGGCATCGCGCCGCCGGGTAGCCGAGGACACGTTGCGGTTCGCGCTCGCGCTCGGCTAGCTCCGCCGCGAGCGGAGCGAGCCGCACCGAGCAGCGTCCGCCCTGAGCCGAGCGAGCCGCACCGAACAGCGTCCGCCGCGGGAGGAGCGAGAGCCGCTCGGGTAGCGTTCGCGAGATGCCGACCGTAGCGGTCCTCCCGGTCAAGCGCTTCGACGACGCCAAGCAACGCCTGCAGAACCAGTACAGGCCGGATGAGCGCCGCGCGCTGGCGGCTGCGATGTTCTCCGACGTGCTGGTGGCCCTGGGCCAAACGGGTTCGCTCGACCAGGTGCTCGTGATCAGCGGCGACCACGACGCCCAGCGGATCGCCTCTGGATTCGGGGCGGTGGTGCTGAGCGACCGCGATCACGGGCACAACCCAGCCGCGCTGAGCGGAATCCGCGAGGCCCTGGAGCGGGGCGCAGACCGGGCGCTACTGGTGCCCGGCGATTGCCCGACGCTCGATCCAACCCAAATCGCTGAGCTGCTCTCACGTCCGGCGCCAAGACGATCAGCCCTGATCGTGCCCGACCGCCACGGCTCCGGCACCAACGCGTTGCTGCTAGCTCCCCCGGACGCGCTCGAGCCGTCGTTCGGGCCCGGCAGCCGTCAGCGCCACGCCGCCCACGCGGAGTCGGCGGGTATCGCACACGAGGTCGTCGAGGTGCCGTCGCTCGCGCTCGACGTGGACACGCCCGAGGACCTCGAGGCCCTTCAGACGGCGCTTGCAGGGACGCCCGGCGGCGCGACCCACACGCGCGAGACGCTCGGCCGGCTGGTGCAAAACCGGGCCCAGGCGTGATCGCGGCCACGGCGCTCGAGGGCCTGCCCGAGGTGAGGCCGGGGATGGATCTGGCTGGGCTGATCTCTGACGCGCTGGCGATTGCCGGTGCCGAGCTGTGGCCGGGCGACGTGCTCGTGGTCGCACACAAGGTGGTCTCCAAGGCCGAGGGCAGGATCAAGGCTCTCCGATCCGTCGAGCCCAGCCCGAGGGCGACCGCGCTCGCGCGCCAGCACGGCAAGGATCCTCGCCACGTGCAAATCGTGCTCGAGGAGTCGCGCGAGCTGCTTCGCGCCGCGCACGGCGTCCTGATCTGCGTCACCCACCACGGCTTCGTGTGTGCGAACGCCGGCGTCGACGCGTCAAACGCCCCGGAGCAGGACACCGTGATCCTGCTCCCCAAAGACCCCGATGCTTCCGCTCGCGCGCTCCGCCGAGCGATCGAAGCGCTCACCGGCGTAGCGCCCGCAGTCGTGATCACCGACTCGTTCGGACGCGCCTGGCGCACGGGCCAGACCGACATCGCGATCGGGTGCGCCGGCCTGCTGCCGTTCGAGGATTGGCGCGGGCGTACCGATGCGCGCGGTCGCGAGCTCCACGCGACGTACATCGCGGTCGCCGACGAGCTCGCCGGCGCGGCTGATCTCGCGCGGACCAAAGATGGCTTTCAGCCGGTGGTCCTGGTACGGGGCGCAGAGCGCCACGCGACGGCGGAAGATGGGCCCGGCGCGGCTGCGCTGCTCCGGCGAGAGAGCCAGGATCTATTCCGCTGACGGCGCAGACGGAGCGCCGAGCGCGTGAAAGCCGCCGTCGACGTGCAGGATCTCGCCGCTGATCCCGCGCGCGTAATCGGACAGCAGAAAGCACACCGTGCTCGCAACCGGCGAGGGGTCCTCGATGTTCCATCCGAGCGGCGCCTGCTTCTGCCACAGATCGGCCAGCTGCTGGAATCCAGGGATCCCGCGCGCGGCGACCGTGCCGAGCGGTCCGGCGGCGACGAGGTTGACGCGGATCCCGCGTGGGCCCAGGTCCCGGGCCAGATACCGGGAGACCGACTCGAGCGCCGCCTTTGCGACGCCCATCCAGTCGTAGATCGGCCAGGCCACGGTCGCGTCGAAGTCGAGCCCGACGATGCTCGCGCCTGAGGGCATCAGCGGCGCAAGCGCCGCCGCCAACGCCTTGAGCGAGAAGGCGCTCGTCTGAAACGCCTGCATCGCGCTTTCCGCGGGGGCGGTCAGGAAGCGACCGCCCAGCGCGTCCTCGGGCGCGTAGGCGATCGCGTGCAGGACGCCGTCCACAGCACCCCACCGGTCACGTAGTGACTCGGTCAGCTCCGAGAGCTCCGCGGGCTTGTTGACGTCGAGCTCTAGCACATCGACCGGCTCCGGAAGCCGCTGCGCCGCCCGCTCGGTCATCCTGCGGACACGTCCGAAGCTCGTCAGAACCAGCGTCGCGCCTTCCTGTTGCGCGCGCTCGGCCACGTGAAAGGCGATCGAGTCCTTCGTGATTACGCCGGTGATCAGCAGCCGCTTGTCGGCGAGGATCACGCTCCCGCCCCCGCCAGCGTCCGCAGCGCCCATGCCAGCCGGGCACGGGTCTCAACTGGTTCCACGAGCTCGTCGATGAAACCGGAAGCGGCGGACGCTTCGGCGAGCAGATGCTCACGAGCGTAGGCATCGGCCAGCAGGATCTGCTCTGCCTCTGGGTCGTCGGCGACCCTCAGCTCGCGGCGATTGACGATCCCGACGGCTGCGCGCGCGCTCATGATCCCGAGCTCCGCGCCGGGCCAGGCGAGCACGAGATCGGCGCCCAGGTCGCGCGAGTTCATCGTGATGTAGGCCCCGCCGTAGGACTTGCGCAGGACGACGGTCAGCTTCGGAACTGTCGCGGCGGCAAACGCACGCACCAGCGAGGCCCCGTGTCGGATCACGCCAGATCGCTCCTGCTTGGAGCCCGGCATGAACCCCGGCGTGTCAACGACCGCGATCAGCGGCAGCCCGAACGAATTGCAGAAGCCGACAAAGCGGGCCGCCTTGTCGGATCCCTCCGCGTCGAGGACGCCGCCGAGATGATGGGGCTGGTTGGCGACGATGCCCACTGGACGACCGTCGAGCCGCGCGAACGTCGTGATCACGTTACGCGCCCAGCGCGGCCACAACTCGAGCAGCGAGCCTGCGTCGACGATCGCCCGCAGCGCGTCGCGGACGTCGTAGGATCGCCGTGGCTCATCGGGCACGACGGCCGCCGGATCGGGCAGCTCCGGCTCGAGCGGCTCGCAGAGCGGCGCGGCCTCCCCCGCCGCGGACGGTAGATACGCGAGCAGCGCGCGCACCCGTTCGGCGGCGTTCGCCTCATCGCGCGCGACCAGGTGGCAGACGCCATTGCGATCGTGGACTCGCGGGCCGCCGAGCGACGCCGCGTCGATCTCCTCGCCGAGGGCTTCCCTGACCACCCCGGGGCCGGTCAGGAACATCGCCGCATCCTCGGTCATCAAGATCAAGTCGGTCAGCGCCGGGGAATAGGCGCCGCCGCCAGCCGAGGCCCCGGAGACGATCGAGATCTGAGGCACGATTCCGCTCAGCGCGACGGTCTGGCGGAAGATCCGCCCGTAGCCGGCCAGCGCCGCGGTTCCCTCCTGCATCCGCGCGCCGCCTGACTCCACGAAGGCGACGACCGGGATCTTCGCGCGGCCTGCGAGCGACAGCACGCGCACGATCGTGTCCGCGTGACGCTCCCCGAGCGAGCCGCCGAGGTACGAGCCGTCCTGGGCATAGCACGCGATCGGGCGTCCGGCCACGGTCCCGGTTGCGCCGACCACGCCGTCGCCTGCGACCGCACGCGAGCCGAGCCGCGGCGAGAGCACGCGGGAGCGCAGAACCTGCACGCTGCCGGGGTCGCACAGCAGCTCCAGCCGCTCGCTCGGCGTCAGGCGGACGGCGGGCTCGGGAAGCGCTGTCGCGCTCATACGGGCGCCCCTCTGAAGGCCAGCGTGACGTTGTGGCCGCCGAACGCGAACGAGTTCGAGATCGCCAGCGGAGGAGCCCCGTTGCCGATCATCGGACGCGCCTCGCCGGGGACGTAATCGAGGTCGAGCTCGGGGTCGGGAACGGAATATCCGAGCGTCGGCGGGATGACTCGAGTCCGGAGCGCTGAGACCGTCGCGACCGCCTCGACAGCGCCGGCGGCGCCGAGCAGGTGCCCGATCGTCGACTTCGTCGAGGAGATCGGGATCTGCCGGGCTCGCTCCTCGCCCAGCGCCAATTTCAACGCCACCGTCTCGGCGGCGTCGTTGAGCGGCGTGGAGGTGCCGTGCGCGTTGATATAGCTGACCTCGGCGGGAGTGGCGCCGGCGTCCGCGAGAGCCAGCTCGATCGCTTTCGCCGCCGGCCGCGCGCTGGGCTCGGGGGCGGTCAGGTGAAAGGCGTCGGAGGTCGCTCCGTAACCCACGATCTCGCCCAAGATCCGGGCGCCGCGGGCCTCGGCGGCCTCGGCCTCCTCCAGCACCATCACCCCGGCGCCCTCGCCCATCACAAACCCGTCGCGCAGCGCGTCGAACGGACGTGAGATACCGGTGGGAGAAAGCGCCTGCATCGAGTTGAAGCAGGCGAACCCGAACGCGGTCAGGGTGGCTTCGGTTCCTCCGACGACGACCGCGTCGGCGTCTCCGTACTGGATCGTCCGGAATGCCACGCCGAGCGCGTGGGCTCCGCTCGAGCACGCGGACACCACCCCGTAGGTCTGCCCCTGGAGGCCGTACTTCATCGACACCGCTGCAGCCCCGGCGTTCGGCATGTACTGCGGGATGCCGAGCGGCGAGACCATCCTTGCGCCCCGATCGCGCATCACGTCGTGCTGGGTCTCTACGGTCTCGATCCCACCGATCCCGGTCGCGAGGATGCAGCCGATGCGAAGCGGGTCGTAGGGCAGCTCGCCGCTCCAGCCGGCATGCGCGAGCGCTTCGTCGGCGGCCACCAGGGCAAACTGCGAGAACCGGTCGAGCCTCCGGATCTCCTTCGCCGAGAGGAATTCCTTCGGCTCGAACTCGCTGCACGCGCCGGCGCCATCGACGATTCCGCACTGGCCGGCGGCCCAACGCTCGTAGAGGGGGCCGGCGCCGATCCCGAGCGGCGTGACCGCTCCGATACCGCTGATGACGGCCCTTCGCTTCACTCCGCCCGGTCCACGATCAGATCGACCGCGTCGCCGACCGTCTTGAGCTCCTTCATGTCCTCGCCCTTGAGCACGACTCCGTAGTCGTCCTCCACGATCTGGGCGAGCTCAACCAGATCGAGCGAGTCGATGTCGAGCTCCTCGAAGGTAGCCTCGCGCGTGATCTCGCTGGGGTCGGGGCCGAAGCTCGCGAGCGCCTCGACGACGCGCGCCTCGACCTGTTGAGTGCTGACAGACATGTTTGCTTGCTCCATTCGGGTTGTTGATTTCAGGCGGCCAGGCCGCCGTCGACGCTGAGTACAGCGCCGGTCACGTAGCTGGCCTCGTCGGAGGCGAGAAAGCGAACGCAAGCGGCGACCTCGTCCGGTGTGCCGAGCCGCCGGGCCGGCACCGCCCCCAGGAGATCCGACGGTACCTCGGCGGTCATGTCGGTCTCGATCAGGCCCGGCGCGACCGCGTTGATCGTGATCCCGCGCCGGGCCACCTCGACGGCGGTGGTCTTCGTCAGCGCGATCAGCCCAGCCTTGGCGGCGGCGTAGTTCGGCTGGCCCGGATTGGCGCGCAGCCCGACCACCGAGGAGATGTTGACGATCCTCCCCGAGCGAGCACGCATCATCGACCTCAGCGCCCTGCGCATCAGTCGGAACGCCGCCGTGAGATCGGTGTCCAGCACCGCCGACCAGTCCTCGTCGCGCAGCGACGCGGTCAGGTCGTCGCGATTGATGCCGGCGTTGTTGATCAGCGCCAGCACCGGCGAATCGAATTCCGACTGGACCGCCTCGAAGAGCTGATCGGCAGAGCCCGGATCCGCTACGTCGCCGGCGACGGCAACCGCGCGTCCTCCTTCGCTCTCGATCTCCGCGACGACCGCCTCCGCGGCGGCGTTGTCGGAGCGGTAGTTGACGCCGACCGGCCAACCGTCGCGCGCCAGGGCCCGCGCCGTGGCCGCACCGATCCCACGCGAGGCACCGGTGACGAGCGCACACCCGTCGCGCTCAGGCATGTTCGCCCCCTCCCCACTCGATCACCCCGCCGCCCCAGGTGAATCCGGCGCCGAACGCGGCCATAAGCACCCTCGCGCCAGGCTTCAGCCGGCCCTCGCCTTCGGCGATCGCGAGCGCTACCGGCAGGGTGGCGGCGGACGCGTTGCCGAGCGTTGCGATGCAGTCCACGATCCGCTCGTTCCCGAGCCCGAGGCGTTCTCCAAGCGCCTTCGTGATTCGCGCATTGGCCTGGTGAAAGACGAACAGGTCGATCTCATCGAGCGTCAGGCCGGCGCGTGCGACCGCTTCGAGCGTCACCTGGCTCATTCGCCGGACCGCGTTGCGGAACACCTCGTGTCCATCGAGATGCACCTTGCGATCGGCGTGGCTGGCCGTGATCGCGCTGCCGTAGGAACCGTCCGCCCCGAGCACGATCGGGCCGATCGCCCCACGAGGGCCTCGAGACTCGCCGAGCACCACGGCGCCTACCGCGTCGGCGAACAGCGGCGCGGTGCGCTTGTCCTCCCAATTGGTGATCCGGCTGATGAAGTCAGCGCCGATCACCAGGATCAGGTTCGCCCGGCGGCTCTCGATTTGAGCTGCACCCATCGCCACGCCGGACAGGAACGCGGTGCAGGCAGCGCCGATGTCAAACGCGCCCGCCCGATCCGCGCCGAGCGCATGCGCCACCAGCGGGCTCGTGTTCGGCGTCAGCTCGTCGGGCGTCATCGTCCCGACCATCACCAGGTCGAGCTCCGCGGCGCTGACACCGGCTCGCTCCAGCGCCTTTGCACCGGCTTCGCTCGCGTAGTCGGCCAGCCGCTCGTCCGGCTTCGCCTTGCGGCGCTCGCGGATACCGGTACGCGAGAAGATCCAATCTTCGGTGATTCCGAAGTGCTCCGCGAGCTCCGCGCTGCTCACCCGATCGGGCGGAAGTTCGGTCGCCACCGACAGGATCGCGGCGCTGCGAGCGGACGTGCCGGGGGGCGCAGTGACCGGCGCGAGCGAGGACTCAAGCACCTGTCGGCTCCAGTTCCAGGGCAAGCGATCGGATGTTCATGCGACTGAACCTACGCGGAAGTTCTGGCTCTGATACATGGCTCCTCCCGACTTCCCCCCGTTCGGGGGGAGCGCCCGCGATGCGGGAGCTGCAAAGCCCGTAAATTGCGGGGACTAATGAACGCCCCAGCGCTGACCGAGCTTGTCGCCGCGCCCGAGCGCGGGCGTCTGTTCAGCCAGTCTCGCCGGGCCTGGCTGGCCGACTGTGCGCCGTCCGGCCGGATGCGGCTCGACGCGCTCGCGCGCTGGCTACAGGACGTCGCATATGCGGACGTCGAGGAGGCCGGTCTTGCCGACGCCGCCGTGTGGGTGGTGCGCCGAACGCGGCTGCGGGTGAACCGGTTTCCGCGGTTCGGTGAGCATTTCACGGTGGTGACCTTCTGCAGCGGCCTTGGCCGGATGTGGGCTGAGCGGCGCACGTCGATCAGCCGGCCGGAAACGGTGATCTCCGACGTCGAGGCGGTCGCGCTGTGGGTCCATCTGGACCCGGTGGCCCGCCGGCCGGCCCCGCTTACGCCTGCCGAGCTGGCCGTCTATGGCGCCGCGGCGGAACCGCGGCGGATCCGCGCAAGCCTGCGCCACTCCGGGCCCGAGTCGGTGCAGCGCCAGCGCTCATGGACGTTCCGGGCCACCGAATGCGACGTCGCGGCCCACGTCAACAACGCGGCCTACTGGCAGCCGCTCGAGGAGGACCTGCTCGGGCGACCCGACCCGGATCGATTTGACGTGGAGATCGAGTTCCGGACCCCTGCCCAGCCCGGGGAGAAGCTCGTCCAGCACGCTGACAATCGGCTGTGGATCGTAGGCGAGGGTGGGGAGACGCACGCGTCGGTGATCGTGGCGGCCGCCGGCTGACCGCTTGTGGAGTTCATCGGTACGCTGAGCTGTTCGCGATGGCCCTGCCGCCACCATCTCAAGCTTCGGCCGCCCTCGTCACCGGTGCGTCGGCCGGGATTGGCAGCGCGATCGCCCGCGAGCTGGCCAGTCGCGGGCACGGCTTGGTGCTGGTGGCCCGCCGCAAGGGACGGCTGCAAGCGCTCGCGGACGAGCTGCGGGACAGGCACGGGATCCGCGCCGAGACAATCGCCTGTGATCTTTCGAATGCCGCCGCTCGCGGCCGGCTGCGAGGCCGCATCGAAAAGCTGGGACTGGACGTCGAGCTTCTGGTCAACAACGCCGGATTTGCGACCAGCGGTCCGTTCTACGAATCCGACCCGGCACGCGAGCTCGAGCAGGTGCGCCTGCTCGTGGAGGCCGTCGTCGCGCTGTGCTCGGCGTTCACCCCGCCGATGGTCGCCCGCGGTCGGGGAGCGGTGCTGAACATCGCCTCCACCGCCGCGATGCAGCCCCTGCCCTACTCGGCCGGCTACTCAGCCGCCAAGGCCTACGTGCTGACCTTCTCGGAAGCGTTGCACCAGGAGCTCCGGGGACTCGGGGTGACGGTCACCGCGCTCGCGCCGGGTCCGGTGGAAACCGATTTCTGGCAGATCGCCGACTGGGAGGTCCAGGGCGGCCGATCGCTCGAGAAGAGCATTCCTCACTCGGCTTTGATCTCGGCCGAGCAGGCGGCTCACGCGGGTGTCGAGGGCCTCGCGGCCGGCAGGCGCGTAGTGGTTCCCGGCGTGCCGATGCGAGCAGCGATGCAGGCATCGCGCTACCTCCCGAATGCAGTCAAGCTGCCGGTGCTCGAGTGGGCGATGCGGCGGCGCTCTTAGCCCGCCCCGCCCAGCACTCAGAGTCTTCGAGCCGCCGGGCGCCTACAGCCCGCCCAGCTCCCTGGTCCGCGCGGTCGACGAGACTGCGCGTGCGCCGTGCTCAGCGACCAGCCGTTCGTGCTTGGCGAGGGCTTGCGCGACGCCCCTGCCCGCCACCCGCTCGCTCAGCGCAGAAGCGAACAGCTGCCGCAACGGCAGCGATCTCAACGCCCAGCGGGGGTAGGCGATTCGGCGGCGGCGGTCGACGATGCCCGCGACCAGCTGATCGACCGCCGGCGCCACCGGATAGCGCCGGGCGAGAATCCGCGGTATCTCCGACCTGCCACCCTCGAACTTGGGCATCTCCGCTTCCACGTCCCGGACCATGTCCGTGTCAAGGACGAGGAAGTACGCGACGCCAACCTGAACGCCGAATGGTCTCGCCTCGATCCGCAAGCAGTCACTCAGCGCTTCAACGCCGGCCTTTGCGGCGCAGTAGGCGCTCAGCCCCGGGCCACGGAAGACCGCCGCGGTCGAGGCGATGTTGAGCAGATAGCCGCGGCTGCGCTCCAGGTGCCTGATCGCCGCGCGATCGGTGTACATCACCCCCAGCAGGTCGACCTCGATCACCCGCTCCCATGAGCGCAGATCTTGTGTGCGCAGCGGCCCGCCGGTGGCGATTCCGGCATTGGCGACGACCACGTCGAGTCTGCCGAGAGCGGCGGCCGCCGTGTCGATCGCCGCCGTCACCTGGGTTGAGTCCGAGACGTCGCATTCGCCGACGAAGGTGTCTTCGCCGCAGCGCTCCGCGACGGTCGCGAGCAGCTCCGGCTCGAGTCCCACCAGCGCCAGCCGCGCGCCGTGGGCAGCGAGTCTCTGCGCCAGCGCGGCACCGATTCCCCGTGCCGCGCCGGTGATCAGGATCCGCTGACCCTGCAACAGCCGGAGATTCGAGTCGGCCACGAGCCGACCTTATGGACCTTTTGCCGCCGCTGCAAGCGTGTGTGTTACGCGGCGTCCGGCACCGGCTCGACGATCCCGCCAGTCGGTAGTGGCGGCTCGCCCCTTCTCCCCGTGAGCCGCCGCGCAAGCCAGTCGAGCGCTACCGGAGTGCCCGCGACCGCCGCGGTCATGTGGTCTAGCCCGCCACGGGTCACGTACAGCCTCACATCAGCTCCGAGCGCACGCCAATCATCGTGCAGGCCTACGCTCTGTGCGAACGACACGATCTGATCCCGGCGGGCGTGGTGCAGCAGCACGGGGGCCTCGGGCAGCATCAGGCCGAGCCGGTTCTCGCGCAAGCGCCGGCGCCATTCAGGCAGCTCCAGCACGTTGGGATCGGTCAGGTCGGCGGCCCGCGCGAAACGCGGCCCAGACAGGGCGGCCTGCAGGATCGAGGAATCGCGCAAGCGCACGATCCACTCGCGACCCCTCGGCGTGAGATACGAGTCGAGGTCAAGCTCCGGGTAGGCGGCGGCGTAGCCGATGCCGCCATAGGCGACGAAGAACGAGAAGAAGGTGCGCTCGACCGTTGGACCCGCGCTCTCGACGTTTGCCGCCGCCGCACCGGCCGCCACCCCGGCGAGCGCGAGGTCCGGGGCATACGCCGGCTGCAGCTGTGCGGCCCACCCCGCGGCGGCGCCGCCCTCCGAGTAGCCGATGATCGCGGCCGGCCCATCGACCGGAAGCTCGCTCGGCGCGAGCGTCCGCGCCGCCCGCATCACGTCGAGGACGTTCGCCCCCAGCGCGCGTCCGACCATGTAGGTGTGGTCGCCCGGGGTGCCGAGACCTTGATAATCGGTGATCGCGATCGCCCAGCCGCGGGCCAGCACCATCGCCATCAGTCCGGCCTCCCACTCCAGTCCGCGCGTAAGCAAGCGGGAAGGGGCCGCGCCGTCGCCGATCCCGTGCGTCCCGATCGCGTAGCCGAGCAGTGGCCGAGCTCGACCAGGCCTGGCTCTCGCCGGCAACATCACGGTTCCCGAGACCGCGGTCGGCTCGCCGATCGCGGAGGTCGAGCGGTAGAGCACGCGCCACGCGCGGGCCCGCAGCCGAACCGCGGGAGCGAGGTAGGCATCGACCGGCTCGACTCTGATCAGGTCTCCCGGCTCGCCGGGCGGAAGTGGATCGGGCGGCTCGTAGAACGCCTTCGCGCTCGCTCCGCGTCGCCTCGGGGGTGACATCAGCCTCAGCTGCTCGGTAGTCAGGCGCGCGACATCGACCACGCTCATCGTTAACAGGCTAGTCGACTCAGGTGTCTGCTTTTGCGAGCCGGCCGTCAGCTCGCAAGCGCGGACGTTCGGAACGCCTCCGCGCGGAGATTCACTCGAGCAGCCCCAGGCGCTGTGCTCGCTGCACCGCTTCGGCGCGGTTGCGGGCTTGCAGCTTCCGGTACAGCGCGCTGGTGTGCTCCTTGACCGTGTGCGGCGAAAGGTAGAGCTGCTCGGCGATCTCGCGATTGGTCGAGCCGGCCGCGATCAGCTCGAGCACCTCGCGCTCGCGATCGCTCAGCAGCTGCGATGGTTGCTCTGTCTTCGGCGCGAACATGGTCATCCCGAGGCCCACCATCCGCACCGCGGTCGCGACCTCATGCGCCTCCCAGTCTTTGGACACGAACCCCGACGCGCCCGAGGCGCGAGCGGCAGCCGAGGACATCCGGCCCGCGCCCGAGATCAGCAGCACGCGCGTCGCCGGCGAAGCGGCGCGGATCGATTCGCAGAGGTCCGCGCCGGACTCTCCGGCCAGGAACAGGTCGACGAGCGCCACGTGAGGTTTGAATGACCTGGTCAGCTCGAGCGCTTCGGCGCCGGTCCTCGCGGCAAGGCAACGCTCGACCCACTGTTGCTGGCCGAGCAGGACGCGAAACCCCCAGTGGACGACGTCGTGGTCGTCGACTACCAGCACTCGCAGGCGACGGTCCTGCAGGCGTTGCGGAATCGTGGTTGTGCTCATCAGCCGTCGTTCTCCAGTGGCACCACCAGGCGAACCCGCCATTCGTCCTCGCCGGCAAATCCGAACTCCACCACTCCTCCCTGCTGCAGCGCCTCGAACGCGGCCAGCCGCAACCCCATGCCGGCATCTCGGGCGGCCGATCGAATGCCGTCGTTGCGGACCTCGAGCGTGAACGTATCCGCGTCGCGGCGGACGGCGACGTCGACGCGCGAGGGCGAGGCGTGCTTGCCCGCGTTGCGCAGCGCCTCGGCGAGGACCGACTGCGCGAGCGGCTCGAGATCCGCCGGCACGGTCACGTCCCGAGGCCACTCGAGCGTGATCGGGACGCCGGGCGCGCTCCCCAGCCGCTCGAGCTCATCGGCCAGTGTCGTCCCGGTCTCGGGCGGCAGCGGCGCCAGCGGCCGCTCGAGCGCGCGGCGCAGATCCCCGACCGCCTCCTGCATCTCAACGCGGCAGCGCTCGCGCTCGGCCGGCCCAAGCGGCTGCTCCGCGCCGAGCGCGAGCGATACTCCGAACAGCCGCTGCAATACCCGCTCGTGGATCTCCCGGGCCAAACCCAGCCGCTCGCCGAGCCTGCGGGCGCGCTCCTGCTGACGGGTTGCGTTACGCGCGGTGGCGACGAGCGCGGCGGTCTTGCCGAGGGTCCACAGCAGATGCCGCTCGCCGTCGGTCAGCTCGAAGCGGCCGCCGCCGCGGTCAGCGCAGATCACGCCATACGCTCGCCCGGCGGCGCTCATCGGCGTACACACGAGCGTCGTGATCCCGAGCACCTTGGCGTACTCCGGAGGGACAGCGTCCTCGATCCGGTCAGATACGACGACGACCTCGTCCTCGAGCAACGCGCGCTGGGCGATTGGAGTGTTGACGAGCGTCGGGCGCAGTGCCGCCAGCTGTGAGAAGGAAGTCCCGTGGGCGCCGACGGCGCGTACCCGCCGGCGGCCCGCGTCAGCGATGAAGATCGCGGCCCGGCGCATTGTCGTCAGCCGGCAGATCGCCTCGCAGATGCGGTCATAGAACTCGGTCGATGAGGTGCGCGTGTCGAGATCGGCGAGCAGCTCGACGAACACCTCGAGCGGCTCGACTCCGGCGAACAGCGACGGGGTCGCGCTGGTCACGCAGCCATCGCCAGCTCGTACCGGCAGCGGATCTCGTAAAGAGTGGTGCGCTCCGCCGCGGGCCGGCCCGCTCGATGCGCGGCGAGGATCAGATCCTCAGGTTCCAGCTTGACGCCGTGGTAGCTGCCCGCCATCCGGGAGATCGATTCCTCCATCAGCGTCCCGCCAAGATCGTTCACGCCCCAGCTGAGGGCCTCCGTGGCCGCGTCGAGTCCCATCTTCACCCAGCTTGCCTGCAGGTTCGGGATCGTCCTGCCAAGCGCCAGCCGGAACGCGGCGGTGTGCTTGAGGTTCTCCTCCCGGGTGATCTCCTCGATCCCGTGCGTCCGCCCCAGCAGCGTGTGGAAGGGGATGAACGACAAAGGCACGAACTCGGTGAAGCCACCTGTGCGCTCCTGCAGCTCGCGTACCACGCGCATGTGCTCGGCCAGCTCCCATGGTTCTTCGATGTGCCCGAACATCACCGTGACAGTCGACCGCAGGCCCTCGGCGTGCGAGGCCTCGATGATCTCGACCCAGCGGGCGACGGGCAGCTTGTTTGGCGAGATCCGCTCGCGCACGCCGTCGTGCAGGACCTCGGCCGCGGTCCCGGGGGTCGAGCCGAGGCCGGCCTCCCGCAACCGCTCGAACACCCTCCGCGGCGGCAGGCCGCTGACGTCGCACATGTGCGCGACCTCCATCGGCGAATACGCGTGGAGGTGGAGCTCGGGTGCGATCCGCTTGGCGAACCGCAGCCACCGCTCGTAATCCTCGAGCCCCCAGTCCGGGTGGATGCCCGACTGGATGCAGATCTCGGTGGCGCCGAACTCGAGCGCCTGCCCGATACGCGCCGCAAACTCCTCCTCCGAGTGCTCGTAGGCGTCCGGAGAGCGGCGCGATTGCCCAAAGCCGCAGAACGCGCACCCGACCGTGCAGATGTTCGAGACGTTGATGTTGCGGTTGACGACGAACGTGACCGTCTCCCCCGCCAGCTCACGCCGTAGCTGATCAGCCGCGAAGCGCATCTCCTCGATCGCCTCCGGACGCTGCTCTGAGAACAGCGCCGTCAGCTCATCAGGGCCCAGCCGCTCGCCCCCGAGCGCCCGCGACACCGCCCGCACGGCCAAATCCGGCGAGATCGCGATCGCCGCGCGGCGCCCCGAGCCACGGCGCGGGATGAACGACCAGTAGCGGGCCTTGACCACATCGAGCACCGGACGCGAGACCCACTCCGGATCGATGTACTCGGGGTACACGCACAGGCGCTCACTCAGCGCGACCCCGTCGGCATGGAGTCGCTTGCGGACCTGCGCCGGCGAGGGGAACGGGTGCTCGGGCGAGATGTGGTCGCCGTTCGCGCTGAGCCCGCCGAGATCGGTGGCGCCCGCTTGCACCAGCTCCGCCCACCAGTCGGAAAGATTCGGGGGAACCTGGATTCCCATCTCGGGCATCAGCCGCCGCGCCTCCGCGACCAGGCGCTTCATCTCCTCGATCGTGATTTTGCTGGCCCAAGCGGGCGCGTCGAGCTCAGGGCCGTTGCCAACGCCGGTGCGCCAGTACTCGCGTGCGGCATGATCGGCGATCTCGGCGGGCTCGCGACCGTAATAGCTCTGATGCGGGACGAAATTCTGGAGGATCACCTCCTGAATGTGGCCGTAGCGCTCGCTCAGCTTCGCCAGCTGCTCGAGCGAAGCGATCCGCTCCTCCTCGCTCTCCCCGATCCCCACCAGGATCCCGCTCGTGAACGGGATCCGCAGCTCGCCCGCGGCGGCGATCGTCTCGATCCGCCGGGCCGGGTGTTTGCTCGGCGAGCCGGCATGGACGGTCTCCATCAGCCGCTCGGAGACCGACTCGAGCATCAGTCCCTGGGATGCCGTCACCTCGCGCAGCCGGACCAGGTCGTCGCTGCTGAGCACGCCGAGGTTGGTGTGCGGCAGCAATCCGCGCTCCAGCGCCCGCTCGCAGGTCCAGACCACATACGAGACGAAATCTTCATGTCCGTAGCGCTCGAGCAGTGCCGCGACGCCGCGATTGACCTCCGGCCGCTCACCCGTCAGGACGAGCAGCTCCTTGGCCCTGCGCCTGGAAACGGCATCGTCGAGCATCCGCTCGACCTCCTCCGGCGCGTACAGATGCGGCTTACGGGTCGCGAACGCGCAGTACTTGCAGTAACAGCGACAGGTCCGCGATAGCGACAGCGTGAAGTTACGGCTGAACGTGACCCGGCGGCGCATGCGGTTCGTGGATTCTACGGAGGTCGCGGCGCGGCCTGAATCCGGCCGGGTATGGTTTCTCGCTTGCGGGCGCTCGGAGCCCCGCGTAGAGTGCTCCAGTTGTACGAGCGTCATGGAGGCTCGATGGCAGAGGACGGGCGAGACGTCGGACACTTGCGGGCGCTGCTTCACGTCTCGCGACTGGTGAGCGCAGGCGTAAGGGGCGAGGAGCTGCTGCTCGCGGTCGCGGACACGGTGGTGCACGCGTTCGGGTACAGCGTGGTGCTGCACCTGTACAGGTCCTCCGAGGGCATGTTCGAGGTCGTGGTGGTGCAGGGCAACGACGACGCGCGGGCGGTGCTGCTCGGGGCGGTGACCAGCGCGGACAGCTGGCGCAAGGTGCTCGATGACCGGTTCGAGGTGGAGGGCTCCTACTTCGTGCCGGCGGGAGCGTTCGATTGGGGCGATCATCCAGAGTCGAGCTTCGTTCCTGAGCTCGAGCCGCTCGCGCACGAGAATGCCTGGCTGCCCGAGGACGTCCTGCTGGTCCCGCTACGCCATTCCGATGGCCACCTGCTGGGAGTGCTGTCACTCGACGAGCCCGCCGACGGCATGCGCCCGCACGCGAGCGATCTCGCGGTGCTCTCGGGCGTCTCCGCGCACCTCGCTCAGGCGCTCGAGTCCGCCGAGGCCGCCGAGGCCCGCGAGCTACTGCTCAAACAGCTGCAAGAGGCCGAGCAGACGGTTCGCCGCCACAGCCAGCGGCTGCAACGGACGGTGAGGGAGCGAACGCGCGAGCTCGAGATGGCTCGCGTCGAGACCTTGCAGCGGCTGGCGCTGGCCGCCGAGTATCGAGACGACGACACCCACCAGCACACTGAGCGCGTCGGGGCACTTGCCGCGATGCTGGCACGCGGGATCGGGCTGCCCAAGGATGAGGTGGCGGTGATCCGCCGGGCCGCACCTCTGCACGACATCGGCAAGCTCGGCGTGTCGGACGCGATCCTGCTCAAGCGCGGCGCGCTCAGCGCTCGCGAGCAGAAGGCGATGCAGGCGCACACCACGATCGGCGCCCGGATCCTCGCGGGCAGTCAATCGCAGGTGCTGCGGGTGGGCGAAGAGATCGCGCTGACCCACCACGAACGCTGGGACGGAGAAGGATATCCGCGCGGCATCGCCGGCGAATCGATCCCGATCAGCGGCCGCGTGACCACGCTCGCGGATGTCTTCGATGCGCTCACCCATACCCGGCCGTACAAGCAGGTGTGGCCGCTGCGGGAGGCGGTTGACGAGATCGCGCGGATCAGCGGCTCATACTTCGATCCCCGGATCGTCGAGACGTTCCTGGCTCTCGATCACGAGCAGCTCGCCGGACTCAGGTTCGGTCCGACGCCCGAGCTAGCCGGTCGCGGTTAGCCTCGACACCAAGCCGGCGCCCTCCCTCGCCATCCGCGAACGCGGGATCACCAACTCGAAGCCCGCCTGCTCCGCCAGCGCCCGGACCTCCGTCTCGACATGGGCGTAGAACGCCAGCTTCGGGACCGAGCCGAGGTTGGCCCGGCCGACCAGCGCGATCCGCTCGGAGGCGTCGGCGGTCAAATCAATTACCAGCAAGTCGACCGTTCCCGGTTCGACGCTGGTGGGGTCGCTCACGAGCACGGCCTCATGGCCGGCGGCTCGAAGCGAGCCGATCACGTTGGATCCGAACAGCAGATCCGGGACGAAGGCCGCGACGCGCGCCACAGGCCGCTACTGCGCCCGCAGCCGCTTGAACTCCTGGCGAGCCGACTCGGTTCGGCCCCACATCTGTACTACCTCGACGCGCCCGGTGCGCACCTCCCGAACCGCGAGCTCCCCTTCGATCCCCGCGTCGTCGAGCAACTTCAGCGCGGCGTGCACGGCAGGCGCTGCGGCCGCGTGACCGAAGCGGTGGGCCACAAGCAGCCGCCAGTGCCAGTCGTACCGGGAGTAGGGCTGCGCGTTGCAGGTCACCAGCAGCACGGCCGCGTCGACGTAGCGGCGCTCGTCGAGGATTCGCAGGTCGAGCTCGAGGTCGGTCCAGTCGTCGGGCAGCGACTCGATGATTTCGCTCAATGTGTTGGCGAGGTCCATCACGGCGAAGATTATCCGGCGGCCGCGGCGGCTCGAGATCCGGGTCAGGGCGCTCCCTATCCTTGGACGAGCGATGACTACGATCGGGGTCACCCACAGCCAGTACCGAACGGTCACCGAGGGCGCCGGGTTGCTCGATCGCTCCGAGCGCGGAAAGCTGGCCCTGTCGGGCGGGGACGCGAAGTCGTTTCTCCAGGGCCAGGTCAGCAACGACGTCGAGTCGCTGGCCCCCGGCGAGGGCTGTTACGCCGCGTTCCTGACCCCGAAGGGCAAGATGCTGGGCGATCTCAGGATCCTGGACGCCGGCGATGAGCTGCTGCTGGACACCGAGCGGGTCGCCCTCCAGGAGCTGTTCAACATGATCCGGCGGTTCAGCATCGGGTACGACGTCGTCCTGCACAAGCGCACGCTCGAGCGCGGGTTGCTGTCGCTGATCGGTCCGGCTTCGGAGGTCGTCGCTGGGGCAGACCAGCTGCCGGCGAGCGAGCACGCCCACGTCCTGCTCGAGGTCGGCGAGCGCCCGGCCCGCGCGGTTCGCACCGATCTCGGCGTGGACCTCCTGTGCGACGTCGCTGACGTCGAGGCACTGGCGCAAGCGCTCCGCGCCGCGGGCGCGATCCCCGTCGACGAGGACATAGCCGAGTGCCTGCGGGTCGAGCGCGGCCGCCCCCGTTACGGGATCGACCTCGACGACACGGTGATCCCGCAGGAGGCCGGCCTCAACGAGCGCGCGGTGTCACTCACCAAGGGCTGCTACGTCGGCCAGGAGACGGTCGCCCGCCTTTACTACCGGGGCAAGCCCAACCGTCATCTGCGCGGGTTGCGGCTATCGGCCCCGGCCCTGCACGGGGATCAGGTCAGCTACGAGGGCAGGCCGGTCGGTCAGCTGCGCAGCATCGCGGTCTCGCCCCGCTTCGGTCCAATCGCGCTCGCGTTCGTCCGGCGCGAGGTCGCTCCGGGCAGCTCCGTCGCGGTCGGCGCGGACGGTTCGGAGATCGTCGCCGAAGTAATCGAGCTGCCCTTCTCCTGATCGCCGAGGAAGCCGCCGAGCGCCGCTCGGTCGGGCGGGGGATCGAGCGTCAGCTGCGGCGTATCGGGATGGGATGCCAGGTAGGTAGCGACGATCCTGACCTCGTCCACCTCATCCGGGGGAACGTGCGCGCCGAGCTCGCCGACGCGACCGCCGCGAGCGAGCGCCGCGGCCGTGCGGCGCTCGAGCTCGCCTGGCTCCGGCGGGAGCGGCCCCCAGTCGACCAGCCGGCCGCCCGCGATCCAAAAGCCGTCGTGGGTGCCCGCGTTCGGGTGCGATGCGAGCACCAGCCGGGGCCGCGCATGGGTCGCCTCGAGCACTCCCTCCAGGCGCGCGAGAATCGTGCGCAGACGCCGCCAACGCCGTCGCAGCCACAGCGCCCGCTCGTAGCGCCGCTCCTGCGACGCGAGGCGCATTTGCCGCTCGACGTGCGCGAGCAAGCTCCCGGCGCTGTCGCCTCCGACGAACAGCCGCAGCGCCTCGTCGAGTCGCCGGCGGTAGAGGTTTGGATCGAGATCGCCGAGGCATGGCGACAGGCAGCGTCCCATTTGCCCGTAGGCGGAGGGATACTCGCGCCGGCGAAGCCGCCGTCCGCAGTGGCGCAGCCCGAACAGCGAGTCCAGCTGCTCGACGAGCTCCTGTGCGAGCCGCCTGCCTCGCAGCGGGCCAACCGTCACCGCGTGGCCCGACGCCGGTTCGCTCGAGACCTCGAGGATCGGGAACGGGATGTCGAGCCGGCACCTGATGTAAAGGAGCCGATCGTCCCCGCGCGCGAGGCGAACGTTCCCGGGCGGGCGCAACTGCTTGATCAAGCGGTTCTCAAGCACAAGCGCGCCGAGCTCGGAGCGCGTCGCGCGGTAGTCGACGATCGACGCCTGAGCGGTCCATTGTGCGGGCGGTGTCGAGGGGGCGAAATGCGCTCGCGCGCGGCTGCGAATCGAGATCGACTTGCCGACGTAGAGGGTGGCGCCCGCCTGATCGCGGAATAGATAGACGCCGGGATCGCTCGGCAACTGCGCGAAGTCGAGCTCCGGCCGGTCCGCCGCGGTTAAGGTGGCACGCCGGGCCGGCTGGCGGCGTCGCGGCCGCCGCGCCGCCACCAGCGCCAGCGCATCCGCCACCGTGACCGCGTTCGCACACAGGCGGGGAAACAGCGCGCACAGCACTCGCGCGCAGGTCTCCGCATCGGCCAGCGCCCGGTGGGCCAGTTCCACGTCGATCCCGAGGGCATCAGCGAGCGTCCCCAGGCGCCGCCCCTGTTGCAGCGGAAGCAGGGCGCGCGCGAGCGCGGCGGTGCAGATCACCGGCGGTCGCGGCCACTCGAGCCCGATCCGCTCGAATCCCTGCCGCAGCACCCGGCGGTCGAAGGGGGCGTTGTGAGCGACCATCACGCGCCCGTCCAAGCGCTCTCGCAGCAGCGACATCACCTCCTCGAGCGGCGGCGCGGAGTCGACCATTTCCTGCGTGATTCCGGTGAACCGCTGGATCCCTCTGCGAAGCGACATCGAGGTGCGGACCAGCGATGACCAGCGATCGTGCAGCTCGCCGCCGCCGACCAGCACCACGCCGACCTCGGTCAGCTCGCAGGCATCGCCGCCGAGGCCGTTCGTCTCGGTGTCGATGACCAAGAACTCGGCCCTGGCGACCGGCTGCTCGATCAGATCCACCGCCCCGGTGATACGCCTGGGTCCGGACGGCATGCAGGGCGAGTTGCACGGCGAGTGCAGGGCGAGTTGCAGCGGCCCACGCGCGCGAAGCACAAAATGCGGCTCAGCGACCGGCGGTGTAGATAGGATCGTCTGGCTGCGCTACACGAGGAGTCGAGACTATGACTGCCATCGCACCCGATCTAGAGCAACTGCAGATGCTCGACGCGGACACCCGGCGCGCTTGGCGTGCCTACAGCAAGCGGACGCGTGGCCTCGCTAGGGAGGAATACGAGCACGCCGAACACGAGGCCTGGAACGAGCTCCAGAGTGAGCTGCGGCGGCTTGGACGCCAGCGCGATGCGCTGAGCCAGAACGCCGGCTGAGGTCCGGCGGGCACCCGCGCTCGAGCGCCGATTGGGGGTCTGGCGAGCGCCGCGAGCGCGGTCGCGGGTCAGGACGCGCGCTGCGAGCGCGGTCGCGGGTCGCGGCTCAGGACGCGCGCCGCGAACGCCGGCTGCGGCGCGCGCTCGCATGCTGCTTCTCGCCATCTTCCCGTGAGGATCGTGCTCTAACGTTTTCCTCGGAGACCTGGAAAGGAGCGCGAGCCGAGCATGCGCAGTGCGAAGGTTGGGTTGCTGCTGGCGATCGCGGCCGGCGCCGCCGCGTGCGGAGGCGGTCGGCAGGTAGCTGAGAGGTCTCCAGCCGCGGCACCAAGCAATCTCGCGATCAGGATCGACGACGCGCGGGTGGACGTATCCCCCAGCTCCGCAGGCGCCGGGCCGGTCAGCTTCATGGTGATCAACGAGGCGAGCCACACCGAAGCGCTGAGGATCGCCAGAGCCGTCAACGGCGCGGCGCTCGCGAACACCGGGCCGATCGACCCGCAGGCCGAAGCCCGGCTGACTGTCGACTTCGATGCGCCGGGCCGGTACACCGTGTCGGCGGGTACCGGCGCGAGCGTTACCGTCCGGCCTTCCGGGATCCACCCGGCGACGTTGCGTATCGGCCACCACCGGCGAAGCCCGGATAAGGGGTTGCTACAGCCGTAGAGCGGGGCTGCCGTGGTCGCCGGCCGGCGGTCAACCGGGGCCCCCGCCGACCTGTCAGCCGGGGCCGCCGCCGCCCTGTCAGCCGGGGCCGGCGCCGGCCGGATTCACCGGCGCAAGCGCCCGCGGGCCTGCCCGCGAGCGAACTTCTGCAAGTTTTGTCCGAGGGGTGGACAGGAATCGCAGAAGTTCGACCTCGCGACCGCCATCCTCCCACCGCGCCGGGCCGTCCAGCAGCAGCGGAGCTAGCGGCTAGGACTCGGGCAACTTTCAGTTGCGCAAACACTCCTTGTGTGCAATACTTGCATGCGTGCAAGCAATCAATAGTGGAACGGCCAGCGGCGGCGAACTCCCCAGCCCGGCCCATCCCGACCTCGCCGGCGACCTGTACGCGGTCGTGGTCTACGTCCACAAGAACTGCAACTCGGATCTGTTCGAAGCCGTTGGGACGCTCGAGCTGACCCTCACCCAGATCAAGTTGCTGCACCACCTCGAGGAGGCCTCGCGCGAGCTGACGCTGAAGGAGGCCTCTGAGCTCGTGTTGCTTTCGCTGCCGGCGATGAGCCGGACCGTCGACGACCTCGTTCGTCGAGGTTTCATCGAGCGACACGAGGATCTCGAGGACCGCCGGATGAAGCGGATTCGCCTGACTGAGCAGGGTCGTGCTGCCAGCCGCCAGCTGAACGCCGCCCGGCTGAACGGGCTGCAGCGATTCACCGAGAACTTGACCGATACCGAACGGAGCAAGCTCGCCGCGGCGCTCGAGGCGCTGCTCGAGCGCGAGGAGGTGGCGGCTTGCAGACCGGAAGGAGCCGCCGTATGACGCAACGCATCCTCGATCGCCGCCATGGTCTCGTGACCGCTGAGAACAGCCGTTGGTGGACCCTCGGCGCGATGTGCTTCGCGCTGTTCATGGTGATGCTCGACAACACGGTCGTGAATGTCTCGCTGCCGTCGATTCAGCGCGACCTGCACGCGTCGCTGTCCTCGCTTGAGTGGACCGTGAACGCCTACACGCTCACGTTCGCGGTGCTGATGGTCACTGGCGGCCGGCTCGGAGACATCTTCGGACGCCGGAAGATGTTCATGTTCGGGGTGATCGTGTTCGGGCTCTGCAGCGCCGCGATCGGCTTCGCCCCAAACGACACCACCCTGGTCGCATTCCGTGCGCTACAGGGAGTCGGCGCCGCGTTCATGATGCCGGCGACGCTGTCGATCATCACGCAGGCTTTCCCGCCTGAGCAGCGCGGCATGGCGATCGGGACGTGGGCGGGCGTGAGCGCCCTGGCGCTGGCGATCGGTCCTGTTCTCGGCGGCTTTCTGACCGAGTCGGTCAGCTGGCGGGCGATCTTCTTCATCAATCCGCCGATCGCGGCGGTCGCGCTGGGGGTGGCGCTGTTCGCGGCCCAGGATTCACGCGACGAGACGGTTGACAAGACCGTCGACTTCCCCGGGATCGCGGCGATCACGATCGGCCTGACGGCGCTCGTGCTGGCCCTCGTGGAGGGCAACAGCTGGCATTGGGGATCGCCGCGGATCCTGTCGCTGTTCGCCGTCGCGGCGATTGCACTGGCTGCGTTCCCCGTCATCGAGCGGCGGGTCCCCGCCCCGATGATCAACTTCGACTTCTTCCGCTCGCGGTCGTTCGTGGGCGCGAACGTGGTCGCGTTCATCGTCAGCTTCGCGATGCTCGCCCAGTTCTTCTTCCTCGCCCTCTACATGCAGAACATCCTTCACTTCTCGCCGCTGCAAGCGGGGATCCGGTTCCTGCCGGCGACGATCCTGATCATCATCATGGGACCGATCGCCGGTCGCCTGACCGACCGGATCGGCCCCCGCCCGCTGATGACGCTCGGGCTGGTCGTGGTCGCGGCCGCGATCTTCATCCAGTCGCGGATCACGGTTCACACCGGTTACCTGCTGCTGCTCCCGGGGTTCGTGCTGATGGGCATCGGGATGGGTCTGGTGATGTCGCCGATGAGCACCGCCGCGATGAACTCGGTCGACCGCAACAAGGCGGGCGCTGCATCGGGCGTCCTCTCGATGGGCCGGATGGTCGGCGGTACCTTCGGAGTCGCGGTGCTGGGAGCGCTGATCACCACCGTCGGGCGTTCGAAGATCGACGCGAGCCTCCCCAATCTCCCGGCGGGAACCCGCGCCGCGATCGCCAGCCAGCTCGGAAGTGGCACGGTGATCGGCGGCCCGCACATCTCGCCCCAAGTGGTCGACGCGACGCGGGAGGCGTTTGTCTCAGCGCTCAGTACGGGCCTCACGATCGGCGCCGTGGTGACGCTTGCCGGCGCCGGGTTGGCCTGGCTGCTGGTCGAGAAGATCCCGCGCAAGGCGGAAGTCCAGCCCGCGGAAGCCGCGGAAGCCTCACCGCTCAGCGAGCAACCTGCGGCTGAGCTGTACGCCGCATAACCGGCGCGGCAAGGGCAGAACCGCCTTCGCCGGGGCCTCCAGCGAGCTCACCCGAACCTCCGTTCGAGCGCGAGGTGGGTACGATCTCCCGGACGACCCGTTCCCAAATCAAGGAGGCCGAAGGCGAGTGGCCGTCGATCTGAGTCAAGTCACCACTGTCGATACCAAGCCGGGTGAGCTTCCCGCGACGATGGCCGCGTGGGTGATCCGCGAGGAGCGGTTCGGCGAGCCGCTCGAGGCCTTTCAGCTCGAGGAGATGGAGGTTCCCGAACCAGGCGCGTTCGAGGTGATCGTCCGGGTGATGGCCGCTGGTGTCAATTTCAACAATGTCTGGGCCGCGCTTGGGGAGCCGGTGTCGGTGTTCCGCTATCACCCGAACGAGGACCACCACATCGGCGGCTCGGACGCCTCGGGCGTGGTCTGGAAGGTGGGCCCCGGGGTCACCCGCTGGAGCCCGGGTGATGAGGTCGTGATCCACTGCAATCAGGCCTCCTACGAGGACCCGGAGGTGCACGGGCTCGACCCGCTCGCCGCGCCCAGCCAGCAGATCTGGGGCTACGAGACCAGCTGGGGCTCGTTCGCCCAGTTTTGCAAGGTGCAGGCTCAGCAACTTCTGCCGAAGCCCAAGCACCTCGCCTGGGAAGAGGCCGCCGCGTACGGCCTCACGTACTTCACCGCCTACCGGATGCTGATCGATCGCTGCGGGCTCCAGGCCGGCCATCGCGTGCTGATCTGGGGTGCCGCCGGCGGTCTCGGGGTGTTCGCCACTCAGCTCTGCCGGCTCACCGGCGCTGATGCGATCGGGGTCGTCTCGAGCGACGAAAAAGGCCAGCTGATCGAGCAGCTCGGCGCGATCGGATACATCAACCGGACAGACTTCGCGGGCATGATGCGCCGCGGCGGCGAGACGCCCGATGAGGAGCTCGAGCGGTTCAAGGAGTCCCGGCGTTTCTGCAAGACGGTCTGGGAGCGGCTCGGCGGACAGCCCGACATCGTCTTCGAACACGTGGGGCGGGCCACCTTCCCAACCTCGATCCTGGCGGTCAAGCCGTTCGGCAAGGTTGTGATCTGCGGCGCCACCTCTGGATATCAACTCGATTTCGATGTCCGCTATCTGTGGATGCGCCAGAAGGAGATTGTCGGTTCGCACTTCGCGAATGCGTGGGAAGCGAACAAGGCCAACGAGTTGATCGAGGAATCGAAGATCCGGCCGGTGCTGTGGCGGACGATGGGCTTCGAGAAGGTTGCCGAGGCGCACCAGCTGTTGCGAGATAACAAGCACCTCGGCAAGATCGCGATCCTCGTCGGTGCGAGCGAGGAGGGGCAGGGGAAGAAGGCCGAGGGCCCCGGCGCCGTCCGTGCCGAGGTGGGAGCCTGAGATGGCCGGCGTGGTCCGTGCCGAGGTGGGAGCCTGAGATGGCCGGCGTGATTCACGTGGTCTGGTACTCGACGGTCATGCGCCAGGAACAGTTCGCCGGGCTGATATCACGGCTCGCGCCGCTCGCTTTGCGCTACGGCGCCACCCAATACGCGGTGCATCGCTCCCAGGACGACCGGTACCGGATTACGCAGATGTCGTGGTTCGCGTCGAAGGCGGACTGGTACCGCTTCTGGGACGGTCCGGAAATGAGCGAGTTTCGCAGGCGCTACTCGGGCCGCTACCAGGTTCCGATCAATTACGCCTGGCACGATGAGCTGACCGCCGGCAGGCTCGAGCCCGAGCTCGAGCCGGCTGCCGTCCCCGAACCAAGCCCTGAGCCGATCGGCTGACCTCGGCGCAGGCCGGCGAGCTCAGGAGCGGCGCATCTCGACGCGAAGCGCCAGCTCGAGCCACAGGCGGCTGTCGGGATCGTCGAGCGCTTCTCCGAACAGCTCCCGCAGCCGGGCCATCCGGTAGCGCGCGGTCTGCGGATGGACTCGCAGCCGGTGGGCGACTGCCCCGAGGCGACCCTGCTCGGCCAGCCAGGCGCTCAGCGTCTCGGTCAAGCGCGCGCGCGACCCCGCCGGTAGATCGGCCAGCGGCGCAAGCCGGTCGGCGGCCAGTTCGGCTGCCAACCGCGGGTCGGAGGTGAGCAGCAGGTCGCCGGCGAGCTCACGGGCTACGACGAGCCCGGTTTCCGCCTCGCCCAGCTCGAGCGCGGCCCGGGCGCGCGCGAAGCTCACGGCGGCGTCAGACCAGTCGACGGTCGTCCCAAGCCCCGCGAGCGCGCCGGTGTCGGCAATCGCCCGTTCGATCAGCTTGCGGCGCCGGGGCCCGTCGGGGTCGGGCAGGATTGCGCATGTGAGCTCGCCGATCGCCTCGGTGATCGCGTCGGGCGGTAGGTGCGAGGCCGCCACCTCACGCCGTTCGCCGGCGATCGCCATCGCCGCGAGCGTCCTCGGCAACGGCCAACCGGCCTCGCTGGCGGCGGCCTCGACGGCAGTTGGGTCGGCGGCAGGCTCACGGACCAGCATCCGGACCAGTCGCCTGCGCCTGAGCTCGGCCTGACCGGCGGCGGCGGACTGCTCGAGCGCGTGGCCGTCGGCGGACTCGGCCGAGAGCATGTCGATGTAGGCGAACAGCGACTCCGCGAGCAGGTACAAGGTATCCGGTTGCAGCCCCGCGGCGACGCCGGCCGCCGCGAACCGGCGCCAGGCGACCCGCGCGCCGATTCGATACGCGCTCAGCAGCGAGTCGAGGCTCCGGCCAGCGCGCATCTCGCCGCGTCCGAGAGCGCTGTAGACATCGGAGCGGGCCACCGGCCCAGCCGCCTCGATCTCGGCGAGGAAGTGGCTCAGCGCCTGCTCGACTCCCTCCCGGATGCCCTGTCCAAAGGCGCCCGTCAACGGCCGACGGTAGGCGGGGATCGTGCGGACCGCCTCGATCATCTCGTCGGCGACCTCCGCGAGGCCGGGGCGCAGCACGTTGGCGATCTCGGGAGGTAGTTCGTGCCACGGTTGCTGGGCCATGAATTATGTGAAAGTTACAAGTTCGGGAGGGCGACTCGTGGCAACGATAGGAGAAACCTGCGCGCCTGGACACCTACGCTTCCGAAAGATGACTCTCAAACACAAGATCGCCAACTTGGTCGGGGTCCCGCTGCCCTTGATTGGGCTGATTGTCGCGGTCGTCCTGCTATGGGACCGCGCGGTCGGGCCGCTCGAGCTGGTGCTGCTGGTCACCCTGTATCTGCTCACCGCCCTCGGCGTGACGCTCGGCTACCACCGGATGTTCACTCACCGCGCGCTCGAGTCCTCCCGTGTGTTCCGCGCGATCGTCGCGGTGTTCGGCTCGATGGCGGTGGAAGGCTCGGTGATCACCTGGGTGGCCGACCATCGAAAGCACCACGCGTTCACCGACCAGGAGGGCGACCCGCACTCCCCCCACCTGAGCGGCCCAGGCTTCTGGGGCGGGGTGAAGGGCCTCTGGCATGCGCATGTCGGCTGGCTGTTTGAGACCGTCGGGACTGCCGAGCGCGAGCGCTTCGCCGCGGACCTGATCAAGGACCGGGTGATGCGCGTGATCGACAAGCTCTTCTGGCTGTGGGTCGTGCTCGGCTTCGCGATCCCATTCGCGCTCGGCTGGATCGTTGGCGGAGGTCTCGGCACCGCGCTGACGGCACTTCTGTGGGGCGGCTTCGTGCGCGTCTTCCTGTTGCACCACGTCACCTGGTCGATCAACTCCGTCTGCCACTTCTTCGGCCGCAAGCGGTTCGACATCGACGACGAATCGCGCAACGTCTTCTGGCTGGCGCCGCTGTCGATGGGCGAGGCCTGGCATCACAACCACCACGCGTTCCCGACCTCGGCCTTTCACGGCTTGCGATTCTGGGAGCGAATCGCGGACCCGACTGGCCTCGTGATCGTGGTCCTGGAGAAGCTCGGGATCGTCTGGAACGTGGTCCGGGTCAGTCCCGAGCGCCAGGCATCCAGAACGGTGCAGCGGCACCAGGCCGCGGAAGCGCTCCCCGGCCAGAGCTGAGACGCCCACGCACGACCTCGAGCAGAGCGATCGCCCCGGCCGCCTGGCCTCGAGCGGCCCCATCGCCGCGCTCAGCCGGCCTCGAGCGGCGTCTCGCCGGACCCAGCCGGCCTCGAGCCGGGCTCAGCTTGCCTCGAGCGGCGCCATCGTCAGGCCCGCGTCGTCGAGCTGCTCCCAGTAGACCTCGGCATCTTCGCGCGGTCCGCTCCACACGATCGCGCAGCCGTTGTTGTGAATCCGATCCGCGAACCGGTAGCCCTCGGCGAGCGTGACCCCCGGAATCACCCGCGCGAGCGTCTCGGCGACGTGGTCGAAGGTGTTGAAATCATCATTGAGCACAACGACTCGCCAGAGGCCGCCGGTTCCAGTGCCCGGCCCACCGACGCGGGGCAGCTCAACGGTCCGCGACATTAGGGCTCAGGATACCGCTGCGATTTCGTCTCGCTTGCGCCAGAAGCGCTCGAGTCCCGCATACAGCTGATCGGGAGGAGCAGCTTGTGCGTACATCCCGACCGCCTCCGCCCCCGCCGCTCGCGCAATCTCTTCCCGGATCCCGGCTGTGAACGCATCCACAGCCTGTGTGCGCGCTCGCTCGGCCCAGCTGTCGAGCCGGGTCGCCAGCTCGTCCAACTGCGCCTGGGGATCGTCGTTTATGCCGAAGTGCGTCACTGCCAACCGTTCCGGGCGCCAGCCCTCGAGCACCTCGATCGACTCGTGCCAAGCGGCGAGGTCGATGTCCGGGGGCGGCGTCGGTGGCACCGTGAACGTCGCCGGGGGGATCCGCACGCCGCCGACGTCGCCGGCATACGCTGTTCCTTCGTGGAGGTATGAGACATGGTGCCAGGCGTGTCCGGGCGTGTAAGCGACCTCGACCGCCCCGTCCAGCAGCCGCTCGCCACCCTTGAGGATGCGCAGCTGCGCTTCCGGCACCGGCAGGAACTCGCCCCATAGGCGGTCGAGGTCCTCGCCGTACAGCCGGCGCGCGCTCCTCACCAGCCGCGACGGGTCGATCAGGTGCGCGGCTCCGCGCTCGTGGACATACACCTCCAGGTCAGGCCAACGCTTCACCAGGGAGCCGCTGGCACCGGCGTGGTCGAGGTGTACATGCGTAAGCAGCAAGGCCCGGGGGCGCTGGTCGCCGAGCGCCTCCAGCAAGGTCGGCAGGCAGGAGGAGGGGCCGGGGTCGACCAGCGCGTCGGCCGCCGGGTAGCAGGCGATAACTCGCTCGCGTCCCAGATGCATGAGGTCGATCAGCCGCTGCCCTGGCACGCTATGAGATTTGGGGCCCGTCCTCGCCGCGGGGCTCGTGGTCGCCGTGGACTCCGCCCTCGCCCGCCTCGCGGGGCGGGTAGTCGCCGTGGGCTTCGCCCACGCCCCCCTCCCGGAGCTGCTCCTCTCCTTGCGGTCCGTCAACTTCGATGTCGTCGCCTTGGCCAGGGGCCGCCACGTACGCGTCGTCGGCTTCCGCGGCGAGGAGCGGATCACCATGCGGAGGCGCCTCGCGGCCAGGCGCCTCGAGATCGACCGTCGGTAGGACCGCGGTCGCGTCATCGCCCTCGTCCGGCGCGAGCTGCTCGTGACCCTGAGGCGTCGCCGAACCAGCCGGTTCCTCGGCCGGGGGAAATCGTGTCGCCGCGGCCCCGGCCACCTCGGTCAACTCCCGCGAGAGGTCCCGGACGTCATCGATGATCCGCTGGCGCTCCCCCCAGATCCGGTCGATGTCGACGTCGAGCTCCTTCATCCGTGCCTCGGCCCTGGCCGTGAGCTCCGCCGCCTCGCGCCGAACCTGCTCGAGCCGGTCTTCGGCCTCGCCGCGTGACTGGGCGGTGATCTCCTCGGCAGTGTCGTGGGCGCGCTGGAGAATCCCCGAGATCTGCTCCCCGACGCGCTCGAGCGCCCTCCGGACGGCCGCCTCGGGCGAACGCGTTGACTGGAGTTCGGCGATTAGCTGAGTGGTCTTCTTGACGTACGCATCGACCGCCAAGCGGTCGTACCCGCGCAGAACGACGGGAAAGTCGACCTCCGACGCTAGCGGTACGGGATCGTCTGGCAACGTCGCAAGCGGTCCAGTGATCTCGTCCAAGATCGCGTGCTCATTGGCTGCTGAGCTTTGATCGGGCATACCTGGACCTTATCGCCCTGCCTGGACGTGCATCGCCAACTGCAAGCTGTCGACCAGAACGGGCACATACAATGCTCCCCATGTCGGAGACTACGCCGCCGCGTCTGCCCGAGCGTGACCGGCCCTGGATGATGCGGACCTACGCCGGCCACTCCGACGCTAGTCGCTCGAACGAGCTCTACCGGCGCAACCTCCAGAAGGGCCAGACGGGACTTTCCGTCGCGTTCGATCTACCGACGCAGACCGGCTATGACCCGGATCACGAGCTGGCCCGCGGCGAGGTCGGCAAGGTCGGAGTCTCGATCGCGCACAAGGGCGACATGCACGATCTCTTTCACGAGATCCCGCTCGACCAAATGAATACCTCGATGACAATCAATGCGACGGCCGCCTGGCTGCTCGCCCTCTACGTCGTCGCCGCCGAGGACCAGGGCATCGCCGAGAACGCGCTTCAGGGCACCACTCAGAACGACATCCTCAAGGAGTACCTCAGCCGTGGCACCTACGCGTTCCCCCCGGAACCGAGCATGCGGCTGATCGCCGACACGATCGCCTACGCCGTCGAGCAGATACCGAAGTGGAATCCGATCAACATTTGCTCCTACCACCTGCAAGAGGCAGGTGCGACCCCGATTCAGGAGATCGCTTACGCGCTCAGCAACGCGATCGCGGTGCTCGACGCCGTCCGCGAGCGTGTTCCCGAGGACCGGATGGGCGATGTCTTTGGGCGGATCTCGTTCTTCGTCAACGCAGGCGTGCGGTTCATCGAGGAGCACGCAAAGCTGCGGGCGATGGAGCAGCTATGGGAGGAGATTGGACGTGAGCGCTACGGCGTTCAGGACGAGAAGCAGCTCCGCTTCCGCTACGGGGTTCAGGTCAACTCGCTGGGTCTCACCGAGGCGCAGCCGGAGAACAACGTCTACCGGATCGCGCTCGAGGCGCTGGCGGTGACGCTCGGCCGCAGCGCACGAGCTCGGGCGATCCAGTTGCCCGCCTGGAACGAGGCCTTGGGTCTCCCACGGCCCTGGGACCAGCAGTGGTCTCTGCGGCTGCAGCAGGTCTTGGCCTACGAGACCGACCTGCTCGAGTATCCCGACATCTTCGAGGGCTCCAAGGTGATGGAAGCGTTGGTCGCCGAGCTGGCCGAGGGAGCGCGCGAGGAGATGGCGCGCGTGGCCGAGCTCGGCGGTGCGGTCGAGGCGGTGGACTACATGAAGGCATCGCTGGTCGACTCCCACCGGGAGCGATTGCAGCGAATCGAGTCGGGCGAGCTGACGATCGTCGGCATGAACAGGTTCACCGCCAGCGAGCCCTCCCCGCTGACCGCCGACGCCGATGGCGGCATCCTCGTGGTCGATCCGGAAGTAGAGGCCGAGCGACGCCGCGCGGTCGAGCACTGGCGCGCGGAGCGCGATCAAGCCGAGCTTGAGCGGGCGCTCGCCGAGCTCGCGCGCGCGGCCCGCGACGAGCAGCAGAACTTGATGCCCGCGACGATCGCCGCAGCGCGAGCGGCCGCCACCACGGGCGAATGGGCGCAGACCTTGCGTGAGGCGTTCGGGGAGTACCGGGCGCCGACCGGCGTGGGCGAGGCCGCCGCCGTGTCGACTGAGGAGGTCGCTCGGCTGCGAGAGCAAGTGGAGCGCGTCAGCGAGCTGCTCGGGCGGCGGCTGAAGTTCCTCGTCGGCAAGCCCGGCCTCGACGGCCACTCCAACGGCGCCGAGCAGATCGCCGTCCGCGCGCGCGACGCGGGCATGGACGTGGTCTACGAGGGGATCCGGCTGACGCCCTCGCAGATCGCCAACTCCGCCGCCCAGGAGGGCGTCCACGTGATCGGCCTGTCGATCCTGTCGGGATCGCACCGGGAGCTGATTCCCGCGGTTCTGGCGGCACTCGACAGCGCGGGCGTCGGCGAGACCCCGGTCGTGGTCGGAGGGATCATTCCCGAGCCGGACGCCTGCTGGCTACGCGAGGTGGGCGTCGCAGCGGTCTATACGCCGAAGGACTGGAATCTCAACCAGATGATCAGCGACATCATCTCGCTCGTCGGCGAGCGTCAGAGCATCGACAGCGCGACCCCCGTTTGAGCCGCCCCGGCCCCGCCGATGGGGCTGAGCTCGGCGCTCGGCTCCGCGACCGCGACCTGACGGCAGCAGCGCCGGCGCTGAACCTGATCGAAAGCCGCGCTCCCGCCGCCGGCGCGCAGAGCGCGGCGTTGCTCGCGGCCGTCTCCCCGGCTGGACTCGGCGGCGAGGCACCGGCGCACGTCATCGGCGTGACCGGACCGCCGGGTGTCGGCAAGTCCTCGCTGCTCTCTAGGCTGGTAGCTGCCTGGCGGGCTCGCGACCGTGCCGTCGCGGTCCTGACGGTCGATCCGAGCTCCCGTCGCTCGGGCGGTGCGCTGCTCGGTGACCGCGCCCGGATCGAGGTCGATCCTTCCGATCACGGCGTGTTCATCCGCTCGACCGCGGCGGGCAGCAGGCTCGGCGGCCTCGCCCCCGCCACCCGGGCCGCCGCCTACGCGCTTGCGGCGGCCTTCGACGTGGTCGTGATCGAAACCGTGGGCGTCGGGCAATCGGAGACCGAGGTCGCGGACGTGGCCGATACGGTGGCGGTCGTGGTGCAGCCGGGCTCGGGCGACGTGATGCAGTTCCTGAAGGCCGGGATCATGGAGGTGCCGGACGTGCTCGTGGTGACCAAAGCCGACCTCGGGCGGGTCGCCACCAGGGCGCTCGGGGACCTTCGCGCGGCGCTGCGAGCGCTGGGCGCAACCGACACCGACGTGACTGCGGTATCGACCGTAGCCCCGCCACGCGGGATCGATGAGCTCGTCGACTCGCTCGATGCGCACCGAGAGCGACTCGACCTTCCGGCGCGCCGGCTGCGGGCGCGCCGGATGCATGCACTGGCCGACTTCACATCCGAGTACGGCGATCGCGGGGTGCGAGCGCTCGGCGGTCGCCGCCAGGCCGAGCTGTTGCTCTCCGAGCTGGATCCGGGGCTCGACGTGCCCGCGCTCGGTCGCGCGTTGCTCGCGCGGGCGGCGTCGCCGCGTACGCCATGACCCGGATCGTGCTTCCGGGCGAGGCGCTGATCGATGGCCCGACCGCCCTGCGTCCCTGGCGCGACTCCGATGTCGCCGAGCTGGTTCTGGCTTGCCAGGATCGCGAGATATCGCGCTGGACACGGGTTCCGTGGCCATACGGGGAGACCGACGCACGTGCCTACCTGCTGCATCGCTACGACACCCTTCAGGCCGGCACCTCGGCACCGCTCGCGATCGCCCGGGCCGACGATGACACGCGCCTGCTCGGCTCGATCTCGTTGATGCGCCTGGCATGGGAACATGCCCGGGGCGAAGTTGGCTACTGGCTGGGCCGAGAGGCGCGCGGACAGGGTCATGCCACCCGGGCTGTGAAGCTGATCTGCAGCTGGGGTTTCAGGACTCTCGGGCTCGACCGGATCGACTTGCTGGCCGCGACCGAAAACGCCGCCTCGCAGCGGGTCGCGGAGCGCGCGGGCTTCATCCGTGAGGCGGTGCTCCGCTCCTACATGGCGGGTCGCGACGGCCGCCAGGACATGGTCGCCTTTGGGCTGCTTGCCAGGGAAGCGGCAACTGCCGTGTAGGCTAGGGGCGATGGAACTCGAGCGCTTGCGGGACGGTCATGGTCGTCTGATCGGTGATTTGCGCGTGTCGGTCACCGACCGCTGCAACTTCCGCTGCCAGTACTGCATGCCCGCCGAGGGACTGCCATGGTTGGATCGCGTCGAGATCCTGACCTTCGAGGAGATCACCCGGCTGGTCGACCTCGTGTCGCGGATGGGGATCCACGACATCCGCTTGACCGGCGGAGAGCCACTCGTCCGCCGCAGCTTCCCGAAGCTGGCGGCGATGCTGGCGGCGCTGCCGGAAGTCCGCGAAATATCGGTGACCACCAACGGCTTCCTGCTCGAGCGCGACGCCGAGGCGCTGGTGGCGGCCGGCGTGAACCGCTTCAACGTATCGATCGACTCCCTGCAGCAGGACCGGTTCTATGAGCTGACCCGCCGCAACGCGCTTGCGCAGGTGCTCCGCGGCCTCGACCGGCTCGCCACCTTCCCCGAGGCCAATCCGATCAAGATCAACGCGGTCGCGATCAGGGACTTCACGGAGGAGGAGGTGATCCCGTTCGCGGAGCTGGCCCGCCGGACGCCGTACGAAGTCAGGTTCATCGAGTACATGCCGCTCGACGCCGATCGTGCCTGGACGCCGGACCAGGTCCTCACCGGCGCGGAGGTCCGCGAAGCGATCAACGCGGTCTACCCGCTCGAGCCAGAGCCGCGAGAGCCACACGCGACCGCCCGGGTCTATCGCTTCGCCGACGGCCGCGGGAAGATCGGCTTGATCAATCCGGTCTCCGAGCCCTTCTGTGCCGATTGCAACCGGATTCGGCTGACGGCGGACGGCCGCCTGCGCACTTGCCTGTTTTCGTTGGTGGAGACCGATTTACGCACCCCTCTGCGCGAGGGTGCCGGCGAGCACGAACTCGAGCGGATCATCCGCGATGCCGTGTGGCGCAAGGAGCTCAAGCATCACGTCGGCGAGCCGGGCTTCATCCAGCCGGCGCGCTCGATGTCTGCGATTGGCGGCTAGCGGCCGTCAATTAAGCGTTCCGTAATCTTCGCCGCGACATCATCTAGCAGTGCGATGTTGCTTTTGATGCTGTTCGCCTTGATCGCGGGTGCGGGCACCGCGATCACGCCGTGTGTGCTCCCGGTCGTGCCGGCGCTTTTGTCCGCCAGCGCGCTCGGCGGCCGCCGTCGTCCGATTGGGATCGTGATCGGCCTGGCGATCACGTTCACGATCGCGATCGTGGCCCTGGCTCAGCTGGTCAAGGGAGTCGGGCTCGCGAGCGGCGCGGCCCGCGATCTCGCGGTTTTGGTGCTGATCGGGTTCGGGGTCGTGCTGCTGGTTCCGGGGCTCGCCGAGCGCGTGCAAGCGCCGCTGTCGCGGCTCGGCCGCTTCGGGCCGCGGACCCGTGGCGAGGGCTTCTTCTCGGGGCTCGCCGTCGGCGCGGCGCTTGGATTCGTGTGCGCTCCCTGCGCGGGGCCGATCCTCGCCGCGGTCACCTCGGTCAGCGCCTCGACCGGCGCTACCACCCGCGTCGTGGTCGTCGCGCTCTCCTACGCTGCCGGCCTCGCGGCGGTGATGCTGCTCTACGGGCTTGGCGGCCGGGCGGTGCTCGACCGCGTTCGCCGCCGCGCGCGGGGACACGTCGTCGAGCGAGCGCTGGGAGCGGTGCTGCTTCTCACCGGCCTGGCGATGGCGACGAACCTCGACGTCCGCTTCGAAGAAGCGCTTGCCAAGGACGCCAGCTTGCCGGCCGTGCTCGTGGATCCCACGCGGTCACTCGAGAATTCGGCTGCGGTCCAGAAGCGGCTCGCCTCTCTGCGGGCACCCTCGCAGTTCGCCGAGCGCCAGAAGGACGAGGCGTCGGTGACGCCGGCGGCCAGCCCGATCGGGGTGGCGATTCCCGGCGTCAAGACCCCCTCGCTCTCAGACCTCGGGAGGGCCCCGAACTTCACCGACACGCAGGACTGGTTCAACACTCCCGGCGGGCTGCCGCTGACGATGGCCGGCCTGCGCGGGCACGTCGTGCTCGTCGACTTCTGGACCTACACCTGCATCAACTGCATCCGCACGCTCCCGTTCCTGAAGGGGCTGTGGGCGCACTATCACCGCTACGGCCTCCAGGTCGTCGGCGTCGAATCGCCTGAGTTCACCTTTGAACAGGAGGCGAGCAACGTGCGCCAGGCGATCCACAGCGACGGCATCACGTATCCCGTCGTCCAGGACAACGACCTCGGCACCTGGACTGCCTACCAGAACGAGTACTGGCCGGCCGAGTATCTGATCGACGCGCGCGGCAACGTGCGCCACACTCAGTTCGGCGAGGGCGACTACAAGCAGGACGAGGCCGCCGTGCGCGAGCTCCTGTTCGAGGCCGGGGCGAGGCATCTGCCGGCACCGATGTCCGCCTCCGCGATCATGCCCTCATCGAATCTCGGAACGCCCGAGACGTATCTGGATCCGCAGCGCGCTCAAGGTTTTGCGCAACCGCTGACCCCCGGCCCGCATTCATACCCGGGCGTCAGCAGCATCGACCTCAACGAATTCTCGCTGAAAGGGAGCTGGAGGGCTGGCTCGCAGTCGATCACGCCCGCCGGCATGGGCGCGTCGATCGAAGCGGGGATCCAAGCGGCGCACGTGTATCTCGTGATGACCTCGGCCGGAAACGTCCCGCGCGTGGGCAAGGTGCTGATCTCCGGCCGCCCGATACCCGAAAAGGAAGCCGGCGCCGACGTCCACAATGGCAGCTTCACGGTCCAGGGCCAGCGCCTGTACTCATTGGTGTCGCTGCCTGCGGACGCCCAATTCGCGCTCACCGTCGAGCTCCCGCCCGGGGTCAGCGCCTACGACTTCACGTTCGGTTAGCCACCGGGTTCGCGGGCTTGGCGAGGTCGTTCGTGCGAGCTTCGTAGAATCGAACGCATGGAGGGCTCAATCGAGGTAAAAAGCTGGCTTCGCTGTTACCGCTGCTGGTCGCAGAATCTCGAGGTCCAGGTCCATTACGAAGGCATCCACCGGATCGATCCAGAGACCGGAGAGCGCGGCGACGTCGTGGACGAGATGCAGGAGGCAGTCGTTCAGTGCCTCGAATGCATGCACGATCAGCCCCATCTCGGCTTCCACAACGGCCGCGTGGAGCCCATCGAGGACCGCTGGGAGCGGATGATCGCGGGCACGCCTTGGGTCGCGTCTTGCACGGTTACGGTCGACGCCGAGGACGTCGAGACCTGCTCGGGGCCTGAGGCCGGAGATGCGCTGTCCTACGCCGCATTCGGCGATCACGGAACGCGGGAATTCTTCACCCACGTGCGCTTCCACAAGCACGACGAGGATCGAATCGTGGTCCACCTGCTGGTGGAGCTGTACGCCCGCTCGGCCGAGGAGGCCACCGAGGTTCTGGAGGAAGCGGCTCGCGGCACGCTCGCGATCACCTCGCTGGCTGAGGAGTCGCGTCCGCCGGCTTCGACCGGCGACGGCCTGCACTGATCCGCGGCCAGGCTTCACTCACGATCAGCGCCAACGCCACCGGCACAGTCGCCGGTAGCTCGCTGAGCGTCAGGAACAGCAAGTCGAACGCGGACGCGATCACCAGCGTCAGCAGTGCCGCCATGTTCTGGCGGCGACGGTCGGCGGCGAGCACCGCGCCGAGCACCGCCGCGACGAACAAGTCCCCGTAGCCCATCGAGACGGACCCGAAGAGCTCCGACTGCAGCTGCGGCAGCCCACCGCCGGGCGCGGCGGCAACAAGCGTCGCATTCGGCGCCTGCAAGAGGTCGCTGACCACCAGCCAGGCGTCCGCTCCGGCCATCAGCAGGATTCCCACCTTCAGCCAGCCTGGCGGTGTGACCGCCGCCAGCAACACCCCCAGCGTCACGCAGCTCAGGCCGGAGAGCAGTGCGCCCGCCGCTTGGCCCGCCAGCGATGTGCGGGCCGCCCAGGCGATCACGAATAGCACCACCGCGACCGGCGCGTAGACCGGCCTCGCGCCGCGCATCGCCCAGCCCAGCGCGACCGCAGCGAGAATCGGCACCGCGACCAATGCCAGATATGTGAGCCAGGTCGCCGTATCGGACACGTAGCGGATCGCGAAGATCACGCCGACGATCGAAGCGACCGGGATCAGCGCCCAACCGCGACCGCCGAGCCAACGGAACAGCGCGACTCGTGGGGTTGCGCGGGGCGCGGCGACCAGCCCGGCCTGCAGCGCCAGAAGCCCCGCGTCGGAGGGAATGAACGGGAGCGCCATGCCTTCAGGGTAGGACGCTCCCCTCCGCTGCTACGTGTCCAGACGCCGCTCGAGCTCGTCGAGCTGCGCGCGCAGCTCCGCTGGCAGCTGCTGGCCGAACTTGGCGTAGTGCTCGTGGATCTGCGGTAGCTGTTCGCGCCACCCCTCGACGTCGACCGAGACCAGCTCGCTGAGCACCTCGGGGGTTAGGTCGAGGCCGTCGGTATCGATCCCACCTTCCCCGATCGGCGGCACCAGCCCAACCGCCGTCTCCTCGGCGTCGGCAACGCCCTCGAGCCGGCGGACGATCCACGCCAGCACCCGAGAGTTCTCGCCGAACCCCGGCCACAGGAAGTTCCCGTTCTCGTCCTTGCGGAACCAGTTGACGTAGAAGATCTCCGGCAGCTTGGCGCCTTCGCGGCGGCCGGTCTCGAGCCAGTGGGCGAAATAATCGGCCATGTTGTAGCCGCAGAAGGGCAGCATCGCCATTGGATCAAAACGCAGCTGGCCGACCGCTCCAGCCTGCGCAGCGGTCGTCTCCGAGGACATGATCGAGCCCATGAACACTCCGTGCTCCCAGTTTCGGGCCTGATGAACGAGCGGGACCACGGTCGCGCGGCGGCCGCCGAACAGCATCGCGTCGATCGGGACGCCAGCGGCGTCGTCCCACTCGGGGGCGACCGACGGGCACTGCGCGATCGAGACGGTGAACCGGGCGTTCGGGTGCGCGGCGGTCTTCTCCGATTCCGGCGTCCAGTCCTTGCCTTGCCAATCGATCAGGTGCTCGGGGGGCTCGGAGGCCATTCCCTCCCACCAGATGTCGTCATCGTCGGTCTTCGCGCAATTAGTGAACACCGTGTTGCGCATGAGCATCTTGAGCGCGTTCGGGTTCGTTCGCTCGCTGGTCCCGGGGGCGACGCCGAAGAAGCCCGCTTCCGGATTGACCGCGTACAGCCGCCCGTCGGAGCCGAACTTCATCCACGCGATGTCGTCGCCAATCGTCTCGACCTTCCACCCGGGAAGCGTCGGGATCATCATCGAGAGGTTGGTCTTGCCACAGGCGCTCGGGAACGCGCCCGCGATGTACTTCGACTGGCCCTCCGGAGAGGTGACCTTGAGAATCAGCATGTGCTCGGCGAGCCAGCCTTCATCGCGCGCCATCACCGAGGCGATCCTCAGCGCGAAGCACTTCTTGCCGAGCAGAGCGTTGCCGCCGTAGCCAGAGCCGTAGGACCAGATCTCGCGCGTCTCGGGGAAGTGCACGATGTACTTGTTCTCGGCATTGCACGGCCACGGAACATCCTCGGAGGGGTTCGAAATCGGCATCCCCACCGAGTGCAGACAGGGCACGAACTCGCCATCGTCACCGAGCGAGTCGAGCGCCTCCTGGCCCATCCGGGTCATCACCGCCATCGACGCGGCGACATACGGAGAATCGGTCAGCTGCACGCCGATGTAAGAGATCGGTGACCTGATCGGTCCCATCGAGAAGGGCACAACGTACATCGTCCGTCCGCGCATCGACCCCGTGAACAGCTCGGTCAGCACCCCCCGCATCTCATCGGGCTCGCGCCAGTTGTTGGTGGGGCCGGCGTCTTCCTGCTTCTTGGAGCAGATGAAGGTGCGATCCTCGACTCGGGCGACGTCGCCGGGATCGGACAGCGCGAGGTAGGAGTGCGGCCGCTTGGCGTCCGAGAGGCGCTGAAACGTGCCTGCGTCGATCAGAGTCTGCGCCAGTTGGTCGTACTCCTCCTCCGACCCGTCGCACCAGTAAATCTCGTCGGGCTGAGTCAGCCCCGCTACCTCATCGACCCAGCCCAGCAATGCGGCGTGATTGGTCGACGACTGGTGCTTTGGTGCGGTGTGAGCCATAGGTATGCGAACTCCTTGGTGCCTCGGTGGTACCGGGAGCCTACTGGCTGGGCGTCCCTCTTGATCTCCGCTTTACCCCGCGTAGGTCCTCTTTCTGACCCTATTCGACGTTCGCCTCGGCGGCGGGGGCGAGGTTCGCCTGATCTCCCGGCTCTTTTCGCGGGACGAGCACGAGCCGCCTGAATTCAGCCACCAGAACGCCGTCTTGGTTGAGCACGCGGGTCTGCACCTTGACCGTGCCACGGTCGAGCTTCGACTGCGAGGGCTTGACCTCCAGCACCTCGGATTCGCAAAACAGCGTGTCGCCATGGAACACCGGAGCCGGGTGCCTGAGCTCCTCGGTCGCGAGGTTCGCAATCGCCTTGCCGCTCACGTCGGAGACGCTCATTCCCAGAGCCAGCGAGTACACGAGCGGACCCACGACCACGTTGCGTCCCTGCTGAGACTGCCTGGCGTAGACATCGTTGATGTGCAGCGGGTGATGGTTCATCGTCACCAGGCAGAACAGGTGGTTGTCGGCCTCGGTAACGGTTTTTGCGGGCCAGTGCTTGTAGACCGCTCCGACCTCGAACTCCTCCAGGTAGCGGCCGTACGGATGCGCCCCAGTGGCCTCGCGCTGCGCCTGGCCGGTATCGACTTCAGTCATTCGATCTCCTGAATCTCGTACGAATCGGCCCTGGAGGATGCCATTCCGGACGTTCGGCGTGATCGAGGTGGGTCGGTCCTGGGAGCGAGCGCCCTGGTCCTGCTCATGCGATCGCTCTGCGCGGGAGCGACCGCCCTCTCGCGCAGCAGGCCGATCGGGCGATCGCCGACGCCCACGAAGGGAGCGACCGCTCTCCCCCGCGACTCGGAACCTGGGAAACATCCCACTCGACGCCCTCGAAATCTCCATCGGGACGTTCAATGTGAAGCAGAAGGGAAACACCCCACTGGCGTTTTCGGGGGTGTCGAGTGGGTCGTTTTCCAGGTCGTGCCCGAGAGGATGGCCCCGCAACCGCGCCCTCGCCCCACGGCCCCCGACCAGCCACCACCGTCGCGCCCCGGGTCCTTCCGATCAGCCGCCGCCACGGCGCCCCGGGTCCCCCCGACCACCAACCAGAACCCGAGCAGGTAGCTTTCGCTTGCCAGCGAAACAGGAGATCAGCAGTGCGAAACCCCCGCGATTTCGGAAAGCCCCTCGCCATCGGCGCTCCGCCGCCGGTGCAGGAGATCCCGTTCAAGCCCTCGCGGATGATCCACTTCTTCGATCCGAGCAATGAGAAGATGGCGGCGAAGCTCCCGGAGCTGGCGGTGAAGTCCGACATCCTGCTCGGCAACCTCGAGGATGCGGTATCGGTCGATCGCAAGCTTCCGGCGCGCGAGGGGCTGGTGACGCTGGCCAGGGAAACCGACCTCGGGGAGACCGCCCTCTGGACGCGGGTGAACAGCCTCGAATCCCCGTGGGTGCTCGACGACCTGACGACGCTCGTTGGCGAGATCGGGGACCAGCTCGAGGTGGTGATGGTTCCGAAGGTCGAAGGGCCGTGGGACATCCACTACGTCGACCGCTTGCTGGCCCAGCTCGAGGCAAAGGCGAGCCTCGAGCGTCCGATTCTGGTCCATGCGATCCTCGAGACCGGGCTCGGCGTGGTCAACCTCGAGGAGATCGCGACCGCCAGCCCGAGAATGCAGGGGATGAGCTTCGGCCCGGCCGATCTCGCCGCTTCCAGGCGAATGAAGACCACGCGTGTTGGCGGCGGCCACCCCGGCTACCGGGTGATCAATGACCCCGACCCGCACGACCCAGATGCACTCCGTCCCACCGCTCAGCAAGACCCGTGGCACTACTCGCTCGCGCGGATGGTCGATGCCTGCACCTCCGCCGGGATCCTGCCCTTCTACGGCCCGTACGGCGACATTCGCGACGTGGAAGGGTGCGAGACGCAGTTCCGGGCCGCGTTCCTGCTCGGCTGCGTCGGGGCGTGGTCGCTGCACCCGGTGCAGATCGAGATCGCGAGGAAGGTGTTCAGCCCTGACCCCGACGAGGTGCTGTTCGCGAAGAAGGTCCTCGAGGCGATTCCCGACGGCCGCGGGGTGCACATGATCGATGGCAAGATGCAAGACGACGCGACCTGGAAGCAGTGCAAGGTGATGGTCTCGCTGGCCGAGATGCTCGCGCACAAAGATCCCGAGCTGGCGGAGGCGTACGGCTTCGCGCCGGCGCCCGCCTGACGAGCACCGGCATGCGAATTTCGGCCAAGGCTGATTATGCGGTCCGAGCGGCAGTGGAGCTGGCCGCCGCGCTCGACGAGAAGCCGGTGAAGGCCGAGCGCATCGCCACCGCACAGGACATCCCGCTGAACTTCCTCGAGAACATTCTCGGGGAGCTTCGGCATGCCGGAATCGTCCGCAGCCACCGCGGTGCCGAAGGCGGTTTCAGGCTGGCGAAGCCTCCCGAACAGCTGACGATCGCGGACATCATCCGCGCGGTCGAAGGGCCGCTGGCGAGCGTTCGCGGAGGCCCCCCCGAGGAGATCTCCTACCCGGGCACCTCGGCGGCGCTACCGCGCGTCTGGATCGCCGTGCGCGCCAACCTGCGCAAGGTCGTCGAGCATGTAACGGTTGCCGACGTCGCCGGTGGCAAGCTGCCGAGGACGATCGAGAGGCTGGCGGAGGACCCGGAGGCCTGGATCACGCGCTGACCGCCGCCGCGGCAGCCGAGCCGTTCCCGCCCGGGGGGCGGACGTAGACGAGGTCGCCGTTGTCGATCTCGAGCGCGTCGCTCTCCGCTCGGGTCACCTGCGCGGTGGCCTGCTGGCCCCCAGGCAGCTCGAGCTCGATCCGCACCTCGAAGCCGAGGTTCACGATTCGCGACACGGTCGCCTGGATCGCGTGGTCGGTCGGCGCCGAGGACACCGTCACATCATGAGGCCGCACCAGGCGCCCATCGATCCGGCTCACCGGCCCCAAGAAGCCCATCACGAACTCGGTTGCGGGCCGGTCGTAGACCTCGGCCGGGGCGCCGATCTGTTCGATCCGGCCTTCGTTCATCACCGCGATCCGGTCCGCGACTTCCATCGCTTCCTCCTGATCGTGGGTCACGAGCACGGTGGTGACGCCCTGCTCGTCATGCAGCCGCCGCAACCAGCGGCGCAGCTCAGCCCTGACCTTCGCGTCGAGCGCGCCGAACGGCTCATCGAGCAGCAGCACCCGCGGGTCAACCGCGAGCGCGCGAGCCAGCGCCATTCGCTGTCGCTGTCCTCCCGACAGCTGGCCCGGTCGCTGTCCGCCCCAGGCGGTGAGGCCGACCAGTCCGAGCAACTCGTCGACTCGCGCCTGAATCTCCTCGCGAGGGCGTCTCCGGATGCGCAAGCCAAACGCCACGTTGTCCCGCACGCTCATGTGCGAGAACGCCGCATAGTGCTGGAAAACGAAGCCGATTCCACGATCCTGAGGGCGAGCCCTGGTGACGTCCTCGCCGCCGAGCAGGACCGTGCCGGAGTCGGGGGTCTCGAGCCCCGCCATGATCCGCAGCAGAGTCGATTTGCCGGAGCCGCTCGGGCCGAGCAGCGCCGTCAGCGAGCCTTCCGGGACCTCGAGCGTGACGTCCTCGAGCGCGCGGAAGTCGCCGAACCGCTTGCTGATGTTCCGCGAATCGAGCCTCATTTCGTTCTTCCTCTCTTGTTGCCGAGCAACGTCATTGCCAACAGCACGACCAGCGACATCACCGCGAGCTCGGTGCCCGCCGTGTAAGCGCCGGTGATCGACTGCGAGCCGAGCTGCGAGTCACGCTGGTAGACCAGCAGCGGCAGCGTCAGCGTCGAGCCGGCCACGTTGGAGGAGACCACGAGCACGGCCCCGATCTCCCCCAGCGCGCGGGCGGTGGTCAGAACCACGCCGTAGGCAACCCCCCAGCTGATCGAGGGTAAGGTCACCCGCCTGAACGTCTGCCAGGAGGAAGCGCCGAGCGTCGCGGCGGCCTGTTCCTGCTCATCGCCGACCTCCATCAGCACCGGCCCGACCTCTCGCACCACGAACGGAAGCGAGACGAAGATCGTCGCCAGGACCATCCCGGGCACGGCGTAGATGATCCTGATCCCGTGATTGACGAACCAGTTGCCAAACCAGCCGTCGACGCCGTAGACCAGGGTCAGCGCGAGCCCGATGATCACCGGCGAGACCACAAATGGCAGGTCGATCAGCGCATCCAGGATCGCGCGCCCGCGGACCCGGCTGCGGACCAGCACCATCGCGCAGCCCACCCCGAAGATCGTGTTCAGCGGCACGGCGATCGCCGCGATCAACACCGACAGCCAGAAGGCGCTGACCGCCGCGGGGGTCGTGATCCAGCCCCAGGCCACGGCAAGGCCATGCTCGAAGGTCTTGGCAAAGATGACGGCGAGCGGAAGCAGGAGCAGCAGGCACAGATACAGCAGTGCGATCGCCCGCAGCGAAAGGGTGGCTCGCCGGCTAATGAGCAACCCGGCCACCCAATCTGCGCATCAGCAGCAACACCAGCAACGACAGAAGCAACAGCACCACCGACAGCGCCGCGGCCGACTGCGGCGCGTCGCTCTCGATGTCGGCGAAGATCACCAGGCTCGCGATTTGGACCTTGCCCACGATCAGCACCAGCGAGCCGATCTCCCCGACCGAGCGCGCGAACGACAGCGCCGCCCCGGAGATGATCGCCGGGCGCAGCGCCGGCAGCACCACGCGCCGAAACGTGGTCATGTTGGAGGCCCCAAGCGAGGCCGCCGCCTCCTCCACCTCGGGATCCAGCTCGATCAGCACGGGCTGTACCGAGCGCACCACGAACGGCAAGGTCACGAACAGCAGCGCGATCAGCACTGCCGCGCGGGTGTAGGCGAGATGCACGCCGAACGGGCTCCCAGGGCCGTACAGGGCAAGCAGCGTCAGCCCCGCGACGATTGTCGGCAGCGCGAACGGTAGGTCGATCAACGCGCCCAGGAAGCGCTTGCCCGGGAACTCGTCGCGAACGAGCACCCATGCCACCAGCGTGCCCATCACCGCGCCGATCGCCGCCACCACGAGCGAGACCGCAAGCGTGACCCAGAGCGCCTGCAGGGCGACGCTGTTGGTCACCGAGGACCAAAACGCCCCCAAACCTTGGGAGAAGGCCTCGGCCACCACGGCGGCGAGCGGGATCAGCACGATCACGCTCATATACAGCGTGACGAGGCCGAGGCCCAGCGCTCCCCGATTGCGGGCACGCGCCCGCCCGCGGCCCCGTGAGACTGGAGCGGGCCCCGGGCAGACGGCGGCTTCTGCGCTAGCTGGAGGCAGTTGGAACTCCCGCAGCCTGTTCGATCTTCGTGATCGATCCGCTTGAAGGATCGAAGAACTGCTTGTTGGCGACTGTCCAACCGCCCAGATCCTTGATCGTGAACAGCTGTGCGGGCGTCGGGAACTTGCTGGCGTACTGCTTGGCCACCGATGCGAGCACCGGCCGGTATCCCTGCTGCGCCCAGATCGCCTGACCGGCTGGCGACCACTGCCACGCGAGGAACGCCTTGGCCTGCGTGGCGTGAGAGCTCTTCGCGGTCACCGCGATCGGCGTCTGGATCAGGATCGTCTGCTTCGGAACGATGTACTGGATCGCGTCGCCGGCCTTCTCGGCGGCGATCGCATCCGACTCATAGTCGAGGAGCACGTCGCCCTTGCCGCTGGTGAAGGTCTGCAGCGCCGCGTTCGCGCTCGAATCCTGGACGGTGACGTTCTTGGTCAACAGCGTCTTGATGTAGGCGAGCGCCTCCGCCGGCGTCTTGCCTTCCTTCAGCTCCGCCCCGTAGCCGGCGAGGATGTTCCAGCGCGCGCTCCCCGAGGTCGACGGGTTAGGCGTGATCACGTCGACGCCCGGCTTGATCAGGTCGTCCCATCCGGTGACGTGCTTGGGGTTGCCTTTCCGCACGACCAACACCACCACCGAATCGCTCGAGAACCCCTTCTCAGGATTCGCATTCCAGGTGCTGGAGACGATTCCGGACTTCACCAGCCTCGTCATGTCAGGGGTAGTGGAGAACGCGACCACGTCAGCCGCCTGCCCTTGGTCCACCGCCCGGCTCTGGGAGCCGGAGGCGCCGAACGACGCGCCGAAACCGACGCCCTTGCCCGCAGGGGTCTGCGAGAAGGCGGCGGTAAGCGCGTCGTAGGCCTTCTTCGGGGTCGAGTACGCCACCAGGGCTAGCTGGGCGCCGCCGCCGCCACCGCCCGACGAAGCCGCGTTGGAGCTGCCGCTGCTCGAGGTGTCTGAAGAACCACCGCACGCAGCGAGCGAAATAACCCCAGCGAGCGCCACGATCAGGCCCATGGCGCGCCTGCGCCCGAGCTCGAATGCTGGTCTCATATTCTCCTTGATCCCTAAAAGGTAGTTTGTCGATCAGGTTTCACGACTTGGCGCCAGTATAGTCGCACCTCGTCGAGTGATTTTGTCGGATTAGTCGATTTTGTGGGTCGGCCCGGTCGGAAGTGCCTGGAACGCTCGATCGCTAGCCTTCCGGACCTCGATGCGCTTCTTTGAGTACGAGTCCCGGGCGATTGTCGACAACGCCGGAATTCCCGTCACCAAGCACGGGTTCGCGGAGACGACGGACGACGCGCGCCGGATCGCCGAACAGATCGCGGGCCCGGTCGTGATCAAGTCTCAGGTGCTGACCGGCGGCCGAATGAAAGCCGGCGGGGTGCAGTTCGCGGACACGCCCGAGGAAGCCGCCCGTCACGCCGAACACGTGCTCAATCTCAAGATCGGGGGGCACATGCCCCGCGGCGTGCTGGTCGACTCACGCGCGCCGCTCAGGCACGAGTACTACGCGGGGGTGGTTTGGGACGGAATCCGCAAGCGCCCTGTGATGCTCTTCTCCGACCTCGGGGGAATCGACATCGAAGAGGTGGCCGAGCGGCATCCTGACCACGTCGCACGGGGCCACTTCTCGGTGCTCAGGCCGTTCTCGGAATGGCAGGCCAAGCAGGTGATCGCCTCGCTGGGGGTCTCCGGCTCGGCGCTCAACCGGTTGACGCCGATTCTCGCGCGGCTCGCGCGCCTGTTCTTGGAATACGACCTGACGCTCGCCGAGATCAATCCGCTGGGCGAGCTCGAGGACGGCTCGTTCGTCGCGCTGGACGCGCACATGGAGATGGAGAACGAGGCGCGCGGACGGCAGAAGCCGCTGTTGCACGAGCTCGGCGTCGGCGATGAAGAGACGCGTCAGGCACGGGAGCCCACTCCATTCGAGCTCGCCGGCGAGCAGGTCGACGCGCAGGACCACCGCGGCGTCGCTGGGAACGTGACCGAGTTCGACGGCAACCTCGGGCTCGTGATCGGAGCCGGCGGCGGATCGCTGACCCTGTTCGACGCGGTGCGTGCGCACGGCGGCGACCCCGCCAACTACTGCGAGATCGGTGGCAATCCGTCGGTGCGCAAGGCGTGCGGGCTGGCCAAGCTGGTGTTGCAGAAGCCCGGCGTCGACAAGATTGCGGTGATGATGTCGATCGTCTCGAACACGCGCGTTGACATCGTCGCGCGGGGAGTGATCAAGGCCTGCGTCGAGCTCGGATACGACCCGGCCGAGAAGATCGCAATTTTCAGGATCCCCGGCGCCTGGGAGGATGAGGGCTTCAAGATCCTCGAGCAGTACGGAGTCGAGTACGCGGACCGCAGCGTTTCGCTCCATGAGGCGGCCCGTCGGGCGGTCGAGAAGATCCAGGGCAAGGCAGCGCCGGCGTGAGCATTTTGATCGACGAGCACACGACCTTCATCGTGCAAGGGATCACCGGTCGCGAAGCGGTCAATCTCACCCGAGAATGCCGCGATTACGGTAAGGGCGCGAAGATCGTCGGCGGTGTGACACCCGGTCGGCTCGGACGCGAGGTGCACGGAGTCCCGGTGTTCGACACCGTCGCCCAAGCGGTTCACGCCACCGGAGGGCCGATCGACGGGTCGGTGGTGACCGTGCCTCCCGCATTCACCAAGGACGCCGTTTTCGAAGCGCTCGAGAATGGGGTCAAGCTGGTCGTAATCGTCACCGAACGCATCCCCCGCCGCGACGTCGCGGAGATGGTCGAGCTCGCAAGCGAGCACGGGGCGCGGATCATCGGTCCCAACTGCCTCGGGATCATCGTTCCCGACGTGATCAAAATGGGCGGGATCGGCGGCCCTGCCAAGGACGCCGCCAAGTCCTACACGCCGGGGCCGGTGGGCGTGATCTCGCGCTCCGGCGGGATGACCACCGAGATGTCATCGACGCTGTCGGCCGCGGGGCTCGGCCAGTCGACCGCGGTCTCGATCGGCGGCGACGCGATCATCGGCTCCACCTACGCCGAGCTGATGCCGCTGTTCGAGGCCGACGACCAGACGGAGGCGATCGTCATCTACACCGAACCCGGTGGCCGGATGGAAGCTGCCCTGGCCAACTGGGTGATCGAGAACGACTCTCGCCTGCCGATCGTCGCCTTCATGGCGGGCCGTTTCATGGACGAGATGCCTGGAATGAGCTTTGGTCACGCCGGCACGATCGTCGAGGGCAAGGAGGACACCGCAAATGAGAAGATCGCCCGGCTCGCCGATGCCGGAATCGTCGTCGCCGAGGAGATCGCCGAGATCCCCGGTCTCGTCAAACAGCGAATCGGGGCGAGAGTCTGATGGCCGCCCTGTTCATCGATGTCCAGGTCGACGCTCCGGTTGCAAGCGACCCGCAGCTCGCCGCCAAGCTGACCGAGGTCTGCCCGGTCGACATCTTCGACCAGAACGCCGACGGAACGCTGCGGATCGTCGATCACAACCTCGACGAGTGCGTGCTCTGCGAGCTGTGTCTGAACGTGGCGCCGCTTGGGGCGGTGACCGTGACCAAGCTCTATTCAGGCGAAGCGTTGCCGGCCCAGGTATAAACCAGCTTGCAAATGGTGAATCTCGACCTCGAGACCGTAGAGCTGAGGGTCGACGAGCACGAACGCATCGCGTGGCTGACCCTGAACCGCCCCGATGCCCTCAACGCGTGGACGACCCAGCTCGGCGACGAGCTGCTGATCGCGCTCAACCGTGCCGTGGACGACCCGCAGGTACGCGCGATCGTTCTCACCGGCGCGGGACGGGCATTCTCCTCTGGAGCGGACCTGAAGGCGGGCGGCCTGCTCACCGAAAGCGGCGACTCGGACGTGCTGACACCGTTGCGGGATACGTACAACCCGCTGATCTATCGCGTCCGCACCGTGCCAAAGCCGGTCGTCGCCGCGGTCAACGGACCCGCGGTGGGGATTGGATGCTCGCTCGCGCTCGCCGCGGACTTGATCGTCGCGGCCCAGTCGGCGTATTTCATGCTGGCGTTCGTCAACATCGGCCTGGGACTCGACGGAGGTGCCTCGCACACGCTCCCCGCGCATGTCGGGCATGCGCGCGCGTTTGAGATGGCTTATCTGGGCGAGCGGATTCCGGCCTCGCAAGCACTCGCCTGGGGGATGGTGAACCGAGTCGTGTCCGGCGATCAGCTCCCGCGGGCGGCGGAGGAGCTGGCAGCGCGGCTGGCGGCCGGTCCGCCCGGCTCCTACGCAGCGATCAAGCGAACGATCAACGACCGGGTGTACGCCGGGTTCAACCAACTGCTCGATCTCGAGGCCGTGGTGCAGCAGGAGCGCGCCGAGTCGGCCGACTTCGCCGAGGGCGTGCGCGCATTCACCGAGAAGCGCAAGCCGCAGTTCACCGGCGAGTGAGCCGGGGTGGCGGCCATCGCCATGACCATCGATATCCGCCCGGCCGAGCTTCGTGACGTGCCGCTGATCTTTTCCTTGATCCTCGAGCTTGCCACCTACGAGCGCGCGCCCGAGCAAGTCAAGGGGAATCAGCGTCTGCTCGCGGAGGCGCTGTTCGGCGAATATCCAACGGCCGAGGCGCTGATTGCCGAGCTGGACCGCGAGCGGGTTGGCTTCGCGGTCTTTCATGGCAGCTTCTCGACGTGGGAGTGCCGCCCCGGACTCTGGCTCGAGGATCTGTACGTGCCGCTCGAGCACCGCCGCATGGGTGTCGGGCAAGCGCTGCTGCGGCGGCTTGCCGCGATCGCGCTCGAGCGAGGTTGCACGCGACTTGAGTGGTCAGCGCTCGACTGGAACACGCCGGCGCTCGACTTCTATGAGAAGCTCGGCGCGAGTCGACTCGAGCAGTGGCGGGTACATCGACTCGACGGCGACGCGCTGACTCGAGTCGCCGACCCGGCCTACACCGAGCGGTGAGCGAGCGCAGCCGAGCGGCTCACGCCTCGCTGGGCTCGATCGCGCGCGAATGGACCAGGATCGGGGTCACTGGATTTGGTGGCCCTCCGACCCACATCGCGATGTTCAGAGCACTGGTGGTCGAGCGGCGGGAGTGGCTCGACGCACGGGAGTTCGAGGACGCGATCGCCGCCTGCAACCTGCTTCCGGGACCAGCCTCGACGCAGCTGGGAATCTTCTGCGCGCAACGGGTGTCGGGGCGGATCGGGGCGATCGTGGGCGGCCTGGGCTTCATCGTCCCGGCGGTCACGATGGTGACTGGCTTGTCGGCGTTGTTCCTCGCCACCTCGGCGCCCGCCTTCGTTCGCGGCGCGGCGGCTGGAGCAGGAGCGGCAGTCGCGGCGGTCGCCGTACGGGCCGCGACCGCTTTGATGACGCCGAGCTGGCAGCGCATCGGCGTGGTCCGGGCACGGCGAGCTCGATGGATCGCCTACGCCGGGCTCGGTGCGGCCGGTGCGCTGCTCGGGCCGTATCTCGTGCTGGTGCTGCTCGGTTGTGGGTTGATCGAGCTGCTCTGGCGCTCACGAGCGCTTCCATTGGCGGCGCCGGCGAGCGTGCCGTTCGCCTCGACGGCGGCCGTTGGCGGCCTGGGAGCACTCGCGTGGGTCGCGTTCAAGGTAGGAGCGCTGTCCTACGGCGGTGGCTTCGTGATTGTCCCGTTGATGCGGGGCGACGCGGTGCACACCTACCACTGGATGAGCTCCGCGCAGTTTCTGACCGCGGTCGCACTTGGCCAGGTCACGCCGGGGCCGGTCGTCGCGACGATCGCTGCGGTCGGGTACGCGGCGCACGGCGCCGGCGGTGCGGTGCTCGCTGCGGCGATCGCGTTCCTGCCCTCATTCGCGTTTGTGATGCTGCTCGGCCGGCACTTCGAGCGCTTGCGGTCAAGCGCCCGCGCTCAGGCGTTTCTCGACGGCGCGGGCCCGGCAGCGATCGGCGCGATCCTCGGCGCCGCGATCTCGCTCACCGCCGCGCTTGCGGAAACCTGGCAGTTCGTCGTTCTGGCGCTCGCGGCGGTGGCGCTGCTGCTCGCCAGACGAGAGATCGTCACCACCTTGCTTGCCGCCGGCACCGCGGGAGCGATTGTCGGTCTTGCTGGTGGGCCGCTTCCGCACTGAGGCCGAAAGCTCCGCAATTCGTCGACGATAACTTGACAGCCCCTTGTGCAGTCGCGACGATTGCGCAGTTCCTTCAGGGGCACCATTGACTGGGGCTTTATACGCAACAGCACGGTTTTGCGTGCGACGCCGCTTCGTCGTCATCGGCCTCTGGGTGGTGTTAGCGGTTGCGCTGGTGGCGGTCTCACAACAGCTGGGCGACAGAACCAACGACAACCTCTCGCTGCCCGGGACGGGCAGCGATCAGGCGAAGAACACGCTGTCGAAGTCGTTCCCGGATCAGGCGAACGGGTCGAGTCCGATCGTTATCCACGCCAAGAGCGGCAAGCTGACCGACTCCAACTACGCGACCGCGGTCAACAACGCAGCTGCGCAGGTGGCGAAGGCGCCACACGTGGCCTCGGTAGTGAATCCGCTCACGCCGCAAGGGGCTTCGGCGCTTTCCAAAGACCAGAGCACCGGCTACTTGTCGGTCACCACCTCGGTCAATCCGGGCTCGTTGACGACCCCTCAGGTGCAGACGATCATCGATGCGGCCGATCCGGCGAAGGCTGCCGGCTTGGAGGTGGAGACGGGCGGTCAACTGGGCCAGAAGGTCTCAAAGCCCGCGACGGAGTCGAGCGAGCTGATCGGAATCATCGCCGCGATGGTGATCCTGACGATCACCTTCGGGACGATCGTGGCGATGCTGCTTCCGATCGTGACCGCGATTCTCGGGCTGGCATCGACGCTCGCAATCATCCGCCTTCTTGGGCACGCGACCTCGGTTCCCACCGTGGCGCCAACGCTCGCGACGATGATCGGCTTGGGAGTTGGAATCGACTATGCGCTGTTCATCGTCACCCGGCATTTCCGGGGCTTGCGAGCCGGCTTCGACGTGAACGAGTCGATCGCCCGCGCGACCGCCACGTCCGGCGGCGCCGTCTTCTTCGCCGGCTCGACGGTGACGATCGCACTGGTGTCATTGGCCGTCGCCGGGATTCCACTGGTGACAACGATGGGCCTGATGGCTGCGATCGCCGTCGTCATCGCCGTGCTCGCCGCGCTCACTCTGCTACCGGCGCTGCTGGCGCTAATCGGAACCCACATCAACTCGCTTCGGGTTCGCGATCGACACCCGGAGTCGCACCCGTCGGAGGGAGGGCTGTGGGCGAAATGGGCCCACGAAATCGCCACGCACCCGTTGGTTGCCGGCCTCGCCGCGCTGGCGATCCTGATTCCGTTGTCGATCCCGCTCCTGTCGCTGAATCTCGGCCAGCAGGACGTCGGCGCGCTCTCTACCTCGACCACCGCTCGGCGCGCGTATGACCTGATCTCGCAGAATTTCGGCGTTGGCGTCAACGGACCGCTGCTGATCGCGGTCAATCTCGGCTCGCCCGCTCAGGCGCCCTCGGGCAGCTCGAGCTCCGGATCTTCGTCGTCGAGCGGTTCAAGCTCTGGGTCCTCTTCCTCGTCGAGCGGCTCGAGCTCCGGTTCCTCTTCCTCGTCGAGCTCGCAGAGCGACCCTCGCGCCGGCGATCCCCGTCTGCAGACGCTCCAGAATGACGTCAAGTCGACGCCGGGCGTGGCCACGATCACGCCGATGCAGATCGACCAGGCCGGGACCACCGCGTACTTCAATGCGATCGCGACGACAGCGCCGTCCGACACCGCCACCGCAGATCTCGTCAACAAGCTGCGCTCGAGCACGATTCCGAGCGCCGAGAAGGGCACCAACATGCAGGCGTACGTGGGCGGTCAGACGGCCGCCTACGATGACCTCGCATCGAAGATCTCGAGCAAGCTGCCACTTCAGATTCTGGTCGTGATCGCGCTCGCCTTCTTGCTTTTGATCCTGGCTTTCCGCACCGTCGTGGTCCCCGCCCAAGCCGCGGTGATGAACCTGCTCTCGATCGGCGCCTCCTACGGCGTGCTTACCGCGATCTTCCAGTACGGCTGGGGGATTGGGTTATTTGGCCACAGTGGCCCGGTCCCGATCGTCTCCTACGTGCCTCTGTTCATGTTCGCGATCTTGTTCGGCCTCTCGATGGATTACGAGGTATTCCTGGTCAGCCAGATCGAGGAGCACGTGCACGAGGGCGAGGACAACAAAGGCTCGGTGGTCGCTGGGATGGTCACGAGCGCTCGCGTGATCACCGCGGCCGCATCGATCATGGTGTTCGTATTCGGCAGCTTCCTGCTCAACGGCAATCCCACCGTTCAGCAGTTCGGCATCGGGCTGGCGGTCGCAGTGATCCTCGACGCGACGGTCGTGCGCTGCTTGCTCGTCCCAGCGCTGATGATCTTGATGGGCAAGGTCAACTGGTACATGCCAGGCTGGCTCGACCGTGTGGTGCCACACGTCAGCATCGAAGGCGGCGAGTTCTTCGATCAGCGCGACGATCTACAGACACCGAAGCCCGAGCCGGCAGCAACCGGCGCGGCCTCGGATTGACACGAGCGCGGCCGCGGATTGAAGCGGCGCGAAGCGAGCGGCCCAACCGAGCGCACAGTGAGCAGCCCAACCGAGCGCACAGTGAGCAGCCCAACCGAGCGCACAGTGAGCGGCCCAACCGAGCGAGCGTCCGGGTGTGGGCAGCCCTGCTCGATCAGGTCACGAGCAATAGAGAGACCCCGCCCTAGCGGGGCCTCTCCGTAGCAGGCCTGTAAGCCGGATCCTGTCGAGAGCAATCATCCATCTGTGCGGCCTACCCGGACCTTGGCGGGCCACCTACAAGCGGTCCTGCTTGGCCTAGCATCGGGTGGGGTTTACCTCAGCCGCCGCGTCACCGCGACGCTGGTGCGCTCTTACCGCACCATTTCACCCTTACCGGCCTGGAGCTCTGCAGCGGCTCCAAGCTTAGGCGGTGTCGTTTCTGTGGCACTTTCCCGCGGGTTTCCCCGGGTCGGCGTTACCGACCACCTCGCCCTGTGATGTCCGGACTTTCCTCGAAGGCTTCCACCTCCGCGACTGCTCAGCCTGCGAACGAGAGCATAGCGGCGGATCGATCCGGGGTGAGCGGGCGGATCGCGCCGGGGAGATTCAATATGCGGTGACCGGGCGCGCCGAGCCGGGAGATCCGCGGTGCGCGCACGGACCGCGGCGGTGGTGGAAAACGCCCCACTCGACGGCCCTGCAAACTCGACTGGGACGTTGACCTTCCATGTCACGTTGAACGTCCCACTGGAGCTTTCGGAGGCGTCGACTGGGAAGTTATCCAGCTTCGCCTCAGGTGGTCAGCGCAACAGGGTTTCCTTTTTTCGGCTGGGGTGATCCAGTTGAGGGTTTGTCTTGGGCGTCCGTTTGAGCGAGGCTGCGATTTGGTCGAGTTCGGCTTGGTTTGCGGGTGGCGGGCTCGAGGTTGCGCGGCAGGTATTGGCGTAGCAGCCCGTTGGTGTTCTCGTTGGAGCCCCGTTGCCATGGGCTGTGGGGGTCGCAGAAGAAGACCTCGATCGCGGTCTTGGCGGTAAGGCGCTTGTGCGCGGCGAGCTCGCGCCGCTGATCCCGGGTCAGCGACTTCACCGGGTGATCGGGTAGCGCAGCGATCCATTGCCTGAGCGCGTCGACGACGTGCTCGGTTGTGCGGTCACGGCCTAGGTAGGCCAACAGCACCTATCGGGTGTGGCGCTCGAGGAGCGTCGCGATCGCCGAGCGACCGCCCGAGCCGAGCAACAAGCCTTCCCAATGACCCGGGACGGCGCGGTCCTGGACCTCTGGCGGTCGCTTGGAGATCGAGACCATGTCCGCGAGCCGTCCGCGCCCGTCCTGGCGTCCTCGTTGTTTGCGGGTACGGCGCCTGCTCCGCAGATACTGGCTCAGCTGCCGGCGCAGTTGCCCGCGGGATTGGACATACAGCGATCGGTAGATCGTCTGATCAACACGAAAACACCCTCCTGTTGCGATAAACCGGATGAGACCACCATCGCTATGCGCAAGAAATATCCCTCGCCCCACTGGCGAAACTCCGCCCGCTGCAAAACTCCCCGTCCACCCCTCGCCCGCGGCGAAATCCCGCACAGCCCGCCCGACCTCGGACCGCGCCCAGCTCGCGGAGCCCGCCGCCGCGGAACCTCGCGGCGCTAGCTCAACGTCGAGCCGCAGTGCTCGCAGCGGCCGCGAATTGGTAGTGGGTGCGCGTCGTACTCGGGCACCATTTCCGCCGCGCCGCAGACCGGACACTCCACCGCGCGGTGGGCGGCGAGCCCCTCCCAGGCATCGACGAGCAGCTCGTCAAGCGTCGGCTCACCGTCCACCGCATCGAACAGCGTCGGCGGGCTGAGCGTCACGGTCGTCAAACCCCGCTCCTCACGAGATGCTCCGCATGAGACCGACGACCTTGCCCAGCACCTTCACATCACGGCTGAGGATGGGCTCCATCGCTTCATTCTCTGGCTGCAGTCGCACGTATTCAGACTCGTGGAAGAACCGCTTTACGGTCGCTTCCTCACCGAGCAGGGCGACCACTATGTCCCCGTCGCTCGCGGTTTCCTGGGGCCTGACAACGACGAGATCGCCTTCCAGGATGCCGACGTCCTTCATAGATTCTCCGCGAACTCGCAGCAGATACTCGCCGTCTTCCCCGCCGGCAAAGGAGGGCGTTTGGACGTAATCCTCGATGTTCTCCTCCGCGAGTACCGGCTGACCCGCGGCCACATGGCCGACCAGCGGAAGCCCAGGCCAAACGAACCCACGGACGCCAGCGGCTGCGCGGTCGAACAGCTCGATTGCGCGGGGCTTGGATGGATCACGGCGCAGCAGCCCGATCCGCTCGAGGTTTGCAAGATGCGCATGCACGGTGGAGGACGAGGCGAGTCCGACTGCCTTGCCGATGTCACGGACCGTCGGCGGATAACCATATTTGGCCGAATACCGCTTGATGAAGTCGAAGATCTCTTGCTGACGCTTGGTCAGGTCCATCCAGGCCACTCCTTGCTCGCTCTAGCCTTGCCGCACGATTGCGTCGAACGTGTGTTCGGAAATGTAGCGCGGCCCCAGGACGGAAACAACAATCGCTGGCGCGTGCCTGTTAGCCGCAGGACATGCGGGCGCGCTCTTGTGGTGGAGCGAACCCATGCGGGCACCTCATCATCCTTGCGAAGCTAGCCCCGCGCGCGCTTCGGCGGCGGGACGAGCGAACCCGCGGGCATCCCCGGGATGATCCGCAACGGTCTCGCTCGGCGAACACGCCCGCGGAGCGTTCCGCGGAGAGCCAAGGCGCGCTCGAGGCGCACACCACCCGCTTTGGTGGGCCCACCCGAGGCGCATCCACCGGCTTCAGGCGGCCCACCCGAAGCGCACACCATCGGTCTCGGACGGCCCACTGAAGGCGCGTATCACCGGTTTCAAGCGGCCCACTCGGGGCTATACTGGCCGCCCACGCGCCTGTGGCGGAATTGGTAGACGCGCAAGGTTGAGGGCCTTGTGGACTGTAAGGTCCGTGGAGGTTCGAGTCCTCTCGGGCGCACTAGAAAGCCCCGCACAGCGGGGCGCTCTTGCCGTGAAAGGGCGCTAATCGTGAGGCGCCGCGCTCGGCGGACCTGGGCGATCCTAAGCCCCATCTACCGGATTCGAATCAACCACGTCCCTTGTCCAGGCCGAATGACGGGCCCAGCTACGCTGCGGACTTGATCGGTACGGCCCGGGCCTGGCCACAACACTTCTTGTACTTCGTTTCGGAGCCGCACCAGCACGGATCGTTGCGCCCCGGGGGCCAATCCACCCCCCCGCCAAGCCGATGGCGATCGGCTGCGTAAGGCGCCCGAGCGCCCTCGGGGTCCTCGCCGCGATCCTCGCACCACGCAATGAATTCAGCGACGACGATCGGAGTGACGGCCCGCACATCAACGCCGTGGACCCGCAACCACTTGATGTGACCCTCCATGCGCCGGCAGTAGTCCGAGTGAGGCACGCCGGCCCATTTGTCAGCGATGCTCTCCCACCGCTCAATCGCCCTCTCGTACTCGCCGGCTGGGAACCACGCCATCGCCAGCGCTACCCCCACGTCCCCGTCCGGCTCGGGAGTCGCAGCAGGTGCGCCCGTCCCATCGCTAGTTGCGTCGCCGGCGGCGGTCCGACGCCCACCCGTATCCAGCGCCCGCGCGAGGTCGTCCAGGAGCGAGCGCGCCTCGTCGAACCGACCCTCCTTCAGTGCATCCTCAAGCGACATGCCCGAATAAATACCGCGCGGCCCGGACGCGAAGCAGCCGTCACTACCGAGCTGTGATCCCCGGGAGCTTGTGCGTACACGAATTGGCGCCTGTTCACTCCAGGCCCCGACAGCCACCTCCGGGCGAGCTCGCCGGATGGTGATGGTGCCATCGGGAATGGCAGGATGGTGTCGTGCTCGCGATCTTCCTGCTGTTGCTGGTGGTGCTTGCCTGGGGGGTCTTCGCACGGCGCTTGGCGAGGTTCAGCATCACCAGCGCGATCGCCGTCGTGATCGCCGGGATGCTGCTGACCGCCGGCTCGGATCCGGTGATCCGAATCGAGCTCGACACGAAGATCGTGGAGCGGGGCGTGGAGTTGGTGCTCGCGATCTTGTTGTTCGTCGACGCCACCGAGGTGCCCAGCGGGGTCCTGGTCCGCGAGCGCGCCCTGCTGACACGCTTGCTCGTGATCGCGTTGCCGCTCAGCCTGCTCATCGCGTGGCTACTTGGCTTCGCGCTGTTTCCTGAGCGCGACGCCTGGCTGCTGGCGGTGTTGGCGATCATCGTCGTGCCGGTCGATCTGGCACCGGCAGTTGCGATCGTCCGCGACCGCCGTGTGCCAGAGCGTCTACGCGAGATCATGAACATCGAGTCCGGACTCAACGACGGCATCGCGGCGCCGCTGTTCCTGTTCTGTCTGGCAGGCGCCACCGCCACCCACAGGCCTGCGCTCGAGGCGCTCGAACACGCGGTCCCAGCGATCCTGATTTCAGTGGGAGTAGGCGGTGCGATTGGGTTCGCGGGCGCGACGATCCTCGGCTGGTCATTTAGGCGAAACTGGACCGAGCCATCGTCACTGCGCCTCGGAGTCGCCGCGCTGCCGGTGATGACGTACGTTCTTTCCGTTTACTTCGGCGGTAACGGTTTCGTCGCGGCCTTCGTCGCCGGTCTTCTGTTTGCGGTTCGAGATCGTGGTTTGCCGCACGAAGCGCTACAGCTGACTGAGGACATCGGAACGCTGCTCTCACTGTGCGTGTGGTTTGTCTTTGGGCGCGCGGTCGATCAGGTGCTGGACGCAGGGGTTCGCTTCGAGGTGATCCTGTACGCGGTGCTGGCGCTGACGGTGGTGCGGATCGTCCCGGTGCTGATTGCCCTGCGGGGCACGACGATCACTCGCTTCGAGGCCGTCTTCATCGGCTGGATGGGTCCGCGCGGGTTGGCCTCGCTGGTGTTCGGACTGCTCGCGGTCGAATCGCTGCACGGGGACCCCGGCTCGCTCACCGCTCAGGTGATGGTGATCACCGTGCTGCTGAGCGTGGTCCTTCACGGCGCCACCGCCGGACCGATCGGCGCCGCTTTCGCGCGACGCGCGACGCGCGCAACGGATCGCCAGACAAACGAGCGGGCGGTCGCGGTCGCCAACACTCTCGCCCGCGATTAGGCCACGATTCGCGCTGAGGCGGTTCCTTGCCCGTGGGCAAGACGCGCTCACGGTTGAGGAGCGCGACCCGCCACGCCCGGCCCCCGCCCCGCCCCCGCGAGAGGCTCCAACGGGCCATCGGGTTCAAAGCTCAGCCTGAGGGAATTGCGGACGAGGATTCAAAGCTCAGTCTGAGGGAATTGCGGACGAGGCAGCAACCGCATCCTGAGCTGATGTAGGCTCATCGCACCAGCAAACCACCGCCAGGAGGAGAGCGAACATGGCAGAGAGCGTGTATCGCGTCACCGAGGTCATCGGGGTCAGTTCGGAATCGTGGGAAGCAGCTGCGCGGAACGCGGTGGAGACCGCCGCCAAGACCGTACGTGGCCTTCGAGTGGCCGAAGTCGTGCGGTCAGACGTGACGATCGAGAACGGAGGAGTCGTCGCCTTCCGCGTCCGCCTGGATATCTCGTTCAAATACGAAGGCAACGACTGAGTCGGCTTTCGCGCCGGCGAAAGCCGGTCCGACCTTCCCTTCAGAGTCGCGCGACCAAGAGCGCGTCCAGGGTCAGCAATCGTTGACGCTCCCAACCTATCGTGCGCACCGTTCTGTGTGACCTGGACGGGGTGCTCGTAGACTCGACCGCCGCCGTGCAGCGGGCCTGGTCCTGGTGGGCGGTGCAGCACGGCGTCGACCTCGCGCGCGTCGAAGCGGTGATGCACGGACGGCCGAGCGTGGAGATCATTGAGCTCATCGCCCCGGAACTCGACGCAGCCGCGCAGGCGGGACGCGTCGAGAAGCAAGAGGCGGAGGATAACGACGGGCTCACGGCGCTGCCTGGTGCCTTCGAGTTGTTCGAGCGCTTTTCGCCCGGCCGGCTCGCGGTCGTGACTTCAGGCACTCGGCTGCTGGCGACCGCTCGCCTGCAGGCTGTCTGTCAAGCTCAGCCCGGACCTGGACGATCTGAAGCCGCTATATGCGGATTGAAGTCGTCCACGTCGGACCGCCGTCGGCGCGGCGACGGGTGGTTCCGGGTCAGCCGTCGCCGCCGCGCCGCATCCGGATCCAGTCGGCGGCCTGCTCGGCCATCCCGCCGACCTGTGAGCCCAGCGTGGCGACGTACCTCTGCCGCCGGTCCTGGTGACCGCCGACCGCGTGGCGCGCGGCAAGCCCGATCCCGAGGCTTATCTGTTGGCGGCGAGCGAGCTGGGCGTGGTACCCGCCGACTGCGTCGTGCTGGAGGACGCTCCGGCCGGCGTTGAGGCCGGGCGCGCCGCCGGCATGCGTGTCGTCGCGGTTCTAACGACGCACGAACGCGCTGATCTCATGAACGCCGACGAGATCACCCTTGACGTTGCCCACTGGCTTGCAGCCCTCGCTTCACCATCAGGCAGTCGCCCACCGGGCGAATGGTGACGGACCCAGATGGCGCCGGCCGCTGACGCTCCCCGCCTGGCGGCGACGCTCCCCGCCCGGCGGCTGACGCTACCCGCCTGATCGTCAGGCCGCCGCCGGAAACGGAGCCTCCTCCAGGAAGTTGTGGAGCACCCCGACCGCGCTCCCGGGCTGATCGAATATGAACAGGTGCCCTCCCCCGCGGATCACGTGAATCCGCGCGCCGGGAATCGCCCACGCGAGGTAGCGGCCGTTCACGAGCGGTGCAACGGGGTCCTCATCGCCGTGGAGGACGAGCGTGGGGCTCTGCAGCCGGTGGAGCCAGCGGTGGCTGCTCCAACCGATAAGCGAATAGAGCTGATACAGGTAGCCGACCGTGGTCGGCGGACGGGCCAGGCGCAACACCAACCCGGCATCGAGTGCCCGGCGGTCACGTGCGGTGCGGCCCCCCGCGATCAGAGGAACGATCCAGTCCGCGAGCCGCCTGTCGTAATACCGCGCCGGCGTTAACAGCATGAGTCCAACCAGCGGGTGCGGCGGGACGCTGGGAACTCCTGGCATCGTGGCCCCGAGGATCAACCTTCGCACCCGCCGCGGGATCCGGTATGCGAGCTCCTGCGCCAGTAGCCCTCCGAAGGAGTAGCCGAGCACGTCGACTCGCCCCTTGCCCAGGCGAGCGAGCAGCCGGTCGACCAGACGCGCCAACTCGGGCATCCGCAGCGGCCACTGTGGATAGCCGGAGAGGCCGACCCCGGGCAGGTCGAAGGCAATTACCTCATGCCCGCGCAACCGGCGGACGAGCGGATCCCACATCTCGAGCGGGGCGCCCAGTCCGTTGATCAGCAGGAGCGGCGTCCCGGTTCCGGTCCGGACGACCCGCAATGGTATGTCCGCCACGAGGACCGTTTCCTCGTAAGCGGCTACTGACCAGACGATCGCCCCGCTCCGCCATTCGCCCGACGTCGAACTGGAGTCCGAACTCGAGATCGAGTTCGGGTTCGGACTCGGGTTTGAGCGAACTCGTCGTACCAGCGCAGTGCGCCGGGATCGTCGACCGCTCCGAGGGCTGCGGCCTCCTCGAGTGGTTCTCCCGCCAGCATCCGCTTCACCGCCAGCTCGAGCTTCTTTCCCGTCAGCGGCGATCGGGTCGATTCATACATGCCCACCTAGTTCGTCATGAAGCCAGTGCCATCCTGCCGCAGGTAGCGGAGAGCCAGTCGGGATGACGGTCCGCAGCGCGCCGAGCTCGTAGTCACGACCGGGATAGAGCGACTGCCGCCGTAGAGGACGATCGTGGTGTCGTGCAGCAGGCCGCTGACAAGATAGTTCCACGCCATCCAACCGGTCGAGCTGTAGAAGAACTATCGGTCGCGGGCGCGTAGGTCCATGCCCAGCCCGAGTGACTTCAGATGCTCGAGCAGGATCCCGCCGTGACTTTGCACGATCCGCTTTGGCAGGCCGGTGGTGCCCGAGGAGTACAGAATCCACAGCGGATGCTCGAAGTCCACCTCGACGAACTCGGGCGCGCGCGGAGTTGCCGCGACGGTGTCGAAGCACTCGCCGCGGAACCACCGAGGCGGCGCCTGCCGGGGATACAGTGACCCGATCAGGATCGTAGTGCGCACGCTTGGGATTCCTTCGATGAGGGCTTGCAGGTCCTCTCGCCGGTCGTATTCGCCACCGCCGAAGCGGTAGCCGTCGACCGCGATCAGTACCACCGGCTCGACCTGCGCGAAACGGTCGAGCACGCTGTCGAGGCCGAAATCCGGAGCGCAAGCGGTCAGACCGCGCCGATGCTGGTGACGGCCAGCATCGCGATGACCGCCTCCGGCGGGTCGCCGACCTAAGCGGCGACCCGGTCGCCGGCACCACGCCCCCCTCGCGCAACGCCAGCGCAAGCGCACCTACCTCGCCGCGGAGCCGCTCACATTCGCTTTATCGGTCGTTCGCGGGTGGGGCTCCTAGAGGAGCTCTCCTCCCGCCTCATCCACGGATGTAAGTTCCCGGAGCGGGCTCCACAACCCGATACTTGCGGCTGCCGGGCTTGTTTGGCGCTTGCCGCTCTGCGCCGGAGCGGCCCTGATCCTTGATCCAGCCGGTCCAGTGCTCCCACCAGGTTCCCTGGCGTCGCTCGGCTTGAGAGCGCCACTCCTCGGGGTTACTGCCGTTAGGTTCAGGCCCAGCGAAGTAGTAGGCCTTGGGATTGCCGGGCGGGTTGATCAGGCTCGCGATGTGGCCGGCGTTACTCAAGATGAACGTGCTCGGACCGCTGAGCAGCTGTGTCGTCTGATAGCAGCCTTTCCACGGCGTGAGATGGTCCGTGGTCGCTCCCGTCACATACGTTTCGACCTCGATCGTTCCGAGATCGACCGGCGTCCCGAGCACCTCGAACTCCCCCGGCCTGGCCAGCGAGTTGTTCTCGAAGATGTCGAGGAACTGGCGGTGCAGCCTGGCCGGCAGATTTGTCGAATCGACGTTCCAAGCGAGGATGTCGAACCGCGGGGGATCGTTGCCCATCAGATAGTTGTTGACCCAGTAGTTCCAGACCAGGTCGTTCGGCCTCAGCCAGCTGAACACCGTGCCCAGGCTGGCGCCGTCGAGCAGTCCGGCGCGAGTCGATTTCGTGCGCGACAGCGCCAGGAGCGGCGCGGTACGGAGCATGCCGATCGGCGCCGGAACCGAGAAGTCCAGCAGCGTGACGCCAAAGCTAGCGGTCTTCACACGCGGATCGTTGCCGGCCGCCAGGTAGTTGAGCACGGTCGTGGCGAGAATCCCTCCCGCACACAGCGACAGAAGGTTGACATCGTCGCTGCCGGAGACCTCACGCGTCACGTCGATCGCCTGCTCGACGGTGGCCGCGTACACGTCGAAGTCCCAGTCGCGCTGCTCGATGCCAGGATTGCGCCAGCTGATGATGAAGACCGGAAGCCCCTGAGCGACGGCGTGCTCGATGAAGCTGCGACCGGGCGCTAAATCCATGAAGTAGTACTTGTTGATCTGAGGCGGCACGATCAGCACTGGGCGCGCACGGATCTCGGGAGTTGAGGGCGTGTACTGAATGACCTCGCACACTTCATCCCGGTAGACGACCGCGCCGGGGGTTGCCGCAAGGTTGCGCCCGATCTCGAATCCCGACCGATCGACGATCGACGGCATTCCTCGGTTCCGTCGCAGATCGTGAAGCAGGTTTCGCGTGCCCCGGACCAGGCTGATGCCGCCCGTCTCGAACACGTGCTTGAGCGCCGCGGGGTTTCCGAGCAGGAAATTGGTGGGGGCGACGCTGGAAGTCAGCAGCTCCGCCAGGAACCTGACGCGTTCGGCATCGCGCCAATCGACGTCAGCGTCGTCAACGGCCGCCAGCACCGTCTCTGACCATGCCAGGTAGAACTGCATCAGACGACGGTAAGAAGGGTTGCCGTGCCAGGTCTCGTCCTTGAAGCGCCAGTCTCCCTTGGCCGGCTGCACTTCCGAGCGCCCCAGCAGGACCTTGCCCGCCTCCCAGCCGAGATCGGCCGCTCGCCGGCTCAGCCCACGGGTGTTGAGCGCGCTGCGCCAAAGCGAACGTGCTCCGTCTCCGGGGCTGAACCCGCCGCCAATCTCGGCGGCCTGAACCGCATTCCCCACGCGTTCGGCGGTAATCGGCTCCTCAGTTACCGTCGCTGCGGCCATGTCATCTCCCTCTTTGGCTGTCGAAAGATCATATAGATACCCAACGTGGGTCCACTAAGCCCCGTGTGTGTTATTTGGAACTGGCTCCAGATAGCGCACTCGGCTGGGTGGTCGCTGGTCTCCGCTGGGCTTGGAGCAGGTAGATGGCGGCTGTTGATCACGGCATCTACCGAGGAGGTCGGGATTGACCTGGTTACTGAGGAGCGCGCCAGCGAGCGAAGCGACAAGCCGGAGGCGAGGAGCGCCGCCCGTGGGCGCGTGCGCGCGGCTGCTGGGAGTGGGTCAGGCGCAGCAGCCGTCGGTGGTGCGGGACTGTCACCGCGCCAGGATCTCGGGTCGTTCGTGGGCGTCGCGGCCGAGGGGGCTCAGGGTGGGCCGCATGATTGGCAGGTCCACGTCAATCAGGGTGGGTATGCCGAGCCGCTGGCCGAGCGTTGGCCGGTGCTGGCGCGCTGCCACTCGTGTTGCGGTGGCTGGCGATCAAGGGCGATCTGGGCCGTTCGCCTCGCACGATCGAGGCGTATGCGAGGTCGCTGGTCGACTACCTGCGGTTTTGCGAGCGCCGCGGCGCTGCGGTCGAGGCCGCCGGCCGAGCCGAGATCGCCCGGTATGTTCGAGATCTAAGGGATCGGCCGGGCCGACGCGGGCAGAACGTGATTGCGCTGGGCTCCGGCGCTGGGTTGGCGAACGACGCTACAGCTGCGGGTCGCGGTCGTGCGCCAGTTCTACGACTTTCTGGTGGAAGAGCACGTCTGCGACCGTAATCCGGTTGGCTGCGGCAATCGCGCCCGCGACGGGTCGGGCGGTGGTCGTGGGTTGGTGCCGCGGCTTCAGGCGTTGCCGTGGATCCCGAACGAGGAGCAGTGGCGGGCGCTGTTGGAGCTGGCCGTCGGCGAGCGGTTGCGCAATCGGTTGATGCTCGCGCTGGCCTACGACGCCGCTTTGCGCCGGGAGGAGCTGTGCCTGCTCGAGACCGACGATCTCGATCCGGCCCACCGGACGCTGCGGGTGCGTGCGGAGACGACCAAAACACGCCGCGGGCGCGTGGTGCCGTATTCCGCTGTCGCGGGCCGGCTGCTCGTCACCTATCTCGCGCACGCCGGCAGATCACGGCTGCCCGCGGAGCGCTGTTCGTGTCGGAGTCGCCGCGCAACCGTGGGGAGGGAGTGTCGCCGTGGGCCTGGTCGAAGATCGTCCGCTCGATCGCGGATCGGGCGGGGTTGCCGCGGTTCAGCACCGACACGCTGCGGCACCTGTGCCTGACGGATCTGGCGCGGTCGGGGTGGGAGCTTCATCAGATCGCGGCGTTCGCCGGTCACCAGCGGACGGAGACCACGGAGCGGTACATCCACCTATCCGGCCGCGACCTCGCCGACCGGCTTGAGCGGAGGATGACCCAGATCCACTCAGAGCGCGTCAGGTTGATCGGCGAGGTGCTCGGTATGACACGGCGCCTCGATGACGTCCGGCGTCCTCCACACGCCTCGTTGGCCCGGTGGCTCGCGTCGGCACTGGAGACGGCCTCGGCCTCAGGTCTGGCTGATGAGGGCGATGATCACGACCACCGCGCCGATCAGGAGGATCGCGGCGATCCGCCAGCGCCATACGCGAGTCATAACCCTGGCAGCGAGGGCGTCGTCCTCCGTGAGGGTTCGCATGCTCAACACGATAGCTCCGCGGAGTGCGCAGCGTCGGAGATGTGTTCGTGAGCGCGTTTGCGAGTAACCGCCGGTCAGGAGCGAGCTCGTGTCGCCGCCGCTGTTGTCGGCGGCGTCGGTAGGCCCTCCTCGGCACAAATCGCTGCGTACACCGGACACTGGAGGGTGGCGGACCGGTGATCCTGCCGGTGGAAGTGGAGTCACGGGGGCGGATGGTCGGTCGCCTTGAGCCCTCGGTAGACTGGATCTTTCGGCAGGCGCGCCCAGGTTCTTTTCAACCATGCCTTGGCGGGCGTAGTTGATGTCCGAGCCGCGTGCTTCGTGCCGCGCATCGCAACATACTCAGCAGCGCTCAGAGGCGGGCTATTGACGATGGGACGTGATCATGCCAGCGGCCTGATCGGCAGGAGACCGAACGAGCTCACGAGCCAGGAACGAGTGCTGCTCGCAGCCTTGGAGTGCTTTGTCGAGCGCGGCTACCACGGAACCACGATTCGGCAGATCGCCAACCGGGCCGGCGTCAGCGTGCCGGGCCTCTATCACCACTACGCCTCCAAGCTGGCGCTGTAAGGAGCAGTTGATCGACGACACGATGGACCACTTGCTCGAGATGACCCAGGCGGCGCTGGCGCGAGCCGGGCAGAATCCGGTCGAGCGCTTCAGCGCGGTCGTCGACGCGCACGTGCGCTTCCACTGCGAGCGCGCCGAGGAGAGCTTCGTCGGTAACACTGAGCTGCGCAGCCTGTCCGCGCCCGCCCTTCGCCGCGTCCTCAGCAAGCGCGACCGCCAGCAGCACACGTTCGACGACGTCGTCCTTCCGGACGTCGCCGCGGGGGTCTTCGTCGTGACCGAGCCGGAGCTCGCCTCCCGCGCGATCGTCACCATGTGCACATCGGTGGCGTTCTGGTACCAGCGGACTGGACCGTTGTCTCCCGATGACATCGTCCGAACCTATCGTGAACTGGCGCTCAACACGCTCGGGTTCTCGGAGCGGGCACTCCAGCGCGGCGAAGTGCGGCCACTCAAGCGACGGCCGTCGCTGAAAGTGCCTGGCGAGGAAGCTACCGATTAGCTTCCTGCGCCGCGCCGCCGTCGGGGCATGATTACCCGCCTTTGTTGAGGTTGGGTAAACGTTTACACATGTGACTTGACTGGCGATCATCGTCGGCATGAACTTCGGCAACACAGAAAGACGCCGGCAAGTTGACATGGAATGTCTCCTCCCAGTCATCAGGCGTGTGTTACCACAACACTGGCGTCGGCCCGCCGACGACCGAAATGTTGACGAGCACATCGAAGGTGCCGTACTGCGCGAGCACGGTGTCCCCCAGCCGATCTACCGAACCCGGCTCGGTGACGTCCGTCGGCACCGCCAGCGCCTCTCCGCCGCCGCTCCTGATCTCGTCCGCGACCTCCTCGAGTCGGTCCTGTGATCTCGCCGCGAGAACGACATTCGCGCGTTCGCGCCCGAAGGCCAGCGCGATTGCCCGACCGGTGCCTTGACCCGCGCCGGTGACGATTGCACGCGCCCGCTGAAACGCTCGTCACTCATCGAGCAGCGCGATCGCCCGAACCGGCGCACCATGCCCGGCGCAGAATTTCAGCGGCAAGCCCTCAAAGGTGAATTGCTTACCCACGACCGCCTCGAGGTTGGTCAGATTTTCGTAGCGACGCAGGCTTTCACGACGGCAGAGGAGACGCATAGGTGCGGCTCGCCGGATTGTCGGGAGTCGGCGTGTCGACGCCGAACGCCTTCAGCGCCGCTCGGCTAACCACTCGGCAGCGGCCTTGCCCATGCCCGCGAAGGGCGTCGTGTGCTCGGGAGTTCCACCGTAGCGCCTCGGGAGACGGGTCGAAGTGACTTATCGAGTCGAGATCGCTCAAGCTGGTCCCGCGGGTGGCGTAAATCAAGTCGCTCTCTATAAACCCGACGGTGCCCTCGTAGGTGTGATAGGGCCCGAGTAGACCGGCATCCCCTGGTAGATCTCCTGTGATAGATCGACGACCTTTGTCACGCGTCGATCCCGCGATTCATCGACATGGAGTGAGGTTCTAGACCTGCATCAATACCGCCAGGTCGATCTTATCCGCTCGATGCCTGGGTACAACGTCACCCTGCATACGCGCTAAAGGAGTGCCCGCGTGGATTTGAAAGGTTACGGACGCAGGCACTCTTGCAGATCCCATGCGGTCGGGCCCGTCCCACTCGACGCGCCTCGTCGCGCGAGTGAGATGCTGTGCCACGGGTCGGTCGTCATCGCAACAGGATCTGTTGCGGTCGGCTTGTTGGGGTCGGGTCGGATGAGGGGTGAGGAGGGTGGGGGGTTCGTTGGGGAGAGCGGGTGACGTGTGGGGGTGAGGATGCGGGTGGGAGGTGCAGCCCGGGATCAGAGCCATGAGCTCCGCCTCACAAGCGATTCGAGACCCTTGTCCGGCATCCCGGTCGGTCTCCTTTTCGCTACGCGCATCCGAAGGAGCGCAATGTTGCGCTCAGTGTCTAAAGCGAAGCTGGTCAACGTCCCAGTCAAGACACCGTTTCCGGCGACTGGGATGTTGAACGTGTAGCTGAGGGGAAACACCCCAGCGGCTAAAATTGGAGGCGTCGAGTGGGACTTTATCCAGGTGATTCTGCCGAGCGAACGCCTCACGGCCGACTGTCGGGAGCTTCCGCCGCTGGGAGCAGTCGATGTTCGTGTTCGTGTTCACGAACTTCCTGGTGATCCCGCTGTTCTTGTTCTCACACCCGAAAGTTCACCCCGATCGCCTACGACCTGCTCACTCCCGGGATCCAGGGCGGGACTGACTCCGCTTCGGTGCTTTTGATCATCGCGATCGTCGGCATCACCGTCGCGCCGTGGCAGCTGTTCTTCCAGCAGTCAAACGTGATCGAGAAACGGATCACCCCGCTGGATCAACTACGAGCGGCTCGACACCTGGATCGGCGCGCTGACCGTCGTGATCGGCGCCGGCGCGCTGATCTGCATCTCCGCCTTCGCCCTGCAGCACACCAGCTACTTCGGCCAGTTCACCGACGCCGGCGCCAACCGCCACCGCTCTGCACCAAACCCTCGGCTGGGTCGCGGGCGCGTTCTTCGCGCTGGTACTACTCAGCGCGTCGCTAATCGGCGCCGGCGCTAACACTCTCAACCAGCTACGCCTTCGGCGACCTGTTCGGAACCAGAAGCTCGCTGCACCGCAGCTTCACCGACGCCAAACTCTTCTACACCATCTTCGCGCTCCTGATCGCCACCGCCGCCACGATCGTCCTGATCCCCGGCGCGCCTCTAGGCGTAATCACCGAAGCCGTACAAGCACTCGCCGGCGTACTCCTCCCCAGCGCAAGCGTCTTCCTCCTACTGCTCTGCAACGACTCCGAAGTCCTCGGACCATGGCGCAACAAAGCATGGCTAAACACCCTCGCCGCCACCACCCGACACTCACAACCCCCACCCCCACAACCACCATCCCCAAAGAACAATGGACAATGCCCCCACTCACCCTACTCGCCCGACCACAATGGTCAATCACCCGCAAAATCGCGATGCTCACCCTCCGCGGCTACCTCCTCATCTCGGTAACCTCCTAATCATCAAAGCAATACAGCTAGCCGGCGGGTGAGCACCGGCTCCGAACGCAGCTTCGCGCTATGACATCCGCTGATCGAGGAGGTCAGGAAGATCGCATCGGCGGCTTGCAACCGGGCGAGCTCGATCGGCTCCTCCCGTGCAGCCGGCTCGGTCGTGAGCAGCGCCGCGCGGGTAACTCCGGGCAGGATGCGACCGTCGGCGGGAGTGGTGGTGAGCGCCCCGCGCTCCATCACCCAAATGTTCGCGTACGCCGCTTCGAGCACCAGGCCATCGGTGTCGACGACCAGCGGCACCGCCCCTGCCGCGGCGCCGGCGAGCGCTTGCAGTAGGCGGCGATCCTGCCATTTATGCGCGCCCAGCCCACCGGGCAGCGCGAACGGGGTCAGCTCAACGGGCGTGAGCGGCGCCGGGCCGGCAGGCGACAGGGTCACTGTCAGCGACCCGTCGCGGTCGGCCAGGATCCGCAAGCGCGACCGGGCCACAGCATGCTGCCAAGCGGCGGTCTCGACACGCGCCGCGGTAGCCGCACGGTCCAGCTCAACGTCGTAGAGCTCGCGCAGCGAGCCGGCGAGCCGCTCGAGATGCGCTTCGAGGCGAACCGGCCTGCCGTCCTCGACGAGCAGCGTTTCAAAGATTCCGGCTGCGGGATCGGGACGCCAGCCGTGACGTAGGGCGCTCGGCGGCACACGATCCCCGGGAGCACGTCGTCGCGGAGGCGGCGCGAGCGTGCCGTCGATCGCGGAGATCGGTCCCGAGGCCTTGGAGAACGCCTCGGACAACTCGAGCTCAGGGTCGGAGTCCGCGACGATTCCCCCGCCGGCGCCGAACCAGATCGTTTGCCCGCTGAGTTCGAACGTTCGAATCGCCACGCTTAGGTCAACCCCGGCCAGCGGGCTGAAAATCCCGATCGCCCCGGTGTACAGCTCGCGTTTACTCGCTTCCAGGGTGGCGATCACTTTCATCGCCTCGACCTTCGGCGCGCCCGTGACCGAGCCGGGCGGGAAGGTGGCCCGTAGCAGCGACCCGTCCCCGACATCCTCGCGCAGCTGCCCGGACACGGTCGAGACGAGATGCCACACCCCGGCGTGCGCCTCTGGCCGCGGCGGCTCGGCGACGATCGTTCCATATCGGCAGACGCGGCCGAGGTCGTTGCGCATCAAGTCGACGATCATCACGTGCTCGGCAGCGTCCTTGGTCGACGCGACGAGCTCGTCGAGCGCGTCTCGACGTTCTCGCGGCGCTCCCGTGCGGGGACGGGTGCCTTTGATCGGCTCCGTGTGGACCAGTCGCCCTTCGCGGCGCAGGAAGCGCTCAGGCGAGAGGCTCACGACTCCATCGATGAGGGCGCCGAACCGCGGCATCGCTCGCGGCAGTGCCCTCGCGAACAGATCCACCGGATCGCCGGCAAAGCGCGCCTCGAGCCGCACCGTCAGATTTGCCTGAAACAGGTCTCCGGCCGCAATACGGCGGCGACACTCCGCAACCGCCGCCACGTGGCCGGCGGCCGCGTTGCCGGTCAAGGTGAACGTGGTCGGCGTGAGATCTACGGGCGGCGCCGGCCGGCGCCCGAGGCGGTCCTCCCATACCGAGAGTCGCTCGCGCAGCGCGGCGGCGCGCTGTTCGCTCCAAAGCCCCTCGAACCACCACTGCTCACCGTCGAACAGAACCACATGGTCATAGAACGCGAGCGAGAACGGCGGCCGGGGCTTTGGCGCAGGCGGGCTCGGCGGCAACCGCTCGATCCGGGCGCCCAGCTCGTAGCCAAGCCAACCAACCCATCCTCCGCCCACCACGGCTTCTGCGCCGCCGGCTTCGGGCGCGTAATCCAGCAACGCGAACGGATCGGCGTTCGGGTCAGCGACGCGCGCGGGCACGGACCCGAGGATCGCATCAGTTCCAAGCCAATCACCGACAAGAGCGAACGGTCGCTGATCGCCGCGAAGCCACAGGACGGCCTGCTCCGGGGCCAATTCCGACCGCAGCGGCACCCGGAAGGACTCGAGGCGCGTCCCGGGCGCCGACAACGGTGGCGTCCCGGGCGCCGACAACAATGGCAAGCTCGACACCGCCGTCAACGATAGAGCGCACCGGCGATCAGCTCGACGGACGGTCGTCGATCAGTCGCGAACCGCGTCCGTGCGTGAAGAAGCTGAGCGTCCACTGAATCGTCACCAGCAACCTGTTCTGAAAGCCGATCAGGTACCACAGATGGACGCATAGCCACACCACCCAAGCCGGCAGCCCGCTTAGCCGGACCACGCGAAGGTCGGCGACCGCGCTGCCCCGGCCAATCGTCGCCACGTTGCCCTTGTCGCGGTAGCGAAACGGCGGCGTGGTGAGGTTCTCGAGCCGGTCGCGGACCAATCTTCCCGCGTAGTGACCTTGCTGAATCGCGACTGGGGCGACGCCGGGGAACGACTGGGCGGTCCCGGCCTGGTCCCGGACGCGGACCATGTCGCCAAGCACGATCACGTCAGGATGCCCGGGGAGGGTGAGATCTGGCTCGACCGTCAAGCGCCCGGTGTGGTCGAGCTCCCCGCCGGCCAGCTCCGCGAGCATCCGTCCGAGCCCGGACGCGTTCACTCCCGCAGCCCAGATAACGGTCCTCGTCGGGATCTTCTGGGGTTCGCCGCCGGGAGCTGTGACGGTGACCGAGCGGCCGTCTACGTCGACGACGGTGCAGTTGAGCATCGTCGTCACTCCGAGCCGCTCGAGCGAGCGTTTCGCCTTGGCCGAGAGAGAAGGCGGAAAGCTGCTGAGCAGCCGATCTCCCGTATCGATCAGCAGGATCCGCGCCGAGCGAGGATCGATAGACCGGAAGTCGCGGCGCAACGTGTCGCGCGCGAGCTCGGCGATCTGACCTGCCATCTCGACGCCAGTCGGACCGCCACCGACGACCGCGAACGTAAGCTCCGCCTCCCGGTCGCCCCGATCGTCGGCGATTTCCGCGGCCTCGAAAGCTCGAAGCAGCCGGGAGCGCACCGTGATCGCGCTCTCGAGCGTCTTCACTTCGGCTGCGAACTTCCTCCAGTCCTCGTGGCCGAAGTAGGAGTAGCTCGAGCCGGCGGCCACGATCAGCGTGTCGTAGGGCACCGATGGCGGCGCTTTCACGCCGCGCGTATCGCTGAGCATCACCTCACGTGCGGCGAGATCGAATCCAGACACGTCGGCGAGCATCACGCGCACATTCGGCGCAGACTTGAATATCGCCCGCAGCGGATAGCAAACCTCGCCTGGTGACAGCGCGCCGGTAGCGACCTGATAGCTCAGCGGCTGGAACATGTGGAAGTTGCGCCGGTCGATCAACGTCACCTCGATGGGCTGATCCCTCAGCGGCTGCACCGCGCGCAGGCCACCGAAGCCTCCACCGATGACCACGACGCGGTGCATGGAGCCCAGCGGGGGACTAATCATCGGCGTGCTCATCGGAGCACGGGATCATGCCATCACTTCGGAAGTCTTCCCGTACTGCCTCGAAGGGCGTGTTGCAATGCCGACAGTGAAACTGGCTGGTGATCAGCTGCGCACCCCATGCCGAGACCAGCTCCACCTCGTCTGAATCGCAGAACGGACAGCTTTGCTCCGGCCGGCTCACTGTCGCCGCTGCTCGTTCCAGTGTGACCAGTCGCAAGGCTCCGCTAGCGCGATCTCGACTCCCTCCCGATCGAGCAGCTCGGTCAGCCAAGCTCGAAGGCGTGCCCGGATCGCTGCCGGGCCGTCGCTGACCATGCCGCGGGTGACCGCCTCCTCGTATCCAGGATCGTCGTCTCTTCCTGGCCAGCGGGACGCCTGCGACCACATCTCGTCGATCCGCAGCAGCAGCAACTCCAAGTCGCCGCCGCCCGTGCGGCAGATGCGTCGCAGCCACGCCTCCGCGTGGACCCTGTGCGCTCCCTCTTCTTGCAGGATCTTTCGCGCGCGCTGTGCGAAGGGCTCGATCGAGCTCTCGCGGGCGCTGGCAACGAACGTCGTCAGGATGCCGTCGACGACGAGGTTGGCGGCGATGAACGACGCCCAGTCGGGCAGCTCTTGTCCGATCACCGTCATCGGATGGCCGGCGTCGAGACCCTCGTCCTCGTGCTCGACACCCAGCTTCGCCAGCACCGGGTAGGTGGATCGGGCGTGGCCAAGCTCATCCTGCGCCATCGCCGCCGCGGCGACCGCAGACTCGATCGTTGGCGCGCTGACCGCCCATTCGCCGTAACGCCGTCCGAGCGCACCCTTGTTGTCGGCCAAGGAGCGGATCAGGGAGATCATCCTGGCGGTCGCCGCGCCGGTCGCAGGCTCGATCGTGCTCATGCCCGTATCGCCTCCCGGATCTCGCTGCGCGGCACGATGATCATTTCAATCCAGGGCTGCTCGTCGTAAATCGCCCGGGCTGACACGAGGGCGAGATCCTCGTCGGACTCGGTGACGGTCCCGACGTGATGCAGGGGCTCCTCGTACGCCTTGCGCGCAAACACTTCCCACACGGTCCCGCGCTCGCGACTCCTCGGTTGCGTCACCGTCTCGCGCGCAGCGCTCATACCGCGAGTCCAAGCCTCCGCATCGTCGCGCGCGCGTCGGCCCGGATCCGGTCCTTGGTCCAAATCGGATCCCACACCACCTCGATCTCGACCGCATCGACCTGCGGGTCCCGAAGCAGCGCTTCGCGGATGTCTTCCTCGATGAAGTCCATCGCCGGACAGCCCATCGCCGTGAAGGTGATCTTCAGCTCCGCTCGACGCTGCTCGGGCCGGTAGACGAGCGAAACGATCAGCCCCATGCCGACGACCGAAACCGGTATCTCCGGATCATCGACCTTGCGCAGGGCGTCCCACAGCCGGCCCTCCACGCGTTCGGCGGTCGTCAGCGCGGCGACGGTCACGCTGCCTCCACCAGTTCGGCGGCCGTCAGCGCCGCGACGGTCACGCTGCCCTCCGCAGCGAGGTGGTCTGATAGCCCCGCTGCAGCGTGCGCACGTAGTCGTGGTTCATCGGCCCGCGCGCCCGCCAGCGCTCGATCACCGCGTCCCAGCCGATTGGCCCCTCGTCGAGCCGCCACTGGCGCTTGTCCTCCTCGAACCGCGCCGGGAACGGGCAATCGATCACGTAGCGACCTCGCTCGGGATCCAGGTGCGCGGGTACTCGAATTTCGATCTCCTCCATGAACGGCACCACCTCACTCATCCAGGCTTGCCGCAGCTCATCGTTGGACAAGCCCTTAAAGCCATAGTCGAGCTGCTCTGAGTGGCGCTTGCGCGCGTCTGGGAGCCCGAACCATTCGAGCGTCAGAATGAACATCCAGTCGATCGCCGCTTGCACTTCGGCCTTTCCGGCCGGCTCCTTAGTCAGCCTCTTGAGCCAGGTCCGCCCGTGGCGCAGGTGGAAGGTCTCTTCCTTGTCGACCTTCGCCAGCGCGCGCTTCCAGGGTCCGAATGTGCTCGACCGATACACGTCAGAGAGCAGGACGAACCCGGCTTGATCGTAGAGCGCGTTCGCGCACACCAATTCCACCCACGAATTCAAGGGCACATCGAAGGCGTAGGGATATTTGAACTGTTCCGCCGGGCGCTCGTAGATCAGCCAGTCCATGTCCACGCCAAGGTCCCCGAGCAGCCGGTAGCCGATGTGTGCATGGGCGAGCTCGTCCTGGATGATTGACATCGCGGAGCCGAAGTTGTTCAGCGCAGGAGCGTTTTGAGCGGCGCGCAGGTAGGCCGGTGCACTGACAAACTCGGTGTCGGCGGACACCGTGAGGATGCGGCGCATGCCTTCCAGGTAGTTTGGCGACATGTGCTGCAGTCCCTCGACGAGCTTCCCGGCGGAGAGGTGCGCCCGAACCTGCTCTTCACTCAGCGGCGCAAGGTCTTCGACGGGCTTGGCAAGCAACGGATGCCTTTCAAAGATATGACACTTGACTTACGCCCGACATCCTATAGTCTCTTGACAGTGAGGTCAAGGCAAGCGGGACCTGCACGCTGATGGCGACGATCGTGGAGCTCGAAGGCGTTGCGCCGGCGATCGGGGAGGATGTCTTCCTCGCGCCGACCGCGGTGCTGGTGGGCGACGTGCGGATCGGTGATCGCGCCAGCATCTGGTTCGGCGCGGTACTGCGGGCAGACACCTCGCACATCGAAATCGGCGAGGAATCCGCGGTCCAGGACAACGCCGTCGTTCACTGCGCCGAGGAGCTGCCGACGATCGTTGGCCCGCGCGTGACGGTGGGACACAGTGCGCTGCTGGAGGGATGCATCATCGAGGAGGCAGCGCTGATCGGGATGGGCGCAATCATCCTGCAACGCGCCCACGTCGGTTCGGGCGCGATGGTCGCCGCCGGCGCGGTCGTGCTCGAGGGTGCCGAGGTCAGGCCGCAAGTCCTGGTCGCGGGCGTCCCGGCACGCGAGAAGAAGGAGCTCTCCGGCTCCGCCCTCGCCTGGACGAATGGCGCCGCGGAGGAATACCAGCAGTTTCGACAGCGACACATGAAAACAAGCCGCGTCATCGAGGACGCACAGGTCGACCTACGCTGAGGAGGGCTCGATGCCGGAGATGCTGATCGGAGGTGAGTGGCGGCAAGCGACGGCTCACGAGCAGCTCGAAGTCGTCAACCCCGCGACCGAAGAGATCGTCGATCGCGTGCCCGCGGGCGCGCGAGAGGACGTGGAACTGGCGGTGGCGACCGCCAAGCGCGCGTTCGCGGAGTGGTCGCGGACCGACGCTGAGCACCGAGCGACGATCCTGGCCAAGGCGGCGGATCTGATCCACCAGCACGCGAAGGAGCTGGCGGCGACGCTCACAACCGAACAGGGCAAGCCGTCGGCTGAGGCGATCGGCGAGGTCAGCCACCTCGCCCACGGCGTCCGGTACTACGCGGAGGCCGCGACCAAGGTCCGTGGCTCATATCAGCAATTGCCCTCCACCCTCGGGCCTGCGTATGGAATCGTGATCCGCCGTCCGATCGGCGTTTGTGCCGCGATCACGCCCTACAACTTTCCGCTCACGCTGCTCGGGACCAAGCTGGCGCCGGCGCTGGCAGCGGGCAACACGGTCGTGGCCAAGCCGGCGTCGACGACGCCGCTCGCAACGCTGGAGGTGGCGCGGCTGTTCTCGGAGGCCGGGGTTCCCGACGGCGTGCTGAACGTCGTCACCGGCCGTGGTTCCCAGATCGGCGACGCGTTGATCGCTCATCCCGAGGTTCGGCGGATCGCGTTCACCGGGTCGACCGCGGTGGGCCGACACGTCGCCGCGCTCGCAGCGCCCGAGCTCAAACGCCTGACGCTGGAGCTCGGAGGCTCGGACCCGGTGATCGTCTGCGCCGATGCTGACATCGACGCCGCCGTCAAGGCAGTGATCATCGGTCGTTTTTGGAACGCCGGGCAGGCTTGCCTCGGCTGCAAGCGCGTGTTCGTGCATCACTCGGCCTACGAGAGCTTCGTCTCGCAGCTGGTCGAGCGGGTCGCTCGCTATGAGCCGGGGGACGGGACCGTCAAGGCGGAGAAGCCGAAGCTGAGAATGGGCCCGATCCATACCCGCGCTGGGCGCGACGAGCTGCTCGAGCAGATCGAGGATGGGGTCAGCTCCGGCGGCGAAGTGTTGATCGGGGGGCAAGCGGGCGGCGCCGCGAAGGGCTATTTCCTCGAGCCGACGGTGATTGCCGAGCCGGCCGGCGATTCGAGGTTGATGACCGAGGAGGTGTTCGGTCCGGTGCTGCCCGTTCTCCGCTTCAGCGATTTCGACGAGGCGGTCAGGCGAGCGAACGACACTCCCTACGGGCTCGGATCCTCGATCTGGACCCACGACGCCCGCCTGATCCACCGCGCCGCACAGGAGATCGAATCGGGCATGACCTGGGTCAACCAGCTTCACTACGGCTATGACGAGCTGCCGTTCGGCGGCGTCAAGGCGTCAGGGTTCGGCAAGGAGCACGGGCTCGAGGCGCTCGAGTCCTACGCCGAGATCAAGTCGGTGGTCGTGGGAGGCCTCGGCTGATGAGCGGATGAGCACCGAGACGATCGTCAGCCACGCGGGCGCGTTCGTCAACGGCCGCGAGTCCGCCAACAACGGCACCCCGCTCCAGATCACCAATCCCGGCAACGGCGAGGTGTTCGCCGAGGTCGCAGCTGGGACCGAGGACGACGTCGACGCCGCGGTTCAGGCCGCTCGGCACGCCTTCGCCGGCTGGTCGGCACTCGCCGTCAGCAAGCGCGGGGAGCTCCTCGGCAAGGCCGCGCGTCACGCCGAAGAGCATCTGGACGAGCTGGTGCCACTGCTCACCCGCGAGCAGGGAAAGACGCTGCGCGATGCGCGCATCGAGCTGAACAAAGCGATCGACACGCTGATGCATTACGTCGGACTTTCAAAAGCGCTCCGCGGCGTGCACACGCCTAGCCTCGATCCCGGGGTGGACGGGATCGTGCTGCGACGTCCGCTCGGCGTGGTGGCGGCGATCGTGCCGTGGAACTTCCCCACCACGCTGCTCTCGAACAAGCTGGCGCCGGCGCTGATCGCGGGCAACGCGGTCGTCGCAAAGCCAGCCGGGACGACGCCACTGACGACGCTGCGGCTCGCTGAGCTGTTGGCCGAGGGAGGGTTGCCGCCTGGTGTGTTCAACGTCGTCAGCGGCAGTGGCTCGGTCACCGGCAGCGCGCTCGTGACTCATCCCGACGTACGCAAGATCGCGTTCACGGGCTCGACGCCGGTAGGGGAGCAGATCATGGCGCTGGCGGCCGTGGGCACCAAGCGGGTCACGCTCGAGCTCGGCGGCTCGGACCCGATGATCGTCTGCGACGACGCCGACCTGGCTGCCGCCGCCAGCGCTGCGTCGATGGGACGCTTCTACAACTGCGGCCAGGCGTGCCTGGCGATCAAGCGGCTGTACGTGTTCCAGTCAGTCGCCGACGAGGTGATCGAGCGGGTAACGGACAAGGCCAAGCGGTTGAAGGTCGGCCGTGGCGATAGTCCCGGCTCGCAGATGGGCCCGCTGCATACGCGCGCTCAGCGAGACGAAGTCGCCGACCAGGTGGAGCGCACGCTCGCGCAGGGTGGCACGCTGGCCACCGGTGGGGGACGGCCGCCTGATCCCGAGCTGGCCGACGGCTTCTTCTACATGCCGACCGTGGTGGTCGATCCCTCCCACGACGCGCCGATGGCGACCGAGGAGGTGTTCGGGCCGGCACTCCCGATCTGGCGAGTCGCGAATCTCGAGGAGGCGATCGAGCGCGCCAACGCGTCTCAGTTCGGGCTCGGCTCATCGGTCTGGACCCGCGATTTGCAGCGCGCGCGTCAAGCCGCTGAGCGAATCGAGGCCGGTTACACCTGGATCAATTCCCGGACCAAGGTGTACGACGAGCTTCCTTTCGGCGGCTGGAAGTCGAGTGGGTACGGCAAGGAGCACGGCGAGGAAGCCTTCGACTATTACACGGAGACGAAGTCGGTGGTCTTCGGCGGGCAACCGTGACCCACCCCGGATGCAGACTTACAGCCGCCTGATGAACCAGTGGCCTTGGGATTCGGAGTCGCTTCCGGCACCGTCGACTGCGCTGGAGCGTACGTTCGAGGGGTTTCTCGGGCTGAACTGGATCGAGCTGACGCCCACCAGCGCACGGGTCAGCTTCGAGGTCCGCGAGAACCTGACCCAGCCGCTGGGGCTGCTCCACGGGGGCATCTATTCGGCGGTGGCCGAGACGGTCGCGTCGGTCGCGACCGTGCGGGAGGTCTGGCGCGATGGGTTCATCGGCTCCGGCCTCAGCAACACGGCGAGCTTTCTGCGCCCGATTACGGCCGGGATCGTGCAGGTGGCCGCGCGATTGCGTGATCACACTGAGCGCGAATGGCTCTGGGGTCACGAGTTCAAGGACGAGCAGCAGCGCCTGTGCGCCCTGGTCGACGTGACGATCGCGGTGCGACCGGTCTCGAGCAGCGCCGGATGATCTCTCCGGCAAGCGGCCGGCTGGAACTCGACGGAGCCGCGCTCGAGGTGCTCGATCTCCCCGGCATCCGCGACCGCCCCGCGCTCGTCCTGCTGCACGAGGGGCTCGGCTCGGCGGGACTGTGGCGAGACTTCCCGAGACTGCTTTCCGAAACCAGCGGACGCCGGGTGATCGCGTTCTCGCGCTTCGGGCACGGCCGTTCTGCGCCGCCGCCACGGCCGCGGACATCGACCTTCTTCCATGACGAGGCGCTCGTCGTGCTGCCGGCGGTCCTGGCGCAGCTCGACGCCGGCGAGCCGGTGCTGGTCGGTCACAGCGACGGCGCCTCGATCGCGCTGATCCACGCCGCCCATCACCGGGTTTCGGCGCTGGTGCTGATCGCTCCACACGTATTCGTCGAAGAGGTCACGGTGACGGCGATCCGTCAGACCCGCGAGGAGTACCGGACCGGCGGCCTGCGCGAGCGGATGGCCCGCCATCACGACGATCCCGACGCAGCCTTTGGCGGCTGGTGCGAGGTGTGGCTCGATCCCGGGTTCCGGGCCTGGAACCTCGAGCATGAGGCCGGCTTGATCACCGCGCCGACGTTGCTGATCCAGGGATCCGCCGATCCGTACGGGTCGCTCGACCAGATCGATCGCATCGAAGCTCGAATCCGTGGCCCGGTCGAGCGCCTGGTGCTGCCCGGCCGTCACACCCCGCACTTCGAGCACCCGCAGCTAGTCGCCAGCGCGATCAAGCGGTTTCTCGACGGCTGATCATGGCGAGCCGACGCTGAGACCCGGATCGGGCAGCGCGAGCACCGTCTCAGGCTCCTCGCGCGCCGCCTCGACGGCTAACTCGCGCAGGCGGAAGCGCTGAACCTTTCCGGTCAGCGTCCTCGGGAGCTCGTCGACAAACCGGATCAGGTGCGGATATTCATAACGGCGCATCCGCTGCTTGCACCACGCGCGCAGCTCACTCGCGAGGGGCTCGTCGCCCCGCTCCCCGGCGCACTGCACGTACGCCGCGATCCGGACCGCGCCAGACGCGGTGACGCCGACGACGCCCACCCCCGCCACGCGTGGGTGCTCCATCAGCACCAGCTCCATATCCACCGGCGAGACCCACAGCCCTCCCACCTTCAGCATGTCATCGACACGGCCGACGTAGCTGTAGGCGCCATCCTCGCGCCGCTCGTAGCGATCGCCGCTGACGAACCAGTCGCCGAGCATCGATGCCTTGCTCTTCTCATGCTGATGCCAGTAGTAGGCGGCACAGGAGTCGCCGCGCACCTGCAGACCGCCGATTGCCGCGCCCTCGAGCACCGTCCCGCGGTCGTCGACGAGCCGCAGCTCATAGCCCGGAACCGGCCAACCGGTGGTTCCGAGCTCGATTCTTCCCGGGCGGTTCGAACAGTAGATATGCAACATCTCGGTCGAGCCGATCCCGTCGATGATGTCCACGCCGAAGCGCTCGCGCCAGCGCTCGATCGTCGCCGGCGCCAGCGCCTCGGCTGCGGACACACAAAACCGCAACGATGTGAACGCCCCCTCGGCCGAGGGCTCGCAGACGAGCGCGGCAAACAGCGCCGGCACCGAGAAGAAGATGGTTGGCCGATGACGCCGCGCCGTCTGCAGGATCGGTTCTGGCTTGGTCGGCCCGCGCATCAGCACCGAGGTCGCGCCGAACGACAACGGGAACGACAACCCGTTGCCGAGCCCGTACGCGTGAAACAGCTTGGTCGTCGAGAAGGTGACGTCGTTTTCATTCACGCCCAGCACCTGGCGGGCGTAGTTCTCGCAAGTCACGCCGATGTCGTGGTGGAGGTGAACGACGCCCTTGGGCTTGCCCGTGGAACCCGAGCTATAGAGCCAGAAGGCCACGTCATCCCGATGCGTCGCCACGGCCTCGAGCTCGTCTGACTGGCGCCCGATCGCGTCGTCGAACTCGATCACGCCGCTGCCCTCGCCGCCGCGAACCAGGTAGCGCATCCGTGGATCGCCGAGGATCGCGGATAGCCGCTCGAGCAGCGGCGCGTCGGTCACGATCAGCTGCGCGTACGAGTCATCGACGAAGTGCCTGAAGTTCTCGTCTTTGTCGAGGGGGCTGACCGGAACCGGGACCGCGCCGATCCGCATCGCGGCCAGAAACACGATCGGGAACACGGTCGTGTCGTCGAGCGCCAGCAGCACTCGCTGCTCACGCTGCACGCCGAGCTCGTGAAGCAGCCGACCCGCCCGGTTGACCTGCCGTCGAAGCTCCTCATAAGTCAACGTCGCGTCCTCGGCCACGATCGCACGCCAATCGCCCCGACCCGCCTCGACCTGCCGCGCGACGATCTCGCTCGCGTTGCATTGCGCCGGCCCACTGACGGCTGACCCCATTTGCGGAGATACTAGAGCCTTGCGCTCGTCAGTCAAGTGTCATATCTCGGCGCCCACCGCTTTCCTGGCCGGCGCGCCGGGACCCGTTGACACTACACCGCACCGGCGAGCAGACTCGCCTTGAGCGCGTTGTACTCCTCCTGAGTGAGCTCACCGTGATCGCGTAGCACTGCCAGCCGCTCGAGCTGCTCCGCCAGCGAGGCGTCGCTCCCGGAGAACCGCCGGTGGCGCTGGTGCCGGCGCTCGCGGAAGGCGTGGACTCGCGCGCGGATCGCCGCGGTCGCATCGCCCGGCTGGGCGTCGGGGAACTCCACCGCGGTCTGCCGACGAAGCATCTCGGTCCCGAAGAACGCCAGGATTAGCGAGCCGATGATCCCGACCGCGGTGCCGGTGGCCTCGATCGGGTTCCAGATGTAGATCAGCGTCATCACCGCCGCGGTGATTGCAAACGACGGCACGGGCTGCTCCCGCAGGAACGGCGCGATTGCTCGGCGCGCGGATGTCGCCGGCCGCGCCGGTCCGGCGAACCAGGCCGCCGCGACGAGCACCGCCCCGACCAGAACGAATCCGTCCGCGATCTCGCTCAGGTCTCCCGTCGCGATCCCCACGACCGCCCTGACCGCGGGGCGAAGCGAGGCGTCGGACACGAGCGAGTCGGTCACCTGCGAGATCAAGATCGCGCGAGCAGCGATCCCGAGCACGCCCGCAAACACGATTGCGAAGCCCACCGTCATCAGTGTCCGCCGCCTGTGACGCCGGGCGATGAACACCGCCAGCGCATACAGCAGCGGCACCAGGATCGTCAGCCACAACGCCAGTGAGCGGACCGCCCGGCCCCCGTTCTGGACGTACTTCAACTGGTTGGACTTGAACACGGTCAGCTTCGCGACCGACGGAGGAAGCTTCTCGCCGAGACCGGCGGGCAGGCCAAGGCGACTGGCGACGTCGTCGACGATCGAGGCGAGATCGAGCGTGACCGCGCCTTGGTTGACCTTCACCGGCCCCTTTCCCCCATTGACGATTGCGATGAACGTCCGATCGGCCGCGCGATTGGCGGTGGCCCACACGCTCTGGATCTCCGGGCGCGTCAGCGCAAGCTCGGCGCCCTTGACCGCCGCGCTGCGCAGGGCTCCCGCCGCGGGCCCGGCGAGCGGTGCCAACCGCGGCGGCAACCCGGACTTGATCAGCCCCGCGATATCCACGTTCGCGTACAGCTGGTCGACCAGGTAGTTCGCGGTAGCGGTCCGGATCTCGCTGTTCTGAAGCAGCTGGGTGCTGGTGCTCGCCCAGTTGTCTGGGTCGAACAGCAGACGGTTCGCCCACACCGACAACATTCCCACGATCGCCAGCAGCGTGGCGAGCGCGATCAGCGCGTCGACGAGCACCAGCCGGCGGCGGGCGATCGACTGGGGCGCAGCCGGTGCGGCGGTCGCTGCCGTGCCGGTGGTGGCCTCCGAGCCGGCGCCGTCGTCGATCTCCGGGCCGTCGTCCCCGGCGGCTGGCATCGAAGGTTCGCTCATCAGTCCCGGCCAAATGCTTCCAGACGCTCCGGCGTCTCCCAGCAGGAGCGCTCAAGCTCGGGCGAGGCACCGTTCGACCGAGCCCGGCTCAGGAGCGCCCGCGTCCGAGCGGGCCCAGGCTCAGGAGCTCCCGCGTCCGAGCGGGCCCAGGCTCAGGAGCTCCCGCGTTCGATCGGCTGCCCCAGCTCCGCCCACTTCGGGACCCCACCGCCGACTATGTGAATCACCTCATCCGCGCCGGTGCGTTGCACCAGGCTCGCGGCGACCGCCGCTCGCTGGCCCGAGGCGCATACGACCGCGATCGGCCGCCTGCGGTCGAGGCCCTCCGGGAGCTCGTGGATGTCGTGCCAGGGAGCAAACACCGAACCGGGGATGTGTCCCTGCTCGCGCTCGGAGCGCTCGCGTACGTCGAGGATTTGCAACGCCGGGTCCAGATGCCGGCGTTCAGGCAGGCGCGCCAGCTCGAGTCGCTCGATCTGCTTCACCGGGCGCTGCTCGCGTCGCCACTCGGTCATCCCGCCCGTCAGGCAGCCACCGAGCTTGCGGATGCCAACCGCGGCGGCGAGCTCGGCGGCGCGCCCGGCGTCCTGATCATCGCGCCCAACGAGCACGATTTCCTGATCGCGCTCCGCGAGCCACGCGAGCCGCGTTCCGAAGCCGGCTTGCAGCGCCGGAATACAGACCGCGCCCGGGATGTGCGCCTCGTCGAACTGCAGGTCGGTGCGGACGTCGACGATCATCGCCCCCACGCCGCGTTTCTGCTCTACCTGCCTCGGAGCCAGGGGTAGAAGCTCCACTCCCTGAGCCACGGGTACCCCTCGATTCAGCTCGACGATCGCCCTGAAGTTTGGCGGCTGCGGCCCCAGCGCGGCGGTTATCCGGGCGACGAACCGGTTCTCGTCCCGTTCGTCCAGCAGCTCGTTGTGGGCGCGCTCGTACCCGACCGTCGAGCAGATCTTCAGATCGATGCCCGGGCCGCCGCACATCGATCCCCCGAGATGCCCCGGCCAGACCTCGGTCTCGGTGGGGAGCTCGAGCACCCGCTCGTGCAGTGAACGGAAGATCGCGCGAGCTCCCTGCTCGGCATCGATCGCCAGATCCGGGCGCGCGATGTCTCCCACGAACAGTGAATCGCCGGTCAGCAGCGCCCACGGCTGATCGCCGCGTGCGGTGTCGGTCAACGCGAACGCGGTGTGCTCGGGCCGATGTCCGGGCGTGTGGATCGCTCGCACGCGCACGGCACCGAGCGCGAGCTCCCAACCATCCTCGAATGGTTCGTGGTCGTAGCGGACCTCCGCAGCGCGGTGGACGTGGATCCTCGCGCCGGTCGCAGCCGCCAGTCTCCCGTGGCCGGAGACGTGATCGGCATGATTGTGCGTCTCCAATATGTGCTCGATCGACACGCCCAGGTAGCGCGCCAGTTCCAGGTAGTCGTCGATCTCGAACTTCGGATCGACCACCGCCACCACACCCGCGCTCTCATCACCCACGAGATAAGAGGCGCAACCGAGGTCATCATGGGTGAGCTGGCGGAAGATCATGGCCCCGAACCTCCCTTGGCGACTCAGCCGCTGCCCGCGCCGACTGTCCCACCGACGTCCGCGGTGCTCACTTCGCCTCGCCCCGACCGACTCGCGGCGCTACGAGCCGCCGATGCCTCGAAGTCACTGCTGCGGATCAGCCACAGCGCCAGCACCGCGGCGGTGAACACCACCAGTGCGCCGATCAGGAACACGTCGTTGAGCCCGGCGACGAAGCCGGCACGCACCGCGTGAGCTGCGGTGGCGCGGGCCTGCGGCGGCAACTGCGTGATCCCGCTGCGGCTACCGCTGCCCTGCGCCACGCCGGCGGCGAGCGCATGGGCCCGGCTCCCGCTGAGCTGCGGTACGCCGCTCAGCAGCGAGACGATCTGTGTGCGCACCGTATGCGAGAAGATCGAGCCTAGTCCCGCGATCCCGGTCGCGATACCGACCTGGCGGAAGGTGGAGTTGATACCTGAGGCCATCCCAGCACGGTCGGGCGTCACCACGCCGATCGCGGTCGACGCGAGTGGCGGGTTGACCAGCCCGGTGCCCGCGCCGGCGACGATGAAGCCCGGAATCAAGTGGGTCCAGTCCGACGAGGTGTCGAGACCGCGCATCAGCAGCAGTCCCACTCCCACCAGCGCCAGACCCGGGCCGAGCAGGAACCTGATCGGGACGAACGTCGTAAGCCGCCCTGCCAGTGCCGAGGTGAGCAGGATGCCGCCGGACAGGACCAGGAACCGCAGGCCGGTTTGCAGGGCCGAGAAGCCGAGCACATCCTGCAGATACAAAGTCAGGTACAGGAACAGCGAGAACAACCCGGCCGAAAGCGCGAACGCGGCGATCGACCCACCGGTGAAGGTCGGCTTTCTGAACAGCGCGAGCTCGAACATCGCCCGCTCGCCCTGGATCCGCTCGACGATCACGAACGCGATCAGCAGAACCGCTGAGCCGATCAGGCAGCTCAGGATCACCGTTGAGCCCCAACCGAGGGTTTCTCCCTTGATCAAGGCGTACACCAGCGCACCGAGCGCGCCGCTGAACGTGACCGCGCCGAGCAAGTCCGGACGGTGGGCCCCCGGCTGGCGCGACTCATCCACCCGCAGGATGCAGATGATCACCGCGATCACCCCGATCGGGACGTTGACGAGAAAGATCCAACGCCAGGAGAACTCCGTGGTCAGCGCCCCGCCGATGACAGGTCCGATCGCCACCGCGAGGCCCGTGATCGCGCCCCACACGCCGAACGCGGTCCCGCGCTGGCGCCCTTGGAACGCTTGCCCGAGCAGCGCGAGCGAGGTCGAGAACATCGCCGCGCCGCCGATGCCCTGCGCCCCGCGAGCGAGATTCAGCAACAGCGGACTTGTCGCGAGCCCCGAGGCCAGCGAACTGACGCTGAAGATGACCAAGCCGATGACGAACAGCCGCCGGCGCCCGAACAGATCCGCAAGCGAGCCCGTTGTCAGCAACAGCGCCGCGAGCATCAGCGCGTAAGCGTCGACGACCCATTGCAGGTCGGTGAAGCTCGCCTTGAGCGCCGTCTGGATCGAGGGCAGCGCGACGTTCACGATCGTCACGTCCAGCAGCAGCATGAAGGTGCCGACGCAGACGGCAATCAGAGTCCACCACTTGCGATCCACTTGCTTTCAGTTCCTTTAGCCCGAGGTTCGATCCACGACGAGGAGACCTGACCCGTCGAGGGCTGGCTACCCCAGTGGCTTACAGCCTACTCGGGCCGGTTTCTCGGCTCGGACGGCCGAGCTGAGCGGCAATCGGTCCGAGGCGAGGCACCCGTCCGTACAGCGGGAACGCCCGAAAGCGCGAGAAGATCGAGTGCGCAGGACCGTGGAAGTCGGAGGACCCGGTGCTCAGCAAACCCAAGCAGCTGCTCAGCTCATCCAGCATTTCCGTCTGGGCGCGCTCGTGGGTCACGTAGAAGCTCTCGACGCCATCGACCCCCCAATCCGCGAACTGCTCGAGCGTCGCCTTCACTTCCTGCGGATCGCCGATGTCCCAGAACGGATGAGCCCACACCGCGACGCCTCCCGCGGCATGAATCACCCCGATCGCCTCCCGCGCGTTCGGCTTGCTTCGGCCGCGATAGGCGGGCTTCCCAGGTAGAAGGTATGCCTGCAGGACTTCCTCGGGCCGTCCCAGTTCCTCCTCGTTCAACCGGGCGGCGTTGCGGCTGTCCTCGAACACCGCGCGCGCGAGGTGCGGGCGGCCGATCGAACCGCCACTGCTTCGCCGCGCCTCGAGCAGCTCCAGGCTGAGATGCAATCCCAGATCTTCGAGGGCCGCCGCCATCCGCTCCGCCCTCGTCTCGCGATCGGCGCGGAACTGCTCGAGCGCCGAGAGCAGCCCGGGGTCGCGATGATCGAGCGCGTAGCCGAGGATGTGCAAGTCCTCGCGCCGGCCGTGAATCGCGGTGATCTCTACAGCCGGCACGACTGTGGTCCCGGCTTCGCGCCCGGCCGCGATCGCCTCCTCTACTCCGCCAACCGAGTCGTGGTCGCTGAGCGCCAGCAGCTCGACCCCTTCCGCGTGGGCCAGCTCGACCACGCGCGCCGGCTCGAGCTCGCCGTCGGAGTGGCGCGAATGGGCCTGCAGGTCAAAGCGCGGTGGATCGGCGCCTTGGTCCACGATCATCGGGCTCGCGGAGTCGCGCCGCCCCGCTCTCGGAGGTAGCGCTCCCTCCAAGCCGTCGAGCGGCTGTCGCGCTGGCGCGCCAGCGGCGGACTGGGCACCGGCGTACCGGGCAGGCAAAGCGCCTTCAGCACCCGCGCCACGCTTTCCCCCGGCGCGGCGTCGAACTCGTCATAGCTGACCTCGATCGGCCGCACACCGGTCCGCGCAAACCAGTCGATCCAGGCCCCTTCATCGTGCTCGAGCTGAGAGGCGAGATGATCGATCGCGTCGAAGTTGTAAACCGCTGACGGGCTGGGGGAGCCGGCGGCGGCGCTTGCGGGCGCTTCGCGATTCGCGGCTCCGTGACGCCAGGACTGGGTCTGCACGGCGCGCCACAGCGACACCGCCTGAGCCACCTTGTCGCGACGAGTCACGAGGATCATCTGCGGATTGTCGAGCAGCGCCCGCAGGACGACCTCCAAGTCGGCGTCAGCCAGCCCGGGCAGCTCACGGGCGCGCCCCAGGAAGTCCTCGACGTGGCCCCACATCAGCTTGCCTCCCCAAACGCCGTTGTCCGTGGCTCCGGCGGAGAGGATCCGGTTCCACCAGGCCTCCGCTGACTCGGAGGTGGGTGTGATTGGTTTCACCGGCGCGAGTAGGTCGAGCACCTCGGGAGAGTCGACGCCGTCGAAGTACTCGCGCGGCTGGCGTGGCAAGCTTGAATGCCGCAGCTTCTCGAAGTGCTCCAGCGGGCGGCCAGCGCAGCCGGTCTCGCGAAGCATCTCGCACAGCAGCGTGCTTCCGCTTCGTGGCGTGGCACAAACCAGATATGCCTGCCGCGGCGCCGACATCAGAACTCAAGTAAGTCGATCAACAATAGGATATACCGAGTATGGTCAAGCCGAACATCGTCTACATCCATTCGCACGACACGGGGCGCTACGTCCAGCCCTATGGGCACCAGATTCCGACCCCGAACATTCAGCGGCTTGCCGATCAGGGGTTGCTCTTCCGCCAGGCGTTCTGTGCAGCGCCGAGCTGCTCCGGCAGCCGGGCCTGCTTGCTGACCGGGCAGTGGGCGCACGTGAACGGCATGACCGGGCTCGCGCATCGCGGCTGGCAGCTGGCCGATTACGGCCGCCACATCATCCATCCGCTTCGCGCCGCCGGCTACTGGTCGGCGCTGGTCGGCGAGCAGCACATCTCGCGCGATCCGGCCCTGCTCGGTTACGACCACGTCGTTGACATCGGCACCAACAAGGTGCACTCGATCGCTCCCGCCGCGCTGCAGCTCCTGCGCAGCCGGCCTCCGCAGCCCTTCTTCCTCTCGATCGGATTCTTTGAGACGCATCGCGAGTTCTTCGAGCCGAGCTCGGTCCGGGACGCACTGTACGGAGCCCCGCCCACGCACCTACCCGATACGGCGGCGACCCGCGCCGACATGGCCGCGTTCAAGGCGAGCGCCCGGTCGCTGGACCAGGGAGTCGGCGCCGTGCTGCATGGCCTCGACGAGACCGGCCTGGCGGACGACACGCTGGTGGTGCTCACCACCGATCACGGGCTCCCGTTTCCGGGGGCCAAGGGAACGCTCAGCGATCGCGGCTTGGGGGTGATGCTGATCATCCGTGGACCAGGCGGATTCCTCGGCGGTCACGTCACCGACGCGCTCACCTCGCAGATCGATCTGCATCCGACCTTGCTGGAGCTCGCGGAGGCGCCGGTCCCCAGCGACACCCACGGCCGCTCACTGCTCCCACTGGTCCGCAAGCAGACCAAATCGGTGCGCGAGGAGCTGTTCGCCGAGCTCACCTACCACGCCGCTTACGACCCTCAGCGGGCCATCCGTACCGAGCGCTACAAGCTCATCCGGCACTTCGGCGAGCGCCTCGAGCCGGTGCTGCCGAACGTCGACGACTCGCCATCGAAGTCGCTGCTGATCGCGGCCGGTTGGGCAACGCAGCGGCGTCCTCGCGTCGAGCTCTACGACCTGCTGATGGACCCGGGGGAGATGCGCAACCTCGCGGGTCTCCCCGAGCGCGACGGGCTCGATGCGGAGCTCGATCACCGGCTGCGCGAGTGGATGACGGAGACCCACGATCCGCTGCTGGAAGGGCCGGTGCCAGCGCCGCCTGGCGCGTTCATCAACGATCCGACCGGGATCTCAGCAACCGAGCCGTTTCTCGAAGCGGTCGACTGAGAGCGGCAGGCGTGGGGCTCGAGAGGGAGCTTTCGTCGCGGCGACCACGCGGCAGGCGTTGCCCGCGATTACCCGTCACCGCAGGCGGGAACCCTGGCGCCATGAGCGATCGCGATCCGGCAGCCGCTGAGAGCGCGGCTCCCGGACCACCGAAGTTGCCAGACGTCGAGAGCCCACCGCCGGAGGACGTGCTCGAGGACGTGCCGTCGACCGATGAGATCATCGAGCACGCGCAGTCCGCGGAGGAGATCGTCGGGCAGCAGCCAAGCCCCGAGGAACTGCTCAGGCGCGAACGCTGATCAGCTGGCTAGATCCCGCGTTGCAGCGCCATCACCAACAGCAGTGCCGCGGCCAGGCCCGCCAGTACCACGATCAACAGATTCGTCGCCAAGGCGACTCGTAGCGCCCGCGCGGGGTGGCGCTGAGTCCCGACGCGCTCGTGCTGCTCGCTGCTGACGCGGCTGCTCCGGCGCTGGCCCTGCGCGGGCTCGACAGACGCGCTCGCCAACGGCGGCTCACGCGGCAGGTCGTCCGCGGTTTGCACGACGGGCTTTGTTGGTGGCTGGGCCGACTCAGCCGATGGCGGGCGCGGCCAAATGGTTGCCGCGAGCGCGTCGGTCACGAACCGGTTGAGGCTGACCTCCTGCCGCTCAGCGGCGCGTGCCAGTTGCTCGTGCAGCTCGCTGGGCATGCGCACCAGGAAACGCCCATTGTGGCTCGGGGCGGCGTTTTCCTTGGAGGGCCCCGGGGCAGGAACAGAAGTCTCGCCCTGCTTGCGCGTGCCGCTCTCCTCGGAGGCGGCCACTGGTTCGATTCCGGTTTCCCCGCGCGTTCGTTGCGGCCTGCTCGACCCGCCGCGGGCGTGGTCGCGCCATTCCTCGCCAGGGCGTGTACCCGCTGAGAGAGGCGATTGGCGCTCGCGCCTAATATCAGGCGGGGTAGCCTGGTCGCCCGTGGTCGAGAGGTCGCGACGTAGCTTCGCCAGCGCTCCCGCGAGCAACCGCGAGACCTGCGCCTGCGAGATCCCGATTTTGCGCGCGATCTCGCGCTCCGGCATGTCGGCGCGAAAATGCAGCAGGACGACACTGCGTTCTCGCTCGTCGAGCGCGCGCAGACTGCCGGCCAGGAGCAGACGATCGTCACTACCGGCGAGCGTCTGACAATCGTCCGGGAACTCGACGCCGCCCTCGCCAGGCGAGAGTGGAAGCGGCTCCTTTGAGCGCTCGGTGCTAAGCACGCGCTCGACGTCACTCTCATTCGAGCCGGTCGCGCTGGCAAGCTCGCTCACTGTTGGCGAGCGTCCCAACCCCGGCTCGAGCTCGTCGGTCGGCTGATGCAGCTCACCGCTCTTGCGCTGCAGCAAGGACGCCCGGTCGCGCAGGTGATCGCGAATCGCTCCCTCGATCGCCGGAGCAGCGAACGTCGCAAACGCTACACCGCGGCTTGGGTCGAAGTGATCGCTGGCTTTGATCAGCCCGACCGCACCAACCTGAACGAGGTCCTCCAGCGGCTCGCCGCGGCCGGCGTAACGGCGCGCGATTGGACGGACCAGTCCGAGATGAGACTCGACCAAAGGCCTACGCCGCGCGTCGCCAGAACTCGACCCCGATGAACTCATCGTACGCCTGATCCCCCGATCGGCCTGCCCCACTTGATCGATACCAAGCAGAAGATACCAAAGCAGCTCGCGCCGAAGGGGATCAGTTGATGGCTAGCTGGGGACATTAATTACGGTCGCGACGAAACCAACGGGGGGCATATCCGTGTGTGTGGGCGGATCACCGCAACCACGGCTCCGGGGGCACGCATACGCACGGTCAAGCGAGGATGTACACGAGCGCGTTCTTGGCTGGTGGCGCAATCGAGTCCCAGCAGAACGCGCCGAGAAGGCGCTCGGCGCGCTTCCGGTGGCTGCCGTTACCGTCGCGGGTTGGTGCGCTTGGCGCCGTCGCCGCGGTGATAGCACTTGTTGCGCTGGTCGCGCTACACCGTCCGGGACGTTTCAGCTTCGGCGACCCAGGCAGCGATTTCCGCTCGCGATCGGTTGACGACTCGACGGCAAACTGTCCGCTTCGTGACGAAGATCATTGATCGAACTGTCCTCGAGGCGTATGGTGGTCCTACGTTGGTTCGGGCTTAGGAAGACGGAACAGAGGGGGTTGCACACGGGTGCATCGGATTTCGCGCGCGGGGAAGGCCGGCGCCACGCAATGCCTGCTGCTACTGATTTGCCTGCTGGCGCTGTCGCCGGCCAGGGCGGTGGCCGCCAACTCCAATCCCGCTCCAGCGCCGCAACCCGCGCCGGCGGTGGCACCTAGCCCTGCACCGGACCCCACCCCCCAAGCTTCGGAGAACTCGCGTCCGAGTTCGGGCGTCGCAGGTGCGCCGTCGACTCCCGCGGCAACATATAGCCCACCGACGGAGCCGACCATCAGCGCAGCACCGACCTCGACCTCGAGCGGCCCGGCGCAACCGCAGGTCTCGCACACGCCGCAGCAGACAAGTACGACAGCGCCAACGCCAACGCCCACCTCGGCGAGCCCGACGAAGACCTCAGCGGTCGCCACCGCCCAGCCGCACCTGCACGTCGTGCACCCACCGCTCCATGAAAGACCCAAGCCGGCGCACGCGACGCGGGTGATCATGCCGACGTTCGCGCTCGCGCCACTGTTGACGGCAACCCCGCTGGGACCCGCATCCGCGCCTGACCACCACGATGGCGTGCTGCTGTTGCTCAGCGCCATTGCCCTTGTAGTGGTGGCTGGAGCGAGCCTGCGAGTGCTGGGGGTGCTCAGGCGGATGAACGCGACTTGGTACGACGGATCAGCGCGATGAGCGGGCGCTGGCGGCGAGCTCTTGCCGGCCTCGTACTGGCAGCGGGGATTTGGATGGTGAGTGCGGGGTCGGCGTGGGGTTCCTACGCAGTCAACCCGACCTGCGTAGTCGGAGGCCAAACGGTGGCATGTGGATCGGCCTGGTACGTGAACCCGGTACAGGTCTACTGGACTTGGAGCCCAAATGACGGCAGCGTAGTTTTCGGTTGCATCACTCAGTCCTACGCTAAGGACACGAGCACGTCTGTGACATGCGACGTGAGCGGCTCTGCCGGCGAGACCCGCGTTCAGCAACCAATCAACATCGAGATCTCCAACCCCTCCACGACCGCCCTCCCCTCCCGCCCGCCAGACTCCGACGGTTGGTACAACCACCCGGTCGCCGTCGCTTTCCAGGGAAGCGCGTTCTCGGGGATCGCCTCGTGCTCCTCGACTACGTCGTACGCCGGCCCGGACACGCAAGGCACGACGGTGAGCGGTACCTGCGTCGACAACGCGGGCAAGACGGCTTCCGCGAGCCTCGGCCTCCAGTACGACTCCACTCCGCCCACGATCACCTCGGCGACCCCATCGCGCCGCCCGGACCGCAACGGCTGGTACAACCACCCTGTCTCGTTCAGCTTCTCCGGCAGCGACGCAATTTCGGGCATCAACGGTTGTGGGTCCGTGACCTATGGAGGGCCCGCCAGCGCGGGTGCCGTGCTAACCGGCGACTGCACCGATCGCGCCGGAAACATCGCCACCCGGACCGTGCAGATTCGCTATGACGCCACGCCGGCGCCGCTCGCCGTACGTGCCGACGCCGGCGACGGAAGCGTGATTGTGGCTTGGCGGACGGGAGCAGACGCGGCGCCGGTCACGTCGATCGAGGTTGTGCGGGCGCCCGGACTGAACGGCTCCAAACCGAGTGTCGTCTACCACGGTCGCGCCGGCAGCTTCCGCGACCAGCGCGTCCGCAATGGCGTTCGTTACCGGTACTCGGTGATCGCGCGCGATCAAGCCGGCAACACGAGCGCTCGCTCGCTCGCGGCGACGCCTGGGGCGCGGCTACTGTCGCCATCGCAGGGAGCGCAGCTTAGTTCCCCGCCATTGCTGCGCTGGACCGCGGTACCGGGAGCCTCGTACTACAACGTCCAGCTTTACCGCGGAGCAAAGATCCTGAGTGCCTGGCCTGTAAAGGCGAGACTGCAGCTAGCGCGCAGCTGGTCGTTCAGAGGACATCGCTACAGGCTGAAGCCCGGCCGCTACCACTGGTACGTGTGGCCCGGCTTCGGTTCGCGCTCAATCTCTCTTTATGGACGCTTGATCGGCTCGGGCACGTTCGTCGTCAGCTCCCCCGCCAGCTAACGCTTCTTCCTAAGCGCCCGGCGCTTGTGGCCCGCCTTCTTGCCGGTCTTGTCGCTCTTGACGAGATAGATCGGCTCCTCCTCGGAGCCCTTCAGCTCAGTCCCGCCGACCTTGGTGCGGCGGGTCGCGATCTCCACCACCTTGCCGCTGGTCTCGCCTTGTGAGGTGTTCCATCGCACCTCGTCGCCCTTGCGCAGTTTCGCCACAGCTATCACCTCGCTCGTGTAGTGCTGATCAAATAGCTCAGGGCCTCGCCCCGCTACTCCCCCGATTGCGGGCATGCGGGACCAGCCGCAGCTGCTCCGGGAGCAACGGAAGCACCGCGCGCTTCACATATTCGGCACCGCCCGCGACCAAGGACTTGCGGACGAACCCGGGTGGCAGTGCCGAGAAGTCGTACTGGTGGCGAATCCGGTCGGGCAGCAGCGCGATCGTGATGAAATTGACCGTCTCGAGCAGCGGCCGCGCGGCCAACGGGACAGGCGGCGCGAGCACGATCTGCTTCGCCCGCCTGCGGGCCCAGTCAGTGACGAACAACTCGTCTCCGTCGAGCATCCGCCGGCGGTAAGCGTCGAGGTCGTCGAGCGTCGCCGGGAGGTGGCGCTCCGGTAGGCCGAACAGCCGCCCCACGACCTTGTAGTCCTCCCAATATGCGGCTTCCTCGTCGCGCGAGAGTGAACGCACGTACTTCCGGTACACGACCAGCCCGGAGTCGACCAGGGTGAACAGCACCCACAGCAGCAGCTCCGGATCGTCGGCGCGATAGGGCGTGCCCTCCGCGTACGGGCCCACCGCCTCGCTCAGCTTCCCCCGGACCCGGCGGTGCATGGCCCGGACGTGACGAGTGAGCTCGTCCGCCTCGGCGCGCGATCCGAACCCGATCGTGCGGAGCGTCGCCGCGGTCCGCGCGAGGCGCTGATAGGGGTCATCGAGCGCACTGGAATGCGCAAGCAAGCCGGACACCGCAAGCGGGTGAGCGGCTTGCATCAGAAGCGCCCGGGGACCGGACAGTGCGAGCGCTCGTTCGCGGTGAACGCGGCGGAGCATCGAGCGCTCATCGAAGTAGCCACGCCCGGTGTCTCTACAGCGGGGCGCGCGACCATCCCCCACCCCGGCGCTCGCTCGGCCCGCTCGACCACCCCGCACCCCGGCGCTCGCCTGGCCCGCTCGACCACCCCCCACCCCGGCGCTCGACCTCTGCACTCCACGACCCGTTGCCGCGGCGCTCGACTCCTGCGCGCTGGTCACCGGCCTCACCGGCCCCTCAGCGCCAATCGACCCCCAACCGGCACGATGAATTGCCAAGGTTCTGGAAAATGGCGCTTCGATGGGATGAAATCAGTGTCCACGGTCACTGTTAGGTTCGACTGGGTGGAAGTTCCGGCGCGCTCTGCAGTCTGGGCAATCGGCAAGGCTTCCACAGAATTCCCCCGTTCGTCCGCCGATACCCATACACTTGTTACGAAAAACCTCGACACAGTGTACAGACAACATTGGTGAAAGGGCTCACAATCGGCCAGTTCGTGGAGCGCAGCGGCGTCGCGGAAGGAACGCTGCGGATGTGGGAGCGCAGACACGGCTTTCCAACTCCGCAGCGACTTCCCAGCGGGCATCGGCGCTACAACGAGGACGACGTCGAGCTGGTCCGGAGAGTGGCATCGGAGCGATCGGCGGGGATGTCGCTCGCGGCCGCGATCGCGCGGGTCAAGAGCTTCAGCGCGACGCCCACCGCCTCGGTATTTGCCTCGCTGCGGCGTAGACGGCCCGATATCGAGCCGCGCACGCTTCGCAAGCCGTTGATGATCGCGCTCACCCATGCGATCGAGGACGAGAGCTTGTCGCGCGCTGAGCGGCCGCTGCTGTTTGCGTCATTTCAGGCGGAGCGCTTCTATCGCCAGGCGCAGGCGCGGTGGCGCGAGTTCTCCCAAGCCGCGGAGCTGGCGGTCGCGTTCGCGGACTTCGATCGGATCCGCGCGCCGAGGAACGGGCCGATCGAAATCCCCGTGGATCACAGTCACCCGCTCACGCGAGAATGGACGGTGGTCTGCTGCGCGGCCGACCATGCCGTCTGCCTGTCCGGCTGGGAGCCCCCACCGACGTCATCCGAGCGACCCCGAGAGCGCGTCTTCGAGTCGATCTGGAGCGTGGAGCCCGACGTTGTGTGGGACGCGGCGCGGATCTGCGCGGAGATCGTTGAATCGAAGCGGCCGTCGCTGATCGACCCGGTCCGCAAGCGGCTCGAGTCAGACCCGGGACCGCCAACGCGCGAGCAGCTGAGGCTTGCGGCCGCGATCACCAACCGGACCCTCTCCAACCTGTCGTAGCGACGCCCACAATCGAAACAAGCTGTTTAGAGTTTTTGAAGCAACATTGTTAGGATCAAGGTATGTCTCCGCGGCGTTCAGCAGCCATTGCGGCTCTCGGCCTGAGGATCGTCTACGGCGTCGGGCTGATCGTCGTACCCGAGCGGCTCGCCCGACGGTGGCTCGGACCCGCATCCGGTGCCGGCCCGACCCAGGTCCCGCTGAGAGCGCTCGGCGCGCGCGAGATCGTGCTCCACGGCGGGGCCCTCGCCGCCCTGCTGTCGGAAGCGTCGGTGCGCCCGTGGCTGATCGGCAGTATCGCCGGCGATCTCACCGATATCGGCGCCACCGCGCTCGCGCGTGCGCAGTTGCCTGACGGTGCGGCGCGGGCGACGATTCTGGTGGGCGGCGGATCCGCCTTGGTGACGGCGGCGATCGCCGCCTCACTCGAGCGGTAGCGACCGGCGAGCCGCTGCTCAATCCTCGACTAGCGGCAGCTTGTCGAGAAGACCTACCAGCTCGAACAGCCTTCGCGCCTGTGGTGCCAGCGTCGAGCTGATCCGCAGGTCCACGCCGTTGATCCGGGCGTCGCGCATACCGGCAAGGATCGCGTGGATCCCCGTCGAGTCGATGAACTCGACCTGGGAGAGATCAAGCACCAGCTCGACCCCGGTCGACAGCGCTCGGGTCAAGGCATCCCGCAGCTGCGGCGAGGTCTCGAGATCAAGCTCGCCCGTCACGACGATGCGCATCGCTCGTTCGCCGGTGCTGAAGACGCGAATCGCGAATTCGGCGGGTTCCACGCGGCGGGAGTCGTACGGAGATATCACGTGCGCCGAAGGTACTCCCGGCGCGCCCGGACGGCGGCCTTTGGGCCCGAAGGGCGTTACAAAGCAACGCCGGGATCGCGCCGCCGGGGAATCAAACTGTTCACTGTTTCCCTGTCGGCTTTCCCCGGGTGAGCGTACGCTGGTGTTGATGGACACGCTCAGCGCCCTCGACGAGGACGGGAACCGCCGAGACTTGGTCGTGATTGGTGCCTCGGCCGGCGGTGTCGAGGTTCTCAAGCGGTTGGTCCGAGTCCTAGCCGCTAGGTCTGCTGCTGCTGGACGGCCCGGCGGTGGGAGGATGGCGGTCGCGAGAGGCTTGAGGTCGAACTTCTGCGATTCGTGTCCACCCCTCGGACAAAACTTGCAGAAGTTCGCTCGCGGGCAGGCCCGCGGGCGCTTGCGCCGGTGAATCCGGCCGGCGGCGGTCACGACTGACAGGGCGGCGGCGGCCCCGGCTGACCGCCGGCCGGCGACCACGGCAGCCCCGCTCTACGGCTGTAGCAACCCCTTATCCGGGCGTCGCCGGTGGTGGCCGACACGCACTCAGGGCCGCGGTCTGCGTCGTCTTAAATCTCGCTCGGGTAGTCCCAGTGCCCTCGCCGCGATTCTGCGACGGGCGGGCCGGCTGCCGTGTCGTTCGGCCGTCGACGGGGACGCACTTCGGGTCGGCGAAATCATCCTTGCCCCTCCCGACCATCATCTGATGATCGATGGCGGCCGCGTCCGTCTGACCGTCGGGCCTCGCGAGGACGGACACCGGCCGGCCGCCGCGCCGCGGGCAGGCGTGCCGAATTGACGGCCCGCCTGCCCGTGCACTCCAGACGTCGAGGAGAGAGAGGCGGCGCGACGGCTGCTCGCTACCCCGTCTTGCAACGGATACCACACCGGACGTGAGCGCGGCCGTACCGTGCTCGGACTCTCTTGGGCGCGTAACGTTCCTGGTGCAAGCGCTCGCGGCCGATATCGTGTGATCTAGCGTGATAGCGACTGCAGTGCAGCGGTTGTCCGACGACGGCGTCGGGTAAGCAACCAACTAATGCCTTTCGACAGGAGGACCTGATGGCGACGCCTCTTCAGCTACTGGCCGAACAGGGCCAGAGCCCCTGGATCGACTTTCTCTCACGCCCGTTCGTCCGCGACGGCGACCTAGCCGGCTTGGTCGACGACGGGATAGTGGGAGTCACATCGAATCCGACGATCTTCCAAGGCGCGATCGCCGATGGAGACGCTTACGACGATCAGCTGCGGGAGGTCCTGCGGGAGCAGACCGACCCGAAGGAGGTGTTCCTGGCGCTCGCGCAGGAGGATATTCGCGAAGCTTGCGATCTGCTGCGGGGTGTCTTCGATCGAGGCGAGAAGACTCGCGACGGTTGGGTCTCGCTCGAGGTTGACCCAAACCTGGCTTACGACGCAGAGGCAACGTTCGAGGAAGCCAAGCGGCTGCAGGCGATGATCGACCGGCCAAACCTGTTCGTGAAGATTCCGGGTACGGAGCCGGGGCTGGGCGCGATCGAGGAGTCGATCGCCGCCGGAATCCCGATCAACGTCACGTTGCTGTTCTCGCTGGAGCGCCATCGCGGGGCTGCCGAGGCGTACCTGAGGGGGCTGCGCCGGCTGCGCGAGTCCGGTGGCGATCTGGGGAAAGTGGCCTCGGTGGCGTCGTTCTTCGTCTCCCGAGTCGATACCGAAGCCGACCGGCGCCTGGATGAGATCGGCGGCCACAACGAGCTCAAGGGCACGTTGGCGATCGCAAACGCCAAGCTTGCGTACCGGACCTACAAGCAGCTGTTCAGCGGACCCGAGTGGGATGAACTCGAGCGCGCCGGGGCATCGCCCCAGCGGTGCCTGTGGGCGTCGACCTCGACCAAGAATCCCGACTACCGGGATGTGCTCTACGTCGAGGAGCTGATTGGGCCTGAGACGGTCGACACGATGCCACGCGAGACGATCGAGGCATTCCAGGACCACGGCCGGGTCGAGAACACGCTCGAGCGTGACATCGACGGCGCACACCGGACGCTCGAGCGGTTCGCGCAAGCGGGGATCGACTATGACGATGTCGTCGCGGTGCTCGAACAGGAAGGCGTGGACAAGTTCGCGAAGTCCTTCCAAGAGCTGTTCGACGGGGTAGCGAGCAAGCGCGACCAGCTCGTGGCGGCCTGATCATGGGGGACGCAAGCTTCCGCCGCGAGCTCGGGCAGCAGCTGCGGGTCGACTCGGTCCGAGCCAGCGCGGCTGCCGGCTCCGGCCACCCCACCTCCTCGATGTCGGCCGCCGACCTGATGGCGGTGCTGCTTGATGGCTACCTGAAGCTCGACTTCCAGCATCCCCAGGATCCACACCGCGACCACCTGATCTTCTCCAAGGGCCATGCATCGCCGCTTTACTACTCGATCCTCAAGGCGGCGGGCGGGATCACCGACGAGGAGCTGCTCACCTTTCGCAAGTTCGGCAGTCGCCTCGAGGGCCACCCGACGCCCCGGATACCGCCCACGGACGTGGCGACTGGCTCCCTCGGGCAGGGACTGCCGATCGGAGTAGGGCTGGCGATCGCCGGCAAGAAGCTCGACCGGCTCCCGTACCGGGTGTGGGTGTTGTGCGGGGATTCGGAGATGGCCGAGGGCTCGATCTGGGAGGGCTTCCAGCACGCGGCCTGGCAGGGGCTCGACAACCTCACTGCGATCGTCGACGTCAATCGCCTCGGACAGACCCGGGAGACGATGCTCGGATGGGACATGGACGGATACGCGGCTCGGGTGACGGCCTTCGGGTGGAAGGCACTCGTGATCGACGGCCATGACGTCGAGGCGATCGACGAGGCCTACCGCGAGGCGCTCGAGACGACCGGACAGCCGACCGTCATCCTCGCGCGGACGCTCAAGGGACGCGGCGTCAACGCCGTGGAGAACCAGCCGGGCAAGCACGGCAAGCCCTTGGACGACGCGGAGGAGGCGATTCGCGAGCTTGGCGGCGAGCGCAATCTGACCGTCCGGGTGGCCAAGCCCTCCTCTGAACCTGCGCCACACCGCTTTCGGGTCGAAGGTGACCAGCTCCCGAGCTGGGACCTCGGAGACGAGGTCCCCACGCGCTTGGCTTACGGCGAGGCGCTCACGGCACTCGGCGCGATCCGGGGCGATGTCGTCGCGCTCGACGGCGAGGTCTCGAACTCGACCCACTCCGAGCTGTTCGCGCAAGCGCACGCCGATCGCTATTTCGAGATGTTCATCGCGGAGCAGCAGATGGTCGCCGCGGCGGTGGGGATCCAGGTGCGCGAGTGGGTTCCGTTTGCTTCCACGTTCGCCGCCTTCTTGTCCCGCGCGTACGACTTCATCCGGATGGCCGCGGTCTCCCGCGCCAATCTGAGGTTGTCCGGCTCACACGCGGGCGTCTCGATCGGCCAGGACGGTCCCTCGCAAATGGCACTGGAAGATTTCGCGGCGCTGCGCGCAGTCCACGGAAGCGCGGTGCTGCATCCTTCCGATGCCAACCAGACCGCCAAGCTGGTGGCTGAGATGGCCGACCGGAAAGGGATCTCCTACATTCGCACGCTGCGCAGCGGGACGCCCGTGAGAACCCCTCCCGACGAGGAGGTCAGAATCGGCGGCAGCCGTGTCGTGCGCGGTTCCGACAGCGACGAGGTGGCGATCGTGGCCTGCGGGATCACCCTCGAAGAGGCCGAGAAGGCAGCCGAGACGCTGAATTCCGACGGTCTTGCCGTCCGCGTGATCGACTGCTATTCGATCAAGCCGGTCGACGGCGACACGCTGGCGGCGGCGGCCCGCGAGACGAACGGGATCGTGACGGTTGAGGATCATTGGCCAGAGGGTGGTCTCGGCGATGCCGTACTCGAGGCGTTGTCCGAGCAGCCGAAGCGGGTCCCGGTGCACAGGCTCGCGGTGCGGGACATGCCCGAATCGGGCAGCGCCGCGGAGCTGATGCATGCGGCCGGCATCGACGCTGAGGCGATCGTCGGCGCGGTCCGCAAGCTGGCGGCGGTTGGCAGCCCCGCTTAGCGCCTGGGCGGATACAGCGCCTGGCTCGCCGGTGCCGGAGCACCGGCGGGCGACGCCTGCCGCTCGCCGGGCGTCGAGGTTGAGAGAAGCTAAAGGGATGCTCATGTGAGCGACATCTGCAGCCTGCACAATTGGGGCCTGGCCTCTGTCGGAGGAGCGCGATTTCTAGATTCCAGCGTCACGCCGACGTCTTGCTCGGTTTCCGTACCCGTCTGCCCAGGGCCCGATTGGCAGCTTTGGCGGCGGCCGTCGCGCTGATCGGCACGGCGATCCTGCTGCTGGTCGTCCCTGGTCGCGATGGGGTGACGAAGGCGGCCGCGAGCACCGCTCCGCTGCCAGTAGCGGTCGTGAGCGTAAGTCCCACCGGCGCGGCGGAGACGATTCCCCGCTCGTACTTCGGTCTGTCTACCGAGTATTGGGCGCTGCCCATCTTCGAGCGCCAAACCGCCCTGTTCGAGCGCGTCCTGGCGCTGCTGCACGCCAGCGGCGATGGGCCCCTCGTGTTGCGGATCGGCGGGGACTCCGCCGACTACACCTATTGGGACCCCGGCTCGGGGATCATGCCCGCCTGGGTCTTCAGGCTGACGCCCGACTGGTTGTCGAGCGCCCGGACGCTCGTGCGCGGGACTGGCGCGAAGCTGATCATCGATCTGAACGTGATCACAGGCTCACCATGGCAGGCGGGCGAATGGGCGCAGGCGGCGGAGCGCGAGTTGCCGCGTGGGAGCATCGTCGGATTCGAGATCGGCAACGAAGACGACATCTACAGCCGCTCTTACTGGCGGGCGACGATCGCGACGAAACTCGATCCCAGCTTCCTCCCCGATCGCTTCTCGCCGTCCACGTACATCGCTGATTTCCAGTCCTATGCGCGAGTGCTCGCGCGAGTGGCCCCGCACGTCCCGCTGCTCGGCCCCGCGCTCGCGAACCCGGCCACCCACGTGCAATGGATTTCGAGTTTGCTCGCGAGCCCGCATCCAGGGCTCGAGGTGGTGAGCGCGCATCGCTACCCGTTCTCGGCGTGCGTGTCGCGCAGCTGGCCCAGCTACCCGACGATTTCACGGCTGCTCACCGCCCACGCGTCGGCGGGCATGGCGCAGTCGCTCGTCCGTCCCGCGCTGCTCGCCCACCGCGCCGGTCTTAAATTCCGCCTGACCGAGCTCAACTCGGTCACCTGCGGCGGGCTCGCCGGCGTGAGCAACAGCTTCGCAACGGCCCTGTGGGCGCCCGATTCGCTGTTCGCGCTCCTCCGCGCCGGCGTCGACGGCGTCAACCTGCACGTCCGCGCGAACACGATCAATGCGCCGTTCGCGATCACCGAAAACGGCCTCGTCGCCCGCCCGTTGCTCTACGGGCTGATGCTCTTCAACCGGACCCTCGGCCCTGGCGCGCAGCTGCTCCCGGTTCGCCTGCAGGCCAAGCCCTCGCTTCACGTGAGCGCCTGGCTGGTGCGCTTGAACGACGGCACCGCGCACGTGCTGTTGATCGACGAGAGCCGCAAGTCGGTTCGCGTTGATGTGCGTCTGCCGGCAGCGGGCCACGCGACCGTGCAGCGCTTGCTTGCGCCCTCGGTGAGCGCCAGGTCAGGCGTGACGCTCGCGGGCCAGAGGCTGAGTCGGGACGGAAGCTGGCTCGGTTCCCCGTCCGAGCCGAAGATCGCCCCCGCGAGACGTGGATACTGGCTGACGGTTCGCCGCGAGAGCGCCGCGCTGCTGACCGTCCCGGGTCCGACGACGACATGAACCAACTTCACCGCTCTGCCAGTATCAGCTAGTGGACGAATCGCCTCAAGAACGGATTGGACGGAACGAGGCGTTGTTCCGCCAGGTCAACGAAGCGATCGAGCGCGGCCGATGGCACGGAGAAGAAGATTCACTCAAGGCTTTTCGCTGCGAGTGCGGCCGGTTGGGGTGCACCGACCTGATCGAGCTGACGCCCCGTGAGTACGAGCAGGTCCGGACCGATTCGCGGCGGTTCGCGCTCGCGGTCGGGCATCAGATGCCTGAGGCCGAGCGGGTCGTCGACGTCTATGCCCGCTATCTGGTGGTCGAGAAGCTGGGTCAGGCCGGCCAGGTGGCGCGGGAGCGGTCCCCGCGGCGGTAATCGGCGCTGTGATGGTCGCCTTCGCCGGCAATCGCGAACCGGACCCGCAACTCCGTTCCGCCTCCCGCTCGCTCGACGATCGTCAGCTGATCGCTGACCTGCTGGATCAGCGCCAGCCCGAGACCCAAGCCGCTGCGATCACTGGCCGCGCGTAGCCCCGATCCATCGTCGGCGATCAGCACCCATAGCTCACCATTGACCGCCCATGCGGCGATCGTCACGTGTCCCGGGCGATCGCGATACGCGTGCAGTACGGCGTTTGTCACCGCCTCGGAGACCGCCAGGCGGACCGCGTCGATCTGCTCTTGCTCAGCACCCGCCGCCGCGGCGAACTGGGCCAGCGTCTCTCGCGCGCTCGCGACCGAACCGGCTACCGCCGGATATGACTCCGTGAGGACGGGCGGTAAATCCCGCCCATCAGTCATCGCGTAACCGCTGAGACTCATCATTCTCACTGCAGGGTTCCCCAGAGGGGTAATACCCGGCCGGGCGCTGGTCAATCAGCTTCTGCCAGCCGCCGCCACCGGCGCGGCCCCTCGCGCGACGCGACGGAGCGGCGGAAAGGACCGGCTCTAGCTTTCGGCCAGGCGCCTCAGCAACCTGACCGCCCGCCCCAGCACCACCTGCTCCTCGTCAGAGAGATCGTGTGCGATCGCCCGCGCCAACCAGCCCTCGCGCTGGCGGCGATCGGCCGAGAGCATCGCCCTCCCTTGGTCGGTCAGCTGCACCAGGGCCCGGCGCCGATCGTCGGGGTCAGGCTGCCGTTCTACGAGGCCGTCGCTCTCGAGCTCACCCACGGTCTGGGCCATCGACTGTGGCCTGACCCGCTCACCCGCGGCCAGGTCGCTGACGGTCTGGGCGCCCTCGCGGTCGAGACGGCCGAGCGCGCTGGCGTGCGGCAGGCCCAACCGGTTCTCGGCGCGCAGCCGGCGGATCAGCTGCCCGAGCACGACCCGCAGCTCGCTCGCGGTTAGGGCTGGATCAATGGTGGTAGGCATCGGAAGTCGCTGTCGGCAGGGAAACTGTACAGGTTACCTGTATAATTGTCCACGATGGAAGATCGCTACAAGTGGATCGCCCTCTCGAATGCGACGCTGGCAGTGCTGCTGGCGACGCTCGACGCGTCGATCACCCTGATCGCGATGCCGGACATCTTTCGCGGCATCAAGCTCGATCCGTTAGTCCCTGCCAACAGCTTGTACCTGCTGTGGATGATCCTCGGCTACCTGGTGGTCACAAGCGTGCTGGTCGTCAGCCTCGGGCGACTGGGCGACATGTTCGGCCGCGTCCGGATCTACAACCTCGGCTTCCTGATCTACACGATCGCCTCGCTGCTGTTGACGATCGACTGGATGACCGGCCGCGCGGCGGCCACTTACCTGATCGTGTTCAGGATCGTGCAGGGCATCGGCGGTGCCTGCCTACTTGCCAATGCGGCCGCGATCATCACCGATGCGTTCCCCGCCAACCAGCGCGGCATGGCGCTGGGAATCAACAACATCGTCGGCGTCAGCGGGATGTTCATCGGGCTGGTTCTTGGGGGTCTGCTGGCGCCGATCGACTGGCGACTGGTGTTCCTGATCTCGGTCCCGGTTGGCCTGTTCGGAACGGTCTGGGCGTACCTGAAGCTGGAGGAGCGCTCGCAGCCGAAACGCAGACCGATCGACTGGTGGGGGAACGTCACCTTCGCGCTGGGCTTGATCCTGCTGATGATCGCGGTGACCTATGGGATCCGGCCCTACGGCGGCCACACCACCGGTTGGGGGAGCCCACGGGTGATCGCACTGCTCGTATGCGCCGCGCTCTCGATTGCAGCGTTCGTCACGATCGAGCGGCGGGTCACGGACCCGATGTTCCGGCTGCCGCTGTTCCGGATTCGAGCTTTCACCTTTGGCACGCTGTCGACGTTCCTCTCCGCCGTGGCCCGGGGCGGCTTGATGTTCATGCTGATCATCTGGCTGCAGGGAATCTGGTTGCCGCTGCACGGCTACGACTTCACCAAGACACCGCTGTACGCGGGCATCTACATGCTGCCGCTGACGATCGGGATGCTGGTCGCGGGCCCCACCTCCGGATACCTCTCAGATCGCTTCGGAGCCCGCCTGTTTGCCACCGGAGGAATGCTCGGCGCCGCGGTGAGCTTCGGGCTGCTGCTGCTGCTCCCGACCGATTTCTCCTACCCGGTGTTCGCGGCGATCCTCGCTCTGAACGGCATCTCGATGGGCATGTTCGCGTCGCCCAACCGCGCGGCAGTGATGAACAGCCTGCCGCCCGGCGACCGGGGAGCGGGCGGTGGGATGAATCAGACCTTCCAGAATTCCGCGCAGGTGATCTCGATCGGGATCTTCTTCACGCTGATGATCGCCGGTCTCTCGGCAACGCTGCCGCAGGCGATGAGCAGTGGTCTCGAGACCCATGGCGTCGCGCCCGCGTCGGCGCAAGCGGCGGCGCACCTGCCACCCGTCTCGATCTTGTTCGCCGCGTTCCTCGGCTACAACCCGCTGCAGCATCTGCTCGGAGCGCACGTGCTGGCGGGCCTGTCGGCATCGAACAGCGCGCTGATAACCGGCAGGTCGTTTTTCCCGAGCCTGATCTCAGAGCCGTTCCGCTCGGGGCTCCAGGAGGCGTTCGCATTCGCGATCGCGGCCTGCCTGATCGCGGCGGGTGCTTCTCTGATGCGCGGCGGCCGCTACCAGCACGGGGATCAACAGTCCAACGGGCGCGTGCGGAGCTCCGTTCCCGCGCCACCGCTGCGAGCAACTCGACCGGAGGAACAGCATGCAAGTTGAGTGGTATGGCCAGTCGGCCTTCCGTCTCAGCGGGGCCGGTTCGAGTGTGTTCATCGATCCGTTCGGGGACGTCTCGGGCCTGGCCGCCAGGGGAGTGAAGTTCGAGTACCCCCCGATCGCGGACGTCGAGGCGGACCTGGTGCTGATCACCCACGAGCACGCGGATCACAACGGCGCTGAGGCGATCACCGGGACGCCGACAGTCCTGCGCAGCTCGGCCGGCCGGCTCGAGGCTACGATCGGCGAGGTGCTTGCGGTGGCCTCCGAGCACGACGGCGCCGCTGGCACCGAGCGCGGACCGAACACGATCTTCGTGTTCGAGCTCGACGGCGTACGGGTCGCACATTTCGGCGACTTCGGACAGGCGGCACTTCGCGATGAGCAGGCAGACGCGATCGGGAAGATCGACCTGCTGTTTCTCCCGATCGGAGGCGGACCCACGATCGATGCCGATCAAGCCGCCGCGATCGTCGAGCGGCTGCAGCCGCGGTGGGTGGTGCCGATGCACTACCGAACGCCCCGAATCGGATTCCTCGACACGGAAGAGGCGTTTCTGGCACAGATGGAGAACGTGCGCGTGCTCGAGGGTTCCTCGTTCGACCTCGGCGAGCACCGCGATCACGGCGAGCGCCCGCTGGTGCTCGTTCCGGCGGTTCCATAGCAGCTCGGTCTGGTCCTCTGCGGCGCGCTGGCGGCCCGGCCGCGGTCGAGCTGTCCCGGCCAGATCGCGTTGCTCGCGCACCGGCTGCTGCGGCACGCCTTCCGTCGGCCGTTACGCATACGCGCGGGCTACCGTTACATCCGATCCTGGCCGGCCCGGGTACGTAACGCTGGCCCGGCTCACGCCACGGCAACCCGTATCCGGCGAACGAGCGAACAGATGAAACGATGAGTTCGGCTCGCCGACGCGGTCCTAGCGATAAATGGCCGTGCCTGAGCGTGCGACGATCACGTTCGCGATCCGCGGACCGATCGTCCGTGCCGATTTGCCGGGGCTGTGCGATCGCGTCGGCAGGCTCCTCACCGGCAGTGATGCGAGGATCGCGCTTTGCGACGTCAGCGAGATCGTCGAAGCCGACGCCGTGGCCCTAGACGCGCTTGCGCGGCTGCAGCTCGAGGCACGACGCCGGGGCTGCCAGATCAGGCTTCAGCACGTCTCAGCGCCGCTGCGCGCGCTGCTGACCTTCATGGGCTTCGACGATGTGCTCCCCGAGGTCCACTAGCCGGGAAATTGCAGCGGCAACCCGAACAGCGGAAACAGCCGCTCGGTGTCGAGGAAGAAAGTCACCTCCGCGACGCCATCCGCTGCCAGCTCGACCACCTTCAAGGCCCACGGCTCAAAGCCGCTCCCCGACTCGCTCGGCTTGTACTGACCGAAAGCAACGGTGCCGTTGGCGGTGACGGTGGGAACCAGGCGGGACCCGCGGCAACCGTTGCCAGGTCCCACCCACCAGGCGAGGATGTCATCCCGGCCGCGGAGCCACATGTCGTAGGGCGGCATCGACTGGACGGCGTCCTCTTTCAGCAGCATCGTGAGCGCATCGATGTCATACGCCTCAAACGCACTGACGTAGCGCGCGAGCAGATTCTGCTGCGCCTCGTCCATCGCCGGCAGCGGGTCGCTCGAGCTGACGCCGCGCGCGTCGAGCGTCGCCCGGGCCCGCTGCAACGCGCTGTTCACCGACGCGACGCTGGTGTCGAGCAACTCCGCGACCTCGGCCGCCTTCCAGCGCAGCACCTCGCACAAGATCAGGACCGCCCGCTGTCGCGCTGGGAGGTGCTGTAGCGCCGCGACGAACGCCAGCCGGATCGTCTCCCGCGCCATCGCCACCTCCGCAGGATCCTCTTCCACCACGCTGGAGTGCCCGGGGAGCGGCTCGATCCAGGTCGTCTCCGGGAGCGTGTTCAGGCTCTCGCTCACCGGAGCCTGGGCGGATCCGAGGTCCATCGGCCGAGCCCGGCGCGCGCGGCCGTTCAACATGTCAAAGCATACGTTCGTCGCGATCCGGTACAGCCACGAGCGCAGCGCCGCGCGGCCCTGAAAGCGGTCAAACCCACGCCATGCTCGAAGCAGCGTCTCCTGGACGGCGTCTTCGGCCTCGAAAGGCGAGCCGAGCATTCTGTAGCAATATCCGGTTAGCTCCGCGCGGTGGCGCTCGAGGCGTTCTTCCAGCTGGCCGGAGACGACGCTGAGCGAGGACTGCTCCATCACCTGATCGTACGCGATGGCAAAGATGCCCCGCACCAGGCGCGGCGCCCGATCTACTTTTTGCGCCGGGGGTTGACCGCTCCCTTGAGCGTCGCGCCGGGGGTGAATTTGGGCGCCTTCGAGGCCCTGATCTTCACGGCTTGACCGGTCTGCGGGTTTCGGCCCGTGCGTGCTCCGCGCTTTGCGACCGACCACTTGCCAAAGCCGGTGATCGCGACTTCATCGCCCTTCTTGAGCGTCTTGGTCACGGTGCTCACCAGCGAATCGAGCGCCCGCACGGTGTCGGTTTTGGTGAGACCGGCGTCCTTTGCCACCGCGTCGACCAGCTCTGACTTGTTCATTGAAGCTAAGCCTCCGATTCGTGGAGTTGAGTTGTTAAGCAGCGGCACAATAGAGAAACGCCGGCGAGAGCGCGAGCTGACCGGCCCGTGATCCGCCTAGGACTCCTGAATGTGATCGGCCTCACGGGGCCCCGGAAACGGCCGCGTGAGGCAGAAGGATTCAAGCGTGGCTTCGGGCACCCCCTCCACGCCGGGAGTATCTGAAGCCTCCCCACGAGTGTGGGGATCGTCGGCATAGCCGCCGACCTCGACCGAGTGCTGCGGCGTGCGATAACCGGAGATCCCGATCAGATGCAGTTGCAGCGCCTGACCGAGCGCGTCGAGCCGCGCGGCGATCACGGGCTCCTGGTTGACGGTGTAGTTGGTTCCCGGAGCCGGAAAGAAACCGTAGGCCCCGCCGTGCGGCTCAAACGGCGTGTTGATGCACGCTCCAGGAGCGCCTCCGCCACCGCCAGAGGCAGCTCCCTGCGCCGCTGCGGCCCGCTGGTCGAGCACCGCTGCCTGGCGCGCGAGCGTGGTCCGCAACGACGTCAGTCGCGCGCCATCTTGGGCCCGGGCGTGGCTCGTCTGCAGCTCGCGACGGACGATCGAGAGCCGCAGCTGGATGATGTCATCTCGCTCGACCAGGACGGCTGCGCTCGCGCGCCGCCGGCGCCGCCGATCCGCGCCAAGCCGGACCGTTTGGCTCCTCACGGCAATGCGCGCGCGGCTCACCGCCCGAGTCGCGGCTGTATTGCGTTGCTCGATTGCCTTGACGTTCTGCAGTTGGCCCAGCAGCTGATCGAAGCCATGCGCGTCGACAACCACGTCGACGATATTCGGCGGCGGGGACTCGTACTCGGCCACCAGCTGCGACGCGAGCACCTGCCGGTCATATGCGTAGCGGGCCTCGAGTGCCAGCAGCCGAGCGCGAGCACTCGACAACTGGCCGCTGACGCTCTCGAGCAGCCGCTGCTGCACTGCGACGCTGCGCTCGATCAACGTCAAACGCGCCGCGAGCGACGCGGCCGTACCCTCGAATCCCTGCAGCTTCGCGTCTTCTCCCTGAACCCGCGACTGCAGCGTCAGGGCTTGCTGTTGCTCGGTCGCGTAGCGCTTCGCGAGATCGGCGTGAGTGGTCGCCGGGACGAGCGCCGCCGCGAGCGCCGCCGCCAGCCCAGCGAGTGTCGCGCGCGGCCGGTTGAACATCGCGGCCATTGACTATCAAGTGGCTGGCGGGCATGGGGCTTGCAGGGCGCTCTGCAGCGAAAGTTGCAGCAAAAAGGAGTTCTGCGAAAGTGGCGGTAGCGACCACATCATCCGGATGTACGCTCGCGCTGATATGAGGCGGCTCTCGCTCATCCGGCACCTGTCGATCGCTCGCTCCCTGCGAATCGCTTTGATCGGGCTCACAGTGGTCCTCGCGGCTGTCACGGCGCTCGGCGTAGCCAGCCTCTACGAGGCGCGCCTGCGCTACGAGAGCGCGCTCGCGAAGAACTCCGACCTCGCCACCGCGGCGGCCAACCTCGAGAGTGCCGGCGTCGCCGAGGAGCAGGCGATGCTCGCAGCCCAGGGCTCATCGGCGCGCGCCGTCGAAGGTCAGCTCGGGCAGGCATTCGCGGCTGCGGGGGCCAGCGTCCTCAAACTCGCAGAGGCCGATCCGGTCAGCGCAGGATTGGTGCGGACGCAGATCGCGGCTCAGTCCCAGGCGCGAAGTCTGGCGGCCAGCGGTGACCTCGCGGCGGCGACGGCGCTGAACGGCCCGCTTGCGCGCTCCCGGCAGGCCGCCACGCGGCTGCAGGCGCGCCAGCAGACGCGCGACAGCGCCGCTCGAAGCAAAGCGCACACGGACTCGCGCCGCGCGCTGATCGTAGTCGCCGCGGCCGGATTGCTGGCGCTGGTGGCCGCGCTCGTCCTGATCACGGCGCTGGTTAGCGCGATGCGACGGCCGCTGGACGAACTGTTGAGCGCCACCCGCGGGCTCGCCGCCGGCGAGCTCGAACGGCGGGTGGTCCCCGCCGGGCCGCGAGAGTTGCAGGATCTTGGAACCGCCTTCAACTCGATGGGCGAGGAGCTCGAGAGCGCCCAGCACTGGATCGAAGACGAGCGACGCCGGCTGGCGGTGACGATCGAGAGCCTCGGCGACGCGCTGATCGTGACCGAGCCCGGCTCGAGCAAGATCCTGGCGGTCAACCCTCGCGCCGGCGAGCTGGTGCCCGGGCTTCACGTCGGCGAGCTGGTAGACGGGCCGGAGAGCCCGCTGCCCGCGCTCGAGGCCGCGCTTCGCGCCGAGACGCTCGTCACGCACCGCGGCCGCGCGCTCGCCGTGACCGCGGCGCCGCTCGGCAGCGAAGCCGACGGGATCGTTTGGACCGTGCGCGACATGAGCGAGCGAGCCCGGCTGGAGGAGGCCAAGAGCGATTTCGTCGCCACCGCGTCGCACGAGCTTCGCAGCCCGCTGACGTCGATCAAAGGGTTCGTCGAGCTGCTCGAACGTTCAGCCGAGAACCTCACCGATCGACAGCGGGAGTTCGTCGAAATCATCCTGCGCTCCACCGACCGGCTCGTCGATCTCGTCAACGATCTGCTCGATGTGGCCCGGATCGAGGCCGACCGGGTGGAGATCAACCGCCGTCCAATCGATGTCGGCGAGGCGGTCCGAGAGGTCGCCGAGCTGATGGGGCCGCGGATCGCCGTCAAGCGCCAGCAGCTCGGCGTGCATGCGGATCCCATGGTTCCGCTCGCGTTGGCCGACCCGGGACGAGTCCGCCAGATCGTTGGCAATCTGCTGACCAACGCTCACCTCTACACGCAGGAGGGCGGACGGATCGACCTCAGCGTCGCGGCCGATCGGGCCTGGGTCCAGATCACGATCGAGGACTCCGGAGTGGGGATGAGCAGCGAGGAGCTCGAAAGCATGTTCGAGCGTTTCTACAGAGCTCGTTCCCGCTCCTCCGACGGCCGCGGCAGCAGCCGGCCGTCGGGGACAGGTCTCGGCCTCTCGATCGTGAAATCGCTCGTCGACATGCATCAGGGCAAGATCGAGGTCGACAGCGAGCCCGGAACCGGCACCAGATTCCGGGTCTTGCTGCCAGCGGCGGTGACGCCCGCAGATCAGGGACGCGCAGGCGAAGCAATCGGCGGCCAACGCGTGCTGGTGCTGGACGACGAGCCCGAGATCGCCGAGCTGATCGCTCGCCAGCTCGCCACCTATGAGGTGCAGACGACGATTGCCACCAGCGGCGAGGAGGCACTGGAGCGACTCCGGGGCGAGCACTACGACGCGATCACGCTCGACATCCTGTTGCCGGGAGTCGACGGCTTCGGGGTGATCGGCGAGATCCGGGGGGATAGCAGACTGCGCACGATGCCGATCGTGGTCGTCTCAGTGCTCTTCGGCCGGGATGAGCTGGCCGGCGAATGGGCGGTGTCCAAGCCGATCGACTCAGACCGGCTCCGCGACGTGCTCACCGCGGCGCTCACTGCCGGGCGCTCGCGGGTACTGGTGGTGGGCCGCCTCGGCCTGCAGCCGGTGCTAGAGCCGGAGCTCGACGAGCTCGGCATCGAGCATCAGTGGGAGCTCAGCGGAGCGGCAGCGGCCAGGGTGTGCGAAGAGCGGCGTTTTCAGGCGACGCTTGTCGATGTCGGCGTTCGCAACCCGCAAGCGGTGCTGAGGGCACTCGACGTCCGCGGTCCGCGACCGGACCCGTCTGTGATCCTGTTCTCGGACGGGGTCACCCCCACCCCGGCCGGAATCGATCGGCTGGGAATCGACATCGTCCCGATCGAACGAGCTGCGCCGGCGTTGCTCGCCGCGCTCCGGGCCGAGCGAGACGAGTAGGCTGAGCGCGATGGCGGTTCGGAGCGACCCCGAGCTGGTGCAGGAGATCAAGCAGCTACGAGCCGAGCTCGCCCGGCGCGAGCGTGAGGCCGCTGACAAGGAGCGTCAGCTCGAGCGCTACGCCGCCGACTTGAGCGAGATCTTCAAGCAGGAGCGAGCACGCTCGCAGGAGCTGCAGCGCTCCTACATGGCGACGGTGCGGGCGCTGTCCAACGCAGTCGAGGCGCGGGACGCGTATACCGGCAAGCATGCCGAACGAGTGACCGCCTACGGAATGGAGATCGCCAGAGCGCTCGAGTTGGATCGCTCGGAGTCGCCCGGCATCGAGTTCGGATTTCTCCTGCACGACATCGGGAAGCTGGGAATTCCCGATGCGATCCTGTTCAAGCCCAGCGCGCTCAGCGACGAGGAACGGGCGCTGATGCAGCAGCATCCGGTGATCGGAGCCGCGATCGTGAACGAAGTCGAGTTCCTCGGCGAGGCGGCGTCGGTGGTGCGCTCTCACCACGAGCGCTGGGACGGGAGCGGTTACCCCGATCGCCTGCGCGGCGAGGACATTCCGATCACGGCGCGCGCCTTCTCGGTCGCGGACGTGCTGGACGCGCTCACGACCAAGCGACCCTACCGGCCCGCCTCGCCGCTGAGCGACGCGCGGGAGATGATCGTCGCGGAGTCCGGCCGGCACTTCGATCCGCAGGTGATCGAGGCGTTCAACACGATCAGCGATCAAACAATCGAACGGATCGCCGCCGCAATCGAGTGAGCGATTACCGTGATCGAGAGGCTGCACTGTGAGCCGGGGCGTGCTGGTCGTCGATGACGATCCCTTCATCCGCAAGCTGATCGCCACCACGCTCGAGGACATATCGGAGGTCGAGCTCTTTGAGGCCGCCGATGGTCACGAAGCGCTCGAAGTGGCGCGGCGCGAGCAACCGTCCCTGGTCTTCCTGGACGTTGACATGCCGGGATTGAACGGAATCGAGGCCTGCCGGCAGCTGCGCGAGGACCCGGCGATGTCCGACGCCACAATCGTGATCCTGACCGCGGTGCACGGCTACAGCATCGAGCAGCGTGCCGAGGAGGCGGGCGCGGATCTGTTTCTGACAAAGCCGTTCAGCCCGCTCGAGCTGCTGCGGCTCGTGGATGGACTCGGAAGCCGATGAGTCGCCGTGGCTGGATCGCATTCGCCGCGATCTCGGTCATCTGGGGGATTCCTTATCTGTTCATCAGGATCGCCGTTCGCGATGGGATCACCCCGCCTGTACTCGCCTGGGGGCGCGTCTCGCTGGCGGCGGCGATACTGCTCGCGCTCGCCTGGCGAGCCGGGACGCTGCGCTCGTTGCGAGGTCGCTGGCGCTGGCTGCTCGCCTACGCGATCGCCGAGATCTCGATCCCGTTCCCGCTGATCGCAGCCGGCGAACGACGCGTCTCCTCCTCGCTGGCGGCGATCGTGATCTCGACCGTGCCGCTGATCGGCGCGCTGCTCGCGATGCGCTTCGACCACTCCGAGCGGCCCACTCCAAGCCGCGCTCTGGGCCTCCTGATCGGCTTCAGCGGCGTGATTGCGCTGGTGGGGCTCGACGTCGCCGGCAGTGCCCAGGAGTTGCTTGGCACCGGGGCGATCCTGATCGCGGCCACCGGATACGCGATCGGCCCGATAGTCATCAAGCACCGCCTGAGCGACCTCGACCCGCGTGCCGCGATGGGAGCCAGCCTCGCCCTCGCGGCGCTGGTGCTGGCGCCCGTGGCCGCGGTCGACCCGCCGCGGACGACCCCATCCGCGGGCGCCGTCGGCGCGGTGATCGTGCTCGGCGTCGTCTGCACGGCCGCGGCGTTCGTGATTTTCACAATCTTGATCCGCGAGGCGGGAACGAGCCGCGCGACCGTCATCACCTACGTCAATCCGGTCGTCGCGGTCGCTCTCGGCGTCACCCTGCTCGGCGAGCGGCCCGGCGCCGGCGCGGTGGCCGGGCTGTTGCTGATCCTAGCCGGCTCCTGGCTCTCGACGGGCGGCAAGCTGCCCCCTGGGTTCGTAAGGCAACGCGCCTCCCGCCGGAGACAGGCGGCAGGGTCACCGAGCCGGGGTGCCTCGCGCGGGCTCGCCCCGAGCACGCCCGACGGGCCCCTTTAGCGCCCGGAACCCTGGCGCGACGGGCTTCGCGGCTAGGAGGTCTTGATCAGCACGATCGTGTTGAGGACAAACAGGATCGCGAACGCGATCGTCCACCGGTTCAGGTTGCGCTCCACGAGCGAGCCACCGCCGAACGGCCCGGCGCCGGTGCCAACCCCGAAGGCGCCCGAGAGGCCCGCATCCTTCCCCGAGTGCATCAGGATCAGCCCGATCAGGACCACGGAAATGAACACCTGGACAACGTCGAGTATGGCGGTCATCGGCTCCGATGGTAGCGACGGTCAGTTGTGGTTGCCGCCAGCGCCGTTGTGAGCGCCATCGCTGCGATCGATCGCGCGCAGAATCTGGATCGCCTCGGCGCGGAGCGCGCGGTCGACCGCCTCGAAGTCCTGGTCGGAGAGCTTGCCGGTCTGGTGATCGAGCTCGGCGTCCCGGATCTCCCGGTATTTGGCCTCCCGCGCTGCCTGCAGGTCGGCCATCTCGACTGGCCTGCCGTTTTCGAGATGGCCGCCTCCGGCGGGCCGGGCGGCGCGCCGCAGCGGACCCGAGATGACCACCACGACCACGAACAGAATCGCCAGAACGATCAGATAGTCCATCGCGAACGAAGCGCCTAGACGGGCTCGCGCACCCGCACCGGCGGCGGCGTGATAGGGGCTCGCGCGGCGCTCTTGGCGGGTGCACGCCTGCGCCGGGCGAGCGACGGCACCGGCCATAGCGCGATCAGCCCGCCGATCGCCATGATCAGCGCCCCCAGCCAGATCCACGTGACCAGCGGCGAGACGATGAACAGGAAGTTGACCGCCCACGGATGCGTCACGAACCGGTCAGTCAGCGCCACGATCGCCTGCGCCCGCTCGGCCTGGATGAACGGTATGTATTGCCGGGCTGTGCTCGGGTCGGCCGACAGCTTCGACATCGCGGCGAGGAACACCTTGTCACCCTGGGCGATGGCCGGCTGAAGCGGCGTCAGATCGGGGTTGATGACGGTCCAGATGTCGCGGGTCAACCCCGCCCGCAAGCCCACGTCACTGTCGGCCTCGCCGTTGAAAGCTTCGGAGATCGGACCGAGCGTCGGGTCGTTTGGAGCGGGGTAGAAGCTGCGGCTCGTATTCAGCGTGGTCACGTGCTTGCCTCCCTTGGAGACGTCGAGCACGGCGCCGAACTTCACGTTGGCGCTGGTCGCCCGCGCCGTAGGCCGCACGTACCTGATCACGTAGCCGCCGACGTTGGAGCTCTGGCCGGGCGACAAGATCACGTTGTGCGAGTGCTGGAACGACGACGAGGCGGCGACGCCGACCAGCAACACGGCAAGACCGAGATGCACCGTGTAGCCGCCGTAGCGACGGCGGTTGCGTCGGATCAAGCGAACAAATGCGAGCGGCACCGTGTCATGAGTGACAACCCGCCGGGCGGCCGTCCCACGCCACAGCTCCTGCAGCACCGCGGCCGCCACGAACGCGCCGAGCGAGAACATGATCAGCGCCGCCGGGCGAGTCCCCGCGTCGGTGGCGATCAGCAACACCAGGCAGGTCGCCACGCCGCAGGCCACCGGCAGCGTGAAGTTGCGCCGCAGGTTGGCGAGCGTCACCCGTCGCCAGGCGATCAGCGGCCCGATGCCGGACAGCAGCACGAGGATCAGCGCAAGCGGGACAACGAACGGCAGGAAGGCCGGCGGCCCGACGGAGACCTTCGTGCCCGTCACCGCCTCGGAGATCAGCGGGAAGAACGTGATCCAGAAGACCACCGCGACCATCGCCATCAGCACCAGGTTCTGAAGCAGGAACACCGCCTCGCGCGAGAACAGCGAGTCGAGCTGCGCTTCAGACGCGAGCGCCTGCCGGCGCCACAAGATCAGCCCCACCGACCCGATCACCATCGCCGCGATCAGGATCACGAACGGGACCCCGAGCGTCGAGGCGCCGAACGCGTGAATCGAGTCGAGGATGCCTGAACGGACCAGGAAGGTGCCGAGGATCGACAGTGTCCCGCTCGCCAGCACCAGCGACGCGTTCCAGACTTTCAGCATCCCTCGCTTCTCCTGGATCATGATCGAGTGGATGAAGGCTGTGCAGCACAACCACGGCATTAGCGCCGCGTTCTCGACCGGATCCCAAGCCCAGTAACCGCCCCAACCGAGCTCGGTATAAGACCACCGCGCTCCGAGCAGGACCCCGATCCCCAGGAACAGCCACGCCGCGAGCGCAAAGCGTCGCGTGACGCTGATCCACTCCGACCCCAGCCGGCCGGTCACGAGCGCGCCGATCGCAAACGCGAACGGCACCGTCAACAGCGTATAGCCCGAATACAGCATCGGCGGGTGGATCATCATGCTCGGGTGCAGCAGCAGCGGATCGAGCCCCGCCCCTTGGGCAGGCGGGCTGGCCGAGGTGGTGAACGGGTTCGCGCCGAACGGGAACACCATCAGCGAGATGAAGAACGTGCTGAACGCGAGCAACACGGCCGTCGCGTATGGCGCGATATCGCGGACTCGCCTGCGCGTCAGGAACAGAATCAGGCTCGACCAGCAAGACAGCAGGAAGACCCACAGCAGCAACGACCCCTCCTGAGAAGACCAGGCGGCGGCGAGCTTGTAGAACGTTGGGGTGGTGGTCGAAGAATGCTCGGCGACGACGTTGTAGGAGAAGTCAGAGCGCAGGAAGGCGCCTTCGAGGATTCCGAAGGCGATGATCATCAGCCCCGCGAGGACGTAGACCGCCCGCCTTCCGGAATCCACCCACTCGGGCCGGTGGCTTCGCGCGCCATAGATCGATGCGGCGATTCCGTAGACGGCGACCATCAGGCCGAGTACCAGCAGTGCGCGTCCGACGGGAGCCATCAGTTTCCGCCAACCATCACTGTGAGGACGGCGCGGCCTGGTACTTCGAAGGACACTTGGTGAGCATCGAATTGGGCTGACCGATGAAGCCGGAGCCTTGCTTGCGCACGGTCACGAGCACTCCCCGCCCGGCCGCAAACGGGTCCGGGACGATGCCCGTATAGCGAACCGGAACCGACATCTGCAGCTTCGGATCACGGACCCGAAACAGCAGCGCCTCGCCCTGATGGCGCACTGACCCGTTGAGCACCGTACCGGCGAGGATATAGCTCTCGCCGGGGCGGGCGCTCTGCAGCAGCTGGCTGGCGGTCAGCTCCTTGTTTCCGGCGGTGAAGCTCGTATAGATCAGCGCTGTCGCCAGCATCAGCGCGGCGGTGAGGGCGACGACGAGACGGATGGCACGCTTGCGGCTCGGATCCATGCCAGAACCATTTTCCCATAACCCCGTCCCTCAGCCATCCACCTCCACGCCGGCGCCTTCCCAAAACCCCGTCCGTCAGCTATCCACCTCCACGCCGACCCCATCGGAGGTTGTCCGGACGCTTACAGGTCTGAGAAAAGTGCCGCCCCGGGGCGAAACCAAATCCGCCGAGGACCGTTCTTGAAAGTGATGGTGTTAGCTAGAGCAAAGACAGGCGAGATCGGCTTCCGGCGTCGTCGGCAGGGGCCACCCCGATCCGGACCGCCGCCCGTCGCCATTGACCGAAATATCGAGGGAGCGCCGAGGCGGGCGCCCGGTAGGCACCCGCGCGAGGAGACTCCTCCCGAGGACCGCGCGACGTACGCGTGCGAGTGCGGGTTCGTGTTCGACGCTTCGGTGTCGACCACCGTCCCGTGCCCCCATTGCGGGCTCGAGCAAGCCTGGTAGCGACCTCGTCGAGCAACGTGCTCGATCGCCGTCCGCCCCGCCGGCGGGGCGTCGCCCGGTGTGCGCGAGCGGGTCAGATGAGTCGCACGATCGCGACGATGCCGACGACCACGATCAGTGCGCGGAGAGCGGGATCCGGCAAGCGCCGGCCGCCGCGCGCGCCGATGATGCCGCCCAGGATGGAGCCGACCGCGATCAGCAGCGCGGGCAGCCAGGCGACATGCGCCGCGAACATGAAGATCACCCCCGCGACCAGGTTGACCACTCCCGCAAGCACCACCTTCAGCGCGTTCAGTCGTTGCAGATCGTCCTCGATCGCCAACCCAAGGATCGAGAGCAGCAAGATCCCCTGAGCCGCGCCGAAGTAGCCGCCGTAAACGCCACTGCCGAAGACCGCCGCCGTCGCCACTGGGCCGGCTCGCTCGCGAGCGCGAGGGCGATGCTTCTCGAGCTCCCGCGTCAGCCGCTTCTGCAGCACGATCAGGATCAGCGCCACCGCGATGAAAGCGGGCACGATCGCCTTGAACGCTGAGGCGGGCAGGCTCAGCAGCAGGATCGCGCCGGTGATGCCGCCGACCACCGACGCGATCAGCAGCGGGATTGCGCGCAGGCGCTGACCGCGCAGCTCGCGCCGATACCCAACCGCGCCGGCGATCGAGCCGGGGACCAGGCCGATCGTGTTGGAGACGTTCGCCGTCACCGGCGGGTAGCCGAACGCGAGCAGCACCGGGAAGGTGAACAACGTCCCGCTGCCGACGACGGTGTTGATCGTCCCGGCGACGATGCCTGCGCCGAAGATCGCCAGTGCGTGCAGAGGGCTCATCGCGACTACAAGGATGCCTGGTTGTGAGGATCGTGGCCCGGCTCGGCTCCGGGCGGGCTCATCTCCAGCCGGCCGCGCTCTTCTCCAGGCGGGCGCGCGCGGCGCTTACCCTTGCGCGGCGCGCGCCGGGGCTCACCTTTGCGCGGGCGCGGCCGGGCGCGGTGAGGCAGTCAGCCCCGTCAGCTCGCGCAGCACCGCGTCCATCCCGGCGATCTCGTATTTCTCGCGCTGCACGCCCGCCCCGCCGCCCCGTCGCATCAGCTCGGGCAATACCGCCAGTTGATCGACGCATTGCAGCTCGCGCCCGTGAACATGGACGCGAGCCAGGGCCTGCTCGAGCAGTTCCGGGACCGGTCGGAGCCCTCCGTCGGGATCCGGAAGGCGGGCCGTGACCCCCCACCGAGCCGCTCGGAAGATTCCCTCCTCGAGCACTTCCGCGGGAGGATCCGGCTCAGCGTTCGCCTCGGCGGCATCTCGGACGAGGCAATGTACGAACGCCACCAGCGCGGAAGTATCGACCAGCGATGTTTGCACGTCGAGCGCTCTGATCTCGACCGTGCCGAGCCGCGGATGGGGTCTCAGCTTCCACCAGAACCAGGTGTAGTCGGGAACATCCGCGGCGCGCGCCAGCACCGTGGTGGTATCGAGGAAGTCTTGGAAATCGCGCATCGCCCGCGGCACGCTCGAGCGCGGCCAGCCGCGCAGGGTCACTTCCCGCGCGGAAGCAAGACCGGTGTCGCGGCCGTGGCGGAAGGGGGAGTTGGCGGCCAGCGCCTGCAACAGCGGCAGATGCCGTCGCAGGCCGTTGAATGCCCGGATCGCCGTTTCCGAATCGGGCATCCCGACGTGAATGTGCAGGCCGCTGATGGGCGTCGCCGCTGCATCCCCGAGCAGGTAACGGATCCGCTCATAGCGCTCCTTGTCTGTGATTTCCGCGTCACCTTCGGCCGCCGAGGGATGAGTCCCCGATCCGAGTAGCCCGGCGCCGGTGGCGATCACCGCGCGCCGGAGATCGCCAAGTGCCCCAACCGCTTCACCGGCGCTCTCGCAGATGTTGGTGATCAGCTCGATCTGGCAGGCGTGAAGCTCTCGCTCGATGGTGCCGTCCACCTGCCCGAGTCGCTCCTGAACTGCGCCCGAGGTGTTGGCCTGGCGGCCGGTGACGGGATCGACCAGAAACAACTCCTCCTCGACACCTACCGAGAACGGGTTGCTCGAGCCGAAGGCAACGGCGCCCTCCTCCTCTTGGTCTCGAGCAGCTCTGGGTTCACGTTCCCGCGGCGGCAGCTCGGCTCGCTCACCGGCCTCCCCGACCGTCGTATCGGTGTTCTCGGGGTCATCAGCTGCCACCCGTCGGCTCTACCCGGAAAGCCCGTTCAAACGTCGGGGGGCGGCTCGGGGGCGCCCGCGCCGCCCGCTGGCGCTGGGGAGAAAGATCCTCAGTCCAGTCCGGGCCGGCTCCCTACAGTCTCCGACGCCCGGCGGCAAAACTAACTCTTACAACGGGCCCGACCCGAGCAGACGAGGCGACAGCGCAGCGCTCTCCTCAGATCAAGCCCCACAGATCCGTCCTCATTTTAAGGAGAACAAACGCCCGCATCGGCCCGGTGAACCGGGTGCGGCTCGGACGTTTGGCAGCACCGCGACAGCTTGACTGCGGCAGGGCTAACGCTCGGAAGTAGGGCCCGCCGAATGGGGGCCGAAAGGGGGCACGGAACCAGATGGGGTGGCCAAGGGATTGGCCACCCCATCTGCGTCTCTCTGATCACGGACGCCCGGAGCGCCCTCCGGTCCGAACGCTCGTCGAGATCCGCGTGCGCCATGCTCAGGCGAGGTCGTGGGCGCATGCCAGCTGGAAAACGCCCCACTCGACGGCCCAAAACTCCAGAGGGAAGTTGAACGGGAGCCAAAAGGTTCGCGAAGCTAGACCTGAGGCGTAGCGGGCTCGGATTGATGCACCGGATCCTCGGGCGGGATCAGCGGTGAGGTATCTGCAGCTTCGTGCCCTGGCGCCGGCGCGCCCGCGTCGGTCGCACTCTGCTCGCGTCCGAGCTCGACGTGCAGCAGTGCCTCCTCGGCGAGCCGCGGGAAGCGCTTGGCCTCGACCTCGCCGATCGCGACCAGCTGCTCCCCGACGGTCCTCATATCCTCGATCAACCGTCGCCGCTCCCGCCAGATCGCCTCCGCGCTGCGAGCCAGCTCCCGGGTCTGAGTCTCGGCGTTCTCGAGCATCTCGTCGGCCTCCCGCCGGGCGCTCCCGCGCAGCTCGTCCGCCTCGCGCTGGGCCGATGCACGCAGCTGCTGGGTCTCGCGTACGGCCGTCTCTCGGAGCTCGGTCATCTCCTGCGCGGTGCTCTCACGCAGTTCGGTCGACTCGCGCTTGGCGCTGTCGCGATGCTCCTGGGCATCGCGCTGGGCGACGTCGCGATGCTCTTGGGCCTCGCGCTGGGCGATGTCGCGCAGGCTCTGGACCTCGCCCGTGGCCAACTCGCGGAGCTCGTGCGCTTCTCGTTGCGCGGCTTCACGGGCCTCGCTCGCGTCTCGCTGGGCCGCCTCGCGCACCTCTTGCGCCTCGCCTTCCGCCTGCTGCAACCTGTCATCCGCCTTCGCGCGCGAGCGCGCAGTGATCTCGTCCGCGGTCTCATGCGCACGCTGGAGGATGTCGCGCGTCTCCTCGCTCACCTCATCAAGCGCATGCCTCACCGCCGACTCAGGCGAGGAGGACATCTCGAGCTCGGCGAGCAGCCGGTTGACCCGTTCGACGTACCGATCGACGGCCGTGCGCTCGTAGCCGCGCAAGCCGATCGGGAACTGGATTTTGCGCGCTTCCTTCAACATCCGGTCCCGCTCGGAGCTCCCGATCACACGGGTCGAGAACCGCCGGCTGGAGCGCTCCTCCTTCTCGCGTGCCCCGGCCCGCTCCGCGACTCTCGCCTCACGCTCTGACGGGACAGCGGTGTACGGCGCCCGGTCTGAATCGTTGCCGCCGGACACCTCGGAATTCGGCATCGCGATCAGCTCCCTTCCATCGCTCGAAATGGCGCGCCCGTGGTGAAGATCACGAGCATTAGGCTTCACGCTACCTCGGGCGTCAAGCGCCGGCGCCACCCAGCTAGGCGGCGGCACGCAACGCGCAAACAGCCGCCTCCGTCGAGAGCGACACAGCCGTTAATCGAACGCGCGCTCGCGCCCTTTGAGCAGCGGGAACGAGCGCTGGGTGCGGGTCGGCAGGATGTAGTTCGCGCGCTTGAGCACGAACATGAACTCGTTGATGCCGTTGTTGACCGTATCGGTGATCGCCGGGTTCTCGAGCTGCGCGGAGGATGCGTTCATCGCGTTGCGCGAGGTGACGAAATCCGCGATCGTCCGTTGCACCGAGACGAAGTGCAGACCCGCTTGACCGCCGTCGACGGTGTTGAAGTCGCGACGGATCATGAGCGGCTTGCCGTTGCGGCGAGCGCGGGCCGAGGTCTGGGCGTGCCCGATGACGCCGTAGCGGTTTATCGCTTGTCCCAGCAGATTAGGGTCACTCGGGGCGTCGGTCGTGAACCGGTTGACTTGCGCCGGGCTCACCTGGGGCCCATACATCCGGGCCACCCGTTCGCGCTCGTCGAGATCCTGATACCAGCTGTCGAGTCGGAGCCGCATGTAGCTGACCTGCATCGTGGTACCGCCCGCGAAGGGCCCGTCGGGGATCGTGACGTAATCCTCGCTGGCCTGGTTGCGGCGAAGGTTCGACTTGAAGCCCATGAACAGCGGGGCCCCTTTGGGCACGGGATTGCCCGGCGGGATTCCGCCGACGTTTTGGCGCGCAGCAGGCAGCCCGGCGCCGACGAACCCGGTGCGCGTCTCCTGCCAACGCAACGCGCTCGAGATGTCGGTCGGTCCGGTGAGCCCGGGAAGCGGCGCTCCATGAATCAGCGCCGCCTCGATTGAAGCCAGCCGCTGCTCGTCGTCGCACGCCAGGTGCAGGCACAGGTCGTAATCGTCGATCGCCGGCAACTCGAAGTCAGACAGCCCTTTCGCCTGCGGGATCGGGGAGCTGATCTTCAGCAGCCGCTCGAAGTAGCCGGGTCCCCACCCCGCCGTGAACAACAGCCCGGATGGCCCCCACTCGTAGCCGCGCTCGAGCGTGCGCAGAGCGGCCTCGAGCATCCGCACGTGGGCGGGGCCCGGAGTGCCGTTGACATCGAAGAACAGCAGCCGGTCGAACCGTGGCGCGATCGGGTTGCTGTCGGAGTCGCGGGGCAGGGTCGCGTCCCAGGCGTGCTGGCGGTCGGGGAGCCCGGCGGGCTGCGGGCCGAGCGCCACCACAGGCACCGGCTTTGCGCCGCTATTCACCGCCCGGTCGATGCCGATGCCGACGGCGGCGCCTCCGGTCACGGCGGTCGCGCCGATCAGCAGTCGCCGGCGGGTCAACATCGCCGAAGACTCCATCGTGGCGGCATTCCTCTCACGACGTCGGCTTCCAATGGAACGTGAGCGTCACCCGGTGCGGCGCCAGCCACACTTTCTGGTACTCGACATGACGCGCGGACACGGGTGGGCTGACGAGCAAGCTCAGTTGATAGCTGCCGGCGCCCGGGACGCTCACATCGTTGCCGTAGTGCGGGCCCATGTACCTGGAGATCATCGGCCACTGGCGCTCGTCGTAGACGAGTTTTCCGTCCTTGCTGATCGTCGCCCACACCGTCGCATACGGGATCGCCACCCCGGTTTGCGAGTCGCGGAGCATCACCATCAGGTGAAAGCTCGTCTTTGGTCCGGGCTTGACCATCTGCTCGCTGGAGCCGTTGTAGATCACGAATGGAACCGGCGTCATCGCCTGCGCTGTGATCTTCATTCCCTGCCAGGTGGTGCTCGCCAATACCTGCGTGGGCACCGGCTTGATCCCGGCGATCGCGGCGCCGGTTCCTGAGCTCGCGCCGCCGCTCATGTTCATCCCGGACATGCCGCTCGAGCTCGTGGCTGTTCCCGAGCCGCTCGCGGATACGGCCGTCGAGACGGTCTTGTTGGCGCTCGCGCACCCGGCGGCCAGGATCCCCGCCACCGCGATCGGGATCGCGCGCCGAGCGGCAGGGTTGAAGTTGCGTAGGTCAAACATCGCACAGTTCCTCGGAGGTTTCGGTCTGGTTTGCATTTGAGAGGCCGCGTCGGTCGGCGCGTCGCCCACATATCGTGCTCAGCGTCGCGATCATCGCTATCCCGGTGCAGCGATCCGGCGAGTGGCTTCAAATCGCGGCTCCAGGCTCGGCGACTCGTACGGGGTCAGCCCGAAGAGCGCGATTGCGAGCAGAATGAACGGTGGCCCGGCGTTGGGGTCCGTCGCTCCCCCCTGGAAGATCCCTCCCAGCCCCTCCCCGAGTACCCAGTAGGCGAGGTTCAGCGCGATCGCGAGGGCCAGGAACAGACGTGGCCGCCAGTTGACAGCGACCGCCACGCCGATCGCGGCCGATAGCAGCGCGAGCATGAGCGCGATCGGAAGGCCGTTCCCCTTGGCACCGCTCGCAACCCAGTCTTGGACAGTGCTCAGCCAGCTCATTCCCGACGGGGCAGCGTTGATCGAGTTACTGACCGCGTTCGCGCTGCTGCTGGGGGCCTCCAGCCACAGCCATGCCATCACGAGCCAGAGCACCGCCCAGGCGATCCTTGCGCCGCGGACTCCGAGCAGGCCGCCCGGTCGAGCGGTCGGCCACACGATCAGGCCGATGATCCCGTACAGCAGCACCGCGCCGGGAGCGCCGGTGAGCGGGCTCGCCATCGTCATCAACAACATCCCGAACGACTCGCCGAACCACCACACGATCAGCGCCCACACGAACGACAGCGCCAGCGCCGGCTTCACCGTGCGGCGATAAAGCAATCCGAGACCGATCAGGACCTGGGTCAGCGCAAACAGCGTGTTGTAGACGGCCAGATTGTGCTGGGCCAGATGCGCGGCCCACTCGACGCTGCTCGCGACCCAGCCCGGCTGACCTGCCGTCATGTTGGTGAGCATTTGGATGAAGCCCTTGGAATACATGAACGATTGGAACTGCAGGCCTCCATCCAGCAGCCACAGCAAGCCGAGGACGGTCTGGATCGTGCGCCGGGTATCCGACGCGAAGTACTCCCGCGCTCGCGCGACTGCAGTGCTGCTGTCGGCGCGACCGACGGCGCCGGCCTCAAAGTTGGCAGCGCTACTCACGTCTTCCTCCTTAGTCGGGGACATTCGCCAGGGACATGCGAGCACCGAGCATGACTTTCGACACCACGGCAAACCGACAATCGCGGCCACTGCGGCCGGTGCATCAGTCGCCGCTCGATTCGCGACGTCCCGTCGATCAACCAGGGACCGGCGCTGACGCCAACCAGCGTCTCGCGCCGGCGTTACGCTGGTGGACCGCGACCCGACCAGCCGCCCGCGAGCGGAGCGAGCTTCGCGACCACGACATCGCGAGGGCGAAGCCTTGGCAGGCTCCTCGCCACCTGCCGCGCACGCGGCCGCGGCCGACGGCGGGTCACCTCGTCGAGGACCCACCGGGTCCCGTGGAAGGCCGCCGCCAGCACCAAGCCGACGCAGAACGCCGCCGGCAGCGACCACCAGCCTCCGTAGCCGAAGACGCCGACGAGGCCGCCGGGATGCCCGAAGGCGAGCATCCCTTCGAGGAGCTCCTGACCGACATAGATCGCTACCAGCGATGCCGTGCAGATGAGCCACAGCGCGCCGAACGAGACGCTGTAGCGGGCAAGCGAGCACTGTCCGCCCAGCGCGCGCCCCAATGCGCGAAGGAAGACACCGACCGCGAGCGCCGCCAGCAACATGATCCATGGAGCGAGCGAATGCAGATACGAGTGACCTTGTCGCTGGAGCTCGAGACCGGCGCGAGTCCCGAACGCCAGCCAGTAGCGCAACTGATGGACCGCAAACGCGGCCGGCGGCAGCAGCGCAGCCGGCGCGAGGCTCGTGATCGACGCCCGCGGCTCGCCCGCGATTGCCTGGGGGAAACCGGCCTTCAGATGTGTGTCTGTGTGCTTCGCGCTGTGCGCCATTGCGCCTCGTCGCTTGAGGAGCGCACTGCCCGCCGCCCGTGCGCCCAGATCGGCCGACCTAGTGAAGCACGACTAACGGCTGGATGGTGCCGCCGAGCTTCCGATTGCTCATCCTGCCAGCGCATAGCTGCCGATATCTTGATCCAGCGTGCCCTGCGCGTCGTATTGGCCGGTATGCACGTCGACCACCTTCCCGGTGCGGTCGATGTAGATCGTCGTCGGCAAGCCCTCAAGGCCCTGCGGCACGATCGAAGCGAGCGAGGAGGCGCTTGCTTGGTAGCTCGGATAGCTGACCGGGTGTTGCGCCAGGAACGACCGAGCATCACCGGCGGAGTCGTCGGTGTCGGCACCGATGAAGGCCACGCGACGGCCGTAGCGCGCGGATGCGTCGGCGAACAGGCTGAACTCTGAGCGGCACGGTGTACACCAGGAGGCCCAGGCGTTGATCACGATCGGGTAGCCCCGCAGCGCTCGAATCCTCGCCGCCAAAGCCGGTTCTGAGCCGAGCAGCTGTCCGGCCTGCTGGTGCAGGCTCGCCAGCGCCGCCGGCGAACCCGCGAGCTTCCGCGCCGCCGAGGCGGCGCTGGCCGGGGCGCCCGGGACCCGGGCCAGCGCGGCCCGCACTTGGTCCGCGAGCTGGCGGCGACTCGGCCAGCCGGAGGTGTCGACCTCGTGGTACCACAGGATCTGCCCGCTCGCGGAGGTAAGCACGAACCACGGCTCTCCCTGGACCTCGTACCCGTCGGCGACTTGGCCGCTTTCGTCAACCGCCACCTGGTAGGAGAGCGGGCGCCGCAGACCGTGCAGGAATTGCGCCAGCGCCCCCGGCGACGGTTCGACACTGCCCTCGTCGATCGCCGTCAGCGACGGTAGCCCTGAGCCGGCGGCGGCAGCCTCGTAGCCGTCCAGCGCCTCGAGATGCCCAGCGAGGCTCGTGACCTCCTGATCCCACGTGGCGAAGAACAGGAACAGGCGTGGCTTCTGGCCCGGCCCGATGGCCACCGTGCCGCCGCCCACCCTTGGCAGCGCATGCTCGGAGGTGGGGCTGATCGCCGGGACCTGAGCGTAGGAGAGGTCCGAGTGGACCTGCGGGTGACTCGGAAGCAAGCTCGAGACCTCCTGCGCCAGCACCTGACCGAGCTGTCCGATCGCAGCATAGGACTGCTGGGTGACGTATACCCTCGCCTCGTCGCCCTGGGGGCCGATCACGAACAACGCCGGAGTGTGGGCGATCAAGCCGCGCTCGATGTCGGCCTCCACCGCGTATGACTTCCAGACGCGTTTGAGCTCGCTCAGCGATCCGGTCAGGAAGTGCCACTGGTCGGTCATCCCGTGCAGCTGCGAGTACGACCAGACGTCCTCGATCGTGGTCGCGGCAGGGTTGGCGTCGATCCCAAGCAGTTGCACCTGCGAACCCGCCGCGCCAAGCATCGCCTTCGCGTCGAGCATCGCCGTCGTCGTCATCGGACAGATCGTCGTGCACTCCGAGTCGGTGAACGCGAGGATCACCACCTTTCCGCGGTAGGACCGCAGCGACACCCGCTTGCCCAACTGGTCGTCGAGCGCGAACGCCGGCGCGCGGCCGGAGACCGGAGTTCCCGGATCGACGTTCGAGTTCGCCGCGAGCGCCTGCTGCTGGGATTGGCCAGACGCCCCTGAGCCGAGGCCGAGAATCGTCGCGCCGACGGCGACGGCGAGCAAGCCCGCGAAGCCCAAGCCGGCCCAGCGCAGCGGGACGAGCGAGCGCCCGGCCGGCGCCTGCGAAGGCGGCCCGGGGGAGCTCCCGCCGGGCGATTGGCGCGCGCCATGCCTTCGTCTGAACACGAGCCGCGCGGCGAGCAGGATCGCCACAAGCGCGGCCAACAGCACCGTGATGATCGCGACGAGGCCGTCGGTCCCCCGTCCCCGTGGCGCCGGGCCGGCGGCCCCGCTCGCCGTCGCGCTGCTACTGGCTGCGCCGCTCGCCGCCGCGCGGCTACTGGGTGCGCGGATCCTCGACGACGCGGCGTTGCCGCTTGATCGAGCGGCGCCGGGCGCCGCGCCGGTTCCACGGCCCGGCGAGCCGAGCTCGACCGCGCTCGCTGCGGCCAGCGCGCGGACGGCAGCCTCCGCGGAGCCGATAAGCCCGCTTCCCCCGGCCCGGTTCGGGATCTTCGCGAGCACCCCATACGCCGAGGCGGGCGAGTGACCCGGCCAGTTGAAGCCGAATCCGTTCGGCATCACCACCAGCAGCCGCTGCGTGTAGGCCAACGACAGCTCGATTCCCAGGAACCGCGCGTATGCGCGTGGCTTGCGCCACAGCGCGGTGACCGCTCCAAGGTCGTCGGGGCCAGCGATGATTGCCACTCGGATCGGAAACCCGGCGCGGTCGGCCGCCTGCAGAAGGTCGCCGAACTGCACCTGCCGCGAAACCGAGAGGCCGGCGTCAGAGGCGGCGAACAGATCCTGGTAAACGAGTACGTCGCTGCCCGGGTCCCCGTCCGCCCACACGGTTGAGGTGAGCGGGCCGAGGCCGAGGATCACCGCGATCACGGCGAGCGCTCCCAGCAGTGTGTGCCTCATCTTCGCTTGCAAGCGCATCTCGTATCAGCCCGAGGAAGCTCGATTTCGCAGGCGGAGCGGCCGAGCCCGCAGGCTGGAGGTCCAAGCTGCCGCGATCACTGCAGCGCCGACGACGAACACCACCCACGACAGCGCGCTCCCGGAGCCGGAGCCCGATCCGGCGGCCGGCGGGGAGCTCTGCACTCCCCCGAGTGCCAGCGGGTGCCCGCTCGCCGCCGCGAGCTCCTCCACCGCGGTGACCGCCACCGCCGGCAGCTGGGCACTCCCTGCGGACGAACGGACACGGGTCAGCGCGGCCTGCTCAGCGGGTCGCGGATGGCCCCCGCCGTAGAGGCCGAAGCCATCGGACATCACGATCAGTACCCGCCCACCGAAGACCAGCGACAGCTCTTCCCCGAGGAACTGAGCATAGGCCTCGGGCTGGCGCCAGAGCGCGGTCACCGAGCCGAGATCCGAGCGCGAGGCGATTACCGCAACGCGGATCGGGTAGCCGTTGCGGTTGGCTGCCTGCAGGACCGCCTGGAGCCGAGCCTGCTGGCTGGTGGTGGCGCCGGCATCCCACGGCAGAAACACATTCTGGGAGACGAGCACGTCGCTGGCCGGATCGCCATCCGCCTGGGCCGAACCCGCCAGCAACGCGCTCGCCAGTGCTATCGAGGCGCACAGCAGAGCCGCTCGCAGCCACCGGCGAGCCACGAGCGTCCGGCCCGGGAGAATATGGGGGCTTACTGACAACGGTGATGAGCTCAACGATGACATGGCCCGAAGCAGCGGCCGCTGGCCGGGCCGACGCAAAGTCTAGGCACCGGGCGTGCGCTTTCCGCCATGTGCTGATCGCGCTCGGCGCGCTGCTGTGCCTGGCCGCGCTGGCCCCCGCGGCGCAGGCGCACGGCCCGATCGCGCCCGTGGCCAGCAGCTACCTCGCGAAGGTCGGCCGGGTTCCCGCGGGCCTCGAGGCCAAGGTTGTCGACGGCGACCTGCGGATGTGGCTGAAGGTGCCAGCCACGATGACCGTGGTGGTGCTCGACTACCGCGGCGCCCCGTATCTGCGCTTCTCGAGCTCGGGCGTGCAGGTCAACACGAACTCATCGATGTATTACCTGAACCAGACCCCGGTGGCGGAGACGCCGCCGACCTACCTGAGCCGCACGACCCCTCCCAGCTGGCAGCATGTGAGCAGCGGGCATTCCTATGGGTGGCATGACGGCAGGTTGCATGCGCTCGCGGCGGTCGCGCTCGCCCCTGGGACAAGGTATGTGGGCGGGTGGAGCATCCCGATTCTCCTCGACGGGCGCGCAAGCACCCTCTCCGGGGGCGTCTGGCATGCGGCAGACCCCTCGATCGTGTGGTTCTGGCCGATCGTCGTGCTCCTGGCATGCGTGCTCGCGGCGTGGCGGTTGCGAGACCCGGCGCTCGACGCACGCCTTGCTCGGGTGCTCGGCGTCACCGCGCTGATCGCACTGGCGGTGGTGAGCATCGGCAGAGGTCTTCACGGGCGACCGAACATCGGCGTGGGCCAGCTGATCGAGATGGCGATCATCCTCGCGTTCGTTGCCTGGGGCTTGCGTCGAATGTCGCGAAAGCGACCGGGATATTTCGCCTATTTCCTGATCTCGTTCGTCGCCTTGTGGGAGGGCGTAAGCCTGCTCTCGACTCTGTTGAACGGGTTTGTGCTGGTGGCCCTGCCGGCGACCGTGGCGCGAATCGCGACCGTCCTGTGCCTCGCCGCCGGCGCGGCGATCCCGCTGCTCGTCCTCCGGTTGGCCGAGCAGTCGAAGTCGGCGCAGAATTCCGCTACTCGACCCGCGACCGAAGATCAAGATCCTGAAGCGCTGCACAACGCCCATCGCGTCGGATAGAAAGCTTCTCGCCCTCGGGCTCGGTGTCGCGCTCGGTGTCGCGCTGCTTGCGGGATGCGGATCGTCCTCTACGCGGGAACCGACGACAGCGACCGCGGCAGCGACCGCCCGGAGCCAGGGAGCGAGGACCGGGACTCCGGGAGCGACGAGCGGGATCCCGGGTAGCCTGCTGGCCGAAGCGCGTCCTATCGGTACCGGCCCGCGCTTTCAGCCACCCGCGAGCGGCCCGATCATCGGCCCGTGCCTAAGCAGGCTCGGACCGCGCAGCGGCGTTCACCTGGAGCTGTTTGCGGCGAATCGGGTCGTGCTCGTGCCGGCCGGGATCGGCACCCTATCCCCCCGCTCCTTCTCCGCCGGGCGGATTGCCGGCGCCCGCTGCTACGGCGACGTGGTGACACTCGAGCCGACCGGCATCGTGCTCCTGCGTGCCGGTCGCCGGCTGACGCTGGCATCCATCTTCCGCTCCTGGGGCGAGCCGCTGAGCAACGGTCGCCTGGCCTCGTTCTCGGGCCCGGTGACCGTCTTCGTGAATGGTCGTCGGTGGCGCGGTCAACCGGGCGAGCTACTTCTCGTCAAGCACTCCGAGATCGTGCTCGAGGTAGGGCCTCGCGTGCCACCACACACTTCGTTTGCGTTCCCGCCAGGGACATGATCGGCCTGTTGCGCGGGCTCGCCGATCGCGCGTAGCGCGGGCATAATCAGACGTTCCACCCCCTCCCCTTTTCATACTGCCCACAGCGAAAGGACAGGCGATGGGCTCATCGACACTCGCGAGTAACCGAGGCCGGGCGTCTGGCAGACGCAACCACCTTCGCCGTAACCTGCTGATCGCCGCCGCGGTCATCGTCGCGGAGATCGTGGTGATGAGGCTTCGTGGCTACCGGTTCGGCGTCGACGTGATCGTCAGATGCCAGAAGGGTCACCTGTTCTCGACCATCTGGCTGCCCGGCGGCTCGCTGAAGTCGGCCCGCCTGGGATGGTGGAGATTCCAGCGCTGCCCGGTCGGAGGCCATTGGTCGCTCGTCACCCCTGTGAAGGTAACGGAGCTGAGCGACGAGGAGAGGCGCATCGCCCGCGAGCACAAGGACATCCGAGTTCCCTGAGGCCGGCGGCGAACACGACGCGAGCAGCGCGCCCCTAGGACCCCGATCGCGACCCCTCGATCATGCCCGACTCACCGAAGATCACGGTTGTCGGATCCGCGAACATCGACCTCGTTGCCCGCTGTGAGCGGCTGCCGCGTCCCGGTGAGACGGTGACCGACGCCGAGTTCGAGCGGGTCGCCGGTGGCAAGGGGGCGAACCAAGCGGTGGCTGCGGCGCGGCTTGGCGCACGCGTGAGATTCGTGGGACGGATTGGCCGGGACGACCTAGTGCTGCGCTCGCTCGAGCGCGAGGGCGTGGACACCAGCGGGGTGATCCGCGACGATGGTGAAAGCGGCGTTGCGCTGGTGCTCGTCGACGAGGGCGGCGACAACGTGATCGTGGTCGCGCCGGGAGCAAACCGTCGATTGGAGCCTGGGCACGTTGAGGTGGGAGAAGAGGACGCGGTCATGTGCCAGCTGGAGATCCCCAGTGAGGTGGTCGCCGCGGCCGCAGCACGAGCGCGTTTCTTTTGCTTGAACGCTGCACCCGCGCGTGGCCCGGTCGAGCTGGACCCCGACCTGCTGATCGTGAACCGATATGAGTACGAGCGCGTCGGGCCCCGCCGGGGGCTGGTCGCGCTCACCCTGGGCGCGGAAGGCGCGGTGCTGCTCGAGGACGGCGAGGAGGTCGCTCGCGCGCGCCCTCCCCGGATCGACGCCATCGACGGAACGGCCGCCGGTGACGCGTTTTGCGCCGCGCTCCTGGTGTCGCTGCTCGAGGGCCACGGGCGCCAAGATGCCCTTGCCAGGGCCTGCGCCGCCGGCGCGCTAGCCGCCTCCCGCCCGGGAGCGCAGCCCTCCTTGCCAACCGCCGCCGAGCTCGACGCGGCGCTGTCCGGCTGACCAGCAGGTCTGCTCGGCTTGCCAGCATGAGCGAGGCCGCCGGTAGCGCTCGAGACCACGGGGTCGTCGATAACGGCTCGTCGATCCCCCCACCACTGACTGAAGTCGCCGCCGCTCCGCGCCCGAGCGCGGCCGAGGAAGCGCGCACGCTTCTCGCCGCGACAAACGTTGCCGCGCTCGCGACGCTCACTGCCACCGGCGACCCGTGGGCTTCGCTGGTCACCTATGGGGCGCTCGAGGATGGCTCGCCCGTAATGTGCCTTTCTCACCTCGCCGAGCACGGTCGAAACCTTGCCGGCGATCCCCGGGCGAGCTTGCTGATCAACGAGCCAGACCGCCGGGCCGATCCGCTGGGAGCGGCGCGGGTCACGCTCGCAGGGCTCGCGGAGCGCGTCGAGCACGCGCCTGAGCTCGAGTGCGCGCGGTCGGCGCACGTGAGTGCCGTTCCAGCGGCTGAGCTCTACGTCGACTTCTCGGACTTCTCCCTGTGGATCCTGCGAGTGCAGCGCGTCCGGTGGGTCGGCGGATACGGGCGGATGGACTCTGCCTCGGGCGCCGCTTACGCGGCCGCGAGTCCCGATCCGGTCGCAAACGATGCCGACGCCGCGATCGCTCACCTCAACCAGGATCATGCAGGGTCGCTGCTGATGATCGCGCAAACGCTGGGCGGCTACCCCGACGCGACCGCCGCGCGATGCAGGCGCCTCGACCGGCGTGGCATCGATCTCGCGCTCGCGACACCACGCGGCCCGGCCCAGACCCGCGTGGCGTTCCCGCTCGAGTTGGTGCACCGCTCACAGCTGCGCACCGCCGCCGTCGAGCTGACTCGCCGCGCCCGCGCCCTCCGCGAGAGGGCCTGAGCCGCGCCCCGCCGGCGCACCCCGCGCCTCCGCAGGACCCCCTGAGCGCGCCCGCCCACCAACGGGCCAGTGTCTCCGTCCGCTTCTCGCGAGAACATTGGATCGTGGCGTTCTCCCCTCCCCCGAACCGCGCCAGGCCCACTCACACCGCTGCGGCCGATCGCCGATCGGTGGTGCGCGGCTATCACCTTTTCCGGGCCATAGCGGACATCTCGAGCGGCCGCCCGAGCTGGGCCGCCTACCAGTTGTGGCGCGCGATCGACGGCGCCGGTCGCATCTCGGGCGGAAATGAGCAACGCCGGTGAGGGTTGAGCGAGTCGCCGTCGGCGACATCGTAAAGGCGTCGATCGGGGGCAGAATCGTCTACGGCGAGGTCGTCGAGATCCGCGAGCGGGTCGTGTACTTCAGACCGATCTCGCCGGCCGCGGGTTGGCGTCACGCGCGCGCTCATCAGGTCGTCGGCCACTGGCGCAAGGCGGGTAGTCGGCAGCCAGCTGCGGAAGCTTCCAGAAAGCCGCTGGAGCAGCTGGCCTTACGGGTGAACGGCTGAGGAGCAGCGGCGATCTGCCACGCGGGCTGGCCGTCTCTGGCCCGCGTAAGCCGTCTTCAGCTGTTCTTCACCGCCAGTTACTTGTTTGTTGTGGTCCCCTGGTGCTATTGCTGTCATGACGATCGTTGACGGCACGCGGACCTCGCCGGACTCCGGGGTCAAGCTGATCAGCGATCGACGGGCCCCCGGTCCGGAGGTAGTGCACCCACCGCAGGATGACGCCCTCGCGCTGCTCGAGAACCGCTCCCGCAGGCGGGCCGTCGTCGCGGAGTGCGCGCCTCCGGACCACGATCCGATTTCCGGCTCGGACGCCGGCGCGAATCAGCCGCGCGGCGGTCAGGCCCTCACCGCCGCCCTATCCGTACTTGTCTTCATCGCGCTCGCGAACATCGTGGTCTGCGTCGTTCGGATCGCGGCGGGGAGCAGCGACCACATCACGTGGCTACGTCTCTCACTCGAGCTTGTGGTCTGCGGCGCCTTGTCGGCTTGCCTCTGGGCGCGTCTTCGCGCTCGCGCGCGAGCGTCAGGAGATCTCGAGCACCCGCTCGCGATCGAGACCGCCGAACCTGCCTCTCGAGATCGGCGGGCTGGGCGGCGCAACTGGTTGCGCATCGGGCGGCCACTGTTCACGGCCGGCTTGCTCGTGATGGCGGCGTTCACCGTCGCCGGCCAGTGGGGGACCGTGGAGTCGGCTGTCGGACATCTCACCCATCTGCAGTGGCGGTGGGTCAGGTGGTCGATCTATGCCGAGGCGCTGTCGGTCGTGGCGCTAGCGTCGCTTGGGTGGATCCTCTTGCGAGCGGGGGGCCGCAGGCTCAGCCTGGGGTCGTTTCTCGCCCTCACGCTCGCCAGCAATGCCCTCTCGGTGTCGGTTCCGGGAGGCCCGGCATGGGGCGCTGCTTTCTCGTTCGAGCAATTGCGGCGGAGGGCAATAGACCGCGGCCTGGCCGCGTTCGTGCTCCTCGCGATGATCATCGTCTCGGCCGTGGCCTTGCTGGTCCTGCTGGTGGTAGGCGTCGACGTAGCCGGCGGACAGGGGCCTGCGGCGCCCTTCCGGACGCTCGCGACGGCTCTTGCGCTGCTCGTGATCTTGTGCGCAGTCGCCGTGCTCGTGATCCTTCGCGTACCTGTCGCCCGGTCGTCGCTGGGCGGCGCGTTGACCAAGCTGCGCGGCGACCGACACGGCCGCCTCGCCGAGCTGGTCCGCCGCGGCACCAGCGAGCTCGCCGGAGTGCGCTGTACCCCGCGAACCCTCATGGCTAGCCTTGGCGCGGCGCTTCTCAACTGGATCACGGACTGTGCGTGCCTGGTGGCCGCGATCCTGGCGGTAGCGGGGCAGGTGCCGTGGCGGGGCGTGCTGGTTGCCTATGCGCTCGCGCAGGTGGCGGCGAACCTGCCGATCACCCCCGGCGGCATCGGTATCGTCGAAGGAACGCTGTCGCTGTTGCTGGTCGCGTACGGGATGCCGACCGGCACCGCGGTGGCCGCTGTGCTCCTCTACCGCATCATCAGCTTCTGGATCTTCGTCCCGATCGGCTGGGCGACTGCTGGCGTCATGATCGCGCTGCAGCGCGGCTATCGTCCTGACTGGATCACGCGAGTGCCGGCGCCTCAGGGCCGTCCCTCACCCGTGTGACCGACTCCCGCGAAAGCGACCGTCACTCCTCCTTGGTCCAGTCCCGGCGGGTCGGCGCATAGCCTTCCAGCTGGTCAAGCAGACGCCGCCAGCGGCTTGGCTTGACTCCCGGCTCCTGGACGCGCCAGGCTGGGGCCCCGCCCTCAGGCCTGGGAAGCGTGCTAGCCGCGGCGCCGTCGATGCGAAGGTCCACCCCGCGTTCGTGCAAGGCCGCGATCTGATCGGCTGCGATGAACCGGCGGGCTCCACTCACGTTCGCGACGATCCCATGGAAGATGTCCTCGGCGGGAGCGGCGACGACGTGCTCGACCTTGCCGAGATTGTCGCCGTCGCTCGAGAAGACCGGAACGCCCTCCTCGAGGACCTGGTAGGCGATCGGTAGCCCCTCATCCATCGCCGTTACATTAGCGCCGTACTCGGTGTCCGTTCACACCGGCAAACCCCACAGCGCCACCCGCTCACGCGAGCGCCGCATACGCCGCCGCCTGTATGTCGCGATGCACCTTGGGCAGGTCGGATGTCTCGAACATCCGCTGCGTCAGCACGATCACCGTCAAATCTCGAGACGGATCCACCAGCCATGATGACCCAAAGCCGCCGTCCCAGCCGAACGCTCCGCTGTCGTACACCGCTTGGCCAAAGCCCCACGATCGGCCCGAGAAGAAACCGGGACCAAGTCCGCCGTGGGCCTTTTGGGAATCGCTGAGCTGATCGCTGGTCATCGCGTGGACGGCGTCGCGGGAGAGGACCGGCGCGCCGCCGGCGAGCAGCATTCTCGCGAACGCCAGCAGATCGCCGACGGTCGAGAGCAAGCCGGCCGCTCCGTCGCCGAACGCCGGCGGGCGGCTCCAGATGCCATCGGGCTCGTCCCAGGCGACCAGCCCGTCAGGCGTGGGGGCATAGGCGGTCGCGAGGCGATCGCGATGCGGGGTCCAGAAACCGGTGTCGTTCATGCCCAGCGGCTCGAACACCCGCGTGCGAAGCACATCCGCGAACGTCTGACCGGTGGCTCTGGCGAGCAGAACGCCCAGCACCGAGGCGCCGGTGTTGTACAACCAGCGCTCCCCCGGCTGCGCCAGCAGCGGCAGCATTCCGAGATTCGCGATCCAAGTGTCGGGATCGGGCTGCACAGCCGGGTTGGGCGGCCCGATCGTCGACAGGTTCAGCTCCTCGGCGGCCGTCGCGATCGGCCACGGGGTCGCTCCCATGAACATCTCCGTGACCATCCCGAAGCCGAAGGTGAAGGTGAGCAGGTCGCGGGCGGTGATCGCCCGGACGGCGGGAACCGTGTTCTCGAGCGGCCCGTCCATCTGGCGAAGCACGCGGCGCTCGGCCAGCTCTGGCAGGAGGCGGTCGACCGGTTCGTCGAGCCCGATCAGGCCCTCGGCGGCGACCGCGAGCGTTGCGGCGGCAGTGATCGGCTTAGTCGTCGAGGCGATCCGGAAGAGCGAGTCGCGAGCCACGGGCCGGCCGTCGACGGACAAGTTTCCAAGTGCTTCGACGTGAACCTCGGTGGCTCGGGCGACGAGCGCCACTAGGCACGGAACTCGAGTCTCGCCGACGTGCTCCTCGGCGACGGCATGCAGCCGCTCGATCCCCGCGCTCGTGAAACCGGCGTTCCCGGAGGCTGTCAACAGGCTTCATCGCATCCCCTTTCAAAGGTGTTTCAGGCAGAAGACTCCGGGAGGCAATCCGAATCATCGCCGATACGCACGGCTACGATGCGACGGATGGAGCGGGATACGGTGCTCGCGCGCGGACAGACCCCGCCGCTCGACCGCGCGACGATCCATCCCTATGACGATGCGACCCCGGGCCCGGTCTACTACCAGCGAGTGGCGCATACGGTCGGGCTCGACGCGGAGCGGCTGCTCGGGGAACTCGAGGGCGGACACGCGCTCCTGTTCTCATCGGGCATGGGCGCCGTGACCGCGCTGGTCCTCGCGCTGCTGAGACCGGGGGCGACGGTCGCGATCGCCGACGGCGGATATTGGGGAACGGTGGCGTTCCTGCGGGGCGAGTTGAGTCGCTGGGGACTCGAGGTCGTAACCTTCGACCAGCTGGGACCGCCGCCGCAAGCTGACTTGATCTGGCTCGAGCCGTGCTCGAATCCGCTGCTCACATTCCCCGATCTCGAGCAGGCGATCACGAGCGCTCACGCGACCGGCGCCCGGGTGGCCGTCGATAACACAGTGCTGAGCCCACTACTGCTGCGCCCGCTCGAACACGGCGCCGACTTCGTCCTTCACAGCGCGTCGAAGATCCTCGCCGGCCACCATGACGCGTTGCTCGGAGCAGTCACCTGCGCGAACGCCGAGGACGCGGCTCGCCTGGGGCAGTTTCGCGCTGCGTCCGGAATCGTCGCGGCGCCAGACCCGGCCTGGCTCCTGGTTCGCGGGCTGAAGACGCTCGCACTCCGTGTCGAGCGCCAATCGGCGACCGCGCTCGAGCTCGCGCGCAGACTCGCTGCTCACCCTGCGGTACAACGAGTCCGCTACCCGGGGCTCAGCGATGCCGTCGCCGCCCGCTACGTACGAGCCTTCGGGCCCCTGCTGTCATTCGACGTCGCCGACGCCGAGCGCGCCGTGCGCGTGGAGCGCTCGTTGCGCTTGATCGAGAATGCGACCAGCCTCGGCGGCGTCGCCTCGACCCTCGAGGCCCGCGCCCGCTGGGAGGGCGCGCGAGTCCCTCCCGGGCTACTTCGCCTCAGCGTTGGCCTCGAGCACATCGAGGATCTCTGGGCGGACCTGGCTGGGGCGCTGGACGGTAACGGTTAGCCCCCGAGATCAGAGCGAGCGGAGCTCGTCTGCGGCAACGCCCGAGAAGGGTGCCCGGCCGGCGGGGTGGCGTATCTTGAGACGCCCGCAAACGAGGAGGGAGCGATGAGAGAAGACATTCAGTTCAGCGCCGACGGTGTCACCCTCCGCGGCTGGCTCTACCGCCCCGGCGGAACCAGCAGCCGGGTGCCGACGATCGTGATGTCACATGGGTTCTCGGCGGTGAAGGAGATGTACCTGGACCGCTTCGCGGAGGCGTTCGCGGATGCCGGCATGGCGGCGCTCGTCTATGACAACCGCAACTTCGGAGCGAGCGACGGCGAACCGCGGCAAGAAATCGATCCCTGGGCACAGGTCCGCGATTACCGCGCCGCGATCACGTATGCCGTGACACGGCCGGAGGTCGATGCTGAGCGGATCGGGGTCTGGGGATCGAGCTACTCGGGCGGTCACGCGCTGGTGATCGGCGCGATCGATCGGCGGGTGAAATGCGTGGTCGTGCAGGTGCCGCTGGTATCCGGCCACGCCAACTTCCGCGCGCTCGTGCGGGCGGACTTCATTCCGATCTTCCGGGCTCAGTTCGACAGTGATCGCGAGGCGCGCTTCCGCGGCGAGCCACCGGTGATGGTGCCGGTGGTCGACGAGGATCCACTCGCGCCGTCGGCGCTACCGACCCCCGACTCGTACAAGTGGTTCACAGAAACGCATGAGCTGCGAGCGCCTTCGTGGCGCAACGAGGTGACACTCCGGAGCGTCGAGATGTTCACCGAATATGAACCCGGCACCTACTTGCCGTGGATCAGCCCGACGCCGCTACTGATGTGTGTGGCGGAAAACGATGTGCTCACGACGACAGATTCGGCGATTGCCGGTTACCAGCAAGCGCGCGAGCCGAAGAGGCTCGTGATCCTGCCGGGCGGACACTTCGACGCCTACGTCGCCGGTTTCGACCTCGCCAGCGCTGCAGCGGTGGATTGGTTTAGCGAGCACCTCCTCGGTCGGCCGAAGGTCGTGGCGTGAGGCGTGCGATCCCGCGTCGGCCGCGCCCGGACATCGGGACGTCCAATTCCGATCTCGCGTGCCAGGGCCGGATCTCGCCGGCCCAGCTCGAGCGCTCGCCGCCGGTCTCGCAGACGGCCGGCGTCTGATAAACGCACGACCCAGGCGCATTCTTCGCCGGCGTTCGCCGCTCCGTCCGCTGAGCGGCTGGGCTAGAGGGCGGTGGGGTGGCGAACGACGAAGTCCCCGCCGTCGGCGAGATTCCCGGTCGGGTTATAACGCCACCGCGGCCCCGACCCGGCGGGAATGTTCGGCCCGCCCCAATCGGCAGTATCAAACGCCAACCCAGCGATCGCCGCGAACACATGCTGCGAATCCGCATACACCGTGATCCACTGCCCCGGACCCGCACTCCCATACCCCTCGAACTCAACCGCCAACGGAGCCGACAACAACCCCCCACCATGCAGCGCGTAACTCACCGCGCCCGAGCAGTCATACCCCGGCGAGACCCAACTCCCATGCCCACCACCATAGATGTACGGCTTATCGATGATCTGATTGGCCGCCGCAATCACCTCCTTCACCGCCAACGGCGCATCCGCCGGCGCCGTCGCCGTCCCATCCGCATTGATCTGCGCCTGCTCAACGGGTCCCCCGGTCAGCGCCTGCGCCCCCGGATAGCTGCCCGCTGTGCCAACTGCTGCCTCCTCGGCGGCGGCCGCCCGCGCCTGCGCCGCGGCGCGTGCCTCCAGCGACTGCAAGTGGGCATTCAGCGTGCGAAGCCTCGAAGTCTTCACCGAGCGGGCGCCAAGCTCCGCGATCTGCCTGCGAAGCAGCGCCACCTTCAGCGCCGCGATCTGGTTGCGGCGGGCCAGTATCTGATCGACGAGGCTCCGATCGCGCCGCTCGAGCGCCGCTAACGCGTCGGCCTGCCTGGCGACCGTTACGCGGGCACTGCGAACCACCACGGTGATCGCGGCATCCTGCCGGCCGATCCGCTTCAGGAACGCGATCTGCTCGAGCAGATCGCTGAACCCGTGCGATTCGAGGATTACGGTCATCAGATCCGGCGGAGCGTTCTCGTACCTGGCGAGCAGGTTCGCGGCGAGGGCTTTGGTCGCCAGACGCAGGCGGGCCTCGAGCGCCAGCAGTCGCGCCCGGGCGGCCTGCGATTTCTTATGGACGACGTGCAGCTCAGCCTCGCGTTCGCCGAGTTGGGCCTGCACGCCCGCTAGCTCGGCGCGTGCCTGGTTCAAGCCGTCGGTGGTCATCCGGATTTTGGCCGTGTCGGTCGCAATCGCAGATCGCAATGCGGCCACGGCGGATTGACCGGCGGCGATCTGGGTCTGGAGGTCGCCGACCCCGGCGGCGGTCAAATTGGTCGCGAGCAACGCGGCGGCGACAGCAGCGGCAGTCGTCATCGCGAATAGCTTTTTCGGAATCCGGTTGGTCAATTCTGGGCGTAGACGAGCGGCCGCGACGACGCGGAAGTGGTCGCTGATGAGTCTGCAGAGGTGCCGCTGGGGGCCGAGCGCGGAGCACCCTAACATGAGCCGTCGCGATCACGGCGTCTTCCCCTGCGCGTGCAATAAATCCTGCATAACCCGGCTTTGGCGGGTCGCGGTTCACGGTTGAGAGCGGGTGTGAAGGCGCCGCCGGGAAGTGGCGCATCGCCGCTTCTGGCGTCGCAGAATGTCGTCATCGAACTTCGCTCGACTGATCCGTCGACGCCGTGGAACGAGAAGCGCAGAGGGCTAGAACAATTCACAGCCGCTGGCATGCGGTCCGCCAGGCGCTGTTCGCCGCCGCGCTCGCCGCCGGCGGCATCACGATCGTCGTCGGGCTGTTTGGGCCTTCCTTCCTCGGTGTCCCATTGGCCGCTGCCGCGGCCTTGATCGCAGGGGTTTGGAAGTTCGCGGACGAGCGTCGCGGCGCGCTGAGCGACCGCGAGACCCAGCGCCGAGTTCGATGACGCCTACAAGAGCTTCTTTTTTTGAGGATTAGATCGAGGGACCGGGTAGACCTAGCGTCGTGAGCGTGCTCGAAAAAGCCGATGCGATGCAAAAAGGGTCCAAGCCGACCAGCATCGGCTTGGCCGCGTTGAAGAAGTTCAAGGAGGATCAGAGCACCAACCTGGCGGCGATGCTCGCTTTCTGGTCGTTCTTCTCGATCTTTCCGCTGCTGCTGGTCCTGGTGACGATCCTGGGTTGGGTACTGCCCTCGAGCCAGAAGATGAACGTGCTCAAGCACGTGGCGGACATGTTCCCCCTGCTCGACCCCACGTCGGTGAAAGGGCTCACCGGGTCCTGGTGGGCATTGGTAGTCGGCGGTGTCACCGCGCTGTGGAGCGGCCTCGGCGCCGTGCGTACGGCGCAGACCGCGTTCAACTCGGTGTGGGAGATACCCATGCACGAACGACCGGGCCTGCGTGAGCAAGTGCTGCGCAGCCTCTGGGTGCTCTGCACGATCGGGGCCGGTCTGGTCATCAGTACGCTGATCTCAGGATTCGTGACCGGTGCCTCGAGCAGCATCAAGCTCGGGATTGCGGGACGCGTCGGCGGCTACGTGATCTCGGTGTTGCTCGACGTCGGCTTGTTCGTCGCCGCCTTCCGGATGCTGACCGACCGGGACGTCACCTCTCGGGACGTGCTCCCCGGCGCGATTTTCTCCGGCCTTGTCTTCTTCATCCTGCAGCAGCTCTCCTCGTTCATCATCTCCCGGCACCTGAAGAGCGCGCAATCGACCTACGGTCATTTCGCGACCGTGATCACGATCCTCTGGTGGTTCTACCTGCAGTCGATCGTGACGTTGCTCGGGGCCCAGATCAACGTCGTGCTGAAGGACCGCTTGTTCCCTCGCTCGCTTGTCAACGCGCCACAGACCGAGGCCGATAAGCGCGCGCTCGAGTCCTTCGCGCAAGAGCGCACCTATCAGCCCGAGGAGAAGGTCGAGGCGCGCGTTGAGCAGAGCGACGAGAAAACCTCAGAGTAGATAGCGTGGACTCGGGGTTGGGTGCACCACTCGTGCCGCGTCTGAAGTTGGAGGTCTCAGGGCGCGCTCTGGAGCGCCTGGGCGACCGCCCGGCCGCGCCCGAAAAGCAGGCTAACGTGACACTCGCCCCCGCCGGCGACCGAATGTAACCCTAGCCCGCCCCCCGCGCTCACAAACCCACTACACACCCGGCAGCGCCCACGCCGACCCGTCGGCCCCGCGAACCGCTACAGACCCGGCTGCACCCCAGGATCGAAGCTTGCGCCCTGGTCGATTGGCGACTCCAGCCGAGGATCGGAATCCTCGGCTTGCTCGCTGGCAGACTCGACCCCGGGATCGTTTAGATCGACGACGAGCATGTCTCCGTCCCTCCGGGCAGCTCGCCTGACCGATTTGGAGGTGTCGATCTCGTAATAGCTCACGAAGGCAGCGCCCGACAGCAGAAACGTCGCGTGTCCCTCGACCGGCGCGCGGACCGCGTAGGCGTGCTCCACCGAGCTGTCGACCTTGCGCAAGCCGACCAAACGGGCCTCGCGGTCATAGAGCAACTCCACCGACTCCGGGCTGTCGAGCTCCTCGAAGGCAGCCTTGTTCAGCGAGATCACGCCTTTTTTCTGGATCGTCACGAACGGCTGGCGTCCGCTGCGCCGCTGGCGGGTAAACGTCTCGAACGGCATGTCGGGATCCTATTGAATGTGGGGGCGCTGCAGCGGAGTGCGTGCGGGGACTGCGATCCTGGAGCGAACCGTTGTTCACGCGGCGCGCTCGACGACCGTAAGGAGCTGAAGATGACTGGCAAGGCTGATTTCACACCCGAGGAATGGAAGCTCGTGCTCGAGGGGCCGCCCACCGCGGGGATGGTCGTCCTCACCGCTCAACGCGGAGGCTCGATCCGCGAGGCGTTCGCGATCGCCAAGGCATACGTCGAGGCTCGTCAGCAGCACGGCGAAAGCGAGCTGCTCGACGAGATTGTCGCGGCCAAGCCAGAGCTCGACCACACTCGCTACCGCTCGCCCGAGGAGCTCGAGCAGCACGGCCTGCAGCAGCTTCGAGACGCTGTTGCCTTGCTCGAAGACAAGGCAACCGCGGACGAGCTGGAGGGTTACAAGCGCTTCGTGGTCACGCTCGCCGAGAAGGTGGCGGGCGCCCACCGCGAGGGCGATGCGGCGGTCAGCGACGCCGAGCGCTCGGCGATCGACGACATCAAGCAAGCTCTCGGGAACTGAGGAGCGGGGTCCGGAAATTGCCCGCGGTGCCATCGATCCAGGGTCGCCGTTGAGGTTCCCCTCACGACCAGCGCCGTTGCGGTCTTCCTCACGACCGACGCCGCTGCGCACCCGCAACTACCGGCTGTATTTCTCCGGCCAGGTCATCTCAGTGCCAGGCACGTGGTTGCAAACGGTCGCGCAAGCGTGGCTCGTGCTGCAGCTGAGCTCGAGCGGCAGCGCACTCGGCGTCACCGTCGCCCTGCAGACGGTGCCGGTGCTCGCCCTCGGCGCGTGGACGGGCTCGGTCGCCGACGCGGTCGACAAGCGCAGGCTGCTGCTCGCGACGCAGGCCGCCCAAGGCGTGCTCGCGCTGGTGCTCGGGTTGCTGGCGTTGACCGGGGTCGTGCAGCTGTGGATGGTGTGGATCCTCGCGCTGGGCCTCGGCATCACGCGTGCGTTCGACACGCCAACCCGCCAGGCGTTCGTGTCCGAGCTCGTCCAGGGCCCGGCGTTGCCGCGGGCGATCGGGATCAACTCCACGGTCGTTTCCGCTGCGCGCATGGTCGGCCCGGCGGCTGGCGGCGCGATCATTGCTCTGTTCGGGGTCGGGGTGTGCTTCCTGATCAACGCGGCGTCGTTCCTGGGGCCGGTGCTCGCTCTGATGGCGATGGACGTGGCCAAGCTGTACCGACCCGAGGTGCCTGCCGCCCGAACGCGCGGCGCCGTCCGCGCCGGGCTCCGCTACGTGCGCAGCCAGCGCGAGCTCTTGGTTCCACTGCTGATGATGGCGATCGTCGGGACGCTGGCGTTCGAGTTTCAGGTCTCGATCCCGCTGATGGCGCATTCGGCCTTCCACCTGGGCGCCGCCGGCTTCGGGCTGCTATATGCGGCGATGGGGGCCGGCGCGGTCGTGTCAGGCGTGACCCTCGCCGGCAAGCTCTCTCGGCGCGTGCGGACGCTGGCGATTGCCGCAGGCGCGTTCGGACTGGCGCTCGCGGCCGCCGCCGCGGCTCCCGGGCCGGTCGCCTCGGCCATCGGCCTCGCCTTCGCGGGCGCGGCCAGCGTGGTGTACTCGTCCAGCACGAACGCCACGCTTCAGCTGCGCGCCGATGCCAGCATGCGCGGGCGCGTCGTCGCGCTGTACGTGATCGCGTTCATGGGATCGACCGCGATCGGAGGCCCCCTGGTTGGCATCGCCGGCGAAGTGTTCGGACCGCGAGCATCGCTCGGCGTCGGCGCCGCGGGCTGCCTCGCCGCGGTGGTGCTGGCGATGGTCTTCGGAATCCGCGCGGGCCAGGGGCGGCGCGCTTCCTCCTCGCGGGCGTCCGCCCCCTCACCGGCCGCTCACTAGCGTCGCGAGTCAGAAGTTCGGATTGAGTCCCTGAAACAGGGCTTGAACGTCGAAGCGCACAATCGCATCGCCCCCCGATTCACCCGCCGCCATGACCTGGAATCTAACCGCGGCGGCGGCTGCGATCGCCGGTTCAGCGCCCGCGATCGCCGGTAGTACCGTTCCGCCGATCGCCAGTCGCCTGCTGCCCACCGCGGTCGTCGGTAGCTACCCGCAACCCGAGTGGCTGATCGACCGGGCGGCGCTGGCCTCTCGGGTACCGCGAATCCGCGCGCGCGAACTCTGGAGAGTCGGCCCAGGGGAGCTGCTCGAGCAGGCTCGAGATGACGCGACCGAACTCGCGGTGCGCGCGATGGAACGTGCCGGCATCGACCTCCTCACCGATGGTGAGATCCGTCGCGAGAGCTACTCCAACCACTTTGCGAGCGCGCTCGACGGGCTCGATCTCGACCGCCCTGGAAAGACCGTCGGGCGCAGCGGGCAGGAGGTGCTCGTGCCGAGGGTGATCGGGAGGATCCGTCGAGCGCAAGCGGTCGGGAAACGCGACCTGATGTTTCTGCGCGAGTTGACCGACAGGAAGATCAAGGCCACCGTTCCAGGACCCTTCACCATGTCGCAGCAGGCGCGCGACGAGTACTACGGCGATGCCCGCGCTCTGGCGCTCGACCTCGCAGACGCGGTGAACGAAGAGCTGTGCGACCTCATCGCCGCGGGAGCGGACATCGTGCAGCTGGACGAGCCCTGGGTCGAGGCGCGTCCCGAGCAGGCGAGGGAGTTCGCCCTCGAAGCGATCAATCGGGCGCTTGACGGGATCGGGGCGGAGACCGCGATCCACGTATGCCACGGATACGCCGCGGTCGTGCGCGAGAAGCGCCGGAGCTACTCGTTCCTACCCGAGCTCGACCGCTGCGTGGCGGACCAGATCTCGATCGAGGCGGCGCAGCCGCGACTCGACCTCTCCGTGCTCCACGCGCTACCTAGCAAGACGATCGCGCTCGGCGTGCTCGACCTTGGCGACCCCGAGGTCGAGACGGTCGAGGTCGTCGTCAGCCGGATCCGAGCCGCGCTCAAGTACCTGGAGCCCGAGCGGCTGGTGATCGCTCCCGACTGCGGGATGAAGTACCTGCCGCGAGCCACCGCGGACGGGAAGCTCCGCGCGATGGTCAAGGCCGCGGAGATCGTACGGTCGGAGCTCGGCGAGTCCTCCGGAGCGCGTCCGGAGCGGGAGGTGTAATTCCGGCACATCGGGTCGTGGCCTGTGAATTTGCCGACCGGCATACCAATCACCGCATAACGGGCCGGGTGGCCCGAGGCCGGCGATTAGGCTCTGCCTCCCGGGCCGGTTCGCCGGTGGCGCTTTGTATCGCCGGAGGGGTGAGTGACTTACGCTCCTGCGATGATCGCTGCGACCGCGCCTGCGCATCTGCCGGGCGTGCTGCACAGCCTCGAGCCGACCCTCGATCGCTACGGCTACCTGGCCGTAGCCGGGCTTGTCCTGATCGAAGACTTCGGGGTCCCGGTCCCCGGCGAGACGATCCTGATCCTCGGGGCGGTATACGCGGGCACGGGACGCCTCAACGTCGCGGTGGTCGCGCTGCTCGGCTTCCTCGCGGCGATTCTCGGCGACAACATCGGCTTTGCGATCGGCCATTTCGGCGGCCGCCCGCTGGTCGAACGCTACGGCCGTTACGTGCTGCTCACCCCGGAGCGGGTGGATAAAGCCACCCGCTTCTTCGAACGCCACGGGGGCAAGATCATCATCGTCGCGCGCTTCGTCGAGGGCCTGCGACAGGCAAACGGCATCATCGCCGGCATCTCCGGGATGCATTGGGTGCGATTTGTCATCTTCAATGCGATCGGCGCCGCCCTGTGGGTCGCCGTGTGGACCAGCGTCGGCTATTTCTCGGGCAATCACATCGACGCGATTTACCGAACCGCGACGCGGTATGACACCTACCTGGCGATCGCCCTCGGCGCATTACTGCTCGCCTACATCGCGCTTCGGGTGGTGCGAGCACGCCGAGCCCGAGCGCGTTAGGCGACCTGACACCACGCGCCATCCCCGTGGACGCGCGTCAGCCGGGCCGGTGATGGATCGGCCGCCGCGCGCGCCGCGACCTGATCAAGGTCTGGTTCGCGGGCGCCCGTACACCCGGCGACGATCGTGTTCCCGGGGCGGCGGCCCAGCGTCCAGACGCTCCGGTAGGCGATCGCCATCGCGCAAGCGGCGGAGTTCACCTCGCGCGCCAAGCGGTCGTCAACGAGATTGATCAGCGTCAGCGGAGCGACCCTCGCAGCGTCGACGAGCGCCTCGACCGCGATCAGGCGGCCGGGGACACGTGCGCCGAGAAATGCATCGATCACGATTGCATCCCGGCTGTGATCGGGCTGGGCGGCGAGATGGGCGCGGCCGTCCGCGTGCCGGACCCGCAACCCGGGCACCCGGCGCAGCCCGAGATGCTCGCGAGCGAGCGCCAGCACCCGCCCGTCGACCTCGCAGACCTCCTGGCGCCCGCCGGGATCCTCGGCGGCGAGGGCCCGGGCGAGTGCACAGGCTCCGCCCCCGATGTGCAGCACGCTTCGCGCACCGGCGGCACGCAAGACGATCCGCAACCAGCGCATGTACTCGAACTCGAGGTGCGTGACGTCGGCGAGATCGACGTACGAGGCGTCCATGCCCGCTTGACGAAGGAGCCGACCCGAAGGACGCAGCGGATCGATCTCCGCGACCAGCTCTCCGCTCTCGGCGAGCGTTCTCGCGCGCTGCTGGCGGTGGGGCATAGCGACAGACTGGCACACGGTCGCCCCACCCCGTCCCGAGCGCGCTCGACCCGCCGGGGTCAGAGGCCGGCGAGCTCCCCGGGCTCACTTGTGGACGTGCGCTCGTACCTGAGCAGGTCCCGGACCTGCGCGAGGCGCTCGTACTGCGCCAAGGGATCTGGGCCCAGCGGCATCAGGATCAACTCGCTGACGCCCGCCTCGAGGTACTCCCAGAGCCGCTGCGCGACGTGGTCGACCGAACCCAGCGCCGCCCACCGCTCAACGGCGGCCAACGGCAGCCTGTACTGGCCTTGCATGTACTCCGAGGCGATGGCGTGCGCGCGGGCGGAGTCGTCATCGACGTGCACGAGGATCAACAGGGACATGCTGGGCGTCGGCCGGCCCTGAGCAGCCGCGAGCTCGCCCAGCCGGCGATGGCTCTCGGCGAGCGCCTGGGGCGAGAGCCACATCGGCAGCCACGCGTCGGCGAACCGAGCGGCCCGTCGCAGTGCCGCCTCCCGGCGCCCGCCGACGAGGATCCGCGGCATGCGGGACACCGGCGGCGCGAGCGGCGGAATGTGAACCTCGAGCCTGCGGCCGAGGTGATCCACGCGGCGCCCGAGCAGCAGGTCGGGCAGGATCGTGAGGATCTCATCCACACGCGCAGCGCGCTCTGAGACCGGGACCCCGACCGCTTCGAACTCCTCGGGATGCTCCCCGCCGAGCCCCACCCCGAGGGCCACGCGCCTCCCCGAGAGCGCGTCCAGGCTCTGGAGTTGCTTGGCGATCCAGGCCACCGGACGCAAGCCCACGAGCATCACGCTGAAGCCGAGCGACAGCCGCTCCGTCACCGCCGCGGCCGCCGACAGAGCCATCGCGGCATCGAGCACCGGCGCGTTGCAGGCCAGATGGTCGCCTACCCAGCCGGCGTCGAAACCGAGCTCCTCGGCTCGCCGCGCAGCTTCGATCAGCCGCGGAGGCGTCCCCGTATGGAGCGAGTCGAAGGTCGGGAGCAGCACCCCCCAGGCGACGCCATCGATCGCCGAGCTCACGATGGCGGCACCGCCATCGGGTGCGGCGGGCGGCTATTCGAGCGCGCTGTCAACGCCGCCCAGCTGCCCGACCAGCGAGCTGCTTGCCGGGTCTCCGTCAGCTGCCTCGGCGCGCATCAGGCGCACGGTCGACAAGCGCCGCTGGCATAGGTTGACGGCGACGTCCTTGGTCTCGGCGGGCACGGCATCGCCCCACGCCGCTACCGCGTCGGTTGCCCGCGCCAGCAGCCCGTCGAGGACATCCGACGCCTTCGCCTGGGCCAGACTGCGCAGACCGAAGCCGACATGCCAGCGCTCGTCGAGCTCGACGCGCTCGACACCCTCGCGTGTTCCCGGCAGCGCGCCATCGGCCACGTCGTCGAGCAACGCGCGCTGACCGGCGGCGAACACCGCCCCCTCGAGCACCATGTGATAGAGGGCAACTCCGTTGAGCAGGCCGGTCTGCCCGGCCGCTAGCTCGGCGGCCATCTCGGGAAGGCGCACTTCGAACAGCTCGAGCAGGGCGGCCGGGACCTCGCCCCGCGCCGCGGCCCGTCGCTCGGCGGGCGTGTCTCCGGGCAGCCGGAGCACCTCGGCGGCAATGCGGTCGAAGAGCACCGCATGGCGATCCTCGTCGCGACGCTGCAGGAAGAAGATCCACATCATCATCGAGTCGCTGCGCTTGGCGACGTCGGCGAACGGCTTCAGATGCTCGGCGACGGCGTCCTCGGCCACGCAAAACCCACTCAGCAGCGCGGTAAGGCGGCGGCGGCGCTCGGCCGGCAGCTCGGGCCAGGCGCGGGCGTCGGGAGCTAGGTCGATCGCGGTCGCATCCCATTGCAGGCGGGCCACTATCTGCGAGTAGGTCGCAAGCCTCGGGAACATCAGCACCTCGGCGCGGTCGGCGGTCGGAACGCTCAACCCACCTGGTCCGATGTACGGGTCTATCTGCACGACCTAAAACGCTCCGATCGCTGGCCTCATCGCAGATAGTTTGCCCTATCGCCTGGCAAACCACCGCAAAGGGCCCGCGCCGCTGCCCCCGCGGGCGGCCGCTGCACACTCGAATCCGCGGGCGGCTACTCCTCTGGATCGAGGCCATGCGGATGCAAGTGGTCCTCGGCCATTCGCTTGAGCCCGAAGCGATCGATCTTCCCGGTCGGGCTGAGTGGCATCTCGTCGAGAAACACGACCTCTTCGGGTGCCTTGTAGCCGATCCGCTCGCGGCAGAAGACGATCAGATCAGCGCTGGAAGGGCGGATCGCCTCGCCGCGGAGCGTCACGTAGGCGCGGATCGTCTCCCCATGGACGGTGTCATCGATGCCGACCACGCCGGCGAGCGCGATCGCGGGGTGCTCGAGCAAGGCGCCTTCGACCTCGAAGGGGCTGACGTTGGAGCCGTCGTGGACGATGATTTGCTTCTTGCGCCCGTAGAACCACAGGTAACCGTCCTCGTCGGCGTAGGCAAGATCGCCCGAATCCAGCCAGTCACCGGGCATGACCTCCCGGGTCGCGTCCTCAGCGTTCCAGTAACCAACCATCCGGCTACGCGAGCGAATGAAGATCCGGCCCACTGACCCCGGGCTGGCTCGGTCGCCCGCATCGTCGCGCAGTTCGATCCGAAAGCCGCTGATCGGCGGGCCGATCGACCCTTGCTTGTTGACCCCAGACGGCGGGTTGAGTGTCGCCAGCCCAACTTCGGTCATCCCGTAGCCCTCGGAGATCGCAAACCCCGCCGCCGCTGCAAACTCACTCAACAGCTCGGTCGAGACCTTGTCGGAGCCCGCGCGGCAGACCCGCAGCGACGCGAAGTCGTCCGGGCGCAGCTCGTGATCGTGAACCAGCGCCATCAGTGCCGCCGGGATCATTGCCAGCACGGTCGGCCGGTTGGCGCGCAGCAGCGGCAGCAGCTCATGAGCGTCGGTGCTCCGGGCAACCACGACCCGGCCGCCCGCCGCCAGGATGCTCAGGGTCCACAGAAACGACCCCAGATGCGACATCGAGGACCCAGGCAGGAACTCGTCCTCAGCGGTCAGCTCGAACGCCGCCACGGCGCTGGCGATCATCCAGCGCAGCGACTCCCGGGTGTGCGTCACGCCCTTGGCCGGTCCGGTGCTACCAGAAGTAAAGAAGATCACTGCCGGGATCGATGGATCCGGCGAGGGGTCGAACTTCAGCGGCTCGCTTTCCAGGAGCCGCCCGAAGTCGTGCGGCCAATCGACTGCGCCCTCGCCGGCTTCGTCTCGGTAAGCAATCGGCCCGCAACGCAGACCGCGCGTGACGACGCTCGCGGCGATGTCCTCACTGCGCTCGACGTGGGCCACCAAGGCGTCGGCGCCGCTCACCTCGAGCGCATGGTCGATCTCCCGAAACGTGTAGCGGTAGTTCAGCGGGGCCGCCACCAGCCCCGCCTTGAAGCACGCCAGGTAATGCACGACGAGATCGATCCGGTTAGGCATCAACGACGCCACCCGATCTCCCTCCCTCAGCCCCAGGCCGCGGTAACCGCCGGCCAGCGCCGAGCTGAGTGCCTCGAGCTCGCGCCAACTGATCGAGCGCGCGATTGACACCATCACGGTCTCCTCGGGGCGATCGGCCAGGCCGCGGTGAAGCAGCTGATTCAGCGGCGCGGCCGGGGAGGAGAGTTCTGGCCCCGCTAGCAGCATCGGTAGATCATAAGCGCGGCGACCCGAGCGACTCCGGGGCGCCGAGGTTGTGGCAGTCACCGATCCTTTAGCTGCTCCCGGCGACCGTGCCCGCCCACGCTGTCCACTTCACCATTCAGCGGCCCCTTGCTGCGGCTGGACCGGCAGGTTTGACGCCCGATTGACGCTGGCTCGATGGATGGCTGCCACTCTCGCGGACAGCCGATCGGCGGCCACACGCAACGATCGAGTCGCAATCCCGCCGCCTTCCGGCCGACGGACCAGCCCAATCACGCCGCAGCGATGCCCATCCTGCGGGATCGGAGAACACAAATGAAACGAGTCATGACAAGAACCGTCCTGGTCGCCGTGCTGGCCACGCTGTCCTCGAGCGCAGTGGCGCAAGCGTTCACGCCAGTCCCGATCCCGACGCCGCGTGTTAGTAGCGTTGCCGCGAACGCCCGGGTGCCCTGAGGGTCGCCGACCACGCTAGCTGGCAGGCTCCAGCGCGCGCCTCAGCAGCTGGAGCAGGTCTTCGCTTCGCTGCACGAGGTCGGCCCCGCGGGCGAGCAGATCCGAGATCAGATCGATTCCGACGATCGTCGCGAAGATCGTCTCGGCCGTGCGCCGGGGATCGACGTCGTCTCGAAACACCCCCTCCGCCTGGCCACGGGTGACCAGCGCTTGCAGCAGCTCGATCGCGGTCTCTTGATAGGAGGAGTATTCGGAGTCGGGACCGGACTGCGCGCCGAGCTCGGCCCCGAGCGTGAGCACGCAGTGCAACGAGCGGTCCTCCTGCAGGAGCGCAGCGCGGACGCGAACCAGCGCGGCGAACTGCAGCTGCGCATCGGGCTGGGTCCCGGCCTGCGCGACGAGCCTTTCGATCAGCTCCTGCTGCTTGTAGCGAAAGGTCGCCAGCGCGAGCTCTTCCTTTGAGGCGAAATGGAAGTAGAACGCCCCCTTGGTCAACCCGCTGTCACGAATCAGCGCGTTCAGGGATGTGCCGCGGTAGCCGTGCTGCGCAAAGGCCAGGGCCGCCTGCTCGAGGATCTGCTCGCGGGTTCGACGCGCGCGTTCCTGAACCTGCGTCCGGTCGCTCATGCCGCGGGGCTCCAGGCCGTCACTGCGCTGGAGCCATCCCGTAGCGCTTCCAGAGCCCCGGCATGAACTCGGGATCGGCGATCCGTCCTTGCGCCGCCGCGTCTGCAACCTCCTCGACGAATCGCTCGAAGCCGCCGGGCTGGCACACGATCAGCAGGGTGACCGGCTCGTCAAACGGGTTGGCGAAGCCGTGGGGCTCCTCACCGGATGCGAACACAAATCCACCCTCGCCGCAGTCGACCGTGTCGGCGCCCAAGCAGAAGCGACACCTTCCCTTGAGCACGTAGAAGCACTCATCGAATGAAGGGTGGGTGTGAAGTCCCGGCCCCCGGGGCGCCGCCTCGTACTCGAGCACTGAGAGCGCGCCGCCGGTGGCCTGCGCGCCGACCTTGACGGTGACTGAGCTGGGGCCGGCTGAGAAGGTCTTGCCTTCACCGGCGGCGATCGCGAGCGAGCGCATGGCTGTCTGCGGCATGTAGATGACTCCCTCCCGATGGTCGAGTACGGGGCGAATAAAATACCTACCGGTCGGTTTGAAAGTCAATCAAATTCGATCACTGGCCACGTCACGCGACCGCCAGATGCTCTAGCTTTTGAGCGGCGAGCTCGGGGTCGGTCCCGCTGGAACCGAGGAGGGTTTGCCGTGATCACCGTCATCTGCGCCATGGGGGCCGCGTTCTGCAACGCCTCGTGGGCGGTGATGGCGCGGTTGGCCGGCGTCGACGCGCCCAAGGGCCAGTCGCCATGGCGAACGGGGTGGCACCTCGTCCATCAGCCGGTCTGGCTGGTGGGTCAAGCGTTCGCAGTCGGGGTATTCGTGCTCAGCGGGGTCGCGCTCTACTTCGGTGAGCTGGCAGTCGTGCAGCCGCTGTTGGTAATGGAGCTGATATTTGCCTTGGCGCTGCGCCAGTTTCGCCTGCATGACGCGATCCCGGTCAAGTCTTGGTACGCGGCGATCCTGATCTGCTTGGGGCTGGGCGCGTTTCTCGCGGTGGCCAAGTTCCACGGCGGCGCGCGCGTCCCGAGGACGCTGGACTGGGTAGTTGCTCTCGCGGTATGGAGCTTCGTCGCAGTGCTATTGGTCCTCGTCGGACGGCGCGGGTCCCCGGCACGGCGGGCGGGTTGCATAGGCGCAGCCGCCGCGGTGGTCTGGTCGCTGGATGCGAGCTTTGTCAAGAAACTCACTGAAACCTTGCAACATCACGGCTTGCTGGGCGTCTTTGACCACTGGCCGCTGTACGCGCTGGTGCTCAGCGGGATCACGGGGGCGGTGCTCACCCAGGCCGCTTTCGATGCCGGCCCGCTCTCGGCCTCGCAGCCCGCGCTGCTGATCGTCGACCCGCTGGCGAGCATCATCCTTGGGATGCTGATCTTCGGTGAGCGCCTCGACAGCACTGTCCCCGCCCTGATCGGGACTGCGTTTGCGCTCCTGGTCATGTTTACCGGCGTCGTGCTGATGTCACTCTGGGCGCCGCCTTCGATGGAGCCGATTCCGGGAGATCCGTTGACGATCATGCGCTACGGCAGGAGAGCCACGACGCAAACGACGGACTGAGGGCCCCGGCTGATCGACCCCGCACGTCAACCAGTGGCGAAGCTGCGCGATGCATGGCTCGATCGGGGGCGGCTATGCGGGAGATTTTCCCTCGCTCCAGCAGCGATCTGAGAGCATCCTCGCGGATGCACGGGGCCGATCGGCAGGCGCTTCTCGAGGCAGCCGAGACTGCCCGTTATCGAGAGCGCTCTCGCCGGCGTCCGCAGCGACCGGCGTGCTCCGGGTGAGAGTGTGCGAGGAGGAAAGCGTGACGGCCGAGATCGTTTACGAGGACGTGCTCGCGGAAGCGACACCATTGCAGACCGGTAGCGTCGTGGAAAGCGCCCCTGTTGATGTCAACGGTGCCCGCGAGGTGCATCTGATGTTCGGTGTCACCGAACCACACACCGACGTCTACTGGAGACTGTTCTTCGGTCCCCTGAGCAACGGCGCATTCTCGCTGACGAACTCGGGCAGCTTCGAGGATGCCAGCAGTGTCGCGATCGCAGTGCCGGTGTTCGCACCGAGCCTGTTCCTCGAGCTCGACAATCAGAGCACCCAAGATGAAACCGGCTTTGGCAAGATCTACTTCATCCGCGACGTCACTTAGCAGGTGAGCAACAAGGTACCAGCGCCGGCGGTGACAGGACGGTGGAGAGAGAGGAGTGAGATATGCCGACCATGATCTCGCCATTGCGCCGCGCGGTGCACGTCGGATCCGAACGCACCGCGGTTCGATGCGGCGAGGTGGGGCTGACATACGATCAGCTCTCAGAGCGCGTCGGCCGGCTCGTCGGCGCCCTCCAGGCGCTCGGCATCGAGCAGGGAGATCGCGTTGCGGTGGTGGCTCGCAACTGTCATCGCTACCTGGAGCTCTACCAGGGAGTGCCCGGCGCAGGGATGGTGCTCGTGCCGCTGAACCACCGTCACACGTCCACCGAACTCGCCTACGAGCTCGAGGACTCCGGCGCGAGGCTGTTATTCGCCGGTCGGGAAATCGACTACCCGACGGGCGTCGTCGAGCGGGTAAGGGACCTCGACGACGGCTACGAGGCGCTACTTGCCGATGCGGCCCCGGCGCAACCACCGGGCGACCTCTCGGCCGAGACGATGGCTGGTCTCTTCTATACCGGGGGAACGACGGGTCCCGCGAAGGGCGTGATGCTGACGCACCGGAACCTGATCGCAAACGCGCTGCACTTCCAGGCCTCGGCCGCGTTTGCTGCTGACATTCGCTGGCTGATCGCGGCACCGATGTATCACCTCGCCGGCACGATCGCGGTCCTCGCCACGGTCTGGCACGGCGGCCGCAACGTCATCCTGCCGGCGTTTGCCCCAGGCCCGGCGCTCGATTTGATCGAGAGCGAGCGGGTGACGGCGACGACGCTGGTCCCGACGATGCTCGCGGCGCTGTGCGACGAGCAGTTCGCGCGCCCGCGTGACGTCTCAACGGTGCGCCTGATCATCCACGGCGGCGCGCCGATCGCCACCGAGACCGTCCGCCGGGCTCACGCTGCGTTCGCGAACGCCGAGCTGATGAATATCTATGGCGCGACGGAGACCTCGCCGATCGCGACCGTGCTGCCCCATGGGGAACGGTTCCTGGACGCGCCGCAAGCGCGCTCTTGCGGGCAGCCGGCGATCGGTGTCGAGGTGAGGGTGCTCGACCCCGCCACCGGCTCGCCGGCGGCGGCCGGGACGGTTGGCGAAATCGCCATCCGCGGAGAGAACGTGATGGCAGGCTATTGGAACAAGCCGCAGGCCACTGAGGCGGCACTCACCGGCGGCTGGTATCGCTCGGGGGATCTCGGCTACATGGACGAGCGCGGCTTCCTGTACCTGGTCGACCGCGCGAAGGACATGATCGTCTCGGGCGGCGAGAACGTGTACAGCACCGAGGTCGAGGAGGTGCTCTACCGGCACGGGGCCGTGCTCGAGGCGGCCGTGTTCGGGATCCCTGACCGACGCTGGGGTGAGGCGGTGCACGCGGTCGTCGTTCCCCGCGCGCCGGTCGACGAGCTCGAGCTGTTGCGCCATTGCCGGGCGTCGATCGCCGAGTACAAGGTCCCGAAGCGGATCGAGCTTCGCAGCGAGCCGTTGCCGAAGTCAGGCGCCGGCAAACTGCTAAAGCGCAAACTGCGCGCGCCGTACTGGGCCGGCCATGAGACGATGATCGCCGGCGCATGAGCTCGGACACCGACACCCGGCTGGACGCGGCAACTCTCTACGGGACGCTGACGAACGACTTCGAGCGAGCGCTACGCGTGTCCGAGCTCGTCTACGAGGCGGCCGAGCGGTTCCCCGGCCAACTGCCGACCCGAGCCGAGATCAATGCGGAACGGACGCGGATCCAGAAGGACAAAGCCGGTCTGGAGCGCGCTCAAGGCGAGTTCGTCGCGCGAGTGCTGGCCGATCCGCGCTGCGGGTTTCATCTGATCCACTCGATGACCCAGCCACGGCCGGAGTCGCTCGCGGCGCTGCCCGAGTTCCGCCGTCACGGGACGCTCGATCTCGGTCCGGTCCGGCTCGACCGCCAGGGGCGCCTTGGTCACGTCACGTTTCAGAACCATTCCTGCTTGAACGCAGAGGACGACGATTCCACTCGGGCGCTCGAGGTCGCGATCGACCTCGTACTGCTCGACGATTCCGTCGACGTCGGCGTCCTGCGCGGCGGTCCGGCGACGCACTGGAAGTACGCCGGGCGTCGCGTGTTCGACTCTGGCATCAACCTGACCCACCTCTACGACGGCAAGATCTCGTTCGTCGAGTTCCTGCTCGAGCGCGACCTGGGAGCGCTCTCGAAGATGTACCGCGGTCACGGTGTCGGCGCATTCGATGGCATCGAATCCGAGGACCGCCGCGAGAAGCCCTGGATCGCGGTCGTCGAGAGCCACGCGATCGGTGGCGGCTGTCAGTTACTGCTCGTGATGGACCGGGTCATCGCCGAGACCGGCTCCTATTTCAGCCTGCCGGCCCGCAAGGAGGGGATCATCCCAGGATGCGCGAACTTGCGCCTGCCGCGGCTAGTCGGCGAGCAGCTCGCGCGCCGCGCGATCTTCTTCAATTATGCGTTCGACGCCGCCAGCGCCGAGGGGCGCTTGATCGCCGACGAGGTGATCGACGCGGCGGCTATCGATCAGGCGATCGAGCGCTCGGCGGTCGAGCTGTTGAGAGCGGGCAAGGCGAGTCTCTACGCCAACCGCAGGGCCCTACGCGAGGCGCAGGAGCCGCTCGATCGCTTCCGCACCTACATGAGTACCTACGCCCGCGAACAGGCACGCTGTCTCTACAGCGATGCGCTGATCGACAACCTCGAGCGGGACTGGCTGCCGGCGCGTGGCCGAACCTGAGACCAGTGTCCAGACTTCCACGCGCAACTGGCAAACGTGGGAGAGCGTGACGCGGAGAAGAACGTGGGGTGCGATGTGTTTGTCGGCGCGGTGGCGCGGCTGGACGGCGCTGGTGCTGGTAGCGGCGGCTGTGGCCGCGATTGCCTTGCTGCTGGCGCCGGGACGTCCCCCTGCTGCGCTCGCCAACAATCCGGTCGCCTCGCTCGGCGGCTCGGCGCCGGCCGGTGTGGCGCGAGCGAAGCTGACTGAGCGAGCGTGGATTCGGCGCACGCTTGCCCGTATGACGCTCGCCGAGGAAGTCGGACAGTTGTTTGAGGTCAACGGGTACGGACAATCGGTTCGTGACACCGACCCGGCGATGGTCGCGCTGAACCGGAAGTACTACGGGGTCGACAACATCGCCCAGCTGATCAAGAAGTATCACCCCGGCGGAATCATTTACTTCACCTGGTCAAACAGCCTGGCGCAACCGTCGCAGGTGGTAAACCTCTCAAACGGTGTCCAGCGAGTGGCGCTGGCTCAGCGGACACCGGTGCCGATGCTGATCAGCACCGATCAGGAGTACGGGGAGGTACTGCGGATCGGCTCACCGGCGACGGTCTTCCCCGGAAACATGCCGCTCGGCGCCACGCGCAACACCGGGTACGCGCGGGCGGCCGGTCGCATCGGTGGCGAGGAGCTGCGCGCGATGGGGATCAACGTAGACAACGCCCCGGTCGTCGATGTCAACATCGATCCGCTCAATCAGGCCGACGGTATCCGCGCCTATGGTGATCGGGTCCCGCTGGTCTCGACTCTCGGCTCGGCGCAGGTCAAGGGCTATCAAACGCAGCAGGGATCGAGCGGAGTCGCAGCGACCGCCAAGCACTGGCCCGGGTTCGGCGCTGCGCCGGTCAACAGCGACACCGGGGTAGCGATCTCGCTTCAGACGCTCCCTGAGGTCATACACACCAACCTGCCGCCGTTCCGGGCGGCGATGAGGGCGGGCATCGACCGGATCATGGTCACTCACATCTTGTTTCCCAAGATCACGGGCAACAAGATCCCTACCAGCTTGAGCCCGTTCTGGATCAACCGGCTGCTTCGGGGCTATCTGCGCTACAACGGAGTGGTTGTCACCGACGCGCTGGACGCGGCCGCGGTGAAGAGCTTCGGCCCGGTGCAGGTCGCGCTGCGGGCCTTCCGGGCCGGGGTCGACCAGCTGCTGGAGGTCGCGCAGACCCCGAGCGACAGCGCCCCGGGGGACCTGGTCAAGGCTTATCCGGCGGTGCTGAAGGCCGTCCGGACTGGCGCGATCAGCAAGCGTCGCCTGGATCAATCGGTTACCCGCATCCTCGAGCTGAAATGGAAGCTGGGTCTCGTCCGGCAGCCGATCACCAATCCCGACCGGGTCAACCGGGTCGTCGGCACGCCGAAGCACCTGGCCGCCGCGCAGACGATCGCTGACCATTCGATCACGCTGCTGAAAAACGACCAGCAGCTGCTGCCGCTCAAGCTTCCAGCCACCACCAAGGTGCTGGTCACCGGCTTCGGGCAGACCACGACGGCGACGCTCGCTAAAGACATTGCCTCACGGGGGCTTGCCGCCCAGGCTCTTGCCACCGGCTCGAGTCCCAAGGCCGATGACATCGCCAAGGCCGTCCAGGCCGCCGAGCAGAGTGATCTGGTGGTGGTCACAACCTTCAACGCTTGGGGCGCACCGGGCCAGCTCCAGCTCGTCAACCAGCTCCTCGCGCTCGGAAAGCCTGTGGTGGTCGTCGCGGTAGGCACCCCCTACGACGTCGCCTACCTTCCAAACGCGCCAACGTTCATCGCCAGCTACGGCTACCAGCCGGTGTCGGGCAACGCCCTGGTGAAGGTGATGTTCGGCGAGCTCCAGCCGACCGGCAGGCTGCCGGTCACAATCACCGAGCCACCACCTTCTGCCAAGGTGCTCTACCCGTCCGGCTACCGGCTCCCGCTACCCCCGTCTTAGCCAGTCCCGCCGTGGTGGCTCTCGCTCCTCTCGCGCCCCGCTCAGCCCGCTCCGGTCCCTAGGATCCCGCAGCAATCCCCGCTCGATCGTGCGCAGGGTCCGCTCGAGCGCCGCCTGTCGCTGGTCGGCCGGCATGTCGCGCAGGGGCCCGTCGAGGAACAGCATGCTGAAGCCGTGCACTGCTGACCAGGCGGCGAACTCCGCAAACGGCCGCACCTCGGGGTCGATCCCGCCCGCTTCGAGCAGCCCGTCGAGCTGAGCGCTCAGCAGCTGAAACGGACCGGGCGTATCAGCCTCCGACCGCTGGTCGAGGTCGTGCTCCGCGCGCCCGGCGGCGGCAAAGCCGGTGCGGAACAAATCGGGCTCGCTGAGCGCGAACTCGACATACGCCACCCCCGTCGCACGCAGGCGGGCGGCGGCGGCTTCGACGCTCCGGTCGTCGGGGTCCACCTTGGCGATCAGCTGCTGCATAAGCAGCGCGAGCTCATGCATGCAGCGCTCACCCACGGCCCTCAGCAGCGCCTCGCGGTCGGGAAAGTGGCGGTAGGCGGCATTGTGCGAGACCCCGACACGTCGGGATGCCTCGCGCAGGACGACCGCGTCGGGGCCCCCGGCGCGGGCCAGCTCGAAGCCCGCGTCGATCAGCGCGGCGCGCAGGCTTCCGTGGTGATAGCGCTTCTTCCGCCCCATCCGTCGCCAGATGTTGACAAGAGCCACATTGAGGTGCAAGCCTTTCGACAGTGTTACCGCTGTCAACTTCTTGGGGAGGCGGCGTGAGGAGTGATCAGCCCCGCCGGCCCGGGCCGGGTGAGTGCGAGAGTGGCGCTTCTAGCTTCTTGCGCCGGCAAACGTCACCAACCGGCCGCGTTGCTCGTCGTACAGCTTGAGCCGCAGCGCGCGAATCCCTCCCCAGAGAGTCAACGTCGGCACCTCGTCGAGGACGGGGTTCTCGTCCTGCGCGCGCTGGAGGTTGTAGTTGGGGATGCGCGGGTGCAGATGGTGGATGTGGTGCAGGCCGATGTTGCCGGTGAAGAACTGCAGGATCTGTGGCAGCTTGAGGTACGAACTGCCGCGAAGGGCCGAGTGCTGGAAGTTCCAGCTGTCATGGCGCTGCCAGTAGACATCCTCGAACTGGTGCTGAACGTAGAACAGCCACACCCCCGCCGCGCCAGCAAGCATCGCGGCCGGGAGCTGGACGAGCAGGACCGCCTCCCATCCGAAGAGCACGACCAGCGCGCCCACCAGAACGACAAGCGCGATATCGGTGGCGATGATCTGGCGCGCGAACCGCGGCCTGGCCCAACGAGGGATGAACCTCGGCTCCACCATCAGCGCCCACAGCGGCCCGAGTGTGAGCAGCACGAACGGGTTGCGCATGATCCGGTACTCGAGCCGCCCCAGCCGGGAGCGCCCGCGGTACTCCGCCACGGTGATCGTGTCGACGTCGCCCATGCCACGCTGGTCCAGGTCGCCTGCCGTCGCGTGGTGCACCGCATGCTCATAGCGCCAGCTGTGAAACGGCGCGAACACGAGTATCGAACACACGATGCCGACCCATTGGTTGACCCTGCGGTTTCGCAGAAACGAGCCGTGAGCGCAGTCGTGAAAGACGATGAAGGTGCGCAGCATGAAGCCGGCGAGCGGCACGGCGAGGACCAGGACGAGGAGGTAGGAGACCTGCAGCAGGGCGTACATCGCCGCGACCAGGGCGAGGAACGGAAGCACGGACGTCGCGAGATCCCTCACGGCGAGACCCACATCGGGCTCGGCGTACGGGGCCAGCAACTCACGCCAGAACGACGGGTGCAGGTCTTCAGGCTGAGACATGTTTCTGCGCCCCTTGCGGGGGTCGGGGGCCTTCGTGGCCCGGGGCGGGCGGGCGGCTCACTGTACCGGCCCGGCACAAATCGCGTGCTGCGCCCACCACGCTCACGTCTTCTCGAAGACCATCCGGTAGTGGTCCATCAGCTCCCGCTCGAAGCACACGCTGTTTGAGCTGACGCCCGACGTGAAGGCGAACCGGAAGTCGGGGTCTCTGAGCCAGCGCGGCAGTAGACGGAGCTTGAGCAAAGCCAGTCTCGGGCTCCAGGACTCCGTCCGCCGATCCCATTGGCGGATGGTTTCGATGTAGTCGAGTCTGCCGCTGACACTCGATGCGAGCCTGAAGTGCGGTGCGGCGCAGCGAACGACTTGCTCCTGGCCGAAGGGCAGGAACGAGCCGGGGAACGCCGCCGCCATCATCGCGAGATACCAGGCATCAGAGTCCCGCGCAGCATGACGATCGATCTCCTCAACCGGAATCATGTTGCGTCCGAAGACCATCGTCTGGAGGTAGAACCGCCCCTTGTCCGGCAGCAACCCAGCGACGCGCTCGAAGAGCCGGCGGTACACGGCCTCCTGACGACCCGCGCGGTAGTCCTCCGGAGAGCAGAAGTGCTCGAAGGCACCGAGGCTTGCGACGGCATCGAAGGGGCCAAAGCTCTCGCGGGTGACTTCTCGCGCGTCGTGGAGATGGACGTCGAGGCCATGACGACGGCACGCCGCGACCTGTGCCGATGACAGGGTCACGCCGACCCCGGTCGCGCCGATGCTCCGGACATAAGCGAGCAGACCGCCCCAACCGCAGCCGAGGTCGAGCACGCGCCGCCCAGGTTCGATCCCGATCTGCTCGGCAACGTATTCGTGCTTACGTCGCTGAGCCTGCTCCAGCGTCAGCGTGAAGTCGCCGTCGTACTTCGCTGCGCTGAAGTCGGCCAGCTCCCCCAAGCTGAGCCGGATCACGCGATCGGTCAGCGAGTAGCTGAAATCTAGGTCAGTGCGGTCGGCCATGGCTCCGGACGGAGAATCCTAATTCCGAGGGCGGCGGTTTCCGCCGTCGGCGGGATGATGAGGTGGCGGAGTGAGCTCCGACGAGGCCTTCGCCTGACCTGGACGACCCTAGTGACCATATAGAGCATAGGATCGACCAGGTCCAAGTGCCGGTGCGTGATGTTGACGTAGACGGCGGGGCGAACTACAGAAGTTCCCAACGGGCGCTAGTCAGCCCACCAGCCGCGCTGACCCTCCACGTCCTCGCGCAAAGCCTCACCGAGATTGGGCGCGCCGACCACGATCAACTCGAGGCCGTCCGGCCCGGCTTCGTAGCCTCGCCAGGTACCGGGCGGGACGCGCACCACGTCCCACTCCTGGAGCTCCACGATCTCGTCGTCGAGCTTCATTCGCCCGCCGCCGCGCACGACCACGTAGACCTCCTCCTGCCTCCTGTGGGTGTGGCCGTACGGGAAGCGATAGTCGGGCGGGACGCGCTGATAGCTGAGACCGGACTGCTCGAGCTCGAGCGCGTGGCTCGCCAAGCGGAACTCGAGCTCTGGCGCGCCGTCGAACTTGGGCCCGACGTCCTCCAGATCCGTCTTGAGATTTTTGACCGTGAACGGCACCCCGGGCAATCTAGCTCGGCCGGTCCCCATGGCTAGCGCCGGGATGGCGTCCGACGCGCTCGCGTTGCCGATTGGCGCCCTGTGACGCCTCACCGTCGAGCCGCACCGAGACCGGCCCGGAGCACATTGACGCTGCTCGGATTCGAGGAAGCAGTCAGCTTGTGGCAGGCCGAGAGCTCGGCCGCGGTCAAGGACTCGTGCTGGTCTTTGAATAGGACTCCGGCTGACTTCCCATAGTACTCGTCCCCAGGACGCGTAAAGCCGGGGATGCTCACCTCGGGTTTGGGAGTCACCACGATGTTATGCACGAGGTCCTGGACCGTGAAATGCACCGTGCACGAGGTCCTGGACCGTGAAATGCACCGTGCACGAGGTCCTGGACCGTGAAATGCACCGTCGCGGTCCACACCTGGGCCTCGACCCATCCCTTCTGCCCGGGCGGGATCGTCAGCGTCGTGTCTCTTCCGTAGCTGGTTGACACGGTACCCATCTGCCTACTCGTGACTTTCGCGTCGATCGACGCTTTCCCGAACGCGGGACATCTCTGCGGATGCTTTGACGGAGAAACCGGCCATCCACCGGGCCGGGCCTTTGGCGTCACAGCTCAGCTGGCGGGGACGCGCGCCCCATCCGCCCTCAGCCCAACCGAATGGGCTGGCCTACTCCCGGTGTGTCGAGGCCGTCTGCGCGCGTCCGGGCACCGCTAATGGGAGGGTCGGTATAGGGTCATCCCGATTGTGCCGCGGCAGTCGCGCGGAGATCATCGCTGATCCGGGTGGCGGCATGGCCCCCCGGTCAGCGGTTTTTCAAGGAGCGGAGGATGGACGACAAGCGCAGACAGAAGTGGGAGGCAGGCGCGCGCGGGTTCCTCGAGCCCGGCGAGCAGGTGGTCGCTGCCGCGCCCGGGCAGAACGCGGAGAGGATGTGGCCGATTCCGTTCTTCGTCGATTCGATTGGCCTCCCGCTGCTCCAGCGCGCTCGCGGGAGGCTGTCGGAATATCGGTGTCGTCTGGCGGGTTTAAGACACTTCTCGGTATGGCTCGAGATTTCGTTTCGTGTGAGCGCGGCCAGTTGTTGTTGATGCCGCTGTCGCTGTTGGAGTGGCTGCCTGAGGATCACTTGGGTAGCGCCGGGATAAACCGGCATGGAGAAGGAGCTGAGAGGGCTCTACGTCGAAGGTGTAGCGATCCACGACGGCCCCGAGTCATGCGTCGGCGCCCGCGAGGGCGTCGGCGAAGTGTTGACAGGGGTGCGCGTAGGCTGGGCTATTGAGCCTCGAAATTCCTGCATTCAGGGCGCCGACGCCGTCCAGGTGGCGGAAGGCAATACCGCCGGCAGCGTTTTCGCGAGCCGTCGGCGGGCTCTGCGGGGTCAGGGAACCTGTGCATGCGCGCGATCTCTCGATGCGCGAGAACCGGGAGGTCCCACGGTCACCCGCTTGTGGTGATGGTTGGGTGGGTCGTGCGGGGAAGGCTGAGGCCGTAATCCCGTGATGGACGATCGTGGGAAGTCAGACGGTCCTGTAGTACCTGCGAAGCTGCCGAACAACGCCCAGGGCGGGGTGGCGGAGGTGGTGGAGGGAAGAGGACCGGCCAAGGGGAACGCGGCCAGGGAAACACGCGCCGGACTCAGAGCCGGGATTGGCGTGTCCAATGACCTGGATCGTGTGCGCCGAGCGGCTCGGAAGGATAAGGATGCTCAGTTCACCGCGCTCCTGCACCACGTCGACGTTGACCTTCTTCGGGCTGCGTACTTCGCGCTTCGGCCGAAGGCCGCTCCCGGAGTGGATGGCGTGACGTGGGCGGATTACGGGCTGAATCTCGAGGGGAACCTTCGGGACCTGCACGCTCGAGTCCACCGCGGGGGCTACCGGGCGAAGCCGTCACGGAGGGCGTTCATCCCGAAGGCCGACGGGCGGCAGCGGCCGCTCGGCGTCGCTGCGCTGGAGGACAAGATCCTGCAGCGGGCGCTGGTCGAGGTGCTGAATGCGATCTACGAGTCGGACTTTGTCGGGTTCTCGTATGGGTTTCGGCCGGGGCGGCGTCCGCATGATGCGTTGGACGCGCTCGCGGCTGGGATCAAGACGAGGCATGTGAACTGGGTGCTCGACGCGGATTTCCGCGAGTTCTTCACCAGCCTTGACCATCGGTGGCTGGTGAGGTTCCTGGAGCACCGAATCGCGGACAGGAGGGTCCTGCGTCTGATCCAGCGATGGCTCAGCGCAGGGGTCATTGAGGAGGGGTCATGGACGGCGTGTGAGGAGGGTGTCCCTCAAGGGGCGTCAGCGTCGCCGCTGTTGGCGAACGTGTACCTGCACTACGTCTTCGACCTGTGGGCTCATCAGTGGAGAGGTCGGCACGCGCGCGGCGAGGTAGTGATCGTGCGCTTCGCCGATGACTTCGTGGTGGGGTTCGAGTACCGGAGCGACGCGCTGCGGTTCTGGGCAGATCTCCGCGACAGGCTCGCGCAGTTCTGCTTGGAGCTCAACGCGGACAAGACGCGCCTGATCGAGTTCGGCCGGTTCGCCGCCGAGCGCCGAGGGGCGCATGGTCGCGGCAAGCCGGAGACGTTCCAGTTCCTGGGCTTCACGCACTGCTGCGCGCAGACCAGGAGGGGAAGGTTCAAGCTCAAGCGAATCACCGACTCGAAGCGGATGCGGACGAAGCTGGGCGAGGTCAAGGCCACGCTCATCCAACGCCGAGATCTGCCCATTCCCGAGCAGGCCCGCTGGCTCGCCAGCGTCCTGCGCGGGCACTGCAATTACTACGCGGTGCCCGACAACTACGAGGCGATCAACGCCTTCCGCCAGCTAATCATCCGGCACTGGCTCAAGGCGCTGCGGCGTCGCAGCCAGCGGTCTCGGCTGACCTGGCAGCGGATGTATCTCCTCGCGGAACGATGGCTACCTCCCGTTCAGATACTGCACCCCTGGCCCGAGCCTCGCTTCTACGCCAACACCCAAGGCAGGAGCCCAGTGCGTTAACGCGCACGCTGGGATCTGTGCGGGGGGCCGTCGGCAACGGCGGTCCCTACCGCGATCGTGGGCGATCTTGGGTGCGGTTGATCAGATGGATCTGGGTCGCTTTCGGGAGGGGTATCGGCTGGGTGGGGCGGGTCGGCCGGCGTATGACCCGGCGATGCTAGTGGCGCTGCTTTTGTATGCGTATGCGCGGGGGAACCGGTCCTCGCGTCAGATTGAGCGGGGGTGCTGGGAGGATGTCGCCTACAAGGTGATCACGAGCATGCGGGTGCCGGATCACTCGACGATCGCGGAGTTCCGACGCCGGCACGAGAGCGAGATCGCCGAGCTGTTCGATGATGTGCTTGGGCTGTGCGGGGAGGCGGGGCTTGTGTCGGGCGGGGTGATTCTGGTCGACGGGACGAGGATCAAGGCGAACGCGTCGATGGATCAGAACCGCTCCTACTCGGGCTTGGTCAGGGAGATCCTGCGTGAGGCTGAGGAGACCGACCGGCGTGAGGACGAGCTCTACGGTGATGCGCGTGGGGATGAGTTGCCTAAAGCAGCTGCGCACCAGCGACGCTCGACGCGCGGCGCTGGCGGAGGCCAAGCGGCGGATCGAGGAGCGCAAAGGCCGCGCGGTCGGCCCGCAGGAGCCCGACGGGGACGTCGAGATGGATCCGGAGTTGGTGCTCGGCCGGGGTGGTCGGCGTGGGGGGCGACGCGAGTGGCCTCGGGTCGCGCGCCGCGAGCTGGAGTCGCGGCGGGAGCGCCAGGCAGACCCGATCCCGCGCGATCGAGAGGACCGTCTCTTTCAAGCGCTCGGTCGGCTTGAGGAGAACCACAGGGTCGATCTGGCAGCCAACGACGCCTACCAGCGCTGGCGCTCAAGCTCGCGCGACACGCTCGGGCGCCGGTTGAAGGGCAACAGCAAGCCGTATCTGCCGCCGGACGCGCCGGAGGGGCAGGTCAACCTGTCCGATCCGGATTCGCGGGTGATGCGCAGCAAGGGGCTGCCGCACCGCCAGGCCTATAACGTGCAGACCGCGGTGACTGAGCGACAGATCATCCTCGCCGCCGAGATCCCGCCGGACGCGCCCGACTTCGGGCACCTGGAGCCGATGCTCGAGGTGACGCTCGCTCACCTGCACCACCACAGCATCACCGAGCAGCCCGAGGCGCTCGTCGCTGACGCCGGCTACTGGCACACCCGCCAGATCCAGGCGATCCAAGAACGCGGGATCGAGGTGCTCGTCCCGCCCGACGGCGCGATGCGCGAGGGCAACCGCCCCGGCTGGGAGAACGGGCTCTACCAGCAGATGCGAGAAAAGCTCGACACCGCGCGCGGCCGCGCGCTCTACGCCCTGCGCAAAACCACGATCGAGCCTGTGTTCGGACAGATCAAATACAACCGGCGCGTCGATCAGTTCATGCGAACAGGCAGAGCCGCCGTGCACTCGGAGCTGCGGTTGCTGGCAGCAACACACAACATGCTCAAGCTCCACAACCACTGGATCGCCAACACCGCCTGAGGAAACACGCCGCCCCCCCGCCCGGCGAGCGGTCCCGCCAAACCGCAGACCATCCAAACCTCGCTGTCTCCGCATTTTTCAACAGCCTCGCGGCTATGTCGTCACCGAGCGCCACATTTTACCTGTGTCGCCTGAGCTCACTGCACAACAACAAGGTCGAGGAGGTGCTCGTGAAGCGACGGCTGGGTGACGTCCAGATCCAGTTTCGCCGCAACCGCCTGACGCTCGACGGGCGCGATCCCGTTTACGTCGGCTGGCTACCGGGCGCGCGAGGTGGTCGCCGCGGCGAGCGCGAACGCGCCGGACGACGTCGCCGCGAAGCTCTGAGTTTCGCCGCCCGCTCGGTCGCTCAACCAGTTGCAGCATGATCACCGAGGTGAAGGGCTTGAGTTGCTGCCGACCTGCCACAACGCCGCGGTTGAGACCCCAGGACCGCCCCCGTAGCGGGTGGTCCCGACGGCCACATTGACGCTCGGCCGGGCTCGGAAGGTGACCCCGAGCGAGACCGCCGAGACACGCTCGCCCTTCCCCCCGCTGGCTAGGTACTGACTTAGATCCTTACGCGGTGCGGAGCTCAGCGTGCTCCCGGCGCCGATGCCGCCGCCGGCAGTGCCCGCGCCGGCCCAGCCTTCCAGGCACAGCACGATCAGCGCCGCAGCGGCGCCACACAGCCCGAGTACCTGCCGGCTGCCGCACAGGCCACCGAGACATCGCGAACGCTGCAGCAAACCTCCCAACCCTGCACCCGTCTTCCGTAGCGCCCGGCAATGTACCAGCGGCAAGCGCTGTTCTCCTCACCGCGAGCAGGAATCACGCCGGGTGATCAGGGGGTGACCCTCGAGGTCCCGACCGGCTCGCCACACCAGCTTTCGTCGGGATACGCGAGGTGTGGCTCTTCAGCGTGTCGACCGAAACGAACAGCCGCTGAGCGATTCGAGCGTAGGTGAGGTCAAGGGGCAACATGCGCAGCACGCCCAGCTCGGCCGCGGTGAGCTCGTCCCCCGCGGGTACGAGCCAGGACCACATCGCGCTGCCCAAGGTTGCGTATCAACTGTTTGCCGAGCCTCTGCAGTCGTGGCAGGGCATGGAAAGGGTGGGGTGGTGAGGTGTCGTTGGCGGGGGTTGGCGTGTGGGGTGTTGGGTGGGTGCAGTTGGCGGGGGCTGGCCGATGGGATGTTGGGGGGTGCGGTCGGCAGGGTTGGCGGGCGGAGCGGGGGTGCGGTCGGCGGGGTTGGCGGGCGGAGCGGGGGTGCGGTCGGCGGGGTTGGCGGGCGGAGCGGGGTGTTGGCGGGTGCGGTCGGCAGGGTTGGCGTGAGGGGTTTCGGCGGGTGCGTCGGCGGGCGCCGGACAGCGCGCGAAAACCGGATCGGTGACTCCCCGCGGCTAGGATCAGCCGGCGAACCTGAACTTTTGCGATTTTTGTCCGAGGGGTGGACACGAATTGTGGAAGTTCGCCGGCGGCCGGAATTCTCAGCCCGGATCCACGCCGTCACCGCCGCGCGCCGTCGGGTGGTCATGCGGCGCACGGCGTCAAACCCGGGGTCGCTGACCTCCGGGCGGCTGGGATCAGCCGGCGACTCTGAACTCTTGCGATTCATGTCCGAGGGGTGGACACGAATTGCGGAAGTTCGCCGGCGGCCGGAATTCTCAGCCGGATCCACCCCCGTCACCGCCGCGCGTCCGCCGACCGGCGGCCCTCTCGCGGCCGGCGGCCCCGCCGGCCGGGCCGCCCGCGGCGCGCGGCCCCGGGCGGTGTCGCGCTGCGCCCGCGCGGCGGAGAGAGGATCCCGGTTGCCTTCGCGATCGCGCTGGTCAAGCCTGCCCCTGCAAGCTTCAGGTGCGCGAGCGCGATCTCGCTGGCTCGGTCCACACCGGCGCGCAAGCGCGATCTCGCTGGCTCGGTCCACACCGGCGCGCAAGCGCGATCTCGTTGGCTCGGTCCACACCGGCGCGCGAGCGCGACGGCACGCTCGGGGTGCTCCCGGGCGTCACCGCTGTCGCCACATACCCGACAAACCTTTGACATTTAGTACGTGCGTGCTAGACTGATGCTATGCGTACTAAACCGGGAGATCGTACGCCCCCCAGTACGTTCACCCAGCGAAAGCGGCGCGAACAATTGGTGGCTTGTGCTATCGACACGATCGTCGACCTCGGGTTCCAGGGCATGTCGGTGGGCGAGGTCGCTCGCCGCGCCGGTGTGAGCAAGGGCGTAGTCACCTATCACTTCCCCGTCAAGGACGACTTGATCTATGGGGTCGTCGCGCAGATCTTCGACTCGATCACGGAGTTCTTGGAATCCCGGCTGGGGCGAACAACACCCGAGACGTTCGTCGCTGACTACATCACCGCTTGGGTCGAGTACTACGGGACACATACGCCATATATGCTCGCGATCGGCGAGATCTGGTCCAACTTTCGGGACGAGACCGGTCACCGCCACTTCGGCGACCAGGCAATCGCGGGCGAGTTGGCCAACGTCCAGCGTGCGCTCGAGCTCGGCCAGGCTAACGGCAGCCGCGGACAGTTCTCGGCTCGGGTGATGGCGGTGACTATGAAGGCCGCCCTCGACGCCCTGCTCGATCAGCTCGCGAGTGACGCGAAGCTAGATCTCGCGGCCTACGGCGCCGAACTTGTCGCCTTGTTTGAACGCGCGACTCGTGTAGACCCCAGCGGCGTACATATTCAGGCAGACGATGTAGCGACATCGTCAACCGGAAAGAAGCAGACATGACTGGCTCTGATCGGCAGCGTGTTTCGGTTTGTGCGGCGGTCGACTGCGCGCGCGATGAAGCCCTACTTTGAGAACCATCCCGCTGGATGGCTGTTCCTGTTGGCGGTGATCGCCTTCTTCGGAATGGAGACCGTCCAGTTCATCCGTCAGCGCGCCTGGCGCCAGGACGCGACTCGGGTCGCGACTCCCAGCTTCTGGGTCGGAGTCGCGTTGTGGACGGTCATTGCGACCGCATCGCTGCACCGGGCCGCAAACCTTGCGCCAGGAGCATCGGTGGGCAACGGTGTTGCCGTATTCGCGGTTGGGATGGTGTTGCTCATAGCTGGTGCCCTCCTGCGCTGGTGGTCTTTCTGGGTGCTCGGGCACTACTTCACGTTCACCGTCGATGCAAGTTCCGATCAACACGTCGTAACGGCCGGCCCATACCGAGTACTACGCCACCCTGGCTACGCGGGCGGCCTTCTGACGATGATCGGCATCGCGGTGATATACACCAACTGGGTCGGTCTCGCCGGCTTTGTGATTCCGTGCGTGATCATCATCGTTTGGCGTATCCATATCGAGGAGGCCGCACTTCTGCGCATCGCCGGCGATCCGTACCGTATGTACGCCGCTCACCACAAGCGGCTCATACCACTAATTTGGTGAACGAGACAGCCATGTGGACTTCTCATTGTGGTCCGCGGTCCGGCCGCACGAGTGCATCGGCAAACCAGCCCGTCGCAAAATAGAGAGTGGATGGTGTGCGGATCGCGGGGACTCGTATGAAGACCAGAACCCTTTTTGGAGAGAAGGTCCGCACTAACCGGGGCGGAGGACGAGAAGCGCTCAGCGGGCCGAGCGACGCTTCGAGCGGGTCCGCCCGCTGGCGAGAGGGCCGCTGCCCACCGCTCAACCTGCGGACGAAGTAATACGCGCCGGACACCGGACCCCCACCCCCGCCCGGCGACACGTGGCACAGTTGCCCGACACCCCGGCCAACTGCCGAGAAGGCGGAACCCCTGACTTTCGCCAAGAGGACCACGGGTCTCGAACCCGCGACCTTCGGCTTGGGAAACCTTTGCGAGACGGCAGCAGGCGGACGATCGCGAACTGGCAAGGACAAATTGCCTGCCAAGTTCAGCGTGGCGTTCTTCACCAACTCGCTGGACGTCTTCGCCGTCGCCGCGTCCACTGCGTCACATCCATGTGACCGAGTCCAGACAGCCGAATTGCCCGGGTCGCGTTCACCTGTTCGAGAGCGAACGCAATGCTATGAGGAAGATCGCCGGCTTCCGCCTTTATGTGTCAGCTTCGGACGGGTCCCGGCCGTTTTGCATTCTGCGCGCTGAACATCCTCCCCATCGTCTCCGCGAAGGAGGCCGGCTCACGGCCCAACAGGGCGCGGGCCGTTCGTGGGTTACCGACCAATCCTGAGCGGCCGTAGTGGGCAAACATTGCGAACGCGTCAGCGTGGGCATCCGCGTCAAAGCCTTGGGGAAGTCTCATCTCTGCTGGACTAACTTCCTCGGCAACCAATTGGCAGCCAAGCACCTGCCCCAGTTCTGCCGCCATGTCGTGCATGTTCATGATCTGAGCGCCGGATACCTCGTAGGTGGCGAACTCGTGGCCCGGCTCAGCCAGAACGATCGCGTGGACCGCGGCCACATCGGCCACGTCGACCACGGTAAAGGGAGCGGAGGGGTCAAACGGGACAGCGACGACATCCGGATCATCGCTTCCAGCGAGAAAGAAACCGATGCTTTGGGCATACATGGCGGGCGCCACCACCGTCCAAACCGCGCCGGAGGCTCGCAACGACGCCTCGCCGCGGGCCTTTCGGAGATGGTGGTGCAAACCAGGCGTGTAGGAATGAAGCACCGAATGCAGGATTACCCGTTGGACTCCGGCCTCCACAGCCGCTTCGACGGCGTTGGCGATGAGGCTGTCCTCATCGGGACGGAACACTGGCGGGATGACAATCACCGCAGCGGATCCTCGGAGTGCCCGGGTCAGTCCCTTTACGTCCCGCAGGTCGCCGAGTGAGTGTTCCGCTGCACCCGCCGCGTGAGCCGCTTCGGCGCGCTCTGGGGCCCGCACAATCGCGCGACTGACCAAACCGCGCTCACCGAGCGCCGTGAGCACAGCTCGACCCGTCTGTCCGTTAGCACCGATGACCGCCACCGGACCGGTACTCATCGCTCACCGTCCTCCGACTTCACGGGCATCTTCTCGAGCATCTCGTCATTGGACTCATGTCGTCCTCGGCAGCATATCCTCGGCAGCGTATCCCGGCTCGCGAGGGAGCGAGCTCTTCCCTACGCCGGAGCGTCTGTGACTGCCGTCCTCCAGCATTCCGGAGGCTGTTGAGCCGGAACCCAACGCAGCCGCCCCGGGATCATGAAGCCGATCTCCGCCCAAGTGGACGACGGGTCTCGAACCAGCGACCTTCGGCTTGGGAAGCCGACGCTCTACCAACTGAGCTACGTCCGCGCTGCGGGCGATTCTCAGGGCCGATCGTGGAAGGCGTGACCCAGTAGAGGCCCAAACGCCTTGCTGAGCCTCGTCCTGGCCCGGTCCGCGGCTCGATCCTGGTCGGCTTCGAACGCACCGAGGCGAGTCGCGATGCTGGCGCCAGAACCATCGAGCAGCGCCCGGTAGTGGCGCTCGATCATTTCGACGCTCGCCTCGGAGTGCTAGCTGAACGAGGACCCTCCCTCTCGTCGCTAGCGCCAGGACTGTCCCCCGCGCCCCAGGCCGCGAAAGCCCGGCGCGGGACCGACGCCACTTCTCCCGCGGAACGAACGGAGCGGCGCACTTGGGATCCGGCAACAGTTGCGCGCGAGGGCCAAAGCAGGTCAGTCCTCTATCCACGCACGGCACTTGCTTGTCACCAATTCCGCGACCGGCATCGATGAGCTATCGCTTGCTCCGCAGCGAAGAGGTCGAGGCACATCCGGTCGCGTGGCCGGGCGCGGGAGCAACGTCCCACAGACACCGCTGCTGTCACGATCCGTTAGCTGACGGCGGGGTTTGACCTGGCCTGCAAGCACCCCTCGGTGCTGGCCGCTGGCTGTTCCTATCGCGTGGATCCGAGTGCTGACGAGGATCTGGGACGGTCGTTCTTTGCTTCCGCATCGTCGCCCGAGGGGCACGAGCGCGCCGCTTGCGCTTCTCGAGTTGGCGGAGCCGAAGGCGGTAGTTATGGCCTGGATCGCACAGCCAGGAATCTCTGGTTAGGTGCGAGGCCGATCGGAGATGGCGGCGGCCTTGGCATAGGCGGGGCGTGACTCGCTGCGTCGCACGTAGGCCTCGAGGCCGGGCCAAGGTCGTAGCATCTCCCGCGCGTTGGCTCCCTGGAGCACGCTCGCGCACATCACGTCGGCAACGGTGAACTGAGCGTCGAGCAGCCAGTCGCGGGCGTCAAGCGCGGATTCCATCGCGACTGCAGCTTGCATGAAGCGATCCCGCGCCAGGGACTCCGTCGTGCCTTCCCCAAGCTCGCGGATCCACCGAAACAGCGGTGCTTCGAGCTCGGCCACCGCAAACACGACCCACTGGTAGACAAGCGCCCGCTCGCTCGATCCCAGCGGCGGGATCAGCCCAGCAGCCGGATTCAGATCGGCAAGGTGAAGACAGATCGCTGCCGACTCGAACATGGTGGTGCCATCGCCGAGCTCAAGCGCCGGGACGCGCCCCAGGGGATGGCGGCGCAGATGCTCGGCAGATCGGCGCTGGGCGCCCGCGACCTCGGTCAGCTCGTACGGCTCACCGATCTCCTCTAACAGCCACAGAACCCGGCTGGAGCGAGTCCGCGACATGTAGTACAACCGCGGAGGAAGCGTGGGCCCGATCATCGCTCACACCCTACTCGGGCGACAGACGGTCCGGCTCCATGGATAGCCGATCGCTCCAGAGCGCAGGAGGCTATTGCCGACGCACCTCCCGTGCCCGTCCGCCGCGCGTTCGGCAATCGAGATGGAGAGCGGCACCAGCTCCAGGGCACCGGGGTTCGCGACCACGACCACAGGCGCTTCGGGGAGAGCTCGCCGCGTCGGCGACGCTGGAGCGCTATGAGCCCGACGCGAGAGCGAGGCCGAACGGGCTCCCTTCGGAGTCACGACAGATCGCCCACCGCGACCCGGGGTGGATCACGCTTCCCCCCAGCCCCCTGACCTGCTCCAGCGCCGCCTGCATATCAGGGACGGTGAAGTACGGCAGCGAGGCGGTGTCGCCCGGACCTACACCACGTTCGTGAATGCCGAGCGCAGGACGCCCGCTCTGGGTCTGCCAGCCGCGACCTTCGGCCTCGTTGCGCTCGGGGAGCTCGATGCCGAGCAGGCCCGACCAGAATCGAAGCGCGCGATCAGGGTCATCAGCCGGGAACTCGATTAGGCCGAACGAGCCGTCCATATCGCAGACGATAACGGCGTGGCCCGCCGTGGCGATGCGTGCGCTGGCGTGAACTTGAGGTCGCCTCGGGACGAGTGGAACGTCGTCGCCAAGGCACTCGTGAGGTCTGCGACGGCGAAAGCACGGATGCGATCGTGCGAGCGGTACGAGCGCAGCTCTCGCGCCGGGCCGAAGCGCGGGCCCCCTGTTTCCCGAGGCGGACTCCTCCCCGAAGGCAAATGCGGTTGCCCAGGATCCTCGACCAATGGCTCCATCACGCCTGACCCGGTCACGCTCGCGTCCGCGACTGCTTTGCTCGACGGCAGCTGCGCCGCTGGCCGCTGTCGCGCAGGTGCCTGTGGGCGAAGGCAGCAGTCACAACTGTTCAGGCCGAGATCGGGCTATGAGCACGCCCTCGGCCGACAGTGTTGCTCGCTCGGACGCAGCAGCGCCGGTCCCTGGACCGGCATCACTGCCGCGTTCGCAGGCGAAGGAGCGGCCACGACCGGCACTCGCCGCGCCGTCGCTATCGCGTGACAATGGCGACCAGCGGCGAGCGGTGATCGTCTCGTGTTGATCAAAACCCACGATGTGCTCCTGGTTCTGGCGGGGCCACGAGCAGTACCGCCGTGTGGGCATCGGCAGTAGTCTTGCTTGTCGTCACCGGACTGATACAAGGGGCCATTCGCTTTTTCCATTCCGACTAGCTCGCGGGTCGAAAAGCGGCGCGTGATTCCCAGTACGAGTTGCGGGAGGAGCTTCCCACCCGCATCGCAGCATTCGACGGGCGGCTTCACCGGGACCCTGGCGACGCTCTTCTTTGCGGTCTTCGCGTTCGGCGGAATCGTCCCCGTCCCCCTCATCGGACTGGTCGTCGTTGTTGCCGGCGCGTCCGTCCTGCGTCGCGGTGTTCGACTGGCGTCGAGACGGCACGCCCGTGAGCGCCTCGGGTTCTGAACTACTACCTACCCCGTTGTGTTTGGAAGCCGGCCGGTGAGCCGGAGTACGCTCAGATGAGTGAGCCACGCCCATTACGAAGCCGCTAGGAGGTTTCGATGCCCGGAATGAGGGGACGGCTTTCGACTGTGGTCAAGTCGAAGATCTCAAAGCAGCTTGACCGCGCCGAGAACCCGAGCGAGACGCTCGACTACGCGTATCAGCGCCAGGTCGAGAACCTCCAGAACGTCAAGCAGGGGATCGCCGACATCGTCACCGCCAAGAAGCGGCTGGCGCTCCAGCAGCAGCAGCTCGGTGAACAGGGCGCCAAGCTCGACGCTCAGGCCCGTGAGGCGATGTCCGCGGGACGTGAGGATCTTGCTCGCGCAGCGCTGGAGCGCAAGCAGCTGACCGTTCAAGAGGCTGGCTCGCTCGACCAACAGATCGCACAGCTCGAGTCAGAGCAGGAGAAGCTGATCGAGTCCGAGAAGCAGCTCGAGGCGAAGACAGAGCAGTTCCGCTCAAAGAAGGAAGTCATCAAGGCCCAGTACTCGGCTGCCGAGGCGCAGGTGCAGGTTTCCGAGGCGGCCACGGGAGTCGGTGACTCGATGGCGGATGTCGGCATGGCGACGCAGCGCGCCCTCGACAAGACCGAGACGATGAAGGCTCGCGCGGAGGCCGTCGATGAGCTTCAGGCGGCGGGAACCTTTGAGGATCTGACAGCGCTCGGTCCCGGCCAGGACAACGTCGATCGCCAGCTCGACCAGCTCGGCGCCAAGAGCGCTGTCGACGACGAGTTCGCCCGCCTCAAGGCGGAGGTCCAGTCGGGCGCTCCGCAGTCCGCGCTCCCTGCCGACGACACCGGCATGGCTGACCACGCAGAGGCACATCAGCGGGCTGCTCGCGACGGCGAGGCCCCCCCTCCCGGTTAGTTCTCCGGACCCCCTGATCGCCGGCTTTGCACGTTGTGATCACCGCGGTACGGTCGCTTGACCGGTTTCAATCGAAGGGGCGCCCGTGTCGGAAGGGATCAGCAGCACCGCGAGGGTGAGGCGCGGCTCGACGACTTGGCGCGGTTACCTGACGAGTGGGAAGCTCTCAGGTCGGTCGCTGATCCGCCACGCGGGGGGACTCGCGGCGGCGCGTCGCTTTCCTCGCTACGGCTCGTTACGGCTAGCTGCTCCATTCGCCCAGCAGCGACGATGTCCCGCTCGCCGCCTCGCTCGCTCGTGGACCAAAGCAGCGACGAGGCCGACGCCTGCGCGCGGCCATCGCGTTGGTGAATTCGGACAGATTGGGTCACGCCACCGCGTCGTCGGGGCGCGGCTGCTCCGGGTCAAGGCGGTCGTCGGCTGGCCGGCCGAGCTGACGATCGCGGTCGAGGCCAAGCGCGCATCCGGCATCGGCACCGGCCGACGAGTCCTCCGTCGCCCAAACCCATCCCGCGGTCGGGCCCGCGCTGGCGAGTCCTTTCGTGGCTGAAGCACTCGCGAAGTGCCCGCGACCGGCGCGATCGAGGCGTCGCCAAACCGGTCGCCCGACGGCGGCCACGGGAGGACGAATGCGATCCGGGTGTTGACTTTGGTTATCCGCGCGGGCGACGGTCCGCGTAGGGTCGAAGGCTGAACCGAGGTCTGGCTCCGAATGCGATTGGCTCCGGCGAGGGTGTCTTGCGGACGAAGTGTCGGCCTCGGTTCTTGGCTTCGAGGATCGGTCTGACCTGATAGGAGCGTTCGCCCCGTGAGGGCGTCCCACCGGGATGTTGTCGGCCGGTCCGCCAACACCATACCCGCTGGAGGTCAGGTCGATGAGGAGCGCCAAGAAGCGTGGTCCGGGACCGTCGCACTTGTTGATGACGCCCGATCATGCGGGCAACGTAGTCGGGATCGATCCGCACAAGCGTACGCTGACCGCGACGGTCGCCGATGCGCACGGCGGGATCCTGTGCTCGGCTCACTTTCGCGTCTCGGGTGAGGGGCATCGCGAGCTGGAGGCGTGGGCGCGGCAGTTTGGGCAGATCGCTCGCTGGGGGATCGAGGGCTCGGCGAGCTGGGGCCGGCACACGGCGATGTTCTTGACCGGCCGCGGCGATGATGTGCGCGATGTGTGCGCGAATCGCACGCCGCGGTCTGATCGCGCCCGCCAGCGCGGCAAGTCCGACACGCTCGATAGCGAGCGGATCGCGCGCGAGGTGCTCGCGCACTCGTTGCTGCCCAAGGCGTTCAGGCGCGCCGGCCAGGAGCAAGGCCCGGACGAGCAGCATCAGCTGCTGGCTTTGTGGAACAACCGGCGTCGGTCGATCCTGACAGGCCGCCAGCACCTGATGGGCGAGGCCGAATATCTACTCTGCGAGCTGCCGCTTGAGCTGCGCGAGCAGCTGCCCGACACCAAAGCGGTCAAGCCACGGCTTGCGGCGCTCGCGCGCCGCAACCGCCGGCGCCGCTACGACGCCCCGACCCGGCTGCGCCTGCAGCTGCTCGACGGCTACCGCACGGAAATCAAGGCGCTCGATGGCCAGGAGCGCCAGGTGCTCGCACAACTCGAGGCGCTCGTTGACCAGAGCGGCTCGACGCTTGGCGAGCTCTGCGGCCTGAGCACCCGCTCGGTCGCGGAGCTTCTGGTCGAAATCGGCGACCCACGCCGGTTCACCGAGGGCGGATTCGCACGCTTCAACGGCTCAGCGCCGCTGCCCGCCTCGACCGCCGAGGGGCCCGGCGAGCCGATCCGCCACCGCTACAACCCCGGCGGCAACCGGCGCATCAACGCGGTCCTGTACCGGATGGCGATCACCCAGCTGCGCTGCGAGCCACGCGCCCAGCGCATCTACGCTAACGCGCGCGCCCGCGCGCACACCCAACGCACCGCCAACCGCGCCCACGCCCCACCAACCCCCTGCAGTTCAACCCTTCAATCCAGCCCCGCGCATTGACAGCAGGTCCGTGCACAGATAAGGAGCCTTCGTCCGCGCGATGCGCACGCTCGACACAGCCGAACCCAGGCTGGCGGCATGAGCGGGAGGATGACACCAATCCACCCCCTCGGGCAGCCGGATATCCGTGGCTGCCTTGGCGCCGACGGTCGGTCACCGACGATGTGTTCGGCGAACGTGCCACCCCGCTGTTGCCCGTGGTGAGTGCCTAATCGATGGGCCGCTGCCGCACGCGATCGTGGCGCGGTGCGTTACGTCCTGTCACGACGAACGCGGAGCCGAGGTCGTCGCCGGCCTTATCGAAGCAGGGCTACAGGAACGTGACGGCGCGGGCAACTGCCAGCTTGTCGACTTCCTCGCACATAGCTGGTCGCGCGGCATGGTGGAGGCCGACAAGGAACGTGAGCGGAAGCCCGGAAGCAAGGGCGGTAGGCCGAACGGCCGTGCGCGTGAGGCGCAGACGGAGGGCCCAGCCGAGCCCGAGCGCGACTATCGCGGCGACTTCTAGCACGGTCACCTAACAGGTGGCTCTAGCGGGTGCCCGGTCCCACTCCCCTCCCGCCAAGGGTAGTTGTCTGAATGCCCGGGCACTTGCTGCCCGGCGGGACACGCAAGGCGACGAGAAACGGCCGGACGCCCGAGCGGAGGGGCAGGAGTCTCTGCTAGCCCGTGCCGCCCAATTCTTCGTCTGGTGGCGGCGTGGGATCGTCAACCGCCCACGCGTTGTCCTGTAGGTCAGGGTGGCGCACGAGCTCAACGTGGCACTGCGGGCAGGTTGAACGCTGGTTACGCGCGTGATGTCGGCCCACCGTGTACTCCCCTGGAGCGAGAACTCGCTCTCCGCACTGAGGACACCAGAGGAGTGCCTGCATCCCTCGGAATGTACTACCGGGACCCCGGTAGAGATCAAGGTCGCTTTCGGTGGGGGCGACGATCTCTTCGAACTAGGGGCATCAGCGGGGCAGTCGACGGCGCGGGCTGTCGCTGCGGCACAGCTGGCCGGCCGTCGTCGGCGGCAGGCCGGTCGAGTTCAGAGTGATCGCGATCCGGTCAACACGGCCGCGCCGGTCGAGGGGTGCATCCGCGAAACGGGCGACAAGGTCCAGATCACGGACCCGACGCCCGAGCCGCTGAGCACGCTTCGGTTGGCGTTCGAGCGCGTCCGGCGGTGATACCGAAGGGTAACCGCAAGTGGAGCGATGGGTGGCACGGGCAAAGGCATTGGTGAGCTCGCCGGTCCGGAGCGCGGCGAGCGCGCCGGTCGCCGCTGAGCCTTCGCCTCGCCGGGCGGCGACCGGGATGCGGCGGTTCTGGCGCGTGATGATGGACGCCAAGGTCACCGGTTCCTCGGCGATGGGCGCCTACAACATGCTGCTGGCCGTGGTCCCCGTCGCGCTGCTGGCGCTGTTCGTCGGCGGTCAGATCCTGTCCAGCCACTCGGTGCAGCAGAGCGTCCTGCGCGACCTGCGCGGCATCTTTCCCGGGGCCGACGTGCACACGCTCGATTCGCTGCTCGACCAGATTCAGAGCTCTACCACCAGCACCGGCGTGCTCGCCTTGCTGGCGAGCCTCTGGCTCGGCTCGTCGTTCTGGGGAGCGCTCGACACCGCGTTCGCCCACATCTACCGCTGCAAGTCGCGCCGGTGGCTTGAGCGGAAGCGATTCGCGCTCGGGGATGCTGATCGTGGTGCTGCTGTTCATGATCGCTACATCGCCGTGCCGACGGTGCCCTCAAAGCCGGCGCCTCGGCGCTGCCATTCGACCTCGGGCGGCTGACAGGCACCGCCTACGCGATCTCGCTGCTCGGCAGTCTCGCGCGCTGTTCGGCAGCCTGACGCTGATCTACGCGCATAGAGCCCAACCGACCGGTGCGCTGGAGGGCCGTGTGGCCGGGGGCGCTGGGCGCGACGATCGCCATCGGCGTGGTCGACTTCGCGTTCCCGCTCTACCTGACGAGCATCTCCACGATCGCACGGTTCGGCACCACGATCGTGTTCATCCTGATCATGCTCGGCTGGTTCTACGTCGTCGCGTTGGTGATCCTCAGCGGCGCGATCGTCAACGCGATGCGGCTCGGGGTGGACGCCCAACGGGGCTAGACCGACGAACTCGAGCTCGCTGATCCTCGGGACCAGAACCAGCGCTCCTGCGTCGATCGCCAGGACTTCTGCCCGCTCCGAGGACCCGGAAGTCGAGGGCGACGCAAACGCAACGCACTTGAGCTCACCGCCCGAACCGGCGTCATCGCGATTATCGGCGCTGACGGGATAGCGGGTCTCCGCCGTGAGCGTCTCGTTTTCCCTCCACTGCCGGTAGCAACTGTCCTTCGAGCTAGGGGGCCAGGGCGATCATGAGACGCGACGCCGGCGCGCCGGGTCGCGACGACTCCCTGGTCGCCCGTCCGATCGCCTGCCCTGTGGGCGACGATGCGCAGGTCTCCTTGGCCCGCTGGTGGCGGCTCCACTGGTCGAGGTTCGGGTTGTCCTTCCCGGGATCGAGGTCCTGGACGGTTCTCTCGATCGCGGTCAGCGCTTCGAGCACTCGATTGAGGTTGACTTCCCAGCGCATGGTGCGGTGTCTCGGACCGTCGGCCACGCCCCGACTGCTGCCACGGCCGCACGACTTACGCTCCCTCCGCGCGGATCCACGCGAGCGGACCGCCGGGACGGTGAGGGGATGTCCACTAGGTGCGCTGTGGCGGTTAGGGTGTGGGTGAACTTTCCACGGGCATATATAAGCGCGGCCAGCGTCTCTCCCTCTGGTGACGCCGAGGTCGACGGCTTCCGCTTGTGGTAGAGATCTAGCGCGTAGCACCACTCAAGGGCCTCTGCGAGACTCGCAAGCGTCTCGATGACATCGGTGGTCTGTCCGTGCTGTCGCAGCCGCTCTAGAGCCCTGGTGAGGCCGTTCTCGCCGAGATCGCGCTCTGAGACGGTGCTCATCCGTGTGCCTTATCGAGGGTCAAGGGGTGCGATGTCTGGTTCGATCCCCGGCCGCGGCAAGGTGGCCGTGATCCAACGGATCCGATACCGAGGCGACGGGTCTCCGCGCAACACTTCCTCAACCACACCCAGGCGGGGTCAGCGGTCGATTGACTCGGACTCGGCCACGACGCGTTTGCCGGCTTTGAAAGCCATGTTCCCCCTCAATCTTTGCGGTGGCGGAGGATAGCCGCCGTGAAGCGATCTGCCACAACAATCGATGCCGGCTGACGGAAGCCCCTGACAGCACCAGTCACCGGGACAGGCTGCCCATAATGCACGTTCGTGGGCGCGAGACCTCCGAGTGTGCTCGAGCATCGGCTGCGGGGCCGCGCCGCTTGCTTGCGGGCGCGAGGCGCCCAGCAGACTCTCCGCCGTTCAGAGGCACGCCACCCGCGTCCGGATGCAGATTCGGCAGAGGCATCACGCACGCGGCGTCAGGGAGCGAGATCACGCCTGTCGGTCAGTCCAGCGCGCCCGCGGGGAGCACGAAGCGCTGAGGTGTCGGGGGATCAGTCCCGCTGCTGCCGTGGAGGTTTGAGCCGTGCAGGCCGCGTCGCGGTGCGGCGCGGCGGGTCGTCTCGGGATTGCCGTGGTGCGCGATGATCCAGTCCACGATCGCTTGCGAGTGGGCGCCTTCGGCGAAGATCGCCGCGCGTTCGATGACGACGCCGCCAGAGGCGTGGGGACGCGACAATCGAGTCACCAGCGCGTTGATCTCAGCATCGTCCACTCCTGACACCCTAGTACTTCTGGGGTCTCCGCGTTACGGAGCGACCGTTCGCGGCGCGGTGAGATGCCCGGCCCCGACAACCCGATGCCTCGTTTCTCGCCCCTGCTCACGCCACCGCGGCGACAGCCGCGCGTGACGAGAATAGGCTGCGGGCGCTGTGTCGCGCTGGTGCGGTTGAGGATGTAGGTGGTCACGATCGAGTCGCCGAGACCGGCTGCTGGTCGAGCGCTTGTTGAATACGGGGCTGCGTGTGTTGGCGCTGCATCCCCGCCCGTTCGCGGGCGCGGTTCGGGGCTCGGGCGGCACTCTGATCGGTTCGACGCGTTCGTGTTGTGCGAGCTCCCGCGCACCGACGGATCACTGCGGCTCTGCCGCGCACGGACCTCGATCAGGACCAGCGCAACGTCGCCGTAGCGGTGGCCGGCAATCCCGACGACCGGGGGCGCGAAAGCGATCGCGGGACCGACACGCACAGCGCGATCGCGTTCCGCGCGAACCGGTGGCCCGATGCTCTACGGAAGACGTCCTGTGTCATCCATGAAGGGCCGGCGGGTGTCAAGGGGCGGTTGGGTTAGGGGCCTCTTGCGGTTGGGTGCCGGTTCGCGGACTGCGTTGCGGCGTGGGAGGGGGCTCCAGTCATCCATCCGGTCGCGCTGGGCGGATCAGGGTGTCGTGCGGTGCCAGGGGGCTCAATCAAGACCGGCGGTCGTCCCGTTCACGGGTGAGCAGGAGACCAGACACAGGAGCGAGCTCGCCCTGGCTGGCACCTCACGCCCTGATGAGCGCAAGCTTGTTGGTGAGTCATGCGGCCTGTTCGAGGTCGTCGTCGGCGGGCTGGTGGGTCAGGCAGCGGATCTCGCCGTCGCGCAGGCCGTAGTAGCAGAGGGTGAGGATCTCGCGGGCGATCGCGACCTTGGCGATCTTGCTGCCGCGGCGTTTCGCGATCCGCTCGTATTGGGCTCGCAGCGGTCCACCACCGGTGGGGGTGTGCTGGGCTGCTTCGGTGAGCGCCCAGCGAAGGATCGTGGAGCCTTGGCGGGAGATGTGTCCGAGGCGGGCTTTGCCGTCGGAGCTGCGGACGGTCGGGGTGAGTCCCGCCCATTGGCAGAGGTGCTTGGGGGTCGGGAACCGTTTGACCTCGCCGACCTCGGCGATGATCAGCATCGCCGTGTAGCGGCCGATCCCGCGGATCTGGCACAGCAGCTTGACGCGCTCATCGGCTTTGGCGCGCCGCTCGATCTCGCTGGTGGTGTCGGTGATCTCGGAGTCGAAGTCGCCGATCAGCCTGGTCAAGCTGTCAAGCCGCCGGCGGGGCCCGTCGGGCAGCTCCACGGTGGCGAGGTACTTGCGGCCGGCGGTGCCGAACAGGTCATAGTGCTCAGGCAGGATCCCTTGGCGAGCCAGCAGCGCGTGCACCCGGTTCTTGATCGAGGTGCGCAGGTGGACGAGCGTCGCGCGATGCCGGAGCAGGTCGCGCAGATCGCGCAGCTCAGGTGGGGCGATGTACGCCTCGGGCAAAAGGCCGGTGCGCAGCAGGTGCGCGAGCGTGCGGGCGTCGACCGCGTCGGTCTTCACCCGGGGCAGCGATCGCCCGCGTTCTGAGCGGGTGCGCGAGGTGCAGATCGAAACCGGCGTCCTCGAGCAGCTCCGCGAGCCACTCCCAGCCGTAGGTCGCCTCCAGCGCGACATGCGCGCCCTCAGGGTCACCGAGCAACTCAATGATCGTCTCGCGCCCGGTCGGGATCCGCTTGGACAGCGTCAGCTCTCCCTCCTGGTCGATGATCGCGATCTGCGACCGGCGTCGGTGCAGGTCGATGCCGACCCACCGCGTAGGGTTACTCACGGTCGGTCCTCCTCTCGAATTGTCCGGCCGCGCGGCCGTAATCCGCGCGGTCTCGAACCTTGCAGTTCGGGGCGGAGGGCCGACTTCCTGCCACCCGGCCGGCGCATACCGCCCGGACCGCCGCGACCCCGGCCCTTCATGACATCAACCCCTATGGCGTTTGGCGGGTCGAGCGGCAGGTTTAACGGATGTCGGCTTGCCGTCAAGCGCTACGCGCTCGGCCCTGCGGGGCGCCCTTCGGGTGACGGCGGCGCCTGCCATCCGCTGGGTGGCGGCTATGTCGGGCACGGGGCCCGACGGGGTGAGAATGCTGACAGTGACGTGTCGTTGCAGCGCGCGGTGGCGGGCGGGGTCATACGGCACGCCGTCTTGCCAGCACTGCCACACGCTGCGACACCAGGCTCGTCCGACGGTGCGTAGCGCGCGGGGGTGGTCGTGGCCGCGGGCGCGGGCCTGGGCGTAGAGGTCTTGCGCCCAGGGGTTTCGGTGGCGGCTCTGTCAGCCAGGGTGTGGAACGCCTGGCGCAGCGCTTGTTGGGGCCCCAGCGAAAGCACGCGGCTTTGCGCTTGCCCGACTCGATCGCGACGGCGGCCTGGCCCGCGTCGCCGGCGAGGGTGTCGCCGGTCAGGTAGCGCCCGCGGCAGTCGCCCATCTCGGCCAGCAACTCGGCGGCGGTGATCACGGCGCCCTTGAACAGCGAGGTGAAGACGGCGCCGTCGGGATGCTCCCGGATGGCGGTGGCGATCTGGCGCTCGAGCTCGGTGATCTGCTCGTGCAGCGCCTTGATCATCGCGACCAGGCCAAGCACGAGCTGCCGGCGGATGGCCAGCTCCCGCGCACCGACGCGACCGACAGGCGCCGCCTTGAGCTTAGCCAAGAGCTGCGCGGGTTTCTGCCGCCCGCAGTAGCGCACGCGCGCCAGAAACGCGGCCAGGCGGCCCCCACCTAGCCCGTGCGCGTCGGCCGGGCTGGGATACCGCTCCAGGAACACGAGCGAGATCTGGCTATGCAGACCGCTGAACAGGCCAAGCGGCCCGGGCCAGAAGCGCTCAAGCTCGGCCCGCAGCTGGTTGACCAGCGCCGTCCTGGCGCCGACGAGACCTTCCCGGCCGCGGGTCAGCGCCCTGATCGCCTTGGTGGCGTCCCAGTCGGGCTCCAACACCCGGAAGCGATGATGATCGGTGCGCGCCAGCTCGCACAGCACGAACGCGTCAAACCCATCGGACTTGCCGCCCGATACGCGGAACCGGTCACGGGCCGCCGCGACCTGGTTGGGGTGCAGCGCCAGCACCCGCAGGCCCGCGTCCAGCAGCCGCTCGACCAGCAGCCCGTCCGGCCGCCAGGCCGCGACCAGCCGCACCTTCAAGCCCACCAGCTGCCGGCACAACGACCGCAGCCCCTTCTCGCCATGCCCGAACGTGGCGGCCAGCAGCTTCTCGCCCGCCGCATCGACGACGAGCACCTCGTGCTTCTGCGACGCCCAAACGACGCCGGCGTACCTTCCATCCATCCGTAACTGCACCTCTCGGCTCGGGACAACTCGACAGCGCCCCGACCCGGAGATACCGTTACGGATGCTCACAGACAGGCCCCCAAACGAGGCTACCTCCTGTCGCCGCTTGGCGGCACCCCACCACCACCGGGAAGGGCCGGTCTTTCATTGGCCCTCCAACAACGGCAAGCAGTAAGCGGGCCCTCTCCCGACGGCGGTCGAGGCAACAACAGGTTGCCCTACGAGCAGCAGCGCGACGGGCGACCTCGGCTCGCGCAGACCGGCTCGCGGATCATCCAGACGATGCAGCCGTCCGCCCGCGCGCGGAAAGACAAGCTGAGTGCGTGGCAGTAGCGATCTGGTCGTCCCTGCTGTCCGCGCGTTGCGGGCATTCAGCTCGACTGGCGCGAAGTACCGTGCCACCACGGGAGCGGTCTCCAGTCAGGCTCCAGCGGACGGACGGGCGGGGGCCGGGCTAAGACCGCGCCGACGCTGTGCCTCAACAGCTCGGAGATCTCTGGCTGCCTGTGTTGTAGATGTAGCGGAGGTCTTCGAACTCCTCGCCGGTGGCGGCCACGTTCTGCCTCGCCCTGCCCGCGGGCCGGAAACCGGCCTTCTCGGCGACGCGCAAGCTTGCTCGGTGCTCGCGACCGATCCGCAGCTCGATGGCCCGCACATGCTGCTGTGCGGCAAGCCAGTTCGTCGCGAGGATCGCCGCTCGGGTGGCCAGACCCCGGCCGCGCCAGTCCGGTGCGATGCCGTACACGAGCTCTACGACGCCGTGGCCTCGCACGCCCAGCCCGACGACTCCGACGAAGCGCGACGCGCCACCGACATCGAGAAGCAGCGCCGGGCAGTTGTGGCTCGCGAGGCCCTCCCAGCCTCGCAGCCAGTCGTGAACGATCCACGCCACTCGTTCCCGCGGGGTGCCTGGCTCGACAGGCAGCCAGGCTCCGTCCAGTCCGCCCGGAGCAATCGAATACTCCGCGAGTGCGACTACGTCTGCCTCGGATGGCAGCCGCAGGCGAATCGTGCCATCGGTCAAGGGCAGCGTCGGTGCCAGCAGCAGGAGACTCACCAATCGATGATGCCGATTGTGAGCCATCAGTTCCGCGCGGTTTGCGGGTGTCTGAGATGAGCGGCTTGAAGCACCTCGCTACGAGAAGAGCAGGACCGATCGGATTGGCGAGCATGCCGCCAGGTTTCTCCGAGCTATCCACCGGCGCATCGCCTTCTTCCCTATCGCAGCATCCGTGGTAGTCCGAACTGCGGAAAGACGCTGCTGTCGGCGAACCAGGTGATCGCGGATATCCGGTCGCCCTCGAGCGTGAGGACGAACAACGCGTATGGCCGGGCGATGCTGGTTCGTGGGCACGGCAGGTAGCAGGCGAAGGCCGGCTGGCCATTCGCGCGCGTCGGCATTAGCCGCATTGCGCCGCGCGCGACCTCCCGACCGCGGAGGAACGCCCGGATTGTGGTGGGGCCTTGGTACTCGTAAGGCTCGGGCGGCATCGTCACCCAGACGTCGGCGGTCAGCAGGTCGACCATGCCGTCGATGTCGCCCGCCTCGACGGCGTCGGCGAAGCGGCCGACGATGTCCCGCTCGGGCTTGGAGTCCGGGAGCGGGGCCCGTTCGCGTCCGGCGGCCGGTAGGCGCGACTCGAGCGCCGCGCGTGCGCGGCGCAGCAGGCTGTTGACTGACGGCTCGGTGGTTTCGAGTATCTCGGCGACCTCGCCGGCGTGGAACCCCAGCACATCGCGCAGCACGAGGACAGCGCGCTGCTGCGGCGGCAGGTGCAGAAGGCCAACGATGAACGCCAGTGCAACCGCCTCTTTGGTCTCGTAGCGCGCCTCCGGTCCGGGAGCCTCGTCACGGATGCCCTCCAGCAGGACGTCGGGGTAGGGCTCAAGGCAGATTGGCTCGGTGCGGCGCGTGGGCTCGGGCATGTCGGTCATGCGCTGCAGCGCTTCCGGGCGGCGCCGGCTCGCCCGGAGGGCATCCAGCGAGCGGTTGGTGGCGATCCGGTAAAGCCAGGCACGCACCGACGCGCGTCCTTCGAACTGCTCAAGCCCGCGCCACGCGGCGAGCAGCGTCTCTTGGAACAGGTCCTCGGCGTCCTGTACCGAGCCGACGATCCGGTAGATGTGCAGCTGCAGCTCACGTCGGTACGGGCCGGTCAGCTTGCGGAACGCCTCCTCGTCGCCGCCACGCGCACGGGCGAGGGTCTGCTCAGTCACCTCCGCATCCTCGCATTCTCTCTTCCTTTCATCCGGCTCACGAGTAATGACGTCGGGGCGGCTCGAAATTCGCCGCTCAGTTTTCGTCGCGGCCGACGCCTCAACAAACGCAACGAGGAGCAGTCCAACGAAAGGAGAGTTGCGATGGGAAAGATCGTTATCAGCGAGAACGTGTCGCTGGACGGAGGCGTCCAAGACCCGGCAGGTGACGAGGGCTTCGGGCGCGGCGGCTGGGTCGGCCGGATCACGGACCGCCCAGAGGTCGGCAAGCTCGCGCTCAACGAGGCGCTGGACGCAAGGGCTTTCCTGCTGGGTCGGCGAAGCTATGAATGGTTCGCCGCCAAGTGGCCATCCCGCAGTGGCGCCTTGGCGGACAGGTTGAACAGCATGCCCAAGTACGTCGTCTCCTCGACCCTAGAAGGCCCCGACTGGAACAACTCGACGGTCCTAAAAGGCGATGTTGTGAACGAGGTCGCGAAACTGAAGCAGGAGATAGACGGGGACATCGTCGTCCCCGGGAGCTTCCAGCTGCTGCACACGCTGATTGAGCACAACCTCGTCGACGAGCTACGGCTGAAGATCTTCCCGGTCGTACTCGGCGCTGGCGAGCGGCTCTTCGGCGAGACCAGCGACAAGAAACCCATGCGCCTCGCCGACAACCAGACCCTTGATGATGGCGTCACCTACCTCACTTACGAGCGCGTCCAAGACGCCTAGCGAGTGGGCGACGACGCCGATGTTTGCACCGGCACCGCGCAGCGATGCTCGGTACCCGCGCCGGCAGCCCAGGTGCGATCGCGGATGACTGTTCGGGATTGAAAGCAGGTTCGCCGTCGGGCAGCGCTAAAGATTTCGCGCCAGATGACTGCGCTTACAGTCCCGTTCGTCGTTATCGGCGTGGCCGTGACCGTGCCGTGTTCGCGTTCGCTGTGCGTCGCTTGCTTGGCCTGCGCGTCTCGCCGCTGCGTTGGGCGATCGGGGGGATCGTGGCGTTGGCGTTCGCTTCGCCGATCATCACGGCGATCGGGGGGTCGATCGTCAAGCACAACGGCAGATGGCCGTTCCTACCGGCGGTGTGGTTCGTGATCCTCGGGGTGGCGATCGCGCTGCTGATCGGGATGCTTGTGCTGGTCATCTTCGAGGCGCTGGTACCGAGTGGGACGATGCCGGGGCCGCTGTACTTGATCCGAGGGCTCCGCAACCGCGCGCGACGGATCCGCCGCTACCCGCAGATCACGGGGATCCTAGTCCGCCGCGGAATGCTTCCCTACCTGCGGGGCGCTCGCCGCGCCGAGCTCCAGACCCGCGACGGCCGCGCCCAGCTCGCGCCGCTCGCTCCGACTCGCGCTCGAGGATGGCGGCGTCACGTTCATCAAGCTCGGGCAGATACTGGCGACCCGGCGTGACCTACTGCCGGCCGAGTTCATCGAGGAGCTCAGCCAATTACAGGATGACGCCGCGCAGGTCCCGTGGTTGGCGGTCGAGCGGGTGCTGCGCTCCGGGCTCGGAGCCGACGTCGACGACGTGTTCGCGAGCTTCGATCGCACCCCGCTCGCGGCGGCCTCGATCGCGCAGGTGCACGCAGCGACGCTCGGTAAGGGTGACCGGGTCGTCTTGAAGGTTCGCCGGCCTGACATTGAGATGGTCGTGGCGTGGGATCTGGACATCGTCGATCGACTGGCGAGGCGCCTGTGGCGCAACACGCGCTGGGGGCGGGGAGTCGGCGCGGTCGACCTCTCGAACGGGTTCGCGGCGGCGCTCAGGGAGGAACTCGACCTGCGCGATCGAGGCCCAGAACATGACCGCTGTGGCCGCCGCGGCGAGCACGCGGGGCGCCGCTGCGGCGGTCCGGATACTGAAACCGCATGAGCCCCTGTGTACCGCGAACGTGCTCGTTGATGGAGCGGCTCGACGGCCGCCCATTGGGCGCGATCACGGCCGATGAGCAAATCGGTGACCGCCGGGCACTCGCCCGTACCCTGTTCGACACGCTGCTGGGCGAGGTGATGACCGATGGCATCTTCCACGCCGACCCGCATCCGGGCAATGTGCTGCTGCTCGCCGACGGACAGCTCGCCCTGCTCGACTTCGGCTCCGTTGGACGGATCGACGCCGGGCTTCGGGCCGCGCTGGAACGGCAGCTGGTCGCCGTCGACCGCGGCGATCCGGCGGCGCTAAACGACGCGCTGCTGGAGATCGTTCAGCGACCCGAAGAGCTCGACGAGCCCGCGCTCGAGCGGGCGCTCGGCGTCTTCATGGCCCGTCACGTGGGGGCCGGAATCACTCCCGATGTGCGCATGTTCGCCGATCTCTTCCGGATCATCGCTGAGCATGAACTATCGGTGCCGCCCGAGATCGCGGGGGCGTTCGGCGCGCTGGCGACGATCGAGGGCACGCTGACCCAGCTCGCGCCCGGCTTCGACATCCTCACGGAGGCCCGCCGCTTCGCCACCGACTACCTCGCCGCGCAGCTCACCCCCGGAGCGCTACGCAAGACCGCCACCGACGAACTGATCTCGTTGGTGCCAATGCTACGCGGTCTGCCGCGCCGGCTGGACCGGATCAGCGCCTCACTCGAGCACGGGCGACTCAGCATCAACGTCCGCCTCCTCGCTGACGAGAGCGACCGGCGGTACCTAACGGGCCTCGTGCACCAACTGGTGCTCGCGTTCCTAGCGGCCACCCTCGGCGTCATGTCCGTACTCATCCTTGGCCTTCACGGAGGGCCGAGGGTGACCCTGCACGCGTTCTTCGGCTACTGCCTGCTCGTGTTCGCCGGCGTCCTCGCGCTACGCGTGCTCGTGCTCGTATTCCGGTCGGATACAGCGGTCCCCAACAGCGCGGTTCCGATGAATAGACGACTACATCTTCAGGGGCGGTGCAGGCCCTGCCCGAGCCGGGCCAAGACGAGGCCCAGCACCGGCTAGTCCGAAGCGGACGGCGTCGGAGCCGGTGAACCCGCGAAACTGATCGACCGCATGCTCGTCCATGCAGACCATCCCGCCGCCCCGCGGCAGCGACGCCTCGCCTGGCACGACGGGCTGGCTGTGACAGGGAACTATCTCGGGTGTCAAGCCCCTCCTTAGCGTCGGTCAGCGGTCAGGGTGACCGACGGACTGGGCGGCGTTTGCCGGGTCACACATTCACCAGATTTCTGTGCGGAAAGGAGCTTGACTTTGCCGGTGCCCGGTTGAAAGACTCTCGGCGCGACAGCAGCCGCACTTGGGGCGAGGGTTGCAATACACGAGGAGGAGTCTGGATGAGACGCTGGTTTGGTCTTGCTGCCATGCGCGCTCCTTGCTTGGGCATCCGTGGGGGTGGGAGTGGCGCAGGCGGCTGCGCCCGGCGTGCAGATCACTGTGCTCACCAGCCCCCGGGCCATGCTCGTCTGAGTGCCCGCGGAAAGCTGAGTGCGCCGGTGCTATCGCTGAGGCGCCGGCCGTGTGATCGGGCTTCCCGAAGAAAGGAGTCCGGATGAGTTCAGCTCGGAGGACCGCGCTGATTTTCGGCGTGCTTTACCTCGCCACGTTCGTCTTCTCCATCGCAGGGGTGCTCCTCTACAACCCGGTGTTGCACCCCGCGAAGTTCATGGCCGGCGCTGGAGGCGACACGCGCGTGCGCCTCGGCGCGGTCTGCGAGGTGTTTCTCATCATCGCGAACATCGGCACGGCAGTCGTGGTGTATCCGATCTTCAGGCGGCGCTTCGAGGTCCTTTCGCTCGCATACGTGACCGCGCGTCTCGTTGAATGCACCTTCATCGCGATCGGCATCGTCAGCTACCTTGCGGTCGTCACATTGCACCAGACGACTGGCGGCGCGGCCGCCGGCTCGCTCCTTAACGATGCGAAAGCCCTCGTTGCGGTTCGCAATTGGACGTTCGTCCTCGGTCCCGGCTTCGTTGTGGGCGTCGGGAACGGGCTGATTCTTGGCTACATGATGTACCGGTCCGGCCTCATGCCGCGAGGCCTGGCCATATTGGGGCTCGTCGCAGGCCCTCTCATCTGCATTACTGGACTCGGGGTGGTGCTCGACGTAATCCCCAGAGGCGGCACGGTGCAGGCCATCGCGACAATCCCGGAGTTCGTCTGGGAGCTGTCGCTCGGTATCTATCCGATCGTCAAGGGGTTCAAGGCATCTCCAATCCTCGAGGCCGGCCTGCCGGCCTCCCGCATGGACGAGGTTCTGTGAGCTTCACAGTGGCTTTGAGGCGATCGCCGGGGCGCTGGCTAGTCCCGTCAGTGGTGGCGCTCCTCGGTCGCTGGAAGTGGTGCCTGCCGCGACGTGCCGCCCGTCTGCTGCGGATCGCTCCCCGCCCGGTTGCGGTGCGTGATGGAGATCACCGCAACTAGGCGTCTGCGGCTGCGGCTGTTGGCGGACGACCTGCGGGCCTTCGTCGCGTACCGATCGCACCCCGACGTCGCGCGGTGCAGTCATGGGACCCCACGTACGCCATGACCGATGCGGAGGCGCTGCTGGCCGCGCAGGCCGACGTACCCCTTTGCGACGCCGGGCGTGTGGGTGCAGGTTGCCGCGCTTGACCTGGCGAGCGGGGAGCTCGTCGGCGACTGCGCCGTTCACGTCCTTGCGGACCAGCCGGCGACCGCCGAGGTGGGCGTCACGTTCGCGCCGGACCGCCAGGGCTCGGGGTTGGCGACCGAGGCCCTCGGCGCGATCGTCTCGACCCTCTTTGAGGTCCATCACATGCACCGCGTGTTCGCCCTAGTCGACGACCGTAACACCGCTGTGCAGAACCTCTTGCGACGCCTCGGCTTCCGCTGCGACGCGCGTCAGGTCGAGGCGGATTGGTTCAAGGGCGAGTGGACCACGGTTCAAGGGCGAGTGGACCACGACGCGCGTCTACGCCATGCTGGAACGTGAGTGGCGGGCTGCTGGTAACTGAGAGTCGCCGACCGCGGTGCTTGCCGAAAGGCTCAGCTGTTGATGACTCAGCGGTAATGCAGCGCGACACAGGCGGCCGCTGGTCCCCTGAGCGCAGAGCGGGCCTACGCTGATCGCATGTCTGTGACGGGCACGAAGCTGCACCTACCCTCGTCGCGTCGCCGGCTGGTGCAGCGGGCACGCATCACTGATCGACTGCGCGCGGGCGCAGGCGAAGCGCCGCGGCTGGTCCTGATCGCGGCTCCGGCGGGGTTCGGCAAGACGACGCTTCTGGCGCAGTGGCTGGCGGGCGCCGAAGAGTCGCATCGCAGGGTGGCGTGGTTGGCTCTGGACCCGGGCGACGCCGACGTCCGACTGTTTCTGACTCACCTCGTGGCTGCGATTCAGATCGCCGAACCCGAGGTGGGTGTCGACGCGCTCGGCCTGCTGGAAGCCGGCGGCAGCACGCCCACCGATGCTGTTTTGGTCAGCCTAATCAACGATCTCGAAGTCCTCGCCGGTCCGACGGTGGTGGCGCTCGACGACTACCACGTCATCGACGGGACCGCCGTACACGAGGCGGCGACCTTCATCTTGGACAACCTGCCCCCGCAGGTCACGCTCGCGATGACTACCCGGGCCGTCCCGCCCCTCCCGCTGTCCCGCCTGCGTGCACGCGGCGAGCTCGTGGAGGTGCGGGCGGCGGACCTGAGGTTCACCACCGACGAGGCGGAGGTGTTCCTCAACGAGGTGATGGGGCTGCAGCTTGAGCCGTCGCTCGCGGCCGCGCTCCGCGTTGGACGCGGTGGTGATGGCTTGCTGCAGCTGGTGGGGCATCTGTGCGGAGATCGGGGCGATCCCGGAGCCGACGATGTCCTTGTGCGCGAGCACGGCCGCGGCGGTTGCGCCGAGCACGCCGCCGAGCTGGTTGGCGGTGGATTGCAGTCCGCCGGCGATGCCGCCGCGGGCGACCGACACGTTGCCGACGATCGCCTGGGTGGTGGAGGTGATGATCAGGCCGAGCGCCGCGCCGATCCCGACGAACCACGGCCACAGGGAGCTGGAGGGGGAGTGGACCTCGAGGCCGGTCAGGCCGAGGAAGGAGACCCCGAGGAGCGCCATGCCAATGACTGCGGGCGGGCGCGGGCCCAGCCGCTGGGTCAGGCCGCTGCCGATCAGCGGGCTGATGATGAACGTGGCGGTCAGCGGGAGCATCTTCACGCCGGTCTGGACCGCGCTGTAGTGGTGGACGTTCTGGAGGTACAGGGTGATGAAGAACAGGACTCCGAACAGGCCGATGAAGCCGATGATCACGAGCAGCGTTCCGGTCGACACCGAGCGTGAGCGGAAGATGTCGAGCGGCAGCATCGGAGCGCCGGCGCGCACTCGGCGCATGCGAGCGGCGAGTCGATGATCGCGTCGATCTCAATCTACCTTCCTGATTCTGTGATTTCCCTTGAACTGCATCTCATCCCCTGACGGCGGGGGACGGGCTTGGATGCCCGTCTTCCGGCGTCACGGCCCTAGCGGAGCGGCGTTGGCAGCGCCGTGGTCCTCGCGTACTGCGCGAGCAGCCGCCTCCTTCGCGGCTGGACGAGGGACTCGATTCGGTTCTCGGAGACGAGCTCGCCTGCTTTCCCGCGTGAGCCAGCGAAGCCGAGCGCCACGCAGGGCGCCTGCTGGTCCTGGTCCGGTTCTCGCATCTGCACGGCGTCGATCGCGACGAAGGCTCCTTATCTCAAGCCCCCTCCTTGGCGGGAGGGTGACGCGCGGTCACCGGTCGCCGTCAAGGATTCCGCTGCGCGGCTCGCTGCGCTCGGCCCTGTCGGGCAGTCCTTGACTGCGCGGTGGCCGCGCACGGTTATGCGGCCAGGAGGGGTTGGTCGGTGAGCTGGGTCTCCAGGTCGCGGATCATGCGGCGGTAGATCGGAGAGGTGGCGCTTGAGGATTCGGCGGGCTTCCTTCTTGGTGTGCCCGCGGGCGCGCGCGTTAGCGTAGATGCGCTGGGCGCGTGGCTCGCAGCGCAGCTGGGTGATCGCCATCCGGTACAGGACCGCGTTGATGCGCCGGTTGCCGCCGGGGTTGTAGCGGTGGCGGATCGGCTCGCCGGGCCCCTCGGCGGTCGAGGCGGGCAGCGGCGCTGAGCCGTTGAAGCGTGCGAATCCGCCCTCGGTGAACCGGCGTGGGTCGCCGATTTCGACCAGAAGCTCCGCGACCGAGCGGGTGCTCAGGCCGCAGAGCTCGCCAAGCGTCGAGCCGCTCCGGTCAACGAGCGCCTCGAGTTGTGCGAGCACCTGGCGCTCCTGGCCATCGAGCGCCTTGATTTCCGTGCGGTAGCCGTCGAGCAGCTGCAGGCGCAGCCGGGTCGGGGCGTCGTAGCGGCGCCGGCGGTTGCGGCGCGCGAGCGCCGCAAGCCGTGGCTTGACCGCTTTGGTGTCGGGCAGCTGCTCGCGCAGCTCAAGCGGCAGCTCGCAGAGTAGATATTCGGCCTCGCCCATCAGGTGCTGGCGGCCTGTCAGGATCGACCGACGCCGGTTGTTCCACAAAGCCAGCAGCTGATGCTGCTCGTCCGGGCCTTGCTCCTGGCCGGCGCGCCTGAACGCCTTGGGCAGCAACGAGTGCGCGAGCACCTCGCGCGCGATCCGCTCGCTATCGAGCGTGTCGGACTTGCCGCGCTGGCGGGCGCGATCAGACCGCGGCGTGCGATTCGCGCACACATCGCGCACATCATCGCCGCGGCCGGTCAAGAACATCGCCGTGTGCCGGCCCCAGCTCGCCGAGCCCTCGATCCCCCAGCGAGCGATCTGCCCAAACTGCCGCGCCCACGCCTCCAGCTCGCGATGCCCCTCACCCGAGACGCGAAAGTGAGCCGAGCACAGGATCCCGCCGTGCGCATCGGCGACCGTCGCGGTCAACGTACGCTTGTGCGGATCGATCCCGACTACGTTGCCCGCATGATCGGGCGTCATCAACAAGTGCGACGGTCCCGGACCACGCTTCTTGGCGCTCCTCATCGACCTGACCTCCAGCGGGTATGGTGTTGGCGGACCGGCCGACAACATCCCGGTGGGACGCCCTCACGGGGCGAACGCTCCTATCAGGTCAGACCGATCCTCGAAGCCAAGAACCGAGGCCGACACTTCGTCCGCAAGACACCCTCGCCGGAGCCAATCGCATTCGGAGCCAGACCTCGGTTCAGCCTTCGACCCTACGCGGACCGTCGCCCGCGCGGATAACCAAAGTCAACACCCGGATCGCATTCGTGGGTCCAAGCGAGTCGCGCCATCGCGTCGCGCTCACCCATTGAGCTTCACCATCTCGAAATCGCCCCCGACGAATCAGCCAGACGAGGCAACGACGGTCAGGGTCGCGAGTTCCGCGCAAGGGGAGCGCTAGTCCCGTCTAGGTGTCAGCGCCCGGCACGTCCATGATCTGGAGGAACGCGTACACGAGAACTGGGGCCTGAAACCAGTTGGGCTTTAGATCAGCGGCCTCGATCAGCGCGGCGGCGCCGAGCACGAGCGCCTGCAGGTCGGCGTTTACGTTGGTGTTGTTCGCGAACGTCTCCGCCGAGGCGGTCGTTGGCGGCGACGTTCCGGGCCCGGCGAGTTGTTCCTGAATCTTCTCGATCTGGTCAGCCAGCTCCTGCTCGTCGTCGGACTTGTCCTTGCGCACCTAGTGCCAGTAGCCAAGCACCGAGAGAGCAAACGTGGTGGTGGCGATGATCCGCTCTCGACCCGCGGCCCTCACGCCCAAGGCGAGCTACTGTGGGTTCTGGTTGGGTGTCGGTCGCCAGCGGGATCAGCGGACGAGTGTGGCATTTGTCACAGCAAGTAGCGGGCGTGAGTATTACCGTCGGCTAGTCAGGTAACAACCGGGGCGGCTAAGCATCACATGCAGCTAACTGACTGCTCCGCCTGCTCCATCACCAAACCACGATCGTCTGAGGCGAAATCGATGACTACCAACACCCTTCCTCAGCTGGAACTCGAGCGAACTCAAGCCGATGAGCCGGCAATCACGAACACAGAGCTGGAGCATAGGCGGCTCCAAGAGCTCGACCGTCGTCGCTTCGATCCCACGCAGGGCTTCCGGCGCGGCCCCCGTCTGTACGACGACCCCACCCAGGGGCGTAAGCTTGTCTCGGGTCCGTATGACGACCCCACCCAGGGACGCAGGCTCGGCTCACACCCCTACGACGACGCGACCCAGGGACGTAAGCTTGGCTCGGGTCCGTATGACGACCCCATCCAGGGACGCAGGCTCGGCTCACACCGCTCCGACGACGCTGCCCAGGGACGTAAGCTCGGCTCACACCCCTACGACGACCCCACCCGAGCTCGGTCGGCGCGCTCACGTCAGAGCAGCGCTCTGGAGGCGAAAAGGTCCGTCCGCGAAGTTTGTTAGGTAAAAGGGTTCCTAGCAACTTATTGTTAGGTAGAAAGCGCTCCATTGAAACAAAATCTATGATGTGCCGCGCGCTCAGGTGGATCGGCGGCCGATTATTTACTGCTCACGCGGACAGCAATGAGTTTAGTCGAGCCACGACAACACCCTCAGCGACCCGACTGCTGAAGCAACTAACGAAACCGGCGGACACGGGAGCGGCATGGCAGAAGCAGATCTCATGGAAAGGACCAACGCCGAGCTTGTCAGGCGATAGTAAGACATGGTGCGGAACCGCGGCGACCTCGCCGCAGTCGACCGCTTCTTCGGCGAGTTCACCAACCTTCGGCCGGCAGGGGCCAAACGCGCGCGCGCTCATCCGCCAGATTGTGTCGGTGTGACGGGCGGCAGTCCCGATCTGCAAGTCGAAATCGAAGATGAGACGCTTCGCGGAGACGCAGTGATGCATCCGGTCACTTGTGGTGGGGAACACACGGGAACGTCTGAGCACCTCGCGAATGGCGTGCTTCCGCCGACTCGACACTCCTTCGCGGTCGACCACCCGCGCATTCACCCGGCCTGCGAAGGACGCATAGTTCAGCCATTGAAGGGCTCCCTAACGACCTGGCGACGCTACAGCAACGCGGCGCGGTCGTCACCTTGGAGGCGACCGCTGCGTCACGTCAACGAGCGCGTTGCGGTGACGAACACCGACTCGGGCGCGGCCCTGCTCCGGGCGATTGCGTGCGTATCGTCCGGTCGATAGGGCCACTTGTACCTATGTAATACAACGGTCGGCTGCCCGCGGCGCCGCTTCCGGATAAGCGGCAAAGGGGCTGTGTGGGCGTAATCGCGGAAGGCCAAGCGCCGGGCGGACGGATTCACGCGAACGCATAAGCGCCGCCGTCCAGCTCGACCCTTGCAGCGGACGCCTGGTTTCGTGGCTGGGCTGCTTGCTGGCCTACGGACTGCCAGCTAACGCTGGGCGGCGAGCATCGCCCCCCTCGGCGCCCGCTGGCCGAGGATTCTGTCCGATCTCAGTCCTGCGTCCGCCGCCGTCCCGCTGCCCGGCGCATGGAAAGCAGCACTATCGGCAAGCGCCTTGCTGCCGCTGCACGCCGAAGCGGAGGTGATCGGTCGGCGTACCTGAGCGCCGCTAGCGCGTGCTGCGAGCCCACGTGTTGCGGTTCGGAGCGTGGCGCAGGGCGCGGACCAGGAGGGACCCGGCTCTGGATCGCCGAGGTCCGTCCGCGGCGCCTGAGCGGATGGAATCTTCGGGCGATCGGCGGGGCCGTGGATCGTTCAGCGTTGGTCGCCCGCACCGGCCTTCGGCTCCTCTCCTTCTGTCTCGCGACGATGCCGGACAGTGTGATGCGCGCGGCCTCCGCTGGCCGCCATGGTGATGGCCGGCGGCTTTGCGCTGGCGCTTGCGCACCTGGCCGGCATCAATGCCGGCACCGAGCTGTTAGCCACCGCACCGGGCGGCATCGCCGAAACGTGGCAGACGGCGCGCGTGCTGCACCTGGGCGTGCCGATCGTGACCGCCTTCCGTCGCGCGCGTGGTGGTACCGATACTGGTGATCGGCCCGCTGTACCGCCTGTATGGGCGCCCTTTCAGCGGTTAGCGGTCAAGTGGCGGATAGGGTTATGCTACGGGTACATCGCGCATGCTGATGAGGAGATGCAGCCATGTTTGCTCCTTCGATCAAGGCAACAAAGGCGAAGACGGCTTCGCAGGCTACCCCGGTACGTGCTTCCGCACCGCCGCAGCAGGGGCCGGGAGTCGGCCGAGCGCGGAAGACGGGGAATTCCGAAACCAGCCGATCCGCGGCCCGCGGTGTAGATGAGGTGGTCCGCTCGCCCGGACGGCCCCTGGCGCGCGACACGCAACGCCAGTTGTCTGAAGGATTTGGGCGCGATTTCTCCAGTGTGCGGATCCACACAGATGCACCAGCTGCCACAACCGCTCGCGTATTACATGCGAACGCTTATACCGTCGGTGCCCACATCGCTTTCGCGCCCGACCGATACCAGCCAGGCACGCCCGCCGGCATGCGACTGCTCGCGCATGAACTCGCCCATGTGGTGCAGCAGAGTGGCGGCGGCAGCGCGCCGCCAGGCCCGTCACAGGAGCAGGACGCCGATGCCGCTTCCAGGGCTGTAGCAGCGGGTGAGGCACCGATGGTGGGAGCGCCGAGCCAGGTCGGTATTGCGGCGCAGCCCGAGCAGTCGGCTGCAGCCAAGGTCAAAAGGACGCCGTTTGAGCAAGCCATGTGGTACTACCGCTTCTACACCGAGCGGATGGGATATCAGTACAAAAGCGCGGGCGGGAACAACGGCCGGCTGATCAACCCTGACGGCGGCCATTTTGTCGATATAACATTCGATGCCCAGTCTCCAAAATGGTGAGCGTGATTGTGGCTGGTAAATCCTACGAGGCCAGTGAATACAATTTTTCGTCAGAAAGATTCGAGACACGCGCCCGACATATCGAATTGGTCGAGTACGAAAGAGAACTGAGCGTCCCCGAAAGAATAGGGATCGGCTTCAGTTCTACTGGAAAGATCGTAGGGGGTGCAGCTCTTTGTGCATGGGGAACTGCAGAGACCGTAGGATTCGGGGCCGTGGCCGCGTGCGGGTACGGCGCGGACGTCGCCGCATCTGGAGTGCGCGAACTGAGGGGCGAAGACAGCAGAACTCTGACGAACCAGGCGGTAAGCAGCGGATTGAGCCACCTGGTGGGTGAGAAGACGGCTCAGGAACTGACCGACAACGCTGAAGCTGCGGTCAACGTCATGTTGGGTGCTTATGGGGCAGCCACGCCACCCAAAGCGCCCGTTGTACCCGCGGAAGCTCGTCCACTGGCACCGGACGTTTCCGTTCCCGAAGCCGCAACCAGCGGCGCTATCGAGAGCTCGAACCCTCAGCCGCCTGGTCCGCTGCCGCGCACGTCGACGCCGACCGTGGAGCTGCGCACGCCGGCGACGCCGGACTATGGGACGCCCGCAGCCTCGGCCTCGCCGCGCGGGATGTCCACGCGCCCAATGAAGAAACTTCCGGGGGAGCCAGGCGTGCGAGCATGAGCCAGGCCGCCGGAGATCCTGTCGCTCATCCGCAGTCGCACCCGACCGTGGAGTTCCGCACACAGCGAACACTGGATCTCGGCGAGCCAGAGTCTTCGGTCGGCCCCGAGAGCCAGGCCCCGGACCCATGGGCAGCGCCGCAGCAGCCGACCAAACCGACGACCCCGCGTGCCCCCCGTGGCCACCATGCGGACGTCGGCCAGGCCGCCAAGGAGGCGCAGACCCAGGGCCTGGAAGACCTTCAGAAAGGCCGCGTGGGCGTGCAGGAGCACAAAAGCGCACCGGCGGTGGTCAAGGCGACGGGCCAGGCAGACCAGGACGTGCAGTCCACGCACCTCGTTCCGGCTACGGTCCACGAGGCGCGCGGCCTCAACCCTGACGTCGCTCTAACCAAAGTCTTCCCACGCGCCGTCAACACTGCGATCGACTCCGCGTGGGTGTCCAAGTGGACGACGGCCAGGAAGTTGGGGCTGCAGGTTACCGGTGGCGACGTGCGCACGTGGCTTGAAGACGGCATACGAAACGTTTCGGAGGAAATGTTGAACCAGGCTTCGAAAAACACCTTGGAATGGCGTCTTGACGTGGAGCTCCAGAAGATGGGCATTAGCGATGACACCGTCATTCTGCACCGCATACATTGAACCCAGCGCCGTGCCGCGCGGTTTCTGAGGCTTGCCGTTTCGTCGATCGTTGTATGAGGTCGAAATCGTAGGGCAGCGGCATTGCCCCCGCGCCAACGGACGTATTGGTATCAACAGCGCGTGAGGCGCCTCACCAGAGGCCCGCACCGGGAACGCCGACAGCAGCGCCGAGAGGTTTGGAGGCAGACCTGGTTTCCATCCGGAGGAATTGGCGACCGGCGACCGCGATCTCCCCTCTGCCGGCCAAGCAGGGCAGACGCCGGCGCCAACAATTAGCCCCGCCAAGCACGGGCTGCACGCACTCGGCGTGCTAACGGTTGAGCGGCCAGCAAGCGCCCGGTCGTAAGCCAGGACCTCCCGTCCTACGGCGGTCTCCTCCGGTCTTCAGACGCTTCCGCAGCCTCGGCGACCGAATCGCACGGCTGCCCCTTCCGTCGGGTAGGCCGGACACCTTTCGGGGTCCGGCCCCCCTAAGGACCGGACGGGCGGCTTTCACCGCATCCGGCTCAAGCAAGCCCTGGTGGCGGGCGGGCGGGCAGAAGTCGCGGTCCGTTGCCGGGACGCCAGCGGAGGTGTAGGAGACGGGGTTCTGCCTTGTCAGACGCGCCGTGGTCCCACATGACGTCAATCGTCTTGGGGGTGGTCGCCAGCCATGCCTCCCACTCCTGCGGGGCTTGTGGTGGGTCCTCGACGGGCAGGATCGCGGCCTGGCAGATCGCGCAACGACCGTTCTGGGCTCGGTGGAGCCGTTGGGTCGTGCGGTTGATCGGCAGGGGCGTCTTGCCTCGCCGCCAAGCCCAGTATTCGGCAAGCGCCGGGTCGTCCGGGGACGCTCGGTGCTTGACGATCTGGGGTCTGATGATGTTGGTCCAGGAGAACTTGTGCATGTAGGCGCCGCTTGCGCGGTCGCCGAACACCCATCGGTCCTGCCTGGCCTTGTTGAACTTGCCGTGGTGCCTGGTGATGACCCAGGCAGTCGACTTGTTCGCATGGCTGAACCTGGCCCAGTTGTAAGTGAGCCGCCACAGGTAGTCATCCAACGCGCCGAAGATCTCGGTTGACACCTGCGTCCGGTAGTAGGCGGCCCAGCCCCGAATGATCGGGTTGAGCCTTCGGATCACCGCCAGAGCGTTGCTCCCTCGCAGGGAACGCAGTCGGTGCGAAGCCGTTCCCGGATTCGTCTGACGGCCGCCGTGCTGGGCTTGATCAGCGGCTTGTCGCCGTAGCGGCGGATGTTGAATCCCAGGAAGTCAAAGCCCTCCGCGAGTGAGAACGCGCGTCTTGTCCTCGTTGAAGCAAAGACCCCTGAGGGCCAGCCACGTAGCGAGTCTCGCCTTGACCTCGAGTCCTTCCTGCCGGGAGTGGCAGAGGGCCACGAGATCGTCGGCGTACCTGATCAGGACCGGACAGTCCGCTGTCACCCAACCAGTGGAGTGATAGCGGACGCCCGCGGCCTGCTCTATCTCATGCAGAGCGATGTTCAAAAGCAGCGGGCTGACCACACCGCCTTGAGGAATCCCGTCCTCGGTGCGGTGCAGCCGACCTTGTTCGACCACGCCAGCTTTCAGCCACTGCGCGACCATCTCCCTTGCGGGGAAGGTGCCGAGCATCGTCTGAATATGGTCGTGGGCGATCTGGTCAAACGCCCCAGCCATGTCTGCGTCAAGTGCCCAGAGACGCTTCGGGCGTCTGCCCTTGACGACCTCATAGACGGCCTGAACCGCGTCGTGGCAGCCACGTCCGGGCCGAAACCCGTAGGACTTCGGCTCAAACCGCGCCTCCCACTCGGGCTCCAGCGCGTTGACCACCCGAGCCTGATGCGCTCGGTCGGCCATCACCGGGCACGCCGAGCGTCCGGACCCCGCCTCCATG
>CAWHME010000002.1:0-528805 GCA_963830465.1 uncultured Solirubrobacterales bacterium
GCCGACGCTCTACCGACTGAGCTACGTCCGCGCTGGCGACATTCTAAGCCCGCTCCCGCGCCTTCGGCCAGCGCTGGTTCGTGAAAAGCGGCACCCCCCGGAACCGCTGACCGGGCTGCCAGCATGGGTGCCGCGCCGCTCCAGCCGCGCGTATTACCCTAGGACAGGTTATGCGGCGCTGGGTGATCTCTGGATTGGCTGGATGCGCTGCGGTCGCGTTGGTGGCGCTGCTGGCGTTTGGCGTCTCGAGCCAGGGAGCGAACACGTCGATCGACGCCGCCGTCGCCCGTGGCTCATTTCCGGCGGCGCCGAATGCGACGATGGCGCTCCCGGTGCTGGGCTCAGATCGGACCGAGCGGCTCGATCAGCTGCGAGGCAAGGTCGTGGTCGTGAACGTGTTCGCGTCGTGGTGTGATCCGTGCAAGGCCGAGGCGCCGGTCCTCGAACAGGCAGAGCATCAGATCTCGGGCCACAACGCCACGATTCTCGGCGTCACGTATCTCGACAACTCGGACGCGTCGGCGCAGTTCGTCAAGCAGGAGCACATCACCTACCCAGTGGTGCGCGATGTCGACGGGAACTTCGTGCGCTCGTTCGGCACGACCGGAGTTCCGGAGACTTTTGTAATCGACCGCCAGGGACGGATCGCCGCGGTGCGCCGCTACCAGATCACCTCGCAGTGGCTTTCCCAGACGCTTCCCCCGTTGCTCGCTCAACGCTCGTGAAATCAAAGCTCCTCATGCTCGCGGTGATCACGGCGCTGGCCGCCCTGTCGAGCGGCGCCACAGCGCTCGGCGCCGCCGTCGTGCCGCGCGCGTCGCTGACCAACATCGAGAACGATGTGATGTGCGTCGCGTGTCGAGAGTCGCTAGCGGTCGCGCAGTCCCCTGAAGCCGACTCCGAGCGCGACTACATCCGCGTGCTGATCAATCAAGGCGAGAGCAAGGCGCAGATCGAGCAGGCGCTGGTCGCCCAGTACGGCCCGGCAGTGCTCGGGAAGCCGCCGGCGCACGGTTTCAACCTCACCGTTTACATCCTCCCCCCCGCCATACTCCTCGTGGGCCTGGTGACGCTCGCGTTCACGCTCCCGAGATGGCGCCGGCGCACACGCGCGCGGGCGCGGAGCGCAGGTGGCTCGGCAGCCGGCCCGGCGCTCCCTCCGGCGGAGGCGAGACGGCTCGACGACGACCTCGCGCGCTACGGCGGCTGAACGCGGATAGCGTGCTACCGCGGCTGAACGCGCATCGCGCGACGGCGGCTGAACGCGCATCCCCCTACATCGACTCGGGCGCCATCACTCCCAGGAGCTCGAGCGCCAGCGCGATCACGCGCTGCGAGGCGGCCGAGAGCGCGATCCGGAACGACTCCACGGCGGTCGGGCGGGCCCCCACCACGCGGCAATCGCGGTAGAACGCCGTGAACTCCTGCGCGAGCTCGAGCGCGTAGGCCGCAATCCGGTGAGGAGCGCGACCAGCCGCCGCTTCGGCCAGCTCGCTGGGGAAGGCCACGAGCTTCTTGGTCAGCTCCCGCTCGCTCTTGTGAAGCTCGCCGTCGCCCCAGTCGGCGTCGGCGGCCAGAGCCTCGGCCAGCCGCTGCTCGGAGAACCGAGCGAGCATCGAGGCGATCCTGGCGTGCGCGTACTGGACGTAGTAGACGGGGTTCTCGCGCGATTGCTGGCGGGCCAGGTCGAGGTCCAGATCGAGCGTGCGATCGTGCGAGCGCTGCAGCATGAAGAACCGGGTCGCGTCGACGCCGATCTCATCGAGCAGCTCGTCGAGCGTGACGAACGATCCCATTCGCTTGGACATTGGAGATCGCTCGCCGCTTTCGACGAGATGGACGAACTGCAGGATTGGCACTTCCAGCTTCTCGGGATCGCCCCCCAGCGCCGCCATCGCGGCCTTCAGCTCCTTCACGTAGGCGTGATGATCTGCGCCAAAAGGAGACAGCTGGCGATCGAACCCTCGCTCCCGCTTGTTCTGCAGGTAGGCAATATCCGCGGCCAGATAGGTGGGTTCGCCGTTGGAGCGCACCACCACTCGATCCTTCTCGTCGCCAAAGCTCGTCGTCCGCAGCCACAAGGCGCCCTCTGAGCGGTAGAGATGCCCCGACTCCGAGAGGAGCGCCAGCGCGCGCTCGAGCTCGCTCGGCGAGCCGGAGTGGAGCGCCCGCTCGCTGAAGAACATGTCGTAGTGCACGCCATAGCGCTCGAGCGTCGCCTGGATCTCACCGAGCAGCAGCTCGACAGCCGCGCGCGCCAGGTCGTCGACCTCGCGCGCGGCCGCATCGGGAATCCGCGCCGCGAGGTCCTTGACGTAATCGCCCTGATATCCGCCCTCCGGAACCTCCTCGCGCAGCGCTCGGGCCCGCACCGACTCTCCGAGCAAGCGGATCTGGTTGCCGGCGTCGTTGAAGTAATACTCGCGAAACACCGTGTGGCCGCAGCGTTCGAGGATCCGCGCGAGGGCGTCGCCGTACGCAGCATGGCGACCGCTCGCCGCGACCAGCGGACCGGTTGGGTTGGCCGAGACGAACTCGATCAGGATCCTCTCCCGCGGATCGGCTCCACCGGCGCCGAACTGTTCACCCGACTCGACAACCGCGGCCAGCGCGCGCCGGTGCCAGCTGTCGGTCAGGAACAGGTTGAGGAAACCCGGGCCTGCGATCTCGAATCGCTCCAGGCTGTCGCCGAGCGCGGTCGCCAGCTGCCCCTCGATCCGCTCGGCGATCTCCCGCGGCGGGGCGCTCAGAGCAGGGGCCAGGAGCATCGCGGCGTTGGTCGAGTAGTCGCCCTGGCCTTCGCGCTTGGGCCGCTCGACCCGCGGCTGGGCGGAGGGCGCACCCGCCGCTCCGCGAACGACGGCCGTGGCGGCTCTCACCGCAGCGCCCAGCTCCTCCAGTGGATCGGTCACGTTCTCGCGACGCTAACGGGCTGGAACAGGCTCTCGAGACGATCGAGTGCGTCCGGCGTCCCCAAAGCCACCAGGATGTCACCGGCGTTGATTACCGTGGTCGAAGGCGGCTGGGGGTCTAGCCGGCCATCGGCCCGCCGCAGCGCGACGATCATCGAGCCTCCACGGATCTCCTCTACTGTGCGGCCGACGCCCTCGCAAACGGACGGGACGTCGATCTCCTCCATCCGGTAGTCGGCCACGTCGACGGCCCCGCCGACCTGCGGGTGCAGCGCCACCCGGGCCATCTCGGCACCCGAGGTCTTGTACGGCGAGATCACGCGATCCGCTCCTGCTCGAAGCAGCTTCTTCTCGGATTCCTCCGCCGATGCGCGGGCGATCATCAGGATGTCCGGCCGCAGGCCGCGAACGGTCAGCGCGATGAAGATGTTCTCGGCATCGGAGTCGACACACGCGATCACGCCCCGCGCATGTCCGATCCCGGCACGCTGCAGGACGTCGTCCTCGGCTGGATCGCTCTCAATCAACAGGACCCCGGCGGAGCGGGCGGCCTCGCGGTTGTCCGGGTTCTCGTCGATCACCACGTACGCGGCGCCGGCCCGGCGCAAGTCCCGCGCCACCTGGCGCCCGACGCGACCGAAGCCGCAGATGATGAAGTGGTCGGACTGGGAATCGATCATCTTTTGCGTGCGCCGCTCTTCCAGCAAACCGCTGAGCTGGCCCGAGACGAAGAACTCGGCGACCGTCGCGAGCCCGTAGAAGAGCGTACCTATGCCGAGCACCTCCAGCGCGACGATGACCACCTGACCGCCGGTGTCGCGCGGGTTCTTGATCGAGCCCAAGGTCGTCACCGTGTCCAGCGTCCACACGAACCCGAAGCCGACCGAGCTCCCCTCGGCGATCACGAACCCGAACGTGCCCGCCACGATCAGCACGCCCAGTGCCGCGAGCAGGATCGAGAGCCGCCGGACGACGAGGCGCAGCTCGCGACGGGCACGCAGCCGCTGCTGCCGGGCCTGTACCCGGACCTCGCTCCGCTCAGCCATCGCGCACCGGTGGCAGGGCTGTCCGCTCAGCCCGGTCGCGTTGTATCGGCATAGCCCTCCGCTGGACCATCGTTCAGTAGTGGTATGGCTCCCCGGCCAGGATCTTGTGGCCTCGGTAGATCTGCTCCAGCAGCACGACCCGGGCGAGCTGGTGAGGGAGCGTCATCCCGCCCAGCGACAGTCGATGATCGACGCCGTCGAACTCGAGGCCGAAGGGTCCGCCGATCACGAAGCAGAGGTCGCGACCGCTCTGTCTGCGCTCCTCGATGAAGCGGCTGAACCGCAGTGAGTCGAGCGACTGGCCCTCGCGGTGCAGCAGCGACAGATACGCCCGCGCGGGAAAGCGCCGTGCGACCTGCTCGTCCTCCTTGACCTCGATCAGCTCGACCCGCACGTACCGCGCTAGCAGCTTCTCGTAATGCTGGACATCGTCGGCGAACGGCGGGCGCAACCGACCCACGGCAACGATGATGATCCGCACGATGGGATACTACGACCACATGGACGAACAAAATCCTCCCGAACGCCACATCAACATCCACTTCTCCCCGGACATCATGGCCGGCGTCTACGCGAATTTCGCGAATGTCAGCCATTCCGATTACGAGTTCACGATCACGTTCGCGCGCGTGGACCACGAGGTCGAGGAAGAAGAGATCCCTGGCGTGGTCGTCTCGCGTGTGAACCTCTCCCCCAAGTTCATGCGCGAGCTGATCGACGCAATGCAGGACAACTACTCCAAGTGGCAGACGCGAGAGGGGATCAAGAACCTGCCGGAGTTCGGGCCTCCTGAGCAGTGATCTGATGCTCCTCGCCGGCGGCCGCGAAGGCGACGGCCGCCGCGATCCGCTCCGCCGTCGGCGGATGCGTTGAGATCAGCTTTGTCACCCACCGCGGCGGGTCGAGATCGGCGACGTTCTGAAGCGCAATCTTGCGCTCGAAGGAGACGAACGCCTGTGGCGAGCTCGAGAGCTCGAGCGAGTAGGCATCGGCACGCCGCTCCAGCGCGCGAGACAGGCCGTTGCCGATCAGACCGATCGGAGCGCTGGTGATAGCGCTCGCCAGCGCCAGCGCCGGTAGCGCGCCGGCGGTCCCGCGCTCGTCGGAGATCAACCAGCTGAGCTGCTGAACCGCGAACGCGAGCGCCGGCGCGACGATCGCCGCGTAAGCGACGCCGCGCAGCACGTCTCGGTGACGCACGTGCGCGAGCTCATGGGCGACGACGACTCGCACCTCATCGCGACCGTAACGACTCAGCAACGTGTCGAACAGCACGACTCGCTTGGTGGGACCGAGCCCCGTCACGTAAGCGTTCGCGGCGGTGGTCCGGCGGCTCGCGTCGACCGAGAAGACCTCGCCCACCGTGACGCCCGCGGCACTCGCCAGCTCCAGCACGTCCGAGCGCGTCTCGCCTTCGGGCAGCGGAGTGAAGTCGTTGAACACCGGATCGAGCAGGACCGGGGCGAGCGTGGCGAATACGCTGCCCACGAGCACCGATGCGGCTGACCCGGGCAGCCACCAGGAGCGGGGATAGCGGCGTGTCCCGGCTACGACGATCGCGCCGGCCAGAGATGCGAGCACCGATTGGATCGCGGTTGCTTTCCCCAGATCGGCGGCCCAGCCGCGCCACGATTGGGTGATAAGGCCGACGTCGATCGCGCGTTTACGAGAGATCGCGGCGAGCGGCAGCGACGGCAGCGACAGCGTCACGGCCAGCCCGGCGCCCGCGACCGCGCCGCGGACCGCGGGACTCGAGCGCGCGAGCGACCTCGGCGGTGCAAGCGCGATCACCGTCAGCGTGCCGAGATCGACGGCCGCGCGGGCCAAGCCCAGCGCCCGCTGAGGCCGTGCGAACCGCGCTCCGCGGACGATCTCCTCGGAAGAGAAATAACGCTCCAGATCTACCGGTGGCGCCCCAGGGAGGGGGTCGCGGGGCCTCAGCAGGCGCCGACCAGCCTCGGCGGCAGCCAGCGCCAGCCCCGCCGATGCCAGAAAACGTGAGCGAGACGGCCGAGTCACCCGCGAGACTGTAGTACGTGCGAACTGCAACCCATTTGGACACAGCGCCTCGGAGACGCCGCTGATGCGGGTAGCGATCGTCTCTGACATCCACGGCAACCGGCACGCCTTCGAGGCCGTGCTCGACGCGATCACAGCCACCGACTGCGAGGAGATGTGGTGTCTGGGCGACCTCGTGGGCTATGGCGCGCAGCCGGACGCGTGCGTCGAACTCGCCCGCCGCCACGCCGCGATTTGCCTGGCGGGGAACCACGACCTCGGCGTCCGCGGGACGCTGAGGCTCGAGGATTTCTCCCGCGGAGCCGAGCTCGCCGCCCGCTGGACGCAGCACACGATCACACCTGCGACGCTCGAATATCTGAACGCCTTGCAGCCGCTCAATCTAGAGGAGCAGGTAGGGCTATACCACGCCAGCCCTCGAGATCCGGTGTGGGAGTATGTCCTCTCTCCGCTGCAAGCCGAGCTGTGCTTCGACGTGCAGCGCCATCGAGTTTGTCTGATCGGCCATTCTCACGTGGCGCTGTCGTTCTGCAGACCGGATGGGTCGGGTGCGACCGGCGAGACGCGAGCTGACGGCGAGGAGCTCCACGTTCGCTCCGGCGAATGGCTGATCAACCCGGGGAGCGTTGGCCAACCTCGGGATGGGGACCCGCGAGCAGCCTGGCTCGAGCTAGATCTGGACAGCGACCGCGTCCGCTATCGCCGCACGGATTACGACATCGCCGGTGCCGCGGCGGCGATCCGTGCTGCCCGGCTCCCCGACTCGCTGGCGGAACGGCTTGCATACGGCCAATAGAGCCCTAACGGCGCTCCGACGTGCGGAGTGTCTAAAGTCAAGACGCGGATGGGCTTCGCGCCGCGCGCAATTCTTGCCGGCTTCCTTGGGGCCGGCGTATCGTTGCTGGCCGCCTGTGGTGGCGGTTCTGGGCTGCTCTCGAACACCCAATCGAGCGTCCTGAGCAGCCAGCTCAACGCTGTCTCCGCGGCGGTCGCGGCGGGCAATTGCGACGCCGCGACGAGAGCCGTGACGAACTTCGACAACGCCGTTGCGAACCTCCCCTCGTCGGTCAGCACGACGTTGCAGGCCAACCTCGATCAGGGCGCGAGCACGCTCGCGACGCTGGCCAGCCGGGAATGCCAGTCGACCTCGTCGCCCTCGACTCCCACCACCACGGCCTCCAGCGCCACGACGTCCTCCTCGACCACCACCGCGAGCAGCGCCACGACCCCGAGCGCCACCACGACCACGAGCACGCCGATTACGAGCAGCAGCACCGCTCCCAGCGTCAGTAGTTCGACAGTGCCTGCAACCACCCCGGCCCCCTCGGGTACCTCTTCTACCGGCGGCGCGGGTGGCGCGGGCGCGGGCGGCGGTGGCGCGGGCTCCGGCAACGATCACACGGGCGCCGGTAGCGGCGGCGCCGGCATCGGGACCGGCTCCGGACCTGGATCCGGGAGCGGCTCTGGCGGCGCGAGCAGCGGGGGCGCGGGTACTGGAAACGGCAACGGCAACGGACAATGACTGCAGCAACCACGATCGCAGGGCGATATCGGATCGAGGGACGACTCGGCGTCGGCGGGATGTCAACCGTGCATCTGGCGTTCGATCAGCGACTCGAGCGCTATGTAGCGCTGAAGCTGCTCGCCGAGCACCTCGCCGATGATCAAACGTTCATCTCGAGGTTTCGCCGCGAGGCCCTGGCCGCCGCGCGGCTGATCCACCCGAACATCGTTCAGGTGTTCGACTTCGGCTTCGACGAAGGGCACCACCAGCACTTCATCGTGATGGAGCACGTGCAGGGCAATTCATGCGCTGAGCTGCTCCGCGACCGCGGTCATCTGGAAGTCAGGGAAGCGGTCGAGATCGTCGCGCAGGCCTGCCGGGGCCTCGACTATGCCCACCGCAACGGCGTGGTGCATCGAGATGTCAAGCCGGGCAACTTGCTCGTCTCGGACTCCGATGTGGTCAAGCTGGCGGATTTCGGGATCGCGCGAGCGACCGATCAATCGAGCATCACGCAGGTCGGCTCGGTGCTCGGCACGGCCGCCTACCTCGCGCCCGAGCAGGCCCGCGGCGAGGAGGCCGGTGCTCGCGCGGACCTCTACTCGCTCGGCGTCGTCACCTATCAACTGCTCTCTGGTCGCTTGCCCTACGAGGCCACGTCGCTGTCGGAATTGGCGATCAAGCAACAGCGTCAGGCGCCAATTCCGCTCGACCGGCTCAATCCCCGTGTCTCCCCGGAGCTCGCAGAAGCGGTCTCGCTCGGGTTGGCGCTCGAGAAGGAAGAGCGCCCCGCTGACGCGATCCTGTTCGCCGACGCGCTGCGCGATGGCCTGCGAGGGATCCCTCCGGCAAGCGCTCCCACCGCAGCGCACGGCGCTACCGCTGCCACTCGCCTGCTCGCGGACGATGGCCGCAACGAGGCGCCGGCGACCGCCGCAACCCGAGTCGCCCCACGAACATCCGCGCCCCAGACCGGTGCGACCCGAGCGCTCCCCAGGGACTCAGATCGCCTCGCCGGCACGGGCCAGGGCCGCGCCGCGGCCCAGTCCGCCCCCGCCGCGGCTCAATCCCCCCGCGCCGCGGCCCAGTCCCCCCGCGCCGCGACTGCCCAGCGCGCCGGTACCGCCCCCCGCGCCCGAGCTGGATCCCGCGCCGCGGCTGCCCCGCGCAGGCGCAACCGCCTGTTGCGTCGCTTCCTGGCGTTGGTCGCGCTCGCGGTGGTGTTCGCCGCGGCGGTCGCGGTCGCCGTCACGATCGCGACCAGCACCTCCAAACAGGTGGTTCACTTCCGGACGGTGGTCGCGCACGACACGCAGAGCGCGATCAAGCAGATCCGCGGGATCGTTCACCAGTACACGAAGTAGCGGGCATGCCCTCGAGGCACCCGTGCAGCAGCTTCGTGTCGAGCTCGATTCCGGCCAGTGCAGCGAGCAGCTGAGCGGGCGGCGGGCCGCCTATCAGCTCATTGATCAGGCGGGCGAGTCCTCGCACATCCGATCGCTTGTCGACGATCCCCGGCGAGCCGAAACCGGCCAGCTTGGCGACCCCATGATCCGAGAGCCAGACGCAGCCGGGGGTGATGTCGCCATGGAGGATGTTCTGCGCGTGCGCGTCGGCGAGCGCCCGTGCCACATCGGTGGTGATCTGCACCCCGCGCGGGATCGGCAGCGGACCCTGTGTGAGCGTCGCCGCCAGGTTCCCGCCCGCCAGATACTCGCTGACCAGATACATCCGGCCCTGGTTGTCCTCGCCGCTGTCGTAGACCGTGACCGTGTTGGGGTGCCCGCTCAGCCTCGCCATGGTCTGTGCTTGGCGCCAGATCGCGGCAAGCTCGGCGGCGCTCAGCTCCTCGGACTTGATCAGCGCGATCGCGACCTCACGGTCAAGGCGCTTATCGAACGCCAGGTATACGCGTTTCCGTCGGCCCTCCCCGAGAAAGCGGACGATTTCGTAGCGTCCGACGAGCGGTGTCAGCCGCCGCGCGACAGCACGCGATCGCGCGCCCACCGGCGGCCTGCTCCCGGACGGCTCGGTCGGCGGCTGGTTCCAGGCGGCCCCCGCGCCGCCTGGAACTGCCGCGTCCCCCAGCTCCGTGGATGCGACGGTCGCGAGGAGATTGGCGTAGCTGACCCCATTTGTGCTCGCCCTTAGCGCCCCGTTCTCGTGTCCGGATCGCATCTGACACGCAATCTACGCTCGCCCCCCACCCCATATTGAGACATTCGTCACACCGCGAGCTCTCTCAGGATCAGCGGGAACACGTCGTGAGCGGCATTGCGGCCGAACAGCACGTCCAGGTGCGTGTAGCCCGGCAGCTCGTGAAATCTGTGGTAGTCGCGTCGGAAGCGATTGAAGTGCTCGAACGAGCGTCGCTGGCTAATCGGCAGAAACAGGCGGTTCCGCGAGCCGGCGAGGAACGCGAAGCGAGCGTCGGTCCTCGGCTCGAAGTCGACGAAGCTGTCGGGCAACTCACGCAGTCCGTCGACGGGGACCAGGTGGCCGCGGACCTGGGCCCGGCCGATCTGCGCCAGCAGCGAGAAGGGGCAGTAGCCGAACTCCCGGGAGACCCACTCGTGCGCCTCGACGTCGAGGTTCGCGTGTCGCCAGAGGACGTCCGGTCCGATCCCATACATGTAGTTGGCCACCTGGCAGACCTCGTTGTCGCAGTCGCGGCCCCTCACCAGGTGCGCCACGCGAGCAAAGCCGGCGGCAAGCGCCGAAGGCGCGCGGACTGCCCACTGCGCGTCGAGCCCGCTCAACCTCGTCGCCGCCACCGGCACGAAGGCGTGCAGCTTCAGCTCCGAGCTCTTCGGGACGTTCACGTACAAGCGACACCGCATTGGAGACGATCGTGGTGATCTCGGGAACCAGCCCGGCAATCGCCGACATCGTGAGGCTGGTCGAACCCTGGCACGACGATCGCCTTCATCGTCTGGGCACCGGTTTGGCGCCGGACCTCGCTAACCGCCGCTGGATGGTCGTAGACCGCTCCTTGGTCGAGGGTGTAGGCGCGCGGCGGGAGATCGATCGACGCCCGCCAGTTCTCGAGCCAGACGTCGTAGCCGTGCTCGACGAGCAAATCGACCAGCGTCGGCCGCCGCGGGGAGTCGTAGAACAGGTTCGCGCGCACGCCGCCTCCGTGAATCAGCCGCACAGGTCCGCGGCTTGGTTCGCGCTCGCCACGAACCTGGTGGAGCGTAAGCGGGGTCCGCTCGCGATCAGCGGCCTGAAAGCCGATGATCCGTCGCCGCAGCCCGGGGTGGCCCTCGAGCTCGTGCCAGGCTCCCGGCGGCTTCCCCTGCCAGCGCGGATCGAGGTCGGTCGGGGACGGGAAGTCCTGCGAGCCCGCAGCCTGAGCGGGGCCGCCGTACACCTCGGCGAGCTCGCGCACGAAGAATTCGTCGAAGCGCTCGCTGGCCTTCAGGGTCGGTAGACCGCCGCCTGAGCCTCGGAACGAGGCCAGCATCCATACGACGCCGGCACGCGAGATGTACAAGATTCCGGTCGCGACGGTCGACTCATCGCCGTCTGGTTCGTGCTCCAGCCAGCCGCTGAGGATCCGGATCAGCAGCCGTGAAGTAACTTGTTTGTCGACCTCTGCGACTACACCGAGTACACCTGGCGCCACGGCGACGACCGCTCAGCTGCGTTGGCGATCGGTTTTCATCAGCTCGTGCGGACGCTCGCAGCCGACGAGTGCTGCGAGGTGATCAAGACGATCGGCGACGCTGTGATAGTTCGCGCGCCAGAGTGCCCGAACGCGATTTCACTTGCGCAGCGCATCCAGGCGCAGGTCGCCGAGCGCGGCTACCCGAAGGTCAGGGTCGGAATCGACACTGGGCCGGCGGTTGCCTGCGGCGGCGACTGGTACGGAACGACCGTCATCAGGGCAGCACGCGTCGCCGATACAGCCGCGCCCGGGGAGCTGGTGATCACCGAATCGGCGCGCGAGGCGGCGCGCAGCGCATCTCGGATCGGGCTTGTCGCGCGCGGCGCACGGCCGCTCAAGGGCCTTCCGGATTGCTCGCTGCACGCTGCGCCGGCGGCGGCGTAGGCGGAGCGGGCGGGACGCCGGCGGCGGGGGCTGCGGGGGCGGCGGGGGCTGCGGGGGCTGCGGGGGCCACGGTTCCGACGGGGTCTGCCGGGTCCGCGGGGGCGGCGGGTCCGACGGGCGCGGCCCCGCCGCGCAGCGCGCTCGCCACCTCGGGCAGTCGGCCGTGGTCGACGGCGGCGCGCAGCTCGGCCATCAGCCGCCAGACAAAGCTCAGGTTGTGCAGCGTCACCAGCCGCAACGCCGTCAGCTCGCCGGCGCGAAGCAGGTAGTGAAGGTATCCCCGCGAGTAGCCCCCGTCGCATGTCGGACACGGACAATCCTCGAGGATCGGCTCGCGGCTGTGGCGCCATCTGCTCTTGACGAGGTCGACCCTCCAGCGAGCGTCAGGCTCGGGCACGAGCGCCACCCCATGTCGACCGATTCGTGTCGGCAGCGCACAGTCAAACGTGTCGATCCCAAGCTCGACGCCCGTGATCAGATCGTCGACATCTCCGATCCCGAGTAGATGGCGGGGACGGCCGGGTGCCAGGCGTTGCAACTCCGCCACCGTCCATGCGACGACCTCGTGCATCTGCGACTTCTCCCGGCCGAGCGACCCCCCGATCGCGAACCCTTCACAGCCGCTGGCCGCGACCGCCGCGGCCGACTCCCGACGCAGATCCGGTTCCACTCCTCCTTGCACGATCCCGTAGACGGCCTGGCCCGCAGGGCCGCGCTTCGCGTGCCAGCGGAGACACCGCTCCAGCCATCTGTGGGTGCGTTCGGTGGAGCGCGCGGTGTACTCGCGACTCACGTGAAACGGCGTGCACTCGTCGAATGCCAGCGCGATATCGGACCCCAGCGCCGCCTGCACGGCCATCGAGACCTCCGGGCTGATAAATCGCTCGCTGCCGTCCACGTAGGAGCGAAACCGCACGCCTTCCTCGTCGATCGCGAGGATCGCCCCTTCCCGCTGACCATCGCTTCCCCGCCCTCTCCCCTTGATCTCGTCGGCGACGCTCCCGTGTCCCATCGAGAACACCTGAAAGCCGCCCGAATCGGTGATGATCGGCCGCTCCCAGCGCATGAACTCGTGCAGGCCACCCGCGTCCCGCACCAACTCGGGCCCCGGCGCCAGCATCAGGTGGAAGGTATTGCCGAGGATCAGCTGGTAGCCAAGTGCCTCGACATCCCGCGACTCGAGCGTTTTGACCGCGCCCTTGGTCGCCAGCGGCACGAACGCCGGCGTGTCGACGTCACCGTGGCTCAGGCGAAGGGCGCCTGTGCGAGCAGCCGAGTCGGGAGCGGGTGTCCGGATCGTGAACATGCGTCTGCTCTAGGTAACACTGCCTCTTCTGTAAACGCAAAGCAGGCCCGGGCCGCGTGAGCGGCTCCGGGCCCGCGTGGGAAGAAGTTGCTCTACGCAGCTTCGCCGGTGGGCTCACCCTCCTGAGTCTCGGAACCCTCGATCGTCTTCGGCTCGCTGCCGACCTTGACCGCCACCCGGTGCGGCTTGCGCTGCTCGGGCTTCGGGATCCGCACCTCGAGCACGCCATTCTCGAAGTCGGCGTTCACGGCCTCCGGATCGACGCCCTCGGGAAGGGTCAGCGAACGTGAGAACTTGCCCGACGAACGCTCGACACGGTAGTAGCCGCCCTTGCGCTCCTCGTGCTCGGTCTTGCGCTCGCCAGAGATCGTCAGGACGTTGTCCTCGAGCTCGATGTTGACGTCGCCCTGGCTCAGTCCCGGCAGATCGGCGCGAAGAACGAACTCATCGCCGCTCTCGACCAGATCCATCGCCGGAATCCAGCGGCGACCGTTGCCGGCGCTCGCTTGGGGAGCGTCGAAGTATGTGTTGAAGAGCCGGTTCATTTCGCTCTGAATGGAGTTCAGCTCGCGTACAGGCTCCCAACGAATCAGTGCCATCTTGTACCTCCCGGTATCACGGATATCAGTGGTTCCGATTATACAAACCTAAGTCGACCTGTAGCAATTTTTCTCTTTCGTGGGGTGGGTAGGTCGCTGACTCACGCAACCCCCGGAGGCGACTGGGCCATTTCCCTTGAGCCGCACGTTCAACATCCCGGTGGAGTCAGAAGGGAGGTCCAATGGGATGCTGACCAAGGTGAAAATCGCCTCCGCGGGCCGGGCGATACTGCGATCGCCGGCGCCCGACCGCCAACTTCTGCGATTCCTGTCCGACATCCGGACAGAAATCGCAATTGTTCGCCATCGGGAACCCACCGCCGCCGACCGAGCCCATCCGAGCCCACCACCACCGACCAACGACCGCCACCGCCCTCGATCACCAACTTCTGCGATCAATGTCCGACATCCGGACAAAAATCGCGTTTGTTGGCGCGTGCGGCCCCGCCCCTGACCCTCCCTCACCCCCTGAGCCGGCCGAATCGCTACTCGACCAACGACCGCCCCGTCATCGCATCGGGCTGGTCCACCCCCAGAACCTGGAGCATCGTCGGCGCGACGTCAGCCAGCACCCCTCCGTCCCGCAGCGACAACCCGGGGACCGTCACCACCAGCGGCACCGGGTTGAGCGAGTGGGCGGTGTTGGGGCTGCCGTCGGGCTCGAGCATGTTGTCGGCGTTGCCGTGATCAGCGGTGACGATGCAGGCGCCGCCCGCCTCGTGCACCGCTTCGACGACATCCTGGAGGCACCGATCGACCGTCTCAACCGCCGTTACGGCCGCCTCGATCACGCCGGTGTGGCCCACCATGTCCGCGTTGGCGAAGTTGATGATCCCGAACGTCGGCGAATCCGCCTTCCACGCCTCGACGAACGCCGCCGCTGCCTCCGGGGCGCTCATCTCAGGCTTGTGGTCGTAGGTTGGGACGTCGCGAGGGGAATCGACGAGCTCCCGCCGTTCTCCTCGCAGCTGCTGCTCGTCGCCGCCGTTGAAGAAGTAGGTCACGTGCGGATACTTTTCGGTCTCCGCGACGTGCAGCTGGCGCACCTCCCGGTCCGCGAGCACATTCGAGAGCGTGGTCGCGGGGTGCTCCGGCGGGAACGCGACCGGATAGCTCCACCCCTCCTCGTACTCGGTCATCGTCGCGTACCGCTTGACCACCGACGCGCCGCCCCGGTCGACCGAATCAAACTCCGGATCACAGAGCGCCCGGGTGATCTCGCGCATCCGATCGGGCCGGAAGTTGAACGCAAACACCGAGTCGTCGGGACGGATCTTCGCTTCCTCCCCAACCAGCACCGGGGTGATGAACTCATCGGTTTCGTCGCGTTCGTATGCGGCCTCGGCGGCGGCCTCGCCCGAATCGGCGTGCTCAGAGGCTGCCCCGTGCACGAGCAGGTCGTATGCAGTCTGGATCCGGTCCCAGCGGCGGTCGCGGTCCATCGCGTAGTAGCGCCCGATGACCGAACCCACGCGACCGGCCCCCGTGGAGGCCATCCATTCCTCGACCGTCGCCAGGTAACCGGCCCCCGAGGTCGGCAGCGTGTCGCGGCCGTCGGTGAACGCGTGCAGGACCAGGTCGGGCACCTCCAGCGATGCCCCCAGGCGGATCAACGCCTCGAGGTGATCGAAGCCGGAATGGACACCGCCGTCTGAGACCAGCCCGATCAGGTGCACCCGCTGGGCCTCGGACAACGCCTCACGGAGAACGGAATTCTCGGCGAACTCCCCGTTTGCCGCCGCGGCATCGATCCGGGTCAGGTCCTGCATCACGACCGCGCCGGCGCCGAGGTTCAGATGCCCCACCTCGGAGTTGCCCATCTGTCCCTCGGGCAGCCCCACCGCCCGCCCGCAGGCGGTCAGGGTCGTGTGTGGGTAGTCGCTCCAGAGCTCATCGAAGACCGGCGTACGCGCGAGCGAGATCGCGTTGCCGGGTCCGCCGGGTGCGAGTCCCCAGCCATCGAGCACGATCAGCGCGCCACATCGCGCCGGCAGCCCCGACGCCCCGCCAGCGATCGCCATTCAATCCTCTCCCCGCCGGCGGACGCCAACCGCCCCTCGGCAGCCGATCGCCATCAGCCCGCAGCGGCGACGAGCGCCGCGAACGACTCGGCCTCGAGGCTCGCGCCTCCCGCCAGCGCGCCATCGACATCGGGCAGCGCAAGCAGCTCGGAGGCGTTCTCCGGTTTGACGCTTCCCCCGTACAGGATCCGGGTGCTGTCGGCCTCCTGGGATGAGCGGTCCGCGACCAGCGCCCGCACGAAGGCAATCGCGTCCTGGGCCTCCTCCGGGGTGGCCACGCGTCCACTGCCGATTGCCCAGATCGGCTCGTAGGCGATCACCACCTCGCCGAGCCGGCCTGTGTCGAGTCGCGCGAGATCCTCCTGCACCTGGTGACGGAGCTTGCGCTCGGTGTCGCCGCGCTCGCGCTCGTCCTCGGTCTCGCCGACGCACAAGATCGGCTGCAAACCGACCTCGAGCGCGGCCGGGATCTTCAGCGAGAGGGCCTTGTCGGTCTCCCCGAAGTACTCCCGGCGCTCAGAATGACCGAGGATCACCCCTTGGACGCCCGCCTCGGCCAGCATCCCGGGCGCGACCTCGCCGGTGAACGCTCCCTCGTCCGCGTAGTGCATGTTTTGCGCGTAGACCTGCACCCGGGAGCCGCGTGCGGAGTCGACCATCGCCTGCAAGGCCAGATATGGAGGGCAGATCGCGACGTCGACGCGATCGACCGCCGAGATGCGCGGCAGCAGCGCGGCAATGTATTGCTCCGCCTCGGCGACGGTCTTGTACATCTTCCAGTTGCCGGCGATCAGCGGGGTCCTCATGCCAACGCCTCCACCCCGGGCAGCGCCTTCCCCTCGATCAGCTCGAGGGACGCCCCGCCGCCGGTCGACAAGTGTGTGACCTGGTCCGCGAGCCCGAAGCGTGTCAGGGCCGCTCCCGAATCGCCACCCCCGACCACGGTCGTACCCGGAGCGGCGGCGATCGCTTCCGCCACCGCTCGAGTCCCGGCGGCGAACGGCTCGAGTTCGAAGGCGCCCATCGGGCCGTTCCAGAACACGGTCCCCGCCTGCCCGATTTCCGCCGTGTAGGTGTCGGCCGTCCGGGGCCCGATGTCGAGCCCCATCATCTCGTCGGGAACGTCCACGCCGTCGATTGTCCGCGCGTCCGCTTCGGCGGCGAAGCGGTCGGCGATCACCAGGTCGACCGGCAGCTCGAGCCGCGCCCTGGCGCTCCCCGCCGACTCGAGCACTCCCCGCGCGAGCTCGACGTCCTCCTCGGCGCACAGCGATGAACCGATCTGATGCCCCTGCGCGGCGAAGAACGGGAAGCACATCGCCCCGCCGATCAAAACGCGGTCCGCGAGCTCCCGGAAGCGATCGATGACCGCGATCTTGTCGCTCACCTTCGCGCCCCCGAGCACCGCGACCAGCGGCCGCTCGGGGTTCTCGAGCAGGCGCGAGAGCGTCGTCACCTCGCGCTCGAGCAGCATACCAGCCGCGTGTTCGCCAACCAGATGGGCTACTCCCTCCGTTGAGGCGTGGGCGCGGTGGGCGGCGCCGAATGCATCGTTGACGTACACGTCGGCCAGCTCGGAGAGCTGGCCTGCCAGCTGCGAGTCGTTGCTGGTCTCCCCTGGTTCGTAGCGAATGTTCTCGAGCAGCAGGATCTCGCCCGGCCGCAGGGTTTGCACGAGCGCGGGGACGCCGTCGCCGACGACCACCGGGGCCATCTTCACGTCCGCCTCGGTCAGCTGGGCCAGCCGCTGGGCCACCGGTCGCAGCGAGAACTCCGGCTCGCGGTCCTTTGGCCGCCCCAGGTGCGAGACCAGGATCAAACGCGCGCCGCGCTCTCGCAGCTGCTCGATCGTCGGCAGCGCTGCCCGGATTCGGAGATCATCGGCGACCGCGCCGTCCTCGAGCGGCACGTTGAAATCGACCCGCACGAGCACGCGCTTACCGGAGAGATCGCCCAAGTCTTGCAGGGTCCTCAAAGAAGCCTCAGCGCCACGTCCACGACCCGGTTCGAATACCCCCACTCGTTGTCGTACCAGGCGACTACCTTGACCATCGTGCCGTCCATCACGGCGGTCAACAGCGAGTCGAAGATCGAGGAGGCCGGATTCTTGACGATGTCCGAGGAAACGATCGGATCCGAGGTGTAGGACAGGATGCCCTTCAGCTCTGCCTCCGCCGCCGACCTCATCGCCTCGTTGACCTCCTCGGCGTTCGTCTCACGATCGGCCTCGACGGTCAGGTCGACGACGCTGCCGGTCGGCACGGGAGCGCGGACCGCGAAGCCGTTCAGCTTGCCGTTGAGCTCCGGGATCACCAGCCCGATCGCCTTTGCCGCTCCCGTCGAGGCGGGGATCAAATTGATCGCCGCCGCGCGGGCGCGGCGCAGGTCGCGGTGCGGCATGTCCTGAAGGCGCTGGTCAGCGGTGTAGGCGTGAATCGTGGTCATCAGCCCGTGCTTGATGCCGACGGTCTCGTGCAGGACCTTCGCGACCGGTGCCAGGCAGTTGGTCGTGCAGGACGCGTTCGAGACGACCTGGTGGTGCTCGCGCTCATAGGCCTGCTCGAAGTTCACGCCGAGCGCGACGGTCACGTCGGGTTCAGTCGCGGGCGCCGAGATCAAGACTTTCTTCGCGCCGGCCTCGAGGTGCTTGGAGGCGTTCTCACGGTCGGCGAATAGCCCGGTCGACTCGATCACTACGTCCGCGCCCAGCTCCTCCCACGGCAATGACGCGGGATCGCGCTCGGCGAGCACGCGAATCTCGTTGCCATCGACGCGCAAGCCCGAGTCCGTCGCCTCGACCTCCCCCGGGAAGGGTCCGTAGTTGGAGTCGTACTTGAGTAGATGGGCGATGGTCTTGGGATCGACAAGATCGTTTACCGCGAGCCATTCGATATCCGCGCCGCGCTCGCACGCCGCCCGAAAGACATTGCGACCTATCCGCCCAAAGCCATTGATCCCAACCCGTACCGACATCCAGCGTGTCCTCCATTTCTAATTAACGGCGCGGCAAACGGCGCCGGGCCGGCGAGCCGGCGCAGCGAAGGCTACCCGATGGGAACGAGCGGTTACCTGCGAGAGACGAGTTCGACCCGGAGGCCATCAGGGTCGCGCAGGTAGGCCGCATAGTAGTGCCGCCCGTACTGAGGGCGGTCGCCGGGCGGCCCATCGTCCGTTCCGCCATGGGAAAGTCCGGCGGCGTATGCGCCGTCGACGGCGGCTCTCCCGTTGGCCTGCAGCGCGATGTGCCCATACCCGGGCGCAGGCGTGCGGCCGCGAGCCGTGATCCAAATCGTCGGCCCGTTGACGCCGTAGGCGACAGCGCGCGGGGACTGCACCATCCGCCGCGCTCCGATCGCGAACAGCACCGCGTCGTAGAACCGGGCCGAGCGGGCCAGCTCGGAGACCTCGTATCCGACGTGCTCGATCATGCCGGCCGCGAGACGTCGCGGTGTACCACCTCGACCAGATACTTGCCGTCATCGTCGTATCTGTCGGCCAGGTGCTCGGCGATCGCGACCGACCGGTGTCGGCCGCCGGTGCAGCCGACCGCGACGACCAGGTGGGCCTTGCCCTCGGCCAGGTACTGCGGCAACAGGAAGTCGAGCAGCGGGTAGAGCCGTTTGTAGAACGAGTCGAGCGCCCCTTCCCGGTTGATGAACTCGACCACACTCGCGTCGCTGCCGGTCAGCGGGCGCAGCTCCGGCTCGTAGTGCGGGTTGGGCAGGAAGCGGACGTCGAACAGCAGGTCGGGATCCCGCGTCGGTCCATACTTGAAGCCAAAGCTCTCGAACGTGACCGCGAGCCGTCCGGGCGTTCGCGTCGGCAGCATCTCATCGGCCAGCTTGCGTCGAAGCATCGCGGCGGTGAGCCCGCTCGTGTCGATCACGACGTCGGCGCGGTCGCGCAACCGCGACAGAAGCTCGCGCTCCTCGGCGATCCCGGCCGCGACGCTCCCCGCCGGCGTCAGCGGATGCCGGCGCCGTGTCTCCTTGTAGCGGGTCAGCAAGGTTTGCTCGTCGGCTTCGAGGAACAACACCCGGTGGCGGACGCCGCCGGCACGCAACTGGTCGAGCATCTCGGCGAGCCGCTCGAAATAGCTTCCGCCCCGCACGTCTGAGACGACCGCCGCCCGCGCCACCTTCGATCCGCTGTGCGTGAACAGGTCGAGCAGCGAGCGGATCATCTCGGACGGGAGGTTGTCGACGCAGAAGTAGCCCTCGTCTTCGAACGCGGCCATCGCGGTCGATTTCCCGGCGCCGGAGAAGCCGGTGATGATCACCAGATCGGTCAGGGCTGACGCTTCCATACTCATAGCTTGACGCACGGCGCCGCCGTTCCGTGCGGTATGCGAACATTTCGCCCCGTGGACCGCCGCCGGACTCGCATCTGGATGGTGGCGGCGCTCGCTTTATCGATGCTGGCTCTCGTCGCCGCGCTGGGAGACGCTCCCGCCGAGGCCGAGCAACCAGACGTGTACGCGACCGTCGCCAACGATCCCGTCGGCCAGCCGATGGCCCCCGGCTTCGTGGGGATGTCGTTGGAGTACCAGGCCGTCCGCGCTTACACCGGCAACAATCCGAACGCGATCAACCCGGTGCTCCTGCAGTTGCTCCGGCAGCTGAGCCCTGGGCAGGCGCCGATGCTCAGGATCGGCGGAAACAGCACCGACTACACCTGGTGGCCGCTGGGCGGGGTGATCCCGCCCGGGGGCATCTCGTACGCGCTGACCCCTCAGTGGATGCAGACCACGCGGGCGCTCGCGAGCGACCTCGGCGCGCATCTGGTCATGGGCGTCAACCTCGCGGGCGGCCGTCCGGCACTGGCCGCCGCGGAGAGTCGCGCGTTTCTTCAGGACATCGGCTCGAGCCACATCCAGGCGCTCGAGATCGGCAACGAGCCTGACCTGTACAGCGCGTTTCCCTGGTACCGCGACCGTACGGGCGCCTATTTCTACTCGCGGCTTCGGATCTACAGCCTGAACGCCCTGACCGGCGATTTCTCGCGCTGGCGGGCATCGCTGCCGTCGTTTCCGGTAGCGGGGCCCGCGCTCGCGGAGCTCACCTGGCTAAACGGCTTGCCCCAGTTCCTGTCCGCCGAGCACGGCCTCAGCCTGGTGACGATCCACCGGTATCCGCTGCGCGGCTGCACGACCAACCCGACCGCCTCCAACTACCCCTCGATCGCCAATTTGCTCGCCGACCAGTCCTCGAGCGGCGTCGCCGCGAGCGTCGCACCCTACGTCGCCGCTACCCATGCCCGCGGCCTGCCGTTCCGGATCGACGAGCTCAATTCAGTGGCGTGCTCGGGACGGCGGGGGGTCAGCGACACATTCGCCTCCGCGCTGTGGGTGCTCGACACGCTGTTCAACCTGGCCGGCGTCGGGGTCGACGGCGTCAACATTCACACCCTTCCCGGAGCGGCGTACGAGCCGTTCACGTTCTCGCAGACCCGCAGCGGCGCATGGCAGGCGTTCGTTCATCCGGAGTACTACGGGCTGCTGATGTTCGCGCAGGCGTTCCCGCCGCGGGCGCGGCTGCTGCCGGTCAGCGCGACGAGCGGACCGGTGAAGGTGTGGGCCACGCGCGCCAGCGACGGCACGCTCAGAACCGTGCTGATCAACAAGGACACGACCGCAGCGCATACCGTGCAACTGCAGCTGCCGGGAATGGGACAGCAGGTGGCGCTGGCGTGGCTGACCGCGCCCGGGGCGAGCGCCACCAGCGGCGTCAGCTATACCGGCCGGTCGTTCGGGAGCGAGACCACCACCGGCCGCCTCGCTGGGGCCACTCAGACCACGCGGCAGAACTCGCTGCTGAACAGCTACACGATCGAGCTGCCGCCGGCCAGCGCGGTGCTCGTCAGTCAGTAACGAGACCGCGGGCGCGCATGCGCCGCGGCCTACACGCCCGTTTTGTGGAGTTCGCGGTACAGCTCGCGGGCCAGCTTCCCGGGCACCCCGGGCACCGCCTCGAGCTCCTCGCGGGAGGCGCCGAGGATCGCGTCGGGCGAGCCGAAATGCTGCAGCAGCGCCCGCTTGCGGGCCGGGCCGACCCCGGGTAGACCGTCGAGGATCGACGCGGTCATCGCCCGGTCGCGGCGCACCCGGTGGTGGGTGATCGCGAACCGGTGCGCTTCGTCGCGGACCCGCTGCAGCAACTGCAACTCGGGCGTCTCATGCGCGAGGCGCAAAGGCGCCTCCCGGCCCGGTATGAACACCTCCTCGATCCGCTTGGCCAGCGACACGACCACCACGCCGCGCTCGCGAAAGCCTTGCAGCGCCCGCAGCCCCGCCGACAGCTGGCCCTTGCCACCGTCGATCACGACCAGGTTCGGCAGCGCCGCGAAGCTCGGGTCGTACTCCTTGTCGTGGGGGGAGACATCGCGCTGCGCCAGCCAGCGGTTCATCCGCCGGCCGAGGACTTCCTCCATCGCCGCGAAGTCGTCGGGAACGCCGCCGTTGCCGTTGCCCTCGCCGAACACCTTGAAGCGACGGTAGTCGGATTTCTTCGGCGCCCCGCCCTCGAATACGACCATCGAGGCGACCGTGTTCGTGCCCATCAGCGTGGAGATGTCGAAGCACTCGATCCGCAGCGGAATCGCGTCGAGGCCGAGCGCCTGCTGCAGGCCGTCGAGCGCCTCAACGCGCTGCTGGCGCCGGCGCTCGGAGCGGAGCTTCTCCTGGTCGAGCGCCAGCCGCGCGTTGCGCTCTGCCAGCTCGAGGATCCGGCGCTTGTCGCCGCGCTCGGACGCGCGGATCTCGACCGGTGCTCCGCGACGGTCCGAGAGGGCCTGCGCCAGCGCCGGCGACGGACCTAGCTCGCGCTGGACGATCAGGAGCGGTGGGACCATCATCGCGCTCGCGTAGTACTGGAGGATGAACGCCTCGGCCACCTCCCCGACGTCCCCGCCACCCTCGTTGTCGAGGTAGAAGCTCTGACGATCGGAGAGGACCCCGTCGCGCACCTGGAAGACCTGCGCGTTGGCCTCGCCCTCGCCGACCGCGACGGCGATCGCATCGAGCGTCCCCACCGCATCGTTGGCCACTCGCTGGCGCTCGAGCAGCGACCGTACCGCCCGCAGCCGGTTGCGCTCCCGCGCCGCGTCCTCGAAGCGCTGCTCAGCCGCGGCCTCGCGCATCGCGCGCTCGAGCGAGCGCTCGATCTCGCGGTACCGGCCCGACAGGAACGCGATCACGCCATCGATTCCGCGGCGATAGTCCTCGCGGCTGACGTACCCGACGCACGGCGCCTCGCAGCGCTTGATGTAGTAGTCCAGGCACGGCGAGCCGCTGCGCCTTCCGGGCTCGGGCCCTTCGCAGGAGCGGAACATGAACACCTTGCCGAGCACCTCGAGCGTCGAGCGGACCCGCTTGGCGTTGCTGAACGGCCCGAAATAAGCTCGGTCGCGGCGGTGGCGCTCGCGGGTGAAGTAGACCCGCGGGAAATCTTCGTCGAGCGAGATCGCGATGTATGGATACGACTTGTCATCGCGCAGGCGGATGTTGAAACGCGGCTTGTACTGCTTGATGAAGTTCTGCTCCGCGAGCAGCGCCTCCGACTCGGTGTGCACGACCAGCGCCTCGACGTGATCGATCATCGGCACCAGATCGCGGCCGGCCCGGGTACTCGGGTTGGAGAAGTGAGAGGCAACGCGCTTGCGAATCGACTTCGCCTTGCCGACGTAGATCACCTTGCCGCTCGCGTTCCGGAACAGGTACACGCCCGGTGCGTCGGGCAACTCGCGGCGCCTATCGGCTGAGGTGATCGACATCTGCTTCGAGGATAGGCGTCTGAATCGGGCGGGCGCCGGGCCGCGTTACTCGGCGGCGACCGACAGGCCGAGACCTAGGATCGCGATGCCCAGCGCCACGATCGCCACGGCCTCGCCGGACCCGGCGTGCGGCGTGTTCGGGACATAGCTGGGAACGCGGAGCGCCGAGTCGAAGATCGTCGCCCCGTTCGTCGGCGGGTCGCTCGCTGCGTGCACGGTGAACGCGAGCGCGAGCGCCACCGCCACCAGCACGCCGAGGCGCGCCCGGCGGTCGCCGATCAGCGCGACCACCACCAGCGCCGCGGCGAGCAGCGCGAGCAAGACGTCCATCGCCGAATACACCTGCCATGCGGTCGGGTCGCGAGGGATCCCCTGCAGCACCGCCGAGCTGCCGTACTGGTTGAGGAACGCTGGCGAGAACTGGTGGCTCCAGGTCAGAAACAGAGAGCCGAGCAACAGCGCGCCGCTCGCGATCATCAGCCAATCGCCGACGTCCTCGAGCCGATCTCTCCCCCGGGGAGGAAGCAGTCGGTGCGTCAAGGACCGAAAACGCCGGTTCTCGAGCGCCGTCACCCGCTGCGGGGTCGCGTTCGCGTCTGTCACCGGGGCGAACAGTAGCCCTCTCTCCGGTCAAGCTCGTGGCGCGCTGAGCGAGCGCGGTCAGTACTGCCGCGCTGACCAGATGATCGCGAAGACCGCGTACGCGGCGCCGGCCAGCAGCACGCACCACGCGATCGTGCCGGCACCCGTCACCCACAGCCGCGTGGTGCCGGTCAAGGTCAGAAACGCGACTGCCAGCGCGACGTAGAGCACCGCGCGCCGCCGGTCCCCCAGGGCGTACAGGGCCATCCGGTGCTGGCGGTACATCATCGACGCAAACCACCAGATGCACGCGAGGAAGGCGAGGTAGATGGCCTGCTGTGCAACCGCCGCGCCGGTGCCGCCGCCCGGGATCAGCACCACCAGCAGCGCGATCACCAGCACGATCGAGATGTTCCGAAGCGTGGTCGCCATCACCACAAATCGTACGCCGTCAGCGAAGCACGTAGTCCCGGTGGGCCCTGACCGGCAACCCGTCCTCGCCGACCGGAGTGGGGGGATGAGCGCTGCCCGGCGCCGCGCCCGCTTCAGCCCCCGGCCGCGCCGGCACATTCACCGGCTCGGCCGCGAACCGGTAGCCGACCCCGAAGTGGGTGTGCACGTAGCGCCAGTTCGGCGACAGCCGCTCGAGCTTCTGGCGCAACTTGCGCACGAACACGTCGACCGAGCGGTCTCCTCTCGCCATCGTGTAGCCCCAGACCCGCTGGTAGATGTCCTCGCGCTCCAGCACCCGCCCCTCGGCCGTCGCCAGCTGGTGGAGCAGCTCGTACTCCTTTCGGGACAGCGAGGCCGGCTCGCCCCCGACGTAGGCATCGAAGCGGTCTGGCCGGATCGCGAGCTCCCCGGCCACCACCGTCGAGTCGCCGAGCGGCAGCTCGCCGGTCCGGCGGCGCCGGATCACGGCCTGGATCCGCGCGATCAGCTCCTCGGGATGACAGGGCTTCGTCATCCAGTCGTCCGCGCCGCCGCGCAGACCGCGGACGCGATCGGCGACCGGCACGGGGTCGGTGCAGACCAGCAACGCGAGGCCCGGGAGAGCGGCCGCGACCCGCTCGATGTAGTCGAGCCCTGTGAGCCCGGGATTGACGATCAGCGCATGGAGGCGCAGCGCCGCTAGCTGGTCGTGCCCGACGGGGTAGCCGATCACCTCGCGTTCCCATCGCAACCTCGCGAAGCGCCGGTCGAGGACGGTCACGAGGCCGCTGTCGTCATCGATGAGCGCCACCCGGATCGGGGCAGCATCGCGAGGCGATGCCATTGCAGGGAAAGTGTAGGGAGGGGTCTGGACGGCCCAGGCCAGCGCCGGCGATCAACCGGCGACCTGCTCCCAGCGCTGATACAGCTCCTCGACCGCTCGCTTCGCCGCCGTATGGCGAGCGGTGGAACGCACGCTCTTCTTGGGCGTCGACCAGGCGGCCGGATCGGCCAGCTCGTCCTCGAGCGCTCGCAGCGCGGCCTCGGCCGCTTCGATCTGATCCTCGAGTGGGCGCTCCTCGCGGCGAGGCTTGCGCGTCGTCCGCTTGGAAGATTGCTTTCGATGCGGCGCCTGCTGTTCCCGGTGTGGACGCTTTGAATGGGCGCTGGTCTGCTCGCGCACCTCGCCTTTCGCCGCGCGTGCTTCGCGGACGCGGACGTACTCCGGCCAGCCGCCGAGGTAGCTGCTCAGCGTTCCCCGCTCGAGTGCGACCGTGCGGCTGCCGACGGCGTCGAGCAGCGCGCGGTCATGGGAGACGAGCAGCAGCGATCCCTCGAACGATTTCAGCGCCTCCTCGAGCGCCTCCCGGCTTTCGAGATCGAGGTGGTTGGTGGGCTCGTCGAGGATCAGCACGTTCGCGCCCGACTGGACCAGGATCGCGAGCGCCAGGCGACGCCGCTCGCCGCCCGAGAGCCCGTCGAGCGGCTTCTCCGCCTGCTCGCCTGAGAACAAAAATCTGCCCAGCAGCGCGCGGGCCTTGTTGGGGGTCGATCCGGTTGCCCGCTGCGTCGCTTCGAGCACCGTACGCGCGGTCGCCTCCGCGGCGAGCTCGTCGGCGTGCTGAGACAGATACCCGACCTTGACGTTGTGGCCGGTGCGGAGCTTCCCTGACACGACAGGCTCACCGCCGGCCTGGGCGCCGCCCAGCTCGCGGCGGCCTGCGAGCGCGTCGATCAAGGTGGTCTTTCCCGCCCCGTTGGCCCCGACCAGCGCCACGTGCTCGCCCCGTTCGAGCCACAGCTCAGCGTCCTCGAGCAGCTGGCTGCCGCCTACCGTGATGCCGCAGTCGAGCAACTCGAACACGATCCGGCCGCTGCGCTCGGGTGGTTTGAAGGCGAACTCGAGCGCAGCGCCGTCGCCGGGGATGCGCGAGATCCGTTCCATCTTGGAGAGCTTCTTGGCCCGGGACTGGGCTTGGCGCGCGCGCGTACCCGCCCGAAACCTGGTCACGAACCGCTCGAGTCGCTCGATCTCGGCCTGCTGGCGCTGGGTGGCCCGACCGAGCGCGAGCTCACGCGCGGCTTTCTCCTTGCGCCACTGGTGCCAGGTGCCGGCAAAGAACCTTCCGCGGCCGCCTTCCAGCTCGAGCACCGAGGTCGCGACCGCCTCGAGGAACCAGCGGTCGTGCGCGACCAGGATGACCGCCGCGTCGAGCGCCGTCAGATGCTGCTCCAGCCACTCGAGCGACTCGATGTCGAGGTGGTTGGTGGGCTCGTCCAGCAGCAGCAGATCGGGGTCCCCCGCCAGCGCACGCCCGAGCGAGGCTCGCGTCAGCTCTCCCCCGGAGAAGCTGTGCAGCGGCCGGTCGAGGTCGCGATCATCCCGGAACCCCAGCCCATGCAGCGTCGCCAGCGTGCGCTGGCGCCAGTCGTAGCCGCCGGCGTGCTCGAGCCGAGCCTGTGCTCGGGCGTAACGGTTGAGCGTGGCGTCGTCGTGGGCGCCGTCGGCCATCAGCTGCTCGAGCGAGGACAGCTCGCGCTCGATCGCGACCAGCTCGCGCGCGCCCGAGAGGACGTAGTCGCGCAGAGACCCGCTCCGCTCGCGCGGCGGGCGCTGATCGTGCAGGGCGATTTTCGTGTCCCTGGCGAGCACCAGTTCCCCGAAGTCGACGGATGCATCCCCGGCCAGCATCCGCAGCAGCGTCGTCTTGCCGGCGCCGTTGCGGCCGGACAGCGTCATCCGCTCGCGGCGCTCGAGCTTGAACGAGATCCCTCGCAGCAGCGGTTCGCCGGCGATGTCCTTACCGAGGTCCGATGCGATTACCACAGCCATCGCCGAAACCATGGTAGGAGCCCCGCGGCATCACGTTCGGTTGGCCGAGTCGCATTCAACCCCACGGCGGTGCGCGAATGTCACGGTAGCCCGCCTGGCTCGGGCGCGGGCGGGCGCGGGCGGGCGCGGGCGGGCGGGCGCGGGCCAACGTTACATTCGACCGGCGGCGATTCCCGAATGTCACGGTAGCCCGCGTGGCGCGGGCCAACGTCACATTCGATCGGCGGCGATTTCCGGACGTCACGGTAGCCCGCGTGGCGCGGGCCAACGTCACATTCGACCCGGGGCGGTGGTCGAATGTCACGGTAGCCCGCTGGGTCAGGGAAGCGGCCGGGCGGGGATCCCAGCCGATGCCTGTCGCCCGGCCCCACCGGTGCCTGTCGCCCGGCCCCACCGATGCCTGTCGCCCGGCCCCACCGGTGCCTGTCGCCCGGCCCACCGAGGCCGGGATCAGCGATCATCGGGTAGGATTTTGAGCAGATGCGCCGCGCTCGTCTCGTGATCGCCTTGCTGGCCTTTTCCGCCGTCCTGCTGACGCTCGCGCCCGTGGCGCTGGCACAATCCAACGGCGGCCAGGGATGGTGGGGAGAGACCACCGACAACCAGATCACGAACGTGATGTTCATCACGATCGCCTTCTTCCCGGCGCTGATCCTCCTGTTCTCGATCATCCAGTGGGCGCTGGAGAAGCGCAAGCACGCACGCTGGGATGCCGAGAAGCGCCGGGCCGCAAACGCCGACTGGCGTGGCGGCTGGTAGTCCGCGGTCGCGGAAGGATTTCGCTGCGATGGCGCTCGAGCCCGGTCTTCAAGCGATGCACGAGTTCGAGGCCGAGGGACCGCTGCTGACCGACGTCGGCGGCACACTCCCGTTCTCGGTCCTGTCGACCCCCGGAATGATCGCGATGATGGAGCAGACCGCCTCGAGGCTCGCCTTCAGCGAGCTCCCTGAGGGCAAGGCGACGGTGGGATTCGAGGTCTGCATCAAGCACGTGGCGTCCGCTCGAGCCGGCTCGCGCTGCACGGCGAAGGCTCGTTTGGATGAGGTTCGCGACGGCCGCAAGCTCAGGTTCACGGTCGAGGTGCTGGGCGAGGACGGACAGACGATCGGCGCCGGCACCCACGAACGGCGTGTGATCGACCTCAGCCAGTCGCGCTGAGCGCCGCGAACGGGGTGTGATCGATCTCGGCCAGTCGCGGCGAGCGCTACAACCTGAAGACGGTCAGCAGCCGCTGCTCGTGCTCGGCATCGATTCGGGCGATCACCTCGATGTGCTCCTCGAGCCCGGAGCCGCGGAGCTTGGTCGCCAGCAGCTCGTCCACCTGGAAGATGCCGGCGCTGTTCGACATCGCAATCTCGACTCGGACCGCGCGGTCCTCGCCCGGGGAGATCTTGACGTCCTCGATCGAGTAAGCCGACAGCGAATGGATGTTTTGATGACCCGCCTCGAACGGGATCCTGGAACGGCCCCGGGCCATGTCGAGCGCGTCGGCGACCCTGACGATTCCCGCCTCGATCGTGAACGGTGCGCCCCCTCGGCGGTGGCCGATGATCGCATGCATCGCCTCGGCGGCAATGATCGTGCGCTCCGGCTCCTCATAAGCGGTCGCGAGCAGGCTGGGAAGCTTGTCCGCGGTCAGGAACAGGCTGTAGCGCTCATGGTCATCGCGATGGACCGACATGCCGACGCAGTGCAGCAAGCAGCCAGCCGCCACCACCACCTCGGCGTCGTGCTCGCTCATCCCGTAGTCGGACACGACGCTGGGCTTCACTCCGCGACGAAACAGGATCCGCGCCAGCCGCAGGCCGATGTTGAGCACGATCTGGATGTGAACCCAGCTGTGGTCGCTCATTCCAAGACGCCTGGTGGCGTTGACCGCGGACACGTACCACCACGCCTTGACCTGTGGATCGTCGTTGACCGCCTCGAGCAGACGCTCCAGACGACGGTTGCCGCGAGTTGGTGCCCGCACGAGAACCCCCCCGAGCGCCTCGCTCGGAGGCAGCGGCGGTTCAGCGCTGCTCACGCCCCGGCCTCCAGCAGAACCGCCTCTCGGATCCCCCCACAGCCGATCTGCAGTGCCGCGTCGAACAACTGAGAGGCCGCGTGCAGGATCAGCAGCCCCGCGGGCAGCAGTCGCACCCGGTCGACCGCCAGCCCGAAGCGACGCCCGAGGTCGTTGGCCGGCTCGCCCACAAGCAACTTCAAGGCCCTTCGGAAGGCGTCGTCGTCGAGCACCGGGCCGGCCAGCCGCCGCAGCGACGCCGCGCCGCCGCCGACCGCGACCGCCTCGACCGGACGGGGAGCTTCGAGATCCTGAAGCGCGCATCCGACCTCGGCTCGAGCCCGCGAGAGCTCCTCCAGGGACGGCGGATCGGAGCGCAGGCAGCTGTCGGTGAGATCGCCCGATCCAACCGCGAGCGAGGCGTACCAGCTGACGCTGTCCGGTGCCGTCCCGACTGCCAGCTCCGAGGATCCTCCGCCCACATCGACAACTCCAAGCTTCCCGGCGGGCACATGTCCGAGCGTGCGCGCGGCCCCTACGAACGCCAGCCGGGCCTCCTCCTCCCCGGACAGGATCGTGACCGACAAACCGGTCGCGCGCCGAATCGAATCGATCAACAGCGTGCCGTTTCGCGAGCGCCTGATCGCGGCGGTCGCGACGCCGTGGAGATTGGCCGCGCCGAGCTCGGCGGCGCGCTGCATTTGGCCCTCGATCACCTCGACCACCTCCCTGATCTTTGCCGGTGAGATCGATCCATCGCTCAGGAGACCGTGCCCGATGTGCGTAAACGCTCGCTCCTGATGTATCTCCCGCAGTGACCATTCATCGCAGTCGGCGACCAGCAGCCGCGTCGTGTTCGAGCCGATGTCGATGCAGGCACGGCGCACCGCGGCCTCATCTCCTGCTCGAGGCAGCAGCGGGCGATGCCGAGGGCCCGCTCCCGCCCCCCTGGGGCTGGTCACCCTCGGGCGCGGCGGATCGGTGTCCGGTCGCCTCCGAACGCTCGTGGGGACGAAGCATCAGCCACGCCGCGCAGGTGACTGCCAGCGCCCCGATCCCGGCGACCGCGAGCGCCACTCGCGGCCCCGCCAGTGCTGCCAGCGTGCCCCCGATCACGATCCCGACGCCCGGCGCGGCCTGGGTCACCGACTCATTGACGCTCATCGTCAGCGCCATCCACTCCGGCTCCGCCAGTTCTTGCAGCTCCGTGTGCGCGGCGATCGCCTCGATCCCGTTTCCGACGCCGGCGAAAGCGGCGCCGGCGATCGCGACTCCCAGCGATGGCGCCAGCGCCATCACGATGAAGCCGATCCCAAACGCGCCGGCGCCAATCGCGATCAGCGACCGTCCGGGCAGCCGGCGCCACCGTGCGTAGGTCGCGCTTCCTGCTACGGCGCCCGCGCCCCAAGCCGACAGCAGCGCCCCCAGGCCGCCCGGACCGGCCTTGAGCGCGTGCGTCACGAGCACCACCTCGACCGGGATCGAGATCGTGAAGAACACCAGTGCGGCTCCCTGCAGTAACAGCAGCGCCCGAATCGGCCGGTGTGAGCGGACGTGAGCGAGCGCTGCTCGGAGCCGACCCGCAGCGGGGCGCCGCTCGTGCGCTCCGCCCGGCAGGCCGCCGGCTGTCGCAAGGATCATGGCGATCACCGCGAACAGTGCGCTGTTCGTGAGCAGCGCAGCGCTGGTCCCGCCTGACGCGACGATCACTCCGCCGATCGCCGGTCCCACCATGTAACAGATCGAGAAGGCCCCGTTCGTCACCGCGTTGCCCTCCCGCAGCAGCCCGGCGGGCGAGATCACGGCGACGGTCGCGGCGCGTGCGAGCGAGCGGGCGGTGAGCGCGACCAGCCCGTCAGCGAGCGCCAGCGTCAGCACCGCCACGAGCGAGAAGCTGCTCGCGATCCCAGCGAGCGCGAGGAAAAGGAGACCCTCGAGCGCGTACAGCGCCGGCAGGATCCGCCGGGGAGCGTGCTGGTCGAGCCTCGCGACGATCGCCGGCGCGAACAACGCCGGCACGAATTGGGCGCAGAGGTAGAACGCCATCGCGCCGAACGCGCTCCCGGTGCGCCGGTAGACCAGCAGCGCCAGCGCCAGCGAGCCGATCGACCAGGCAAGCTCGTTGAAGATGTACGTAGTCAGCAGCCGCCGGTAAGCGGGCAACTTGAGGACCTGGCTCACGCGCTCAAGTATTGACGGTGACCGGCTCGAGCGCCGCGCCTGCGCACCAGAGCAACATTCTGCCCCGCGCTGGCATCATCCTGTTAGTGCTGCAGACGGCGATCAAGGTCCACGGCCTACACAAGTCCTACGGGGACTTCGAGGCGATTCGCGGAATCGACTTCGAGGTGCTGCGCGGCGAGGTCTTCGGACTACTGGGCCCGAACGGCGCCGGTAAGACGACCACGGTCGAGATCCTGGAGGGCTACCGCACCCGCAGCGACGGTGAGGTAAGCGTGCTCGGCTTCGACCCAGGCGAGCGCTCACGCGCGCTGCGCGAGCGGGTGGGAATCGTGCTCCAGAGCACCGGCCTCTACCGTCACATCCGAGTGCGCGAGGCGGTGGCGCACTTCGCGAGCATGTACCCCCATCCGCGCGACGTCGACGAGGTGATCGCATTGACCGGCCTGCAGGGCAAGGAGAACGCGCTCTCGCGGACGCTCTCCGGAGGCCAGCTGCGCAGGCTTGACCTCGCCCTGGCCCTGATCGGCGATCCTGAGCTGGTGTTCCTCGATGAGCCCACGACCGGCTTCGATCCAGCCGCCCGGCGCCAGGCATGGGACACGATCCGCTCGCTCAAGGAGCTCGATAAGACCGTCCTGCTCACGACCCACTACCTCGACGAGGCCCAGGAACTCGCCGACCGCGTCGCGATCATCCAAGACGGGCGAATCGTGGTCGAGGGCGCGCCCCAGGAACTCGGCACGAGCTCCGGCGCCGCGCCGTATCGGGTCGCGTATCGCAACGGCGACGGCGGCATCGTCGAGCACGAGACCGACGACCCGACGAGCTTGCTGTACGAGCTGACCGGCGCCGCGCTCGCCCGCGGCGAACGGCTCGAGGGTCTGACGGTCACCCGACCGACGCTCGAGGACGTCTACCTGGAGCTGACAGCGGCTCAGGCGGCCGATCATGAGTGAGCACGAGGCGCAAACGGTTGCCCGCGGCCATCGGCCAGTCGGGCTCGCGAAACCGCGAGGCCGACAGCCTCTCGGCGGCGACCTCCTGTATCTGGCGTGGCGGCAATATCGCCTCGAGCGGAAGCTGTTCTGGCGCAACCCGAGTGCGGCTTTCTTCAACTTCCTGCTGCCGCTGCTGTTCCTCGCCTTCTTCGGCGCGATCCTTCACGGCAACCAGCACGATCTCAACGTAATCGTGCCCGGCATCGCGGGCATGGCGGTGATGTCGACGACGTTCACCGCGCTGGCGTTCAACATGACGTTCCTGCGCGAGCAGGGTGTGCTGAAGCGAATCCACGGGACGCCGATGCCCGGGAGCTCCTACTTGCTGGGGATCGCCGGCAACGCGGTCACCAATACCGCGGTGCAAATTGCGATCATCACCGTCGCGGGCCGGGTGTTCTTCGGCACCGGCTGGCCGAAAGACTGGGTCGAGCTGATCGTGTTCGTCGCCGCCGGTGTGGTCTGCTTCGCCTCTTTGGGCGTCGCCTTTTCGCACGCGATTCCCAACTTCGACTCCGCGCCCGCCTACGTCAACGCGGTGTTCCTCCCGGTGATCTTCATCTCCGGCGTGTTCTACGACGCCTCGCGGGCGCCGGCGTTCATCCGCGGGATCGCCCAGGCGCTCCCCCTGATCCACCTGATCAACGGCCTCTCGGGAGCGATGGTCAAAGGGACCTCGCTGGCGGCGAACATCAGCTCACTGGGAGTGATCGCAGTCTGGGCTGTGCTCGGGATCGCGCTCGCGATTCGAGGCTTCAGCTGGGAGCAGCGGCGCACCTAGCATCGCCACAGCGCTCGGGCGAGCCGGCGGTGCTATTACCTACGAGATGGCCACGACCGCGCTGCTATACGACGTCCACGGGAACCTGCCGGCGCTCGAAGCAGTACTCGAGGACGCTCACGCCGAACAGTTTCTGCTCGGCGGGGACTACGCATTGTTTGGGCCGTGGCCGGTCGAGACGATCTCCGTCCTGCGAGCGCTTCTGGACGCCACCTGGATTCGCGGCAACGGGGAGCGCTGGACCAGGAGTCCAGATCGGGCTCCCGACAACGAGGTCGTGCAGGAAGCGATCGCGGCCAGTCGTGAGGTGCTGGGGTCCCGGCTGGTGGAGGAGCTGGCGGGGCTTCCGGAGCAGGTGGTGATCGATGGCACGCGTTACTGCCACGCCTCTCCGATCTCGGATGTCCGCTCGTTCATGCCCGAAGCGAGCGAGGACGAAGCCGAGCTGCTCGCCGACGTCCGCGAGCGCCGGCTGGTTTTCGGTCACACCCATCTGCCCTTCCGGCGAATCGCAGAGCGAGGCCCTGCACCGGCGGAGCGAATCGGCACCCTGGAGCTGATCAACCCGGGAAGCGTCGGGATGCCGTTCGATGGCGATCCCCGGGCGGCGTACGCCCTGTTGCATGAAGACGGGTCGATCGAGCACCGTCGAGTGAGCTACGACCACGAGGCGAGCGCGGCAGCGCTGCGCGAACGCTTCGGTCGCGCCGAGTGGACCGAGACCGTGGCCCGCCGGATCACGAGCGCGCGAATGTAGCCGCCGGGCGGCTGGCATCCTCTTGCTGATGGCAAGCGGCACGCGCTCCTGGCACCGGAGCAACACCTATGTTCACACTGAGTTCCCGGTCGAGCGCCTGGAAGCCCAGCGGCTCGCGACCGTTTCGATCTGCCTGCCGGCGCGCGATGAAGCCCGGACCATCGGCCCGATCCTCCAGACTCTCGTGCCGCTGCAGGAGCGTGGGGTCGTCGATCAGATCATGGTCGTCGACAACTCAACCGACGGGACGCCGGAGATCGCTCGTTCGTTCGGCGCCGAGGTTCACGATCAAGAGGACTTGATGCCCCAGCTCGGCCCGGTCCTCGGCAAGGGCGACGCGATGTGGCGGGCGCTGCCACTGCTCCATGGCGACGTGATCTGCTTCTTGGACGCGGACTCCGAGCACTTCGGCTCTCATTTCGTCTGCGGGCTGCTGGGGCCGCTCCTCTGCAATCAGCAAATCTCGTTTGTGAAGGGCTTCTACAGACGGCCCTTCCGTGTCGGCGAGCTGACGCTGCCCGATGGTGGCGGCCGGGTGACCGAGCTGACCGCTCGCCCGCTGCTGAACCTCTTCTATCCCGATCTGGCCGCGGTCGAGCAGCCCCTCGCCGGCGAAACAGCCGCTCGCAGGGAACTGCTCACGCGCTTGCCGTTCGTGACCGGATATGGCGTCGAGATCGCGCTGCTGCTCGACGCCTACCGCCTCGTCGGGCTCCAGCAGCTGGCTCAGGTCGATCTCGACGTCCGCCAGAACGCTCATCAGCCGCTGCGCGAGCTCGGCCCGATGGCGTTCGCGGTGCTGCGCGCCGTCGCCGCGCGCCTGGAGCAGGAGGGGCGCCTGCGCGGGCCATTGCCCTCGACGTTCCTGGCGCCTGGGGCGGGCGAGCCACAAAAGCTGGGAGCCGAGCAGGCCGAGCGGCCGCCGCTGGCCGATCTGCGCGCTGTGGCTTGAGGAGGCCGCGGGGGTGGTTTCGGCGGCCGCGGGGTTAGCGGTCAGGCGCCCAGCGCGCGCGCCCGAACTCCTCAGGCGCCCGGCGCGCGCCCGAACGCTTCGCGCGCCGCCTTTGAACCGAGAACCGTGCTGTCGAGGTAGCCGTACGTTCCTGCCTCGAGCAGCTCCCGACCCGCCTCGACCACCGCCCCGAGCGCTGCGAACGCGAATGCCCCGCCGACCGACACCCGGCTGACGCCGATCGCCGCCAGCTCGGCAACCGTGGGCGCAGTCGCGAGCGCGAGCACGTTCACTGGCCGCTCGACCGACTCGACCACGCTCCTGATGTCCTCGGCGCTCGTCAGCCCGGGCGCGTAGAGAATGTCGGCGCCGGCTTCCTGATAGGCCTGAAGGCGCGCGATCGTGTCGTCCAGATCAAGGCGACCCCGAAGATAGTTTTCCGCCCGCGCAGTCAGCACCAGCTGCACGGCGCCTCGATGGGCGGTTTCCGCGGCCGCTCTCACTCGTTCGGCGGCGTGCGCGAGCTCGTAGATCGGATCGTCCCCGTCGCCGGTGAAATCCTCCACCGAGCAACCCGTGAGCCCGGCGGCCAGCGCTCCTGCGACGGTGTCGGCGACCCCCGCGGGATCATCCGCGAACCCGTTTTCCAGATCGGCCGAGACTGGAACCTCGACCGCTTCGACGATCGTGGCCGCGTGACCAAGGGCCTCCTCACGTTTGACCGCGTAGTCGAGCCGGCCGAGGGTGGCGGCGAACCCGCTACTGGTCGTCGCGAGCGCTTTGAAGCCGAGCGATACAAGCAGCTTCGCCGAGCCCGCATCCCAAGGGTTGGGCATCAGCAACGGCCGCTCGTCGCGATGCAAAGCCAGGAACCGCTTGGCCTTCTCTGCCTGCTCGCTCATCCAGCCGCGTTCCGTCTCAGCTCGGAGGGCGAGGTGACCAGATCATCGCCGGGATGCGCGTACGTTGCGATCAGCATTGCGAGAATCTTGCCAAGCCGGCGCCGGAAGCGGCGCTGGATCATAGCGAAGCTTTCGCGGGCCGCCGCTAGAGTTGCGGACGTGTCCCCGAAGCCGTCCGCTTCCTCGCCCAAAGACGAGGTGTTCACCCTCGGCCGCGAATCGGGTGACGACGGTTCGTTCCGTCGCCAGGAGAGCAGCTTCAGGGCGTGGGTCTCGGCGGACGGCTCGACGCCGTACGCGATCGAGCGCGGCCGCTATCACCTGTACGTAGCGCGCGCCTGCCCGTGGGCACACCGGACGATCATCGGGCGTCGGCTGTTGGGGCTCGAGTCGGTGATCGGGATCTCGTTCGTCGACCCGATCAGAGATGCGCGTGGCTGGGCCTTCACCGGCGACGGATACGTGGATCAGATCAACGGGTTCAAGTTTCTGAGCGAGGCGTACCTCGCCACCGATCCCAATTACTCGGCACGGATCAGCGTTCCGGTGCTCTGGGACAAGCAAACCGGCACGATCGTCAACAACGAGTCAGCCGACATCTTGCGGATGATGGACACGTTCTTCCTAGAGCTCGCCGGATCCCCGCTCGACCTTTACCCAGAGCCGTTGCGTGAGGAGATCGACCAGCTCAACGACTACATCTATGACAACGTCAACAACGCTGTCTACAAGACGGGCTTCTCGACCCGGCAGGCGGTGTACGAGCGCGAGGTCCACAACCTGTTCCTGGCGCTCGATGCGCTTGACGGGCGACTTGCCGAGCGCCGATTTCTGTTCGGCAGCCAGCCGGTCGAGTCCGATTGGCGTCTGTTCACCACGCTCGTTCGCTTCGACGCGGTCTACCAGATCCATTTCAAATGCTCGCTCCGCAAGCTTGTCGAATACGAGCACCTGTGGCCGTTCATACGCGACCTCTATCAGTGGCCAGGGATCGCGGAAACTGTCGACTTCGACGAGATCCGCGCCCACTACTACCTGACCCATCCGATGATCAACCCGACCGGGCTGATCGCGGCAAGACCTGCGGCTGACTGGAGCGCACCCCACGGCAGGGCCGGGGTCGGGGCGCTCGCGGCGGCGGATTAGGCGCGCGGAACGCCGCCGAACCGGGGCCGCCACCCTTTCTCTCAGCTCGAGGGCCATATTCCGGGGTGCTACCTGGATAACGTCCCAGTCGAGCACCCCTCTGAGGCGAGTGGGATATTCGACGTGACCCTGAAGGGAAACGCCCCAGTCGAGTTTTTACGCGCGTCGAATGGGACGTTTTCCAGGTCTAAGCGGGTGCTTGGACGATCGTAGGCGCGTATTGTGCGCTTACGATCGTCCACCTCGTGGTCTGTCACTCAGCCGTGACGGATGCGTGAGCCACCCAGGGCTTGACTCGCGTTGCCACGGGCGCGAGCGGCGCAAGCGGTCCGCTATCGCCGTGCACGCCTCAGGAATGCCGCCGCGATCAGTAGCCCGAGCACAAACGCCGCTATCGGCAGGGGATTTCGCCGGATCTGGCCCCAGACCACCGACCCCATCAGCGACAGGCCTTCGATCGGCTCTGACGTCTCCGGAGCAGGAGGCGGCGGAGGCGCGCCCGCGCCCGGAGCAGGAGGCGGCGAAGGCGCGCCCGCGCCCGGAGCAGGAGGCGGCGAAGGCGCGCCCGCGCCCGGAGCAGGAGGTGGGGCGCCATCGCTCGGAGGCGGCTCAGCGTCCGCAAGCGGCCCCTCACGCCCACCGGGCGCCCAGTCCTCACCGCCATCCTCAGTCTCGCCTACCCTCGCCTCGTCGGCGCCTCCGGCAGACTTCCCGCCGGGGGGCGCGGCTCCAGCTTGCGCGGCAGCCGCAGCACCGGCAGCCGCGGTAGCCTGAGCCTCCGCTCCCTCTTCGGCGCCCTCACCGCCCGCAGCGCCACCAGCCTGAGCCCCCGCCGCGCCACCAGCCTGAGCCCCCGCAGCGGCGCCGGCGAGCTGAGTCCGCTCTGCACCCGCGGCGGCCGCACTTGGCTGCTCCACCAACGACTGCTGCAGACGATCCGCGAACTGCCGCAGCAGCTTGTTCGAGATGTCCTCGATCATCCCGCCGCGGCCGAACCGCGCCAGCCGTCCGGTGATGTGGTAGTCGGTGACGACCTCGACGTGGGTGTGGTCGTCGTCTGCTGAGGACAGCTTGGAGAGGATCGTCGCGGTCGCTCCCCCCTGCCCTCGCTTATCGGAGCCGTGCGCGTGCATGGTGGCGTTGTGGGCGCTCTCGTCGACATCCTGCATCTCGAGCTTGCCGGCGTAGGAAGCGGTCGTCGGACCGATCTTGACCGAGAAGGTGCCGTTATAGCTGCCGTCGTCGTTGCGGCCAGTGACCGCCGCCCCCGGAAGACAGGGCGCGACATGCTCCACGTCAATCAGCGCCTGCCAGACCCGCTCGAGCGGGGCGGCGACGTCAAAGGATTGCTCTAGCTTCATGGCGAATCATCTCCAGATCTTCGGGGGTGTCAACGTCGCGGCCGGACCAGACGTCGCTGCACTCGATCCTGGGCCCGTCCCGCAGCAGCTCGCTCGCGCCGCGGTCGCCGCGCAGCCGCGAGACGGCGCTTATCTGCACAGGACCGAGGACTACCGGGTGGCCAGGCCGGCCGTCATAGGTGGCACGAGCGCCCGCCGGCTCGAGCGCGAGCCGTGCGATCACCGCCGGCGGAATCAGTGGCTGATCGCCGAGCGTGACGACCACCTTCGCGGCTCCTACCAAGCTCCCCACGCCGCTCCGCAGCGACGCCGCCTGGCCAGAGCTCCAGTCCTCGCATATCACCACCTCGGCGCGGCCGAACGAAACGCGCTCGAGCAGCTTGCCGGCATGAGCTCCGAGCACCACCGCCACCCGCGAGATCTCCGGGACGCCGCATTGCGCGCGCACGGCGTGCTCGAGCAGCGGCCGGCCGTCGAGCTCCGCCAACAGCTTGGAGTCAGACCCAAACCGTGTGCCGGCACCCGCGGCCAGCACAAGCCCCGCGATCATCCAGCCACCTCGCCCGCGACCAGCACAACCCCCGCGATCATCCAGCCACCTCGCCCGCGACCAGCACAAGCCCCGCGATCACGCCCGAACCTCGTGAATCGCCCCCCGGGCGTCCTGCAGCCGTCCGCCATCGCGCCCGTGGCGAGCGGCGACAACTTCGGCGAGAATCGACAACGCGGTCTCCTCGCGGCTCGAGGCGCCGAGGTCCAGCCCGAGCGGAGCAGCCAGGCGCGTGAGGTCGCCGTCCTCGAACCCGGCTGCGAGCAAGCGCTCGCGGCGTGCCGTCTGCGCGCGGCGGGAGCCCATCGCACCGATGAACCGTGCGGGTGAGCGCAGCGCGATCTGCAGGGCCGCGTCGTCGAGCTTCGGATCGTGGGTCAGAACCGCGATCGAGGTAGCCGGATCGATTCCGCCGAGGCGTGCGAACGCCTCCTCTGGCCAGGCAGCGATTACCTCGTCAGCGTCCGGAAACCGCTCCGGGGTCGCGAACCGTGCTCGCGGGTCGGCGACATAGCAGCGCCAGCCGGCAGCGCGCGCCAGCGTGCACAGCGCCGCCGCGACATCCACCGCACCGAACATGATCAAGCGCGGCGGGGGCGCGACCACATCGATGAAGTAGGGACCTCGCCGCTCGCTGATCCCGCTCCACATCAGCTCTGACGCGATCCGCTCCGCCTCGGCGTCGATCTCGGGAGCGCCGAGCGTCCCCGCCCGCTCGCCGCCAGCCTCGATCAGCAACTTCGAGCCGGGCCGCGCGCCCTCGAGCAGCGTCACCTCGGCAGCGCGCCCGCCCTGACGGGCGAGCTCCGCGAAGGGTCCCGGATCGTAGGCCTGAATCCAGACGTCGATCTCGCCACCGCACGGCAGCCCGACGTCCCAGGCCTCCGAGTCGGCGATGCCGAAGTGCAGCAAACGGGGTCGCTCGCCGCGCAGGATTCCGTCGGAGTACTCCACCACCGCGCCTTCGACGCAGCCTCCGGATACCGAACCCGCGACCTCACCCTGTGAGCTGACCGCCATCTTCGATCCCGGCGGGCGCGGGGCGGAGCGCTTAAACCCGACCACCGTGGCGAGAGCGACCTTGTCGCCGCGACCGACCCACGAGGTCACCTCAGTCAATACATCTTTCATCCGCTCTCCAAGATCGCCGCCAGCTCCTCGAGCGAAGCTAGCGAATTGCCCGCCAGTAGCTCATCCGTGTGAGGAATCGCCGCGCGCATCCCGCGCGTCAGCGGCTCGAATTCGGGATGCGCCGCGAGCGGGTTCAGCCACACCAGGCGGTGGGCGCTGCGGCGCAATCTCGCCATCTCCACATTCAGCTCCGCCGGATCGCCGCGATCCCACCCGTCGGAGAGGATGACAACGACCGCGCCGCGGCCGAGCCGCCGCCCGTGAACCCGATTCAGCTCCGCGAGGGCCCCGCCGATCCGCGTGCCGCCGGAGAAGTCGACTACCGCCGAGGCGGCGCGCTCCAGCGCGAGGTCGTGGTCGCGCCCGCCGAGCTCATTGGTGATGCGCGTCAGCCGGGTCCCGAACGCGAACGCCTCCACCCGCTTGCGCGCCGCCACGCATGCATGCAGGTACTGCATCAGCATCCTCGCATACGGGGTCATCGAGCCGGACACGTCGCACACCAGTACCAGCGGTCGGGGCTTCTCGCTCGGCGCCCGCCAGTGGCGCTCGAAGGGCTCACCGGCGGTCCGCATCGAGGAGCGGAGCACCCGGCGCAGATCAGGGGTATGGCTGCGACGTCGCGCCGCCCGCAGGCGCCTGGACACCCGGGTAGGTCCCCGGCGCGCCAAGCGGGCGATCAGCACCCGAGCGAGAGCCATTTCGGCGTCGGTGTATTCGGAGAAGTCCTTCTCGCGCAACAGCTCGACCTCGCTCCAGGCAGCGGGAACAGCAGTCGGGTCCTCGGTTACCTCTTCGCTCGATCTGGCATCGCGCATCCCCGCGCGCGGCGTCACCGGTCGCTCGATCGCGCCGAGCGGCTCCATCGGGTCCTCGTCGAGCCGCCGCAGCAGGTGAAGATCCCCGAACACCGCCGCGAAGGCACGATCGAATCGCTCGAGGTCGTCTCTGGAGGAACAGAGGGCGGTGCGGAGGGCAAGCCTTGATTCCTCGCTCGAGCTGGCATCGACCGCGGCCAGCGCCCGATGCGCCGCCAGCAGCTCTCCGATCCCGACACGCGCCCCCTCGGCGCGCATCGTCGAGGCCAGTACCCCGAGCCTCTCGACGAGCGCCTCCGAGCTCTCAGACACCTTCGAGGACCCTCCGGTCGCGCGCCCGCACCAGATCCTCGTGTACCTTCAGCGCCGCCCCGAGGGTCGCCTCGAGATCGCCCTGCTCGCCTAGAGCAAGCAAAGCGCGGGCCCAGACCAGCGTCTCGCCTACCCCCGGCAGCTTGTAGAGGTCACCGTGCTCCCGCAGGCGACCGACCGCCGCAACTACCCGACCGGCGATCTGTTCGGGAACGCCGGGAATCCGCGTTCGCACGATCTCGAGCTCACGCTCGGGCGTCGGGTAGTCGATCCAGTGATACAGGCAGCGACGTTTGAGCGCGTCGTGCAGCTCGCGCGTGCGGTTGGAGGTCAGCACGACGAGCGGCTGCTGTCGCGCGGTGACCGTCCCGAGTTCCGGAATCGTGACCGCGAAATCCCCCAGGAACTCGAGCAGGAACGCTTCGAACTCATCGTCCGCTCGATCGATCTCGTCGACGAGCAGCACCACCGGGCCGTCGTGCTCGAGGGCGTCGAGCAACGGCCGGCGAAGCAGGAAACGCCTGGAGAACAGCTCGCCCTCGTCGACACCGCCTTCTGCCGCCCGCAACGCCAGCAGCTGCCGCGGATAGTCCCAGTCGTACACCGCGTGGTGAAGGTCTATCCCCTCGTGGCACTGCAGCCGGATCAGTCGGGAGTCGGTGCTAGCCGCCAGAGCGCGCGCGACCTCGGTCTTCCCCACGCCGGCTTCCCCCTCGAGCAGCAGCGGCTGCGCGAGCGTCGCGGCCAGGTAGACGGCCAGTGCCAGCGGGCGGTCGGCCAGATAGCCGTCGGCGGCGAGGAGGGCGCTCGCCGCGTCGACGGATTCTATGTCAGTGATGTGCACACACCGATCATGCCAATCCCGCAGCCTCAGTCAGGGCGCGCCTGCAGAGGACCCGGGCGAGGTGGCTCTTGTACTCGGAGCTGGCGTTGAGGTCGGCAGGCGGGTTGGTGCCCTCAGCCGCTTGCTCGGCGGCCTTGGCGATCGATTCGGCGTTCAACGGCTGTCCGCGGAGCGCTTGCTCGACGGCGGTCGCACGGAGCGGAACTGAGCCCATGTTGGTCAGTCCGACTCGCACGTCCTCACAGACGTCGCTGGTTTGCTTGACCACGGCGCTGACCGCGACCATCGCCCAGTCCTCGCTGCGGCGGTTGAACTTCTGGTAGCTGTGCCCATAGCCGTCGAACGTCGGGATCCGTATCTCGGTCACCACCTCGCCGGGGCCGACCGCGGTCTCCATGTAGTCCTGGAACAGGTCCGCGGCCGCCACCGTGCGCTGCCCCCCGCTGCCCTGGAGAGTCAACGATCCTTCGCCGATGAGGACGATCGCCGGCAGATCCGAAGCCGGATCACCATGTGCAAGCGAGCCTCCGATCGTTCCCCGGGCTCGAACCTGGGGGTCGGCGATCGTGCCCGCGACGCGCGAGATCAGTCCCAGCTCGGGGAACCGCTCGAGGTCGGCGTGCGGCGTCATCGCCCCGATCCGCCAGCTGGAGTCCTCGCGCTGGATTCCGTGCAGGCCGGGAATCTTCCGCAGGTCGACGAGTAGCGCCGGCGCAGCGAGGCGAAGCTTCATCAGCGGCAGCAGCGAGTGACCTCCCGCCAGCAGCTTGGCCTCATCTCCGTTCTCGTCGAGCATCCGAATTGCCTCATCGAGCGTGTCGGGGGCCTCGTAATCGAACTCGGCCGGAATCATGCCGGCACACCTCCCTTGGCTTCCTGAATTGCCTCCCAGACGCGCATCGGGCTGAGGGGCATGTTGATGTAGTCCAGTCCGAGCGGTCGTAGGGCATCGATCACCGCGTTCGTAACCGCGGGGCTGGCCGCGATCGTCCCGGCCTCACCGACGCCCTTGACGCTGAGCGAGTTGACGGGCGACGGCGTCTCGGTGCGGTCGGTCTCGAAGCTGGGCAGCTCAGCGGCGGTAGGCAACGCATAGTCCACGAACGTGCCGGTGACGAGCTGCCCACTCTCGTCGTAGTGGATCCGCTCGTAGAGCGCCTGTCCAATCCCATGCGCGACCCCTCCGTGGACCTGGCCGTCGATCAGCATCGGGTTGATCGCCGGCCCGCAGTCGTCGACCGCGACGTAGCGCACAACCTGGACCTTGCCCGTCTCAGCGTCGACGTCGACCACGCAGGCATGCGCGCCGAACGGAAAGACGAAGTTCTCCGGGTCGTAGAACGACTGCTCATCGAGCCCCGGCTCCATCGTCTCCGGCAGGTTCTCGGGCACGTACGCCGCGCCCGCCACCTCGGCGAGCGTCATGCCCTTGTCCGGGGAGCCCTTCACCGAGAACCTCCCGTCTCGCAACTCGATGTCCGAAGGCTCGGCCTCGAGTTGGTGGGCGACGATCTCCTTGGCCTTGGCGGCCACCTTATTGGCTGTCCGCGCGGCCGCCTCGCCCCCTACGGAAAGCGAGCGCGAGCCGTAGGTGTCGAGCCCGAACGGTCCGGTCTGGGTATCGCCGTGGATCACCTCGACCTGCGCCGGATCGATGCCGAGCTTGTCCGCGACAATCTGGGCGAAGCCGGTTTCGTGACCCTGCCCGTGCGGCGAGGTGCCCGTGTACAGCGTGACCGCCCCGCTCGCGTGGACGCGCACGGTCGCTGACTCCCAGCCGCCGCCTTGCAGGCCGAAGCCGCTTGGACCGATGACGCGGGACGGCGCGTTGCCGCAGATCTCGGTGTAGGTGCAGAAGCCGATGCCGCGGTAGATGCCTCGCTCACGCAGCCCTTCAGCCTCCTGGTGCACCTGTGCCGGGTCGATGTGCTCGAGCAGTTTGTCGAGCGCCGCTTCGTAGTTGCCGGAATCGTAGGTGACGCCGATCGGGGTTTCATGGCCATTGGAGAACGGCGGGATGAAGTTCTTGCGCCGCAGCTCCAGTGGATCCATGCCGAGCTCGTGCGCGAGCTGGTCGACCATGACCTCGATCAGGTGAGCAGCTTCGGGCCGGCCCGCTCCCCGGATCGCGTCGGTGCCGAACTTGTTGGTCATCACCATGACGATGTCCGTGTGGACGGCGGGGGTCTTGTAGACACCGCACATCACGAACGCGGTGGACGGCGGGATCGCCGGCGTGAGCAGCATCTGGTAGGCGCCGAGGTCCGCGAGGACCTTCGCGTGCCATGCCGTGATCGTGCCGTCGCGCTTGGCGCCCACCCGGACGGTGTCGATCTGGTCGCGTCCGTGGTGGGTGACCATCATCCCTTCGGAGCGCGTCTCTATCCATTTCACCGGGCGTCCAAGCTTGCGCGAGGCCCAGGCGCAGCCGATCTCCTCCGCATAGACCTGCAGCTTGGAGCCGAATCCGCCCCCGACCTCGGGGGCAATGACCCGGACCTTCTCCTCGGTGATGCCCAGCAGGATCGACAGGAACAGGCGCAAGAAGTGCGGCACCTGGGTAGAGCTCCAAACCGTCAACTTGCCGGCGCGATATTCGGCCAGCACGCCGCGCGGTTCGATCGCTGCGCCGGCCATGCGATGGTTGACGATCCGCCGCTCGACGATCACGTCGGCCTCGGCGAACCCCCCCTCGAGATCACCCCCACCGAGGGACCACTCACAGACCTTGTTGGTTCCTAAGTGCTCGTGAACGAGCGGTGAGCCCTCCTCGAGCGCCTTCTCGGGATCGGTGACCACTGGCAGCGGGTCGTACTCGACGATCACGTCCTCGGCCGCGTCGACGACCGCGTAGCGATCATCGCCGATGACGAGCGCGACCGGATCGCCGACGTGATTGACCTCGTCCTTGGCCAGCACCCAGTGATCGGGAGTTTTGACCTCGATGCCAGGCGGAACCCATACCATCGGCAGGCCGGCCTCCATGTCGAGGTCGTGATGTGTATAGATCGCGTGGATGCCCTCACGCGCCGCGGCTTGCGAGGTGTCGATGGAGACGATCTTCGCGTGCGCCTCGGGGGAGCGGACCCACGCGGCCCACAGCTGGCCCACGAGGTTCACGTCGTCGACGTAGGACCCCCTGCCGGTGATCAGCCGCGGGTCCTCCTTGCGGCGCAACGGGCGACCAACGTGGTTGCTCGGCGCCGGGGCCGCCTGGTCGGTTTCGGCCGCGACGTGAGTGAAATGCGATGACGCTCCGCCCGTACTCATGGCGACACCTCCGACTCGGTGGCGATGGTTGGGGACTTGACCTTTGCAGCGTCGAGCACCGCCTTGACGATGTTGTGGTAGCCGGTGCACCGACACAGGTTGCCTTCGAGCCCCTTCCGCACCTCCTGCTCGGTCGGATCGGGGTTATCCGCCAGCAGCGAGGCCGCGGCCATGATCATGCCCGGCGTGCAGTAGCCGCACTGCAAGCCGTGGTCGTTCCAGAACGCCTCCTGCAGCGGATGCAGCGCATCCTCGGATCCGATTCCCTCGATCGTCGTCACCTCGGCTCCGTCCGCCTGGACCGCCAGCACCGTGCACGACTTGACCCCAGTTCCATCGAGGTGGACGGTGCATGCGCCGCAATTGGACGTGTCACAGCCGACGTGGGTGCCGGTCAGGTCGAGGTGATCGCGGAGTGCGTGAACGAGCAGCAGCCGCGGCTCCACGTCCAAGTGGTGTTCGACGCCGTTCACCTTCAGCGTTACAGGAACAGTTTGGCTCATGCCCTCTCCTTCCGTGTTCACGAAGCGCCCGCGACGATACTGCACCCGCGGTGCGCTGTGAAGCTTTCCCAGCAGGCGCGAATACGCTCGTCGCGTCTCAGGCCAGAACCCGGCTCTCGCGCAAAGTCGCGCCGGTCTCCAGCAGAGTCTTCAGGTTGGAGAGGATGTGCGGCCATCCCTGGCGGATGGTCTCCAAGACCACGCTTCCGGGCTCGAAGCCGTCGTGAACCACGGTGAGCTTGACGAACTCGCCGAGGTCGTCGATCTCGAAGGCGACCTTGGAGCGGGGCTCGGCGGCTACGCGCTCGAGGAACTCGCTGCTGAAGCCGACACGCGCGGCCGCTTGAGCTTGCCATCCGGGTGAGAACGTATGCCAGGTGTAGGCGAGCCGCCGGTAGGGCTCGGCTTCGAGCACGACCTGGTCCGGATCGGCGATCGTCAGCCCCCACTGACGGACGGTGATGCTCGAGCCGGGATTCCAGTCCGAATCGAGTGCGAGACCCGAGTAGCGCTCAGCGCCGCTGATTACCATGGACCCATGAGCGGCCGAAGAGTGCCCGGTGGGGTAGTGCATGAGCTGCCCGCGGACCTGCGCCAGGCGCTGATCGCAAATGCCGTGGCACTCGATGCCTGGAAGGACATCACGCCGTTGGCCCGTAACGAGTTCATCTGCTGGGTCGAAGAGGCCAAGCAGGAGAAAACTCGAGCGCGCCGCATTCGCCGCACCCAGGAGGAGCTCGAGGAAGGTCAGCGCCGGCCTTGCTGCTGGCCGGGGTGCAAGCACCGCGAGCGCACTGGCCGATAACGGCCTCATCACGGACGGCGAGCCCGCATCACGGACGGCGACCCCGCAAAAAGCCGCGACAGTGAGCCTTGTACGACGCACATCGTACCTCTGATAAGGTACGTCAACCTTCGTACAAGGAGCGCAAAATGTCCGATCCGCAAGCAACCACTGACACCGCCCTCCGAACCCAGGTCCGGTCCGATCCGCGAGCAACCACCGACGCCGCCCTCCGACCCCGGGTCCTGCACACAGCCGCCGGAGTGGTGGCTCAATACATCCACGAGCTCTCTGAGCGTCACGGCCAGGTGGACGCTGCCTGCTGAGCTACCGCCCGACGGTTCGCACCAGCGCCCGCGCCCGACCGGGCACTTCGCTGATCAGCGCACGTACCTCCGACAGTCCGGCACGCAGCTCGGGATCGCCGACCTCCACCGGAAGCATCGAATCCTGAAGCTCCCCGATCGCCTGGTCGGCCTCCGAGGCGGAGTCCCCGGCGCGCTCGATCAGCGCCCTCGCGTCCTGGGACTCGGGCCCCGGCGAGGGCGATTCGAAGATCCGCGCGGGTAGCCCATAGCGAGTCGCGAACTCGCTGTACGCGCGCTTGGCGCGGCCATAGGCATGCTGGACGGGCGCGAACAACGACTGCTCGAGCTGATCGCCGGTCTGCTCGTCCAATTGCTCGTAAGCCTCGCCCAGACACGCCAGCGCCTGGCCGATCTCGTCGGTCGCGCTCGCCAAGTCGTCGAGCAGCTGCTCTCGGGCCTCCGCATTGGTGTAGGTCATTACAGCCAGCTTAGCCCGCCCAACGTTTCGCCGGCCGCAGTTCTTACAGAAGTTCGATCTACGCCAGCGAAGGCGCCAGCCGATCCCCGAGCAGGGCGACCGCGTCGAGATCGTCATGTAGCAGCTGCTGACACATCACTCGGCTCACGCCGGCGTCGCGCAATGCCCTGAGCTGCTCGAGCGCCGCTTCGGTCGTGCCCACGATCCAGCCCTCGGGTGGATCCGCGAGGAACGCGTCGGCGTCGGTCTCGCCTAGCCGCTCACTCAAGCGCCGCGCTCGATCTTGGAGCTCGGCGTGATCAGCGCCCACCAGCACGCCGGTCATGATTGAGAACGGGATCGGCTCACGTCCGACTCCTTCACACGCCTCATCGACGCGTGCTTTGCGCGCGCGCACATCCTCGACCGACGGGAACGTGGTGTTGTACTCGCCGGCGAACCTGGCCGCCAGTGCCGCGCTGCGCGGGCCTGCCAGGCCACCCATGATCAGCGGCGGGTGCGGGCGCTGAACCGGCTTCGGCTCGGCCTGGAGATTGCTCAACTCGTAGTGCCGGCCATCGAATGTGAACGGCTCTGAGGACCAGCTCCCGAGCACGATCTGGAGCTGTTCCTCGAGCGTCTCCATTCGGATACGAGGTTCCGGGAAGGCGAACCCATATGCCTCGTGCTCGGGCTCATGCCATCCAGTGCCCAAGCCAAGCTCGACCCGGCCTTCGGAGATGTGGTCCACCGTGCTCACAACCTTCGCGAGCTGAGATGGGTGACGGAAGGTCGCCGGCGAGACCAGTGTCCCCAAACGCACGGTTCTCGTCACCGCCGCAAGCGCGCTCAGCGTCGCCCACGCGTCGAGCGAGCCGCGCTCCGGATGCTTGCCGTCGAGATTCATGTAATGGTCGGAGCGAAACAGCGCCGGAATCCCGTGCTGCTCGCAGGCATTCGCGAGCGCCAGCCATTGCGGCCAGGTAACTCCCTCTTGCCCTTCGATCATCAGGCAGAGCTGCATCGTTGATTGATTGTGACCGATCGATTGCAGAAGCAAGGTGAGATCGGCGTTGGCCTCCCCGGCGCCGGGGTGGGCCAACGCCACTCACCTGTCAGGTCGCGATAAAGCTCCCGTAAACGGTGCACACGTTGGTGCGGTTGAGCGTCGTCGCGTTATCAAGCGCGTAATTGACGGTGACGACCTTGCCGGTGGAGGTCTCGTACAAGAGAGTGCCGGTCGAGTCGAAATCGCCGCTGCTCGGCGACAGGCTGATTCCCTTGCTCTTGCTCGTGAACGTGCTGTTCTTGATGATGTGGATCCGGCCCAGTCCGTCGAACAAGCGGCCGAACAGGTCCGCCTTGTCGGCCGAGGAGAATCCGAACACCACCGGGCTCCCCTTTGCATCACAGCGAGCGTTCATCAGGAACGAGTCGATGTTGACCACGGTCACGGTCTTGGAGTTCGGTTTGGCGATGAACGAGAAGGTCCTGGTCACCGCACCGCTGGTCTGCGCGCTCGCAGTTCCAGCGGCGAGCGCCGCCAAAGCGAGGACCGAGATTGTCACAGCGGCCAGGCCCCGCGTCCGAATGCGACGTTTCACTTCAGCTCCTCTCTCGTGGCGCAGCCACGAATGGATTTGGGCTACCCCCGGCCGCGGGCCACCCTGGGCCGGCGCATACTACAGCCGCTGGCGCCAGGAGCCGCCGCCAGCGACTGTGGTATATCCTCGGGATCATTGACGGCACAAGCTTTATTCCCCGGACACACCTTTTGATCCCCGAACTGGATGGTGAGAGATGAGACTCGCTCGATTGCTGCTTCGAGTTGTGGTTGGAGGATTGTTCTTCGGACATGGAACGCAGAAGTTGTTCGGCTGGTTCGAGGGCCACGGCCTCGATGCGACCGCCGGCATGTTCGAGCAGCTCGGCATGCGGCCGGGCAAGCGCAACGCGATCGCGGCCGGTGCGGCCGAGGCGGGTGGCGGGACCGCGCTGGCGCTCGGGTTGGCCACGCCGCTTGCAGGCGCCGCGCTCATCTCGGTGATGCTCACCGCTATCAATCGCGTGCACCTGGATAAGGGCCCGTGGGCCACCAACGGGGGCTACGAGTACAACCTGGTGCTGATCGCAGCGGTGCTGGCGCTGGTCGAGGTCGGGCCGGGGACGCCGTCGGTCGACGGCGCACTCGGACAGGAGCGCTCCGGTCATGCCGCGATGTTGAGCTCGCTGGCGCTGGGAGTGGCCGGGGCGGTTGGCGCGCACTTTGCCGCTGAGTCGCAGTCCGCTCCGCCGGCTTCGCCCGAGCCGGCTGTCGAGCAGGCCAGCCCCGACGCTCAGCAGGCGACCACTCCGGCCAGCTGATCGAGCGGCGTCCTCCGATTGCCTGGCTAAGCTGCGCTGGCATGGCCGATCACACCGCGACCTCGCTCGGAGAGATCATCCGGCGACAGCGGGAACTCGCGGAGATATCGATGCGCCAGTTCGCCGAGCTGGCGGGAATCTCAAACCCGTATCTCTCGCAGATCGAACGGGGGCTTCGAGCCCCCTCGGAGCAGGTCCTCGACGGGATCGCGAGCGCGCTCAAGGTCTCTACAGACGCCCTCTACCACCAGGCGGGGATGACCCGGCCCGGTGCGGATGGGGATAGCAGCGAAGTCCTGGATGCGATCGCCGCCGATTCGCGCCTCACCGCGCGGCAGCGCACGGCGCTGAAAGAGGTCTACGAGGCGTTCGTGGCCACTTCGCCCCGGACTCGCAAGCGAACGCGCGAGTAGGCAACCGCGCGCCTGACGTGTTAACCACGAAGAGCACCGGCAAGCTCGCCGGTGCTCCTCGCGGTTCAGCGTGACTAGAAGCTATTTGAGCAGGGTGCGCGCCGTGGTCGCGTAGGTGTTCGAGACCTCGCGCGCGAAGTCGACCTGCGCCTCGATCAGATTCCGCACCCACTCCTGCTGGGTGAGACCGGCGACCCTCAGCTCGAGCTCGATCGCGCGGTCGACGGTCTTCTCGTAGGAGTCGAGGTAGAGGTTGCCGGCCTTGCGCGCGGCAGCCCAGGCCTGCTCGTTGAGGTCGCGGACCTGATCGAAGGCGGCATCCACCGTCTGAGGACCCGTCTTGGTGTGCGTGTTAGCCATGATTGCTCCTTGATTCGAAGTGGGGAATTTTCTCTGGCCTGCTTGCATGTTAGCTGATCCTGCGCAAATAGCAAGCAACTTTTCTCAGGAGGAGCTCCCGCCCGGGCTTGTACGTGGTCGTAGGATCGGCGGCAATCCCCCGGACCTCTCATGACCAGAACCGGACGCGAATCATCCACCCCGGCGGCGCTTCCGACGGCGCCTGCGCTCGCCTCGCAGATCTCAGGGCAGGAGTCCGACCTCTCACTGCTGCGGGCGTACGAGCCGGTTGTCTCCTACACCCAGGGCGAGTTGTTCTTCCCGACCGCGGTCGGGCCGTACGTCGAGCACTGCAGTCTCTGGACCGGCGAGCGCGAGGGCGAGCGGAGGCTCGTCGTGCCCGCCGGGGAGCTGACGCTCGAGCGTCTGTCCCGGGAGGGCGTCCTCCACCAAGACACATCGCTGTTTTTGCGCTTCGTCGAGCAGCCTCTGGGCCGTGCGGAGTACTTCCGCTGGCGGCGGATGCCACGCCCGCGCCTCAGCACCTCGGGCCGCTTCACCGCCACCGGGGTGTTGGGCCGGCTTATCGACGCTGGCCTGCGCGTGTCCCTGATGCTGCGCGGCAAGGTCCCCAGGGGGCTGGCCGCGGCAGCGGAGACGAGCTACCGCGAGCAGCTCGACGCGACCGGCTTCCCCTACTACGGGCGTGTGATTCGTGACGGGGGCTACATCTGCTTGCAGTACTGGTTCTTCTACGCGATGAACGACTGGCGCTCGACCTTCGGCGGGATCAACGATCACGAGGCCGACTGGGAAATGGTCACGGTTTATCTCGCCGAGCAACGAGGCGGGCCGCCGCGGCCCGCTTGGGTGGCGTTCTCATCGCACGACTACTACGGGGACGACCTACGTCGGCGCTGGGATGATCCTGAGCTGCGGCGACAGGGAGACCGCGCAGTGGTGTTCGCGGGCGCCGGTTCACACTCGGGAGCATTCATCGCCGGCGACTACGTGGTCTCGGTCAACCCGCCGCAGATGCGCGCGCTGATCAGCCTCGCCCGCAAGCTGCAACGACTGCTGGCCCCGTGGCGCCACTATACCGGCGCGGCACCGGGCTTCGGCATCCCGTTCGTGGACTATGCCCGCGGCGACGGAACCACGATCGGCCCGGGCCACGAGGCGCAGTGGACGCCCGTTGTGATCGGCGACGAGACGCCCTGGGTCCGCGACTACCGAGGACTCTGGGGACTCGACACTCGCGACCGCTTCGGTGGCGAGCGCGCACCTTCTGGCCCGCGCTACGAGCGCGAAGGCTCCGTTCGCACCGCTTGGTCCAACCCCCTGGGGTGGGCCGGATTGCTGAAAGTACCTCCCACTGAACGCGACCTCACCGATGCCCTCGCTGAACGCGTGGCGGCGCTCGATCAGGAGCTGAGTGAGCTCGACGCGAGAATCGACGCCGACCGCTCGAGCTTGCGAGCGCTGCGAGGCCAGGCTCGGTCGCTCCGCACCCACGACTACTCACGAGCGCTGGCGAATGCCCGGGAAGCCGAGGTCGCCCAGCGCGAGCAGGCACTCAACGCGACGATCGCCGAACGGACCGCGCTGGCTGAAGAGCGCCGCGTCCACCTTGCCACGCTCAGCCAGCCAATTCCTCCCGAGCCGGTGCAGGCGCACATCCGACGACCACACACCCCGCACATAGCCGAGCAGGAGCGGCGACGGCGGTTCCTGAAGCTGTGGGCGGCGGTCAGCACACCGCTGTTGCTCGGGTCGGTGATCGTGGTCCTCGTCGCCTCTCCGCTTGCCTGGATTTCCACCATCACCTGCCTGATCGTGCTTTTCGCCGGAATCGAGGCGATCGCCCGCCGCAGGCTGATCTCGTTTCTGGCGAGCCTGGTGCTGCTTGCGGCGATCATGCTGCTGATCGTCGGCTTTGTCGTCTTGGTTCTCAAGCATTGGCGGATCGCGATCTCGGTGCTGCTCGGGGTCAGCGCGCTCGCGCTGTTGCTGTCGAACCTGGGCGAGCTGCGCCGCGGTTGACACGCGGCCGTTCCGGCGCCCCGGGAGGCGGTACCATTAGTCAATGGCAAGCGTTGCGAGCGGTGGCAAGCTGCGGACGGTGGTGGTCGAGGAGGCGGGTACGGCGGTCCGGATAACACTCGATCGACCGGAGCGCCGCAACGCGCTGTCGCTCGAGCTGATGGAAGAGCTCAACGAGGTGCTCGAGGCCGTCGGCGCGCGCTCGGACGTGCGTGCGATCGTAGTCGAGGGCGCCGGCGTCGCGTTCTCGGCCGGGCATGACCTAAGCGAGATGGTGGGGCGCGACCTGCCTTTCTACCAGGGCCTGTTCGATAGCTGCACGAAGCTGATGGAGACGATTCATCGGGTGCCTCAGCCGGTGATCGCGAAGGTCCATGGAATTGCCACCGCGGCAGGTTGCCAACTTGTGGCCGCCTGCGACCTGGCCGTGGCCACCGAGGACGCATTGTTTGCCACCCCCGGCGTCAAGATCGGGCTGTTCTGCTCGACGCCGATGGTGCCGCTGTCGCGCGCGATCGGCCGCAAGCGCGCGCTCGAGATGCTGCTCACGGGCAACCCGATCCCGGCCGCCAAGGCCCTCGAGTGGGGACTCGTGAACAGAGTTGTTCCTGCCGCACAGCTCGACGAAACCGTCGACGAGCTCGTCGCCGCAATCTCTCGCTCCAGCCCCTTCACGGTCAAGCTCGGCAAGGAGACCTTCTACGAGCAAGTCGATCTCGATGAGCGCCAGGCGTACGACTTGACCAAGACGGTGATGGCGATGAACTCGAGCGCCAACGACGCGCAGGAGGGAATCTGCGCGTTTCTCGACAAGCGGCCGCCCAACTGGACCGGCAGCTAGCGGCTCCGAAGTAGCCGTGACCCGCGGGAGCGCTGCGACCGGCGCGCTCGTCTTGATGGGCTGCAAAACGACCACGCGCAGCAGATGCGGTGGTCACGCAACCGCCGGTAACGTTATGGGGAAAAGATTGGAGGAGACGCCGTGCCGGATATCAACGAAGCCGCGGTACTCGACGCTGTGGCCGCGTTCAACGATCCCGACCGCCGAGAGCGCTACTTCGATCTCTATGAGCCGCATGTGGTGCTTCATGGGTACCCCGGGAACGCGCAGGGCCGCGACGGAGTACGAAGCTTCCTCTCCCGACTGTGGTCGGCGTTTCCCGGCATTCGCATGAATGTCGAGGAGCTGCTCACGAGTGAGAACCGCGTCGCCGCGAGGTACACGCTCACGGGAACTCAGGGAACCGATTTCTACGGGGCACCGGTGACCGACCCGGCGACCGAAATCGGGGGAGTTGGCTGGTTTCACTTCCGGGACGGAATGGTCGTCGAGGCGTGGCAGGTCTCCGCGACGCTGGACACGCTCGCGCGCCTTTCAGACCGCGCGACGGGGACCGCTCCCCGGACCTCGGCCAGTGCCGCCGCCGCCGCGCTGCGCTGGGAGGAGAAGCACCCGGACGCGTGAGCGCCGCTTCGACGCCTCGCGAGGCCAGACACGCACGGCGTCGAGCACCCGGTCCTATCCGGTGACGATCTCGAGCACCTGGTCCACGTCGCGCCCGGTGTTGAAAACGTGCCATGAAGTGCGCAGCAGCCCGCCTCGCACCGCGGCGACGATTCCGGCGCGCCGTAAGCGGTCAGCGGCTCCCGGTAAGTCGGCACAAACGATCGCGCTGTTACCCGGCGGCAGGCCGATGCCCGCGCGAAAGCGGTTGGCCAGCGCGAGATCGTGGTCGTGGATCGCCGCCACCCCGATCTGCTCGATCAGCTCCAGCGCCGGCTGAGTGCCTACCCAGGAGAACCAGGCTGGGGAAAGATCAAGCCTGCGCGCGTTAGAGGCGAGTCGCAGTGGCGGGCCAAAATAGCTCTCGTGGACGCTCTCCGCCGCGTACCAGCCTGCGCTGTGGGGCACCACTCGCTCGAGCAGCCGATCGGAGACTGCGACGAGTGCACTCCCGCGCGGAGCCATCAGCCACTTGTACGCGCCACAGACGACGGCATCGAAACGGTCGGCCTGCAGCGGCAGCCACCCGACCGCCTGGGTCGCATCGCAGAGCGTAATCGCATCAACGCTCGCCGCCGCGGCGATGATCGCGTCTAGATCGGCCACCTCGCCGGTGCTCATCTGCACGGCGCTGAACGCGACCGCCTCCACGCCTTGCGCGACCGCCCCCGCAAGCTCCGCCACCGGGACGGTGCGTACGTCCAGACGCCGCTGCACCAGCAGCGGGAACAAGGTCGAGGTGAATTCGATCTCGGGAACCGCCACCCGCGCACCATCAGGCAGCGCCGTGACCAGCGAGCCGACCAGCTCAGAGACGGTGGCGCCCACCGCAACGCGGCCCGAGTCGACGCCGACGAGGCGTGCAAAGACAGCGCGGGCGCCTTCCGTGCTCTGCCCCCAGTGCTCCCAGCTGGTCCGGCCGCCGTGCCAGTCGGCAAGTGCTGATTGCAGGGCCTCCCAGGCAGGGCGCGGCGGGATCCCGTAGCTCGCGGTGTTGCAGTAGACGCCCGCCGGCTCCCACAGGGACTGCGCATCGGAGATCCGCACCGGCCTATTGCAGCACGCCACCGCAGTCCTCACCGCCGCGGCGGCGCGATGTCACGCGCGGCGCGGGCATGCAACACTCCCCGGCGATGCAAGAGGGCACCACGCGCACGCGGCTTGACCCCGACCACGGCGAGCGCTTTCTCCCCCTGCGGCGGCAGCTTGGCGTGAGCTCGTTCGGGATCAACCAGATCGTCCTGCAACCGGGTCAGCGCCTGCGGGTTCACCGCCACCGGGAGCAGGAGGAGGTCTATCTGGTGCTGGAGGGCTGCCTGACGCTGCGGATCGAGGACGACGAGCTCGAGCTCTTCGAAGGGGAGCTGATTCGCGTTGCGCCGGAGCTTCGCCGACAGCTGGTCAACCGCGGACCAGCGCGCTTGACGCTGATCGCGCTCGGGGCTCACGGCGAGCACCAGGGCCGTGACGGCGAGGCGTTCGGCTCCTGGGAGGAGCAAGCGGGCGCATCGCCGGCGGAGGTCCCGCTGCCCGAAGACCTCGCCCCCGACGAACTTCGCCCCGGTACGCCCTCCGTTTAGGCAGGCGTTCGACCGCCTCGCTCAAGCCGCGCTGACCGAGAACAGCGTCCAGCGATCGTCGGCCGCTGTCAGTGGGTAAGAGCCACGGCGCGCGAACGAGATTCCGGACCCGACGACAAGATCCTTGACGGTGCGGGACACCAGGATCTCTCCGGCCTCTGCTCGAGCTGTGAGCGCTGCTGCGATCTGGCCGGAGATGCCGTTGACACCCTCGTCGAGCAGCTCGACTTCGCCGGTGTGCACTCCGGCCCGGGGCTGAACTGCGCCGGCGGCGGCGGCATCACGGATCGCAGCTGCGCACCGAATCGCTTGCCCGGGTGCGTCGAAGGTGGCGAGGATGCTGCCCGCGGCGCACCGGCGCAAGCGCCCGCGATGGGAACGCACGTATTGGGCGGCCTCCACGCCTCCCAACTCTTCGGCGAGCAGAATCGTGGTGAGGATTCGAGCCGGTTCGGTCGCGGGCGGCGGCGTCGCGAGGAAATCCTCGATCTCCGCGAACAGTGCATCGAGCTCCTCGCCTTCTGCGAACCGCAGCACGTGGTCGCCCGGCAGCTCGAAGTACCGCGCACCCGGTACCTGTGCGGCGATGTAGCGACCGTGGAAGGGAGGGTTGATCCGGTCGCCGAGGCGCTGGATCACGAGCGTCGGCACCGGGATCGCGGGCAGGGCGGCACGAACGTCGATGTCGCGGATCATCCGGATCATCCGCAGAAACGCGCTCGGGCTAATCGCCATGCGCTCGAACCGGGCGACCGATTCACGGACCTCAGAGGAGTCCGAGCGGCTCGGCAGGAACCAGTCGATCGTGGCGCCCTGTCCCCAGCGGTTCGTGGCGATCTCGCACATCGCGTCATACACGGCCTCGGCTCCCTGCCCGCACGGGTAGTCCGGAGCGGGGAACCAGCGCGCGAACGCAGAGCCGAGGATCAGCGAGCTGACCTTGTCCGGATAGGTGGCGGCAAACAGGATGCTCATCGGCGCGCCTTCCGAGTAGCCAAAGACGATCGCACGCTTGGACGCGGCCGCGTTCATCACCGCGAGCACGTCCTGCATCCGCTCCTCGAGCGGCGAATCGCGAGGGGAGCGGTCCGAGAGTCCCGTGTCCCGTTTGTCGAACAGGATCAGCCGCCCCAACGACGCCAGCCGGCGATAGAACGCGACGGTGCCCGGATCCTCCCACGCGAGCTCCACGTGGCTCATCAATCCCGGCACGAACAACACGTCGCGGCCGCCGCTCCCGACCACCTGGTAGGCGATGTGGACGCCGCCGCTGTCGATGTAGCGAGTCTGCGGCAGCACGAGGTCATCCGTTGCTCGGCGCCTCACGGCACGATACGCCAGCGTTGAATCTTGCCGCAGGATCTGCCCCTCCAGCTCTCGCAGCTCGGGCCCGGGCTCGATCCCAAGCTCGTCGACGAGCGTCGAGCGCAGCTCCCGGTAGGCGCGCAACGCTTCCGCCTGTCGCCCGGACCGGTACAGCGCGAGCAGCCGCTGATACCAGAACCGCTCTCGCAAGGGATGCGCGGTGGTCAGCGTCTCGAGCTCTGCGAGTACCTCACCGTGTCGGCCTCCCGCCAGCTTTGCCTCGAGCTTCGACTCGAGTGCCTGTAAGCGCGCCTCTTCGAGCCGTGCCGCCTCGAGCCGCGCGAACGGAAGATCCTCGAGATCCGCCAGAGCCGGACCCTGCCAAAGCGCGAGAGCGTGATCGAGGAGCTCGAGCGCAGCGGCGTGGTCACCGGCGGCAAGTGCCTCACGCCCGGCGGCCGTGAGCGCCTCGAAGCGCCAGGCGTCGAGCTCCTCGGAGTTCACTTGCAACAGATAACCGGGAGCTCGAGTGGCCAAGCGGCTGGACTCCGCGACCGACCGAAGCGCCTTGCGCAGCTCAGAGAGACGGACATGCAGGTTCGCGGCCGCCCGCTCCTGCCCGAGCTCGGGCCACAGCTCGTGCGCCAGCCGGTCCGCCGCGACCACGCGGTTGGGATTCAGCAGCAGCATCGCCAGCACCGCGCGGGTCCTGGCACCGCCGACCGCAAGCGACTGCCCGCTGTGCCTGACCTCCAGAGGCCCGAGGATGTGGAATTCCACGTTGCGCCCTCTCTGCACCAGTCCCGCGCGCGGGCACGAGCCCGGATCTGAGCAGAGCATATCCGAGTGCCGGTAAGCCGCCGGTAAGTGCGCCGTTGGCCCGCCTAAATCGACCGAGATCAAGCTGCGTCTCAGACACCGATCCAGGAGGCCAGCATGAGCACCGCCAACCCAACCGCGCGCCCAGGCGTCATCGCTCACGCGGACGTGGCGCAGAGCAATGAGCCAAGCCGAGCGGCAGCGGCCGACCTGTTGCGACTGACGTGGGGAATACACGTCTCAAGGTGTGTCTACGCCGTCGCCGAGCTAGGGATCGCCGACCTCCTCGCCGGCGGTCCAGTCAGCAGCGATCAGCTCGCGCAACTCACCGACACGCATGAGCCTTCGCTATACCGGGTGCTGCGCCTGCTCGCGGCGCTGCACATATTCGAGGAGCACGATGGCCGCTCGTTCAGCCTCACGGTGATCGGCGAGCCCCTGTGCACTGACGCTACCCCGAGCATGCGCTCCTGGGCCACGTTGCTCGATGCGGTCGGGTTGCGTTCCTTCGAGCACATCCTCGACACGATCAGGACCGGCACGCCCGGATTCAACCTCGAGACGGGCATCGGCGTATTCGAGTTCCTTGCGCAGCACCCGGAGAAGGCGAGCAACTTCGACGCAGCCATGGCCGAGCGGACGGCGGCATTCGCGCCCAGCGTCGCGGATTGCTGCGACTTCTCGGACATCCGCAGCGTCGTCGACGTCGGCGGCGGCAATGGAACCCTGCTGGTGGAAATCCTGCGACGCCATCCTCACCTCAGCGGGGTGCTGTTCGAGGCACCGACGGTCGCGGCCCGCGCCGATGCGGTGCTCGACGCAACCGATATCGCCGGCCGCTGCGAACTGCTTGCAGGTGACTTCTTCGAACAGATCCCCGGTGGCGCGGATTGCTACCTGCTGGCGAACGTGCTGCACGACTGGGACGACCAGCGCTCGATCGAGATCCTCCGCAACTGCCGCCGAGCGATGCCCGGCGCGGGCAGAGTGCTGATCATCGAGCGATTGATCCCGAATGACGACCACGACCCGGTGCCCACACTGCTGAGCGATATCAACATGCTGATCGTCACCGGCGGCCAGGAACGCACCGATGCCGAATACGGCAACCTGCTCGAGCGAGCCGGCCTGAGGCTGACCGCCGTGCAGAAAGTCGCGTTCCCTTACGGGGTGATCGAGGCACAAGCCGGCTGAGCGGGCCCGGCGGCGAAGGGCGCGAACAGGGAGCGCTAGGTTCGCCCGAGCTGGCTGGGTTACCCGATCCGCTCGCGCCGGCGCAGCGAATCAGCGAGCAACTGCAGGATCAACAAGATCGCCAAAGCGAGGATCGTTGTCGAGACGATGTACCACGGCCACGGGCCCATCACGCTGAGCAGTGAGTCGTGCGCGGGCTTGGCGCGGAGGTACATGTAATTGCCCCCGGTGAGCACGTCCGCGCCGCCGGCAACCGCGGCGAACGCCAGCGTCACCGCGGACACCCGCCACATCGCGTGCGGGCGCGGGCACAGCTGACAGCCGAAGACCAGAAAACACGCCGCATCGACGGCGCCGATGTGGTAGCCGAAGTAAGTGAAGTAGTAGACGCTCGGAAAGCTCCGAGCGAGATCAGGAGTGAGGATCGCCTGCAGCGATGCCCCCAGGCCCCAGAAGTACGCTAGTTCCACGAGCAAGGCGCGGCGGGTCAGGAGTGCCAGGATCGCGCTCGCCGAGACGGCGTCTGTCAATTGCAGGGGAAGGTCCGACTGCACCGCCCAGACGCCACGTACTGCATCGACTACGTACTCGCCGACCCAGCTCGCGAAGATCACGCACGCCAACAACCGCGACCAGCTCAGCATCCAGTGGCCCGGATGGCGGCGCGCTACCCAGACCGGCGCACCGGCTGTGACCATCAGCACGGCCAGTGCGGCAAGGTGGGCCGGTGAGAACTGGCGCAACGGATCTCCTCCCGACGTTGCACGGGATCATCCCAGCGCGCCGCGCCTGGTGATGCACCAGGCGGGCCGGTGCAGCTATTCAAGAGGTCCCCGGCTTACGAGCGCGACACTATTGCCGCGACGCTATCCGAGAGCTCTCAGCTCGTTTCCGTATCTGACCGGATCCGCAAAGCAGCGGTCCGGCAGCACGCCGTAGTAGCGAATGCACTCCCCCACTCGCGGCCAGCCGCTCTCCTCCGCAAGCTCGTAGCTGTGAATCGCCTTTTCGATCCGCTCGTCGGTGTTGCTGAAATCGTGAAACCGCATCACGGTGAAGCGCGGAAAGTAGCCGAAGTGAACGATTGGCGTGAGCACGATTCGAGAGAGGATTGGGCAGTTGAACTTGGAGACCTCCTCCTTCACTTTCGGCCCGACCGTTGTCTCCTGCTCGAACAGCAGCGAGGTCTCGTACACGTGGCGACGTTCCGCGCGCGAGAGGGCGCGGCCCGACCGCGCTGCGTGATGTACCCGGTTGAGCGCGTCGAGCAGCTGCGGCGCGATAACCGCTTCAGCCCCTGGATCCTCACCGTGGCGCTTCGTGAAGAAGTAGTTCGTGTACGTGTCCATGAACACCGAGCGATTTGCCTCCTTGAATCCCTGCGAGAAGACAAACAGCATGTAGGCGCGGCGCGCGCGCTCGTCCCGGTCATAGAAGTAGCGGTAGGTGATCATCCGGCTGACCGCTCCCCGGCGCTCGTAGAAGCCATATGCCCACAACGCGCCGTGGAGCGCCACCTCCGGAAAGGCGTGGTTGCCTCCCGAGTCGGCGAAGATCGAATGCAGCAGGGCAACTCGCTGCGGCATGTCCCCCGGACCGCCGGCCAAGCGGACAGCATCCGCCTTGATCTCGCCGTAGATCGTCGCGAGATCAGCCGGGCCCTGAAGATCCCTACCGGCCATCGCCGCTCATCCTACCGGCTCGGTCAGCTCCGCAGTTCGCATTCGCACCGCGGCCGCCGCATATGCATCGACCGCGTCCAGCGTCTCGGCCTGTAGGAGCGCCTGGGTGAGGTTGTCGAGCTGGGCGCGATGATCCGTGAGCAGCTGGACGACGTCGGCGTGGGCCTCGTCGATGAACCGGCGCACTTCCTGATCGATCAGGTACTGCGTTTGCGGTGAGGTTTCGCTGGCGCCGGGCAGCAGCGGGCCCGCGCCGTCGCTCGGCAGCACCGCGACCGGGCCCACCTTCTCGCTCATTCCCCAGCGCCCCACCATCTGGCGGGCGATCTGTGTCAGCTGCTGGATGTCCGATTCCGCGCCGGTAGTGATCTTGCCGTACACGACCTCCTCCGCCGAGCGACCGCCCAGCGCGACCTTGATCTTGGCCTCCAGCTCCTCCCGGGAGTAGGAGACACGATCGGCATCGGGCGTCGCAAGCGTGACCCCGAGCGCCATCCCGCGCGGGATGATCGAGACCTTGCGCACCGGATCTGCCTCCGGGGTCAACATCCCGACGAGCGCGTGTCCCGACTCGTGGTAAGCGGTGCGCTCCCGATCCTCCGGGCTGAGCACGATCCCCCGCGGCGCGCCGAGCAGAATCTTCTCGAGTGACTCAGTGAAGTCCGCCATCTGCACCTTCTCGTGGCCGCGGCGCGCGGCCAGCAGCGCGGCCTCGTTCGAGAGGTTCGCCAGATCGGCCCCGACCATCCCCGGCGTCGAGGCGGCGAGCGCATCCAGATCGACGTCGTCGGCGAGCGGTATCGAGCGCGTGTGAACCTGCAGGATCTTCTTGCGGCCCGCGCGGTCGGGCGGCTGCACGCCCACCCTCCGATCGAACCGCCCCGGCCGCAGCAGCGCCGGGTCGAGGACCTCGGGCCGGTTGGTCGCGCCGAGCACGACAACCGCCTCGTTGCTCTCGAACCCGTCCATCTCGCTCAGGATCTGGTCGAGCGTCTGCTCGCGCTCGTCGTTGGCCCCGGTGACGGAGACCGAGCCCTGACGCGAGCGGCCGATCGCATCGAGCTCGTCGATGAAGATGATCGCCGGCGCCGCTTCCTTGGCCTTCGCGAACAGGTCCCGTACCCGCGCGGCGCCCACGCCGACGATCGCCTCGATGAATTCGGAGGCAGCGATCGAGAAGAACGCCGCGTGCGCCTCGCCGGCAACCGCGCGCGCGAGTAGCGTCTTGCCAGTCCCGGGGGGCCCGAACAACAGCACCCCGTGTGGCATCCGCCCCCCCAGGCGCTCGTATCGCTCGGGTGCGCGCAGGAAATCGACGATCTCGGTCAGCTCATTCTTGGCCTCGTCGATCCCGGCCACGTCGTCGAACGTGACGCGAATCTTCTGAGGATCGACCCGCCGCGCCTGCGAGCGGCCAAAGCCCCCGAGCGCGCCCATTCCGCCGCCGCCCGCCGTCGCGCGCCGCGCCAGCAGGACGAACAGCCCGACGAGCAGCAGCGTCGGCCCGAAGCCGAGCAAGATCTCCACCAGCAGCGGGGTGCTCGAGCTGGTCGATTGCGCGTTGACCTCGACCCCCTTTGACTGCAGCAGTTCAGTCAGCGACGTGCTGTTCCAGAACGTCGGAACCTCGGTCGAGAACAGCGTCGTCGGCGTCGCTTTCGAGTCGTTCGTTGGGTAGCGCATCTGCGTCGCGAAGGTGCCCTGAATCGTGTCGCCTTTCGAGGAGATCGATTTGATCTGGCCCGCTTGCAACTGCTGCAGGAAATAGGGGCTGAACGGCACCTTCACCCGGGGTTGGCTCCCAGGCTGGAACAGCAGGAACGAGACCCAGTTCAGAATCAGCAGCACGATCACGAGGATCCAAAAGCCGCGGAGCCGGTGCGGCGGGCGCGGCTTGTGCTGCTCGGGCATGCCGCGGCCATCCGGAGCCGGCGCCACTCGCCAGCCTTGCTCATCGCGCGGCATCGGCGATCGCGGAACCGCCTGTTTTGAACCCCCGTTGCTTTCTGACTCGCTCGCCGTGTCGTTCACGATACCTGGTTAGAACGGCTGCTCCTCGCACCACTCCGCCATCACCCGCTCCGGGTAATGGATCGCCAGCGGCGCGGATTTAGACTGCGGCCAAACGAACGAAAGGCGAACCGATGTTCCTTCGCGGGAGGCGGCCGCTGATGGGCGCGGCGATGCTGGGCGGGGCGGTCATGGCCGGGAGAGCGAGCCAGCGAGCCTCTTACCGAGAGCAGGATCAGGAGCAGCGTCTGGAGACGCTGGAGCAGCAGCCCGCCGCGCCCGCACCCGCCGCCGCACCCGCATCGGCACCCGCCTCGAGTGGCGCTGGATCCTCGGACATCGTGGCGCGGCTCAAGCAGCTCGGTGACCTCAAGCAGTCCGGCGTGCTGAGCGACGAGGAATTCGAAGCCGCTAAGCGCAAGCTCCTCGGGAGTTGGGAGAGAACATGACGATCGGACCCGTGCAACTGCTCGTAATCGGATTCGAGCACGAAGAAGTCCACGGCAAGATCCGCGGCGAGCTCGACCGGCTGCAGGCGAGCGACACCGTTCGGTTGATCGATCTGCTGTTCGTCCGCAAGGATGCTGAGGGCAACGTCGAGCGGATCCACCACAGCGACCTGAGCGAACAAGAGGCGAGGGAGTTCGGCGCGACGGTGGGCGCGCTGATCGGCTTCGGCATGGACGGCGAGGAGCGCGCCGCTGCCGGCGCGGTGATCGGGGCGGAAGCCGCTGAAACCGAGCCGGGCGTGCTGCCGGAAGGGGTTTGGTACGTCGATGACGTGCTCCCGGCCGATTCCGCCGCCGCGGTGGCGCTGATCGAGCACCGATGGGCGATCGGCCTGCGCGATTCGATCCGCGGTTCTGGCGGCTTCATGCTCGCGGAGTCCTGGGTTCATCCACTCGATCTGGTCGCGATCGGTCTGCTCGCCTCCGAGGAGGCCGACGAGGCCATCATGTGACCGACGGCGATCGCGCGTCCCGGCTTCCGGTTGCCTGGGAGGCGGGGCGCGACGCTCGCTGCCGGCCGCGCCGGCCGGCTCGCTACGAATCCCGCCGCGCCGGCTAGCGAGACGAACTTTTGCGATTTCTGTCCACCCCTCGGACAAGAATCGCGGAAGTTCGGACACGGGAGTAAGGAGAGCCGATCGTGGCGATGACGGTTTTCTCGCAACGCGCGATCAAATTCTTTGATAGGTTGCCCGCGCCGAATCCCCGGAAACGCCGAGCCGGGGAGCGGGGAACCCAAATTTTTGGGGCGAGTCACGCGGTGATCCGCGCGAGGCGCTGAGCATTCAGCGCTAGCCCGTCAGCTAACTCCGCAGGCCCAAGGCGTCAAATCGCAACACCGCGCCCGCGGAGGTTCCTGCATGCGTTGGCTTCCTGAAGCGTTTTCGTGTTCGTCGTTCGTTAGCACGGCTGGAGGAGGCTCGGGAGGATCCTCGTGAGGTCGGCCCGAGGGATGAGGCTGGCGTCGGTCGCCTCGGTCGCGGTCGGCAGCATCTGCTGCTGCTCGATCGCGCTGGCGAGCTCGGGGGGAGTTTCGGTGGCTGGGAAGGTTCTGGCGAGCAAGTCGTCGACGCCGGTGTTCTCACGCACGTTGCGCAAGGGAGATTCGGGGTCCGAGGTGAAAACCCTGCAGGTCTGGTTGTCGGACGTCGGCTACGGAGTCTCGGCGACCGGCTTTTTCGGCACCGCCACGAAGTCTGCGGTGCGGCGCTTCCAGCTCGCCCATGAGCTGTACCCCGCGAGCGGCTCGGTTGGAAACAGAACCTCGTCCAGTCTCCGAACCGCGGTGCTGAAGGCAAGCAAAGGCCACCGGATCGTGGTCAGCACGAGCACGCCAAAGGCGGGGATCGATCCAATCCCGGGTTTCACGATCGAGCGCGATGACATGGGTGTCGACGCGAGCGCGCCCACTGGGGCGGGCATTTACGCTCCGCTCGCATCCACGCTGGTGGAGTCGATGGGTGATTGGTATGCGGGCGAGCCGATACTGCTTTTCCGGTTTGTCAACCCTCCCGCCGGCGCACTGTCGGCCTACTGGTACGTCGCCGAGCAAATCAACCCGGTGACGATGGCCACCGGTACTCGCTTCCAGAAGGGACAGCAGGTGGCGTCGTACGCGGCCAGCGGTACCGGGATCGAGATCGGGTGGGGATCGCCTAACTCCAACGCACTTACGCTGGCGGGTCTCACCGATCCCGGGGCGGCCAGTCCGCCGGCCGGGTCCACGACCGTCTGGGGCGAGTCGTTCAAGAAGTTCTTCGGAATCAAATGAGCGAAGACTGCGGAGAGATCCGGGTCAGACGTCGGCTCGGCACGCTGATCGGCCAGCGGAGCCCCCGGATCAGGGGCACTCGGGGGTTGGGGCATACTCGGCGCATGTCTCCCCACACCACCCCCGAGGTCATTCGCGAGGTGCTGACCGGGACGCACACCTGGGCGGTCATCGGGTGCTCGCCGGATCCGCGCCGAGCCTCGCACCGGGTGGCGCGCCTGCTGCAAGCACGCGGCTTTCGAGTGATTCCGGTCAACCCGAACGTCGAGCAACTGCTCGGCGAGCGCTGCTACCCGAGCCTGAGGGCGATTCCGGCCCGCGAAGGCGTCGAAGTGGTGGACATCTTCCGGCGCGCCGACCTCGCGGGCGCGCACGTGACTGAGGCAATCGAGATCGACGCAAGCGCGGTCTGGATGCAACTGGGGGTTATCGACGAGGCGGCCGCGCAGCGGGCGCTGGCCGCCGGGTTGCTCGTCGTGATGGACCGCTGTCCGGCGATCGAGTTGCCTCGTCTCGCCGCCTGAGCCGGACCGATCCCCGCCGGCCGCAGTGGCTGGGTCGCGGGCCAGCCCAATAGCCGGGTCGCCGGTATACGCTGGAAGGGAACTCTCGTGAATTCGCGCTCGCTGGTGATGTTGCTCGCGGTGGTCGCGCTGCTGGCCGTTTTGGGGGTCGTGGGCGGGACTTCCGGCTCGGATGTGCGCGTGCACGGCGGCTACGTGCAGCAGTGTTCCTCGAGCGACCACCGCCCCCGCAACCCGGTGAATCCTCTGAATACGGTCGGCTTGCGCGGTAGCGACCCGCTCACCGGGGCGCACCTTTTCGCCGAAGGCCCATGGCTGTTCGGGGGTGATGCAGCCGACGCGATCGCCGATCAGGCCGGGCTGGGGCACCTCGCCGATCAGGAGGGAGGCAAACCGATCCCCTGGGCCGAGTTCAGGCACGAAGTCAACTCGATGCACCTATCGCCGTCCACCTCGTTCGCAGTCGACCAGCTCGAGAAGATCGGCGACTACCCGCAGGCACATCAGTTCAGTCTCTACACCGCCGGAGGTTCAGGCGACGCGATATACACCCAAGTCCAGAATTACCTGTGCCGGATGCAGCGGACCGACCCCGCCGCGGTAGCCGTGATCACCACCTACTTCATCGATCACAGCTCCGGCTGCAGCAGCGGCGACCAACCGAAGTTCAAGGCCGAAGTCGATGCGCTGCGAGCTGCGGTAGACCGCTTCCCGGCTTTGATCTTCGTCGAGGAAGACGCCGTCGACACGATCTGCTGGTCCAATCCGGCCGCGGTCAGCGGTCGAGCGGCGCTGCTCAGGTACGAGATCGACCAGCTCTCGAAGCTTCCGCATGCGCTGCTGTACGTCGAGGGCGGCACCTCGGACGCCAACTCGCCGGCCCAGGTGGCCCGCGTTCTCAACGCCAGCGGCACGCACCAGGTCCGCGGCTTCTTCCTCAACGACACGCACTTCAACTGGGCGTACAAGGAAATTCGGTTCGGGAACGAGGTCGCGCAGCTCACCGGCGGTCTGCACTTCGTCGTTGACACCCGGGCCGACGGCCAAGGGCCGATCTTGAACCCGAATCCCGCCAGCCAGGGGATCGAGGAGCTGTGCAATCCGCCCGATCGCGGCCTTGGGCCAAAGCCAGGAGCAAGCGACGGCGCCTCGTATGGCATGTATTCGAGATACCTCGACGGCTTCGTCTGGGTGACGACGCCTGGGGAAAGCGCCGCCCCGGCCTGCCCCGGACGGGCTGGGCGCTGGGCCCCCTCCGGGATCTTCGACGAGGGGCTCGCGATCAACTTTGCCGCACACGCCAACGATCGCATCGGCCCCTCGCCACCTTTCCGGAGCCGGCCCTGGTAGCCCCGAGCTCGAGCGAGCGGTAGCCTTGCGCCATGGCGAAGGGGTCCCAGGCGAGCGGATTTGACCCGCTCGCACTGTTGTACTTGGCCGTGGTGTTCGCCTCGGCACTGTTAGTGCCGGCTGTCCTCAGCCGCTGCCGGCGCGAATTCGCCTGCGAGACAGTCGTCGCCTCGCGGAGCGACTGCCCGCACGCCAGCGACGAGCCGCGCGAGAGCCCAGCCGCAGTCCGGTGAGAACCAATCGACGGTATCCGGCCTAGCCCCGCTCGGCCGACAGCTCGCTGGATCACGATCGGCCAATGGGCGAAATAGTTCTGCTATCGCTGACCGCGTCCTTCAACCCGACGCTCGTGGCGGTGACGACCGTGATGCTGCTGCTTCCCCACCCCACAAAGCTGATGCTGGGCTATTTGATCGGCGCGCTGACGACGAGCATCACGATCGGCCTGGTGAGCGTGTTCGCGCTGCCGCACTCGGGGGCGACGAAGACAACCGAGAACAGCATCAGCCCTGGCGTGGACATCGCGCTGGGCGGGCTCGCCTTGCTGCTCGCGCTCGTCCTCCGCAGCGCCCATTACGATCGCTTCACGGGGCGCAGGCAGGCGCGGAAAGCCAGGAAGGCGGACAAACCGCCGCCCAGGTGGCAGCGAGAGCTGGACAAGGGGTCCGCGCGGATAACGTTCGTGATCGGGGCGCTGCTGACTCTTCCCGGCGCGTCGTATCTGGCTGGGCTAGATCAGATCCACAAGCGGAACTACTCGTCGCTGGGGGTCGTGGTCGTAGTCGTGGCCTTCAACCTGGTGATGCTGTGGCTGCTCGAGGTGCCGCTGCTCTGCTTCCTCGTCGCCCCGGATTGGACACCACACGCGATCGATAGAGCCAAGGCTTGGCTCGGTCTGCACGCGCGAAGCTTCGCGGTCAGGGGATTGGCGGCAGTCGGCGTGCTGCTCGTGATCAAGGGTGTAATCGGGCTGCTCTGACCGGGTGCAGCTGCCGGTGAAAGAGGGAAGCTAGCTGGTCGCGTTCGTTCGCTGGCGCGGCGTCATGGACTTGGCTTGGAACGAATCCGCCAGCGCCGCCGCCACCGATGAGAGCTGTCCGGTTCGTGCGAACGCGCTGCGCTGTCGATCAGCGCCGTTCCGGCGAGCGAGCGCTGCCACGCTTTCAAGCTCGGCCGCGCACTCGAGCTCTTCCGCGTGCGGGCGAGCGGCATCGATCAGCCGGCCGATCGCGGTCCGGGCGGGGATCCGCGATTCGCTGACAGGGTCAATCAGCTCGGCTTCCATCCCGTCGCGGGAGGCAAGAAAGCGGTTCTCGACCAATACCTCCGGGGTACCGGCGCTGTCCTCGGTGTGGTAGCCCTCCTCGAGCTCGAGATGAGCGATGGATTGGACCAGCGCCGCGAGCGCGCCGGTCGCCTCCGAGCTGGTCTGGGCGTCCATGATCCGGACCTCCACGGTGCCGAATCTAGGCTGAGGGCGCACGTCCCACCACAAGAACGTCGGTTCTGGAAAGGCCTCGCAGCGGATCAGGCGGTCGACGGTCTCGACGTATTCGTCATACGACTCGAATCGACGTGGCGTTCCCACCCTCGGGAATCCCTGGAAGATCGGCGTACGCGCCGAAGCCAGCCCGGTATCGCGCCCTTGCCAGTAGGGAGAATTGGCCGATAACGCGAGCAGCAGAGGGAGGTGGATTCGCATCCGGTTGTAGAGGGTGATCGCCGCCTCCGGATCGCTCACCCCGATGTGGACGTGCAGCCCAAACGTTGGCTCGCGCCGTGCCAGCTCGCGCATCGATCCGTAGACGAGCTGGTGCCGCTCGCCAGCTGCAATCTTGACCTCGGTCCACACGGCACTTGGATGAGTCCCGGCGCAAGCGGCCCGAAGTCCAATCGCGCTCAGCTCATCCTCGAGTCGCGCGCGCAGCGCGCGCACCTGCGTTGCCGCCGCCGCCGATCTGTCGTGGGGGTCACTTGCCAGTTCAAGTACCGCGTCCTGGGTCTCGGCCGTGACGTGCGGTGTCAGCTCGGCCGAGAGCGACCGCAGGACATCATCGATGCGGGCGGCGAGCGCCCAACCGTTGCTCGGATCGAGCAGCATCACTTCCTCCTCGACGCCCACCGAATAGCCCCGGGAGGCGGTCCACTGAGACCACGACACCGCGCTCGCGCTGCTCACCAGTTCGGTCATCGGTTACTACCTCCGTGCGGGATCGGCGGAGCCTGTCGAGCGACACGTCCGGGCCACTGCACGGAAACAGAGAAGCAGCCGTGGGACGGACGCGATATGGCCAGATGGCCAAAGTTGCCCGATCCAGCTCGAGCCGGTGACCGAGGGCCCGCGCGCGGTCAGCCAGCGGTCACCGCCTGCCGACGGATGGCGGCGCTGTTGCCGCACGCACCGACGCCAGGCGATGTGACCGCGCTACCGTGCGGCAACCGCGGGTGGGGCCGCTGTTGCCTTAGTTCGCGGCGGCGCCACGACGTGCGTAACCAGGGCTCCGGTGAGCCTCTCGATCCTGCGGGGAAGGTCAGCGCGGAGCCAGCGCGACCAACCTACGGGAAGCGTCGAGACGATGATCTCGTCGAATTCCGCGGGATTCCACGTCTCGGCCACCGCTACCACCGGGTCGCCATCGCCGATCGCCCCACCCACGTCGAGCCCTAGCGCACGCAGTGACATCACCGCGTCGCTGACTCGCTGAGCCGCGGTGGTCCGTCCCCCTTCGAACGGCGTGGCCGGAACGATGAGCGAGAACGAGGTTGACCCTCGCTCGCTTCGCAGCTTGAGCGTGTCCAGAAGCTCAGGTGAGGTGGCCGTCACGTTGGCGACGACGAGTACCTGGTGTTTCCAGCTCATGGGAAGTCCTTTCAGGGGTGCCCGATGGCGTCGGAGGAGGCTAATCTCGGCGACCTCGATCCGCCATATCCAATTGGAGTATCGGCATCTACCAGCAGGACAAAAGCGGTACTCCAGAAGAATTCCGGGTGGCGCAAACGCGGGCGTGAGAGGATCTCGTTCGTGGGCGTCGACCGTGCGTTGTTATTTCACTTGGCCACGAGCGAGCGCTTCGAGCGGGCAGTCAAGGCGATACCCGGTGGCGAAGCCGGGGCATGGCGGGCGGCGTCCCGCTACGTTGCCGGCCGCACCCGAGACGAGGCGCTGGCGACGGGCGCGAGGCTACTGGAGCAGGGACTCGGAGTCAGCATCGATCTGTTCGGCGAGCGCGTCAGTGATCCGTCCTGCGCTGACCGAGCGCTCGAGGAATACCTGCTGCTGACCGAGGTGCTCCCGCCGCCTCCCGCGGACGTGTGGTTGTCGGTAGACCTGAGCCATCTCGCGCTGGACGTAGATCCATCCGCTGTCGCCGACCGCCTCGCGGCGATCGCGGCCATGCTTCCGGTCGGCCGACGGATCCAAGTAGGAGCGGAAGACGCCTCCCGCGCCGACGCGATTCTGAGATGCGTGACGGAGGTCGCCAGCCGGGGACTTGCAGACCGACTCGGCGCCACCATCCAGGCGAACCTGCTGCGCTCACCCGCGGACGTCGAGATGCTGATCGGCACCGGCGTTCACATTCGGCTGGTCAAGGGCGCCTACCTGGAGGAGACCGGAGCGCATCCTCATGGCGAGCCCACCGACATCGCGTTTTTGCGCCTTGGGTTTTATTTGCGCCAGAGCGACGCGAGCTGGTCGCTCGCCACGCACGATGGCCGCGTGCGCGAGGCGCTGCTTCTCGGCCCCGGTACGGTTCCGGTCGAGCAGCTGTTCGGGGTTCGGCCGCAGTCGCTATACGAACTGCGCGATCGGGGCATACCGACTCGCGTGTACCTACCGTACGGGCCCGACTGGTTCAGGTACTGGATGCGCCGCCTCGCCGAGTCGCGTGGCGCCTGATCCCGAAGCAGCGGGTGTACGGCCCGCTCAGGTCAACGACCGAAGGATAACCATGCAGATCACCCGAAACTCGCTCGAGACCAATACCGGGCCAAGCGACTGGTTCACCGGCACTGTGTACATCGACCCGGTGGCGACGGCCTCAGAGCCATCCCGGCTCGCGGCCAGCAGCGTTCACTTCACTCCCGGCGCGCGAACCGCCTGGCACACCCACCCCTACGGCCAGACGATCTATGTGACCGAGGGCATCGGCCGCTGCCAGCGCCGCGGTGGACCGATTGAGGTCATCCGCCCCGGTGACCGTGTCTACTTCGAGCCCGGCGAGCATCACTGGCACGGCGCTGCGCCCAACCGCTTCATGACCCATCTCGCGATGCAAGAGGTCGACGCCACGGGCAGCCCCGTCACTTGGGGCGAGCACGTCACCGACGATGAATACAAAGCCGCACCCAGCGCTTAGCTGCCGCTCCTCATCCTCGGCGGATCGATCTGCGACTTCACGTCTTCGTGCCGACGATCAGCCGTTCGCGATCGAACAGCGCCGACACGAGCCGCCAGCCGAGCCTGTTGGCCACGAGCAGCGCAATCCCGAGGCCGAACGCAAGTCCAAGCGTCGCGTGAATGACGTTCAAGGAAATCAACGTTGTCAGCGCAATCGTCGGAAGACTGGCGAGCAAGCTCAATTGCTGTGCGACACGCAGATCGCTTGCCCGCGTGGAGATCGCGATCCCAATCCAGATCGAGCAGGCCGCGATCAACGGCGTGAAGACGACCTGCGCGAGAAGTCGGGCCGCGGATGCCGACGCGATACCGGGATGCGCGAACAGCTCGACCAGCACCACGAACGAGGCGAACACGGCATACGAGATCCCGATCGCCGGGACGAGCACTGCGAGCGCCTTGCTAAGCAGCAGCTCCTCGCGCCGAATCGGCGTGCCGAGCACCGGCTCGAGCGTGCCCTGCTGGCGCTCGCCAACGACCGCGTAGGCCGCCAGCGCGGCAGGCACGAGCGCCGGGATCCCGAGCATGTACAACAGCTCGTGTCTGTGGCTGAGCTGCATCGTCGCGTTCGAGGAGGTCGCGAACACCGACACCAGCGGCTGGATCACGAACACCAGCGGGATGATCGCCATCGCCCCCACGATCGAGGCGTTCCGACGGTACTGCCGAAGCTCCTTGCGAGCGATCGCCCGAATTCGCCTGCGGCTCAGGCAAATCCCCGGCTCGCCTCCGGATCCTCTTCCACCAGCTCCAGATAGACGTCCTCGAGCGAGTGATAGGACTCGCCGATCGACAGCACGTCGGCACCGGCAGCAACCAATGCGCGAGTGAGCGCCGGGGCCGCGACCTTCGCTTCCGAGACCGCGACGACGTATGCGCCGTCGCGGTCCCGGCGCCAGCTCTCGACCCCAGGGAGCCCGCCAAAGACCCCTGCCGGATCGGGAAGCGGATCCAACGTTCTGACCGTGAGCGCCTTCGCGAACAGCTTGTCGCGCAGCTCGGCAGGGCGACCGATCGTCAGCAAACGCGTGTTCAGAATCGCGACGCGGTCGCACAGCCGCTCAGCCTCCTCCAACCGGTGCGTTGTCAAGAAGATCGTCACCCCGCTACGCCCGAGCGCGGCGGTTAGCTCATGCACCTCCCGGCTGGCGACCGGATCCAAGCCCGCGGTCGGCTCGTCGAGAAACAACACTTCGGGATCGCTCAGCAACGCCCGTGCGAGCGCGACCCGCTGGCGCAGGCCCTTGGACAGGGTCCCGCAGTCCTCATGCGCCCGGTCGGTGAGGTTCACCGCCCGCAGCGCCCGCTCGATGCGAGCGGCCGGCCCGGGCACTTCATAGAGATCAGCGAAGCACTCCAGGTTCTCCGCCACGGTGAGCCGTTGATAGAGCCCCGGCAGCTCGGGCATGATCGCGATCCGGCGACGGATTTCGACTCCGTTTTCGGGCGCCAGCGGGACCCCGGCCACGGTTGCCGATCCTGAAGTCGGCGCGATCAGCATCCCGAGGGTCCGTACCGTCGTTGTCTTTCCGGCGCCGTTGGGCCCGAGGAAACCGAAGACCTCGCCATAAGGAATCTCGAGCGAGAGATCCTCAAACGCCACCCGCTCACCGAACCGTTTGCCGAGACCCCGCGCCGAGAGCGCCGACCCGTTTCTTGCCCGCTCCGATGAGACCGTGCTTTCCGAACTCGACAAGGGCCCACCTCACCTCGCAGACGGCCTCGCCGTCCCGCTGGCCACGCCACCAAGGTTACGCCGCAGGCATCCGGTGGCGTCGCATGCGGGCTGCAGATCGCGCGGGACCCGGGCAACGCCTGGAAGTTGCCGAGCGCGGTGCGAACGCTTTGCGTTCATCTGACGCGCAGTCGTTACGAACCGCAGCGGAGTTTCATTACGGTGTACTATCGGAACGAAACCAAGGGACCGATCGGATATGGCGTCGATCGCCCAAGACAGCTGGGAGGCAGCACGATGAATCTTACGGGCGTTCTGGAGGGGGCGGTGATCCGCGTGTCGCGGGGGAACTTCGACCCGGCGCGCTTCTCCGAGGTGACCGAGATGACGCGGGCGACCGGCGAGTACCTCGCTCCGGCGATCTCCAAGCTCGAGGGGCTCCTCGGTTACTGGGCGGGAGCGTCGCCCACGGGCTCGATGGTTCACGTGAGCGCCTGGGACAGCGAGGACCACGCGCAGCAAATGAGTGAACTGAAGGAGATGATCGTGAACGCCCGAGCCGCTGCGGACGCCGTCGGCGTGACGTTCATACCCATCGTCAATTATCCGATCGCGTGGTCGCTGTGATCGCCCTGTTTGCACAGGAGGTCATGCCATGAGCGTCCCCGATCTGCCACTGCACAGACGAACAGATGAAGGAGCGGCTCTCACAGACGCGGGACTACACGTTGGTGATTCTCAGCACGACGCCGGACACGTTCACCGATCAGAGCCGTCCGATCATCTGGGAGCACGGTCGTCGCAACATGGCGCTCCGGGCGAGCGGCGCGCTATGGATCGTATGTCCGGTCACCGATAACAGCGACGTCGCCGGCGTCGGGATCTTCGCTGGGACAGAGGTGCGGGAGATCATGGACCACGATCCGGCGGTCGAGGCCGGTGTGCTCGCCTATGAGATTCATCCGGTCCGCGGATTTCCCGGAGACGCGCTTCCGGGGTGAGGAGCGCGCCGCGCATGGTGCGCGGTGAATCAGCGGTTCTCCAGGTCGGGCCAGACCTGGTCGAGCACCTGCTGAGGCCAGGTCCTCGGGATCCGCCCGGTGCTGATGTGGCGCGCGTAGAAAGACCCGATTAGCAGGTTGACCGCTGCATCGAGGTCGACGTCGGGGCGCAGGCTCCCCACGGTGGCGCCCAGCGCGAGCGCCTCGCTCAACGCCGCCCGCCGCGGCTGAACCAGGCGCTTGCGGAAGCGCTCCAGGAGCTGGGGGTGGCGCTCCTGCTCGCTGAGCAAGGTTCCAAGCAGTTCGAAAGCGTGGCCCCGTTGTAGGTTGGCCAGGAAGTTCTGAAGGATCGACAAAGCATGATCGCGCGGCGTTCCGCGCCGCTCGGGCGGGGGCTGTATCCGCATCGAGTCGATCACCGCCTCGGCGAGGGCGGCTTTCGTCGCGTATCGTCGGCGCAGGCTCGGCACCGTCGTGCCGGCGTCGGCCGCGATCGACTCGATCGACATCCCGGCGTAGCCCTTCTCCAGCAGTTGTCGTTCGGCGGCGCGCAGAATCACTGCATCCAGTCCTGGATCTCTCGGTCGGCCGACCGATCGCATGGCGCTACCGGTATCGAGGCTCATCGTTTCCGCTCGCTCTAGGGTCACCGCTGCCACCCGTCCCTGACGACATGGGAATTTCGATACTGATCCTACTCGTAACGAATCGTCGGCGACCGGGCGCCGGGCCGTAACCGCGCGCGCGCCGCTGGCTGGCGAGGCGCTGCCTCAGCCCGAGTTACGCGAGGTTTCCAAAGAGTGAGCTATCCGCCGCGCATGTCGACCGCGTAGACGTTCACCGGCTCGATCGTGACGACCACGCGACTTTGCCCGGGAAGGTCGTGTTGGCTGAGGTCGGCACCGTACTTGGCGCCGAGCTCGCGCGCGAACTCGTAATCGTCGTCGGGCTCGAGCCAGGCCGTGCCCCGCACTTCGAGATAGCGATAGGGGTTCTCGAGATCGAGTAGCAACAGGCTGCACCGAGGGCGAGCTGCGAGGTTGCGGGTCTTCAGCCGTGCCGAGTTGAGCGACAGCTTTAGCCCTCCGTCCGTGTACAAAAACCAGATCTCGGTCACCTGCGGGAAGCCATCGCCTCCGATCGTCGCTAACGAGGCGACCTGGCCCTCGAGCAGATCCCGGTGGGATTCGGGAAAGGTGTTCATGCGGAGTATTGTTGCGCAGTCAACATCTGGAGCGCGCGCTGCTTACTCTCTCGCTGCTTCGAGGTCAGCGTGATCGGCCCGAACGCGTCGGGCGGCCGCGGGATCGTCGTTCTCCACCCGGAGCCGAGCAGGCCCGCGTTCCCCCCGGGCTAACGTTACGGACGATTCTGCGTCAGCTCGAATGTAACTTTGGCCCGCGCTGCGCGGGCGAACGTGACACTCGCCCCGCGCCGCCGCTCGCATGTAACTTTTGCCCGCGCTACGCGGGCGAACGTTACGTCCAATCCTCGACGTGGATTGAATGTAACGCTAGCCCTCATCCATCCGCCCGAGTTGCCGAAGCCAGCGCTCGGACTCACGATTGGACCTGGACCACGCCCCCCGCTTGCGTCGCCACCCACACGGAGTTTCCCTCGACAACGAGCGCCTCCGGCGGGCTGTGAAAAACGACCCTCCCGGTCACGCTCGGGTGGCTCGTGTTCGTCACCCGATACAACGTCCGCGCGCTCTTGCTGATTGTCCAGACGAACGGACTCGGATCCACTGCCGCGATCCCATCGAGCCCATCCGGTGAGACGTTGATGTCGGCATTGATCCGGAGCTGGCCGGGCCGAGGGTCGAATCGGGTGAGGTTGCCGTTCGCGTGCGCGGTCCACACCCCCTGGTCGAGGGCGACGGCAACCGGCCGGGGACCGGTTAGAAACGTCGTGCTCGAACCGTCGGCGCCGAGGCTCACCCGCACGAGCCCGTTATCTGCGCCGTTTGCGGCCCACACCGCTCCTTCGCCCCAGGCGAGGCTGCTGGCGGCGGGGTCGCTGTGCGCGGGCGTCCCGATTACAGTGGCGCCGACCGCGACGTGGCTGATCGCGCCGCTCGAGTCGGCGACCCAGGCTGAGCTGTCCTGGCGATCGAGCGCGATCCCCGTAGGTGCACCCGGAAGCTTGGCGGCGTGGACTTGAGCGCCGCTGTCGCCGTTGAACTGGGCCAGCGAGTGGGATCCTGGCTGGGCCACCCACAGAGCGGCAAAGCCGGCGGCGATCGCAGTCGGATTGCCGGCTGCCGCAAAGGTCTGCTGAGCGCCCGTGCTCAGATTGGAGCGAACGAGTTCGTTCCGGGCGGGGAGCGAGATCCAAACGTTCCGCGTCCCCACGGAGACCGATCCGGGTGGGCTCCCCACCGTGATCGTGCGTCCCACCGTGAGACCACTGCCGTGGACGTTGACGGCCGTGGCGTCGTCAGAGTTCCCGCCGCTGACCAGGATCACCACGAGCGCTACCACCACAGCGAGAGCGGCGATCGGCACGATCCACAGGAGCAGCGGGCGCCTGCGCCTTGGGGCGGCGCGGGGCTGATCGACGGCAGGTGTTCCCGGCGACCGGCGACCCTGTGAAGGTGTCCCCCCCGGCGGGCGAGCTCCGGGAGGTGTCCCTGCGGGAGGGCGAGCTCCGGGAGGTATCCCCCCCGCGGCCGGCTCGGGTACGGTTGTGGTCGGCTCGTCCGCCAGCACCGTCCGCTCAACCGGCTCGTCCGCCAGCACCGTCGGCTCGAGATGCTCGGACGACGCCGCCGGCTCGATTGGTTCGGTGGCCGCGGTGGTCGGCTCGTCCGAGACCACCGGTGGCTGCCGTTTCACGACGGTCCGCTCACTTGTCTCCAGCTCCTGGAGCACCCGCCATAACGCCGCGGTCAGCTCGCCCGCGGACCGGAAGCGATCTTCCGGGCGCTTGGCCATCGACTTGACGATGATCGCGTCGAGCCCCTCGGGGACTTCGCGCACCTCCTCCCGGGCCGACGGGATCGGGTCGTTGACATGCGCGAAGATCTTCGAGACCTCCGTTGGCCGGTCGAACGGGATGTGCCCCGCCACCGCCTCGAACAGCATGCAGCCGAAGGAATAGATGTCGCAGGGGGCTTCTCCCTTGCCGCCTTCGATCCGCTCGGGCGCCATGTAATCGACGGTGCCGACGAACATACCCGTGCCGGTTAGCGATTCTCCGTCCGTTCGACGGGCGATTCCGAAGTCGGTCAGGTAGATGTGATCTTCGTACTCCTCGTAGCCGCGCGCGATCAAGACATTGGCGGGCTTCACGTCGCGATGCACGAGACCGTGCCTGTGAGCTGCCGCGAGTGCCGAGGCGACCGGTCGAAGCAAGGTGATCGCGCGGCGCGGTGACAGGCGCCCGGAGGTTTCGAGCAACGCGCGCAGATCGGTCCCGTCGATCCAGCGCATGATCAGATACAGCGTCCCGCCGGACTCGCCGGCTTCGTACACGGGGATCACGTTGGGGTGATCGATCGACGCGGCTAGGTGCGATTCCCGCTGGAAGCGCTCGCGATAGTCCGAGTCCGCAGCGAGCTCGGGAGCGATCGCCTTCAGCGCGACGGGACGGCGAAGCGCGAGTTGCGTCGCTCGGAACACAACTCCCATTCCCCCGCGCCCCGCGACCTCGTCCAGTCGGCAGCCCGCGAAGGTGGAGCCGAGAGCCAGGCTTTCGGACATACGCGTTGTTTATACCGTCCCCACGCCGCCGGCTGAATTACACGCCCCGGAGGAAGCGTTGATGCTCTCTGCGTCCGCCGCCGATCACCTATGCTCACGCTCCGAGGGCAAATGAGTCAGGAGCACAAACGCTTCGCGGCCGACGACCGCGTCGGGACCAGCTTTGGGCAGTACCAGATCGCCTCGCTGATCGGCGTAGGTGGCATGGGCAGGGTCTACAAGGCCACGACTCCCGACGGCACGCCGGTTGCACTGAAGCTTGTGAAGGAAGACTTGGCGCGAGACAAGATATTCAGGCGCCGTTTCGAGCGCGAGGCTCGGATCGCTCAGAGCGTCCGCAATCCGCACGTCGTCGCGGTCCGAGATACCGGCGAGCACGAAGGCCTTCCTTACCTCGCAGCGCAGTTCATCGAAGGCGACCCGCTCGACCAGAAGCTCGAGCTCGAGGGCCGACTCGATATACCAAGGATCGTGAGGATCTGCGCGCAGGTCGCGGACGGCCTGCAGGCGCTGTGGGAGGCTGGAATGGTCCACCGCGACGTGAAGCCGGCCAATATTCTGCTCGACCGCCCCGGGAACGCATACATAACCGACTTCGGGCTCGCGAAGGACAGCGCCGGAACCGTGCTGACGCGACCGGGGCAGCCGCTCGGCTCGATGGACTACATGTCGCCGGAGCAGATCCGCGGCGATCCTGTGAGCGGGGCGACTGATACGTACTCGCTCGGGTGTGTGATGTTCGAATGCGTGTTGGGACGGCCGCCGTTCGCCGACCGCGAGGGGCTACAAGTGTTGTGGGCCCACCTCCAAGAGGAACCGATCGATCCTTCCGCCGAACGTGCCGATGTCTCGCCACCGTTCGCGCGGGCGCTGAAAGCCGCCCTGCGAAAGGACCCGGGCGACCGGCCGCGCACGAGCGTCGACTATGCGCATTTGCTCTCGCAAGCTGCCGGCATTCCGGCCTCTGAAGCGCCAACCTGAAGCCCGGGCGACTGGCTGATCGTGCAGAGAACCGTGCGCGCTCCGCTGTGCATCGTCGTCGTCGCCGTCGTGATGCTGGCGGGCTGCGGCTCGAGCTCTCACTCGGCGACAACAACCTCCGGCTCGCCGCAGGACATCGGTGGCGCATTGCAGGTCGTGATGGTGAGCCTAGAATTCAGCCCGACTGTGATCCATGCCAAGGTCGGGCAGACGGTCATCTGGACGAACAAGGACAGCTCGCCGCACAACGTGACTTGGGTGAGCGGGCCGAGATTCAAATCCTCCCGCCCGAGGATGAACCCGGGCTCGAAGTTCTCGTTGAGGCTCAGCGAGGCAGGGACGATCCACTACTACTGCACGATCCATCCATGGATGAAGGCGACGATCGTCGTCTCACCGTAACCGCCGAGCGCCGGAGATCAGGCGGGCGTCGCGAGCGTCGCTCGTGGGTCGGTCGCGCCAGTTGCCTCGACCAACGGGAGGTGGCATAGCAGCGCGAAGCGGGCCGCCTGCGCCGCGGTTCGCACGACCGGTGCTCGCAACGCGACCGTGTAGGTCGTTGTGGCCGGCGGGCGCGCAGCCGCCGTCGAGGTCGCTACCAGCGTGCCGCAGAGAGCCGGCGCGGTTGCCTCGCCCGGTAGCTTCGAGTCCAGGTCGCTTGCGCCCAGAAAATCGTCGTAGAACCCGGTGCCGTTGTAGTTGATTCCGTGCACCACGAACACGGCATTTCCAGCGCGGATCGCGCCGGCCACGCCGGGAGGAACGGTCAACGTGCGGTGATAGTCGATCGTCCCGGTCGTCGGATAGCGCGCGAAGTCGACGATGCTCCTGGGCGTGGTGTCCCCAGCGGTGGTGAGCGACACCTGCGGTGGTCCGTAGAACTTGATCCCATTGCCGGTGCTGATCGACAGGTGCCCGTTGTGCAGCCGCGCGGCCGACGCCGGCGGGCAAAGGCCCAGTCCTCCCGCGTGTATGTGCATCGCATGAGGCTGGTTGATGAGCCCATGCACGTGAACAGTCGCGGTTACGGTGTCGCCCTTCAGCACCAGCTCCGCGGTGCCCCCGCCCGTGACCCGGTTTTGCGGGACGGGCTGCGCGTTGGCCGCAAACGGCTGCCCGGAAGGCCCGGATGATCCGCCCGAACTCAACACGATCACGACGACGGCGGCGACGATGAGCAACGCGAGTGCGCCGAGCCCCGGCAGCAGGTAGCGGTTGCGCGAGCGTTTGCGTCCGGCGCCGTCAGTGGCGGCGGCTGCCGGAGGCGCCGTCGCCTCGGACCCCCTGGCGGCGGCCCGAGCCGCGGCCGCTTCGGACGCCCCGGCACCCACCCCGGCCACAGGCACTTCGGAAGCCCCGGCACCCACCCCGGCTACAGGCACTTCGGAAGCCCCGGCGCGCGCCCCGGACGGAGGCACCTCGGAAGCCCCGGCCCGCCCCCCAGAGGGAGGGACCCGGCCGGCCTCGGAGGGAGGCACCTCGGACGCCCCGCGAGTCGCCTCAGACGAAGCTTCACGCCCACCGGTGGCGGGGGCCGGAGTGGCGGGGAGGTCGTATCCCGCGGTTGGTGGGGGCGTGGCCGGCGGCGGTGACTCGCCGGTCTCCGTGTCCGACCGCCCGACGGGCCTCGGGGCGATGACCTCCGAGCCGGCCGATTGCGGCGGACCGCTTGCGCTCGCCGGCGGAATGAGTTCGCTCGCTTGAGCCGGAGCGACCGTTTCACGCGCCGCAGAAGGCGGCGTCGTGTCAGCCAGCTTGGTCGCCTCGGCGGGATCAGCCGGCGATGCCCCCTCAGCCAGCTTCGTGACGTCGGCGGGATCAGCCGGCGACGTCTCCCCGGCCAGCTTGGTCGGCTCGCCCACGTTCGAAGCTGTCTCGGCCGCTTCGCCGAGCACCGTCGCGCCGTCGGGCTCGAGCAGCGGCGTGGCCTCGCCGGTCCCGACAATCGTCGGAGCGGCCGTGTCGCGCGTCCCTCTGAGCGCCGCGGCCGCATCGCGCGCGAAATCTCCCGCCGACAGGTAGCGCTCGCCTGGCTCCTTGGCCATCGCTTTCTCGAGCACTGCGCCGAAGGCGGGATGGGCGTCGGTGATCTCTCCGTCGAGCGCCGGCGGAGGCTCGTGCACGTGGGCGAAGAGGGTCGCGACCGAGTTTTCGCGATCGAACGGCACGCTCCCGGAAAGCATCTGGTAGAAGACGCAGCCGAGGGCATAGATGTCGGTCCGGGCATCGGTGTGAGTGCCCGTGATCTGCTCGGGGGGCATGTAATCGACAGTCCCGACCACAAGGCCTTTCGCGGTCAGGCCCGAGGCGGTGTCGTACTTCTTGGCGAGCCCAAAATCAGTCAGGTACGCGTGCTCCTCGGCGTCTTCCACCGTGATCAGGATGTTCGCCGGCTTGATGTCCCGGTGAACGAGTCCACGAGCGTGAGCTGCGTCGAGCGCCGCTGCGACCTGCTCGAGGAGATCGACCGCCCGAGACGGGTCGAGCGCCCCCTGCTTGAGCAAGATCTCGCGCAGATCGGTGCCGGTCACGTAGTCCATCACGAAGAACAGCATCCCCTCGTGCTCGCCCGCATAGTGGATTCTGACGATGTTCGGGTGATGCAACGACGCGGCGATCCGCATCTCGCGCTGGAACCGCTGGCGAAAGTGCTCGTCCTCGGCCATCCCGGGGGGAAGTACCTTCAACGCGTAGATCCTGCGCAGCGCGACGTTCGTCGCCCGGTACACCAGGCCCATTCCGCCGCGACTGATCAGCTCGTCGATTCGGTAACCACCGACGACCGAGCCGCGCTGCAACGGATCGCCCCTCGCTGCCATTGGTGAATTCTCTCAGAGCCTTCGGCGCGTTGAGTGCGAGATGTCACACCTCCAACGTTCTGCGGAGCTTACCGGGGACCAACGCTCAGTCAAGAAATCGCGAGGCGGAGTTACGATCGCGCGAGCGGCGGTGGATGCTTGGTAGGTCAGATACCGAAATGGAGGCGGCCACCGCTTCCATCGCGTCGGCCTCCGCCCCGGCCTCGATGCGCCGGTTCAGCCCGTCCAGCGCAGGGACGGTCCTACCGCCAGGGCACGCCGTACACCGCGTGCTCGCCCAGCAGGCCCTTGAAGTGATGTTCACCGCGCGCCTCGAAGCGGAAGCTCGGATCGCTCTCCGTGTACTCCTTCATCGTCGAGGAAACGAGGATCTCTCCTCCTTGGGCGCGCGAGGCAATCCGCGAGGCGAGGACGACGTTACGGCCCAGGAGCTCATCGGATTTGGTGATCACGAAGCCGGAGTGCAGCCCGATCCGAAGCGCCAGGGGCGGCAGCGCGCCGTGATCCCCGGCGCCGGTGAAGGTGCGCTGTAACTCGACGGCCGCATACAGCCCTCCGTGGGCGCTGGCGAACGAAGCCAGGAAGCCGTCGCGCTCGAACTTGACCACCTGTCCGTCGTGATGGGCGACAAGCCGCTCGACGAGCAGGTGATGGTCGCTGATCAGCTGCTCCCAGCGCGCCGGCTCCATCTGCGACGCAACCTCAGCGACATCGGCAATGTCGCTGAGCATCAGTGTCAACGCTCCATCCGGCGAGCTCAGGCGGCTGACCGCCGGCGTCAGCGGCTCGAGCGCCGAAGCGATCACATCGATCGAGGTCGGTTCTGCCGGAGATCTCACGTCACAGCCTTTGGCGCCCGCAAACGGGCGAGGATAGCTTGACAGGCATTGTGAACGGCAGCAGAATCGCGCCCCGGCGATGAAGGGGGCATTCGACTACGACAATCAGGTCAGCGCCTTCCCACCGATAGGCGACTACGCGTTCCTGTCCGACTGCGAGACGACCGCGCTGGTGGCACCGAACGGGAACGTCGAGTGGCTGTGCCTTCCGCGAATGGATTCACCGAGCGTGTTCGGCGCGATCCTCGACCGTGATGCTGGCGGCTTCCGCGTAGCACCGGCGGACGTCAATGTTCCCGCCGCTCGCCGATACGTGCCTGGGACGATGGTTCTGGAGACGAGCTGGGAGACGCGGATGGGCTGGGTAATCGTGCGCGATGCACTCAGCATCGGCCCCTGGCACCACCACACCGAGCGATCGGGCAGTCATCGGCGCTCCCCCACCGACCACGAGGCGGACCACGTGCTGCTCCGCGTGATCGAGTGCGTGCAAGGATCGGTCGAGATCAAGCTCGACTGCGAGCCCGCCTTTGACTACGGCGGGCTGGCTGCTGAATGGTCCTACACGGGACCGGGATATGCGGAGGCGTTGGGCCGGTCCGAGGGCATGGACATCGGCCTGCGGCTCGTGACCGACCTGAGGCTTGGTTTCGAGGGGCCCCGCGCTCGCGCGCGGACGACGATGCACGAGGGTGATGTTGCATTTCTCGCACTCGGATGGTCGGAGCATCCGATGCCGAGTAGCTATGCCGAGGCAGCGGCGTGGCTGGCGCGCACGGGCCGTTTCTGGCAAGAATGGCTGAAGCACGGCACGTTCCCCGATCACCCATGGCGCTCGCATCTGCAGCGCAGCGCGCTGACGCTCAAGGGCCTTACCTACACCCCGTCGGGAGCGATGATCGCAGCGGCCACGACCTCGCTGCCGGAGACCCCCCGAGGTGACCGCAACTGGGACTACCGCTATAGCTGGATTCGCGATTCGACGTTCATGCTGTGGGCGCTCTACACGCTCGGCTTCGACGAGGAGGCGAACGACTTCTTCTACTTCATCGCCGACATGGTCGAGGCCGAGGAGGGAGAGCTGCAGATCATGTACGGGATCGGTGGGGAGAGCAAGTTGCAGGAGCAGGAGCTCGACCATCTCTCCGGCTACGACCATGCACGGCCGGTGCGCATCGGAAACGGCGCGTACAACCAGCACCAGCACGACGTCTGGGGCGCCGTGCTCGATTCCATCTACCTACACACACGATCTCGCGACCAGCTGCCAGACCGGCTGTGGCCGATCATCAAGCGCCAGGTGGAGTCGGCGCTCGCGCACTGGCGCGATCCCGACCGCGGGATCTGGGAGGTTCGCGGCGAACCCCGGCACTTCACCTCGTCGAAGGTGATGTGCTGGGTCGCCGCCGACCGTGGCGCGCGCCTGGCTCGCATTCGGGCCGACGACGCGACCGCGGCGCGCTGGGAGGCAGCCGCGGACGAAATCCACGCGGATATCTGCACCAACGGAGTGGATCATCGCGGGGTATTCGTGCAGCACTACGAGACCGACGCGCTGGACGCCTCGGTGCTGCTGATGCCGCTGGTGCGTTTCCTCCCGCCCGACGATGCCCGCATCCGTGACACCGTGTTGGCAATCGCCGACGAACTGAGCGAGGAAGGCCTGGTGTTGCGCTACCGCGTCGATGAGACCGACGACGGCTTCTCCGGCGAGGAGGGTGCGTTCACGATCTGCTCATTTTGGCTGGTTTCGGCGCTGGTCGAGATTGGAGAGCTGGCCCGGGCTCGCGGACTGTGCGAGAAGCTGCTCTCGTACGCCAGTCCGCTGGCGTTGTATGCCGAGGAGATCGACCCCGTGACCGGCCGGCACCTGGGGAACTTCCCCCAGGCGTTCACGCACCTGGCGCTGATGAACGCCGTCGTGCACATCATCACCGCCGAGCGCCGGCTCGAGCTGCGCTCGCTGGTGCGCGACCCCGAGCTCGACACGCCGGGCGGTGATCTAATGCGAACCGCGCCGCCGGCTTCGCGCGAGCTTCGTTAGAGTCACCGCAAAGGTTGTCGCGTCGATAGGGGCCACTTTTTGCAGACGCTCAAGCCGTTGGAAGGGAACTCACTGCGGACGCTAGCCGGGCGCCTCCGCGGCGCTCATGAGGCCGACCTGTTCGGCCCGAGAGGACGCCTCCCGCGGCGAGGGGAGCCAGATACCAGTCGCCACACTGCCCTGCTCGTCCTGGCCGGACTGACCCTGCTCAGTTTGGTATTGCGCTTAGCGGTCACTCGCGGAATCTGGCTCGACGAGGCGATCAGCATCCACCAGGCTCGCCTCTCGCTGCACGACATGTTCCGCACGCTCTATTACGGCGATCGCCAGCCGCCGCTCCACGACCTGGTGCTGTGGTTGACGATCCGCTTGTTCGGTCACGGCGAATTCGCCGTCCGGCTTCCATCTGTGATCGCGGGAACCCTCATCGTCCCGGCCCTCTACGAGCTGGGACGAGAGCTTTATGACCGTCGCACGGGCCTGCTTGCGGCCGGGTTCGCGGCCATCTCACCGCTGCTGATCTGGTACTCGCAGGAAGTCCGGATGTACGAGCTCGCGGCGCTGTTCGGAGTGCTTGCGGTGTTGACCCAGCTGCGAGCGATACGCAATGGAACGATGCTGAACTGGGCGGCTTACATCCTCGCCACCGCCGCGCTGCTCTGGACGCACTACTTCGGGCTGCTGCTGATCGCGGTGCAACAGCTCGTGTTTGTAGGCATCCTGATCGAGCGAAGGCGCAATCACGAGCCCGTCAAGGCGCTGGCGCTCGGCTTTGCCTACTCCCTGACCGTGCTGGCGCTGCAGCTCGTGCCGCTTCTGATGTTCGCCGTCCATCAATACCAGTCGACGACGGGGGCGGCCGGCTCGCCGAGTGGCACCTATTCGTACCTGTCTTTTTATTCGGTGCTCTCGAACCTGGCCTGGTCGCTGTGGGGTTATCAGCCCGATGCGACGACCGTGCTCTTGGCCGCCTTGTGGCCGCTGTTTCTGCTCGGCTCACTGGTCCTGCTCGGCCGTGGCGGATCGCTCCAGACCAAGAGCCTGGCGGCTGCGGGAATCGCTCTGGTCGCACTCGTGATCGTCGTATCCGTGTTCAACAACTCATATTTCGAGGTGCGGAACTTCTTGATCCTGGTGCCGCTCGTGATGTTGCTGATCGCGCGGCTCATCACCGGCTGGATCAGCCAACCGAGGACACAACTTGTGGTCGCGGGCGTGATCGCCGCGACGATGGTCATCGGCCTGGTCGATCAGCAGCTGAACAAATCCAATCCCCGGCTGTTCGACTTCCGCGGCGCAATCCAGGACATCAAAGCGAATGCCGGACCGAACGCGCTCGTCTTGTTCGAGCCATCGGATATGAGCTATGTACTCGAGTACTACGCGCCGAACCTCCGCAGGCAGCCACTGAACGTCCCGATATCCACCTCGACGGAGGGGAGCCCGGTGTTCGTTCTCGCGTCGTTCCAGAGCAACAAGGCGTTCTTCGATGAGACCAACAAGGTCGTCGGACAGCTCGCTTTCTTTCGAACGCTGGTGCGGCGATTCAAGACACCGCAAACTGTGGTCTGGGAGTATCAGTGAGCGCTCGCCCCTGGGATGTCCGTCTTCGTCGCGTCACCTGGGAGCCCGTGCCGCGCACCTGGAGCGTCCGTCGTCGTGTTCGGCTCCTGATCCTCCTCGGCGTGCCGTGCGCGATCTGGTACTTCGGCTGGCTGCTCAATCCCGACCGCGTCGGAACTCCGTACCTGTACGGAATCCTGATCGCTGCGGAGTTGTTCAACCTGATGCAAGCGCTCGGCTTCTGGTGGACCGCCTCGCATGAGTACGTCCGCGAGAAGCGAGGCCCCAGCGAGTGGGTTGCCGTCGACGTGTTCATTCCTGTCTACAAGGAGCCCACGGACATCGTCGACCTGACCGTGGCCGCCGCGGTCGGCCTGCGCGGAGCGGAGGTGAGGGTCCACATCCTCGACGACGGCAACGATGACGAGATGCGAGCGCTCGCGATGCGCTATGGCGTGGGCTATATCAGACGCGCGGAGCACAAGGGCGCGAAAGCGGGCAACATCAACCACGCCCTCCCATTGACTTCAGCCCCGTTCATCGCGGTGTTCGATTCCGACCACGTGGCGGACCCCGGCTTCCTCGAGGCCACGCTCGGGTGGATGGACGACCCGAAGATGGCGTTTGTTCAGACACCGCAGTACTACGCCAACACCGAGGGCAACCGGATCGCGGCCGCTTCCTGGGCGCAACAGGCATTGTTTTTCGGCGCCATCGCTCGCGGTAAGGACGGCCTCAATGCGGTCTTCTGTTGCGGCACGAACGTGTTGTTCCGCCGCAGCGCGTTCGAGAGCGTCGGCGGGTTCCCCACGAATTCGCTCACCGAGGACTTCGAGCTCTCGATTCATCTTCACGAGAAGGGCTGGACGTCCGCGTATGTCCCGGATGTGCTGGCGCGGGGCCTGGGCCCCGAGGACACTGCCGCCTATGTCTCTCAGCAGCAGCGCTGGGCGAGGGGATGTCTCTCGGGCGTCCCGCGCGCGCTGCGAGCGCGGCTCCCGCTGCGCCTCAAGGCGCAGTACTTGCTCTCGGGCCTGTATTTCCTCTCCGGCTGGACCATCCTCATCTACATGAGCTTCCCGGTGATCCGTCTGCTCGGCGGTGGCCAGCCGATCGGAGGGATCAACGCTCCCGTGTTCCTGCTGCACTTCGTCCCCTACTACGCCGTGGCGCTGACGATGGCTGCGATCGCCGGCGCAGGTTCGTACACGTTCTCGGCCTTCGCTCTATCGGCTGCGAACTTCTGGATTCACATCCTCTCGACGATCTACACGGTGCTGCGCAAGTCGGGCTCGTTCGTCGTCACTCCTAAGAAAGGGGCGGATGCCCGGCAGCCCGCGGCAGTGATGCCGGCGCTTGCCGCGATCGGGATTCTTGTCGCCGCCAGCATCTATGGACTGATCCACAACCCGGACGCCGCGACCATCAACAACGTCTCGTTCGCGGCCGTCCACGTCTCGATTCTGATGACCGGGTGCTGGGCGGCGCTCGTGAAGCCGCGCGCTCCCACGTCCGAGGCGCTGGAGCCTGCCGAGGCGGTCGCTTGAGCCGGCTGTTGATAGCGGTGGTGGTGGTTTTGGCCCTGGGCGGCAGCGCGATATTGGTGGCCGGTTGTGGAGGGACGAGCTCCAGCACGACTTCAGGCAAAACGGGCTCGACAATCCAGCCTCAGGACCAGGCCGTCGCCGCCGCCCAGCATTTCCTGCAGCGCTATGTCACCGCTGATGGCCGCGTGGTGCGGATCGATCAGGGAGGCGACACCGTCGGCGAAGGACAGGCATACGGGATGCTGATGGCAGCCGCGATCGGCGACTCCCAGCGCTTCAACAGCATCTGGTCGTGGACCCAGAAAAATCTCCGCCGTCCCGACGGGCTGATTTCGTTCCACTGGCAGGATGGCCACGTGGTGGATCCCCAGGCGGCCTCCGACGCCGACCTGGATGCCAGCCGCGCGCTGCTGGTCGAGTCTTGCCGCACTCACAACTCTGCCCTGCGACAGCAGGCCCTCCAGCTCGCGAGCGCGATCATGCACGTGGAGGTCGCGTCGTTCCAGGGCGAGCCGGTGTTGACCGCCGGTCCGTGGGCGGTCACCCCACCGATCACGATCGACCCGAGCTACTTCTCGCCCGCGACATATGCGGCCCTCGGCGCCGCCTCGGGAAACCCCGACTGGGCCAAACTGGCGGCGAGCTCACGCTCGATCACGAGCGCGCTGATGTCAGGGTCATCGCGGCTGCCCCCCGACTGGGCCCGGCTTGAAGACGGCAAGCCCGTCCCGATCGGTTCACCGAGCGATCCGCAATCGACGCCGGAGTTCAGCTTTGATGCAGTCCGGACCCTCGTCCGGATGGCGGAAGACCCGAACCCGGCCGGGCGGCGGATCGCCGCCAGCGCTTGGCCGGTGTTCGCGGGGACCGACCCGAACAACCTGCCCGTGCAGCACACGCTCTCCGGAAAGCCGATCGGAGACATCCTCGATGCGGTCGTGCTCGTGGCCGCTGCCGGCGCGGCCGACGCGGCGGGGCAGCCGGGCGCCCGCGACGGCCTGCTCGATGCGGCCGAGGCCCTCGACAGGCGATCCCCAACCTACTACGGCGCGGCCTGGGTGGCGCTCGGCCGGATCATGCTGACCACGAGACTCCTCGACGCCTGTTCATAGCGGGCTCAAAAGGCCGGCTCGCCGGCGGCATCGAGCACGTCGGTACGGAAGGCGGCCGCAGTCGGTCGCGCGTCGGGCGCCTTCGCCATCGCGAGCCGGACCACCTCCTCGAGCTCGGGAGACACGTCGGGGCGCCCCTCGCGCACCGAGGGTGGCTCAGCGTTGACCTGAGCCCACATCTTCGCCATCCCACCCTTTCTGTCGGCGAACGGCGGCTGACCTGTGAGCATCTCGAAGAGCACGCAACCAAGGGCATAGATGTCGGCGCGCGCGTCCGGCTCGCTGCCCTCGATCTGCTCCGGTGAGACATAGTCGACGGTTCCCAGCACCCGGTCCCGCGCGGTCAGCCCGGGCGCGGTCTCAGCTCGCTTGGCCAATCCGAAGTCCGTCAGGTAGACATGGTCCTCGGAGGTCAGGATCACGTTCGAGGGTTTGACATCCCGGTGAACTAGCCCCTTCTCGTGCGCCGCGTCGAGCGCCGCGGCGATCTGAGCAGCAGTGCGAGCCGCCCGCCTTGCCTCGAGGGGACCCCTGTCCGCGATCAGCGTGCCGAGCTCGGTCCCCTCGACCCAGCGAGTGACGATGTATACGGTGCCGTCCTCCTCCCCTGCCTCGTACAACGGGACGACGTTTGGATGGTCGAGCGCGGCCACCATTCTCGCCTCGCGGCGCAGACGCTCCCGGATCACCGGGTCGCGCGCCAGGTCGGCCTCGACTAACTTCAGTGCCACGGGACGGTCCAGCCGCAGCTGGCGGGCGCGATAGAGCACTCCGATGCCGCCGAGCCCGACGACACTCTCGACCTGGTAGCCGGCAATCTTGGAACCGGGAGAAAGCATCTTCGCCTAAAGGTCGCGCTTAGAGATCAGCTTCGCCGAGAACGCCCGCTCGACTAGACGCCCGCGCGTCGTTCCCTGGGGCGGCCCGTCAACGCCGAGCTTCGCACAGAGCACCTTTAGATGCGCTCTCACCTCGCCGACGGATAGCACGAGCTCGGCCGCGATCTGCTCGTCGGTGGCTGGCTTGGCCATCCCGCTGCCATCCTTGTACGGCCGGCACAGCGCCGCGAGGACTCGGCGCTGGGTGGTTGACAGGCGGATCGCCTCCGGCTTCGCTTCCGGGTCCGTGGTCGCCTGGGGCTCGCGCTCGGGCGAGCGGAATGTGACCGAGGTCGAACCAAAACGCAGGACGTCGCCGTCGTTCAGCGGCCGGCTCCCGCTCACGCGCTCCCCGTTGACGAACGTGCCGTTACTGGACAATCCGTCGTCGACCAGCCGCCAACCGTTCTCGCCATCCTCAAACCGGGCGTGCAGGCGCGAGACGCGATCATCCCAATCGAGCACGACCTGCGACGACGGCGAACGACCGACCGCGGCCGCTGTCAAGCCGGGCGCAAAAAACCAAAGTTGCTGCCTCTCGTCCCCATCCCTGAAGACCAGGAATGCTCTGCCCGAGCGCTCCGCTTCGGCGAGCGCCTTGATCTCGGATGCGGACTGAGCTTCGGCGGGAGGATTCGCGGACACGCGGGCATTATCTCCACGGAGTCCGCCGCCGTCGAGGCCTGCGGCGCCCTAGCGGCCACCGCGGGAGAGCCGTTAGGCTTGCATGGCGATGGCTGGCGAGCAGCTGCGGGTAACGGAGGGCATTGATCGCGGCGCTGTCCCGAGCGTTGACAGTGAGCTGCTGATCGGGCGGCGATCACCTCACGACGAGGGACGGCTCGGCGGCGATCCGGAGATCTCCCGCCGGCATGCCCGCGTCTCCCGTGGGGCCGATGGTCAGCTCGTGATCGAGGATCTCGGGTCGGTGAACGGAACATTTGTAAACGACGAGCGGATCGACGCGCCACGGCTGCTCCAGGCCGGAGATCTCATCCGAGTTGGCAGAACAGTGCTGCAGGTGACCGCGGGCGTCGCCGCTGCGCCAGCGGAATCGCAACCTCCGGTACGACCGTCCGCGAGCGTCAGCGCGGAGCCCGATCACGTCCTGCTGGTGAGGGGAGGCGACGGGCCGGGACGCCGGCTGGCGCTGCGCGATGAGCTGCTGATCGGTCGCGAGGTGCGCGGCGAGGGCAGGCTGAGCGACGACCCGCAGGTCTCCCGGCGCCACGCGCGGATCGCTCGGGCCGCCAGCGGTGAGCTGACGGTCGAGGACCTCGAGTCGGCGAACGGGACGTTCGTCAACGAGGAGCGCGTGCACGGCCGCCACGTTCTCAGCGTGGGCGACTCGATTCGGGTCGGCGCCACGATCCTCGAGTTGACCGAGGCCGCCCCAGCGCCCGCCTCCCCACCCGCCGACGCCTCATCCTTCGTGCCCGCCGAACCGCTGCCGCCGCGACCGGGCCCTACCCCGGTGCCAGCGTCCGGCCAGGGCCGCCTCGCGCCAGAGCTGGCGCCGGGCACCGTGTTCGCGGGTTGCCGCATCGATGACGTAATCAACCATGGAGACATGGGCATCGTCTACCGAGCGGAGGAGCTCGCGCTTCAGCGTCCCGTGGCGCTCAAGCTCATCCTCCCGGAGTACTCGAGCGAGGAACGCTTTCGCGAGCGCTTTCGGCGCGAGTCGCGGATCGCGGCCGCGATCGACCACCCTCACGTGATTCCGATCTTCGATGCCGGCGAAGAGGATGGCTTGCTCTACATCATGATGCGGCTCGTGCACGGCACCGACATGCGCGCCGTGATCGCGGCGGAGGGGCATCTGGAACCGCGGCGCGCGGCGAGCATCGTCCAACAGGTCGGCTCGGCGCTCGACGCCGCTCATGCCCGCGGAATGCTCCACCGTGACGTCAAGCCCTCCAACGTCCTGCTCGCCCGCCGAGATCACGTATACCTGAGCGACTTCGGACTCGCCAAGCTCGAGTCCTCGGGGGAGCGTCTGACCCGGCACGGCACGATCGTGGCGCGGGCCGAATACGTGTCGCCCGAACAGATCATGAACCAGCGGGTCGATGCCCGGGCCGACATCTACGCGCTCGGCTGCCTGCTGTACGAGGCCCTCACCGGGGAAGCGCCGTTCGCGACCGCAGCGAGCGGCCAGGGACCCCTCGCTCACCTCGAGGCACCACCGCCATCGCCGTCGGACTTGCGCCCAGAGCTGCCTCGAGAGTTCGACGAGGTCGTGCACCGGGCGATGGCCAAGGATCCCAGCGACCGCTATCCGTCGGCCGGCGACCTCGGCCAAGCGGCGCTCGTAGCCGCCGGCACGCAGCGGCGGGCGAGCGCGGAGTCGATCGTCGCCACCGGCGCGGCGGCGCCGTTGCCCGAACGACCCGCCCGGAGGTCATCCGCCGGCGCGGCTGAGGCACCGGCGCGGCGGACCGCCGACACGGGCCGTCCGGACTTGCTCCGTTGGGGAATCGCGCTCGCTGGGCTCGCGATCGTGGCGGCGGGGATGGTCGCGGCGTTGATCGGGATCTCGAGCTTGTGAGAGGTCGCTGATTTCCAGTCATCCCCGGTGACGCGACTGCGCCTCGGTGCTTGCCTTTCGCTCACGGGCCGGTTCGCGCGCTTTGGGCGCCAGGCTGCCTCGGGACTGAGGGCCTGGCAGAGCGTCGCGGGCCCAGCGGTGGAGCTGCGAGTGGAGGATGACGCCAGCGACGGTCAACGGCTTGCGAGCGCGCTTGAAGAAGTCGCGACGGCCTGCGACATCCTGCTCGGTCCATACTCCACGCAGTTGATGCGAGCGGCGGGGCGGTTCGTGTGTCACGCGGACAAGCTGCTCTGGAACCACGGAGGGTCGGGCGATGATGTGCAAGAGCTATGCCCAGGGCGGATGGTTTCGGTCCTGTCCCCGGCCAGCCGGTACGCGCAGCCGTTCGTCAGGGAATGCATGACCGGCACGCCCGGCGCCGAGTTATGGGTGGCTCGGGGCAGAGGAAGCTTTGGCTCGCAGGTCGCGGCCGGCGCGCTTACCGAGGCGAGCCTTCTCGGGATCGAGGCAATCGAGCGGGACGCGCGCGACGAGCGTTGGCTCGAGGACACACCCGAAGTGTGGGACCTGCTCAGCGTTGGCACGTTCGAGGAAGATGTCTCGATCGTCAAGCAGGCGATGTCGCTGGCGACGCCCCCAAGGCGGCTCTGCTCGGTCGCGGCCGGGATCCGCGACTTCGCTTCGATGGTCGAGGAGCCCGAGGGCATCTACGGAATCGCACAGTGGTTTCCCGGATCGGTTGGGCGACCTGAGCTCGGTCCCGGCGAGCGCGAGTTCGTGGCTGCCTACCGGCACCTCACCGGTTCGTGGCCCGATTACCCGGCGGTCCAGGCGGGGGCCACTGCGGCGCTGGCCGGTCACTGCGCGCGAATCGCTGACAGCGTGGAGCCTCACGATCTCTGGCAGGCGGCCACTAGCCTCCGCACGACCACGCTATTCGGTGCGTTCGGGGTTGACCCGCAAACTGGGCGCCAGATCGACCACGAGCCGGTGCTGCTTCGGTGGCACGCCGATCAGCTGCAGCTCACGCCATAGGACGTCCACAGCCGTCCGCTCGCTCGACCCCATTTCTCGTATTGGAAGCCAGCGACGGCTTCCTGTGATAGGAGTTCCGCCTGCGCTTCAAAAGAGGAGGTCCGATGCGCGCAGCCCGTTCGATGTTGCTGATCTCGGTCGCCGGTACGCTGGCGGCCTTCACCACGCCCGCGGCATCCGCTCAATCGGTGCTCGACGCGCGCGTACAGCGCGACCTCCAGCAGCTCGTGGCAACCCCAGGCGGGCCCCCGGGCGCCATCGTCACGCTTTTCCGCGGCGGACACACCACCGTCCTCACCGCGGGTGTCTCGCAGGTCGGCACCCACCGGGCGCCGCGAGCGACCGATTACATGCGAATCGCGAGCGTGGCGAAGGCCTTCTCCGGGGCGATCGCGCTCGGGCTGGTGGCGCAGGGCCGGCTGGGACTGAACGACACGGTCGCCAAACGCACCCCCGGCCTGCCGCGAGCGTGGGGAAAGGTGACGCTGCGCGAACTACTGGATCACACCAGCGGCTTGCCGGACTACTCCGAGTCAGAGGGCTTCAGGAATCAGCTCGAAACTGACCCGACCGGCTACGTGTCGCCTTCTCGGGCCATCTCGTGGGTGGCCAATGAGCGCCTGAACTTCCCGCCTGGGACGCGATATCGGTACTCGAACACCGACAACATCGTCGTCGGCCTGATCGCGGAGCACGTCACCGCTCGCTCCTACGGCAGCCTGCTGCGCTCGCGCGTGTTTGCGCCGCTCGGATTGCGCCATACCAGCTTCCCGACCAAAGTCGCGTTGCCGCGCCCCTTCCTCCATGGCTACGTCACCGCGCCCGGCGCCAAGCCACAGGACGTCAGCGAGTCGCTGAATCCATCGGGCGCCTGGGCATCCGGCGCGACAACGCCGCTCGACCTCGGCACGTTCATCCGAGCCTACGTGTCCGGCAAGCTTTTCGGGTCGGCACTAGTGCGCCAACAGCGGCGCTTCATCGCGGGCGGCGCCTCGAGCCCGCCAGGACCGGGCGCCAACGCCGCCGGCCTCGCGCCGTTCCGCTACCGCTCGCGGTGCGGCACCGTCTACGGCCACACCGGAAACTTTCCCGGTTACGTGCAATGGGTGGCAGCGAACAGCGATGGGAGCCGCTCGGTCACGTCCTCGCTGAACATCCCCGCCCCCACCGGCGAGCTGCTCGCGCGGCTGCGCGCGAAGCAGGCGGACGCGGTCTGTGCGCTGCTCGCGAGCGGACCGCACTTCACCGGCTGACGGACCTTGCTGCGGTGCGGGCGCGGCTCGGCCAGCCGAGGGCCTCGACCGAGGATCCTGAGCACGTCATCCGCGGCGGCCGGCACGACGCGCCGGCGGAGATGACCTGCTTCGCCTCGAGGATTCGCGCGCTGCCATATGCCGAACTTGCCCTACGGACTCTCGAGCGTGGTGATCCGGTTCCTCCCGTCGAACACCGCTCCATGCCGGCAGTCAGGCCTTGACCGGAGCTGGCGTGAGCCTGTCACTGTGCGACGAGGGGTATGCCGGCCACGAGTGATCTGACGAGCGCGAGTGAAAGGAGAACGTTTTGATCGTGGAGTGTGCTCATTACCGCGACGGTCGTCGGCAATACGATGGCCTGCTGGACATCAGCCAAGCAGCGGAAGTTTGTCGTGCCGAGGCCGATCAGGGCTTCATCTGGATCGGGTTATCCGAACCCGATCCCGAGGAACTCAGGCAGGTTCAGGTCCAGTTCGGCCTCAATGAGCTGGCGGTTGAGGATGCCCAGGCGTTCCATCTTCGGCCCAAGGTAGAGCAATACGACGAGGCGGGTTTCCTCTATACGGTGCTCCGCACAGCTGTCTACCTCGATGAGCCTGAGGAGATTCGCTTTGGCGAGGTATCGGTCTTCCTGTCGTCCCGCTACGTCATCACCGTGAGACGCGGCCCCGGGAGCGATGTTGCCGCCGCGCGGGCACGATTGGAACGTCGTCCCGATCTCCTTGAACGGGGTACGAGCTCGGTCCTGTGGGCAGTGCTCGGAAAGGTCGTCGACGACTACGCGCCCGTGATCGAAGGCCTCGAGCAGGACGTTGAGGAGGTCGAGGCCACCGTGTTTGGCGGCTCAGCCGCGGCCACTGAGAGGATTTACCGTTTGCGCCGCGAAGCGACCGACTTTTACCGCGCTGTTCATCCGCTTCTCGGTCCCGTCGACAGCTTCCAGCGCGGCGCGTCCGGTCATGTGAATCGCCACCTCCGCCCGTATTTCCGCGATATCAATGATCACCTCAAGCTTGTCAACGAAGAAGTGCTCGGCCAGCGCGACTCCTTGGCCGTGGTGCTCCAAGCCAACATGGCGGTGATCTCCCTGCAACAGACTGAGATCGGCGTGCGCCAGAACGACGCGATGAAGCAACTCACGATCGTCGCGACGATCTTTCTGCCCCTGGCGTTCATCACCGGCTTCTTCGGCCAGAACTTCGGATGGCTGGTTGGACACATCCACTCGTTCTGGGTGTTCGCCGTATTCGGGCTCGGCAGCCTGATCGCGTCGTGCCTCGTCTTGTATGGGTGGTTCCGCCGCAGCGGCATGATCGCAAGCGAGGAGCGCAGTTGACCTCGCCCACCAAGGCAATGCGGGCTGAGGGTTGACGGCCGGTGGCGGCTCGATCACGCTCGCCGTCGAGGGAATCAGCAACAAAGCAACCCGCCCATGCATCGCCGATCGCCGCGGCGTCGACAGGTCCCGCTCGATCGCCCGCCGCGTGAGCTCGTGACGGAAACCCAGCGTTGCACCATCGTCGGTCAGCACGCCCTGCGCGAGCGCCTCTTCGACCGCCGCCTCTTGCCCTGGCGCCAGTTCGTCGAGTAACGCCGGCGAGACGCGTTGGTCCACCACAGCGGCTAGATCCACCAGCCCGCGTGCCTCCGAGCCCAGACGCGAACCCTTGCCATCGTGGCGTCGCGCACCGACGCCGGCAGCACGCCGCCGGCGGAGAGGATCTCCACGGCGATAGGGGCTTTGGCACGAACGTGCTGACCCGCGGGTCTGCGGCGAGGCCTCCGAGGAGAACGCCGAGTGGCGGATTCGCTGCGAGCTCGTCATCGCGCAGCGTCAGGACGAGCGCGACCGGCGCCTCCTCGATCCGTCGAGCGAAGATCCGTATGACGTCGAGGGTTGCGGGATCGGCCCAGTGGACGTCCTCAATCGCAGCCACCGCCGGCCCGCGTTCGGTGAGTGCCGCGAGCAGCGCGCGAGCGAGCCCGCGGCGCGCCGTCAGGTCGATCCTCCGCTCCCGCCGCCTCCGCGAGCTCGCGCACCGGACCGAACGGCTCCGGCACCGACAGGGGCTCGCACCGTCCGAGGAAGAACGGCAGCCCGCTGGACCTCCGCACTACCCGCAGCAGCGACGTCTTGCCGGTCCCGGCCTCACCCCGGACCAGCACCACCACGCCGGAGCCCGAACGGGCGGCTTGTACGGCGCCGTGAAGGATCCCAACCTCCGCGTCTCGCTCGAGCAACGGCTCCACACCGCCGATCGTAACCCCGCGCGCACATGATGGTAGGTAGGTGGTAACCGAACATGAGGTGTACGGTGCTTGCCAGCGCGGAACAGCCCCGTAACCGAGCGTGACGTTGTCGTCACGAAGACCTGGGCATCGTCCCACTGGAGGCGCCTGGAATCTCGACTGGGACGTTCAACGTGAAGTGCAGTGCAAACGTCCCAGTCGCGCTTCGAGCGGCGCCGAGTGGGTTGTTACCCAGGTCGGGCCGGGGGGTCGCCGGCGGATCGCCGCCGATCGCGGTCCCCGGTCGCCGGGAGCCAGCGGCCGGTCGCCGGTCGCCGGTCGCCGGTCGCCGGCCGCTGGGCGCCAGTCGCTGGGCGCCAGTCGCCGAGAGCTCGAGCGATGAGTTTTGCGGGCCGCAGCGGTCCTAGCTGCCGAAACGAGTTCAATGGAGGACAGCATGAACACAGTCACTTCAGCTGACGGCACGCGGATCGCGTATGACCGCTACGGGGACGGCCCGGCGCTGATCCTCGTCAACGGCGCGATGGGATACCGCAAGTTCAAGAAGTTTGAGCAGCTCGCCGCGGCGCTGTCCGAGCACTGCACGGTGATCAACTACGACCGGCGCGGTCGCGGCGACAGCGGCCCGGCCGGGCCGGTCTCCGTCCAGCGCGAGGTGGATGACATCGCGGCATTGATCGAAGCGGTCGGCGGCCGCGCGTCGCTCTTTGGCTGGTCCTCGGGTGGCGCGGTCGCGCTGCGCGCGGCAGCCGCGGACATCGGCGTCGAGAGACTCGTGGTGTACGAGACCCCGTTCAAGACCGATCCCGAGGCCAGCTACCCGGCCGACGACTACGGCGCGCGTCTCGAGCAGATCGTCGCCGAGGGAAATCCGATGCGCGCCGCGAAGCACTTCATGCGCAACGGCATCGGGATGCCCGCTGCGCTGGTGGCCTTGATGACGCTGATGCCGACGTTCAAGAAGTTCGCCGCCAACGGCCTGACCCTGACGTTCGACTACGCGGCGCTCGGCGGGCACAACATGCACGGCGGGCCACTCGACGCCCGCGAGTGGGCGACGGTCACTTGCCCGACCCTGGTGGCGTATGGCGCCAAGACCTACCCCGTTCTCAAGCACGCCTCCAGCGCACTGGCCGACGTGCTCCCGAACGCCACCCTGCGCGAACTTCAAGGCCAGAAGCACAACGTCTCCCCGAGCGCGATCGTGCCCGTGCTGGCGCAGTTCGTGGCTGGATCCGAGACGCTGCCCGAGGAATCTGTCGACCGCGTGCCTGCAGGCCAGTCTTAGCGTGCGTGTCATGTCAGTCGAGGAGGTCGATGAGTATCTTCGGGGTCTCGAGGAGCCAAAGCGAAGCACGCTTCAGACGCTGCGCCACGACATACTCGAGGTCGTGCCGGACGCCGAGCAGGTCATCTCGTATGGTGTTCCCGCCTTCCGCGTACGCGGTAAGACGATTGCCGGCTTTGCCGCGTTCAAGAATCACCTGAGTTACCTGCCATTCAGCGGCTCGGTGCTCGGAGCGCTTGCCGATCGGTTGCAGGGATACAAGATGACGAAGAGTGCGCTGCACTTTCCCGTCGACCGATCACTGCCAAAGCCGCTGATACGGAAGCTGATCGCGGTGCGGTTGGAAGAACTCCGCTGAACCGCACCTCAGCTGAGCGGCGTGGCGGACGGCCGACAGACCTCGCACAACGCGCCTCGCGTCACACGTCACGGTCACCGCCGCGCCGCGCCGCGACCTCTACCGACCGCTCGAAAAGGGAACCCATGACACTTATCCATCCCGACGATGTCAGCGACTCAACGATTAGAGGGGAGGATCACGGCGCCTCGATCTCCCTCATCATCGACGAAAGCAACCCCGGCGAAGGCCCCCGGCTACACCGCCATGCTTACGACGAGACATGGGTAATTCAGGAAGGCAATCTCAGCTTTCAAGTCGGAGACAAATGCCTCAAGGCCGGCCCCGGCGACATCGCCATCATCCCGCCCGGCGTACCCCACAAGTTCACCAACGACGGCCCGGGCCGATCACGAATCGTCTGCATTCATGCGAGCCCAACGATCGTCGGCGAATGGCTCGAATGAGCGCATCTTGCCGAACGACGATCGGCTGCGCATCGCGACTTCCGCGGCTTCGCTCTGCGCGATCCCCAGATGACTTGCGCCCCGCTCAGTACCCCTGTTGGAACGCCGCGGCGATCGCTCCCTGGTCGTTGTTCGCCTGTAGGAACTCGTGCAGGTCCGGACTCAGCGGAAGGTCGCGTAGGAACAATGCGTAGACGAGCTTGCGACCGCTCTTGGCGTCGATGTAGCCGGCTTGCGTGAGCGCCGAAAGGATGCCCTGCTTGTCGGTCGGTGCGCTTTGCGCGCGGGTCCCGCTCTTGATGAACACGTGACCTGCGGCGGGGGTCCCGCGCTGGACGTTGGCGAACGTGCCGTCAACCCCGAGGATCGGAAGCCCACGGTGGAACGTGCCTCCCCATGGTTGCCTCGTCACCCGTCGAAGGAACGTCGTGTAGTCGGTCAGCGTGCTGCGGTCATATTCGGACGAGCCCGCGCCGTCGAACAGGATCGTCGTGACGGGCGACACGCCCAGCTTCGTGATCGTCGTCAGCTCGCGGTCCAACCCGTCTATGCAGTTGCGGCTGCGGATCGCTGCCGCGACGAGGCAGACCATGTCGTCTGCGCCTCGGTTGTAGCTCACCTTGAGGATCACCTTTACGTACTGCGAGAGTGGCGGCGAGATCCGCAGGGCAACCCGATTCGCGGCCGGATACGTTCGCGCCTTCGGGAGCAGCGATCGCGGATCGGGACCGGTTGCGCGCGCGGCTATCGAGACGCCCGCGCGGCGAAGCGCCTCGATGAACACGGTCCGCGCGAATGAGGCCGGGTCGGCGATCTGCAGATGCTGAGGATCGGCTTACTGGACGAGGAGATCTGGCCCCGGGCGCACGATGCCGGGACGCGGCGAGTCGACGCTCAGCGGCGTTCCGGAGCCCTTCACGGTTCGGACGTCCGACTGCACCGTGATTGCGGCGCTGCGCGGCCGCCAAGCGACCTTGGCGGCTTTGCCCGCCGACGTCGGGCTGGTCGTGATGTCGATCACGTTCTCGTTGATCCAAATCGGCGAGATCACACCGTCCGGCCAGCCACGGTACGTGTCGAACAGCCGATCGTCGATCACGACGTTGCCCTGCACCCGGCGGATCCCCGCTGCCCGCACCTGCCTGGCGAGCTGATCAACGCCCGCCAGAGGGTGGCTCTTCGGTGGAAGCGCCGGTCCCCGGTAGGCCGGTGTCGGCGTAGTTGTGATCGATCTGCGGGGCGTTGTTGTACGAGAGCGTGCCGTTCGGCTGCTCGCGCAGGCCGAAGCTGAAGTCGCCGGAGCCGACGAGCACGAGGTTCCCCCTCAGGGTGCTCCGGGAGACGCGACCGGCGCGGTAGACGGGCGTGCGGAACCGGTAATTAGGTCCAAGGGTCGAGAGCGCGGTCGAGGTGGAATAGACCTTGAGGATCGAGCCGGTGACGAACGTCTTCTCGATGTTCTGGCCCAGCAACACCTGGCCTGTGCTCTGATCGACCACCTCATAGCCCCAGATACTGTGGGCGTAGAGTGGCTTTGCAAGATGGCGTTGAGCACGCCCCGTACCGACGGCGGGACGGGTGTGACCGCGAGCGCGGCGGACGTGATCGCAGCGACCGCGACGATCAGTGAGATCGCGAACGCTGTGACAAGCCGAGGCGTGGACTTAGGGCTCATGGATCGGTGAGCATATCCTAGGGCCCGGCCGTCAACGGACCGGCGCTCAGGGTCGCGCTCGACCTCGCTACGCCCGCGGATGACGAGCAGGCGGGTCAGGGCAAGCTGCGCGAGGTGTTCCTCGGCTTGCGCGAGATCACCCAGCGGTGCCTGCCAAGACACGAGTTCGCGCGATCGTCACGCGACGTGCAACCTTCGACTCCGGCGCTGCCCGCGGCCGCGACCGCCAAACAGGTCCGGTAGATGCGCGAACGACCAATTCGGTTGGCAGTGTCTGACGCTGTGGCTCGACGCGAGTCGGCGGCGGCGGCCGGGTCCGAATGAACAACCAGGAGCGGTGTCGCTCGCGGGTTCTCCCTACGGCGCGATCATGCGGGTCTCTCCACTGGCTTCACCAATTTCAGTTACCGCCCGGCGCAGGATCCGCGACACTTGCATCTGCGAGATTCCGATCTGCTCCGCGATCTCCCTCTCAGTGCGATCCGCGAAGAATTTCGGTGTCAGTGCCTGACGCAGTTCGGTGAGGCTAGCCGCGCGCCCCGTCCGGTTTAGCAATCGCTCCTGGCCCTCTTTCACCTTGAGCGCGAGCTCTTGCGCACCACGCTCGACGTGGAGTGACCAGCCGGGATCACGGAAGCAGCGCTTTAGTTCACCCACGATCGTAGGTACCGCAAACGACAAAAACGCATAGCCGCGAGCCGGATTGAAGCGGTCGATCGCCTTTATCAATCCCAAGCTCGCGACCTGCATCAAATCATCAAATGGTTCATTCGCGCCGGCATAGCGACGTGCGAGCTTGCGAGCGGGCGGCAAGGGTTTTGGCGCGCGCGGCGGCACAGGCTCATGCAACAGATGGAGCATCCCTGCGACTCGTCATCGATGTCGCCGGCGATCCACCGTCAGCCTTCCCGGTATCTCAGCTGCCGCGCGTCACGATGTCATCGTTCGAACCCCGCGTTCGGCGCTCGCGCTCGCGCGTGAGCGATTGCTCTCAGGTCGCCCAGCGGAAGTAGGTGGAGCTGCTCGTGGCCGGCTGGCGAGAAGTGCCGCGCTGGTGCCGCTTCGCGCAAAGCCCCGGCCGATGACCGGGGCTCGCTCACACGATACGGACTGGAGTGCCTGCCTCACACGTGCTTGGCGCGAGGTTGGTTTGTGCGGCCTCCTCAGAGTGTGACCCGAGTCAAGCGCACAGCTCTCCATACTCCGGGTCGGTGGGATCGCCAATCCGCTCTCCAGCGTGAGTGTGCTCCGGGCGATCAGGCTCCCCATACCGCGGATCGGTGGGATCGGCGATGGGAGTTGGAGCCGCTGGGTCGCGGCGGATTGCTCGAGCTGTCGCTCCAGCCAAAGGGTCCAAGGTCTCTGGTCTCATCGCGAGTCCTCCTGAGTATTCAACTCGCTTATCGTATCACGATATCGTTATCCGATAGACATCTGCGCGTAGCGTTGTTCGACCTCGAACCTTCGGTCCCCGCTTTGCGCTCGGGTGCGCGAACCCCTCGAGCCGCCGATCCCGCCTCGTCGTGAGCCAACAGCGCCTCTGGCCCGGACAATTATTCACGAGGCGGTTGGCAACGTCGCCATCGGCGCGCAGTTCGCAGGGATATGCGTATCCCGGGAATCCGAGCGCGGTCTCAGAAAGCGTCCCGAACCCGGTCGAGGACAACCGCTACATCGAGCAGCCCTACTCGCCCGAGGAGGGCTATCACCTGTCGAAGGTCTGGCCGACAAGGCCATCGCGCTGATTCGGGACGTGAAGCAATCAGAGCCGGCGAAGCCGTGGTACCTGTGGTTCTGCCCAGGCGCGAACCATGAGCCGCACCACGTCCCGCAGGAGTACATCGAGAGATGCAAGGGCAACTCCGACGACGGATATGAGGCCTACCGCGAGTGGGTGCTGCCCCGGATCATCGAGCGCGGCGTGCTGCCGGAAGGCACCGAGTTGACGCCGCTCAACCCGATGCCCGAGGGAACCTTCTCCCCGAACGACAAGGTTCGCCCGTGGGATTCGCTCTTGGCGGAGGAGAAGGCGCTGTTCTGCCGAATGGCCGAGTGCTATGCCGGGCTGTCCGAGTACACCGACCGCCCAAGCGGGCCGGATCGTCGACCACCTCGAGCAGTCCGGGCAGCTCGAGAACACGCTGATCCTTTATGCAGCCGACAACGGCGCCTCCGCTGAGGGAGGCCCGAACGGCTCGGTGATCGAGAACAAGATCTTCAACTCCTATCCGGACCTGATCGAGGACAAACTGCCATTCATCGACAAGCTCGGGACCCTGGACACCTATAACCACTACCCGAGCGGATGGGCGGCCGCGTTCTCGACCCCGTTCCGGATGTTCAAGCGGTATTGCTACCAGGGCGGCGTCTGCGACCCCTTAGTGATCCACTGGCCGGCCGGGATCAAAGCCCGGGGCGAGGTGCGCAACCAGTACCACCACTCGGTCGACATCGTCCCGACGATCCTCGACTGCTGCAGCGTGGAGATGCCCAAGCTAATCAACGGCGCCGAGCAGACCCCGCGCCCAGGGTTCTCGATGCGCTATAGCTCCGGGACACACCGCCGATCAGCGGCAGCACTCAAACCCCCAGTGAGATAGCGATTCCCCTCGGGATACAGCCTCTCACTTGTTTTCAGCCGGGCGGCGGGACCGGCCGCTGAGGCGGTGATCGGCGAGGAATTCTGGATAATGACGAGGTGAGTACGATGGCTCCTTGCTCACGGATCGCCGGTTTGGAGAACCGCACGGGGAAAGGGTGCGGCGGTGAGCGACCCCCGCGGCTTGGAGCGGCCGCTGCTTGCCGCGCATCGGTTCTTGCGGAGGGGGCCGGTGTCCGAGGAGGGGTGGAGTCAGCTCGTTCGCGGCAGCCTGCTGGCGATGTTTCGGGAAGCACGAGCGCGCCTAGGGGATCCGGCTAACGCATGGACCGAGATCGGTGACGATCCGGAGAAGGTGCGGCTGTATCGCGTACGGCGCGCTCGCCGCTGTCCGGGGCCACATCATCGGCCTGTGCCTCCCCAGCTCGGTGACCCAGGCGATCGGGATCAAGCGAGCACACCTATCGCTGGATCGCGGCGATCGCGGGCGCGATCGCGGGCGCCGTGACGTTGATCGGTCTCGTCGGGCTTCTCTACCGCCGGATCACCAGCGACCGAGTCAGGCGCAACTTCACGCGAGTTGACTTCCTCACTTATCTGTTGCTGACAGTGCTGATCGGCCTCGGCTGCTGGATGACTTTCGGGCACAACCTCGCTACTCACGCCCCCTACAACTACCGAAACTCGATCGGTGTCTGGTGGCGGTCATTGTTCTACCTGCATCCTAACGTCGCGGCGGTCGCACACGCACCGCTCGTCTACCAGCTGCATGCGATCATCGCCTGGCTGTTCTGGGCGTCGTTTCCCTTCAGCCGCCTCGTGCACGCCTGGAGCATTCCGCTGCAGTATCTCGGGCGCCCCTACACCCTCTACCGCCGGCGTTATCCGCCAGCGCGCTGATGAGCCCGGCCGGTCCCATGCCGGGCGCGATCGAGCGCCTCCTGAACTCGATTCCACCCGCGGCCGGGGCGGAGGTGATGGGCACCGGAATCGTCTCCGTTGCCCTGTCGCTCGACGGCGACGAGACTCTCTCCCGGATCCTGTTGGTGGTGGCGGCAGTGATGTGGGTGGGGCTCGCCACGCTTGTGCCGCTGCGTGCCACGCGCGATCGCGCCCGCTTCGCAAACGATGTGCGAATCCCGGCTGCGCTCACCTCGGTGGCAGGCACCGCGGTACTCGGGACGCGGCTGACCCTGCTCGGCTGGACGTGGGCGGGAATCGCGTTGTTGGTGCTCGCCCTGCTCCTGTGGCTCGCGCTGCTCGCGCCCGTGCTGTCTCGCTGGAAGACACCGACTGTGGGGGCGTCGTTGGTGCTGACCGTCTCGACGGAGTCACTTGCCGTTCTCTCCGCGACGCTCGCCGCGCGCGAGCATGCGAGCTGGCTCCTGGTGAGCGCGCTGGTGCCGTTCGCGCTCGGGCTCGCGTTCTACGTGTTCGTCATCTCGCGGTTCGATTTTCGACAAATTGGCGTGGGCCACGGCGACCATTGGATTACCGGTGGGGCGCTCGCGATTTCGACTCTCGGCGCGGGGAAGATCACATCCGGCGCGAAAACGCTCGCCATCCTCGGACACGGCGGCGGGGCGCTCGAGAGCCTGACGCTTGCCCTGTGGGTTCTGACGATGGTGTGGTTGCCGCTGCTACTGCTCGCCGAGGTACTGCGCCCGCGCCTGCACTACGACGTGCGTCGCTGGTCGACCGTGTTCCCGTTCGGTATGTACGCCGCGTGTAGCTTCGTCGCCGGGACGGTCACCCACACCAGCCCGATCACCACGTTCGCACGCGTGTGGGTATGGGTCGCGCTCGCGGTCTGGACGGTCGTCTTGTTGGCGATGATCCGTCGAGCAGCTGGGCTCGTGCGGCCTGTCCCCCACCTCGATCCCGATGCTAGGAGGACCGCACCCTCCACGAGCACCGCGCGCGAGAGCCGTCATCAGCCCTCATCCACCTGAGCGAGCGCAGCTGCGACAGGCGCACGCCGCGCATAGGTGGGCCGGGCGGGGACCGAGAACTCGGTCCGCGCCCGGCCGGGCGCCCCCACGGTCCATAGCGCCGGCTAGGGACGTCGGTCAAAGTACCGACCGCACTGGCCTTGCCGGCGAGATCGGGTATGACCTCATACGTCGGATGGCAGACGACCCGATCTGCGACAGCGAGCCCGAGGACCGCGCCGGCGAGCGGCGAAGTGCCGCGCCGGGCGATGAATCTTGCTGGGTGCTCGGATCTACACCTCTCGTGCTCTGGCAGCCGAAGCGATGAGGGACGAGCGCGTGTTTCGCGATCAGCTCGAGCCGTTCCGGCCCGAGTTGCAGATGCACTGCTACCGGATGCTCGGTTCGGTGCACGACGCCGAGGATGCGGTTCAAGAAGCGCTGTTGCGGGCGTGGCGGGGGCTTGAAGGGTTTCAGGGCCGCAGTTCGCTGCGCTCCTGGCTGTATACGATCGCAACCAACGTGTGCCTGCGCGCGATCGAGCGCCGGCCCACTCGAGTGCTGCCGATCGACTACGGGCCGTCGGCGGACCCACATCTCCCGCTCGGACCGCCGGTGCTCGAGTCGATCGCTGTGGAGCCGTGCGCAGACAGCGAGCTGGCGCTCGAGGAAAGGCTCACCGTGCCCGATGCGCGCTATGAGCAGCGCGAGGCCGTCGAGCTGGCGTTCATCGCCGCGCTGCAGCACCTGCCCGCGCGCCAGCGCGCGGTGCTCATCCTGCGCGACGTGCTGGACTTCTCCGGAGCGGAGGTCGCGGGGGCGCTGCAAACGACCCCGGCGTCGGTGTACAGCCTGCTGCAGCGGGCGCACGCCGCGATCGATGAGCGGCTGCCCGAGCGCAGTCAGCAGGCCACGCTGCGCTCGCTGGGCGACCAGGACGTGCGAAGGATCGTTGACCGCTACGTGAACGCCTGGACCAGCAACGACGTCGACGCGCTCGTCGAGATGCTCACCGAGGACGCCGCGATGGCAATGCCGCCCACCGCCGCCTGGTTTGAGGGTCGCGACGCGGTGATCGAGGGCTTGCGCACCTGGCCGCTCAGCGGCGAGCGCAGCTGGCGCCTACAGCCCACCTGGGTCAACAGCCAGCCCGCCGTTGGCGCCTATCGGCTCGAGAGCTCCGGCCGGTACGAGCTGCACCATCTCATGGTCATCAGCTTCCACGAGCGAACGATCGGGCAGCTGACCGCGTTTCTCGACCTGGACCCTGGACGGCTTGGCCTGCCCCGGGAGCTCTGATTGACGCGATGGATTCGGCGCCCTCCGCGGATCTGAAGCTACGAGAAGGTCGCAGTGCGACACGTCCTCATGGCAACCGAAGGAAGGAGCTTCTGTGAGCATGCCTGCAGCGCCAACCGGACCGGGGATGCCGCCGATCGTGGATCGGGCGACGTTTGAAGCGGAGCGAGATGCCCTGCTGGTCCGGGAGAAGGCCCACACCCGCGAAGGCGACGCGATCGCGGCTGCCCGCCGCCGGCTCCCGATGGTGCAGGTCGACCCCACCATCGAGCTAATCGGGCCCAACGGACCGCTGACGCTGCTCGACGCGTTCGAGGGACGCCGGCAGCTGATCGCCTATTACTTCATGTGGAACCCCGGCCGACCCGCGCCCGAGCAGTGCGAGGGCTGCACGTTCTACACCACCCAGATCGTCGAGCGGTCCTACCTGCACTCCCGCGGCGTCACCTTCGCGGTTTTCTCTCAAGGCCGCAACGTGTCCGCCCACGTGGCCGACGCCCAGACGTCGTACGAAGAGAGCCTGCGCTACCGCGAGTTCATGGGCTGGACCATGCCGTGGTACTCGGCGCAACCGTCGCTCGATGCCCTCCTCCCCGGCCGGGAGCAGGGCCTGTTTCACCTCGTCTGCTACCTGCGCGACGGCGACCGGGTGTTTGAGACCTACTGGACCAAGCGCCGCGGCGTCGAGGCGCTGGACAACAGCTACGCGCTGTTGGACCTCACCGTGTACGGGCGCCAGGAACGCTGGGAGGACTCGCCGTCCAACTGGCCGCAACACGGCCACACCTCCCGGACCGACGCCGGGCCGCCCGAGTGGCCGCGCGTGTCAGCGTGGCCGGGCGGACGCCCAGCCGCTCAATGGCCCCGGTTGCAGGCCGCGGCGGATCACACTCAATCCTCCGAGGGAGCCGAACATGAGAGCGCGACATGAGCACCTTCACGACATGCGGTTTCCGGGCGAATCTGCGCAGTACCGGCGAGCGCGCGACGTGCTGCTGCGGGCCGAGCAGGACCTGCGCGACCGTACCGAGGAGGTCGCACGTCAACGACGAACGCTCCCGCTGGGAGGCGTCGCCCCCGCCGACTATGAGTTCCAGGAGTGGGACACCGCCACCGGCGGTCCGCGTCACGTGAGGCTGTCCGAGCTGTTTGCGGGCGACAAGGACACGCTTTTCATTTACAGCTTCATGTTTATCGCGAGTCCCGACGGCAACCCGATCGGCTCACCTTGCCCGAACTGCACATCGATCATCGACGCTGTCGCCGGACAATCGCAGCACCTGACCCAGCGCATCAATCTGGCTGTGTCGGCCGCGGCGCCGATCGAGCACTTCCGCGCGCACGCCCACAGCCGCCGCTGGGGCGACATCCGCATGCTCTCCTCCGCTCAGAGCACCTTCAACCGGGACTACGGCGCCGAAGACGAGCTGGTGCGGCAATGGCCGATCGCCACCGTCTTCGTCCGCCGCGACGGGAAGATCCACCACTGGTGGAGCTCTGAGCTGTTCTGGGCGGCTCACGGAGAGGGCAAGGAGTCGCGCCACGTGGACTTCATGTGGCCCTACTGGAACATTCTCGACTGCACTCCGGATGGACGCCCGAAGGAGAACACGCCACGACTCGAGTATCCGTGACCCGGCGACACGTCGCGCGCGGTGTTCAGCGCGTCGATGCGGGAAAGTCGATCACTTCTTGTTGGGGCGGCAGCCGGCGGCGATGCAGGCCACGGCTGACTGGACCGATGGTTGCTGGACGCCCGGCCGCCAGGTCGAGGATCGAGGAAGTGACCGTCCCCTCGGACTCGAACGAGCGAAACTCGAACGGGAGTCCGTCGGAGGTTGCCACGCCGGGACCGCTGATGATCTCGAAGTGAAGGTGCGGAAGATCTGAGTTCCCGGTATTGCCCAGCAAACCGATCACCTGGCCTTGCCTGACGTGCTCACCAACATGAACTCGCAGGCTGTCCGGCTGTAGATGCGCGTAGACGGCAAAGTGTCCGCCGCCGATGTCGATGACGAGACGGTTGCCGAGAAAGTTCTGCGCGGTAACAGGCGATATCTTCGTTGGGGGGGTCTGCTCCGGGAATCCATCCTGTAGGCCCACCACCACCCCGGCGGCGACAGACAGAACCGGCGCTCCGAAGAAGTGGAAGCTCTGTAGGTCGGAGATGGGGCCGGAATACAACTTGTCGTTCGGCTCTAGCTGCACGAAGTCGATCGCGAACCGCTGAGGGTTATAGAAGGCGCCGTTAGCCGCCGCAACGTAGCCGACGTGGTGGGAGGGAGGAGAGCAACACCCCTCTCCCACCACCCAGCGCGAGCCCGCGAGCGGCGGGCCGATCACTACCGGCGAATCCTGTGCCACCCGCACGCGCCCAGTAACCGCCGTGTCTGTGGACGGGCGTCCCTCCGCAGCCGGGGTGAGCGTGAACGTGAAGCGATGCTCCAAGAGACGGGGGATACGCGCTCCTCGCGCGAAGGTGGCATCCAGGAACAAGCAGCTGAATTGGTGCGGCCCCAATGTCAATGTGTTCGCGCAAGCGATACCCGGCCCTCCGCGTCCGTCGAGATCCACCTCCGAGAGCTTGGCGACGATCCGCGACCCCCGCTCGGTGCCGATCACCGCATCGTGTCTGGTCGCATCGAGTATCTGCAGTTCCTTGAGCCTCATCACCGACTGGCTGGGGTTGAAAACAAACAGCGCATAGACCACATGGGTGCGATCGTCGGCACCCAGAACAGGGTGAGGTGACGACAGCGGCGTCGCGACCAAGAACGTGTACTCCTCTAGAGGCGCTCGCACCGGCGCCGCCGATGATGCAGGCAACGACGAGACCGCGACGATCGCAGTCACAACACAAATTGCAAATGCAGCTCGAACCTGTCGCATCCGAAGATGACCGAGCACTCGACCCCGCCCCGAGCGGTCCATCGCCCTCTGACCTTTCCCCTCGAGGTCCACCTCAGATATCAAACTAGACAGGAAAGCGCATGTCAACCGTGCCGATCGAGCACGAAATAGCGCAAGTGAGAGGCTGGCTTACTGTTGACTGTGGCAGCACCGCGGGCTGGTGGTCGAGTGACACATGGCTCTCGGACCTCCGTCGCGCGCTGCGACCTCTATGGGGTGAAGGTAGTCTCTGTCCCTTCGAGAGGCAGCTGATCGCGGCGAACCAGCGGCCCAGCTGCCGGGCCAATGTCAACCTGGCCGGTTGCATTATCGAACCCCACCGCCTGGCCGGTCAGCTCGAAGTGTGCGAACACATACGGCTCCCCGTTGGAGGTGAGCACGTTTGGCCCATCCGTGATTTGGAAATGCAAGTGCGGTCCTCCCGAACTGCCGGTGTTACCGACCCTTCCAAGCAACTGGCCGCGATGGACCCGCTCGCCGACGTGCACAGCAACGCTCCCCGGCTGCAGGTGGCCATAGCCCGCGTACCGGCCTGCGCCCAGCGCTTCAATGACCTCATTCCCGAACGCGTTCTGGACGGTCAGGTTGGGGAGCGAGCGAGGCGGCGTATTCTCCGGCAGGTCGTTGCGGGTCGCGATCACCACTCCGGACGCCACCGCGATCACCGGATCGCCGAAGATCAGATAGTCCTCGTTCCTGGCCGGGTCTCCCACGAACGACCGGCCGCGGCGGTCAAGCCGATTCCAGTCGATCGCATAGCGCTGGGACAGGTAGCGCTGTCCGTCGATCGTCAAGAGCGCACGGGTATGCGCGCTCTCCCCACAACATCCGTTGCCGTCAACATAGCCCGCTCCGAGCAACGGCGGCCCCAGCACCACCGGCGCACGCGAGCTGACCCCTGTCCGCGCACCGCTTACGGTGTTCTCGCGCTCAGGCCTCGAGAGCTCGGTGAACACGATCCGGTGCACCAGCCGGCGGGGAAAGTGGGCGCCTTGCGGAAACGACACATCCAGCCACAGCACCCCTCCGCCACCTGACGGCAGCTCGTCGGTGGGCGTCTGCTGAAGCGTCGTCACCGCGCTGCTCATGATCGCTCGGACCGCTCGATCACCGCTATAGGACGCGATCACGGAGCGATCCGCTGCATCGAGCACCTCGACTCGACCGATCCGCTCCGCCGCACCGGTCACGTTGAGCAACGAGATCTCATACACCAGGTGACGGCGCTTGTCGGTCCCGAGCACCGGGGTGGGCGCCGCGATCACGTTGGCAGCGAGCCCGACAAACGCCGGCGACGGCTCCCCCGGCCCAAGACTCGGAGGCTGGGCACCCGCCCCTGACAGCGACACCGTCGCCGCAGCCACCACCAGCGTCCCCAGGAACGCCACGGCCAGCGGCCGAAACCTAACAACGTTGCCCTCACGCCACCGATCGGCGCCCCACCCCTCATAAGCCCTCCTATCCGGTGGCAAACCGACCCATCCCCACAGGGCAGAGAATATACCCGCCGGGCTAGGCTGAAGCTTGCTTAGCCGATCACTTGTTCGGTTTGCGTTCGATGTGGTGGTTGAACTGCCAGGCCATCTTTTCCATCTCCTCTGGGTTTCCGTGGCGTTTCAAGATCAACGGGAGCGCGAGGTCCCGGAGGGCGCGGCCGACGAACCCCTGGCGCTTGGTGTTCATGCCTGAGCCCCATTTGACTACGCGTTCGACCCGGGCGCGACGTTCCTCCCCGTAGCGGAGGAGGCCCGCCTCGACGTTGTGATCGCGCACGCATTCGGCGAGGGTGACGGCATCCTCGAACGCCAGCGAGCAGCCCTGGCCGGAGGCCGGCGAGACGGCGTGGGCGGCATCGCCGATGATCACCATCGAGCGGCTGGGCCAGTTTGGGAGGCGGGGCAGGTCGTACTGGTTGAACAGGCCGAAGTCCCGCGTAGTGGAGGCGACGATTCTCGCGCCGGGCGTGCGGTCGGCTGACAGCAGCGCGAGGAGTCTTTGCTTGAGCTGCTCTGTGGTCAGGCTCCGCAGCCGCTCGGGCGGGATCTCGGTCTTGCTGAGCGCAGCGTACCGGTCCGCGCCTCGGCAACGCGGACGCGACCTCGAAAATCGTCGCTGCGGCTTACACTGGCTCTCGACCAAGCAACGTCCGCCACGATGCGCCAGGAGCCGCAATGTCCGCCTCGCCTGCGTCCGATTTCAACGCGAAGATCATCGAAGAGTTCCGCGCCAATGGTGGGAAAGTCGGGGGAATGTTCGAAGACAGCACACTGCTTCTCTTGCATACCACGGGCGCGAAGTCTGGCAAGAGCCGCACCCACCCGCTCGTCTACTACAGTGAGGACGGGCGCTACATCATCTTCGCCTCGAAGGCCGGAGCCCCAACGAATCCCGACTGGTATCACAACCTCAAGGCGTATCCGGATGCGAGCATCGAGGTCGGGACCCAGACCCTTGAGGTGACGGCGAGCGAGGCGACCGGAGAAGAGCGAGACCGGCTGTTCCGCGCTCAGGTCGAGCGTGCCCCACAGTTCGGCGAGTACGCGAAGAACACCAACCGCACGATCCCGGTGATGATTTTGAGTCCCAAGCAGAGAAGCTCGTGACTTGCGCCACGAGGAGGTAGCGCGGCCCAGGGCGCGTTGTTCTGCGCTCAGACACCTATCTCCATACTGTCCACCACGGCGACGTCGCGTAATTCCGATGCCGACCGAGGAGCCTCTGCGGCGAAACCGGGTCGCACGTCATCGCGAGCTTGAGCCGATGGAGCCGATCTCGTCCGCGATGGTTTGCGCGAACGTGTCAGATCGTGACAGGAACGGGTGGTGCCCGGCCTGAAACTCGATGAGTCGAACCTCCGGCCTGACGCGTCGGCGCTGCACCTCGGCGGGAGTGGCGAGATCCTCGGTGCAGACGATGTACGTTGCAGGCTTCCGTTTCCAGGCGACCTGCCGGGGAGGCTGGGTGAACGGCGCGAGAGACTGACGTGTGAGACGTGCCAGCGCCTCGCGGGTCGTGGCCTCGTCGCAGTCTTGAAGGAAGAACTTCCGGATGAGATCGGCGTCGACGCCGACGGTCCCGTCATCGCTTGCCACCAGCCACGGCGCCGGCTCGGAGCCGATGAGATCGGCTTGCGATTGCCCAGCGTCGGGCATGACCGATGTCAGGTAGAGCAGCTGGGTGACGCGTTCATCAGCTCCGGCCTCGGTGATGATCATCCCGCCATACGAGTGGCCGCAGAGCACGACCGGCCCGTCGGCCTCTGCGATCGCCCGGCGGCAGGCACTGACATCGGCGTAGAGATCGCCTAGCTCGCCGCCCGTTTCGCCACAGCTTGGCAGCGGCACCGCAACGCTCCTGATTTCGCGATCGGCGAGCGGCTTGGTCATCTGGCTCCACCACCAGGGCGCATCGCGCACGCACGCCCCGTGTACAAAAATCAAAGTGGGCATCGGCAAACACAATAGCGCAACCTAAGGGTTGCGTGTCTTAGAGCTGTTGGGGTTCCCGCCAGGTCGAGACGAACTGGAGGATTGTCTTGATGGCGGGGTTGGGGTGGGCTGTTTCTCGTTGTTGCCGAGGTGTATTTTCTCGCGCTCATCGGCGTTTCACTCGCGCATACCAGCTTCCCGACCAACGCGGCTCTTCCCCGGCCGTACGCCCACGGGTACGTTGGACCGGACCCGACCACCGGCAGGCGCGCCACTGCCGATGTGACGTTCAGCAACCCGCTGGTTACGTGGACCGCGGGAGCGCTGATCTCCACGGTGCCCGAGATGCTCAAGTACGACCAGGAGCTCGGGACCGGGGCGGGCCTGCCGGCGCGACTGTGGAGGCTGCGTCGCAGTTGGGGCGCGCTCACCAAGACTGGGCCGAGACTCCAGTATGGCCTCGGCTTGACGCGCCTGGGCGATTGGATCGGCCACGACGGTTCGGTCTTTGGCTATAGCGACCTGGTGTTCTATCTGCCCGCCAGGCGCGCTAGCGTCGTCGGGATGGCCAACGCGGCCGACGGCGAAACCGTTCCGGCACAGAAGGTGAGGGCAAGATCGTCAAAGCTCTGTACCCGGGAATATTGCCCAATTGGCCATGAGACTGGAACGAGCGGACGTGAACGGGTATCGTCTGGCGCGTTAGGGAGTGGGTGATGCCCTACGCCGTGGATTTCAACGCTGTTTCAACCGCCGGCCTGGAGTCCTCGCCAGTCGCGGCCGCGCTCGCTGGGCTGCGGGCGAACGAAGCTCGTTACTTCAAGAACAAATACGGCCACGTCTTCACGGTGGAGCCTGCGAGCGACGCCAAGACGACGATCGACTGGGTGCACCGGATCCTCAAGCAAGAACGCGACATTGTCATCTCGTCCCGGCCTCTCGAGGCTTCGGCCTTCCAGATCGAGAACATCCGAATGGCCTACATCTTCTACGAGAGTGGTCTGTCGATCAACGTGATGTACACCGTCGATGACCCCGATAAGCGGGCGGTCGGGTTCAAGCTCTCCGAAGGGATGGAAGTCCCCGCGGAGCTCGCCTCGAAGTTCAGGTTCGCGCGGCAGAAGTCGCGGCTGGCCGGAACGATTCGTGGCTCATTCTTCGCATTCAAGAACGAGTACTAACCCCCCGGACCGACTCTGCGACGCCAGTCATCGCTGCCGGTCGTGTCCGAGGCCGTGAGCTACCCGTCTTCGCCGGAGGCGGCAGTGTGGGTCTGCCTCCCCGGCTTCCAGCTCGGAGCCTGCCTCCTGAGCAGGAATTATCAGCACCGGCCGTTCGCGTGCCCCGCAACCGCGCCGGAAACGCTTCCCAGCAGCACCGACTGCAGCCGCGAAAGCCCGCGCGCTCCCAGCACGATCGCCGACGCGTCGAGCTCCTCGGCGACATCGCAGATCGCCCGCGAGGTCTTCCCGCTGGCGAGGCGGCCGCGGGCGTCGAAGCCCGCCGCACGAGCGAGCTCGACGCCTTTCTCGAGAAGCGCGGTGCTGCGGCCGAATCGGCCACGGTGAACGACCCCCTTGATCCCGGACCACCGATCATCGCGGATCACAAAAAATCGATGCTCCCGGCCGCAACTTGCGGTTCGAATTCGGGTTGAGGGTGAAAACCGATCCTCCGGAGGAAGGGTGCGTCGTCAACTGCTCTTATTGACCGTGTTGGTGCTAGCGGTTGCCGGAGGCGGTGCGATCGCGCTCGCGACCGTCTCCTCGAGTGCCGCCCGCTCGTGTTCGCCGCATGGTGCGTTATGCCCCAGGATGATCTCCTCCTCGCCGAATCCTTCCACGGCCGGTGCGCCGGTCAGGATCACGGGGTTCGTGCCCGGCACGGGTGCTGGCAGGAAGGTGTTGCTGTGGCATCGGCTGCCCGGGCAGCGACACTTCTCTCGCGTACTCACGGCCACCACCGACGCCGCTGGCCGATACACGATTGTCCGGGCCGAAGGGGTCGTGGTTACGAATCGCCAGTGGTTTGTCACATCCGGAGATATGCGAAGCCGAACGCTCGACCAGCGCGTGCATGCGGTAATTACGCTGAAAGCCTCCCCGACCAGCGTCAACTCTGGCCAGCCTGTCGGCTTCAGCGGCCATGTGACGCCCTCGCACGCGGGCCGCAGGATCCTGCTCGAACAATCGTACCGCCAGGGCTGGCGGGTGTTCGCGCGGCCACGCCTCGACCGAGCATCGGACTACACCGTCATCCACCGCTTCCGCGGGACCGGGATGCCCGCGGTGCGGGCCCAGCTTCTCGGCGATCGGCGCAACATTGCCTCGGTTTCCGCCGCCGTACCAATCGCAGTGGGCGTCCCCGGCTTTCACAAGATCAAGCATGTGGTGGTCATCATGCAAGAGAACCGGTCATTTGACAGTTACTTCGGCACCTACCCAGGGGCGGCCGGCATCCCCGCCGGGGTCTGTGTCCCAGATCCGGTTAACGGCGGCTGCGTGAAGCCGTTTCATGATCCTGCTGATCTGAACTACGGCGGCCCGCACGGACAGAGCAATGCGACCGCAGACATCGACGGCGGCAAGATGGACGGCTTCGTCGGGCAGGCCGAGCAAGGCATGAAATGCAGCAGCACTAACCCCAACTGCAGCCCCTGCACCTCGTCCAGCGCCGCCCGGTGCGTCGACGTGATGGGATATCACGACGCGCGCGAGATCCCGAACTACTGGACGTACGCGAAGGACTTCGTGCTGCAGGACCACCTGTTCGAACCAAACGCATCTTGGAGCCTGCCCGAGCATCTCTTTCAGGTCTCGGAGTGGTCGGCTAAGTGCACCAACCCGAACAACCCGGACTCGTGTACGAACGCACTGCAGAACCCGAACAGCCCTGGTGGGCCGCTCAGCCAAACGCCGCTGTACGCCTGGACGGACATGACGTACCTTCTGCACAAATACGGGGTCAGCTGGGCTTACTACGTGTTCAAGGGCACCGAGCCGGACTGCGAAGACTCGAGCGCGATGACCTGCGCGCCGGTGACACAGGGGGCGAAGACCCCGGGGATCTGGAACCCGCTGCCGCACTTCACCGACGTTCACCAGGACAGCCAGGTCGGCAACATCCAGACGCTGACGAACTTCTTCACCGCGGCCAAGAACGGCACCCTGCCCGCGGTGTCGTGGATCGACCCAAACGGCAAGGTCTCAGAGCACCCGCCCGCGCTCGTCTCCGACGGTCAGGCCTACGTCACGGGCCTGATCAACGCGATCATGCAGAGCCCTGACTGGGACAGCACCGCGATCTTCCTCTCCTGGGACGACTGGGGAGGCTTCTACGATCACGTGGTCCCGCCGCACGTGGATGAGAACGGCTACGGCCTTCGCGTGCCGGGTCTGGTGATCAGCCCATATGCCAGGGAGGGGTACATCGACCACCAGACGCTGAGCCACGACGCCTACAACAAGTTCATCGAAGATCTGTTCCTCGGGGGTCAGCGCCTCAATCCGGCCACCGACGGTCGACCCGACCCACGGCCGGACGTGCGCGAGGCCAACCCTGCGCTAGGCGATCTGAAAGCGGACTTCAACTTCGATCAGGCCCCGCGGCCGCCCGTCCTACTTCCAGTCAATCCGCCGCCCGGCCCGGCCTCCACGCCACCTGGAGGTTGACCGCAGGAGCTCCGTGGCCGTCGTAACTGCCAGCAACCTGGTCAAGCACTTTGACGGCAAGTGCGCCGTTGACGGCATCGGCTTGCAGGTGCAGGAGGGGGAGGTGCGTGGTCTTCTCGGCCCGAACGGCGCCGGGAAGACGACCTTGTTGCGGATGCTGCTCGGGCTGGTCCGCCCCGATCAGGGCGCGGTCGAGCTGTTCGGCCGTCCCGTCCGCCAATCCGACGGCACCTTCCTCGACGGCGTCAGCGGCTTCGTGGAGAAGCCGTGCTTCTATCCGTATCTCTCGGCACGTGCGAACCTCGAGCTCCTGAACGAGCTCGACGGCGCACGCGACCGGACTCGGATCGACGAGCTGCTCGACCGAGTCGGCCTCGCGCGACGTGCCGCCGACCGCGTCGGGGGGTACTCGACAGGGATGCGCCAGCTTCTTGGGATCGCGGCGGCGCTGCTTCGCGCGCCTCGGCTGCTTCTATTGGACGAGCCGACAGGCGGGCTGGACCCAGCGGGGGTGCGCGAGGTCGGCGCGATCGTGCGCGAGCTGGCGCTCGCGGGAGTGGCGGTCGTGCTGAGCAGCCACCAGATCGGCGAGGTGGAAGAACTGTGCGACAGCTTCACGGTGCTGCGATCCGGTCGCGCCGTGTGGCAAGGCACGGCCGCGGAGTTGCGGGCGCAGGCTTCCGGGTCGAAGTACGCGCTGGCCACGAGCAATGATAACCAGGCGCGGGCAATCGCCAGATCCGAACCGGGAGTAGAGGCCAGCCTTGCGCCCAACGGAGGATTGGTTCTGACGGCACGCGAGGAATACCTTGATTCGTATGTGATTGCGCTCGGACGGGCCGAGATCGCGGTCCGCCGCCTCGAGTTGCTGGTCAGCCCGCTTGAATCGATGTTCTTCGCGCTCGCCGGAGAGCCGCGGAGAGCTCTTGATCCCGGGCGGCTCGAGCCAAGCGCGGTCATGGGATGACATCGACGCGCCTGGCTGCGAACCATGCCCTGGCGCCGGTAGGCGCAACGCGGCCGCCCGCGGGCAGATGGAACGTATTTCGCGCGGAAAGACACAAGTTGTCATCGCAACTGGCGATCCGGTTGCTCGCCCTGGTTTGTGTGCTGGGTCCGTTCTTGTTCGTGGCGATCCTCAAGTTGCAGAGCGGTAGTCCGGCGGACACGCTCTATGGGGGTTGGGTCCACGCCTCCGGCTTTGCGGTCTCGCTCGTCGTGCTTGCGTTTGCGGGAGCATGGGGATTCCCACTTATTGCGGGGATAGTCGCAGGGGACCTGTTCTCCTCGGAGGATCGCTACGGGACCTGGAAGATGGTGCTGACCCGGTCCTGCACACGCGCGGACCTGTTCATCGGAAAGTTGCTGGCCGCGATTGTCTTCTCGCTCGCGCTGGCGCTTCTGACAGCTGTTTCGAGCTTGCTCGCGGGAGTGCTGTTGGTCGGGCATCAGTCGCTGGTCAGCCTCAGCGGGACGCTGCTGCCTCCCGGCAAGGCGTTGGGCCTGGTGATCGTCAGCTGGCTGCTGTGCCTGATTCCGACGTTCACGTTCACCAGCCTGGCGGTCTTGTTCTCGGTTGCCACCCGCAACGGCATCATGGGCGTGATCGGCCCGGGTCTGGTCGCGCTGGCGACCCAGCTGCTGCTTCTTGTCGGCTCCGGAATCTGGGCGCACACGCTGCTGGCAGGCTCGGCGTTCTTCGCCTGGCACCCGCTGCTGAGCGCCCACCCGTACTACGGGCCGCTGGGGGTCGCAATCATCATCAGCCTGCTTTGGAGCGCGGTATGCCTGGCGATGTCGTGGCTGCTACTGCGCCGGCGGGACTTCGCCGGCATCCCCGCGGGCGGCAAGCAGGGTTGGGCGATGCCGGTGCGGATGGCGCTCGTGCTGGTGGGCGTGATCGCGCTCCTCGCGATCGCCAGCAACTGGGGTCCAGTCGGCGTCACCGCCGCTCGCCTGCAGGCAAGCATCACTCCCACATTTGACAATCTGACCTTGCTTCAGCAGCGAGAACTGGGTCGGGAGGTACCTGCCGGCGCCAAGCTGAGTGTCATCCCGTACTGCAGCCGGCGGGGAAGTACCCCCAACGGTCCGGGTGACTGGGTGTGCACCATGACCGTGCTGGTCCCACAGCCGGGCGCGGTCCCCTATCAGGACACACCGGTTACCTACGACGTCAGCGTCAACTCCGACGGCTGCTATAAGGCACAGTCCCCGCCGGCATTTATCGGCAACCAGCTGATGCGCGACGCGCGAGGAGTCAACGTCGTCAACCCGTTGTTCACTGTCTACGGCTGCTTCAACACGATGTAACGTCAACTTGGCACGGCGAGGCGAGCCTCTGGTGCTTCCGCCGCGTCAGGTAACCTCTCGGCCGACGGACGGTGATTACCGCAACCACTCAGCGGGGCGTCCCGACGAGGGAATCGCCTACGGCAACCGCACCGTCGAAGCCGCTACAGGGTCTCCAACCTCCCACGACGTTCAAGGGGTCGCCGAAGGCGGACCATTCTTTTGCGACGCCTGCATTCGTCTGTGGCGGCGCCGGCGTGGCGAGCGCCGCGCGCCGGGATGGAATCGTTGCGCAGCTGCCGGCCGGACGATTCTCTTTTTGCCCCCGGACCATCGTCCGCGCGCTATCGCAAAGGCGACCAAACGCAGGTCCCGTACCGGGCCGGGTTAGCCGCGAACCACGACGACGGCAAGTCCTACGGCCGGCAGCGACGCTGATCGCGCTGAAGACCAGTGCGGCCGCGGACGATCGGAAAGCGGTGAGGGAGCCGCAGATGCCCAACCGTTTGCATAGGCATCAGTGGCAGCGGCGGCGGGACAATCTCGACGATCGCCGGTTTCGCTACGTCGCTGTCGGGCGCTGTGTTCGCGCCTGCTGGTGGGTCTACGCGGGCCCACGCGTTGCGTCCGATAGTCCATAGGTCCGCCGCCGAGTCGAGACCGGATGCTCTCGGACGGCTCTGCATGTCCGCGCGCCGGTGCCGAGCTCTCGCGGTTAGGCACGCATCATGCAAAGGCGGCTCCGTCGGTACCCACCCGACAAGCGTGGCGCGGCGACGGACGGCACAGGCGAGGGAACCTTGCTTATCAACCCGGGACGCCTTTCTCGGTACCACCGAGTGCTTACTCTCGTCCCCATACGCGGTCGGCGACGCGGCACATCACGTCGATCTTGCGCCATTGCACGTCGACAGCGTCGTTGATGCCGACCGCTGAGGAGAAGCCGCATTGCGGCGAGATAGCGAGCTGGCCTGAATCAAGGTACCGGGATGCGTCCTCGAGCTTGCGCAGCAGCTCGTCCTCGGTCTCCACCTCGCGGCTCTTGGTATTCACGATCCCCAGGACGACGATCGTGTCCGCTGGTACATAGCGCAGCGACTCGAAGCCGCCGTGGCGCTCCGGCTCTGACCACTCGACGAGCAGGACGTCGTAGCGCAGGCCGCCGAACACCCGCTCGGCGATCGAGTCCAGCGCGCCGCGGGCCAGGAACTTGTCTCCGATGTTCCCGCGGCAGAAGTGCAGCGCGGTGGTCACGTTCTCGGGCACACCGTCAATGATCTCGTTGTCCAGTGCGATCCCTCGCTCGACCAACCGGTCGCGACTGACCGCTCCGTCGCGGAACACTTTGACCCACGCCGGGTCGGCGGCGTGGGTGTACACCGGATAGTCCAGCTGCACGTATCCGGCGCCTGCTTGTACCGCTTCGTCAAGCAGCGATCGCTCCAGGGCGATGAGCTCGGCCAGCGCCTGGTCGGGATCGTCGTAGATCCCGGCGTCGTAGACCTCGGGGCCGAGTACCGGGCGCCCCCAGAAGCCCAGCTCTCGTGAGGCGGCGGGAAGCGTGACCTTGAATGGGTGGTCGGTGATGCGCGCCAGTAGGCCCGCCTCGTGGGCGACGGGGTTGGCCGCCCGCCGAACGGGCCGGTCGATGCGCGGAACGTACAGGGTCGTGGTGTTCCCGCGATCGTTGCGGGCGACGATCGGCTCCCGGTCCATCGCGAACCCCTCCAGCGCGCCGTACAGCCCCATCCACCACGTCCAGCGTCCAAACTCGCCGTTGACGACGACGTCGATGCCGGCGTTGATCTGCCGCGCCACGAGCTCCCGGATCGCTGCCTCGGTCACCTCGGCGAAATACCGGCGGTCGTCGTTGCTGCCTTGCCCTTGAGGGAACTGGCCCAGAGACTCTCGGCTCGGGAACACGCGCTTGAACGCCTCGATCACCTCGGGTGGGCGGATCATGCTTCCCACCAGCTCGGCTCGGGCAGGGGTCCGCAGCGGTGTACGCCGCGCGGATTTGGCGCCGACTGCAGTCATCTACGCTGTTCCACGTTCCGGTGTAACAATTATAAGTGCCTACGTTCGATACGATGTCGTCTCGTCGCCGGCGGATGTTGGGCAGCGCACCGGAGGAGAGGCTATTCAAGCCGGAAAGGGAATCGAAATGGAAGAGCGTGAAGGTGTCGGCCGAGGGGTTACCTATGACCTGAACCCTGAGAGAACGGCGTTAGTGGGCGTTGACTTTCAAATAGGATTCGGCGATGCAGGCTGGGAACGCGTGCCTTACGCCGACGCTGCAGTGGCGAACTTCAAGCGGGTAGCAGCGGGCTGGCGCGCCGCGGGCGGCACGGTGATCTTCGTCCATACAACATACACGCCGGAAATAGGGCCAACTGGCAACATGACTGACTTTGCCCCCGACATCTCCGTAGGCCTCGCAGAAGGCTCGGTTGGCGCGACTCTATACGACGGCCTAGTTGAAGACGGCGACCTCTTGGTACGCAAGACTAGCTTTTCGGCTGTGGCTAGCAGCGACCTGGTTTCTGTGATCCGGGACAAGGGTCTCGACTCGGCGGCGGTTGGAGGGTTAACGACACCGATTTGCGTACAAACGACGGTTGACGGGCTGAGCATGACCGGGATCAAGGTGGCCGTCATCGAGGATGCGTGCGCTTCGCAGGCGATCGGCCGGTTTTCTGCGACAGATGCACACGACCTCGCTATCCAGCGCATGGGGTACATATTCGCGCAGGTGACGCAAGCCGATGCGTTGTTATCGCTGGTGAAGGCTCGTGCGATGGTCTAGTTATCAAGTTCGTGGGACGTGTAGCGCGACAGCGGCCGGAGCAGGGGCGATGCCAGGCGCTCCTCATACATGAGAGCGCCAAATCAAGCGTCCTTGAGCAAGGTTTCCGGCCCCGGTCCGCATGCGCATCGTGGCCGCCTACGGCGAGAGGGGCGAACAGCTGGACCTAAACAGGCGAACACCTCCTTCGGGGCAGGATCGTGGCGCACCGTCCCGTAGCGGGATCGCCCTGCTAGATCCGAAAGACCCGATCTGCCATGCGGGACGACCCTTGGGTGGCTGCTGACTTCCTCGGCACGATCTTCGCTGAGGATGCCCTCAGCGGCGTCTCAACCCACCAACGCCGCAGAGGCTGCCCGAAACGCCAAAAGACGCTGCAGCCTCCTATTTGGAAAAAAGCGAAAAGACCATCGGGAAAGCAGCAGGTGGGGCGACCGTGTCCCCCGGAGGTCGTTCCGACTCGGAAGGAATTCTCCTGATCGAGCGACGCGCTCTTGCCCGCCGATCACAGAGTCCGCCGACAGCTGAAAGACGTTCCGGGAGCGCTGTCCCCCCTGGCGCCGCCCGTTCGTCTCCAGGATGATCAACTATCCCTCAAAAGGAGGCGGGTATGAAGTACGCACTGCTGATCTATCCCAAGCTGGGCAGCCATGAGGCACTCGGAGAGGACGAGTACGAGTCGGTGAACGCCGAGTACTGGGCGCTTCGCGAGGACTCCCGCTGCCTCGCTGGCGCCCACCTGCAGCCGGCCGACTCGGCGACGACGGTTCGCCACGGCGGCGATGCGAACCTGATCATCGACGGCCCTTACGCCGACACCAAGGAGGTGCTCGGCGGCTACTACGTGGTCGACGCGTCCAACTTGGACGACGCACTGGAGTTCGCGCAGCGGATTCCGGCGGTGCGCCTCGGCGGCGCCGTCGAGGTGCGCCCGCTCGTCGAGGTCCCCGTGGAGTACGCGCACTGATCGAGCAGGTCTTCCGGCGCGAGTGGGGTCGCGTTCTGGCGTCCCTGGTCGGCTTCCTGGGTGACATAGATTTGGCCGAGGAGGCTGCCCAGGAGGCGTTTGCGATCGCGGCCGAGCGGTGGCCCCGCGAAGGGTTGCCGCAGCACCCGGTGGCCTGGCTGGTGGCCACCGGGCGCAACCGCGCGATCGACCGCGTGCGGCGCGAACGGACGCTTCAGGACAAGACCCGGCTGCTGGAGGCCGATCAACCGGCCGCGACCATGGACGAGATAGACCCCGACGAACGCACGATCCCTGACGAGCGCCTGGAGCTGATCTTTACGTGTTGCCATCCAGCCCTGGCCGTCGAAGCGCAGGTGGCGCTGACGCTGAGGACCCTCGGCGGGCTCACTACGGAGGAGATCGCGCGCGCTTTTCTGGTCTCCGAGGAGACTATGAAGCGCCGGCTTTCGCGAGCCAAGGCCAAGATCAAGGTGACGGCAATCCCCTTCGCGGTACCCGCTGACCGCCTGTTGCCGGACCGCTTGGCGGCCGTGCTGGCGGTCGTCTACCTGATCTTCAATCAGGGCTACACCGATCGCGACGATCTCGCCGCCGAGGCGATCCGGCTGGGTCAACTACTCGCCGAGCTGATGGCCGACGAGCCCGAGGTATACGGGCTGCTCGCCCTTATGCTGCTGCACGACTCACGCCGCGAGGCGCGTGTGGTCGAAGGACAGCTGGTACCACTGGCGGAACAGGATCGCTCCCGCCACGACCCGGCGAAGGTCGAGGCGGGCCGCGCTGCCCTCATGCGAGCACTGGCCCTGCGGCCGGCGGCGGGGCCATACGCGCTCCAGGCGGCGATCGCCTCGCTCCAGTCCGAGGAGGGGGTCGACTGGGACGAGGTCGCAGTGCTGTACGAGCGGCTCGAGCGGCTGACCGGCTCACCGGTGGTGGCTCTGAACCGCGCGGTGGCGATCGCCGAGGCGGGTGCGCCCGAGCGGGCGCTCGAACTCGTCGACTCGCTCGAGCTCGGCGATTACCGCTACCTGCATTCGACTCGGGCCGAGCTTCTGCGCCGCCTAGGTCGCCAGGAAGAGGCGCGGGCGGCGTTCGAGCACGCCCTGCGACTGGCCGCTACGGACCCGGAGCGCCGGTTCCTCGCCCGTCGGCTGGCGGGGCTGTGACGAACCGAGGCCAGTGGCAAGTAGGCAGTGAACGGCTGAGCCAAGGACGAGTCGTGTGGCAGTCGCGGGCCGAGCGTCTGTCGACCGATTGGGCTAACCGGGTCAACACGCTCCCGTGCGGAGCGGGCTGAGTCGCAGTTGCCCGTCGCGTACTGAGACCGACGCGCCCTAGCTGCAAGCCGGACGAGGGCCTCGACGTCGCAGAGAGACCGCTGGTGACTCTCATCAGCGAGCGCTACCGGGGCGCCTGTGTGCGGTTCTCGGCCCGATCAAGAGATCGGAACGTCGGGAGCGATGTTCTTCCTGGATTGCTTAATGGTTTGTGTTAAGCATGGGATTAGGATGCATGGTAGGGTCTCTACCTAACAAAATCGTTGACACAGGGAGATGAAGGGCCATGGGGACAGGGTCGATTGACAAGGACAGGCTTGAGGAGTTCATGGGCCGGATGGTCGGGCACATGACCGGGGCCGCGGTGTGCTTTTCGATCTGGTTAGGGGATGAGCTAGGCCTCTACGGCGCGCTCGTGCGGAACGGGGCGTGCAGTGTCGATGAGCTCGCGGCCGATGCGGAGTGTCATCCGCGGTTGGTGCGCGAGTGGCTGGACGGACAGGCGGCCGCCGGACTCGTCGAGTACGTCCCCAAGGCGGATCGCTACTCGCTGAGCGCCGAGGCGGCGATGGTGCTTGCCGATGACGCCTCGCCCGTGTTCACGGCGCGGGCGATGAACGCGTTGGGCGCGATCTTCATGGACATGGAGAAGGTCAAGGGGGCGTTTAAGGGTGACGGGGCGATCCCTTGGGGCGAGCATCACCCGTGCCTGTTCAAGGGCACAGAGTGGTTCTTCCGCACCGGCTACCGCGCGTACCTGCCGGGTGCGTGGATCCCGGCGCTTGACGGCGTCGAGGACAAGCTCAAGGCAGGGACGCGCGTAGCCGATGTGGGGTGCGGTCACGGCGCCTCGATCGTTGCCATGGCCGAGGCATATCCCGCTTCGGAGTTCTGGGGCTTCGATTACCACGGGCCGTCGATCGAGACCGCGCGCGAACGCGCGCGGGAGGCCGGCGTGTCCGACCGCGCCTCCTTCGACGTCGGTGGCGCGATGGATTATCCCGGCAGCTACGACCTGGTCTGCTTCTTTGACTGCCTGCATGACATGGGCGACCCGGTCGGAATCGCAACCTACGCGCGAGAGCACCTCGAGGAGGACGGCACAGTGCTCCTAGTTGAGCCCTTCGCTCTCGACAGCCGCGCCGAGAACCTCGAGGGCAACCCGATGGCTCCGCTCTTATATACGGCCTCGACCGCAATCTGTACCCCCAACTCGCTCTCCCAGCAGGTGGGACTTGGACTCGGCGCGCAGGCCGGCGAGGCGCGACTGCGAGAGGTCTTCGAGGAAGCTGGGTTCAGCCGCTTCCGCCGGGCAACGGAGACGCCGCTGAATCTGATCCTCGAAGCACGGCCCTGAAACTGCAGCCTTGTGCCAAAGGAGATGATGGCGTGTACGTACGTGTCGTCCGGTTCGCCGATGTGACAGCCGAGCGAGTGCAACAACTGGTGGCGCGCATCGGGGAGTCGGCTGGGCCTCCGCCGGGAGTGCGCAGCACCGGAATCCAAGTCCTCTTCGACAAGTCCCAGGGAACGGCGCTCGCCCTTCAGTTGTTCGAGACCGCCGAGGACATGCGCCAAGGCGACGAGGTCTTCGGCGCCATGGACCCGGCTGATACGCCCGGAACTCGGGCGTCGGTGGACAGGTGCGAGCTCAAGCTCGAGCGCCATATGACTCAATCGAACCGGAAAGTGGGCCGTCCGGCCTCCGATTCGTAACGGCTGCTTCGCCAGCGAACCCGCGCGTCGGCGAAGTTGAGCCGCTCGCCTGGCCGTAAGACGAAGCGATCGCGGCCAAGGCGGCGGGCGGCCGTCCAGATCCATGCGTCGTGCCCGATCTCGCGCCCGCCTGCTTTGCGTGAGAAGCATGGATCTCGGATAGGGCGGCGCCACACGCTCTCGCGACCGCGGCGACACGTCCGTGGCGGCAGAATTCGGAATCGGATCCGCCGCAACCACAAGAGCCGTCAATAGAGTCGCTTCATGCGGAGCCATCAGTGTCCGAGCGACCCGCCGCGCGCTCTCTGCTCGAATCCAGCCGTGCATCGCGTTGCAGAGCGGGCATCCGGCAGATGGCGGTGAGCGAGCGCCTGGTTCGTCGTGCCGGAGCGCTATGTCAGCGATGTGGTCAGGCGGTACCTGGTGACCTGGGCGAGTCCTTCGTCGATCGAGCAGGCTGCGATGGCGAACTTCTTGCGTGGCGGCGAGCTCGACCGCCATATGCGCGACACGCGGCGGATCTACCGGCGTCGGCGCGATGCGCCGGTGCAAGCGCCTCCCTCCGGCGTTGATCTCGGTTACGCGCAGTGCAACGAACTCGCCCTGCGCAGTGGCGGTGCGGGAGCTGTGCGAGGTGATGAGCTCGTCGAAAGCGCTCCCCTGCGGCGTTCACGGACCGCGCGACCACGCTTGCCGGTGAACTTCACGCTTACCGCGCCGGGTCACGCCGGTGCCGGCTCGGAAACTGGTTTCGCCGCTTTGTACGACACCGTCTCCCGCATCAACGCGACCGGCACAAGCGTGAGCAAGGCGACGCCTGCGAGCATCAGGTAATTGGCGTTGAACCCGCCGGAGTCGATGACATGACCGGAGATTGGCCCAGAGATGATCTGCGATACGCCGAGAGCAAGCCCGATCATCACGCCCATCCCCGATGACGCGGACTCCGGCACCGAGTCGATCAGCAGCGAGTAGATCACGGGAAACGAGCCATTGCGGAACAGTCCCCAGAACAACAGCAACAGCCAGGCGCTGGTCACGTTTGAGATCAGCGTCAGCCCGACCATGGAAACGGCCCAGCCGAGCGACAGCACGTACAGCGAGCGCTTGCGTCCGGTGCGATCGGAGAGCATTCCGAAGCCGATTTGGCCGATCCAGCCGGTGAGGCCCGAGGCGCCCGAGATGACCGCAGCGGACCGCCAGAAGCCGTGCGCGTAGTTCAGAGTCAGCCCCAGCTTGCTGGTCAGTTCGGTGGTCAGGAAATTGGTCACCCCGAATTCGCAGAACAGCAGCCCAAAGGCCACCAGCACGGCGAGGCGGAGGTTGCGGTTGGACACCGCGCGCGCGGTCGAGCGGATTGGGTTTTGAAATTCCTGGCCGCCGTCCTCGTCCACGGACGGCGTCTGGTCGCGCTCGCGGATCCAATCGTTGACTTTGCGCAGATTCCGGCGCCGCGCCACGATCACCTGGGCGATCATGATCGGGATCCCGAGCAACGGTATGAGGAGGAAACTGGTCCGCCACGAGTAGGCGGTCACGATTGCAGCGATCAGAATCGGCCCGAAGAACTGCCCGATCGGAAATCCCGTGTGATGCACGCCGACTGCGAAACCGCGATCCTCCTTCTGCCACCAGTCGGTTAGCAGCGCGACATTCACGGGTTCCATTCCGCCGGTGCCGATGCCCATGATGAACCGCCACAGCTTGAGCTGCCCGAGCGTGCGATTGAAGGTGGTCACGATCCCCGACACGACGACGATGCTCACCGTCGCCACCCACGCCCATGCCCTTCGCGGTCCGTTCCCGAGAGCATCGCCCATCGCACCCAGTGCGATCGCCCCTACGGCGGTTCCCATGCCACTCCAGAAAAGAATGTCCCCGCCCGCGATCGTGCCCGGGCTGCCTTTGCTCGAGAGATGAAAGTCCTTGAGGATGTCGGGCAGGACGGTGGGGAGAATCACCCGATCGATCGACGTCACCAGGATCGCCATCGTCGAGATCGAGAGGATCACCCAGGAGATCGGATGGCCGGCGGGCCGTCCCTCTCCCCGCCCGGGGTTGCTCCCACTCGAACTTTTGCGGTCGCTGCTGCCTGCGTCCTCGTCCATCCTCTTCCCAGGTCCTTCCGGCAGCGGCATACCCGATGCGGCGGCGATCAAACTGATCAGTCAGTCGAGCCGAGGTCGGCACCTCGAGGGATGTCAACAGAGAACGCTTCGCGCGGGTCAGCTCGACGACGTTGCCGTCGGGGTCGGCGACATGCAACGCCCGCTCTCCCCACGGGCGGTCGGTTGTCGGCGCAGGGGCCCGCACTCCCGCGGGACGCAGCTGCGGATGCTCAACACCTCATACGACGAGCAAGCCAGTTCAGATCACTCCCAGATAAAACCCCCGCTGGCCGCCGATCGTAACGGCGAGCGCTACCACAAGCCCGAGCGCAAGCGCCGGGCGAGCGCTCAGACCGGCGCGCAGTTCTCGGCCGATCGGGATCTTCCTCGAGCAGGCGGACCACCGACGGTTTGATCAGGAGCGGGCTGGCCTTGAACTACCTGTCGGCATGATCACCACCCCGGTCGTGCGCGGGCACCTGCAGAAGTCGTGCGGCTAGAGGCGAAGCCGCCGAGTGCGGATAGCCGGCCGCGTGCTCCAAGCCTTCTCTCACAAGCTCCGGCTCCGGGTCTGCCGGGACCTCTCGCCGCACCACCGTGATGGTGCCCTTGGGTTCGTAGAGCACGTAGCGCACGTCCTCGATCGCGAACACTCCGCGCTGGCGCAGCTGGCTGAACAGGTCTCCATCGGTCAGCCCGCACTTACGCAGCTCCCGGGCCCGGAGCTTTCCCTCCGCGACCAGCACGCGAATGCGGTGGTCAAAGAGCTCGCCGAGTAGGGGACGGAACCTCAACAAGCTCGCCACACGGTGAACCACCACGAGCGTGCAAACCGCGACGGCTCCGGTCAAATAGGACTGAGTGCCGGCGATCGCGGTCCGGCCGATGATCGCGCCCATCGCGACCGCGGTAGCGAAGTCGATGATCGTCCATTGCGCCAGCGTGCGTCGCTCTCCCGCCCGCAGGGCGAGCAGCGCGGTTGCGTACATGAGCGCCGCTTTGGCGGCGACCTCCCATTCACTTGACGCTTGACCAACGAGCCACGACATGACGCCTCCTGGATCGGATTGACCGGCAGCTGCTTGGGGCATTACTACCCGTAGCAATATGCAACTATTGCCGTATGCATCGCAATTCGTCGGCGAGAGCTCGCGGGGCGTGAGCCTAGAGGCTGCTCATGATGATCACCTGGTCGACGCGGTCTTGGGAGCCAGCCGCGCGCTCGTGGCCGTCGCCGCCCGATCGCTCGATGACCTGGCCGAGGATGTGACGCTCGCTCAATACCGCGTGCTGGTCGAGTTGGCGGCGCGGGGCCCGCAGCGGGTGGCGGAGCTGGCCAGCGTGCTTGGCGTGGAGCGCTCCACCGCCACTCGGATGTGCGACCGGCTCGTGCGCAAGCGTCTGATTCATCGGCGGCGGGAGCACCGGGATCGGAGAGCAGTGCAGGTGGCATTGACCGCTGGCGGGCGCACCCTGGTTGATCACGTGACTCACCGGCGGCGAGAGGAGCTCACTCGAATCCTCGAGCGACTGGCGCCGCGGGATCGCGCCGCAGTTCTGCGAGCGCTGCGCGCATTCGCGGATGCCGCCGGAACGGTCCCCGAGCAAGATTGGTCGCTCGGCTGGAACCTCGCGCCCGAGGCCAGCGAGGCTGCGGTGCCGGGACGGCTCAGATGACCGGCGGCTGGCTGCGCCGTGTCTCGGACTGGCTGGCGGCATCAAAGCTGGGGGTGATCGCTATGGCGCTGGCGGTCGGGGCGGCGGCGGGGTTGGGGGCGGCGGCGTTCCGCGAGCTGATCTACTTCTTCACTTGGCTGTTCACGGGCCATCAGACGTTTGGTGAGCAGGGTCACGGGGCGAGCGTTCACCTTCCGTTCCTGGGCGTGTGGTTTGTGCTGGTGGTGCCGGTGGCCGCTGGCCTCGTGTACGGGCCGCTGATCCACCGCTTCGCCCGGGAGGCGCGCGGACACGGGGTCCCGGAGGTGATGCTGGCGGTGGCCGAGAACGGCGGTCGGATCCGACCACCGGTGACGATCGTCAAGGCGCTGGCCTCGGCGCTGTGCATCGGTGGCGGTGGATCGGTCGGTCGGGAGGGCCCGATTGTGCAGATCGGCTCTGCGCTGGCCTCGAGCCTGGGGCAGCTGGTCCGGATGAGCGAGAGCCGGTTGCGGGTGATCGTGGCCTGTGGTGCCGCCGGCGGAATCGCGGCCACGTTCAACGCCCCGGTGACCGGGCTGTTCTTCGGCTTTGAGATCGTGCTCAAGGAGTTCTCACTCGATGCGCTCGCTGCCACGATGCTCTCGGCGGTCACCGCTGATGTCATCAGCCGCGCCTTTTTCGGCGGCGCCCCGTTCTTTGCCGCCGTTCCACACGACCTGAGCGTCACCAACGACTTCAGCTATCTGCTGATCGCGCTGCTCGGGCTCTCCGCCGGGCTGATCGGCGTGGCGTTTCAGAAAACCCTCTATAAAGGCGAGGACATAGCCGATGGGGTGTGGGGCGACCGGCCGGCGTGGCTGCGCCCCGTGGCAGGTGGGCTGCTCCTGGGGCTGCTGCTGTTGGCGCTGCCGCAGATGTACGGAGTCGGCTACCCGGTGATGGACCGGGTATTCGCCAACCATTATGTGCTGTGGTTCGTGCTCATCCTGCTGGTGGGCAAGATCCTCGCCGCTAGCCTCACGCTGTGGATCGGCGGCTCGGGCGGCGTGTTTGCCCCCTCGCTGTTCATCGGTGCTGCGGCGGGGATGGCGTTTGGGACCATCGTCCACCACCTGTTCGGCCCCGCGGTCGGGCCGCCGGCGCTCTACGGCGTCGTCGCGATGGGCGGGGTCTTCGCCGCTGCGGCTCAAGCACCGCTGACCTCGATCGCCAGCGTGGCCGAGATGACCGGGAACTTCACTCTGACTTTGCCGATCATGCTGGCCTGCGGGATCGCCGCGCAGCTGGCCAAGCGGATCACCCATGGGAGCATCTACACGACCAAGCTGCTGCGGCGAGGGATCGACATCGAGCGCCCCAAGGCTCTCGACGCACTGCAGGCGCTAAGCGTGGAGGAGGTGATGCAGCCGCTCGGCGGTCTCAATGGAGAGGCGCGGCTGGCTGACGGCGCGGCAGCTACGGAGCGGCCAGTGGTGCAGGAGTCGCTGTGGGAGCGGCTGGTCGGCCCGGTGACGCTGAGGCGCCGACCCCAGGCGCTGTTCGCCGAAGAGGACCTCGAGCAGGCGCGTCGCCAGCTCGTCCTCTACGGCCGCGATGGACTGCCCGTGGTCTCTCGCGATGGGCATCTGCGGGGGTGGCTGACGCGCGCAGACGTACTGAAGGCGCTAACAAGCGAGCTGAGTTCCGTCGAGGAGGAGATCGAGGAGGGCGCGGTCGCCGCCGAGTTCGCCGTCGAGGACCCCTCCGCGGCAATTCACACGCCGCGCACACCGCTGCGCGGCTACGAAATGCTCGAACTCCGGATCCATGCCGGATCACCGGCGTGCGGGCGTCGCGTAGCCGAGATCCAGTGGCCGTCCGGCTGCATCGTCGCAGCTGTCACCCAGGGCCGCGAAATTCACGCCGCACGCCCCGAGCTTGAGCTACAGCCAGGCGAGCGAGTGATCGTCCTCGCGCCCACAAGCGAGGAACGCGAACCAAGAGGACCCGGCGTGAGCAGTGGCACGCCCCGCCCACCCAAAGCGCTGCGCGTGACGGACGCCAGCGCGTGATCCCCGATCGGGCACTCTGAGCCAAAGCCCTAGCGAACTCCCGGCTGGCAGGAACAAGTCCACTGGCTCAGCACCGACGTGACGCTTGCCGGGCCTGTGAAGGGCTGTCGCGCACAAACGTGACCGAATCGCGAGAGAGCCGACAAGATCGCGGGTTTAGTTCGAGGCAAAGTCGGGCGGGGCGCTGCCGTGTGCCCCGCCCGCTTTGCTGGCTGCGCGCCCCCGCAGGTGATTTAGGCCTTGATGAAGCCGGTGGCCTTGACGGCCTTGAGGACTTTTGCGGCGCTGAAGCCGTTGTCAAGAGGACCATTGGGCGCGATCGGCTTACCGAGGTACAGGCCGATAGCCCCGGAGTGGCGCGCCTCGACGGTGACGATGCTCGCTGCGGTGAGCAGGATCTCGGGGTCTTTAATGTTGGGCGCCTGGCCGAGGTAGGCGTGAACGCCGGTGTTCTCGAGCACGTAGGCGGTGGCCGCGAATTTGGCGGGGTCGCGCGGGATGCCCATGAAGTTGAACTTGGGTTTCTTGACTGCTTTGGCCCCGAGGGCACTCTTGAGCAGCTTCACGTGGGCGTTCTCGTCGGTGGTCACTGTCTTCAGGAACGCACTCAGTGCTCGGTTGGTGATCTTCCTTGCGCTGGTGGCTTCGTTGTAGAACGAGCTCTCGAGATATTCGAGGGTCAGCGCGTAGTTGAGGATCCCGATGTCACCCTTGCCAAACGAGCTCGGGGGTGCGCCATTAGCGAGCGCGGCGCTCGGGATGAGCGCGCTGAGGATCGCGCCGCCGCCGAGCGCGGTACCACCGGCCACCGCGCCCTTGCGCAAGAAGCTCAAGCGCGTGTCGCCAGCTACCTCTTCAGCGGCTTCGCGGATCGCGCCGTCGGCATCGACCGCGTCTAGGTTGATCTGGGTCATCAGAGAACTGCTCCCTTCGATGTTTGCGGACGTCCCGTGTGAGACGTTGATCGACATAAATGCGTGTTCAGGCACTGGTTGGATCATTTGGTTGTCAGAGTTCGGCTACGACACGGCGGCGGCTCGGCGGCCGGCGCGGTGTTCGGAGATGCTGGCCACGAGCACACTGACCTCGAATAACACGTACAGCGGCAGGACTTCGAGCAGCATCGTGATCGCGTCGCCCGGTAGCAGAGCGGCCACTAGTCCGCATGCGAGCACGGCGTAGCGGCGGTTGCGGCGCAGCTGGCGTGGCGTGATGAGCCCGGCGCGGGTGACGGCGATGATCGCGACCGGGACCTGGAATAGCAATCCCATGGCCAGTAGGACGGTGGCAGCGAACTTGTAGTACTGCCCGGCTTGGACCAGTACGTTGAATTGGTCGCTGTTGAAGTTCTGGAAGAAGTGCAGCGCGGCGGGAAGCACGACGGTGTATCCGAACGCCACTCCCACCGCGAACAGCCCGGGGATCGCGAACATGATTGGCAGCATCGGCCGGTGGCGCTCAGGCGCGACCGCGGGAATCAAGAACCCGTAGGCCTGCAACAGCAGTACGGGCAGCGACAGGATCAGCGCGAAGATCAGCGTCACAGTGAGTGTCGCGGTGAACGGCTCACCGATCCCCAGCGTGACTGGACGGTCCCCCTGAGGCGCCGCTGAAAGCGCCCGCACGTCACGCTCGAGGTTGCGCTGCACTTGTCCAAGCGAGGTTTGCGCCTGGGGCGACGCGTTCTGGGTTTTGAGGATGCCCGCTACCGTGCCCAGCTGCTGGGCGATATCACGCGCACTTTGCTGGACGGAGTAGGTAGCGCCGAGCGGCCCATGGCCGGCGCGGACCTGTGCTTGGGTCTGGCGCGCGAGCGGCTGGTTCACCAGTCTCAAAAGCGCGTGGTTCTGCCAGAAGCAGATCCCAAACGCCACCGCGACTGTGAGCAGAGAGACGATCAGCCGCGCGCGGAGCTCGTCGAGATGATCGACCACGCTTAGCTGCGCGTCGTTACCCAATGGCCGCAATCGAGCGGCCGCTAACGCGACTGGCATTGGCATTTATCGGACTCTCTATTGGGTCGAACCGAGTGGTTTAGGCGACCGGCTGGCGCGGGGCGTGATCGGCGTCGGCTTCGGCGGTGCGCTCAGGCGCTGTCTCGCGCACTGCATCGACCGGTACGGGAGCATGGGCAGCGGTCGTTAGCTGCTCGGGGCGATCTTCGCCGCTGATCGACTCTTTGAAGCCACGCAGACCAGCCCCCAGCGACCTGCCCATCTCCGGCAAGCGCTTGGCGCCGAACACCAGCAACAGCAACACGAGGATGAACGCGATGTGGATTGGATTGTCAAGTCCTAGCATTCGATATCTCCGATCGATCGGGTTAGACGGCTCCTTGTACTACGGACCGAGCGCCGCATTGGATCACTCGCCGCAAAGTCCCCGCGGGTCTAGGTGAGCTGTGCTGTGATCACCGCGGGGTGAGTGGGCGCCTGGCTGCCACCGTCCGGCTCGGGGGTGACCATTACCCGGTCGGCGCCGCGTAGATCGCCGGGGACGCCGACGTTGGCGTCGCCGTTGGCGGTGACGCTAAATAGAGCACCGGTTGGGTGGGGTGTCCGTTTTCCTCGCACCAGCCACACCTCGTAGATTTCACCGGCGGGCGGTGGCTGGAGGTGGCGCACAAGCAGCTCGGCTTGGCCGCCGGTCACCTGCAACTGCGCCGAACCGGTAGAACCCGAGACCTGGGCGTCATAGAGGTGTGTTAGCTGCGAGCCATGCCCGCCGAGCCCCACACTCACCGCAGCAATCGCGGTCGCGATCGCGACCAGCACGACCGCGAGCGCTAACACTGGGCGGCGCGCCGCGATCACCGCCGCTGGCCGAAGGCGGTGGCGGGGTCGCGCTGGGCGCGGCGGAGTGTCGTTGATATTGGTCAGCACCGTCCACCGCAGCGTCTTGGGCGCGCGATGCTGGGGAGCGCTCATCGCGAGCGCGTCGACCACCTGCGCAAAGGAGGCCAGCTCGTCGCGGCAGACGATGCAGCTTTCCAGATGACGCTTGAAGGCCTCGGCCTCGGCGGGCTCGAGCGCGCCCAGCGCGAAGGCGGCGACGTCGCCGCCGCACTCCCGCACATTGCCGAGATGATCTGACCTAGTCATATCTCCAACTCGCTGCTCGGGGCGGTCTGAGGATCGCTGAGAGCGATCCTCAGCTTGGTCAACCCGAGCCGCATTCGTCCTTTCACCGTCCCCACCGGTACAGCGAGCATGGCGGCGATCTGAGTATGGGTAAAGCCACCGAAATACGCCAGCTCAATCACCCGACGCTGATCTTGCGGGAGCTCACCCAAGGCGATGCGGATCTGGTGAGCCTCCTCGCGATGTGCTACCTCGCTATCGGTGAGACGGGGATCCGACAGACGCTCGGCCACGCCATCATCGCTGACATCCCGGCTGCTCCGAACCGCGTCGTGGCGGAAGGCGTCGACCGCGCGGTGGTGAACCACGCTCAGCACCCACGAGCGAACGCTGCCGCGAGCGCGGTCATATCTCCCGCCATGACGCCACAGAGAGATAAACGCCTCCTGGACGATGTCCTCAGCCATCGTTTGCCGGCCACACATACGGTAGGCCAGCGAGAACGCCGCGTCCCCGTGTCGATTGAAGATCACCTCCAACGCGCTCGCTTCACTGTCACCGATCAACGCCATCAGCTCCTCATCAGCGAGCGCAGCGAGGCCAGCACGGGCGTGGCGGGCGGCGAAGGGTGATCTGAGCATCGCTATCAACCGAGAAGTTGGCGGGCACGATCGCGCCGGCGCGACCCCGGGAGGCGGAAGGTCGGGGGCCGCGCCGACACGGTTGCCGCGCTAGGACTTGATCAACGGTCCCGCCTTGGCGAGTACCTGTTGCTTGTTAAGCGGCTTATCGAAGGCGCCCGTGGGGGTGATCTTGGCGCCGGTCAAGACCGCGATCGCGGCGGCGTGGCGCGCCTCGACCTGCACGATCGACCCGGCCGCCGCCAACAGCATTTTGTTTGTCAGGGCCGGGCCGGCGCCGTTATAGGCACCCACGCCGGTGTTCTCGAGCACGTAGGCGAGCTTCAAGAAGCTGTGCTGGTCGCTGACGGGGAATGAGAACATCGGCTGTTTGACTGGCTTACCACTACTGGAGGTGATCGCGTTGGTCAGCGCCGCCACGTGCTCGGCCTCCTCATCACCGAACGAGCTCGCCAACTGCTTGGCCTCGCCACTGAGGCCGACCGACTTGCCCTTGACCTGGTAGAAGTCGGCCTCCAGATACTCCAGCGTCAGCGCGAAGTTCAGGATCTCGAGATCCGAGCTCCCGGTCGCGGCTAACGCGTTGGTGACGAACGGGGCTACGGCGCTGGCGCCACAGGCAGCGCCCGCAGCGAGCGCACCGCGCAAGATAAAACTCGCGCGGGTGACGCCGTGGACCTCCACCGCATCCAGCTCGGGTTGGGACAGAGCAGGGTTAGTCATGACTGATGGGTTCCTCTCTAGAAAAGCTTGAGTCGGGGCTAAGCGATGAACGGCTTGACCGCCGCCAGCACCTGGGCCATGCTCGCCGGCTTGGCGAACGCGCCATCCGGAGTCGGGGACTTCTTGAGCACCAGATTGATCGTCGCGGCGTGTCGTGCCTCGATGCTGTGGATAGCCAGAGCGGCCGCCAGGATGGCTTTGCTCTTGATCTTCGCGGCCTGCCCCAAATACGCAGCGGCGCCAAGATTCTCAACCACCCCGGCCAGCTCGGTCACCTGCGGCGCGTTGTGGATCGGAAACTGCCCGGTCGGTTTCGCAGCCGGAGCCCCCAGCTTGCTGGCGAGCTTGTGCAAAGCCACAACATGCGCGGCCTCCTCGGCCTCGAAGCTCTTGATCACCGACAGGTTCTTGCCGCTGAACAGTCCGCTCTTGACGACCTCGGCATAGAACTGCGATTCCAGATACTCCAGCGTCAACGCGTAGTTGACGATCGCCAGATCACCCGAGCCGCCGTTCGGACTCGATGTGGTAGCTCTCGCCGCCGGCGACGCCGAACTAGACGTGCTCGACCGGCTTGTAGCGGTCGAGCTCGACGAGCTCGACGAACTTCCGCAGGCCGCGATAAACGCCGCCAGCGAACTCGCCGCCGCGCCGACACCCATTCCTCTGCCCGCCATCTTCAAAAACTTCTTGCGCTCCACATCATCACGCGCCAGCCGCTCGACCACACCCTCAGCGGGCGGCTGATCCTGGGCAGCGATGTTCTCAGACATAAAAATTCTCCCGGAGTAGCTCGATTACGCACCCCCCAACTCCACACCCTTCTTCGCTCCCGCCGCCGCCATGGATCACCGCTGATCTGCCCATCCGGCCAAATCCGGCGCAGTCGTTTGGACCGCTGCCAGCGGACCGCGGCCCATAGCCGACGCGGAGCTCGTCGCGGCGAAGCCGCTGCGGACGCCGGGGCCGCTGCCGACGGCGGCCCCACGATGATGACCTCCGCCTGGCCCCGCGAGCCGCCCGTCGGTGTCATGCGAAAGGTGACCGATCGCTTGTTGGCTCTCCGCGTCAGCCGGCGGCGCCGCGCCGGCCCGCCCGCGTCGAGCACTTGCGGCGGTTGGCGCAGTTTCGGTGAATCAGTGATCCAGATTGGGGCCGCGTGCGAAGTGGGGGTGAGAGAGCCGAGTGCCCGATAGAGCTCGGTCAGGATTCATGTGGGCATTGCTGACCGGTCGCTCGGCGAAACCCAAACAGGAGGAGCACCATGAGTGACCTCACCAGGCGTGGATTCGTCAAGACCTCGGCGGGAGCCGCGGCCGGCCTCACTACGCTCGGAGCGCTCGAGGTTGGCGAGGCCGAAGCCAAGCGGCACGCAACCCACTCGCATCCGATTGTTGCGTGGATCGGCAATCCATCCGACGGGAAGATCACGGTCATGTCGGGGAAGCATGAGCGGACGATCCGCGATCGTAAGCTCGCCGCTCAGCTCGCCCGCGCCGCGAAATGAGCCAGCCGCCGACTCGCTGCAGGCCGCTACTTCCCTTTTAGAACCAACTCGGAGGCTTTGACATGTCGTCTCATCGCGAGGCTCCGGCGACCAGCAAGGACCCGGTCGCCGACAACACCGACACATATGCGTTCGTCTCGCCAGACCAGCCGGACACAGTCACCCTGATCGCCAACTTCCTGCCCTTCGAAGCGCCGTTCGGCGGCCCCAACTTCTTCGAGTTCGCCGACGATGTCGCGTATTACATCTACGTCGACAACGACGGCGACGGCTCGCCGGATATCACCTACCAGTTCAACTTCCAGACGGTGGTCGGCAACCCGAACACGTTTCTCTACAACACCGGCCCGATCGACTCGATCTCCAGCCCGAACTGGAACCGCAAGCAGTTTTACTCGGTCACCAGGACCACACCTCGGGGATCACAGGTGCTGGGGAGCAACCTGGCCTGTCCGCCGTGCAATATCGGGCCAGCGTCGACGCCGAACTATGCGGCGCTTGCCGCTGAGGCGGTCCACAAGCTGGGAGGCGGCGGGACGGTGTTCGCGGGACAACGACTGGAGGGGTTCTACATCGACCTCGGGGCGATCTTCGATCTCGGTGATCTGCGACCGTTTGAGAAGCTGCACATCGGCGGGATGGCGAACTCGATGGGCGTCAACTCCACCAACGAGTTCGGGGTGCACTCGATCGCGCTGCAGGTCCCCAAGGACGACCTTGCGCGTTTCTCCGGTTGGCACGACTGGCGGCACCCCCACGCGGTGATCGGCGTGTGGGCGGCCGCGAGCCGCTCAAAGGCGTCGATCCGCGAGGCGGGTGGGGTCACCGGCGGGTTTGGACCCCCGGTCCAGGTCTCGCGCCTCGGGAACCCGTTGTTCAACGAGGTGATCGTCCCGATGGGGAAGAAGGACCTGTGGAACTCGCTGACCCCCGCCAGCGACAGTCAATTCCTATCCTACGTTCAACATCCGGAGCTGGCGCGCCTGCTCCCAGTTCTGTATCCGGGGGTATTTCCCAACCTCGCGAAGCTCACCGCCGCCCGTTCCGACCTGGTGGCGATTCTCCTGACAGGCCTTCCTCCGGGAATCGTCCCGGGGTTCCAGAACCACACCGGCAGCACCTACGCCGATGAGCTGCGGCTGAACCTGTCGATCCCGCCCTCGAGCAATCCCAATCCGCTCGGCGTGATCGGCGGAGATCTCGCCGGCTTCCCAAACGGCCGACGGGTCTTCGATGACGTCACCTCGGTCGAGCTGCGCGCGATCGCGGGCGCGACCTACCCGCTCGTTGACAAGAGCTATACCCCGGACGCGGCAGCCTCGCTGCTGACCGACGGGCTGACGTCGTCCAACACCAGCTACCTATCCCAGTTCCCATATCTCGGAACCCCGCAGAGCGGCTACAACACCGCGCCCCTCTCGACGGTCGCGTGATGAGAAACACAAACGGCACAACAGCAGTCACGGACAGCCGCCCCAGCTGGCAGCAAAGCGCGACTGTCGCGCTCGACATCGGCGAAGGACGCGGAGCATTGGTGATCTACCCAGGCGACCGCTACCGGGGTCGCGAGATCGAAATCAGCCCCACAGACGACGACGCACAACGAGTCCACACCGGGGTTCACGAGCGCAGTACGCAGGCCGGACTGGTACTCACGGCGATCTTCGGCAGCCTGCCCGCCCGCGATTACCTCATCTGGGAGGACAAGAATACGCCCGGACCGACAGTGTCCGTCCCCGAGGGAGCGATCGCGGAGGTCCGATTGAGCTAGAAGCCAGAGTGGCCGCCAACAGGCGGCAGCAGACCCAAATCGCTCAAAGCCGATCACGATCCGAATCTACAACCACAAACCCCGCGGCGTGTTCGCGCGCACCACCACAGGCGCGCGCTAAACGCTGCCCCAGACCATCACGAGCTTCGGGTCACTGACCATCACCCGCCCCTCTCACCGCAATCCCATGCCGAGCGCCAGGTCGGCGAGGACGTTCGGTCGTTGGTGCCCTCGACCACCGCTCGGAGAATCGCGCCGCCGGACATGCCAAGCATGTCGGAGGCCACGTAGTCGAGCTTGATTCCGGTGTTGTCCGTGATCTCGTGCATACGACTGCTTGACACCGCAAGCTGACAGCCAGACCTAGGCAACCCAACAAACATCTCAGCCGCTTACCCAGAATCCCGGGCTCCCTGGCGGCCGCTCGCAGCGAATCTTCATCGTCGTTGAGAATGGCTCTCTACTCGGACCACCTTCATTCAGGTTCGGCCCGCGGCCGCTGTCGCGCAGCGCACGATCGGTCGCGATCCCCGCTCGCTCGTCGACGCGACCGAGCTCGCCTGCTCGCGGGCTCGCTCAGCACTGAGGAGCTCCTGGGTCGTGTAATGGCCGCCCGCGAGCTCGCGCTACGCGCCCCCGGGATGATGATCTTGCTCCGCGTAAAAACGGTCCTGATCATCGTCAGGCCTTCCGGCCGGCCATCCGGTCATAGGCGACCGTCATCGGAGGTTCCTCGAGATTCACAGCGCTACGGTCGCGAATCGCCTCGAGCTGCCGCGCTCCAATCGAATCAGCGCCGGCGCGCTCTCGTCGACGCGGGTTCAACACCCACGTATCTGAGGATCGCGGGAGAGGGCGGCGCACCTTCGCGAGCTCGGGATGAGCGACCGAGCGATCGCGCAGGCGCTGGATGTCAGCGACAAGACCGTCGCCAAGGCCATTGATGCCACTCGTGGCGGCTTCGGCAGTGCGCTCTCCCAACTCCTCCAACTCGCAAGAGATGCGAGCACCGGCGCGAGCGTCCGCTCGGTCACGAGAGCAGCAGCGCGCTCTGCTTGCTCCTCTCCGAGGATCGGACTCGCCGCAAGCGTCTGCCCGCGTGCCGCTCCACGAGGATGAGCGACAGTCTCCACGTCGACGGCGTCCAGAGCGGCTGGTCGTCGTCCCGAGCAGTTATCTGCTGCAGCCCATAATCGCTGCGGACGAGGACGAGACGTAATTGGTGCCGGCGCTCGGGCGGCCCTCGAGACGCTCCCATGTCGTCGTCCCGAGCATAAGCCGGCTCGAGCTAAGCACGCACCGCTGCTCTTCCGGCGCGGCCTGCTCGGTGAATTGGCACCCACTCCGTGGGCGCCGACGGCCCGCGGGTGAAATGCGGCCCGCGCCCTTGCCTCTTCGATATTGGATTTCCTCCCCCGGGGGCCGAGCGTCGCTTCGGCCTCTGCGCGGTGGGCGCGCTCGTGTTTTGACTCCAACTCGTCACGGCTCCCAAAGAAACCGAGCGGCCGCGTCTGGCCGGCGAGCGACCGTTGGCACCTACAGGCTTGGTTGAACATCGAGGTCACGGCGGCCGGAAAGTCGGGCTTCATCGTCCAAGCCGGAAAGTCGTGAAGTTAGCCACCCCGGCTGTCGAGGTCAGCGGGTAACGTTGGCCTGTCGTCGACGGCAGTGCCGTTCTGGAAGGAGCCGATCGCCGTCGTTCCCGCGGACACGTGATGCAGCGGGCCGCGGACGCGTTGCCTGTCCTGGAGTCCAAGGTCAGGATCGCGTCCTGGCACGCTTCGGCATGACGACCTGGTGCGCCGCAGAAGCCGTCAGGCTAAGTGCTGTGCGCGAAGATCCTCCTCGGCCTCCTCGCGCAACTTGAACTTCTGAATTTTGCCAGTGGCCGTCATTGGGAGCCCGTCAGTGAACCGGATATAGCGGGGGATCTTGTAGTGCGCGATTTTTCCCTTGCAGTAGTCCCGCAGCTCTTCCTCGGTGACCGTTGCTGCCTCGCGAAGGATCACCCAGGCCATGATCTCTTCGCCGTAGCGCTCGTCCGGGACGCCGACGACGGCCACGTCGCTGACCGCCTCGTGGGTGTAGAGGAATTCCTCGATCTCCCGCGGGTAGACGTTCTCACCGCCACGGATGATCATCTCCTTGGAGCGCCCGACGATGGCGACGTATCCCTCGTCGTCCATCGTGGCGAGGTCTCCGGTGTGCATCCAGCGGGCGGGATCGACCACTTCGGCGGTGCGCTCCTCGTCGTCCCAGTAGCCCAGCATCACCGAGTAGCCGCGCGTGCACAGCTCGCCAGCGATGTTTCGCTCGACGGTGTGGCCGTCCGTGTCGACGACTTTGATCTCCAGGTGGGGGTGGACGGGCCCGACTGTGCTGACCCGCCGCTCGAGGTCGTCGTCCGGCGCGGTCTGAGTGGAGACGGGTGACGTCTCGGTCATCCCGTAGCAGATGCCGACCGTCTCCATGTGCATGCACTCGATGACCTGCTGCATGACTTTTTCTGGACAAGGCGAGCCGGCCATGATGCCGGTCCGTAGCGAGGACAGATCGTACGAGTCGAACTCGGGGTGCTCGAGCTCGGCGATGAACATCGTGGGGACTGCCCTGGCTCGGAGCCAGCTTCGCCAGCTTCGAACTACGCGTCGTGGTATCCACGATCCTCAGCCACACACGCCTCACCCTGACGGAAGTACGACCCGAGAGGATCAAGCCCAAAGCCATCGTCCCGTCTGCCCTGTCAGCCGCGCATAGCAGGCGCTCATCCGCCGCGGGTCGTTAGACCTCCCGGCGATCGAAAGCGGGTCTTCGTCGGGCTCCGCCTATCAGACCAATCCAGCATCGCGGCGAACCGTGGCGGGGGCAAGGACCGGCTCGTCTCAAGGCACGACAAACCGACCATAATCCCATCACGGCGTCAACGAACCTGAAGCTGGTGCGGTCGATCTGCGCGGGCTGGGAGCGCGGCGACTTCTAGTGACGTGCCTGAGCCAGGCCGGGTTTCGCGGGGACTCCGAAGGGAGGACGATCCGTCCTCCGGGGAGGAGACCCTCCGTCGATGCCACGAGCTAGGAAGTACCCACAGGAGTTGATCGATCGCGGGATTCGGCTGGTGTTTGAGTCCGGCCGGCCGGTGGCGCATGTCGCGGCCGATTTGGGGCTGCCGCCGGAGACGTTACGAAAGCGGGTGCGTCAGGCGGAGGTCGATACCGGCCGCCGGCAGGGGTTGACCAGCGAGGAGCGCGAGGAGGTCCGAAAGCTGCGCAAGGAGAACGCCGAGCTGCGGCGCGCGAACGAGATCCTGCGCTCGGGAGCCTGTTTTTCGCGCGCGAGCTCGACCCAGACCGACCGAAGTGAGCGCGTATATCGATGAGCATCGCTCTCGCTTCGGGGTCGAGCCGATCTGCCGGACCTTGGGCGTGTCGGCGTCTGCCTACTATCAGCGCGCGACTGGCCGGCGGTCGGGGAGGGCTGTCGAGGACGAGCGGCCTTTGGGGGTGATCCGCGCGACGCACAAGAAGAACTACGACGCGTACGGGTACCGGCGCACGTGGAAGGCGCTGCTCAGGGCCGGAGAGCGGGTCCCGCGCTGTCAGGTGCAGCGGTTGATGCGAGCTGAAGGGATCCAGGGAGCCAAGCGGCGCGGTAAACCGTGGCGGACGACCAAGCCCGACTCCAGGGCGCAGCGGCCGCGGGATCTGGTCAAGCGCAACTTCACCGTCGAGGTGCCGAATCGCTTGTGGGTCGGCGATTTGACGTACCTGCGCTCCTGGGAGGGGGTCGTGTATTTCGCGTTTGTGATCGACGTGTTCTCGAGGATGATCGTCGGCTGGCAGCTCGCCAGCCACATGCGAGTCATGCTGGTGCTCGACGCGCTGCGGATGGCGCTCGGGCTCAGGGCGCCCGGAGCTGACTTTCGGCTGGTGTGCCACTCCGACGCCGGCTCGCAGCTCAGGCTCAACCGGTCCTTGCAACGCGTGTTGTGCGTGGAACTGTAGGTCGTCCGGAGGACGGCGTTGGTGGCGCGATCGCGGATCAACAACCTGGCCGAGGGATGGCAACGCGGCTTTCGTCGCGAAGGCTCGCCGGAGGGCGGGCCGGAGCGGCGATCGCCGCGTGCGTGCCCGGCGCAGACTCCTTGCCCGGCTGTCTGGCCGGGCTGCTGGCCCCGGACGCGTTGTCACTGTTTGGCGGGTGTGCGACGAGTGTCAGTTCGTCGTTGACAGGTACTCGTTGAGCGCTTCGGCCGGGGTTCTCCAGCCCAGCGTCTTGCGAGGCCGGCCGTTGAGCGCGTTGGCGACCGCAGCGAGGTCCTCGGCGCCGTGGCGAGCGAGATCGGTGCCGCGAGGGAAGTACTGGCGCAACAGCCCGTTGGTGTTCTCGTTGCTGCCACGCTGCCATGGGCTCTGTGGGTCGCAGAAGTAGACCGGCAGCCCGGCCTGAATACGCAGCTGAGCGTGCTGAGCCATCTCGGCGCCCTGGTCCCAAGTCAGCGACCGGCGCAACTGCTCTGGCAGCGTGACAATCGCTCGGGCGATCGCGTCGCGGACCGCTTCTGCGCGGTGTCCGGCCAGCGCGGGACCGTTGTGCACTCTCGGGCCCTGGCCGGTCATCGGTGGGAGATGCAGCAGCATCGTGAACCGAGTTGAGCGCTCGACCAGCGTGCCGATCGCCGAGCTGCCCAGCCCGAGGATCAGATCGCCCTCCCAGTGCCCCGGGACCGCTCGGTCGGCGGCCTCGGCGGGGCGCTGGCTGATCATCACCTCCTGGGTGATGAACCCCTTGCCGCGGCTGCCCGCTCGAGCCCGTGGGACCCGCAGCGCCCGCCCGCTCCGCAGACACGCGCTCAGCTCGCGGCGCAACGCACCGCGCCCCTGAACATAAAGCGACTGATAGATCGCCTCGTGAGAGACACGCATCGACTCATCATCGGGGAAGTCAAGGCGCAGCCGGGCACAGATCTGCTCCAGGACTCCACGACTTGCCCCAGCGCCGGTCCTTGCGACGGCCATGACGACGACCGACCCACGGGACTCTCGGACCGGCGACTGCGCTCCCGTCTGACCGCTGCACCATCCCAGACAGGCGGTCCTGCACGTAGGCGCGCAGCCGCGCGTTGACGGCCAGCTTGGCCGGCTTGGGGCGCCGCGCGCGCTGGTCGGCATACCACTGCGCCCTCGAGGCGCGATAGTCCAGACGGCCGCCACGCGTGGCGGCGTTGCGGCGCAGCTCACGCGAGATCGTCGACGGCGACCGACCGAGCTGCCGGGCGATCTCCCGCACCCCGCAGCCCGTGGCGCAACAACAGCGCGATCTCCTCCCGCTCTGCGAACGACAAACACCGCCCCGACAACGGCGCCTGAGCGACTGACGGCATCCCGCCACCCTCCCGAAACCACCGCACGCCAACCACCGGCGACACACCCGCCTCGACCCCGGCCGCCTCGCTCCCTAGCCCACGAGCAATCGCCGCCCAGAACCGCTGCCGATGCTCCCGCCTGCCAACCGGCGGGCGCCCCGGCGACCGCATCACCGGCCGCCCCGACTGCAGTGACCCCCAACCCTTCGGCCTGCCCATCGCAACCCTCCTCAGTCAAGCATTGCGACGACCAGTTGAATCCGCCCAATACACCTCGGGGGACTACACGCAGGTGCTCGACGATCACCGGGTGCTGGCGTCGATCGGATCGGTCGGAGACTGCTATGACACTCAATCAGAATTGCTCTCGCCCGCAACGGTCGGTTCGGCCTGACCCTTGCTTATGACTTCGCCTCCGCGTTGCGGGGTGCACTGGCGTTGAGCTGTCGGCCGGGTTGGTCGTTGCGGGCAGCGCACCGACCGGTCGGGCGGATCGTGACCTGATAGGAGCCTTGCCGAGCACCATGAGTGTCCTGTCCGCCGTCCCGGCCGATGGCTGCGCGACCCCGTCAACTCACGTGAAGGAGTCGTCGTTGTCCAAGATGCCATGCCTGCCCGCCGAAGTCATCCTCGGTGTCGACACCCATCGCGATGTGCATGCCGCGGCTCTCGTCGACGAGCTCGGCCGGTTCGTCGCTTCTGAGACGTTCCCCACGACTCGACGCGGGATCCGAGCGCTGATCCGCTGGGCGCAGAATCTCGGCGCGGTCCGTCGCGCGGGTGTCGAGGGCACCGGCAGCTACGGCGCCGGGCTGACCCGTGTGTTGCTGCTCGAGGGCATCGAGGTGGTCGAGGTCACGCGTGCGGTGCGGGTCGGGCGCCGGCACCTGGGCAAGAACGATACGCGCGATGCTGAAGCCGCTGCGCGCAGCGTCCTCTCCGGACAGGCGAGCGCGGTCCCGAAGGGCCGGGAGGGCATCGTCGAGTCAATCCGCGTGCTGCGCAACGCGCGCGCCAGCGCCGTGAAGGCACGCACGCAGGCGCTCATCCACCTCAAGAACCTCGTCGTCACCGCTCCGGACGAGCTGCGCGAGGCGCTCACTGGATTGACCAACCGGCAGCTCGTCCAGCGCTGCTCCCGCATGCACCGCGCCCGCTGCTTAGGCTTAGACTCGCTCAGCGCGACCAAGGCCGCGATGCGAACGCTTGCGCGCCGCTACCAGGCTCTTGACAACGAGATCAAGGAACTCGAGAGCCAGCTCAATCAGCTCGTCACACACGCCGCGCGGCGACTGCTACGCGAGCCGGGGATCGGCCCCGAGATCGCCGCCCGGCTGCTGCTTCTCGCCGGCGACAACCCGACACGTATCCGCAATGACTCTGCCCTGGCCGCACTCTGCGGTGCCTCACCGGTCGAAGCATCCAGCGGCAAGACCACCCGCCACCGCCTCAACCGCGGCGGGGACCGGCAAGCCAACAGCGCCCTGTGGCTGATCGCCAACAACCGCATGATCCACCACGCCCGAACCCGCGACTACGTTACGCGCCGGACCAAGGAAGGCAAGACCAACAGCGAGATCCGCCGATGCCTCATGCGACACATCGCCCGCGGCATCCACCCCCTCCTCATCGCGGATCTCGCTGACGCCCAGCAATCGCTCTTGATATAGGAGCCTCAACGCCCTGGCGGAATCGTTCGTGGACTCCTATAAGACCGAGCTGATCGCCGATCGCGTCTGGCGCAGCCGCGCGCAGGTCGAGCTCGCGACCGTCGAGTGGGTCGCCTGGTTTAACACCGAGCGGCTGCACGAGGCGCTCGGCGACATCCCACCGGTCGAGTTCGAGCAGCTCCACCAAGCCCGACAGGCCCTGATTGCGGACAACAGATCGGTCGCTGCTCTCCCGCGCGTGGCCGCAGAACGGCTTACAACGCGCCGGCTCGAGCTGGCCGGCGTCGATTTCCCCGTCGACGGGCCGATCGCCTGCGAGAACGCTTTCAATGCCCGAGCGCTGCTCGCTCAGGCCGCGCCTCAGGTGGGTCAAGGATGAAAGCTCAGCCTCTGGCCTCTACGGCAGCCAGGTTCAGAACAGTGGCTGGAACAGAAAGTGAAAACCTGCAAACCACGTCTCCGTCGAACCCGGTCCGGCTCAGCCCGTAAATGCGGGAGCGCTCTGGGAGTCGCGGCAGACGGCGCCCACGCGAGGTGGGGCGAGGTGGATCAGGTAGCGGTCGATCGCCCGCTGAGCGCACGGTGAGGTGAAGTAGGAGGTGTGGCCGTCGCCGATTCTGGTCAGCAACACGCTGCGTGGGATCTGGACGTGCAGGTTCAGCGCCCACGGGTACGCGGTCGACGGGTCATAGTTCGCGTTCACGATCAGGATTGGCGGGGCGCCCTTGACGTGCAGGTCGTGCCGGGGATTGGTCCGCGGCCGCGGCCAGCCGACGCACTCGGAGATGATCCGCATGGTCTGGACGTTGCCGCCGAGAAGCGGCGCGATCTTCCGAGCAAGCATCACTCTCGCGGCGAAGCCGCTGTATCCATGCGCCTGGACCGGGAAGTCCAAACACTGGATCGCGGCACCGCCGGACATCGGTGGTTGCGGAGGCGCTGAAGGGGAAGGGACGATCCCCTTGAGCGCGCCTGCCACGAGTGTTCCGAGGGCGCTCCAGTCGGCAGTTGGGGAAGCCGCGTTTCTGTGCTTGAACAGCAGGAAGGCCTCATCCGCGGCGCCCTGGATGTCCGTGCCGGTGATGCCCCTCGCGCCCGGTGGAGCGTCCGGTGCCCGAATCGGCGACCGGTTGGCGTCAGTGATCAGCCCACTCCAGAGCCGCAGCACGGGCCGACCGCGCAGGGCACACTGAGCGCTCGTCGTGCACCACGTTGCCCAACGGGAGAATTCGTCTTCCGCGGCACGGGCCTCGTCGGCGAGCATCACGGGCTCAGACAGCGCGCGATCGAGCGCGCCGTCGAGGACCATCGCTCGGATATGGTGCGGATAGCGCTCGGCGTACTCGCCCCCGAGCATCGTCCCGTACGAGAAGCCCAGCCAGTTGAGCTTTCCGTCGCGCAGTGCCTGGCGAATTCCCTCCATGTCGCGCACGGCGTCGACGGCGCCGACGTGCATCAGGTACCGCCCGCTGAGTCTCTGGCAGCTGCGCGCGAGCGCGCGGTTGAACTTCAGCAGCCGCAGGTAGTCCGACTTCCGCCGCGGGAACGGGGGGATGCTGAGATCCACGGCCGGCAATCCGCACTTCACCGGCGTGCTCTCTCCAGTGTCACGTGGGTCAAAGCCGACGATGTCAAAGCGCTGGCGCAGCCGGGGCGTGAAGATCCCGGGGTGCCCTTTCATAAACTGAGCGCTCGCGCACCCCGGGCCGCCACAGTTAAACAGGACCGTTCCGATCCGGCGCCCCGGGCCGGTCGACCGCAGCCGAGTCAGCGCCAGGCTGATCGGAGCTCCCTGGGGACGCGACCAATCGAGCGGAACCGACAACGTCGAGCACTCCATTGGTTGCGGAACATCGCTGCACGGCTTCCATGCCAGCCTCGGCGCCCGCCATCCAGTCGACGCCGCAGCATCCGCGACTCCGGCGCTGGCCGGCAGCACAGCAACGCTCGCGAGAACCCAACCCAGTCTCAGCGACAGCCACCCCCGACCCCGAGCCCGCGTCGCGAGCATGGCACAACCGGATCTCACAAGCACCCCACCCCTCATGTTGACGGCAGTCTACTGCGTGGCACCAGCCGCCCTCCCGTCCTCCGCCAGACACCTCCTCGGGACTAGCAGGGGAAGCCGGGACACCTCCCGCCGAGTCAAAGCAGGAGCGAGCAAGCACTCGCCATCCGTCTCGCAACTCGCCACATCCATGCATCTCGCCATCGCCGGTGCGCACGTCGCCGTGACGGCCGGCGCAGACACCCCACTCTTGGTGAATCCAGGGCCCGCGGGTCCCAGCCCCGCAAATTTCGAAAGCGCCGTCTCCAGTCGAAATCAACGAGAGACCTGAGTTGCGCGGCTTGCGGGGGACCGGGCCGGCCCCCGCGTTGCTGACATGGCCAGCCCGAGCGGCCAACATGCTGGTGGCGAATACCAGGGCTCCGCATCGATGCAGGGTCGCGTCTCACGTGCTCCTGCTTCGGTATCAGCGCAGATTCCCGCGCCGCAGGGTCCGCGAAGTTTTCGATGACCTAGGCTCCGGATCGAGGCGGTCGTGCGTTTGCTTATTACGACCAAGCGCGACACCGCGGGTCTCGGGACTTGAGCGGATCTGGCCTGCTCTTTCACCCACTCTGGGTGATGTTGGGTCACGGTGTCGAGGGGAGCATTTCGGTTCAGGGGCTAGTCCTACTTCAAGCGACCCGCCGCGAGTGGCGGGAGGAGGCGACCGATGGCCAATGCGGCCAAGCCGAACATCCTGGTGATCTGGGGCGATGACATCGGTATCACGAATCTCAGCTGTTACAGCAGCGGTCTGATGGGTTATCGCACGCCAAACATTGATCGGATCGCGGAGGAGGGAATGCGGTTCACCGACTCCTATGGCGAGCAGAGCTGCACGGCGGGCAGGGCGTCGTTCATTACCGGGCAGAGCGTGTTTCGCACCGGCTTAAGCAAGGTTGGCATCCCCGGCTCCGACATTGGCTTGCAGACTGAGGATCCGACGATCGCGGAGTTGCTGAAGCCGCATGGCTATGCGACCGGGCAGTTCGGCAAGAACCATCTTGGCGACAAGAACGAGTTCCTGCCCACGGTGCATGGGTTCGATGAGTTCTTCGGGAACCTGTATCACCTGAACGCCGAGGAGGAGCCCGAGTTGCCGGACTATCCTCCGGCGGACGATTTCCCGCAGTTCAGGGAGCGATTCGCGCCGCGCGGGGTGATTCATTCGTGGGCGATCGAAGAGGACGATCCAACCGAGGAAGGCCGCTTTGGACGGGTTGGCAAGCAGAGGATCGAGGACACCGGCCCGCTGACCAAGGATCGAATGGTGACGATCGACGAGGAGGTGCTCGAGCACGGGATCGATTTCATCGAGCGCCAGCAGCAGGCGGGCAGGCCGTTCTTCCTGTGGTTCAACACCACGCACATGCATCTACGCACCCACCCTAAGCCGGAGAGCGTGGGGCAAGCGGGACGCTGGCAGTCGCCTTACCACGATACGATGATCGATCACGACAAGGTCGTCGGGGCCCTGCTGGACAAGCTTGACGAGCTCGGGATCGCCGAGAACACGATCGTGCTGTACTCCACCGACAACGGCCCGCACATGAACACGTGGCCTGACGGGGCGATGACCCCGTTCCGCAGCGAGAAGGACACCAACTGGGAGGGTGCGTTCCGGGTTCCGGAGCTGATCCGCTGGCCGGGCAAGATCGCGGCCGGGATTGTCTCGAACGAGATCGTTCAGCACCACGATTGGCTGCCGACGTTTCTCGCGGCTGCCGGTGAGCCCGATGTCGTCGAGAGGCTCAAGACCGGTCACACGATCGGGGACAGGACCTACAAAGTTCACGTCGACGGCTACAACCTGCTGCCGTACCTGACGGGGGAGGTGGAGAATAGCCCGCGCCCGGGGTTCGTCTACTTCTCCGACGACGGTGATCTGCTGGCGGTGCGCTACGACAACTTCAAGCTGGTGTTCATGGAGCAGCGGATGCAGGGAACGCTGCAGATCTGGGCGGAGCCGTTCGTGACGTTGCGCATCCCGAAGATGTACAACCTGCGCACTGACCCGTTCGAGCGCGCTGATGTCACCTCGAACACGTACTGGGACTGGTTGCTGGACCACGCCTTCATGGCCTATGCGGCGCAGACGATCATCGCTCAGTTCCTGGCGACGTTCCCGGAGTTCCCGCCGCGCCAGAAAGCAGCGAGCTTCACGATCGACCAGGCGCTCGAGAAGCTCGAGGCGGCGATAACACGAGGCCGCTAGGGTCAGCCGTGCGATGAGCAGCGGCGCCACAACCTCGTCGGCTAACCAGGGTTCGAGCACGAACGAGATGGCGTGGATCCCGTCCGCGACCTACCGCATGGGCTCAAATGATCACTACCGCGAAGAGGCTCCGGTGCATGCGGTCACCGTGGACGGGTTCTGGATCGACCAAGCGCCGGTTGCCAACCGGCGCTTCGCCCAGTTCGTCGAGGAGGCTGGCTACGTCACGGTCGCCGAGCGGCCGCTTGATCCGGCCGACTTCCCCGGCGCGCCAGTCGAGAACCTCGTTCCGGGCTCGCTCGTGTTCACCGGAACACCAGGGACGGCCGATCTGCGGCATCTCAGCCAGTGGTGGACGTGGACACCCGGGGCGAGCTGGAGTCATCCTGAGGGAGCTGGCTCCTCGTTAGCCGGCCGTGAAGATCATCCGGTTGTGCACATCGCCTACGAGGACGCCGCTGCGTACGCGGCCTGGGCCGGCACGAAGCTCCCGACCGAAGCGGAATGGGAGCTCGCCGCCCGCGGTGGCCTTGACGGCGCGACCTACACCTGGGGCGAGGAGCCGGAGCGTCCCGGCGACCGGCTCGCCAATTACTGGCACGGGGAGTTTCCGTGGCGCTCCGAGCACGGGTATGGCGCGACGACCGTCGTCGGCTCCTTCCCGCCCAACGGCTACGGGCTCTGGGACATGGCCGGCAACGTCTGGGAATGGACATGCGACTGGTATCTCGATCGCCATCGCGAGGACGCGGACAAGCCCTGCTGTGTGCCGCTTAACCCAAAGGGAGGGGCACTCCAGCAGAGCTTCGACCCGGGCCAGCCGCAGTTCCGCGTCCCCCGCAAGGTGATAAAGGGAGGGTCTCACCTCTGCGCTGATAGCTACTGCATGCGCTACCGACCCGCCGCCCGACGACCGCTTGTGGTCGACACCGGCATGAGTCACACTGGCTTCCGGTGCGTCATTCGCCCGGACCTGGCCGAGCATAAGACCGTCGCGACCGCTCCTCGGCGCAGAGGGGGACTGGTGCCGTGTACCCGCTCGGAGTATCAGTGCGGGCGCGGATCTGGGTGATCTGAGCTGCTTATGCTCTCAGCGTCTTCGCTTTAGCCGATCGTGAGGAGGTCACGACCCATGGCCACAACCGAAGGGAGCGCCGCCGCTCCCCCGCCAGCTCACCGCCGCGCAGTGAACGTGCGCGAAAGCAGCTGACCGCTTCGCGGGCTGCGTAGATCATTGCGACCGTCACCATATCGGTGACGATGGTCGCCGGGGTGCTGATCCACTTCACCGACAGGAAGAATTTCCCAACATCGGTATGGGGTTGTGGGCGATACAGACTGTGACGACGGTGGACTACGGAGACGTCGTGCCAACGAGCACGACGGGCGCGTCGTCGCCGCCCTCGTGATGGTCGTCGGGATCGGCTTTCTGACTGTCATCACGGCCGCGATCACTTCGACGTTTATCGAGGCCGCTCGGCGGCGTATCGAGGGCGCCACGACTAGCGCCCCGTCTGCGAAGCTCGATCGGATCGCCGCCCGTCTGGACGTGATCGGAGCGGGGCTCGAGAACATCCGGGGGCAGGACCGCAGTGATCCACACTGGGCTCCAACGGCGGCGGTGAGGCGATGGTAGGTTAACGCGCACGCATCGCCTGTCTCCGCGGCTGCGCCCCTCCGCGACGACCGCGGCCGCAGTCGAATCGTTCGGGCCGGCGTCGGCGGATGACGTCGAGACGGCGGCGGTTGGGGCGGCCGCATCACCTGGTCGGGGTGATGGCAACATGAGCGGGGATTGATTCGATCTGGCGATCTGATGCCTTGCCGGGGCGCGTAGCCCCAACCCCGGGAGTTCCCACGCGATGCAACACCAGCTCCTCGACGTCTTCCTGTTGTCTCTGTTCTCGATGTTTAACCCGTCGCTGCTGGCGGCGGTGACCGTGATGCTGTTGCTTCCAAGCCCGAAGCGGTTGATGGTTGGCTACCTGCTCGGGGCGTACACGACCAGCATCACACTCGGCCTCGTGATCGTCTTCGCGCTGCCCGGATCCAGCACGGAAAGCACGTCCAAGCACACGATCGGCCCGGTCGAGGACATCGTCATCGGCCTGCTCGCGGTCGCGATCGCGTTCGTGCTCCGGACCGGGCGCGACCAACCGGTCCGTGAGCGCCGACGCGAGAAGAAGGACGCCACGCTGAAGGCCAAGCAGGAGGCTGGGAAGCCAACCGAGTCGCTGCCGCTACGCATGCTCGGCAAGGGCGATCCCAAGGTGACGTTCGTCGTGGGGGTCCTTCTGAGCTTCCCCGGGGTCTCTTACCTCGATGCCCTGGATCACATCCACAAGCTCAACCCGGGGACCGGGGCGACCGTGCTGCTGGTCGTTGGCTTTTGCCTGATGCAACAGCTTCTGCTCGAGGTACCCCTGCTCGGCTACGTGTTTGCGCCGGAGCGCACCCAGGACGCGATCACCCGGTTCAGAGGCTGGATGGCCCGCAAGGGTCGCACCGCGGCCGTGATCGGCGCCGCCGCGATCGGCGCGTGGCTGCTCGCAAGGGGGCTGATCACGTTGTTGTAATCGATCCGTGAAGCCTCTCAGACATTCCTCCAGTACCCGAAACGTACGGGGAGCGACGGCTCGCCTCGCGCGCCGTTACGCCCCGCTCTGCTCCTTCGAGGCTTCACCCGAAGAAGGTGACGCCAGCGGGCGGAGAGGACGGTAGGCTCGGACGCCCCGGGCGGGCCGCTAGCACGTGATTGGCGATGGCCTCCGAGCCATCGCCGGATCGGAATCGAAGGGCCAAGCATCCACAGTCGCTGGGGATCCGCCGCGCCATGCGCTGATCAGGTTGGTTGCGAATTTGTCTGACACTGCCTCCGCTCCCCCGCAGCCCACGGCTGAGCAGGCGAGCGCGACGATGCGCAGCAAGGGGTATGTCGTACTACTGATGATCGCGGCGGTGGCGGGCGTCGTGGTTTCGCTCGCCGCATGGGGCTTCCTCGAACTCATCAACCAGGTCCAGCAGGAGCTGTTCACGCACCTTCCGCACGCCTTCGGCTACAGCCATGGCCCCCCGAAATGGTGGTTCCTTGCCGTTCTGGGGATCGGCGCGCTTATCACGGCGTTCGCGATCGCGAAGCTCCCCGGCCGCGGAGGGCACATACCCGCCGAGGGCCTCGCGACCGGCGGTTCCCCCCTACGGCGACCGAGCTGCCCGGGATCATGCTCGCGGCGATCGCGACGATAGGGTCGGGTTTGGTGCTCGGCCCGGAGGCGCCGCTGATCGCGCTGGGGTCGGGTTTGGGGATCCTGATCATTCGGCTGGTGCGTAAAGACGCGCCGTCGCAGGTGACAATGGTGGTGGCAGCAGCCGGCAGCTTCGCGGCGTATCGTTGATCTTCGACTCGCCGCTGATTGCCGCTGTGATCCTGATCGAGGCGACAGGGATCGGTGGTCCTAGGCTGCCGCTTGTTGTGCTTCCGGGATTGCTGGCCGCGGGGATCGGATCGCTGATCTCGCTCGGCATGGGGTCGTTTACGGGTCTGAGCACCAGCGCTTTCTCGCTCGGCGCGCTACAGCTCCCAGGTTTTGCTCGCCCGGACATCGCCGAGTTTGGCTGGACGATCGCTCTGGCGATCGCGATCGCGGTCGTCGCCCAGGTGGTGCTGCGGCTCGGGCTGGGGACATTTCGGATCGTCAACCACCGCCTTCTCGCGTTGTTGCCGTTGGTGGGGCTGATCGTGGCCGGGTTGGCGATCGCGTTCTCGCAGGCCGCCGGCAAGAGCGTCAACGCCGTGCTGTTCTCGGGCCAGAGCCAGCTCCCTGGGCTCGTCGCCCAGGCTGGCACCTGGTCGCTGTCGGCGCTCGCGCTGCTGATCGCCTTCAAAGGCCTCGCCTACGCCCTCTGTTTGGGCAGCTTCCGTGGCGGTCCGACATTCCCGGCGCTGTTCCTGGGAGCCGCTAGCGGCATCATGGCCTCGCACCTGGCCGGCTTCCCGATCACGCCTGCGGTCGCGGTCGGGATGGGCGTGGGTGTGGTCGCGGTCCTCAAGCTGCCGCTGTCGGCGGTGGTGATCGCGACATTACTGACGTCGCATTCAGGCACCGGCGACGAGCCGCTGATCATCGTCGGCGTGGTCGTCGCATACGTGGTGACGCTGCTGGTCTCCGCCGTCTGGAGCAAGGACCGCCCTACGGCGGCCGCCGCAGACGTGTCGACCGGTCACCCAGCTGCCACAACATCCCGAGGGTGACGACGCTCCGATCGTAAACGGCGGGCGCTCCGCCGGGGCGGGACCGCGGCGGCATGCTCGTCGTGCGTTCTCGCTGAGCAAGCTGAGGCGTCCCGGGTTGAACTTTCGACCGAGCGAGTCCGGCCGCCGAGAGCTCGGACAGGCGACTGCGACGCGGTTCAGCGGCTCAGTATCCGGTGCTGGTGTGCACGCGCGCTCGCTCGGTCTCGTGCACGCGGCCCTTCTGCTTAAGCGTCGCGCACGCCTGCGCGATGTCTTCGCCGAGCGCGGCCGTCAGCGAGCGTCCAAGCGTTTCCTTGACCAGCGCGCGCATGATCTTGACGTGATCGGCGTCGGGCGGCAGCGTGTACGCGGGAACCATCCACCCCCGTTCGGACGCGAGCTGTGCTGCGATGTCGAACTCGTCATAGGTTTGTTCTTGCGCGAGTTTGAACGCCACCAGCGGCAGCTGCTCTGCGTCCTCGGTACCGATGATCGAGAACTCTCCGATCGCGGCGATGTCCTCGGCGAGCTTGCGAGCGTTCGCTTGCATCGTGTGCATGATGTAGCTGTAGCCGTCGTAGCCGTAGCGGACGAAGTTGTAGTACTGCGCGACGACCATCGCTGACCCGGTCGAGAAGTTCAGCGTGAATGTCGCGTCGCGCTTGCCGAGGTAGTTCTCGTAGAACACGAGATCCTCGGCCAGGTCAGCTCGCTCGCGGAAGATCAGCCAGCCGATCCCCGGGTACACGAGCCCGTACTTATGGCCGGAGGCGTTGATCGAGCGGACCTGCTCGAGGCGGAAATCCCACTCCGAGTGCGGGTACAAAAACGGCCACACAAACCCTCCGCTCGCGCCGTCGACGTGCATCGGCACGTCGAGCCCGCGCTCGCGCTTGAGCGCGACGAGGTAGTCGTTGATCCCGACGATGTCATCGGCGTGCCCGGTGAAAGTGGTCCCCAGGACGGCGGCGACCCCGATCGTGTTCTCGTCCACGTGCGGCTCGACGTCCTCGGGGCCGATGGTGTACTTGTCCGGCTTCAGCGGCACGATCCGCGGCTCAACGTCGAAGTAGCGGCAGAACTTCTCCCACACCACGTGCACGTCCCCCCCGAACACCAGGTTGGGACGGTCGGTGGATTTCCCGGCCGCCTCGCGGCGCTTACGCCAATTCCACTTCAACGACAGGGCGCCGAGCATGATCGCCTCAGACGATCCCTGAGTTCGCGCCCCCGTCGTCTCCCCCGGAGCATGAAACACGTCGGCCAGCATCCGGATGCAACGCTGCTCGAGCTCCGCCGTCCGCGGATACTCCGCATGGTCGATGAAGTTGCGGTGCAGGTTCTCCGCGATCAACCGCTGCGCCTCCGGTTCCATCCACGTCGTCACGAACGTCGCCAGGTTCCGCATCGGCGACCCTTCGATGACCAGCTCCTCCGCGACCAGACGCATCGCGTCCACCGCCGGCATCCCCACCTCCGGAAGCTTCTCCGCGGGCGCCTCCTGGCGCAAAAAGCGACTGCCATACCGAGCCTCGAGCAGATCCAGATTCTCGCCCTCAGACCTACCGCCGTCGATTCGCGTCGTTGGCTGCTGCATTCGTGATCCTCCTCAGCTACTCGAGTCGCTGGCTTCCTCCACGCTGTCCTGAATCGGACCGGCGGTGTTCGTTACCGATCCGACGGCCAGATCCCGACAGCGGGAACCGGGCCCGGCCACGTCGTCAACCTAGCCGGCCACGCCAGCAGCGCATCCCCCGAAACGGGTGATTCATGCCGAGCGGCGCCCATTCCGGCGGCCCGGCGCAGGCCCCGGGACGACACCGATCCGCCGGAAGCGGTCCTCAACAACCCGTGGCGGTGCGGCTCAGCTCGCACCGCCACCAACCACAGGACGTCACCGGCGGTGTGCGGCTCCTCACCTTCCTGGGTCAGATCAGCCGTCGGGCATCGCGATCGAGAGCGCGCTCGAGCTCGCGCAGCCGGCGGCCGCCTGGCATCTTCGCGGCCTCGCCGCTATTCAAGGTGTCGAGCGCACAGGCCAGGAAGCAGGCGGCGCCCAGCGCCGTGTTCCAGTTCGCGGCCGCCTGGTCCAGAACCGACCCCGTCGAGGGGACAACGTAGCCGGCGATAGCCGAGATGCCAAAGAAGATGCAGCCGAGCAGGTTGACCGCCGGCTGCCACCATCCCGTGTCCCCGCGTGCCGGTCGCCACCCACGACGCGGCGAGGCGCGGTAGGCGATCGCACCTGAGACCAGGAAGCAGATCGACCCCCGCCAGTCGGGCCGCCACACGAGCTTGTTGTACTCAGAGCTCGTCACGGCGGTCTGCATAGCTTGAAAGGTTGTGAGGTTGAAGAACAGCGTGCCGGCGGACTGAATCACGGCAGCCCACCACGCCGCGCGCCCCTCGCCGGGTGAATGCCTCGCAGGCCGCGCAAGCCAGCTCTGAAGCCCTCCGCCGATCGTGAACAGGATCGAGCCGACGAAGAATGTGATCGCGTCAGCAGAATCGCCCACCAGGGTCGCGAAGCCGGGGAACGGACCAACCAAGAAGCACCCCGACCCCAGGGCGAAGCACAGCGCCATCCAGCGTCCGCGAGTCATGCCCCGGCACTCGCTACGCGATGACAGACGTCACCCCAACGCCGCCACGCCGGCGCGCCACGCCTACTCGCGAGTGCCATGCGGAACACTTCAGCGACAGACCCGCCTGCCGGCATCACCCGAACCAGACGAAGACATCAGCCCGGCTACGCGAGTGCCTAAAGCCATCGCGACCCATCCCTTCTCCATTATCGTCACCCGTTCTCCCGGTGTACGCCATCAAAGGCCGGCGTGCAGCTTTGCTTCCTGAGCTCGAGCATTCCCGCCCGACGGACGGCTCTTGCTGGGCAGCATTGCCGCACGCTCGGCTGGTCCAAAGGGCCATCGAGCGAAGACCCGCTTTGCTCCAGCCGCGGTACCTCGGCGCCGCTCCACACGGGTCCCCGGCTGCGCGGCTGGCAGGGATGGCAAGGAGGGACAGAGCCAATCGACGCCGCGATCAGGAGGAAGCAGCGTTCCCCGCTGCTCCAAGCGCGTTCGACCTTCACTTTGTCGACGAGGCGAGAGGCAACTCACCGAGTGCGGCGGACGCCGCCCGCTCCTTAGCCGGTGACGTGGAGATGCCTGGCGCCCCTCAAGCGGTCACGGGTACCGATGTTGTCGGTGCTTTGGGTTGAAAAGCCTGCATCTCGGTGTGATCTGGAGCGACGATGCCGTAGGTGGATTCGGGTACTTCGTTCCAGACGCCGGCGACGTCGCCGAGGGGCTCGGAGACGATCAGCCGCGCATTGTCCGAGACTTCCTGGAACAGCTGGCGCTCCGGATAGAGCGCACGCAGCGTGGGGACATCGGTCGTGTAGAAAAGTGACCGCGAATTTCTCTCGCTCGAGTACCGGAATGCCCAGATCGTCTCGCCGTTGGTGGTCGCGATCGTGCCTTGGAAAGCGTTGGAAACCCCGTGGCGGCCGGCGACGGCTTCCACGAGCCCAATCGCTTGCTCGACTGCGGCCGGCGGGTTGTCCTCGAGGCCGAACGTAAGTGCTACGTAGAACAGCACCTCGGTGTCAGCCTGACCCTTGATCTCTGGATACAAGGATGGGTCGACCGCGAGGATGAGGTCACGTTTTATCGTCGCGAACTCGTTGATGTACCCGTTGTGCATGAACAGCCAACGGTCGTGGCGGAACGGGTGGCAGTTGGTCTGCTGCACCGCGCTGCCGATCGCCGCCCGGATGTGCGTAAAGAACAACGGGGAGCTGATATGGCCGGCGAGCTCGCGCAAATTGCTGTCGTTCCAGGCCGGCTCAGTGCTGTGGAAGACGCCCGGCGTGTCCGGGGCGCCGTACCAGCCGACGCCGAACCCGTCGCCGTTGGTCGGCTCGGCGCCGAGCCGCGAATGCAGGCTCTGTGAGACCAGCGAGTTAGGGCCCTCGTAGAGCGCCTCTTTGATAAGCAGGGGGGAACCTGAGTAAGCAAGCCAGCGGCACATTAGCCGCTCCTTTCTGTGGAGTGTCATACGCGTTCACATGCATCGTCCTGCCGTCGAGGCGAGGAACACCGGCGCCAGGAACCGTCCGGCGAGCCTGGCGACGAGATCTTCGAGACTCCGTGGGGGGCGCGACAGGTTGCCGTTTGTCGATCCGGCTAGGCCCTGGGGGTGCTTGAGCGGCATTGTCGCGCTTTCGTCGGGGAACAACCACAGCATCGCGAGGCCGGGGGGCTCTGGAATCATCCGAAGCGGGTGATCTGGCCCCCGGAGTCGAACTTGCCTGCTCGACACCTCGGGGGTCTGGAGAGACGTCGCGATCCTCGCCGAGCAGAAGCTCGACAACAGAAGCTCGACAACAGACGCCCCAGCTCGGTCAACCTCGTTTGTTCGGGCGGTGCGGTCAAAAACGCACGGGGAGGCGTGTTGGCTCTCCTCCTTCCGGCCGGGCGAGCGGGCGCCTGCGCCCTAAAGGCGGCTGTTGCGCACCGCCTGGAGCTGCAGGGCTCTTGCCTTAGGCTTAGCGCGAGGCGCACTGCCGCCTGCCGGCAGAGGAGAAGCCGCACGACGCCGATCCAGCCTTCCGTAGACGAGTGCTTCGGAACGAACCCGACGCGGCTGCCCGCCGCCGCCTACTGCGGCATCGCCACCGGCGACCGCCAGCCGGCCCGTCTACGCGCTTCGACTGCTTGCTCAGTCCGCGGAACTCGCCCCCAGCGAGCAACCTAGCGATCCACAGAAGCCGCTGACGAACACCGCGAGAGGTTCCGGCTCCGAGGAACTTCAGGCCGCAGTGATCGATGTTCTTTATAGAGCCCCTTCGAGGTAGAGGTCACTCAAGATGGCTTTTTCGCCGTAGACCTGCCTTGCAGGCCAAGCAGGGAAGACAGCCGGCTTCCCTGCCTTGCGCGGAAACCGGGCATGAGCCGGTCCCGGGTGCTTGCAGGGTTGCTGCTTGCGATCTAGCTGGAGCGGAAGTGCGCGCCGGTCTCGAGCTGGCTCCTGCAGCGGACGGAGGCTGTCGGAAAATTGCCACACCCGGACGACTCTTTGTGACGGCATTACAAGGGCGTGGGGAAGCGGACGGCGGCGTCCCGCGTACTGCTCCTCTCGGGGCGCTACGGGACGATCGCGCACGGTGGCAAGCAACCCCATTGGTGAGCCGCTCACACCGCCAAATCATTTTCCGACAGCCTCGACGAGAACCAACAGTCTGGGGCTGGGAGCGAGATCGGTGGCGACCAGTTGTGCTTGTCCTCCAGGGCGACAACGCGGAGACCTATGAGCGATGCTCTCGCAATCCCAGGCGGAGCAGGCGTGTCCACTCAGTGGCTCTCGGACTAACCCGGTCTGGGCGCGGAGCAGGGTAGCTTCAGGTGATTTCTGTCAGGTGTGCGCGATGCGGAGTCAGACGTCGGCGAGCGACTGAACGACTGGGTCGAGGGCGGGCTGTCGGGTGCCCGCTGGGATCGACTGATCGTCGCCGCCGGTCAGCACGTCGCGCGACTGCCCGTGGTGATGGGACGCGTGCTTGCGAGCGTCCTTCCTAATCTGCTTCTCGAGCCGACGCTCGCGAAGCTTACGTTCACGGTTGAGCTTGGCCATTGTGGTCTTCTTCTTACCGCTTGATGCCATGCGCGTCCTCCTGCTTTCGGGATCTGGAGCGCGTCGCCCGCACGCGCGCGATGAGGTGAAAGACCGAGCGAGCTGGTGCCGAGCGAGCTGTCGGGATTGTGGCGTCCTCCGAAGCGGCCAGCGGCCTGGGATGCGGACCTGAGCGAGCGACGGTCCTGCGTGTACCCCCGCTCGCTGGTCGCAGCGTGTGGCTTACAGCCTTTGGACGTTCGCCGCCGCCGGTCCCTTGGGACCCTGCTCGGCGTCGTAGCTCACCTTAGCGCCCTCAGCCAACGACTTGAAGCCGTTGCCCTGGATCGCGCTGTGATGCACGAACAGATCCTTGCTGGAATCATCGGGGGTGATGAATCCATAACCCTTGTCGTCGCTGAACCACTTCACGGTTCCTGTTGACATCTTGTTCCTTCCGGGGTATGTGCACTGCGAAACGCGGAGGGTGCTAGATGCAACAACTGCGGAAACGCATGGGCACTGCTTCGTCGAGCGGACGCTCGACCGTAGTAGCAGTCTAGCGGCTGTCGGCGCCGCTGGGTCGACCGCAATGAGCCGATACGATCGCCGGACGCGCTCACGAGGCATCGCGTCGCCCGATGCCTGTCCACTGAGATGTGCGACCGTGGCGAAATTGCAGGTGCGCTATCAGCCCGGGCCACTGAGCTGGTGCTCGACCGAAATTGCCCGGTTGGAGTCGGTGCGGACGCCGGGAATGGCGGGAGCCCGGGACGACCCCCCGGCACTCGGCGGGGCCTGTTGTCGCGGGGAGAGTACGGTGTAAGGAATGGACGACGACCCGATTCTCGAGCTCGTGAAGCGACTGGCCCGTCCGCGCGCGTCCGGCGGTGCGGTCATCGAGCGCGCGGCGATCCTCGCCGAGGGTGCCGACTTTGCGTCGGTCATGGCGTGGATAGCGGACCACGACGGGAAACCCGAGGCAAGCGTTGCTGCGGGTTCAACGCACGGACTGCACGGATCGCGGCTTAAGAACACCGGCACAGAGCGACCCACGACTCCGCTTCGCTATGTCCTGCCAGCGGGAACCCTGACCTGAGCCAGCTCTCCGGGCGCACGACTTCGCCCTGTCGGGCGCAACCATTTGACCATCTGGCCACCGCACGCTCCGAACCGCCGCCGAGGGGGTCGGACTCCAGCGCCGAGGGCGTCTCAGCTTGCCAAGCTGACGGGACACCGGCTCCGTCACCCAGGCGGGGGCCAACACCGCCGGCCGCGTCCATCGTCCAGTCGGCGCCCTCATGGCCGCGGGTCAGGATCGTCGGACGCCGACGGCTGTTTCTAGAGGTCCCGCTGACGACGCGCGAGGATCTGCTCCCGCTCGCGCTCGGTCCGAAGCTTGCGAGCCTTCTGGTGGGCCTGCTCGTTGCGTTGCGCGATCTCCTTACGAAGTTCGTCGAACGCCGCCGCCGCTGTCGACCGTCCCGGGCCTGGTTCTTGAATCTGCTTCGGCATAGCGCTGCACTCCTCATCGCTCCAATTGAAAGGCTGGCCACAGGAAGAATGCGAGAGCGCGGCACCCAAGCGGTGGAAACTGCTCCTCACACTCTACTCGGCCGCTTACGGATCCCCCACCGCACAACCTGCTCCTCGCAGCGGGCCTTTCCACCCTGGCGACGAAGTGGTCTCAATACCGGACGGTCGGCGAACATGTCGCTGGGGGATCCAGGGTCGCAAGAGTTCTCGCGCGCTCTGGCGAAACGGAAGTCAGCGACCATGAAGTGCTGGGCGCCGGACAGCCGGACCGCGTGGTAAGCGACCGCCAGCGGCTCTACCAGAGCACCGACGTCGGTGCCGAGGTCCCCAAGGGGGTGGATCCAACGACGCTCCGCGACGACGAACTGCGAGAACCCTCCCCCGAAACCAGACAAACCAACGAAACCGAGAGACTGACAGACGTTGTGTTGTACTTGCCCCGCGCACAGGCGTCGCAATGCCCACAGATAATGTACGGCTCGACCGCAACGCGGTCACCGACGTGGACGTCGTCGACACCGTCACCCACCTCGTGGACCACCCCAGCGAACTCGTGACCGAGTGTGATCGGCACCGTCTCGCCGGTGAGCGGGTGTGGAGCGTCTGCGGCCGGAGCGAAGATCGGTCCCTCGAGGTACTCGTGCAGGTCGGTCCGGCAGATGCCGCACCATTCGACCTCAACTTTGACCGTCCCCGGACGTGTCCGCGGCTCGGGAATGTCGTCGAATGCGGATGTCCCCAGGACCATAGAAACGTGCGGCCTTCATCGGGAATCTCCTTGCTTCGAGTGTGACGCGGTGTAAGCGTGACCGCTCCGAGTCGCCGACCTCCGCGTCGTCCAACTCCGAGCCGGCTCAGCCGACCGCAGGCGACTGGCCACCGAACTGGTCATCCAGCTGTCGGGGATCGATCTGCAGCTCCGCGAGCAGCTCGGCGTCGCGCTCGGTGTCGACCTTCTCGCCCAGCTCGCGGTCCGCCCGCTCGGCGCCTGTCGAGTCGCCGCGCGCTCGCAGCTGCTCGACGATCATCTCCTTGGGGAGGAGCATTGTTATTTCCTTCCGATGTTTGGACAGCCATCAACCAGCGCGCGCGCCGGCAAGAAAGCCCTCCAGGGTTCGATTGAAGTCGCCGGCGGCCTCCATGTGTGGCGAGTGCCCAACCCCAGACAGCACCTTGGTCTCAGCGCGACTCGGAGCTGCCTGGGCGTGCGCCGCCGGAATGATCCCGTCCTGCTCGCCCCACAGCACCAGCACCGGCCCGGGGTAGCGGTCGATCTCTCCGGCGCACACGCGCGCCTGGCGACCGTCCGCGAACAGCCGGTCTCGCAGCGTGCGCAGCGCGCTCTCCACCCCGTCCAGCCGCTTGTACTTGAGCACGTCATCCACCATCTGGCGGGTGACCAGGCTCGGGTCGGCAAACAGCCGCTGCAGGACCGGCTTGAGGTCGCGCCGTCCGGTGGCGGCCACGAACCCGTCGATGTACTCGCGGTTGATTTCCTCGCCGAAACCGCCCGGCGCCACCAGCGCGAGCGACAGCACGCGGTCGGGCTCGCCGAGCGCGAGCTCGGCCGCGACGAGGCCGCCCATCGAGTGGCCGGCAAGGTGCGCGCGCTCGATGCCCTGGCTGCCCAGGAACGCCCGCAGCGCGCCGACCAGCACGCCGACGTCGCCGTCCCCGACGTCCTTCACCGAGCCGCCGTGCCCCGGCAGGTCCAGAGCGTAGACTGTCCGCCCGGACGACAGCGGCTCAGCGTTGAACAGCCAGTTGTTCAGATCGCCGCCGAACCCGTGCAGGAGCACCAGCGGCTCGCCGCCCTCGCCCTGGCGGAGGAACCGCAGGGTGCCGGCGTCCGTGTCGACGGTCTCGGGTTGCGGGCCGGCGTCCTCGTCGGCCTCGCCGGGCACGAAGCTGGCCTCGAAGTCCGCCACGAACGCATCGATGTCCGCATCCGGCACGTCGGAGGGCGCGATGACACCGAGCAGCCCGCCGACCGGGATGACGTCGCCGGGCTCCGCCGCCCGGCGGCGCAGTACGCCGGCGGCCGGGGATTCGACGACGCCGTCGATCTTCTCGGTCTCCACTTCGGCCACCTCGGTCCCGACCGACAGCTCCGCGCCCTCCTCGACGAGCCAGTCGAGCAGGCGACCCTCTGTCATGGATAGCCCCCACTTGGGCATGCCCAGCTTGTGGATAGCGTCATTCATGCGGTGGCCGCCGCGGCTCCCGCGGTGTCCCGGATCGTCTCGGCGATCCTCTCCGGCGATGGCACGTAGGAGTCCTCCAGCACGGGGCTGAACGGCACCGGTGTGTGCGGGGGCGTCACCGCCCGCGGCGCCACCTGCAGATCGGAGAAGGCTTTCTGGGCCACGAGCGACACGATGTCGGCCGCCAGCCCGCAGCGCGGGTTCGCCTCGTCGACGACCACGAGCCGGCCGGTGTTCTCGACGCTCTCGAGGACCGTGTCCTCGTCCAGCGGCGAGGTCGTGCGCAGGTCGATGAGCTCGCACTCGATGTCCTCGCCGGCCAGCTCCTCGGCCGCCTGCTCGCACAGGGGCACCATGCGCCCGGTCGCCACGACGGTCACGTCGCCGCCCTCGCGAACAATGTTGGCCTCGCCGAAGGGGATCGCGTAGGGCTCGTCCGGGACGTCGCCCTCGATCGTATAGAGCACTTTGTGCTCCAGGAAGATCACCGGGTCGTCGTCGCGGATGGACTGGATGAGCAGGCCCTTGGCGTCGTAGGGCGTGGAGGGGATGACCACCTTCAGCCCCGGCACGTGGGTGAAGATGGGATAGAGCGCCTGCGAGTGCTGCGATGCGGCGCGGATGCCAGCACCGAACATCGCGCGGATGACCATCGGGGTCACCGCCTTGCCGCCGAACATATAGCGGAACTTCGCCGCCTGGTTGTAGATCTGGTCCAGGCAGACGCCCACGAAGTCCACGAACATCAGCTCCGCGACCGGCCGCAGCCCGGATGCCGCCGCGCCGGCGGCCGCGCCGATGTAGGCGGACTCGCTGATCGGGGTGTCCAGCACCCGGCTGGGGAACTTCGGATACAGGCCCTTAGTCACGCCGAGCACGCCACCCCACGCGTCGTCCTCGCCCGGCGCGCCCGAGCCCCCCACGACATCCTCGCCGAACACCACGACCGTCGGGTCACGCTCCATCTCCTGGGCCAGCGCCTCGTTGATCGCCTGCTGGAAGGTTATGCGTCGAGCCATCGTGTCCCCCGCTTTCAGTACGAGACGTAGACGTCGGTGAGGACGTCGTCGGGCGACGGGTCCGGCGCCGCCTTCGCGTCGCGGACGGCGTCGTCAATCAGCTGCCGGACGCTGCGGTCGATTTCGTCTAGCCCCCCGCGCTCGATGATCCCCGCCTCCGTGACGCGCCGGGCGAAGGCGTCCAGGCAGTCCCGGCTGCGGCGCAGCTCTTCCACTTCGCCGGGAGCCCGGTACGTCTGCTGGTCGCCCTCGAAGTGCCCGTAGTAGCGACCGACCTTGCATTCGATCAGGGTCGGGCCGCCGGCCGAGCGCGCACGGGCGATCGCCTCGCCGGCGGCCTCGTGGACGGCGAAGAAGTCGAAGCCGTCGATGACGATCCCGGGCATGCCAAAGCCGTCGGCGCGCTTGGCGACGTCGATGCCGGCTTGGTGGAACGCGCTCGAGGTCGCCTCCGCATAACCGTTGTTCTCGACCACGAAGATGCAGGGCAGATGCCAGGCGCTGGCCAGGTTGAGCGCCTCGAGGAACGTCCCCTGGTTGGAGCCGCCGTCGCCGGTGAACGACACCGCTACCTGGTTGGTGCCCTTGACCTTGGCGGTCAACCCGACCCCGCAGACCAGCGGCGGCCCGCCGCCCACGATGCCGTTCGCCCCGAGCATGCCCTTGTCAAGGTCGGCGATGTGCATCGAGCCGCCCTTGCCGTGGCACAGCCCGGTCTTCTTGCCGAAGATCTCGGCCATCATCGCCTTCACGTCGCAGCCCTTGGCGATCGCGTGGCCGTGGCCGCGATGCGTGCTGGCGACGTAGTCGTCATGGCTGAGGTGCGCGACGACGCCGGCTGCGATCGCCTCCTCGCCCGCGTACAGGTGCACGAAGCCCGGTATCTCGCCGGTGGCGAATTCAGCGTGTAGGCGCTCCTCGAACTCGCGGATGGTGCGCATAACGCGATATGCCTCGAGCAGCTGCTCTCGGGTGAGCCTTTCGGTGCTCGGGGGCGCGGCAACCGACATGGTTTTTCTCCTCGCCGTAGGTCAAGTGCGGACTCTACCGACGCAACGTTGCACGAAGGTTGCGCGCGCGGCGGCGTTGTGGCGCATGACAGCGTCCACGTCGAGGCGCGCGGGCCCAGGCACGAGACGCACGCGTGCGGCGCCGCCGCGCAGCTCGATCTCGCGCTCGCCGTCGAGGGCGATTGAGCCCTCGCCGGCCAGCGTGACGCCATCGCCGAGCTCCAGCGCGCGGACGTCCGCGACTGGGACGGCAGCCACGAGCCCGGGCGCCACCGCCACGTCGACCACCAGCCGGGCGTTCTGCGGTGAGTCCGCGAGGCTCACGTGTAGGCCGCGCCGGCTGCCGCGCTCGAACGGCGCCAGCGCGCCAGCGAGCGCCGACAGGCCGACCGCCGCGGGATCCGCCATGGTCACGACGACCTCGCGCAGCGCGCCGGGATCCCACAGCGCGCGCGCTCCGACGAAAGGCTCGCTGGTGAGCGTGACGTCGACGAGCGCGAGATCGGCCAGACCACCGGGCCCCTCCACCGTAAGCGCCGCCTCCTGGCGCAGCGCGTTCGGTCCACCGCGGCCGGAGATCGCCAGCCCGACCGCCAGCCCCGCGACGGTCGTCTCGCGCGTCTCAGGGAACGCGTTGTTGGTGCCAGTCGAGAGCGCACAGATCGGCACGTCACCGCATGCCCTGGCCACGATCCGGTGCGTGCCGTCGCCGCCGAGCACGATGATTGCCTGAGTGCCGGCCCGGCACATCGCCTCGACCGCTTGTGTGGTGTCGTCGGCAGTGCCGGTCATGCGCTGGTGAACGAGCTCCAGCGCGGGAAGGGGCGCGGTTGCGCGCCGGAGCAGGAGGCGCTCGAGCGCGGAGCCAAGCCCGTCGCCGGCCGGCATCATCAGAGCGCGGTCGACTCCCGCGGCGCCCAGACCGGCCAGCAGCCGGAACACCATCCCTGCCTTGTCGGCGTTCCCGAACACAGAGGCGCCAGCGACGAGGCGGCGGATGTCGCGCCCGGAGGCAGGATTGGCGATGATCCCCACGCAGGCGTTGGCGCACACGCACAAAGGCTACGTCGCCGATGGCTGCGTAGAGGTTGCGGATGCCGGTACACTCGTCCCGAGCAGACCATGCGCGATCCTTTTGTTGCGGTGGACGTTGCCACCGACTTGCGGGCGCACGCATCACGGTTGCGCCACTCATGGGAGTCGAGGCTCGGTGGCGGCAAGGTGGACAGTCGCGTGCGTCCGGTGATCGAGCAGTCCTGGCAGCGCATGGTCGGCGCGGGCCTCGACCCAGACCACGTCCACCCGCGCCGGGCTTTTGCTCGCGACGAGTTGGGCGATCAGCGCGATGCCTCACAGCTGAGCTGCTGCCTCGCGGTGCTACGACACTGCCTGGGCGGCGTCGCGATCGATGCTGGGCACGTAATGGTCATCGTCGACGCGACCGGTCGCATCCTGTGGATCGAGGGCGATCCACGTGTGCGCCGGCGTGCGGACCGCATCGCCTTCGAAGAGGGGATGCTGTGGACGGAAGCCAGCGCCGGAACCAACGCGATCGGCACGGCGCTGACCATCAATCACGCCGTCCAAGTCTTCTCGGCCGAGCACTTCATCCCCGAGCAGCACACGTGGTGGTGCTCGGCTGCGCCGATCCACGACCCGGCCAGCGGCGAGGTACTAGGCGTGGTCGACCTGAGCGGGCCGATGCACACAGCGCACCCGCACAGCCTGGCCCTAGTGATGGCCGCAGCCGAGATGGCCGAGAACGTCCTGCGCTTCGAGCGCACGGTCGCTGAAGGCAGTCGACGCCACGCCGAGCCCGCACGGTCGACAATCGTGCTCGCAAGCCGTCGCCCATCGCTCGGCCTGCGCCTTTTGGGCCGGGGTCGCCTCGAGGCGCACCTCGGCGACGGGCCGGCGCTCGAGCTGAGCCTGCGCCACGCGGAGATCCTCGCGTTGCTGGCGCTGTATCCCGAGGGCCTCACGTGCGAGCAACTGACGCTGCTCCTGTACGGCGATAAAGGCAATCGCGTCTCCACGCGCGCGCAGATGTCGCGGCTGCGCACCCTGCTCGGAAGGTGCGTGGTCGCGAGGCCCTACCGCGTAGCGGCCGACGTGACCGCGGACTTCCTGACTGTCGAGGCCATGTTAGCGGCGGGCGATCTCGATGGCGCGCTCGCCACTTACCGCGGGCCGCTGCTGCCGGTCTCGGACGCGCCACGCGTGAGGCAGGCGCGCGACGAGCTCGAGGGAGCGCTCCAGCGCACGGTGCGCAGCGGAACACGGGAGCAGCTCTGGATGTGGCTCCAGACCGAGTCCGGACGCGAGGACCTCGTTACGATGGCCGCGTTCGTGCGAAGCGTCGGCGCAGACGATCCTTACCGTGCGGTGATCGCCGCACGCCTGCGCTCGCTGCAGCGCGCCTGGGACCTCTCAAGCGCGGGTTTCTCGCTGGCAACCTGATTGCAACCTCCTGGATGCCACGATGTGTTAGCGGCCAACCGGCAGTTCAACAAGGAACGCGAGGAGAGGAAGCCAGGATATGAGTGGGTCGAACGGTCATGAGATCACTCGAACTGCGCTGATCACCGGCGCCGCACGGGGAATCGGGCGAGGCATCGCCTTACGCCTTGCCGAAGACGGGCTTGAAGTCGCAATCGCCGACCTGCCCTCGATGCGTCCGGAATCCGATGCCGTCGTCGACGAGATCCGCGCCGAAGGACGACGATCCGTCGCGATCGACGTCGACGTGAGCGATGCGGGCGAGGTCGACGCGATGGTGCACACGACCGTAAACGAGCTGGGTCGACTCGACGTGATGGTCGCCAACGCCGGCATCGCTGACGTCGCGCCGCTGCTCAACGTCAGTCCCGAGGCTTTCGACCGGCTCATGTCAATCAACCTGCGCGGCGTATTCCTTTGCTACACAGCCGCCGCCCGGCAGATGATCGAACAGGGTAGCGGCGGCAAGATCATCGGCGCGGCGTCGATCGCCGCGCACAAAGGCTTTGCGATGCTCGGCCACTACTCCGCCTCCAAATGGGGAGTGCGCGGCCTGACCCAAGCCGCGGCGCAGGAGTGGGCCGAGCACGGCATCACTGTCAACGCGTACTGCCCGGGAATCGTCGGCACGCAGATGTGGGAGCTCATCGACCAGAAGCTGACCGAGGCCTCCGGTGAGCCCAAAGGTGCAGCCCTGGCGAAGTTCTCCGAACTGATCACGCTCGGACGAGTCGAAACCCCAGAGGATGTAGCGGCCTTCGTCTCATACCTCGCCTCACCTGACTCCAACTACATGACCGGCCAGTCAGTGATGATCGACGGAGGCGTGCTGTTCGCCTGACCGCTGGCGCTGGCCGGCCACGCGGCAGCGATCGCGAGCGTGCTGCTCGGGACGAGTGCCGACCGCGCGAACGGGCCGGACGCTCGCTTGTGCATTCGCTGGCCGAGCTAAGCACAACCCCTCTGTTCCGCTCTCGAGCAGTCTCGGCGTGGTGTCGTCGCCGAAGGGCTGAGACTGTCAGAGAGAAGTAGAGGGTCCGGCCGTCGCTGATGATCAACGCAGCAGTCGCCAGAAGCACTTCCGCACGCACCTCTTGGCCGGCGAAATGGTCTGCGGCTGCTGCGGCGCCACGATCGCCCAGGTCAGCGGCAAGAGCGGCGGCTACGGCTGCCTCGCCGCTACCAAGGCGCGTGCGAGAACAAGACCCTTGTGCGCCGGACGCTCGTTGAGAAGATGATCCTCGGAGCCGTCCAGGAACGGATCGCGGAGCCTGAGCACATCGCCTACGTCCTCCAGCGCGTCGAAGAGGAGATCACGAAGCTCCGCTCTGACCTGCCGGACACACTAAAGCTGAAGGAGGCCAAGCTTTCGACCGAGCAGCGTCGACTGACGAACTTCGTCGACTTCATCGGCGAAGGACGCAGCAGCGAGGCGCTCGCGAAGGCGCTGGTGGAGACCGAGCGGCGGGTCGAAACCCTCACCGCCGAGGTTGACGGCCTGCGCCGCAGCCGCGAGAAGGTCTTCCGCACACCGCCGGTCGAGTGGATCAAGGAGCGACCGAGCAACCTCCAGGACGTCCTCAGAGCAGCGCACGGCGCGGTCAGCTCAAGCGCTCCGGAATATCCTCGGGCCGATCCGGATGGAGCTGGTAACGCCGGATATCGGTCGGCCGTTCTATCGGGCCGTAACGACCCTCGATGCCCTCTCCTTAACCGAAACGCCCTCCTGTGCGGAGGGCGGTTCGAATTCTTTGCAAAGGTGGAGACGGCGGGAATCGAACCCGCGTCCGCGGTCGCGTAAAAAGGTGGCGTCTACGAGCGTAGCCGGTGCTCTGATCTCATCCCCGACTCGCCCACCGGCAGGGTTGTCGGGAACCAGCTCCGAAGGATGTCCCCGGTTCGGCTGGAGCGGGCCTTACCGGGTTAGCCTGCTATCTGATCCCGGAACTCTCCGCCGCAGGCTAACGGAGGCCGGGACCCTCACCGAACTAAGCGGTAGCTAGCTCGGGGAGGGCGAACTCATGAGAGTCCGCACTTATTTTTTTCCCGGGTGTTTTACGAGGCCGCCCGGGACCTCGACTCGCAACCACCCCCACGAATCGACCACGTCGAAGCCTGTCGTCCCCGGGGGGTATGTGAACGCTTCCAATTTTAGACGCTGTGACGGGCCGGCTTCCGTACGAGACCTAGGTCCGAGCACTGAGCCGGCGGGCGTGAGCCGACGGCCCGCGAGACCTGGACGATCTAAATGCTCTTATAGGTAACTAGGATCGTCCAGGTCCGGTCGGCGATACACAGCGCGACCCGCTCGCGCCGCTGGAGGCAGAGCCCACTAGCCCTGAGCCGCCAGAGCTCCGAGTTGGCGGCTCTTCCGTCCCCTCGGCCTTGCCGGTGAAGGACATCGTAAGACCCGCTGAAAGAGCCGTCCGTGCTGCGACAATTGAAGCCGAGGACAATGGAAACCAGCACTGACAAATGGTTGCCCGGGCCCGCTCAGCGGCCCAGCTGGCCGCCAGTCGAGCCGGCGCAGAGTTGGCCCGGGTCGACGCACCCTGAGCAACAGGAACCGGCCGCTCGGCCCAAGTCCGGGTTCAGGCGCAAGCTTGGTCCGGTGATCGCGGCGATCGCTGCGTTGTTGACGAAGCTGAAGACGATCCTGTTGCTCGCGCCGAAGTTCAAGCTGCTTGCGACCGCGGGGACGATGGCAGTATCGATCGCCGCGTACGCGCTGCTCTGGGGATGGCAGTTCGCAGCGCTGTTCGTGATCTTGCTGCTGGTGCACGAGACGGGTCATGTGATCGCGCTCCGGCGCGAGGGGATCAAGGCGAGCGCACCGATGTTCATTCCCTTCCTGGGTGCGGTGATCAGTGCCCGCTCGCTGGGCGACAACGCGCTGGCCGAGGCTCGCGTCGGCTTGGCCGGCCCGATCCTGGGAAGCATCGGCGCGGCCGCCTGCGTGGTTCTCTGGGCCCTCACCGGCAATGACCTGTGGCGGGCGCTGGCGTTCACCGGATTCTTCTTGAATCTGTTCAACCTGTTGCCGGTGGTGCCGCTTGACGGCGGTCGTGCGATGGCGGCGATGGCGCCCTGGATGTGGTTCCTCGGGTTCGCGGGGATGATCGCGCTGTTGTTCATCTTCCCCAACCCCTTGATCCTGATCATTCTGCTGTTCGCCGGCCTCGAGACCTCGAGGCGCTGGCGACAGCGTCGGGCCGGCGGATCGCGGCAGGAGGCCTATTACAGCGTCAAGCCGCTCGATCGGGTGCTCGTCGGCGCGGTCTACCTGAGCCTGATCGCGCTGCTCGTGCTCGGAATGCACGCGACCAGCCTGCCGCGCACCTTGTCCTAGCACTCGCGGCGGGTGCCGCTCCGCGGCCTCCCGCTTGCACGGGCAGGCGCTGGCTCCGCTGGTACGTTTCCGGGAGGTGTCTGCGAGAACGAACGTTCCGGGGGGCGGCTGCTAGTACGTTCCGGGGGGACGGCGGGTTACGCGAGGATCCTGGTCATCGCCTCGAGACGACCACCAGAACGTGTAGACGATCGCCAACACAAGCGCCACCAGGCCGATGACGAAGATCACCGTCCCAGCCGTCTGCAAATCGATCCAGCTCACGTGGGCGGTAACGGCCCACTTCAGGATCGCGCCGGCCGCCACGAGCACTAGCGCTCCGCCTATCGCCTCCATCTGCCACCTTTACCCAGATCCAAGCCGCAATACCGCCGGCGGCCGCAGCGTATCACCGCCGAGCCTCGCGTAACTCCCGCTCGACGTCTCGTGCCATGTCTCGCTTGCGCATCGTCTCCCGCTTATCGTAGAGATCCTTGCCCCGCGCGAGCGCTATCTCGACCTTCGCCCGCGAGCGCGGCCCGGCGAAGTACACGCGCGTCGGCACCAGCGTGAGTCCGCGTTCGTGGGTGCGCCCAATCAGCCGGTCGATCTCCGATCGGCGCAGCAGCAGCTTGCGGTCACGCTCGGGGTCGTGATTGTCACGTGCCGCCGGACCGTAGGGCGGGATGTACATCCCGATCAGCCACACCTCACCGTCGCGGACCACGGCGTATGAGTCCTTCAGCTGGGCCTTGCCCTCACGCAGCGACTTGACCTCGGTCCCGGTCAGCGCGATTCCCGCCTCGAACCGCTCGAGCAGGTGGTAGCGGTAGGCAGCCTGGCGGTTTGTCGCCACGTCGCCCGCTGCTGTCTTGCGCCTGCGCGTCTTCGCCATTTCGGTCAATCCTGATTCCAAGCGGGGAGCAGGTCCACCCTACCCCGCGGCGCGTCGATCTGTCCGACCCTTACTTCGATCGGATCTCCGAGGCGGATGGCGCCACCGCCGTGGATGCCATGGAGGATCGTGCCCTGCTCGTTCAGCTCCCACCAGTCGCCGCGGATCCGCCGCACCGGCAACAGCCCTTCGAACGCCTGGTCTATCCCGAACGCGACAAACGCACCAGATCGGATTACCCCCACCACTTCGCCCTCGTACACCGCATCCGGCTCAGTACCGCGCAACAGTCGCTCGAGCAGGAAGCAACGGGCGATGTCGTCGGCGTCTCGCTCGATCGTCATCGCCTCCCGCTCGCGGGCGGAGCTCCACGGTCCGGCCGAGGTCACAAACGAAGACTCCGGCGGCACGCCGCCGGTGACCGCCGACAGCAGCGCTCGATGGCAGATGAGGTCCGGGTAGCGACGAATCGGTGAGGTGAAGTGGCAGTACCGCGGCGACTGCAGTCCTGCATGGCCGAGATTGCGGTGGTCATAGTAGGCCTGCTTAAGCGAGCGCAGCACGAGCCGAGTCAATGCGCTCCGCCCTCGCCCGGTGCGCGACACGTGACGCTCCACCAGCTGCGAGGCCTCACCCACGATATCTGCCGCTTGCTGGGGGGTCATGTGGCTTGGCACCGGTGGTGTCGGCACGCCGAGCGAATCGAGCTGCTCGATCAGCCGCTGCACCGCCGGGGCATCCGGCCGTTCGTGGACGCGGTAGAGCGTCGGCACATGTCGGGCTTCAAGCAGTCCCGCGACTTGCTCGTTCGCGGCGATCATCAGCTGCTCGATCAACCGGTGTGACTCCGTCTGAGCGACCGGCTCCGCGGCCAGCACGTGGCCCCGACGATCGAAGCTGAACTCCGGCTCCTCTGACTCGAGCACGAGCGCCGCCTGTTGGGCGCGACGTCGAGCGAGTGAGGCTGCCGCTTCACGGGCGGCCGCCAGCGACGCGCTCCAAGGTTCACCCGCCGCTTCGCGGCGCTCGAAGATGCGATCGACCTGCCCGTACTCGAGCCGCTCATCCGAGCGAATCATGGAGCGATAGAACGCGCTGTTGCTCACGTTGTCATCGCGGACGGTCATCTCGACAGTTACCGTCAACCGATCCTGTCCGGGCACGAGCGAGCAAGCGTTGTTCGAGAGCTCCTGCGGAAGCATCGGTTCGACCGCGCCCGGCACGTAAACGCTGGTTCCGCGCCGGTACGCCTCGCGATCGACGAGCGAGCTCGGCTCGACGTAGGCCGAGACATCGGCAATGTGGACCCAGACCCGCCAGCCGCCCTCCTCGATGACCTCCGCCGAGATCGCGTCGTCGAAATCCTTCGCGCTCGCCGGATCGATCGTGAATGTCGGCAGCCGGCGCAGGTCGCGCCGAGAGGTGGCCTCGCCCTCGTCGGCGAACAGAGCGGCCCGCTCACGAGCCTCGCGCTCGACCGCGGGGTCGAACGAGCGTCGCAGACCGCGGTCGATCATCAAGGCCTCGATTACGTCACGGGCCACATCCGGGCGGCCCAGACGCCGCGCGACGACGGCCCGCCCACGGGCACGTCCGTCGCGGCCGGATCCCGCACGCACGGTCACCAGGTCGCCGACGCTCGCGTTCCGGTCGCGGCTGACGGCAAATCGAGGCCCAGGAGCAAAAAACGGCTCGGCGACGAGAAATTTGCCACGCCGCTCGATCACGGCGACGCGATGCGTGCCGCCCGCCCTCGTGTCAGGATCGCTCACTGGACCTGGGCTGCCAGGACTCGTTCGGCGGTGTCGAGCGCTTCGTCCTGCGTGGCACTCGGGTTGTCGCGGACCAGCACATTCGGAGTCACGCCCGCGCCCTCTTTGACGCCACCGGCTCCGAGGTTACGGCCGTCGGGTGTGTAGTAGTAGCCGGCGGTTATGTCGAGCGCCCCGCCATTGGGGAGCTGCTGGACCTCTTGAAACACGCCCTTGCCGAAAGTGTGGGTGCCGACGACGATCGCGCGATGGCGGTCTTGCAGGGCGGCGGTGACGATCTCTGACGCGGAAGCGGTGCCGCGGTCGACGAGCACCACGACAGGGATCTTGGTTGAGATCGCGTTGCCGGTCGCGGTAAACATTTGCCGGGGCGATGCCCGGCCGTCCGTGGAGACGATCGTGCCGTCAGGAATGAAGATGCTGGCGACGTTCACCGCCTCTTGGATCAAGCCGCCGCCGTTACCACGGAGGTCGAGAATGACTCCTCGCGCCCCTTGGTGGAGCACCTGCTCGACGTCGCCGCGCACTTCCGCCCCCGCTCCCTGCTGGTCGAAGGTGGTGAGCTGGACGTAGCCCAGCTTGGTCCCGCGGTAGCTCGTCAGGCGGTCGTCCGCGACCGGAAGCGTGAAGCTCTCACGGGTCAACCGCATTGCCTGGCGTCGGCTGTTGCGGATGTAGGTCAGCTTGACCTCCGTCCCCGCGCGGCCGCGAATCAGTTGCGAGTCGAAGTCCGCGGAGTGACCGGCGAGCCGCGTCGTGCCGACGGCCACGATCACATCTCCGGGGGCCAGTCCTGCTTGGGCGGCCGGCGTTCCCGGGAACACGCCGACGACTCGGAGTCCACGAGGGTCGGGATTGACATCGATCCCAACGCCACTGATCTGCGGGCTCGGATGGCCGAACGCTCGGTAGCTGCTGGGACTGACGTACTGCGAGAAGGGGTCGTGCAGACTGGCCACGGCTGCCGCCAGGCTGCTGTTGACCAGCTGCGTTCGGCTGACCTGCCGGTAGTAGTCCTTCTCGATGATGTTCAGGGCCTGGTTCATCAGCTGCCCGTTGTTGCCGTTGTCGACGAACGCACTGCGCAGCGGCGATGGAAGCCAGCTGGGGTGGCCTCCCAGCCAGATGCCGATCGCGAGCACTAATAGCGCTAGCGCGACCCGTGGTGCGATTCTCGAGGAGCGTGAGGAGCGCGGGAACATCTGACAAGGGAGGGTAGCCAGGTGAGAGACAGCAACCGCCGCAATCGCCCGCAGCCAAACGCGACTCGCCCCGCCCTTGTGGGGGCGGGGCGAGGGCACTGCAATAGCCGCCGCGGGGCGGCGATCGTTCTTCTAACGGCTAAATGCGTATGCGGTGGTCGACGTGAACGTCTGACCGGGGTTCAATACGACCGAGGGCCAGTTCGGATCGCCGATGTGGTGTGGCGTATCCGGATAGTGCTGCGTCTCGAGCGTGAACGCATCGCCTTGGCGATACGTGTGCCCGCTGGTTCCGACGAGATCTCCGACGAGGAAGTTGCTGGTGTACAGCTGCACGCCAGGCTGGTCGGTGTAGGTCTTCAACGTGACCCCGCTCTTCGGGTCCTTGGCGGTCGCCGCGAGGCGGTAGCCGGAGCCGTTCAGCACCCAGTTGTGATCGTAGCCGTGGGCGACCACCAGCTGGTTGCCCTGAGGAGCGCTTGCGTCCCTGATGTCGCGGCCGATCGGCTTCATCTTGCGGAAGTCGAACGGAGTGCCCGCGACGGGTGCGAATCCGGTAGGGATCAGGTTAACGTCGGTCGGCTGGAACGTCCTCGAGTTGATCTGCAGATCCTGTCCATAGATCGTCCCCGAGCCTTCACCGCCCAGGTTGAAGTAGGTGTGGTTGGTGAAGTTGACCACCGTCGGCGCGGTCGTTGTCGCCAAGTAGTGGATCTGGAGCTGGTTGCTCTGGGTGAGCGTGTACGTCACCGTATTGGTGACCGCGCCGGGGAAGCCGTTATAGCCGTTGGGGTCGGTATAGGTCAGCTTCAGCGAGACGCTGTGCGCCGCAGTCGACGGCGTCGGCGTCCACACCTGCGTGTTGTAGGCATCGGGCCCGCCATGCAACGTGTTGATGTTGTTGGTCCCGTTGTTGCCCACAAGCTGATACGTGGTTCCGTTTAGGGTGAACGAGTGATTGGCGATCCGGTTCGCGTAGCGGCCGATGATCGCGCCGAAGTACGTATCGCCTGATCCGCCCGCTGCGGGCCACGGCTGGTTCTGGAAGTCGTTCACGTAATCGCTCAGACTCGAGAACCCGAGCGCGACGTCGACCGATTTGCCCTTGTTATCGGGCACCCAGATCGACTGGACCACTCCACCGTAGTTGGTGATCTTGACCTTCATGCCCTTGCCGTTGGACAGCGTGTAGAGCCTCGCGGGCTGGGCAACGTTGAACGGCGGGTGCGCCGGCACCGTGCCCCAGAAGATGCTGCTGATGCTCGGGGCGCCGTTTGACTTATGCGCTTTACGGGCGGCGTGCGAGCTGCGTGCGCTTGCCGAGCCCCCCAACGCGAGCAATGCGGTGGCCAGCACCAACGCGCTAGCCGATCCGAGAGCGAGCAGCCTTCTCTTGCTGGCGAAGGCGTACTTCATGAATCCTCCCTTCGTCGCGCTTGCCCCGGCCTGATACGTGTGTGCAAGCGGTTGTTCGGTGACCGCGACACTATACCCGCCTATTGTGAGCGCTAACACCGACTCGTGCGCCGATTGATCTTGTGGCGTCGATTCGGGGTCTGGGCCGCGCCCGGGAGCTCGGCAATTCCGCCCCCGGATTGCGGGCAATTCCGCGCCCGGACCTCCGCGATTCCGCCCGGATCTCCGGAATCCGCCCGGAACTCCGGAATTCCGCGCCGGGCCTGGACAACGTCCCAATCGACGAGGCCAAAAACTCGATTGGGGCGTTTCCCTTCTGCTTCACGTTCAACATCCCAGTCGCGCTCAGCGCGTGCTCGAGTGGGGATTGACCAGGTCGGATCGGGATCAGGTTCGCACGAAGCGCCGCCCGAGGAGCTTCGAGCCGACACCCTTGCTAACCCTAAAGGCCGGCAATCGCACCCCGACCCCCAGGCCGGCAACCACACCCCAACCCGCTAACGCCGACCCCGTTAAACCCGCAGGAACCGCCGCAGCGAGAGCCCAGAGCCAAGCGCAGAGACGAGAATGCCCGCCCCCAGCAGCACGGCGATCAGGGCGGAGAAGGCGATCGTGCGGGGCGCCGCGATCAGGGTCCAGTTGTTGGCCAGCGGATCGAGCAGCGCGACCTTGGTGATCGCCAGCACTCCGATCGCGAGCAGCGCTCCCACCGCGCCCACGACGATTCCCTCGATCACGAACGGCCAGCGAATGAACCAGTCCGTGGCCCCAACCAGCTTCATCACCTCGACTTCCCTACGGCGGGCGTAGAGCGAGAGACGGATCGTGTTTGCGATCAGCAGCACCGAGGCGATCGCGAGTAACACGAACAAGGACGCCGCTGTGATCGTCACCAGATTGGTGACCTCGAGCAGCTTCTTCGTGTCGTTGCGCTTGTTTGAGACGCTCTGGATCGCCGGGTCGATCGTGCCCGTGCCCCCACCCGCCGTGGCCGGCATCAGCGAGTTGCGGACCGCCAGCACGTTGCTCGGGTTGTCGGGGATCACGTGGAAGGTGTCGGGCAGCGGATTGCTGGAGAGCAGTGCGTAGGCCTGCGGGTCCTGCTTGGCCTGCTGGTCGTAGGCCTGCTGCTTGGAGACGAACTGGACCGACTTCACGTGCGGCACGGCCAGGATCTCCCTGCGCACGCGCGCATCGTCGGCCGCCGTTGCCGAGGTCTTCATGTAGACGTCGACCAGGACCCGCTGGCGAACGCTGTTGGCTGCGCCATTTGTCGCCTGAACGATCGGGATGAAGACGCCCAGGACCAGCATCGTCACCAGTACCGTCGCGAGCGCCGCGAAGCTGGGCGCCGCGTTACGGCGCATCACGCGCAACGCTTCGCGCAGGAAGAAGCCGATTCGCATCGCCTATAGCCCCGGCGGCCGGTTGGTCGGCGATCGCAGCCGCCGCGCGAACTCGCGCGTGGTTTCGTCGCTTGCGTAGAGCCCGCCCGGCTCGTCTCGGACGAGACGACCACGCGACAGCTCGAGCACCCGGCGGCGCATCTTGTCGACCATCGCCTGATCGTGCGTGGCGACGACGACCGTCGTGCCGGTGCGGTTGATCCGGTACAGCAGCCGCATGATGTCGATGCTGGTCTCCGGATCGAGGTTGCCCGTTGGCTCATCGGCGAGCAGCAACGGCGGGTGGCTGACGAACGCGCGCGCGATCGAGACCCGTTGTTGCTCGCCTCCCGAGAGCTGATCGGGGTAGTTGTGCAGCTTCGTCGAGAGGCCCGTGAGTCGCAAGATGTCGGGGACCTTGGCCCGGATCTCCTTGCGCGAGTGGCCCGTTACCTGTAGCGCGTAAGTGACGTTGTCGTAGACGGTGCGGTTCGGCAGCAGCTTGAAATCCTGGAACACCACGCCCAAGTGCCGCCGGTAGAAAGGGATCCGCGACCGCTTGATCTGGGCCAGATCACGGCCCGCAACGCGAATTGTGCCTTCGGTCGGTTCGATCTCCTTGATCAGCAGCCGCATCACCGTCGACTTGCCCGATCCGGTCGCGCCGACCAGGAACACGAACTCAGCGCGATCGACCGAGAACGTGGCATGGTCGAGGCCGACATCGCTGGCGGCATACAGCTTCGAGACGTTTCGGAACTCGATCACGGCGGGGCCGCGGCGCTGAGCAGCGGATGGCTCCTTCGGGCGAACCGTGGTCGCGGCGGAACGTGGAGCCGTGCCGGCACCGAGTCGGCGCCGTGTGGTGGACTGAGATTCTGAGGTAGCCATAGGCGGGAGGCACCCTAGCGGTAGCTCCTTCAACTCGCCTCTCTAGAACGCCCTTTGCAACAAGTTTTGCAGGCACTTTTCGGAGAGCAGGGATCTGCGGGGGGAGCGCGACGGGCGAATTACCGCGGGGGTGAGCGAGACCACGCCGGCTCAGCTACAGCGGGGGCGGCAAACCTCGCCGGCTCAACGCCCGAGCCACCGCGACGGTGAGCGAAACCTCGCCGGCTCAACGCCCGAGCCACCGCGACGGTGAGCGAAACGACGCCGCCACCCCAGGCCTCCCGCCGGCCGAACCAGCAATCCTGTCCAGGAGCGCGATGCTTCCCTGCGGCACCTCGCCCAGCCATCGGCCGCTACCGTTGTCTTTGATGTCAGCGATCACGTGCAAAAGACTTGAAAATGGCCTGCCGCTGTATCGGATCGCGGTCGACGGGACGCGGTCGGTCACGCTGCTGGTTGCGTTTGACGCGGGCGCGCGCACCGAACGACCCGAAGAGAACGGGATGGCCCATTTCCTCGAGCATCTGGTGTTCAAGGGTGGCGAGGCTTACCCTACTTACCGCGACGTCAACGAGGCAGCGGAACGCATCGGCGCAGTGCTCAACGCCTACACCAGTCACGATCTGGTCGCGTTTCACATCACCGCTCGCGCTCAGCGCGGGCTGGAGGCCGCCGACCTCCTGACCGACTTCGTCGCGCGTCCGCGGATCGATCCCTTCGAGCTCGACCGCGAACGCGGCGTGGTGGTTCAGGAAATCGCCCGCGCCGATGACCAGCCCTCGATGATGGCCGAGCACCTGATCGACGAGGCGGCGTTCGGCGACCATCCACTGGGACGCCCGGTGCTGGGCACGGCCGAGCACATCCGGGACACCTTCACCCGGCAAGCGATGGTCGCGTTCCGATCCCGCCGCTGGTCTCCCCGCCGAGGCGCCGCATTCGCGGTCGGCAACCTCGAGGCGATAGGGCATAACGGAACCCTCGATCAGCTGTTCGAGCGATTCGAGGAGCGCCCGGAGCCCGCCCCGTACGAACCGGCTCCGTCGTTCTCGCCACGTGTGCTGGTGCGCGAGCGCGACTCGAATCAGTCGCACCTGCGAATGTCCTACCGCCCGGTGGTCCAGGTCTCAGACCCGCGCGAGCGTGCCGCGCTGGCGATCTATTCGACCCTACTTGGCGGCTCGATGGGCTCGCGGCTGTTCGACGAGATCCGGGAGCAGCGCGGGTTGGCGTATTCCGTCCACTCCGTCGCCCATTCTTATGCCGATGTGCCGGTCCTGCAGCTGTCTGCGGGGCTCGAGTCGAGCAAGCTGCTCGACGCGTATCGAAGGATGAGGGAGATCGTGAGCGAGTTGCGCGAGCAGGGCCCCACCGAGCCGGAGGTAGAGCGGGCGCGCGCGTACGCCGCCGGCGCTCGGGCGATCGCCTTCGAGAACACCGGCGCCGTCGCTCGGCATGCGGCTCAGCAGTTGATCGTGTTCGGGGAGGATGTCGATCCTGACAAGACGATCGCGCTGCTCGATCGAGTGACGTTCGATGAGGTCAAAGCCGTGGGGGCGCGAATCGCGGACGAGTTGTCGGTCGCGTGCGTTGGCCCGCACACGGCCGAGGAGCTGGAGTCGGTCTGAAGCTGGCGCTCCTCGTCGGGGGCTTTGCAGCGCTCTCCCTCGCCGGCTGTGGAGGGGGACACCGCGCCGCGACGACGAGCACCGCTGCTGCCAAGCCGCGGCCGCGCACCAGCGAAGTCCGGCCAGTGCAGGCGAGCGCGGTTCTGGTCAGCCGTCCTGCGCCGCCGACGCCGGCGGTCATGAGCCTAGGCTCGGCGCTGGGACACTTGTTCCATCAGGCCGGTCCGGCCTCGGGCGGCTCGATCTACGATCTCACCGCGCGATCCTCGCTGTTCGGTTTGCGAGCGGGCGTGGGGCGTCCGCCTGCCTCGGTCGAGAAGCTGTATACGACGGTCGCGGCGCTGAACAAGCTGGGCCCGTCGGCGCGTCTGCACACCACTGTCCTCGGCACCGGTCATTTAGGCCCCGGTGGCGTGTGGCATGGAAACCTGTACCTTCGCGGCGGCGGCGATCCGACGTTCGGCGACGGCTCCTTCAACAAGACTTGGGATCAAGGCTATGGGCCCACGGCCTCGCAGTTGGCGGGGCAGCTGATGTCAAAGGGAATCCGTTCCGTGAGCGGCCAGCTGATCGCCGATGAATCACTGTTTGACAACCACCGCGGCGGCCCCGCCACCGGCAATGCTCCCGACGTGCCCGACTACGAAGGCCAGCTGAGCGCGCTCACCTACGACCACGGCTCCACTGCGGGCCGCCTCGGCCCCGCACCGTTTGCGGCGCACCAACTCGCCGGAACCCTGCGCGCGGCCGGCGTACACGTCAACGCCGCGGCAAACACGGCTCGCACGCCGCGGCAGGCGCGGGTGCTGGCGGTGGTCTCCTCGCCCCCGATGGGGGTGATGCTCAAGCTGATGGACGTGCCCTCCGACGATCTGTTCGCGGATCTCTTCGCCAAGCAGCTCGGCGCGCGGTTCGCCGGCGCGGGAACACTCACCGCCGGGGCGGGCGTGATGCGCCAGGTCATCGCCTCCTACGATCTGCACCCCGCGATCGTCGATGGCTCCGGGCTCTCGCGCCAAGATCGCTCCTCTCCGATCGAGATCGTCGATCTCCTGCGGGAGCTCTACCAAACGCCGACCGGCGACGTGTTGTGGGATTCGCTGCCCACCGTGGGCGAGGTCGGAACCGTTCAAACGATCGCTGTGAAGACGGCTGCCGAGGGCCATTGCGTGGCCAAGACCGGCACGCTCGACAATGTCACCAACCTGGCGGGCTACTGCCACGCTCGTGGCGATCACATCCTCGCGTTCGCGCTGATGATCGATGGGCCCTCCAACTGGCAGGCGCTCGTGCTGCTCGGACAGATGGTCGCCGCGATCGCCCGCTACTGAGCGTCCCACCGGCCGCTCACAGGCTTAAGACCTGGCAAAGATTCGGGACCACCCATTGCGCTTTCCGGTGGGAAGCAGCGAAAATCGCCCTGTGGAGGTGAGCACGGCTGTGAACCGGCGCGAGCTGGTGCGGTACCTCGACCGAATCGGTGATCGCTGGCCGATCGAGACTGCCTTCCTCGGTGGGGCCCGCGTCGCGGATGAGCGAGGCGCTCCACCGCAGCGCGAGCGCGGCCCCGAGTTCGTCCTGGTCCTGGTCTCGTCGGGATACTCCGGCATGCCCTGGCTCGAGCGGGTCTATCAGGCCGGCTCATTGTGGGACGCGCTCGAGATGGGCGCCCCCGCCGAAGTGCACTGCTACACCCCGTCTGAGTTTGAGCGCAAGCGTGAATCGATGCGCTCGGTCCGCGAGGCGGTCAACAGCGGGCTGGACCTCCTGAGCGTCAGCTGATCGCCACCATCCGCTCGATCGGCACTCGCGCCCGATCGGCGATCTTCGGGGCCACCTTGACCTCGTGGATTCGGTCCCGCAGCGCATCGCGGAGCTTGGGCAGCGTGATCATCTTCATATAGCGGCAGTGGGCCGCCTCGTTGGCGGCGATGAAATCGATATCGGGAGCCGCCTGTCGAAGCGGATACAGCATGCCGGTCTCGGTGGCAACGATCGCGAGGCGGTCGTGATGCTCGCGCGCATAGCCCAGCATCCCGCCGGTCGAGAGCATATGGACGCCCTCCGCGTCGACGTCACCGGCCGCGACGTACTCCATCACGCTGGTCGAGCAACCGCACTCCGGGTGGATCAGGAAATCGGCGCCCGGGTGTTCGGCCCGGACCGCGGCGATGTCATCTGGCTTGATCCCGGCGTGAACGTGGCACTCCCCGTCCCAGACGTGCATCGATCGACCCAGGCGCTTCTCAACATAGGCACCGAGGAACATGTCCGGGCCAAACAGGATCTCCGTGTCCTCGCCACGCGTGCGGTAGATGTGCTCGACGACCTTGACCGCGTTGGCCGAGGTACAGCAGTAGTCGGTCTCGGCCTTGACCTCCGCGGTCGTGTTGACGTACATCACGACGATCGCGCCCGGATGTTCGAGCTTCCACTCGCGCAGCTGCTGCGCGTCGATCGAGTCAGCGAGCGAGCAGCCGGCGTCGAGGTCCGGAATCAGCACCTGCTTCTGCGGACACAGCACCGAGGCGGTCTCCGCCATGAAGTGCACGCCGCAGAAGACGATCGTATCCGCTTGAGCTTTGGCCGCCTGCTGTGAGAGACCGAGCGAGTCGCCGACGTAGTCGGCGACGTCCTGGATCTCGGGGAGCTGATAGTTGTGGGCCAGGATCACTGCCCCTCTCTGGCGCGCCAGCGCGACAACCTCCTCCTGGAGCGCCGGGATGTTCTCGAGCATCAACGGTGCATCTGTCGCACCGAGCATCGGAAGGTTCATCGAACAGGCTTCAGTAACAGGGAGAGATCCAGGGCCGGAGCGCTGTGTGTCAACGCGCCGACTGACACAAATTGTACGCCGGTGCTGGCAATCTCCCTGAGCGTCTCCAGCGTCACGCCGCCGCTTGCTTCGAGCTCGGCCCGGCCACCGGCGAGCGCGACCGCCGCCCGAAGCTGCGTGAGCGACATGTTGTCGAGCAGGATCCGCGGTGCCCCGGCGGCGAGCGCCTCCTCCACCTCTTCCAGCGTCCGGCATTCGACCTCGATCAGGAGCTCCGGTGCTCGTGCCCGGGCAAGCCGAACGGCGTCGCCGACGCCGCCCGCGAGTGCGGCGTGGTTCTCCTTGATCAGGACCGCGTCGTACAGCCCGGCGCGGTGGTTGGTCGCGCCGCCGGCGGCGACCGCTGCCTTCTCGAGCGCCCTCAGCCCGGGCGTCGTCTTGCGCGTGTCGAGGATCCTCGCTCCGGTGCCCTGCACCGCCTGCACGCACTTGGCGGTCAGCGTCGCGACGCCCGACAGCCGCGCGAGGAAGTTGAGCGCGGTCCGCTCCCCGGTCAAGATCGCGGCGGCCGATCCGGCCAGCGCCAGCACCGGGCCGCTCTCCCGCCACAGGCCCTCGTCCACCAGCCGCTCCAGCAACAGCTCACCGTCAAGCGAGCGGAACGTCCGCTCGGCGACGTCCAGGCCAAACACCACGCCGGGGGCCTTCTGCGTGATCCGCGCGCGCGCCTGCGCTCCGGCGGGCACAGTCGCGTCGCTCGTTACATCGCCGCTGCCGACGTCCTCGGCGAGCGCCCGGGCGACGAGCTCGTCGATCTCATCCTCGGGCACGATTACTCGACCCTGACCCGCAGCGTCCTGAAGCTGGGATCCGCGGCACCGTGCAGTCGCGCGCCGGCGGCGATCAGCTCGCCGAGATAAGCGACGACCTCGGTCCTCACGCGCTCCCCCGGCAGCAGCGAGGGGACTCCCGGGGGATAGCCCGCGATCGACTCGCACGAGATCCGCCCTACCGCATCCTGCACCGGGACCGCCTCACTGCGGCCGAGGAAGGCGTCCCGCGGGGAGACTTCGGTGGCCGACTCGAGCGAGACGAGCGGCTGGCCAACCGGCATCGCCTCGCCGGGCCGCGCCATCCGCCGGACCGTCTCGGCGAAGTCATAGGCAAGCCGCTCGAGATCCTCGACCGGCTGGCTGATGCCCAGCACCAGCACGAGCGTGGCGTGGGTCGCCAGCTCGACGTGGATGTCATACGAGCCTCGCAGCGCCTGCGCGACTTCGTAGCCGGTGCAGCCGGTGCCGCGGACATCGATCACGATCCGCAACGGATCCCACCCGGCGACACCGGCCCGGCCGACCAGACGGTCGCCGAGGACCGAGCAACCCGGCACCGCTTCGATCACCGATCTCGCCTTGCCCGAAGCTTTGATCGTGCGATCGAGCAGCGCCTCGCCGTGAACCGCGAGCTGCCGCCGGGCGGCGTCGAGCGATGCCATCAACAGCGAGCTCGGGCTGGTCGAACGAACCAGCCGCACCGCGCGCCCCACCGCATCCGCGTCGACCCGGTTGCCGGCCCCGACCAGCAACATCGCCGACTGGCCGAGGCTGCCGACGATCTTGTGGGTCGAGGCGATCATCGCGTCAGCGCCGAGCCGCAGCGGCGAGGACGGGAGCTGTTCGTGGAAGCCGAAATGCGAACCCCACGCGTTGTCGACGATCAGCGCGGCGCCCGCGGCGTGGGCGACCTCGGCGCAGCCGGCGACGTCTGCGGCCATCCCATAGTAGGTCGGCGAGACGATGAACACGACCTCAGCGCCGGGAGCGCGACGGAGCGTCCGCTCGATCGCCTCGGGCGTCACTCCGTGCGCGATGCCCAGCTGGGCGTCGTACTCGGGCGCGACCAAGCTGGCGCTCCCCCCGCTGAGGATGAGACCGTCAATCAAGCTCGCGTGCGAATTGCGCTGCAGGATCACCTGCCGCCCTTGCGGCGCCAGCGCCAGACAGAGGGCGTGGTTTCCCTGAGTTGCGCCGTTGGTCAAGAACCATGTCCGCTCGGCGCCGTAGGCGTCGGCCGCGAGCTGCTCGGCGCGCTCGTACGGAGTGGGCGAAGGACCGACGTCGATTCCCTCGATGTCCAGGGGCACATCCAGCAGCAGGGCACGCATACCAAGCGCCGCGCGCAGGCCAGGATCTGCTCCGGCGCCACCTTTGTGGCCGGGGACGTGAAAGCGGGTGGAACCACGAAACCCGTAGGCGGTCACCGCCTCCAGGTAGGGAGCGGTCGGCTGGGCCGCCGGAGCGCGTGCCGGCGCTCGCTCGCGAGGATCGGCGCCTATCACTGAGCGGACCTGTGCAGATAGGCCCGCACGAAGCCGTCGAGATCGCCGTCGAGCACGCGATTCGCGTCCCCCATCTCGTGGTCGGTCCGGTGGTCCTTGACCATCGTGTAGGGGTGCAAAACATAGGAGCGGATCTGCGAGCCGAAGTTGACGTCTTGCGCGTCCCCGCGCTCGCGCGCGATCTCCTCGCGCCGCCTGCGCTCCTCGAGCTCGGCGAGCTTCGAGCGCAGCATCCCCATCGCGGTCGCCTTGTTCGAGGACTGCGAGCGCTCGTTCTGGCACTGGACGACGATTCCCGTCGGCCGATGCGTGATCCGCACCGCCGAGTCGGTCTTGTTGACGTGCTGCCCGCCGGCGCCGGATGAGCGGTAGGTATCGATCTGCAGGTCGTCTTCGTCGATGTCGACATCTGCGGCCTCGGGCACGAGCGGCGAGACCTCGACGCCGGCGAAGCTGGTCTGGCGCCGGTGCGCAGCGTCGAACGGCGACAGCCGCACCAGCCGGTGGACGCCCTTCTCGCTCGCGTAGAGCCCGTAGGCGTTCTCACCGCGCACGAGGAACGTGGCCGACTTGATCCCGGCCTCCTCCCCAGGCGAGGCCTCGAGCAGCTCGACGGTGAAGCCGCGCTTCTCGGCCCAGCGCATCTCCATCCGCAGGACCATCTCAGCCCAATCCTGGGCGTCGGTGCCGCCCGCGCCGGCGTTGACCGTCACCAGCGCGTCGCCGGTGTCGTAGCGGCCCGAGAACAAGCGCTGCTCCTCGAGCGCATCGAGGCGATCTTGAACCGCGCGGATCTGCTCCTCGAGCTCACCCGCGATCTCCGGATCCTCGTCTGCCAGCTCCGCGAGCGGCTGCAGGTCGTCGACGTCGCGCTCCAGCTCACGGTAGGTGGCGAGCCTGCGGCTGATGCGCGCATGCTCCGCACTGATCTGCGCCGCGCGCTCCTGATCGTCCCAGAAGCCTGGCTCCCCCATCTCCTGTTCGAGCGCGCTCGTGCGCCCGGCCAGCGCAACGGGGTCAAAGATAATCCGCGAGCAGCTTGAGCTGGTCGCGGATCGCCGCGAGGCGCTGGGCTAGTGGCTCGGAGGAGGCGGTGGCCATCGCCTAAGAACCGTAGCAGCAGCGGCTTTGGCCGAACTCGGCGATGGGTAGAGTGCCCGCCATGGCTAGCCTCAATGACCCTGAAGTCAAGGACCTGCTCGAGCAGCCGAACTACGCGGTGGTCTCGACGATCAACCCGAACGGTTCGATCCACAACGCGATCGCTTGGGTATCGGCCGACAACGGCACGATCTCGGTCAACAGCGCGCGCGGGCGGTTGTGGCCGAGCAATCTGGAGCGCGATCCGCGTGTCACCGTACTGGTGTACGCGTCAGACAACCCGTTTCACTACGTCGAGATTCGCGGCACCGCGAGCGCGACCGAAGTGGGCGCGGACGAGCACATCAACCAGCTGACAAAGAAATACATCGACCAGGACGAGTATCCGTTTCGCGCTCCTGGCGAGCAGCGGGTCAAGTTCGTGATCTCGCCGCAACGCGTCCGGTACGTCAAGCAGGGCTGAGCTCAGACGAAGCTACGGTCCTCCGCGCCGGCGATCCCGGTCGCGGTGGTGCGCGCGACGCTCGGAGCGGTCAGCTGCCCGGCGGTGCCGCGCGAGATCCGCCTCAGCCTGGTCGAGGTCCGGCGCCGGCCCGTAGAGCTGCCAGCCAGTGCGAATGAGCGGGAGCACCGCGACGAGCGCGATCCAGATCGGCCAGAACTGTCCATGGGCGCCGGCCGCGATCCACACCACGGTGCAGATCAGGAACAAGGTCGCGCCTCCTCCGGCCTCCTGGAGGATTCGCCGTTGCAGCCCGGCGCGTCGCTCGCGCAGCTCGGCGCGTTGCTGTTCGGGGCTCGCCGGCAGCTTCGGCAGGTCGGCCCGCAGCGTCCGCAGCTGGGCTTCCGTTCGGGCCGAGTAAGCGGCCTGCACGCGCTCGCTCAGCTCTTCGTCACTGAGGCGCCCGGCCGCGTAGTGCTCGCGCAGCTCCTGCACGGCTTGCTCGCGTTGCTCGTCTGACAGCCGAAGGTCGTCCCGCGCTGGCATGCGCTCAATGTAACGCTCGGCGGCTCGCTACCTATGCGCCGTGGCACTTCTTGAACTTCTTGCCGGACCCGCACCAGCAGGGGTCGTTGCGGCCGATCTGCTCGCTCTCGTCGACCCGTCGCTGCTGAACCGGTTGCGGTGCCTCGAGCTCGGCGTACTCCTCGCCTGCTGCAGCGCCGCCGACGGCGCCGGCGGCCGCCATCGCGACTGCGCTTGGCTGAGCCATGCCACCGCCCGAGTAGGTGACGTTGCGACCGCCGGTGGAGGAGCTAGAGCTTGGACTCGTGCGCCGCGCCGGGGCTGGCGCCGGCGCCACCGGCTGTCCGTTCTCATCGACCGGCGTGACCTCGACGTGGAAGATCATCCGCGCGAAGTCGCCCCAGATGCTGTTCATCAGGTCACGGAACAGCTCGAACGCCTCGTTCTTGTATGCGACCAGTGGCTCGATCTGGGCAAACCCGCGCAGATGGATGCCCTCGCGCAGGTAGTCCATGTCGTAGAGGTGCTCGCGCCAACGCTGGTCGATGATCTGCAGCAGCAGGAACCGCTCGAGCGCGCGCATCAGCTCGTCGCCGAGCTCGTGCTCGCGGCGTTCGTACTGGGCGAGCGCCTCCTCTTGCAGGCGAAGGGTCAGGTCCTCGCGATCGACGCGGTCGGGATCGACGCTCAGCAGCTGGCCGCTGGGCGTGAAGATCTCCTCGACGCGGCCGAACAAGCCCGGGACATCCCAGTCCTCGACGAAGTCTCCAGCGGTGTACTCCTCGACCATCCGCTCGACCAGGTTGACGACCTCTTCCCGCGCGGCGGCGCTCATATCGCGGCCCTCGAGGATCTCGTCGCGGTAGCTGTAGATCACCTCCCGCTGCTGATTGAGGACATCGTCGTACTCGAGCGTGTGCTTGCGCATCAGGAAATGCTGCTCTTCGACCTTCTTCTGGGCCTTCTCGATCTGCTTGGACAACATTCCCGCCTCGATCGGCTCTTCGTTGCCTTCGTCGTCGAGCGTGCCCAGCCGATCCAGGATCTTGTAGATCCGCTCGCCGGCGAACAGCCGGACCAGGTCGTCTTGCGCCGAGAGGAAGAACCGCGACTCACCGGGATCGCCCTGGCGCCCGGAGCGGCCTCGCAGCTGATTGTCGATCCGGCGCGATTCATGCCGCTCGGTGCCGAGGATGAACAAGCCGCCGGCCTCGAGTACCTGCTCTCGCAGCGCCTCGGCTCGCCGCTCGATCTCGGGCAGGACCCGGGCGTGATGCTCCTCGTAGTCGGGCATTTCGGGCCGCAGCCCGAGCTTTGCGAGCTCTAGCTGCGCGAGGTGCTCGGGGCTGCCGCCGAGCTTGATGTCGACTCCGCGCCCGGCCATGTTGGTCGCGATCGTGACCGCCCCGGGCGCGCCCGCCTCGGCGATCGTGTCTCCTTCCCGCTCCGCATGCTCGGGCTTTGCGTTGAGCACCGTGTGGCCGATGCCCAGCCGCGTCAGCTGCTCGGACAGCAGCTCGGAGACCTCGACCGAGATCGTGCCCACCAACACCGGCTGCCCGTTGTCGTGACGTTCCTGGATCTCATTCGTGACCGCCGCCCACTTCCCGTCCTTGGTCTTGTAGACCTGGTCGTTGAGATCGGCGCGGATCATCGGGCGGTTGGTCGGGATCTGGACGACCGGGAGGTCGTAGATCTTCATGAACTCGGTCGCCTCGGTGAGCGCGGTGCCGGTCATTCCCGCGAGCTTGTCGTACATGCGGAAGTAGTTCTGCAGCGTGATCGTCGCGAGCGTCTGGTTTTCCTCCTGGATGCGGACGCCCTCTTTGGCCTCGACCGCCTGGTGCAGGCCCTCCGACCAGCGCCGGCCCTCGAGGATCCGGCCCGTGAACTCGTCGATGATCTTGACCTCGCCGTCGATCACCGCATAGTCGACATCGCGGCTGTACAGCGACTCGGCCTTCAGCGCCTGGATCAGGTGGTTGACGAGGTGTCCGTTCTCGGCGCGGTAGAGGTGGTCGAGCTTCAGGAACCGCTCGGCCTTGGCGACCCCTCGCTCGGTGATCGCGACCGTCTTGTGCTTCTCGTCGAATTCGTAGTCGAAGTCCGCCACGAACTCCTTTTTCATCCGCGGGTCCATCCCCTCCGGCGTCTTGCCCGGCTGCAGCTGCGGCGCCAGGCGCGCGAACTGGACGTACAAGTCGGCGGCCTGCTCCGGCGCACCGGAGATGATCAGCGGCGTACGAGCCTCGTCGATCAGGATGTTGTCGACCTCATCGACGATCGCGAACGTGTGGTAGGGCGATTTGCCCTCCTCGGGCTTTGGCCGCCCGCCGTGCTGGACCTTCTCCTCGAGCGTGGTCGCCATGTTGTCGCGCAGGTAGTCGAAGCCGAACTCGGAGTTGGTGCCGTAGGTGACGTCCGCGGCGTAGGCGGCGCGCTTCTCCTCATAGGGCTGCATGTTCTGCAGCACGCCGACGGTCACCCCGAGCAGGTCGTAGATCGGCTTCATCCACATCGCGTCGCGCCGGGCGAGGTAGTCGTTGACGGTCACGAGATGCACGCCGCGGCCGCCGAGCGAGTTGAGGACGACCGCCAGCGTGGCGGTCAGCGTCTTGCCCTCGCCAGTTTTCATCTCCGCGATCGCCCCGTCGTTGAGCACCATGCCGCCGATCAGCTGAACGTCGAAGTGGCGCATCCCGAGCGCCCGCTTGCCGGCCTCGCGGACAAGCGCGAAGCACTCGTAGAGCAACTCGTCGAGGCTCTCGCCGCCCGCGGCGCGGTGGCGCAGCTCGTCGGCAGCCTCACGGAGCTCTTGATCGGTGTAGTGCTCTAGCTCCGGCTCGAAGGCATTGATCCGTCCGACGCGCTGCTCGTAGGACTTGAACTTCTTCGCCTCGCCCATGCGAAGCGCGCGGTCCAGGAAGGACATGGAGCTAGCGTAGCAATGGAGCCCGCACCGATATCGATGCCGATCACGCGGCCGGCGAGACGCCGCCGGGCCGTGGCGCCCTCGCGGCAACCCCTCCCGGCGGCGATGACGTCGACGCGGCGATGGCCCGAGACTCGCGCCGCTTGCGGCGCTTGTCGCGATGGCGCTTGACCTGCACCGCCAGCTGATCGGCGCAGCCCTTGACCGAATGCAGGATGTCCGGGGACGCGGCTCGTGCCCGGAGCGTGACGCGTTTGAGGTGGAGCGTGGCCTCGGCGATCTGCGAATCGGCAATCGCGGGGTTGCGCTCCTCGAACACCTCTACCTCAAGTTCGGCCAGCTCCGAGACCTGACGAGACACCTTCTGGAAGCGCTTGGCCACGTGCTCCCGTAGATCCTCGGAAACAGACAGATTGCGCCCTTTGACCTCGATGCGCATCGGCCGACCTCCTTGATGCAACCTGATGGAGTGCTGAACGGTCCACAGTAATACCCTGCAGGTCGTTTGTCGACTGGGAGAATCTAGGCGTGGTTCCGACGCTTACTTGGACGTTCGACCCCAGCGTGCTGCTCGCCGTTCTCGCCCTGACGCTCCTGTACCTGTGGGGCTGGCTGCGAGCACGCGGCCCGCGCGAGCCCCATCCGCCGGGGCTCGGTCGCCTGGCGCTGTTCGGCGCCGGGATCCTCACGATCGTGGCGGCATTGGTCTCGCCGCTGGACTCGCTGGGGGATCAACTGATGGTGATGCACATGGTCCAGCACATGCTGCTGCTGGACGTCGCCCCGATTCTCTTGATCCTCGGCCTCACGAAAGGGCTACTACGCCCGGTCACGAGACGAATCACGAAGATCGAGCGGCAGGCCGGGTTCTTCGCGCACCCCGCGTTCGCGGTCCTGGCCTACGTCGGCATCCTCTGGCTCTGGCACATCCCCGCGATGTACGACCGGGCCCAGGGAAACGGCACCGTACACGCCCTCGAGCACCTGTGCTTCTTCTCGATCGGGGCCCTGTACTGGTGGCATGTGCTGTCTCCGATCCGTGGCCGGATGCGCCTGCGCGGGATGGGCCCAATCGCCTACATGACGAGCACCAAGCTGCTCGTCGGCCTGCTCGGCGTCGCGATCGCTTTCTCTCCGAGCATCATCTACACGTTCTACGCGCACAAGCCGCATTACTGGGGCCTGACGCCGCTCCAGGACCAGTCGATGGCGGGCCTGGTGATGGCGCTCGAGCAGTCGATCGTGATGGGAATCGCGCTCGTCGTGCTGTTCGTTCAGATGCTGGTGGAGTCAGAGCGCGAGGCGGAGCGGGCCGAGCGGTTCGAGGTCGTTTAGTGTTCCGCAAGCGCTCGCTCAGCGGCCCGCCTGGCGGCCGCAAGCGCTCGCTCAGCGGCGCGCCTGGCGGGCCAGCAGCGCGGCTCCGATCGCCCCGCCCAGGTCGCCGAGCGCGGCGACGCGGACGTCGGGAGGGCTCTCGTCGTGGAACAGGTGCGGGTGCATCGCCTTCGAGATCCGACCGGCGAACGGCTGCCCGAAGCGAACGCCCAGTCCGCCGCCGATCACCACCGCCTCGACGTCGAGCAGGTTGATCGCGGAAGCGATGCCGGCGCCGAGGGCGACGACGGCTTCGTCGATCAGCTGCACCGCCAGCTTGTCGCCATGCTTGTAAGCGTTGGACCAGACCGCACTGGTGAGACGCGTTCGCCCTCGGTCCTCCATGATCTTGAACAGGTCGGTCTTGTGGCCGTTCTTGAATCGCCGCCGGGCACGTGCCTCCATCGCGCCGCGGCCGGCGTATGCCTCGAGGCAGCCTCGGCGTCCGCAGGGGCACCGGGCCCCGTCGATCACGACCACCGTGTGACCGATCTCCCCCGCGCCCCCGCGCCCCAGCCAGGGCTTTCCGTCGAGGATGATCCCGCCGCCTACCCCGGTCCCCCAAAACACGCCGAGCAGCGACTTGTACTGCTTCCCGGCCCCGAGCTTGAACTCGGCGTCGGTCGCTACCTGGACGTCGTTGCCGACGAGCACGGGGGTGCTCAGCCGCTCTGAGAGGACGCCCCCGAGCTCAAACGATCCCTCCCAATCGGGGAGGTTGCGCGCGCTCGAGACCGCGCCGGTTGAGACATCGATGATCCCCGGCGAGCCGACGCCGACTCCCCGCAGGTGCGAAGGAGCGAGCCCCGCGGCCTCTGCCGCCTCGGTGATCGCCGCTGCGATCTGGCCCGCGACCGCCTGCGGCCCTCCCGTGGTCGGCGTCGGGTGACGCGCCGACCCGATCACCTTGTTGCGCGAATCGACGACGACCGCCTCGATTTTCGTGCCGCCGAGGTCGATGCCACCTCGCGCGGTGGACGTGCCGCGCGCGCCGCGTCTGCCGGAGGCAGTGCGCGTTCTGCGCGTGGAAGCTGTGGTGGTGGCCGATGCTTGCATGTTCGGATCCTCTCAAAAACGGCGGTCAGGTCCACGACTCGCGGTAGTGCTCTTGGTCTGCGGTGGCTTCATCGATCTCTACCCCGAGCGAGGCCAGCTTCAGTCTCGCCACCTCTTGGTCGATCGCCGCCGGCACGGGCTGGACGATGCTCCGAAGCCTCCCCTGGCTGAGCACCAGCTCCTCGACGCACAGCGCTTGCAGCGCAAACGAGACGTCCATCACCTCCGGCGGATGACCCTCCGCGGCGGCCAGGTTGACGACCCGCCCGTGCGCGAGCAGGTTCAGCCGCTTGCCGTCGGCGAGCTCGTACTGCTCGACCAAGGGACGGACCTCCCGAATTTCACGCGCCAGCGCATGGAGTTCGTCGAGATCGATCTCGACGTCGAAGTGGCCCGCATTCGCCAGCAGCGCGCCATCCTTCATCAGCTCGAAGTGCTCGCCCCGCAACACCCGCCGGGACCCTGTGACCGTGACGAAGATGTCCCCCGTCCGCGCCGCCTCTAGCGACGGCAGCACGTGGTAGCCGGCCATCCTAGCCTCGAGCGCCCGCAGCGCGTCCACCTCGCAGACCACCACCGCCGCACCGGCACCGCGAGCACGCTCAGCGATTCCCTGCCCAGCCCATCCGTAGCCGACCACCACCAGGGTGCGTCCGGCGAGCAGCACGTGGCCGGCCCGGATGATCCCGTCGAGCGCCGACTGTCCGGTGCCGTGGCGGTCGTTGAGGGCGCGCTCGGTTCGCGCTTCATTGACCGCCACCACCGGACACGCGAGCAGGCTCTCGTCCTCGAGGCGACGGAGCCGGACCAAACCGGTGGTGGTCTCCTCGATCCCGCCGATCAGCCCCGCGAGCGCTTCGCTCCCGGCCTCGTGCGCGGTGACCAGGAGGTCCGCGCCATCGTCGATCGTCACCTGCGGGCCGCCGCGAAGCAGCGCCCTCACGTGTTCGGCATAGGTGCGCAGATCCTCGCCGCGGATCGCTCTCACCTCGACGCCGTGGGCGAACACGAGCGCCGCCGCGACGTCATCCTGGGTGGAGAGCGGGTTAGCGGAACATAGCGCCGCGCTGGCGCCGCCCGCGAGCAGCGTGCGGATCAGGTTCGCGGTCTCAGCCGTCACGTGCAGACAGGCCGCCACGCGGAGGCCCGCCAGCGGACGCTGGCGCTCGAACCGTTGCCTGACGGCCGCGAGCACCGGCATCCGCTCGGCCGCCCAGGCGATCTGCGCCTCGCCCTCCGAGGCGCGCGCGAGATCGGCTATCTCATGAGGCGGAAGCGCCGCTTGAGGCATCCGATCTCGCGCCGCGGTGCAGCTCAGTAGCGGTAGTGGTCGGGCTTGTAGGGGCCCTCGAGCGGGACACCGAGATACGCCGCCTGTGCCGGGGTCATCTCGGTCAGCCGCGCCCCGAGCGCCCCGAGATGCAGTCGCGCGACCTTCTCATCGAGATGCTTGGGCAGCGTGTAGACCCGCTTCTCATACAGGTCGGTATGGCCGTAGAGCTCGAGTTGGGCGATCACCTGGTTGGTGAACGAGTTCGACATCACGAAGCTGGGGTGTCCGGTCGCGTTGCCGAGATTGAGCAGCCGCCCCTCCGAGAGCACCAGGATCGCGTGCCCGTCCGGAAATCGCCACTCATCCACCTGAGGCTTGATGTTGATGTGCTGAATCCCTGAGATCGCGGTCAGGCCGGCCATGTCGATCTCGTTGTCGAAATGGCCGATGTTGCCGACGATCGCCTGGTGCTTCATCCGCGCCATGTGGCCGGCGGTGATCACGTCCCGGTTGCCGGTGGCGGTTACGAAGATGTCGGCCTGGTGGACGACATCCTCGAGCGTCACGACTTGATAGCCGTCCATCGCGGCCTGAAGCGCGCAGATCGGGTCGATCTCGGTTATCACCACCCGCGCGCCCTGGCCGCGCAGCGACTCGGCGCAGCCCTTGCCCACATCACCGTAACCGCAGACGACGGCGAGCTTGCCGCCGATCAGCACGTCGGTGGCGCGGTTGATGCCGTCGATCAAGGAGTGCCGGCAGCCGTATTTGTTGTCGAACTTGCTCTTCGTCACTGAGTCGTTGACGTTGATCGCCGGAAACAGCAGCGTGCCGCGCTGCGCGAACTGGTAGAGCCGGTGGACTCCGGTGGTGGTCTCCTCGGTCACGCCCTGGATCCCGGCCGCGACCTTCGTCCAGCGCTGCGGATCCTCCGCGAGCGAGCGCTGCAGCAGTTCGAGCACGATCCGGAACTCCTCGGAGTCGGCGCTCGCGGGGTCGGGCACCGCGCCGGCCGCCTCGAACTCAGCGCCGCGGTGCACGAGCAAGGTGGCGTCGCCTCCGTCGTCGAGGATCATGTTCGGCCCGCGACCGTCCGGCCAGATCAGCGCGTGCTCGGTGCAGGACCAATACTCCTCGAGCGACTCTCCTTTCCAGGCGAACACGGGCACTCCCCGGGCTTCGTCCGGCGTGCCTTCGGGGCCGACGACGACAGCCGCGGCGGCATGGTCCTGCGTCGAGAAGATGTTGCACGACGCCCACCGAACTTCCGCCCCGAGCGCCACCAGCGTCTCGATCAGAACCGCCGTCTGGATCGTCATGTGCAGCGACCCGGTGATCTTCGCGCCCGCCAGCGGCTGAGCTTCCGCGTACTCCCGCCGGGTCGCCATCAGACCTGGCATTTCGTGCTCGGCCAGCCGAATCTCCTTGCGGCCGAACTCGGCCAGCGAGAGGTCGGCAACCTTGTAGTCGGTCTTGGCGGCGGTCGTGCTCATAAATCTCCTCAGCTGTTTTCGTTAGCGGTCAGGCGACGGCCAGCAGCCTCTGATGCTTGTCCTGCTCGAACTGCAGCCAATCGGCTGGATCGACGTGCTCGGGCCGGCGCGGCTGCGCCTCGAGCCACGTCTGCACGGCCTCGCGCAGCTCCGGACTGCTACTCATTCGAGCAGCGAATGCGATGTCTGAGAGCCCGACGTCGAAGCGCGCCAGCAACTCCTTCAGCGTGCGCAGGCGCTGTAGCTCAGCGGGTCCGTAGAGGCGATAACCCGAAGCTGAACGGCCCGGGCTCACCAGCCCGCTGCGATCGACATATCGGAGCATCCGCGCCGACCAGCCCGTGGTCTGCGCCGCTTCTTGGATCGTCAGCGACTCCATCGCCGACAAACGTTATCACGATCGTGTCAAGGTTTCCGCCGATGAGCGAGCGCGAGGTTTCGTCAACCATGGCCAAGTTGGACGTTATGACCCCGCTACGACACTTGTCCACAGCATTGTTTACAGCTTCATCTTGCCCCCTACCATGGAGTCGCCCAGCGGCCTGAACGGAAGTTGGAGCGGGCCGTGAAGGGACCCGTATGCGTCCAGGCAGAATCCCTCTCGGTAGAAAGCGTTGTCTGCTCGCGGCTTTCGCCGTGTTCGTGTCGACGTCCCTGAGCGTCACCGGAGCGCTCGCCCGCGACGCTAGCTCCTTGCAAGGCCAACAGGCGGGGACCGCGACCACCGCGGGGACGGCGAGCACGACTCAGACGGCCGCCGCCGACCCGGGCAGCTCAAACGCGACCAGCTCAAACGCGACCACCCCCGCCACCGACCCGGGGGGCTCAAACGCGACCACCCCCGCCACCGACCCGGGCGGCTCAAACGCCACCACCCCCGCCACTAACCCGGGCAGCGCCCCCGCCGGCGACCCGACAGGCGCCTCGCAGCCCCCGAGCACGACCCAGGAGTCCGCCGCGACGTCGGCCGGCACCCAGGTGACCCAGCGGGTGCTCGCCGTGCAGACCACAACCACGAGCACCGAGCAGAGCTCCACCGGCAGCGGTCCCGCGCAGAGCACCACCACCACCGTCCCGACCACAACCACCAGCATCGAGCAGGACCCGACCGGCTCCACTACGACCGCTGAGGCCATCACCACCACCACAGGCGATCAGAGCTCCAACGGCGAGCTGGACGCCAGCGCGCTGACCGCGCAAACCTCTCCGTCGACCAGCAACGCGCTCAACTTGGGCGGCCAGCGTGGCATCCCGAACTCGGGCTCGAGTAGCGAGAGCGCCGAGTCGCACGTGGTCACGGGCAGCGTGTCCGGCAGCGGCTCGCAGACGAGCGACTCCTCGAACCTTGGGGGCCAGCGAGGGATCGGGAGTGGCAGCGACACCGGTCAAGGAGCCAGTCAGCTCGTCTCTTGCGGTGTACTCTGCACCTCATCGGGCTCCGGGAGCGCCACCGGGACGGCGAACGCGGGCGCGTCATCCTCGGAGACCCTCAGCCTGCCGACGAGCCTGACTTCCCCGTTCGCGAGCCTCACCGCGCCGGTCGCCGGATCGCCTAGCCCCGTCACCTCGAGTTCAAGCCCGCCGGTCACGACCTCCACGCCACCGGCGGCGATCTCGGTGCCTGGATTGGTGGCTTCACCGCTGGCCCAACGCGAGTCGACGGTTCTCCTGGGCACGCCATCGGCCGGTGGCGGCGTTCTGCCAGCCGGGCTGCTGGGCGGCGGCGCAGTCCTGCCCGGCGGCGCAGTCCTGCCCGGCGGCGCAGTCCTGCCCGGCGGCGCAGTCCTGCCCGGCGCTGCTGCCGGCGCAGCCGCCACCGCCTCGCTCGCCGCCGCCGCGGCGGCGACCCCCCTTACCGCGGCGCTCGCTCCGGCGGCCGCGGGCGGCGCGACGGCACAGCACGGTGGCCACAGTCCCGCGAGCAAACCGTCCGCGCACGTACAGCGCCCCGCCACCGTGACCAAGATCATCAACAGCGTCGAGCGGGTGATCCCCGGATATGTCTGGATCGCGCTGGCGGTTTCGGTCGGGCTGGCGGCGATCGGTGGCGCATCGGCGCTGCGATCCTCGCGGCGCGCCCGGATGCAGGCGGGCGCGTTCGCCGCGGTCACCGCCGCCGCGCTGACCGACCCGCTTACCGGGGTGCTCAACCGTCGCGGATTCAACGACGCGGTCGAGCGCGAGCTCGCTCGCTCGCGGCGCTACGGGCACCCGTTCGTGCTGGCCTACGTGGACGTCCGCGGGCTCAAGCGAGTCAACGACACGGCGGGTCACCTCGCCGGCGACAAGCTGCTCAAGGAAGTCGCGCTGATACTGACCACCTCAGCACGCGGCTCCGATGTGGTTGGCCGGCTCGGTGGCGACGAGCTGGGAGTGCTGCTGCCCGAGCAATCGCCGGACGGCGCGGCGGTCGTGACCGAGCGGATCCGGACCCAGGTTCCGGTCAGCCGGGAGAAGCTGAAGCTCTCCGCGCCCTGGAATCTCACGGTCGGCATCGCCGCATTCCCCGAGGACGGCGACTCCTTCGATGACCTGCTGCACGTCGCCGATCGCAGGCTTTACGAGCAGCGCGGGATCGCGCTGCCGGGACAGTAGCCTCAGCCGCCGGCCAGCGCGCCCTTGAGCTGATCGAGCAACCCGACCGGCGTCGGATCGACCTCGGCGAGCACCGCCAGATACACCGACACCAGATCGCCCAGCAGGACGAGCGAGACCAGGCGCTCGGTCCGCGTCTGGCCGATGCTCTCGACTCGATAGGTGGCCTCGGCGTGGCTCGTGATCAGCCCCCGGGTCAGCTCGATCCGCTGCCGGATCCGCGGATGCAGATCGCAGTCATCGAGGAACACCGCGCTGAAGCGCCCGAGCCGGCGGGCTCCCTGCCAGCCGACGATTTCGTTGTGGTCGAGCTCTGGCAGCTCGTGCATGAACGCGGGCATCTCCGCGTTCTCGTTGAGCTGGGTCTTCCAGCGATATGCAACCGGTGCCGTCAGGCCCGCCCCGCACACCTGCGGGACCGTGTCACGCAGACCCCGGGCGAGCTCCTTCGCCAGCGAATCGTCAGGGCCTTCGGGGCCCCAACGCGCCACCTGCTCCTCGGCATGTGCCGCGGCGACGTCGATCTCCGCGTGCAGGCGCTCGCCGGCGCCGCACAAAGCCGCGAGCTCGAGCGCGACGACGAGCGTATAGGCGACCGCCGAGCGGGGTTGGAAGCCCCCTGGAAGCGGAACGACCGGCACCTTCTCGCTGCGCGCCTGATCGGCGAGCTTGCCGCCGGCAGTCGCGACGACGCGCCTGGCGCCGAGTGCTCCAGCCGCCTCGTACACCGCCAGCGTCTCCTCGGTGTCGCCTGAGTAGCTCACGCACAGCACGGTGGTGTCGGGAATCGTCCAGGCCGGAAGCGCGTAATCCCGGGCGACCACGATCGGACGCGACGCGCGATCCCCGAGCACCGCGCGAGCCAGCGATCCGCCGATCGCGGAGCCGCCCATGCCCGCGACGACCAAGCCACCAGGCGTGTCATAGGGCTCGAGCGCGGCGGATTGCACCCGCCAGAGAGCGTCGCGCAGCTGTTCGGGCAGACTGAGGATGTCGTCGACCTGCAGGGCGCTGTCGACGGCCGCAATCGCCTCTCGGCTCAAAGCGCTCAAAATCTGACCGCTCCAGCTGGCAACTGCACTCCGGGGAAGATACGCGCGCCTGCGGCAAGGACGTTGTCTGCCCCGATCGTGACGCGTTCGCCGAGCACGACGCCGCCGATGTGGCAATCCTCGCCGATCTCGACATTCGGCCCGAGGATCGAGCCGCTGACCGTTGTTCTCGCGCCGATCTTGGCGCCGTCCAACAGCACTGAGCTCTCCACGCGTGCGCCATTCTCGACGATCACGCCCTCCCCGAGCACCGCTCGCCCGCCGACGATCGCGTCTGCCGCGACACGGCTGCCGCGACCGACGATCGCCGGCGGCACCACTCCGCCCTCGATCTCGGCGTCCCGCACGAGTATCAGCGAGGCATCGGCGAGACGCCGCCCGACCGCGGTGCGAACGTTGCCCTCGAGGATGTCGAAGGTGCCCTGCAGGTAGCGAGCGGGCGTTCCGATGTCGAGCCAGTAGCCACGTGCCCGATATCCGAACAAGCCGTGTCCGACGAGTGCGGGGAACACGTCTCGCTCGATCGAGATGTTGGTGCCGGACTTTGCCATTGCGCCGAGCACGTCGCGCTCGAGGATGTAGGCCCCGGCGTTGATGAGACTCGCGTCCGAGTCCTCCTCCGAGCCCGGCTTCTCCACGAACTCGATCACCGACTGATCGGGATCGCAGCGCACCAGCCCGTATGCCGCTGGGTCCTCGACCTCGATCAGCGCGAGCGTCGCGCGGGCGCTGGTCGCTTCGTGCTGACGGCGCTGCTCGGTCAGGTCGAGGTCGGTGAGCACATCACCGTTGAGCATGAAGAACTGCTCGTCCAGCAGCCGCTCGGCAAACTTCAGCGCTCCTCCGGTCCCGAGCGGATGTGGCTCCTCGGTGTATCGCAGCGCCAGGCCGAACTGCGAGCCATCCCCGAGGACCTCCCGCACGCTGTCGGCCATGAACCCGCAGGCCAGGATCACCTCATCGACCCCGTGGCCCCGAAGCCATTCGAGCATGTATGAGATGAACGGCTTCTCGACCAGCGGCACGACCGGCTTGGCAATCGTCGACGTCAACGGCCGCAGCCGAGTCCCCTCTCCCCCAGCCAGGATCAGTGCCTGCAAATCAACGCCCTATGCCTTCGTACGTAAAACCGGCGGCCGCGACCGCTTGCGGGTCCAGGAAGTTGCGCCCGTCGATCACCAGCTGCCGATTCATCCGCTGTGCGGCGGCATGCCAGTCGAGCGCTGCGAACTCGGGCCATTCTGTGACGATGATGCAGGCGTCGGCGCCTTGCAGCGCGTCGAGCGCGCAATCAGCGAACTCCACGCCGAACATCAGCTTCTGCGCCTCGCGCTCGGCGATTGGGTCATACGCCCGCACCTGTGCTCCGTCCGCCTGAAGCCGCGCGGACAGCACCAGCGAAGAGGCCTCGCGCATGTCATCGGTGTTCGCCTTGAAGGCGAGCCCGAGCAGGGTGATCGTCTTCCCGACGAGCGATCCCAGGTGCTTGTGCAACTTTCCGATCACGCGGCGCTTCTGCAGCTCGTTGACCTCGATCACCGCGGTCAGCAGCTGGAAGTGGTAGCCGGAGTTACCCGCCAGCTGCTTCAGGGCGGAGACGTCCTTCGGGAAGCACGAACCTCCGTAGCCGATCCCCGGACGCAGGAAGTGCCCGCCGATGCGGTGGTCGAGACCCATCCCCCTGGCGACCTCGAGCACGTTGGCGCCCGTCTCCTCGCAGACGTTCGCGATTTCGTTGATGAACGAGATCTTCGTCGCAAGGAACGCGTTCGCTGCGAGCTTGATCATCTCCGCGCTTGCGATGTCGGTCCGGATCACGGGCGTCTGCAGTGGCGCGTAGAGCTCGGCGACGGCATCACCGGCCCAGTCGCCGTCGTCGCCGATGACAACCCGGTCCGGGGCCAGGAAGTCCTCCAGCGCAGAGCCCTCCTTGAGAAACTCTGGGCAGGAGACGTAGGCGAAGTCGGCCTTGCCCTGCTTGGCAAAGATTCGCCTGATCGCCATCCCCGTCCCGACTGGAACGGTCGATTTCATCACCATCGCGTGCCCGTGGGAGCTCGGCATCGCTTCGACCACGGCATGCACGGCGGAGAGGTCGGCGTCGCCCGAGTAGGTCGGAGGGGTGCCTACCGCGACGAATAGCAATCGGGCGTGCTCGAGTGCGGGCGCAAGCTCGGTCGAGAAGTGCATCCGCTCCTGGTTTCGCGCCAGTGATTGCGCGAGTCCGGGTTCGTAGATCGGAACCTCGCCCCGCCGCAGCTGCGCAATCTTCTCAGCGTCGACGTCGACGCACCAGACCTCGCTTCCCAGCTCGGCGAAGCCGGCTGCTGTCACGAGGCCGACGTAGCCCGTGCCGATCACGGCAATCGGTTGGCGCACGGAAGTCATCGAACGCGAGAGGGTAGCGAGGGCGCGCCGCGGCGATCACGCCCGCGTCAGTGACGCGGCGATCGCGATCATCTGCTGATTAGTCAAGTCGCTGGTCAGGTCGTTTGAGACCCAGTAAACGCCGCCGGGCGTGCGCCAGGCGACCATCGTCAGCCTACCGCCGTCCGCGTAGAGCATCAGCTGCTTGCCGTTGACGACGCGGGTCTCGGTCGGATTGTTGATGATCGGCGGGTTCTGCCAGGTCGTCCCTTGAATCCCGTAGTACTGCCCGTTCGAGGCATCCATCACCAGCGTCATGCGGTATGCCTGGTACGCGTTGCCGGCCTGATCGTGGATCATGTAAGCGCGCGGATATGAGCCAGGGCTGGGGATCTCTACCTCGCAATTGCCGGTGGAGCCGAGGCAGTAGCTCGATCCGGATGCGATCACCTGGGGGTAGTAGATCGGCATCGAGACCCTCCGCAGGGCGGCCGCTTGCGCCTTGCCGTCGTTCGGATCCGGGGTCACCGCCGCGCCCTGGGTGAGCGAGGGCCCGTGCTTGCCGGAGATGTTGTTGATACCCGCGCGGTTCTTGGCGGGAGCGGTCTTCGAGGGGGTCATTAACGCGGTGTAGGTCCGCCGCTCGGCGCCGGGGTCCGCGGTCACATAGCAAGGAGTCTGCGTACCGTCGGGATTGGTGCCGCCGCACGGCTGAAACTGCGCGGGAAACTTGACCTGCTTGATCGCGTGGCCGGCCGAGAAGGCGACGAGGTTGAACAGGTTGATGAGGCCATCCACCGTGTGGAGGTTGTGGTCGGTCTCGGTGTGCTGGCCGAAGATCGTCAGCAGCTGGTCCTTGTTGGCGATCAGCTGAGAGGCCCCGTACTGGTCCTTGGCCCAGCGGATGAAGTCCTGCTGGCGTGCGTTGCGGACGAGGTCGTTGTCGGTGTGGCGAAAGCGCACGAACGAGAGCGCATCCGGCCCGCAGAGCTTCTGATAGCCGGGTTGCAGGTCGATGCTCGAGTAGTCGGTCAGGTTGGTGTTGTTGTAGTAGCGGTGGTCGACATCTGTGTAGACGCAGCCGATCGCGTTCACCAGCGCAGCGAAGCCTCCGAAGTTGACGTCGACGATGTGGTTGACCGCAAGCGTGGGAAACACCTGTTGCCGCAGGATCTTGATCAGCAGGTTCGGGCCGCCGATCGAGTAAGCCTCGTTGAGCTTGCCGGCTTCCGAGGCGCCTCCCTGGGGCAGCTGGACCTCGAGGTCTCTGGGGATCGAGAGGACGTTGATCGTCGCGGAGTTCGGATCCAGCCGGACCAGCATCATCGTGTCCGTGTTGGCGCTGCTGAACGGCTCTCCGGCGCGATGGTCAGACCCGATCACCAAAACTGTCTGCGGGCTGCCGGGGTGGGGGATCGTGGTGTTCGCGTGGACGAGCGAGGGCGAGAGTCCGATCTCCGACGCCAGCGTCTTGAACTGGAGCAGCCCCGCGACCGCGGTGGTCGCAGCCGAGGCGCTGATCACGATCACGATCGCGAACACGCACCGCCACAACATCGCTCCCCGGGTCCGCGGGATCAGGCTCACGCGCGCCCCCCTTCGACCGGGCTCACGCGCGCCGTCCTTCGACCGCGCCGAGCTCGCCGTCCGCGCCACTGCTGCGCTCGAGCCAGCCGGCCTCCCGCAGCCCCACTCGCTCTCGTGAGCCAGGATCGCCAGGCTGCGGCAAGCTGATCGGCAGCATCCGGACGAAGTCGCCCAGCGCCCGGCGGTAGCGCGCCAGCGAGGAGAGCGATACCCATTCGTCGGGGCCGTGGTGTCCCGCACCCGCCGGGCCGAACTCGACCGCCGGAGTCCCCGCGCGGATGAACGCCGCCGCGTCGGAGGCGCCGTCGCGCCCGACGCTCATCACCTCACCATGAGCTGAGCGTGCAACCGCGTCTCGCAGTGCCCGGACGTAGGGATCCTTGCGCGATACGGTGACCGGCGGATAGAGGAACGTGCGCGTTACCTCGATGCAGTCGATCGCGCGCACCTGGGCCAGGATCTCGCCCGGATCCTGACCGGGCAGGTAGCGAACGTCGACTGCCATCGTGCACAGGTCGGGTACCTTGTTCAGCGAGTCACCGCCGTGGATCCGGCCGAGGCTGATCGACGGCCGATCGAACATCTCCGAGGACTCGCGAGTGAACGGCAGCGACTCGATCGCGCGGAAAACGTCCACCGCCTTCAGCACCGCGTTGTCCCCGAGCCATGGCGTCGAGCTGTGCGCGGCCCGGCCGAAAACCTCGATCCGCATCACGAGCACGCCTTTCGCCTCGACGCCGATGTGCATATCGGTCGGCTCGCCGGTGATCGCGAAATCGCCGCCCAGACCCCGCCTGACAACGTCGTCGCTGGAGCGCTCGTCGAGCTCCTCCGATTCCTCGTCGGGCACGCACACCAGCCGCACCCGAACCCGCTCTTGCTCGGAGAGATCCTTGAGCGCGCACATCATCGCCGCGAGCCCGCCCTTCATGTCGTACGCCCCCCGGCCGATCAGTCGATCGCCCTCGACTCGCGGCACGAACTGCTGCTGGTGACCCGGGACGACGTCAAGGTGGCCGTGGAAGACCACGCACGGGGCTCGCGGTTCGCGCCCCGGCCCGCCCGCCACGGGCGCAGGCCCGACTTCCGCCACCAGCACCGGGGCGCCGTTGTGTTCATGCTCACGGACCTCGATGTCCCTCGATTCGAGCCACCCCTTCACGAATCCTGCGGCCGCAACCAACTCTTCTTGGCGCGAGGTGTCGTACGAGATCAACCGCTCGGCGAGCACACGTTCGTGGGTCATTGGCGAGTCAGGGTAGGGATTCGATGTGTTGTTGACATAAGCAAACGGCGCGGACCTCACTAACCTGCCTCGACGCCCGCGGCGCCGCCCTGCCGGCGGAGTGCGCTGCGGGCAGGGCGCGCTCGCGGCGAAGCGCACCTGCCACCGGAACCCCACTCGCCTACTGGACGATGCGCAGGAACTGCTCCCAGCGGTGCTTGTCCCGCTCCGCTACTCGCCGTCGTTCAGTGTCATCGCCGGCGCTCTCGAGCTCGCTCTCGGCCTGCCTGAGGCGCTCCTGGAGCTCTCCGGAATCGAGCGTGTTCGGCGGATGTGCCTCCTCCACGAGCAGCAACGCCCGGTTCTCGGCGACTTGCAGGTAGCCCTCCGCCTGCGCAAAGCGCACCACTTCGGACTCGGTCTTGTACAGCCGCAGCTCGGTGGGCTCGAGCATCGCCAGGATCGGCTGGTGATGGGCCAGGACGCCGATCGAACCGATAGTGGTGCGGGTCGAGACCATCTCGACCTCGTCGTTGAAGGCCTCCCCTTCGGGAGTCAGCACCTCGGCGCGGAATTTCTCGTGCGCCATTACTCCTCGTTACTGTCTTCGCTGTCCTCCGAGTCGCCCTCGGAGCCCTCCTCGCGGTGCTTTGAGCCGCCCTCGGAGTCCTCCTCGCGGTTCTCCGAGCGCTCCTCGCCCTTGCCTTCGGGCTCATCCTCGCCCTTGCCCTCGGGCCCCTTCTCGCCTTCACCTTCGGCCTCGTCCTCGCCCTTTTTCCGTTCGGCCTTGCCTTTGGACTCCTTCTCGTCCTCGTCCTCCTGATCGCGCTCCTCTTCGGACTCTCCGCGGGCATCCTTGACGACCTCGTCGATCGTGCCCTTCATGAAGAACGCGCGCTCGGGGAGGTCGTCGTGCTGGCCCTCGAGGATCTCCTTGAAGCCGCGGATCGACTCCGCGATCGGCACGTACACGCCGGGGGTGCCGGTGAACTGCTCGGCGACGTGGAACGGCTGGGACAGGAATCGCTCGAGCTTGCGAGCCCGCTGGACCGTCCGGCGGTCCTCGTCGGAGAGCTCGTCGATCCCGAGGATCGCGATGATGTCCTGGAGTTCCTGGTAGCGCTGCAGCACCTGCTTGACCCGATTGGCGACGTTGAAGTGCTCCTCGCCGAGGATCTCGGCCTTGAGGATCGTCGAGGTCGAGTCGAGCGGGTCGACGGCCGGATAGATGCCCTTCTCCGCGATTGACCGGGACAGCGTGGTCGTCGCGTTGAGGTGGGCAAATGCCGATGCCGGAGCAGGGTCGGTGAGGTCGTCGGCCGGGACGTAGATCGCCTGGATCGAGGTCACCGACCCCTTGCTGGTCGAGGTGATCCGCTCCTGGAGCTGGCCCATTTCGGTCTCCAGCGTGGGCTGGTAGCCGACCTGCGAGGGCATCCTGCCCAGCAGAGCCGAGACCTCGGAGCCGGCCTGGACAAAGCGGAAGATGTTGTCGATGAACAGGAGCACGTCCTGGCCTTCCTGGTCGCGGAAGTACTCGGCCATGGTCAGCCCTGAGAGCGCTACCCGCATACGCGCGCCGGGCGGCTCGTTCATCTGCCCGAAGACCAGCATCGTCTTCTCGAGCACGCCGGACTCCTTCATCTCCAGCCACAGGTCGTTGCCCTCACGCGAGCGCTCGCCAACCCCGCAGAATGCCGACAGGCCGCCGTGCTCCTGCGCGAGGTTGTGAATCAGCTCCTGGATGATCACGGTCTTGCCGACGCCCGCGCCACCGAACAGGCCGACCTTGCCGCCCCGCGCATAGGGGGCCAGGAGGTCGATCACCTTGATCCCGGTCTCGAACATCTCGGCAGTCGGGATCAGCGCCTCGACCGTCGGCGCTTCACGGTGAATCGGCCAGCGCTCAGTGTCTTCGGGCAGCTGATCGCCGAGGTCGATCGGGTCGCCCAGCAGGTTGAAGAGCCGCCCGAGCGTGGCGGTTCCCACGGGCACGGTGATCGGGCCACCGCTGTCGATCACCTCAGTTCCGCGAGCCAGTCCGTCGGTCGTGTCCATCGCCACCGCGCGGACCCGGTCGTCGCCGAGATGCTGTTCGACCTCGCAGATCAGCCACGACTCCTCGCCGGCAGCAATGTCGGTGTCTTCCTCGGCGCGTGCCGCCTCCGGCCGGCGGATCCTGAGCGCGTGGTTGATTTCGGGGATCCGTTCCGGAAATACCGCCTCGATCACGACGCCCTGGATCTCCTCGATCCGGCCGACGTTCTCGCTACGGGCCTCGCCTTCCTCCGCGGGGGTCTCTGCTGTCAGTGCCATAACGCTCCAGTCTAGGGTCTAACCGGCCAGCCCCTCGGCTCCGGCGACAACTTCCATGATCTCCTGGGTGATCTCGGCCTGGCGAGCTCGGTTCATCTCGAGCGTCAGGTTCTCAATCAGGTCGCCCGCGTTGTCCGATGCGTTGCGCATCGCGGTCATTCGGGCGCCGTGCTCGGAGGCGGTCGACTCGAGCAGCGCACGGAAGATGGACACCTCTACGTAATCGGGAACGAGTCGCTTGAGGATCTCCTCGGGATCGGGCTCGTACTCGACCAGGGCCCGATGCTCGGGGCGCTCCTCATCGTCCCCGTCCTCCGCATCGCCTTCCTCCAGCACCGTCGCCCGTTGCAGCGGCAGCAGCACCTCGCGCCGAACGACCTGCGAGATCGGAGAGATGTAGCCGTTGTAAAAGATCTCCACTTGGTCGACCTCGTCGTCGATGTAGGCGGCCATCACGCGCTCGGCGATCCGGCGCGCATCGGCGTACGAGGGACGGTCGGTGTAGCCGGTGAAGCTCTCGGCCGGCTCCATGCCGCGAAACGTGAGCGACGAGGCAATCCGCCGGCCGGAGGCGAAGTACACGGGCGTGTGGCCCTCGGAGGAGTGTTCGCGGCCGGCGGCCACACCGCCGCGCACGATGTTCGAATTGAACGCGCCCGCCAGTCCCCGGTCGCCCCCGATCAGCAGCAAACCGACCGTCGAGACCTGCTCGTGCTCTGCCAGGATCGGCAACCGAGGGATGTCGCCGGCGGCCTCTGCCGCTTGCCGAGTCATTCGCCTGATCGCGCGCGCGTATGGGCGCAGTGCCTCGATTCGCTGCTCGGCGCGACGCAGGCGTGCCGCCGCGACCATCTCCATCGCCCGGGTGATCTTCTCGATGTTCTTGACCGCCGAAATCCGGTTGCGAACATCACGCTGGGAGGTGGCCATCGGACTCCCCAATCAGGCGGCTTACGCCGCCTCCTCCTCGCGCCCTTCACCCTGCTCTTGCTCGTCCTCGGGCTCCTCGGTCCGGTCCTCCGAGCGGCGCTCCTCGCGCCGCTCCGGCGGTTCCTCGTCGATCGGGTGACCCTCTTCGTCGAGGTCGAAGCCGAAGTCCTCCGCGTACTGCTCGACCGCCGCGTGGGTCTGGGAGATGGTGTCATCGCTCCAGTCGCCGTCGCCGATCTTCTTCAGCAGCTCGGGTTCGTTGCCGCGCACGCTCTCGGTCAATCCGGCCAGGAATTGATCGACCTTGTCGGCGACGATCCGGTCCAGAAAGCCGTTGGTCGCGGCGTAGATCTGGACAACCTGGTCCTCGACCGCCAGCGGGTGGCGCTCGGCCTGGTTGAGCGTCTTCACCAACCGTTCACCGCGCGCCAGCGTGCGCTGGGTCTCGGGATCGAGCTCTGATCCGAACTGCGAGAACGCCTCCAGCTCGCGATACTGCGAGAGCTCCAGCTTCAACCTGCCCGCCACCTTGCGCATCGGCGGGATCTGCGCGTTGCCGCCAACGCGCGAGACCGAGATGCCGACGTTGATCGCCGGGCGCACCCCCGAGTAGAACAGCTTTGGCTCGAGGAAGATCTGGCCGTCGGTGATCGAGATCACGTTGGTGGGGATGTAAGCCGACACATCGCCGGCCTGAGTCTCGATGATCGGCAGCGCGGTAAGCGAACCGCCGCCGAGGTCATCGTTCAGCTTCACGGCGCGCTCGAGCAGGCGGGAGTGCAAATAGAAGACGTCACCCGGGTACGCCTCACGCCCGGGCGGACGTCGCAGCAACAGCGACATCTGCCGGTATGCGTAGGCGTGCTTGGTCAGGTCGTCATAGATGGCGAGCGCGGCCTTGCCGTCATAGAGGAAGTACTCGCCCATCGCGCAACCCGCGTAGGGCGCCAGGAACTTGATCGGCGCCGCCTCGTCGGCCGCGGCCATCACGATGATCGTGTTCTCGAGCGCGCCCGCGTCCTCAAGTGTCTTGGCCAGCGCGACCACCGTTGACTTGCGCTGGCCGATCGCGACGTAGACACAGCGCAGGTCGCGGTCCTGGTTGTTGATGATCGTGTCGACCGCGATCGCGGTCTTGCCAGTCTGGCGGTCGCCGATGATCAGCTCGCGCTGTCCGCGCCCGATCGGGATCATCGAGTCGATCGCCTTCAGGCCGGTGAGCATCGGCTCCTTGACCGGCTGGCGCTGCACGACTCCCGGCGCCTTGTGCTCGGAGGGGCGGGTCTCGGTGGTGCTGATCTCGCCCTTGCCGTCGAGCGGATTGCCGAGTGGGTCGACGATCCGGCCGAGCAGCGCATCGCCGACAGGCACATCGAGCAGATGCCTGGATCGCCTGACGGTGTCGCCTTCGACGAGCTTCTCCCACTCGCCGAACAGCACCGCGCCGACGTTGTCAGATTCGAGGTTCAGCGCCAGCCCGGTGATGTCGTGTGGGAACTCGAGCATCTCGAACGACATGCAGTTCTCGAGACCATGGATCCGGCAGATGCCGTCCGCGACCGACAGCACCGTCCCCACCTCGGTCAGCTCGGCGCTCGAGGTGTCGAGACCCTCGATCCGGCTCTTGAGTATTGAGGTGATCTCGTCAGGCTTGATCTGCATGAAGTGGCTCCTTGAGGACGCGGTCGGCCATCGCTAGCCGTGCGCGACTTGCTTGCGAAGTTGTTCGAGACGGTTCCGGATCGAGGCGTCGAGGATCAAGTTGCCGACCCTGAGGACGATTCCGCCGAGAATCTCGGGATCCACATGGCTGGCCAGTTCCACCTCGCGGCCGGTCTGCTCGCCGACCCGGTCACCGATATCACGGACGGTCGACTCATCGAGCTCAACGGCGCTCGTGACCTCGACCGGCAGCAGCCGCTTCTCCTCGTCCCACAGTTCCTCGTAGCGGTCGCGGATCCTGAAGATCGCCGGCATCCGGTGGCGCTCCAGCAATGCCTCCAGGAAGTTCATGAATGCGGGGTCCGCGCCTTCCACCGTCCGGTGCAGCGCATCCTTCTTCTCGCGGGTCGAGAAGTACGGCGAGAAGAAGAACACGGCCAGCTCGCGGGTTTGCGCGAGCGCCTCAGCGAACTCACGCAGCTGGCTGCGGAGCTCGTCCAGCAGCTCGCGCTCGAGCGCGACCTCGAACAGCGCACGCGCCCAGACCTGGGCGATTTCTTCCACTAGCCGTGGCCTTCCACTACTTCTGGCCTCCGTCGGCGAGCGCATTGAAGTCGAGCTCGCCGATCGCCTCTTCGACCAGCCGCCGCTGGTCGTCTTCGGTCAGCGTCTTGCGGGTCACCTTCTCGGTCGCGAGCACCGTGAGATCGGCGACCTCGCGGCGGATCTCCTGGATCGCGCGGCGCGTCTCGCTCTCGATGTCGCGGCGCGCCTGCTCCATGATCTGCTCGCGCTTCTCTCTGGCGTCATCGGTGGCCTCGCGCTCGTGCGCTTCGGCGGCCTTTCGCGCCCGCTGGACGATGTCCTCCGACTGCTGGCGGGCCTCCCCCAGCCGCTCGCGGTATTCGGCCAGCAGCTGATCGGCCTCGTTACGTGTTCGCTCGGCCGCATCGATCGACTCCTCGATCGCATGCTGACGGCGATCGAGTGCCTCTGAGATCCGCGGAAACGCGACCTTCCAGAGGATCAGCATCGAGAGCCCGAACAGCAGCAGCGTCCAGATCATCAGCCCGACGTTGGGCGTGATCAGGAACGAACCGCTGGAGGAGGCAACCGGAGTGGGAATCGCTGCGAGGCCCATCTACTTGAGCACGTAGGAGAGCAGACCGGCGACCAGGCCGTAGAAGAACACCGCCTCGGTGAGCGCGAACCCCAGCCACTGGATGCTGGTGATCTCGTCGCGCATCTCCGGCTGCCGCGTGACCGACTCGATCACCTTGCCGAAGATGATGCCGATCCCGACGCCGGCGCCGACGGCGCCGAGACCACCGCCGATGCCGATCCCGAGCCCGGCGCCGACCCCGGACGAAGACGCCGCGAACGAGATGATTGATGTAAGCACTTGAGCTCAGCTCCTTCTTTGATTAGTGATGAGAGACCGCGCCACCCAGGTAGATCGCAGAAAGGGTCGCGAAGATGAACGCCTGCAGCGTCGCCACCAGGCCCAGCTCGAACAGGTAGATCAGGATCCCGAACGGCAGCGTGAACCAGCCGAGGAATCTGAGCCCCAGGATCACGCCCAGCGCGCCGGCCATGAATAGGATGATCAGGTGCCCGGCGAGGATGTTGGCGAACAACCGGACGGTCAGCGAGATCAGCCGCATGAACGTCGAGATGAACTCGAGCGGAGCGACCAGGAGGAGGATCGGTCCGTGCACGCCGCTCGGGATCAAGCTCTTCGCATAGCCGATCGGGCCCTGCGCCCGGATTCCCGCCCAGTTGAAGCACACGAATACGACCAGCGCCAGCACCAGCGGGACGGAGATGTTCGCGGTCGCCGAATACAGGGCGAAGCTGGGAATCTGCACGCCTAAGAGCTTGAACTTCTCCTCGGTGTTGGTCGGCAGCGGGATGTAGCCGATCAGGTTGCAGAACCAGATGAACAGGAACAGCGCGCCGAGGAAGGGGAACCACTTCCTGGCCATATCGTCGGGCATGTTCCCGCGGGTGATGTTGTCGCGCATCAGCGAAAAGATCGTCTCTACGGCTGTCTGCACCCGATTCGGTCTCATGCGCATCCGCCGCGCGATCCACACCATCGTCACGGTCGTCGCGACTGCCGCCAGAAACAGGTACAGCACCGCCCGGTTGATGCTGAGCACGCCGAGGTTGACCCATTTGGGGAGCTGGAACTCGTTTTGAATCTGGTAGGAGTTGTTCTTGTGGCCGGAGACCCCGAACAGCACGGCCAGCAGTACCAGGCCAAAGATGTAGAAGCCGAGAATGCCCAGTAGGACCTTGCGGGTGTTGCTCATCGTCGCCTTGGCCGGCTGACCGCCGATGTCGCCAGCTGAACGGTGAACGCGAACACGATCACCGCCAGCGCCGTGATTCCGTCATCTCGCCCCCCGCTCCGTCTCGCCAGGATCACCGCCAGGGCCAGCAGGAAGATGCGCCCGAGCATGTAACTGAGCCGCATCACGATCTCCGCCCTGGCCTCGGAGGCGCCTGCAACATGATCAACCGCTACCCCGATCGCGCGCAGTACAAGCCAAGCACCCGCACCGATGCCGTATCCGACGGCGGGGACGCCGATCAGCAGCAGGATCGGCGCCGCCACCAGAATCAGTACCACGTCGATGTAACGCAGCACGACCACGGGCGGCTCAGATGTGGCGGAAGCGTTTAATGACAACAGCGATCCCAACCAAGAAGCCGACGAGAAAGCCGCCCACGAGTAGCGGCACGACCGCCCCGACCAATGCCCCGAGCAAGGCGCCGAGGCCCGCGCACATCAGGTTCGCTGAAAGCATCAGCGCCCCGGCGCCGGCAACGTCCCGGCCAGTGAGCGGGGTATGACCGTTGGTCATGATGTCGATCGGAGCTTTTCGAGCTGAACACGAGCTTTGAGCCGGTAGCGTAACCGGCGAGACGACGAGGCGCTCGCTGACGATTGACCGCCCACGGCCTGCCTCACGCGAGACGTGCCGCCGACGAAGTCCACGCGCGGACGCCGTCTGTGCGGCCCAGCGTTAGCGGGACGTTAGCGCAGTCGCGCGGCTCAGCGAGCGCCGACCAGGATGGGATGGCGCAGCAACGGCTCCGGGAGCTGGCCCTCCGCCCGCGCCGCCGCGATTCCGGCCCGTGGGAGCCCGAGGGCGCCCTCGTAGATCAGGTAGCGCGGCTCCCAGCGCGGGAAGAACTTCGCGTTGAAGCGGTAGAGGCTCTCGATCTGGAAGAACGGGTTCGCAAGTGCGACGAGCTTGCCCAGAGCGCGCTCGGCCCGTCTCTCCGGGCTGTGCATCCATCTCGCGAAGGCGGCAAAGTTGAGCGACATCTCGCTGACGCCGCGCGCCCGCAAGAGCTCGATCGCCTTCACGACGAGGAACTCGGTCAAGCCGTTCGGGGTGTCTGGGTCGCGGCGCATCAACGAAAGCGACACGGCCGCGCGTCCGTAGCAGGGCACGAAGTGCAGGACCCCGCGGATCGCCCGCTGCTCGTCGCGGGCTAGCACCACCATCGTCTCGCCGCCCAACACGCTGCCGAGCGAGTCCATCGCCATCGAGAAGCCCCGCTCGGGGGCGCCCTGCCGTCCTCGCTCGAGCACCTCCTGCGCTTCGCGCAGCACGTCCTGGTCGAGCGCGCAGAGGTCGTGCAGCTCGGCGGTGTAGCCGGCTTTCCCCAGACGGCTGACCGACTGGCGGACCTTGCGGATCGCGCGACCCTCGAGCGAGAACCGATCGAGCTCGACGATCGCCTCATCGCCGAGGTACATGCTTCGCAGCCCGATCGCTTCGTGGAGTGGCAGCAGTGCCTCACTTGCGCCGACTGCGGCAAGCCTCAGGCCTCTTGCATCCGCGAAGCCGCGCAGCTCGGAGAGCAGCGACGGAAATGCCTGCGGGGGACCGACCGGATCACCTGACAGGAGCAGCACCCGGTTCTCGACCCGGTAGCCGACGAACGCCCGCCGATCCTCGCTGAAGAAGTAGTGCTTGTCGGAGCGCAGCTTGAAGAACGACAGGGTGTCGGTCCCGTGCGCGCGGACCAAGTCCGCCGCAGCTACCCGGGCCCGCTGCCCGGGTAGCGACCGCGGCGCCGTTAGCGGGCGAAAGATCACGTAGGCCATCGCGAGCAGCGTCCCGAGCTCGATCACGTGCACGCTCAGGGGAATCCAGGCGAAGCGATGATGGAAGGCGCTGTGCGCCTCGAAATGGAGCGGTCCGGGCTGCCAGCGCAGGAGCCGCGAGGTCTCGCTCCAGACCGTCGCCGCCGAGGGGTGACCTTGGGACGCCCAGGTCGCCAACGCGACGGCGCTGAGGCCCGCGAGGCCGAGCAGCGGCACGCGCCAGATCGCCGAACGTAGCGTGATCGGGTCGTGGCGCACCTGAAAGGCCGCGCCGCCGGTCACCAGCAGGCCGGCCGCGACCCAGGTGATCGCCGCCTCCTCGAAGTCGAACCCCTTGAGCAGGTCGAACACCCCGAGCGCGAGCATCAGTGCGATCGCCGTCTGCCAGGCCCGCCGGCGCCGCTTGAGCAGATACGGAGCGACCAGCAGCAGCGCCGCACCGGCGGGAAGCGCCAGCGCGTGAAACAGCCGCATCGCCGCCACCGGCTCGAAGTCGAGCAGCAGGTGCCCGCGCCAGCGAATGTTGGGCGTCAGGGCCGAGGCGATGTTGACGAGGCCGACCAGCGCGGCCGCCAGCGCGGCAAGACGGGGAAACCAGGGTGAAAAACGTTCCAATCTCAGCGGCACAACTACGTTCGCCGGGACTATCGGTTACGCGGAGTGGCCCAACTCGATCCGCTGCTGCAACAGCTCGTGCCGCGCGATCAGCTCGGCCTCGAGCTTCTCGAGCTCGCCGAGCCTCGCGCGCACGAGCTCGAGCTGGTCCGCGATGTGGCCGAGCGCCTGCTCGAGGATTCGCTCGCGGGTCGCCGGATCGTCGGTCTGGTGGTACTCGCGCCGCAGGCCGGCGCGAGCGGTCTCGGCCTCGACGAGCTTCGACAGCTGCTCCAGCGAGAGTCCCAGCAGCTCCTTGAGGCGAACGATCTCGATCACCCGATCGACGTCGCCCTCCGAGTAAGCGCGGTGCTTGCCGTGGCTTCGATCGGCGGGAGCGGGCAACAGCCCGATCTCCTCCCAGTAGCGGATCGTGCGCGGGGTGGTGCCGGTGCGCTCGGCCAGCTCCCCGATCCGCAGCGACTTCGGAGAGGACCTGGTGACGGCCGTGCTCATGGGACCGCCTGCGTGGTCTTCAGGGCCCCGGCCGCGCGCGTGCTCATGACGTTGCGACCCCGGGCTGAGTGGCGGTCGCTTGCTTGTGCGAGGGCCGCGCGGCGGCCACGAACGCACCCAGCAGCGAAACCGCGGCCAGGCACCAGAGAGCGGTGTGCATGTTGCTGATGAACGGCGCCAGCTGGGCGGTTGAGATCTGGTGCGCGAGCCCCGAGAAGACGCTGAACAACACCTGTTTTGGCACCGCGTTGGTGACGACCGCGAGCACGAACGCGATCGAGATCACCGCGCCGGTATTCATCACGAGCACCCGGGCAGCCGCCGCGATGCCGCGCCGGGAGGGTGCCACCGTTCCCATCATCGCGGCCGTGTTCGGCGACATGAACATCCCCGAGCCAACGCCGGTGATGAACAGGTACGCGCCGCTTGCGAGGTAGTCGGTATCGCGTCCGAGCGTGGTCATCAAAGTCAGCCCGGCCGCCTGGATCAGCATTCCCAGCACGCCGATCCCGCGCGAGCCGCGCCGATCGGCCCAGATGCCGGCCAGCGGCGAGGCGATCAGCATTCCGAGCGCCAGCGGCGTCAGCTTGATCCCGGCCACGATCGGGGAGTCGCCCTGGACCCCTTGGAAGTAGAAGACGAACACGAACATCAACGCGAAGCGGGCCAGCCCGTTGATGAACGCGGCGGCGGCGGCGGCGGAGAACAACCGGTTCGAGAAAATCGAGAGGTCGAGCATCGGCGAGGGGTGATGGCGCTCGATCACCACGAACAGCGGCAGCAGCACCGCGGACGCGATCAGGCCACCGATCACGATCGGCGAGTCCCAGCCGCTGAGCCCGCCCTTGGAGATCCCGAGCACCAACCCGGTCAAGCCGACCAGGAAGGTGAGCGTGCCGGCGACGTCGAAGGTCTTGTCCTCACCGCTTCGCGACAACTCGCGCAAGATCAGCGCCGCCCAGGCGGAGCCGGCCAGTCCCAGCGGCACGTTGAACCAGAACACCCACGGCCATGAGATCGCGACGAGCGCTCCGCCGAGGACCGGCCCGATCACGAGCCCGACCGCAGCGACCATCGTGTTCGTTCCCATCGCCAGGCCGAGCTGCTCTCGCGGGAAGGCGTCGGTGACGATTGCGGCTGCGTTCGCGAACAGGAACGATCCTCCGATTCCCTGCAGGATCCGCCACAGGATCAGCTGCGTGCCGTCGCCGGCGAATCCCGCCCCGAGCGAAGCCAGCGCGAACACCACGAAGCCGAGGATGTAGGACCGCTTGCGCCCGAACTGATCGGACAGCCGGCCGGCGCTCAGCACCAACACGGTCGAGGCGATCATGTAGACGAGGATCACCCACACCAGCTGCAGCAGGCTCGTGTGCAGGCTGCGCTCGAGGTCCGGCAGAGCGATGATCAGCGTTCCCGAGTTGATCGTCGCGAGCAGCATCCCGAGGCTCGTGCACGACAGCGCCCACCATTTGTAGGAATCGTGGTCCGAGTCCCTGCCCAGCCGAGTAGTCCTGATTCGCGGTCGCTCCTGAAGTGTCTGCAAGCCGGCCTGACCTCCGAAGTTTGATCCTTACGTCAACGTAAGAATAGCATCGAAGCGCCGGCATGCCGGCGCTCTTCCTGAGGCCTCCCGTCCCCCGGGCAGCGGCGGCTTATCAGCCCTCGAACGCGGCCACGCTCGCCAGGATCACGAACGTCGCGACCAGCGCCGCGCCTTCGAACGCGGTTGCCTCTCCGTCCCCGGTGATCTGCCAGACGATCACCGCGGTGCCGAACAGCGCCCCGATGTAGACCGGCTGGATCGCGAACGTCAGCGTCGTCGCGGTCAGCAGCGACACCAACACCAGCAGCGGATACAGAAACGCGGCGATCTGGGCAACGGAGTTCTTGACCACCGAGATCGCAAGGTCGGCCCGTCCCCTGTACGCGAGGGCGACCCCGGCGACGTTCTCGACCGCGTTGCCGGCGATCGCGACGATCACCAGACCCGCGAACGCCTGCGATATGTGCAGCGTGTCGATCGTCGGTCGCAGCGCGTGCACGAACCAGTCCGAGACGAACGCCGACGCAATCCCCCCGGCTGCAAGCAGAAGCAGGCTCGCCGCGGCCGATAGCCGCGGACGCTCGCGCGTTTGCCGGCGGGGCTCGGCACGGAGGTACTGCAGTACCCAGCTTCCGTATACGATCAGGATCGCGATTGCCCCGACGATCGAGATCGTCTGCGTGTGGTGGCTTGCGGGATCGTGAGCGGCGTCCGCGATCCCGATCAGCTCGATGATGAACGTCGCCACCAGCAGCAGCGTCGCGGTGTCGTTCGGCAGCCGCGGACTGAAGCGCATCACCCCGTCGCTGGAGCGGCCGGCACCGGCCACGATCACGAGACCCAGCACGAGCAGTGCGTTGACGAGTATCGAGCCGAGGATCGCCGTTTCCGCCACGATCTTCTCGCCGGCATTCAGCGCGAAGATCACGACGAAGAACTCCGGCAAGTTTCCGAGCGTGGAGTGCAACAGGCCCGTTGGCCCCGGGCCAAAGCTGAGTCCGAGCTGCTCGGTCGCGAGCGAGACCACCCATGCCACGCCCGCCACCGCGATCGTCGCGATCACGAATGCCGCGATCGACGAGACGCCGCCCGCGTACCTGGCGACGCCGGCGAGCGCAATCAGGAGCGCGACCACACCGAGCATCAGCCGCTCGGTTCTGGTGAGACCGCTCAGAGGCGCTCAGCCTCCGGTGAGCACGGTGTCGTCGTTCGAGTAGGCCGGCGCGCAGCAGCACAGCAGGACGAGCGCCTCCGGCCCCGGATTCCACAGTTTGTGGCGTGTCCCCGGTGGGATCACGACGCAGTCCCCGGTCCGTACCTCGGCTTCCTGCCCGCCGAGCCGCATTCGACCCGCCCCCCCGACGAAGTAGTACAGCTCCTCGGTGACGGGGTGATAGTGCTCGGCGGTCTCACCTCCGGGCGGGACGCTGGCCTCGGCCAGGCTCTGATTGCGCGCCGCCGTCCACGACGGACCTGCCAGCTCCCGAATCGCCGAGCCGTCGAGCGTCGTAAATGACTCGAGCTCGTCGAGATTGGCCTTTTCCATCTGGAGCACTATCGCACCTGCTCAAACTCGCCCGTCTCGATGTCGCGGCGAACCTGTGCGTCGATCTCGTGCTCGCTGGTGTCCGGATCGACCTCGCGAAGCTCGCGGACCCGGCGACCCTTCAGCTTCAAGATCTCGAGCACGTAGATCAGGTAGACGCTCGCCGCGACCGCGATCACGCCGATCGCGACCACCACCATCAGCCAGCCGAGGTGATACTGGCCTGCGCGGTGGTAGGGGATGAACCGCAACGCTACGGCGAAACCGGCAAGCATCAAAGACCACGCGTACAGATAGGCGACCGTCTTGCGCTGAGAGAACCCGATCCGAGCCATCCGATGGTGGAAGTGCTCCGCGTCTGCCGACCACGGCTTGCGGCCGGAGCGCAGCCGCTTGGCGACGACGAAACTGGTGTCCAGGAACGGCACCGCGAGGATCAGCAGCGGCACCACCAGCGCCACGACGACGTTCGTCTTCAGCGACCCGGCGACCGCGGTGACCCCGAGCAGATAGCCGAGCAGGTTCGCCCCGGAGTCCCCCATGAACACCCTCGCTGGATGCAGGTTGTGGAACAGGAAGCCAAGCGACGCTCCCGCCGTCAACGCCGCCAGAACGCCGGCGCTGTCCACGTTCAGGTCGAACGCGATGATCGAGAAAGCGATCCCGTCGATCGTGCAGAGTCCCGCGGCGAGCCCGTCGATTCCATCCGAGAAGTTGACCACGTTCATCAGCCCGACCAGCCAGATCACCGTCAGCACCCCGCCTTCGTTGGGAAACTGGAGCGGGCCCACGAACGGAATCGTCACGTCGGTCACCACCGCCCCGCCCTCCACCACGATCACCGCCGCGGCGACCTGACCGAGCAGCTTGGCGAGCGGCGGCAGGTCCCAGACATCGTCGATCGCGCCCACCAGCGTAATCAGCACCGCGCCCGCAACCAGTGTCCAAGTGTGCACAGTCCCGCCCGATCCAGGCGCCGCATGGGGCACGCGAGCGAGCCTGATCGTCTCCGGCAGCCAGATCGCCGCCGCGACCAGCACCCCTGCCAGAATCGCCAGTCCCCCGAGCAGCGGCGTCTCGCGCTGCGCCAGCCCCCGCTCGCTCATCCGGTCGACCGCGCCGATCCGCCGCGCCAGCCGCGCCGCGAGCGGGGTCAGCGAGGCCGCGACAACCATCGCGACGACGAACGAGAACACGGCGTCCCAGTAGCGCATCGGCGAGTCTTAGGATGCCAGCCGAGCCAGACCGTAGCGCTGTCGAGGGATTTGGGCACGCGCCGCGCGCTAGCCGAGGACCTCCAGATCCGACCTGGACGATCCTAAGTCAGGGCCGTCCACGTCTTCGCGCAGCCCTCTTGGGGCTCTGCCTCTCAGCCGGGGGTGGGGCGCGCTGTGTATCGCCGATCGGATCGCGGCGGCAGTCGCGGGACGGCGCGGTCGCCACACCTAGACCGCCGCTGCTGCCCCCAAATCCGCGTACAACGGATAACGATCCACGACCGCCATCGTCCGCTCGCTGAGCTCGCCTTGCGCGGCGGCGAAGTCGCCCGGCTGCAGGGCAGCCGCGATGATCTTGCCGACCTCGACGAAGTCCTCGACCTGTAGCCCGCGAGTCGCGAGTGCCGGCGTGCCGATCCGCAGCCCGGAAGACACCGCCGGCGGTCGCGGGTCGAACGGCACCGCGTTCCGGTTGACGGTGATCCCGATTTCGTGCAGCCGGTCCTCGGCCTGCTTGCCATCCAACTCCGACTCCCGCAGATCGCAGAGGACGAGGTGCACGTCGGTGCCTCCGGTGAGGACGTTCACCCCTCCGCCGGCGTCCAGCAGTTCCGCGCCGACCGCGCGGGCGCCGGCGACGGTTCGCTCTTGGCGCTCGCGGAACGGCTCGGTCATCGCGATCCGCAGCGCGACAGCCTTGCCCGCGATGATGTGCTCGAGTGGTCCGCCCTGCTGCCCGGGGAAGACCGCGGAGTTGATCTGCTTGGCGTACTGCTCCCGGCACAAGATCATCCCGCCGCGGCCGCCGCCGATCGTCTTGTGAGTGGTGGTCGTTACGACGTCGGCGTAGGGAACCGGGTTGGGATGCAGATCTGCAGCGACCAGGCCCGCGAAATGCGCCATGTCGACGACCAGATACGCGCCGACCGAGTCCGCGATCTCGCGAAACCGGGCAAAGTCCATTTGCCGCGGATACGCCGACCATCCGGCGAGGATCATCTTTGGCCTCCGCTCCCACGCGATCTGCTCGACCTCATCCATGTCGATCAAGCTCGTCTCCCGATCCACGTGGTAGGGGGCGATCTCGTAAAGCTTGCCGGACAGGTTGATCCTCATCCCGTGAGTGAGATGGCCCCCGTGCGCGAGCTCGAGCCCCATCAGCGTGTCGCCGGGATCGAGCAGCGCGTGGTACACCGCGGCATTCGCCTGCGCCCCGGAGTGTGGCTGGACATTCGCGTGCTCGGCGCCGAACAGCGCCTTCCCGCGGTCGATCGCGAGTTGCTCGGCGATGTCGACGTACTCGCAGCCGCCGTAATAGCGCCTACCGGGGTAGCCCTCGGCGTACTTGTTGGTCAGCACCGAGCCCTGGCACTCGAGCACCGACAGCGGGACGAAGTTCTCCGAGGCGATCATCTCGAGCGTACGCTGCTGGCGCTCGAGCTCGAGCGCGAGCACCTCCGCGATCTCGGGATCGACTTCGGCCAGCGGACGATTGAAGAAGTCGGGTGGCAGCTCGGAAGTCACTGAAGCGCGACGATATCAGCGGCGGCAGGCATCACCCGAGCAACGCCTCCAACCGCTCCCTGCTTACGGCTCCACGACGCACCACCGACCACTCGCCCCGGTCCTCGTAGGAGCGCAGATCGACGACGGTCGAAGGAGCTCCCGGCAGCTCGCCGCCATCGATCACCAGATCCGCGGCGGCGCGGAGAAACTCCGGTACCTGCTCGAGACGCCTCGCGTCGCTCGCACCCGCCCGGTTGGCGCTCGACTGAAGCACTGGCCGGCGCACGCCGGCCAGCTGCGGGACGACCGGGACCCGGAGGCCAAGCGTCCCCGGATCCTCGCCGCAGGCGAGCGGATAGCGCCTCGCCGGGTTCGGGAGCAGCACGGTCACCCCTCCTGGCAACAACCTCGACAGCGCGGCGCGGGTGCGAGCGCCCAGCTCGGGCAGCGACTCGAGCGCCAGCACCGGGTCGAAGAACATCACCGCGGAGGCCTTTTCCAGCGGACGGCGCTTGAGCAGGTAGAGCCGCTCTACCGCCACCCGGTTATCCGGATCGCATGCGAGGCCGTAGACGGTGTCGGCGGGGAAGACAGCGATCCCGCCCGCCCCCATGCAGCGCTCGAACAGCTCCGCGGAGGTGGGCTGCGCCCTCACCTGCGGGCGACGACTACTCGCTCGTGGCCGGCGAGGTCGGGTAAGCGCTCGACGGACCGAAATCCCGCCCCGACCAGCAACGCGTCCACCCGCCCAGCCTGGTCGGACCCAACTTCGAGCGCCACGAGCGGCACGCCGGCGAGCATCGCGATCAGCCGCCCGAGCACCCCCAGCCCATCCTCGCCTCCCAGCAGCGCAAGCGTCGGCTCGTAGTTCGACGCCTCCGGGGGCAGCTTGGACCCGCTCGGGACGTATGGGAGATTGGCGAACACCGCGTCGTACTCGCCCTCGTCGAGCAGGTCGGCCTGCCGAAAGGCGACCTCCAGACCCAGGCGCGCAGCATTCTCGCGGGCTACCGCGAGCGCATCGAGGCTGAGGTCGAGTCCGACCACGTCGAGATCCGGCCGCTCATCCTTCAGCGCCAGCGCGACCGCCCCGCTCCCGGTCCCGACATCGGCTACTCGCGCGCCGGCGGGGAGCGACAGCCCTACCTCGACCAGCAGCTCGGTCTCGGGGCGGGGAATCAGCACCCGCCGGTCGACGCGCAGCGACAGCCACCGGAACTCCTTCGTGGCGGTGATGTAGGCGACCGGCTCACGCGCGGCCCTTCGCGCGAGGAGCTCCTCGAAGCGCGCCCGCGAGCCTGCCCCGAGGGGCTCTCGCGCGCGCAGCACGAGCTCCGCGCGCTCGCATCCGAGCGCGAACGCCAGCAGCAGTTCGGCGTCGAGCCGCGGCGCGTCGCAGCCCGCCCCGGAGAGCACCCGCGCCGCCCGCGCAAGCGCGTCCTTGACCGACGGCGAGGCGATCGTCTGATTCGTGCTGCCGGTCACCGGTTCCAGTTCGGCCGGGGTCGCGCGGGGCGCGGCGGTGACCAGCACTCAGGCAAGCGCCCGGTCGGTGAGCCGCCGCCGCTTCTCATCGTCCTGCAGTGCCGCGGTCAGCTCGTCGAGCTCGCCCACCAGGATCCCGTCGAGATTGTGGACCAGCAGGTTGATGCGATGGTCCTTGACTCGTTTGTCTGGGAAGTTATAGGTGCGGATCTTCTCGGCCCGCTCGCCGGTGCCGACCTGTGCCTGCCGAGAGGCGTCGATCGAGGCCCGCTGCTCGGCGAGCGCCCGCTCATAGAGCCGCGCGCGCAGCACGCGCATGGCCCGTTCACGGTTCTGCAGTTGCGACTTCTCGTCCTGCATCGAGACCACGATGCCGGTTGGCTTGTGGGTGATGCGGACCGCCGAATCGGTCGTGTTGACCGACTGTCCACCCGGTCCAGAGCTTCGGTAGACGTCGATCTGCAGATCGCCCGGATCGATCTCGACCTCCACGTCGTCGGCCTCGGGGAGCACCGCCACGGTCGCGGTCGAGGTGTGGATCCTGCCCTGCGACTCGGTCTCGGGCACGCGCTGCACACGATGGGTACCGCCCTCGAACTTGAACACCGAGTAGGCCCCGTCGCCCTTGACCGCGAGCGTATAGCTTCCGTCGCCGATCGACATCGGCTCGACCGTGAAACCGCGCCGCTCGGCGTAGCGTGTCAGCATCCGGTAGAGATCGCCAGCCCACAGCGCCGCCTCCTCGCCACCGGCACCGGCCCGGATCTCGACGATCACGTTCTTGTCGTCGGCCGGATCCCGCTCGACCATCGCCAGGCGGATTTCATCCTCCAGCGATTGCATGCGCTCGCGCGATGACTCGAGCAGCGCCCGCAGCTCAGGATCGTCGCCGTCTTCGGCCAGCAGCTCGAGCGCCCCGGCATTGTCGTCGGCCGCGCGCCGATACTCGCTTGCCAGGCGCGCGGCCGGCTCGAGCTCGCGATATGCGCGGCTCAGCGCGGCAAAGCGCATCCGATCTCCGATCACCGCGGGATCGGACAGCTCCTCCTGGAGTTGGCCAAAACGCTCCTCGATTTGCGACACCAGTGCATCGATCATCCTGTAATCGAGTGTAGGCCCGCGGAGCTGACTAAGCCACGACTTCCATCCCGACCATATCCTCTGCCGAAGCCTCGCCGGGCCGCTCCAGTTTCAGCACCGCCGTGAGCGCCGCGATCGAGACCGCTAGCTGGTCGAGATCCGGCTCGCGTGTCGTCAGCCGCTGGAGCTGCAGCCCCGGATACATCAGCGCCTGAACCCAGCGCTTGCGACGATTGCGACCGGCCCACTTGATCACCTCGAATGAGAGACCGGCGATCAGCGGGATGCCGAGGATCCGGCTGGAGACGAGCACCCACCAGGAGGGCAAGCCGATCGGCGCGAACACGAAGATCGCCAGGATCATCACGATCAGCAGGAAGCTTGTGCCGCAGCGAGGATGCAGGCGCGAGTAGAGCTTGGCGCGCTCCGGCGTGAGCTCGTCGGAAGCCTCGAAGCAGGAGATCACCTTGTGCTCGGCGCCGTGATATTCGAACACTCGTCGCAGGTCACGGATCCGCGAGAGCAGTACGAGATAGGCCAGGAAGATGCACGTCCTGATCACGCCCTCGACCGCCCAGAACAGGACCGAGGAACCTAGTTGACGCTTGATCAGGCTGGTCAGTCCGACCGGAGCGACGAAGAACAGGCCAATCGCGAAGATCACCGCCAGCGCCACCGTCCCGACCCAGACGGTTGGTGAAAGCTCCTGATCGGCTTCTGGAAGCTGGGCATTGGCCGAGATGCCAAGCGCTCGCATGCCGATTCTGAGCGAATCGGCCAGCGCCACCACGCCGCGGATCACGGGCCACCTGTAAATCCGCCGGCGCTTGGTCCACGCGACGAGCGGAAACGAGCGGACGGCGATTTCGCCGCGGGCGGCTTCACCGCGATCCGCATCGGGCTCGCGAACCGCGACCGCCCAGTTCCCGATGCCCCGCATCATCACCCCTTCGAGGACCGCTTGGCCGCCCAGTGGGGCGTCACGCGATGCGGTCAGCGGTCCCTGCGCCACACCGCTCTGCCCCACGAACGGCCCCCGAGCTAGGCGCCGGCGGCCGTTCGTGCGGCGCGGCGGCCCTTTGCGACTCGCCGCTGGAAACGCTCCACCCGGCCCCCGGTGTCGACCAGCTTTTGCTTGCCGGTGTAAAACGGATGGCACGCAGAGCAGATCTCGACGTGGATCTCGGGCTTTGTCGAGCGAGTCGTGAACTCGTTGCCGCACGTGCAGCGCACGTGAGCATCGACGTACTCTGGATGGATATCGGTTTTCATTGCACGATCAAGTTTAGCGGGCCTGGGTGGCCCTCCCCGGTCAAGTCCCCGGCCGCTGCACGACCGCCGCTCAGTTCGCCGGACATGCCGCCGTACCCGATTTATTCGATTCATTCAGCTCATCGACCTGATCGTTCGCGTAGACGATCACGGTCGGCGCGGTCGCCTCGTTACAGAGAGGGCCGGTGAAGGTGGCCGCACGCTGGCCGTGACCGCGCAGCGACGGAAGCGTCTTGGTCTGCTCTGGATAGCCAGAGCCCGGCACGAACAGGACCTCGAACGGCCCGGACTCGGTGATGCCCGTGTTACGGACCAAGACGGCGTACTGGTCGTGCCCGGGGGCGGTCGCGATCGGCTTCACCGTAATCGAGGAGAGGACGAGATCGGGACGGAGCTCTCGTTGCGCGCAAGCGGTGCTCATGCGCTGCACGGTCGCCAGCACCTTGCCGTGCTTGCCCGTCCAGCGAAACGTCACCCGGAGGCGATAGGTCGCCGGAGCGGCGAGGCCGATGACGGGATGGTCGACGCTCCAGACATCTCCAGGGCGCTGGCCGAGGCTGGGATTCGGTGGCGTCTTCCAGCGGTCGAGGTCCCCGCCCATCACCTCAGTTGGCGGTCCGCCGTGCGTGCGCTCGAGCAGCTCGAACCGCATCGCCATCCGCTGCGTGCCGGGTACGGGACGCATCACTCCCGCGACCGAGATCTCGCGCTGGGAGGGCAGGAGCGCGTTCTGACACAGGAACCGGCTGAGATGAGCGAACGAGCCGGGCGCCTGGGCATTCGCGGTCGTGGCCGCCGCGAGCCCGGCAGCGACGACACTCGACGCGGCAAGCAGAAATCTACGCACGCTTCGGAATCTACGCACGCTTCGTTAACAGCTTCGAGCGCGAGAAGTTTTCCAGGTTCTCGCGGGCGATACGCGGACCGCGTCGGGTGACGGCGCTACGAGGGCCGCGTCAGGCTCTTGCGGGCAGTCTCGAAACCGGATCAGGTGACCGTATAGAGCGGGCCGTCCCCGCCCTCCGGGGGTGTCAGCCGCCCGCCCTTGGCCGTGATCGCCCCGCACTGCACGCAGTTGGTGTAGTTGACGGTGACGTCAACCGGGCCCTCGGTGGGCGCGCTCTCGGGGATCTCGTAGACCCCGGCCGGGCACATCCACTGCCAGGTCTCCGCGATCTCGCGTGGCACATTCCGCCGCACACGAATGTGATTGGGCGCGTCATCGCGAGTGGCATTGCCACTGATGTAGACGCTCGAGAGCTTGTCGAACGTGTATTTGCCGTCGGGCTTCGGGTAGCGCTTGCGGGTGTCACCGACGAACATCGGCTGCTGATCATTTCGGTGCCAGGCCCAGCGGCCACCGGGAAACCGTCCCTTGGTCGCGATCATCATGTTGACCAACGGTCCACCGCGGACGAAGCCACGCTGGAACGGCTGGCGGGTGTTGCGCACGCGCCACAGCTCAGTGCCGATCGTCGACTGCTCAACCGCGTTCTCATAAGCCGACAGCGCCTCGCCGTCCACGAGTGAGCCGTAGATCGCCTCCGCCGCGAGCTTGCCCGACAGGAGACAGTGGTGGACGCCCTTCAGCGCCACGGTGTCGACCATCCCGCCGGCGTCACCGACGAGCAGCGCGCCGGGCATCGAGAGCTTGGGCATCGACCAATAGCCGCCGCCCGGCAGCGCCTTCGCGCCCCAGGCCACCCGCTCGCCACCTTCAAGGATCCCGCGCACCAGCGGATGCAGCTTGAACAGCTGCAACAGGTCATGGGCCGAGGTCGTGGCGTCGGCGTACTCGAGATCAACGACAAACCCGATGCTGACGAGGTCCTCGCCGGTCTTGGCGTCCTTCATCGGATAGATCCAGGTGCCGCCGATCTGGCCATACTTCGGCGAGGTCTTCAGTGGCCACGGGCCGATCGTGTGGATCACCCGGTCAAGTGGTCTCGGGACCTTCCAGACTTCCTTGACGCCGAGCTCCCATACTTGTGGTTCGCGGCCCTCGCCGAGCGCGAACTCGCGAATCGCGGCGCCGGTCAGATGGCCCCAGCAGCCTTCGGCGAGCACCGTCACCTCGGCCTTGATGTCGGTTCCCGGCTCGAAGTTTCGGAGCGGTTCGCCGTCCTTGCCCCGGCCCTTGTCTCCGGAGCGAACGCCGACCACCTGCTCGTCCTCGACGATCAGCTGAGCGGCCGAGGTCTCGGTCAGTACATATGCCCCGCCCTCCTCGGCCTGGCGCTGCTGGTAGCGCGCCAGCGCCGAGACCGACACGATCTCGTTGCCGTGGTTCTTGAACGGCGGCGGCGTGGGGATCCTCAGCTTGCTTCTTGCGTTCGGAAGCATGTACACCGCTTCCTTGGTGACCTCGCCGAACGCGAACCGCTCGGCCCGCCACTGCTCACGGGTCAGCTCCGGGAACAGCTCCTGCAGGGGCCGCGGCCGCATCACGGCCCCGGAGAGGTTGTGGCCGCCGCATGTCTTGGCCTTCTCGATCACCGCCACAGGCACCTCCCCCAGGCGCTCCATCGTCTCGGGGTCATCGCCCAGCAGCTGCAGCAACCGGTTCGCGCAAGCCAGCCCCGCGGTGCCGCCGCCGACGATCAGCACTCCGACATCGATCCGCTCGTCCTCTGGATCGAGCTCCCGCTTGACGAACTCCTTGACCGAGTCGACTGGGGGTGGGAACTCGCTGGGCGCGTAGGGTCCGCCGCCGTCCTTCGCGGACATCGGCCCGTCAGCTGCCCTTCTTCGACTTGATCGCGTCGGTCAGCTTGGGCAGGATCTTGTTCAGGTCTCCGACGACGCCGAGGTCTGAGAATTCGAAAATCGGCGCGTTCGCGTCCTTGTTGATCGCGACGATGTTCTCGGAGGACTGCATACCCACCTTGTGCTGGATCGCGCCCGAGATGCCGGCCGCGAGGTACAGCTTCGGCGACACCGTCTTCCCGGTCTGGCCGATCTGGGCCGCGTAGGGATACCAGCCCGCGTCGACCACGGCGCGCGTCGCCGCCACCGCGGTGTTGCCGCCGAAGGCGCCGGCGAGATCCTCGGCGAGCTGGAAGTTCTCTGCCTTGCCAAGCCCGCGGCCCCCGGCCACCAGGATGTCCGCGCCTTCGATGTCGACGTCAGCTCCGCGCTGCTCGCCGCGCTGCACCATCCTCGCCTTTGTCGACCACGTGGATAGCTCGACGTCGACGTCCACGACCTCCGCGGAGCCACCGTCGCGGGAGACGACCTCGAAAGCGTTGATCCGCCCGATGATGATCCCTAGCCCACCGCGGTAGCGGGAGACGGAGATCTTCGAGTCTTGAAGGATCGGGCGCTCGGCCAGGAGCTTGCCCTCCTCGGCCCGCACCGCGGTCACCTCCATCGTCACGCCGGCCCGCTTGCGAGCTGCCAGTCCCGCTCCGATCTCGAAGCCGAGCAGACCCCCGCCGAACAGGGCGTAGGAGTGGCCGTGGTCATCGATCACCTTGGCCATCACGTCGACCACGGGCTGGGCGAGGCCCTCTGGTCCGCGCGCGCGAAACACCTTAGTCGCGCCGAAGGCGCCGAGCGACTGGCAGAGCTCGTCGCTCAGGTCATCGCTGCCAACCACGACCGCATGGCACTCACCGCCGATGTCCGCGGCACGGGCTGCGCCCTCAGAGACGCCTCCCAGCGAGTTCTTGTTGAAGGCGCCCTCGTAGTGCAGGACGTAGGTCAGGACGTCGGCCATCAGAGGCTCCTCTCGTGAGTGATTGAGCGAACGGCGGCGCAAGCAGTCACTAGATCAGCTTCCTTTCATCGAGCCACGCAACGATCTTCTCGACCGTCTCGTTTGTGTCCTCATCCTCGATCACCTGACCCGCGGCCTTGACCGGTGGGTCGTGGAAGTCACCGCACTGAACGCGCGAGCCCTCCTCGCCGACCAACGAGGAATCGATCCCGACGTCCGCCGCCGCGAGGGTCTCGAGCGGCTTCTTCTTCGCGCCCATGATCGCCTTCAGCGACGGGTAGCGCGGCTCGTTGATCGCGTCGCCGACCGAGATCACGGCGGGCAGCTCGATCTCGACCGTGTCGTAGCCGTATTCCGCCTGGCGCTCGCAGCGCAACCCGCTCTCTTGCAGTTCCAGCTTGATCACCTGCGTCAGCGACGGCATCTTCAGATGGTCGGCGACGACCGCGCCGATCGTGTAACACTCGCCGTCGTCGGACTGCTGGCCCAGCAACACCAGATCGGGCTGCTCCTGCTCCAGAGCTTTCGAGAGCGCGTAACCCGTCGCCGCGACGTCAGAGCCGGCGAGCCCGTCATCGGTCAGGTGCACCGATCGATCGGCACCGAGGGAGACCGCCTTGTGCAACGCCCGAACCGCCGACTGCGGTCCCATCGTGACCGCGACGATCTCCTCGACCTCGGCGGCATCGCCCTCGCGGATCTGCATCGCCGCCTCGATCGCGTGGGTGTCGTACGGGTTGAGGTTCTTCTCCCCTGACCGGTCCATCCGCCCCGTCGACTGATCGATTCGCTTTTCGACGGCGGCGTCCGGGACCTCTTTGATCAGGACGCAAATTTTCAACGGAGCCTCCTTGTCATATCGGTCACATACTAACGCGTTGACTGACGAGTCAATCGGCTTCGGGAGCGGCTTCGAGCCGGAGCCTCGGTGGAGCGTCTGAGCACTCGCGCGCCGCCTTCCAGCGACGGTTGACTAGGCGCGGACGGCGCCACGGATGAAGTCGATCGCCTGTTGCGTCGAGGCCCCCGGCGTAAAGACTTCGGCTACGCCGAGCTGCTTGAGCTCCGCGATGTCGTCGGACGGAATCGTCCCCCCCACGGTGAGCACGACATCGTCAGCGCCTTGCTCCCTGAGCAGCTCGACGATCCGCGGCACCAGCGTCATGTGGGCTCCGGACAGGATCGATAGACCGACGGCGTCAGCGTCCTCCTGGATCACGGTCTCGACGATCTGCTCCGGCGTTTGATGCAAACCGGTGTAGATCACCTCCATGCCGGCGTCACGCAGCGCGCGGGCGATGATCTTCGCGCCGCGGTCGTGCCCGTCGAGTCCGGGCTTCGCGACGACGACGCGGATCTTCTTCTCGGTTTGGGAGGCCATCGAAATCGGCAGTCGCGCGCTGAGGTACCGACAACATCGCGTCGATCACAGCTGGGCGAGGTGGGATTGTATTCGCGCAGCAGCTTGTTCGCAGTCAGAGGAGGCTTGTCCGTTGACCTATGCGGCGTTACGCTGTGACTGGGGAAAGGACCCTTGCGGCTGCTAACGGGAGGCACTCGTTCACGAATCCTGCTTGCGGGCTCGCTTTGCGTGCTCTCGCTGCTGCTCGTCAGCGCGCGGGCCCAAGCCGCGATCACGGGCTCGAGCATCACCTATCCAGCCGGCGGAACTCAGCTGTATTACAACGGCGATAACGGCGCCGGGTATGTGACAGTCGGAGGAACGGTGGCCGGCGCGAGTTCGGGCTCTTACGGGGACCTGCTGTGTTATTGGGCCGCAGACACGTCGTGGACCACCCTCGCGAGCGCGATCGATGTCAGCTCGGGCAGCTTCTCGGTCAACGTCTCACTCGCGCCGATCGCGGGGTTTGCGTGCCGGCTGGCACTGGTGCCGGCCGGAACGACACCAACCGGCGCCGCCGCGGCGGCGTTCGCAGGTCCGGCGATCAGCGTCGCCCGAAGCTCTTCGCACTCGACCAACGGAGATCTCTACGGCTATGACGTGCTCGCGGGTCCACTGTCATGGTCGTTCGAGCTCGAATCGCTCGGGGAATGCCCGGTGTTCGGTTCATGGGCGACGAACGCCTCGACGCTGGGCAGCTTCCAGCTGTTCGCCGGCAACGCGTGTCTGCTTCAGACGAGCGGCATCGCTCCGGAGCTCGATACCCGCTCAGCGCTGCAGATCGATGGCGAGAACGCGTATCCACCGGGCGCGATCGGCGCAACCCCCGATCAGGGGGGCGGTCTCACCGGCGAGGCCGGGTTTGCGCCATTGGCCTACTCGGCCGCGTTCGATGCGGCTCATGACTCGGTGTCGATCACCGAGCTTGACACGCTGATGAGCTGCAACGCTCCCGGCGGCTTCCCGCCGACGTCGGTGCAGTGCCCTTCACTGCACGACTCCGGGATCCACGTGCAGCAAGCGACGACGATCCTTCCCGGCGGCCAGGTGGCCCGGGTCTCGCAGCGGTTCATCAGCGTCGACGGCAAGGCACACACGATCGATGCGCTGTTCGGTCAATCGGTCGAGGGATTCTCGGGAGCGACGCCGGGGTTCGCGTTTCCCGGACAGAGTTCACTCGTCAGTCACTCCGCTCCGGACGCGTTCTCCGCGTTTTCATCGGGTCCGGGCTCGATCTTCGTGATAGCCAACGCGGGCGCCGCCCCGTCCGCCGGCAACCCGATTGGCGCGATTACCTACAGCCGGCCACCGATCAGCGCGAACTTCACCTCCGCGAGCGGCAGTGACCCCGCGACGTTCGTCATGCATTACACGGACACCGTGCCGGCAGGCGGTTCGGTCTCATATGGCTGGTCGTTCACTCAGGCCGCGGATCTGGCCACGCTGACGCCACTGGCGCGAGCGGAGCTCGATCGTTTCTTCACCCCCGCGGTGACGATCCGTGCGCCCGCGAACCGCTCGCTGTCGCGAAACGCCTCGATCACGGTACAGGGAATTGCCACCGACGCCATCGGCCTGTCCTCGTTGAAGCTCAATGGCACCGGGATCGGGGTCCGTTCGGGCGGCGGCTTCAGCGCGCTAGTGCGTCTGCGACTCGGCTCCAACACGATCACCGCGACCGCGACAAATGTGGCTGGCAATCTCGCCACCGCGTCGGTAATCGTCAGGTACGTGCCGTTTCAGTGCACGGTGCCGAGGTTGCGCGGCAAGCAACTCGCGGCCGCCAAGAAGGCGCTCGTGCGATCGCATTGTGCGGTCGGCAAGGTAAAGCAGGTTCGCTCCAACACAGTCAAGAAGGGAAAGGTGATCTCAACCTCGCCGAAGGCGGGAACCCGCCGCCGGTCAGGAACGAAGGTCGCGCTCACCGTCAGCCGGGGTCGCGCCCGCGCCAGCCGTCGACGGGTCAGCCGCGGCCGGTAGTCAGCCGCGCGATCAGCCGCGGGCGGTTGTCAGCCGCGCGATCGCGAGGCCAGGGCGGCGCTTCCGATCCCGCCCGCCGCGGCCGCCCCCGCGAGCGCCGCGGCGGTCTTCAGCCTCCGTCCGAGTCGATCAAAGCGCAATACCTCCCAGCCCGCTTCGCGAGCGATTCGCGCCAGCGCCGGGTCGGGATTGACGGCAACGGGGTGACCGACGACCCGCAGCATCGGCAGATCGGACTCAGAGTCCGAGTACGCATATGAGTCGGCGAGCTCGATTCCGTCGCGTGCCGCCAGGTCCCTGATCGCGCGCGCCTTGTCACTGCGGTAGATGAACAGCCCGGCCGGCTGCCCGGTGAAGACTCCGTCCTCTACCTTCGAGAACTGCGACCCGATCGCTCCGTCGAGCGCTAACACCCGCGCCAGCATCTCGGCCACCTCACGCGATGCCGCGGTGACGATGTACACGCGCCGGCCGGCATCTTGGTGCTCGTGGGCGAGCGCCAGCATCTGGGGGTAGATTCGAGGCAGGATTCCCGCCAGCACATCGGCGCCGAGTCGCTCCACGTCGCGCACCCGCACCCCTTGCAGTGAGCTCGAGATCCGGTCCCTGAGGGCATGCGTGTCCTCGTCGGTCGATCCGCGCAGGCGGAAGCGCAGGTTCGCCCACCCGTCGGCGATCAGCTGGCGCCGGCCCATCAACCCGGCCTTGTGGGCGGCGCGGCCGAACTGGAACGCGGAGGAGCCCTCCATCAGCGTGCGGTCGAGATCGAAGAACGCCGCCGCAGCCCGAGGGGCGGCCGGCTTATTGTGGGTGTGGGCGGCGGCGGTCAGCTGCCGTTCGCCTCGATGATCACCGCGTCGCCCTGACCGCCACCCGAGCAGATCGCCGCGCAACCCAGGCCGCCGCCGCGACGGCGAAGCTCGTAGGTGAGCGCGCCGAGTATGCGAGCGCCGGAGGCCCCGAGCGGGTGGCCCAGCGCGATCGCACCGCCGTTGACGTTGACGCGGTCCTCATCGATCCCGAGCATCCGGATCGAGTTGAGGGTGACCGACGCGAACGCTTCGTTGATCTCCCACAGGTCGATGTCCTGCGCCTTCAGGCCGGCTTTCTCGAGCGCCAGCTTCGCGGCGTTGGCGGGCGTGCGCGCCAGGTACGGAAAATCGTCGGCTACCTGTGCTTGCGCGACGATCCGGGCCAGCCCCGGTTTGCGATTGCGCTTGGCCCACTCATCGCTGGCCAACACGAGCGCCCCCGCGCCGTCGTTCACCCCGGGTGAATTGCCGGCGGTGTGAGAGCCGTTCTCAAGGAAGATCGGCGGAAGCTTGGCGAGCGCCTCGAGGCTGGTCTCGCGCCTGGGACCTTCATCGATCTGCACCACCGTCTCCCCCTTCTTACCCTTGACCGTCACCGGCACGATCTCCTCGGGTAGGCGGCCCTCGTCCGTGGCCTCAACCGCGAGCTGGTGGGACCGCAGCGCCCAGCGGTCGAGATCCGCTCGCGTCAGCTCGAGCTCGTTGGCCACTTCGCTCGCCTCCTGCGCCATGTGCTTCTGCGAGAAGGGGCTGGTCAGGCCGTCGTTGACCATCGCGTCGATCGCCTTGCCGTCTCCCATGCGGAACCCGAACCGAGCCTGCTCGAGCAGGTACGGAGCACCCGACATCGACTCCATGCCGCCCCCCACCGCGAGCTCGAGGTCGCCCGCTCGGATCGACGCGTCGATCAGCCCGGCCGCGCGGATCCCAGATGCACAGACCTTGTTGATCGTCTCCGACGGGACATAGTTCGGAATTCCCGCCTTGACCTGGGCTTGACGGGAGGGGATCTGTCCCTGCCCTGCCTGTATCACCTGGCCCATCACCACGTGCTGGACCTGGTCGGGGGAAACGTCGGCGCGCTCCAGCGCCGCCGCGATCGCGGTGCCGCCGAGGTGGGTCGCGTCGACCGAGGCCAGTCCGCCTCCGAGTTTGCCGATCGGAGTGCGCGCGGTGGACAGAATCACGGTGTTGGGCATCGGTCTCGCTTTTCCGGCGTCGGTGACAGGTGACCAATGCTAGTAAGCGGTGCTCCGGGGCCGCACTGCTAGGTTCGGGCGATGCGAGTGCAGTCGACGACGGCCGGCCCGATCGCCACCGAGGCCGACACGATCGCGGTGGGGGTGTTCGAGGGCGAGGGCGTCGCGCACGACCTCGCCGGCGGCCCGCTCGCAGCGCTGCTCGAGTCCGGCGAGGCCAAGCGGTCGTTCGGGCACTTGGCGCTGACCCATGCTCAGAACCGTCGCGTGATTCTCATCGGCCTCGGCGATCGCGATCGTTTCGATGGCGAGCGGGCCCGTGCGGCGGCCGCGCTGGCGCACGGTCGCGCCCGCGAGCTGGGCGCGCGGACGCTCTGCTGGGAGGTGCCCCACCATGTCGACGAGCTGGTCGTCGCGGGGCTCGTCCACGGCACCATGCTGCACGCATATCGCTTCGACCGCTATCAAGCGGATGCCGGCTCCAACCGGCCGTTGGCAGGGTTGCTCGTGAGCGCGCATCACGACGTCTCGGATCCGGTGCGGCGTGCGGCGCTCGCGGTGCGCGCGCAGAACCGAGCGCGAGACCTCGCGAACACCCCGGCCAACGATCTCACTCCATCGGCGCTCGCCGATTACGCCCGGCAACTCGACGGTGTACGGGTGACGGTCTTCGACGAGCACCAGATTCGCGAAGCCGGAATGGGGGCGTTCGCCGCTGTGGCCCGAGGGTCCGAGCAGGCGGCGCAGATGATCTGTCTCGAATACGACGGCGCCCAGCACCGGGGGGCCCCTCGAATCGGGCTGATCGGCAAGGCGGTGACGTTTGACTCGGGTGGGATCTCGCTCAAGCAGCCGGCGACGATGTACGAGATGAAATTCGACATGAGCGGCGGGGCCGCGGTGATCGAGGCGATCGCGGCCTTGGTCGAGCTCGGTGCACCGGTCAGGGTGCTGGGGATCGTTGGCGCGACCGAGAACCTCCCCAGCGGCACGGCGGTCAAGCCGGGCGATATCGTCCGCGCGCTCGACGGGACCACGATCGAGGTCAACAACACCGATGCCGAAGGGCGCTTGGTGCTCGCCGACTGCCTCTGCCATGCCCGTCGGCAGGGCTGCGATCTGCTGATCGACATCGCCACTCTGACCGTGATCGACGTCGCCCTCGGCTCGAGCTTCGCCGGCTTGATGTCAAACGACGACGCGCTGGCATCGCAGATCCTCGCCGCCGGCGAAGCCACCGGCGAGCTCGCTTGGCGGATGCCCATGCATGAGGACTTCGCGGAGATGGTCAAGGGTCGCTACGCGCAGCTCACCAACCGCACCGAGCGCCGCGAGGCGATGCCGGCGACGGCCGCGGCCTTCTTGCAGCACTTCGCGGGCGAGCTTCCCTGGGCCCACCTCGACATTGCGGGCACCGCTTGGGACGTTCCCCGCCGCTACTTCGCCGACCGAGGCGCGACCGGGTTCGGGGTCAGGCTGCTGGCCGAGCTAGCGGAGCGCGTCGGTTCAGCTGCCGCGGGAGCTGAGCGCTGGACTAGCGCCCGATCGCCTGCGGGAAGTTGAAGAAGCGGTGTGGATCGACGTCTCGCTTGACCTCGAGCAGGCGCCGGTAGTTGGAGCCGTAGTAGGCGGTCTCCCAGCCCTTCAGGTCAGGATCGGTGTAGTTGAGGTATGCCCCGCCGGTCACGTACGGGAACATCTTCGAGTACGTCGAGCTCAGCCAGGAGGCGCCGCCGTTGTAGCTCAGGTACTGCATGCAGAACAGCACGTTTCGGTGCACGAACGCGGTCGCCCCGGGCTCGACCCGGTTGATCGCACCGCCGTAGCAGTCGAACAGGATCGCGCCGGACCCGCCGATGCTCGCCCGCGCCTCGGTCGCCCGGACCAGTATGTTTCGCGCGGCCGTGGGCAGCTGCTTCGAGACGTAATCCGACTTTGCCTGGAAGCTCTCCCGCGCCAGCGTTCCGCCCGGTCGCGTGCCGGCGGTGTGGCAGGCCGTCAGCGAGATGTTCGAACACCCCGCCCAGACCTGCTGCATCCGCATGTAGCCGTCGTTGAAGGTGGTGATTCTCCCGCCCGATGCGATCAGCGGCCCGAGCAGCCGGCCCAGGTCGCTCGCGGGACCGAAGTACTGACCGCTGACAGAGGCCGAGGTGGAGCCGCCACCCGCACTCAGATGGAAGATCGAGGTCAGCTGCGAGCGCGAGTACGGAGCCCACGCCTGCCAGGCGGCGAGTGCGTCGGCGGCTCGCGACCATGGCCAGCTGACGAGGAAACCCGCGACGGTGCGAGGTACACCATGAACGCGGAACGTGAAGCTCGTCACGACCCCGAAGTTGCCCCCACCGCCGCCCCGGAGCGCCCAATACAGGTCCGGGTTGCTGTTTGCGCTCGCGGTGCGCACGCGTCCGTCCGCGGTCACGATCTGCACGCTGAGAATGTTGTCCGCCGTCAAACCGAACTGGCGGCCGGCGAGCCCCATCCCGCCGCCCATCGCATGGCCGGCGATCCCCACCGACGGGCACGACCCGGCGGGAATCGTCACACCGCGCGCGGCCAGCGCGGCGTACACATCGATCAGCTGCGCCCCGGCGCCGATCGTCGCGGTGCGGTTGCGCGTGTTGACGCTGATCCCGGTCATGTTCCGCAGGTCGAGCACCATGCCGCCCGACTGGGTGGAGTACCCGGCGTAGCTGTGGCCGCCCGACTTGGCGCGCAACGGGACGCCGTTCGAGACCGCCCATCGAACCGCGGCGCGCGTGTCGCTGGCATCGAGCGGGCGCGCGACCAGCGACGGCAGAAAGCCGTCGAAGCGAGTGTTGTAAACGTGCGCCGCCTGCAGGAAGCCCGACTGCCCGCGCCGGATCACCTGTCCGCGGATCGGCGGCCCGGCCCCGCGAGCCGCGGCCCGGGCTACCCGCCCGATCCCCGCTCCGCCGGCCAGGGACAGACCGGCTACCCCCGCGCCGGCGAGCAAACCACGACGATCAATCCGGGTATCCAACCTGAACCCCCTTTACCTCTCTCGGTTCGGGGAGCCTTTCACGTCGAGGGCAATTACGCAAGTTGCAAGCTCACTCACCGCGCGCGCTGGAGCCCGGTCGCTCGAGGATGCTGGTCGCGGCGCTCGCAGGGTCAAGCTCGCGCGAGACCACGCGGTCGAGGAGTTCCTTTACCTCGGGGTCCTCGCGCACGGATGCCTCGAGCTCCTGGCGCATGCGATGAGTGGCGATCGCCAGGACCTCGTTCATCAGGTTGCGCCGGCGGCGTTCAGAGAGCGTTCCCTCGGCCTCGATGAACTGGCGGTGCTCGGCGAGCTTATCCGCCAGCTCCGCTATCCCGGTACCACGGACTGCTTCCGTGCGCACGATCGGCACTTGCCAGGGCTGCTTCGGCCCCAAGGCGAGGATCCCCTTGATCTCGCGCACCATTGTGTCGGTCAGCGGATGATCGGCCTTGTTGACGACGATCACATCGGGAATCTCCATCACGCCGGCCTTGAGCGCTTGAATCGAGTCGCCCGATCCCGGCATCAAGATCAAAACCACCGTGTCGCCGTGGTCGATGATGTCGACCTCGGCCTGCCCGACGCCGACCGTCTCGAGGAACACCACGTCTCTGCCGGAGGCGTCCATCAGCAACGCCGCTTGCAGCGCCGCCTCGCTCAAGCCGCCGAGCGCGCCGCGGGTGGCCATCGATCTGATGAACACCCCGGGATCGAGGAAGTGGTCGCTGAGCCGAATCCGGTCGCCCAGCAGCGCCCCCTTGGTGAACGGCGATGATGGATCGATCGAGAGCACCGCGACGGTCCGGTCGCGATCACGCTCGAGCTTCGTCAGCGCCCCCAACAGCGTCGACTTACCCACCCCCGGCGGACCGGTGAAGCCGACGATCGAGGCCCGGCCGGTGCTCGGATACAACTCTCGCACCAGCGCCCAGCCCTCGGGGTCGTCGTTTTCTACGAGCGAGATTGCGCGCGCCAGCGCTCGCTTATCGCCGGTCGCGAGACGCTCTGCAAGCGAATGTCGGGGCTCGGGCACGAAGCGAGCATGATGTCAGGGCGGCCGCGAAGCACCGTTCCTGCCTCAGGCGCCGTACGATCCTCGAGTGCAATCCGCGACCAGCAAGCGGATCCAGCGCGATCGCTTCCCGCCGCCACCGCCACCGATCTTGCGGGCGCAACCCCCGCCGCTGCACGGGGGTCTGATCACGTTCCTGCGCTTCGCCCGGGACCACCACATGCTCCGGCCCGGCTACCTGAGATTGCTGGCGCGCTGGCTGTGGCTGAAGCTGCGCTGGCGCGGGCGGCTCAAAACCGACGGCCTCTGCTTCGTATGCCCGGGAGTCAAGTTCGAGATCGGTAGCCGCGCGACCGTCACGCTCGGTAGATGGTCGTGGCTGGGACACGGCTGCAAGGTCCGTGTACACGAGGGGCACCTGTCGGTCGGGGCTAAGACCGTGATGGGGCAGGAATGCACGATCTCCGCCTACCAGCACATCTCGATCGGGCGCGAGTGCATCATCGCCGACCGAGTGATGCTGATCGACTTCGATCACGGGATGGTGGAGACCGAGCGGCCAATTCGTGAGCAAGGCATCTATAAGCGCGACGTGAACGTCGGGCACAACGTCTGGATCGGGTATGGCGCCTGCGTCTTGCGAGGCGTCACGATAGGCGAGAACTCGGTAGTCGGAACCAGCGCCGTGGTCACGTGCGATGTGCCCGACAACGCCGTCGTCGGCGGGGTCCCCGCGCGGCTCATCCGCATGCGCGATGCTCCGCGCAGCTTCCGCTGGCAGTAATCGCGCGAAGCGAAGCAGTGCTGTTTTAGACAGATCGTCGTTCACTATCTGCTTACGGACTGCAACGGCGCGTAACTCTTGTACAAGTTGCCAGGATGAACATGAATAACTGACGTGGTGAGTACTACCACCCGTCGTTCTATTAGAAGATCCCGCGTCGTCAATCCGTTCGTGAAGTCTGCATCACGATCTGTTCTGCGGCCTCATTTGTCGATTACCGGCTGTGGAACGGCTTCGACCCGTCTGCCTCTTACCCTGAACGTTCGCGCAGGGAAGCGCTTCACCGCACATCCTCCACAGGAGCCGGTCTCTTGCGAAAGTCGCTCCCCGCCTTTCTCAGCTTCGTCGCGCTCGCCGGCCTCGCTATCGGGACCGCTCTCAGTCAGGGTGCCGGCAGCGCCAGCGCTGCTCCTTCCCCCTGTGCACCCGGTTCCTTCCATCGCGGACGCCATTGCGTTACCTCGAGCTCCACGACGGCGAGCACCACCACGAGCAGCACCTCGATAATCGTGACCACCACCTCGTCGTCGTCTTCCTCTTCGTCTCCCGCCGGCAACCCGTCATCTTGCGCCTACTTCGCGTCGCCGTCGGGCAGCGACTCGGCTCAGGGCACTCAGTCGGCGCCATTCGCCACTCCCACGAAGTTGGAAGAGACCCTGCGTGCAGGCCAGAAGGGATGCCTTGAATCGGGAACCTACGGGGGCACAGGGTCTACGTGGTCGTTTGAAGGTAGTGGCAATTCTTCGGCCAGCGTCGAGCTGACGGCCGCCGCGGGCGCCACTCCAGTGATCGAGGGGCTGTTGTTGATCGATGGCAGCTATGTCGACTTCAACGGACTGACGATCGACGGGTCGAACACCGCCTACAACGCTGAGCGCTCAGGCACCACGTGTCCTTACCCCATCTCCAACGGGATGGAGATCAACGGCTCCGACGACACCTTGGAAAATTCGACCTTCTATCAGTCTGTCGCGTCGCTGCGTGGCAACGGCATTGGCATCGGTTGGAACGGAGCCTCCAACAACGACGTGATCCGCTACGACAAGATCTACAACGTCGGCCTGTGCGACGACTTCGACCACATCCTCTACCTGAGCTCCGGGTCCGGCACGCGGATCTACGACAACTGGGTCTATAACGACCAGCACGGTTGGGGCGTCCAGATTTACCCATTCGCCTCGAACGCGTCGGTGTATTCGAACGTGATCGACGACGCCGGCTCGGGAGTGGTGTTTGCGTCGAGCGGTCCGAACGACACCTTCTACAACAATGTCGTCACGAATTCGACCGGCATCGTCAACCGTGACACCGGGCAGGACGATCCCGGGGTTGGCGTCACCTGTCTGGAGCTGACCTCGGGGGACCAGATCTACAACAATGACTTCTACAACAATCCCGGCGGAGCCTCGACGGGTTGCGGCTCAGCGATTTCCGGCTCGGCCGATGTCAACCCCGAGTATGCGAACGCTTCTGCCGGTGATTATCGGGTTCAGAACTCGGCGCTGGCAGGGTACGGTCTTTGGGATGGTTCACAGTAGGCGCCAGCCGGCTGGCGGGTCGAAGCGAGGCGGTGCCCAGCTACGCCTGTTTCCGGCTTCTCACCCTGACCGTACGGACCCGCGGATGGGGTAGTGGCGGCGGGCTCACGCGAATCCGGTGAGTGGCGTGGATGCCGGTGGCCTCGCGGCGATCGACGGCGTGGAAAGCTTGGTCGCTATGACTGCGCCGGTTCCGTACTGATTGCATGAGCGATCGATCCATCCACCATCATCCCTTCTGACTGGTTGCCAGCTTGCGCCGCTGAGAATTGACACTGCCCGTTTGGGCGACTCCCGGCCGCCAGGCTTTGGTGGCCGCCCCGTCCTCACGATCTGTATCGGCACCGCCGAGCTTCGACTGAAGCGCAGCAAAAAAATACTTCGAGGCTCGTCGGCGGGACCGAGTCAATCGCGGCAGATGGCCAGGAAATCAAGTGCGGCATCGAGGCGGTCCGCGCGCAGCGCAAAGTCACGGGCGGCGATCGCGGGCGTGAACCACTCATAGAAGCGACCGGTGATTCGCAGCGATCGATGGACTCGGTCCCAGCCGCACCGCAACGCGAGCTCGTGCACGCGCAGCTTGTGGGCGTGGATCAGCCCCAGGAGCCGCACTCGCGGGAACACCGCCTCGCACAGCAAACAGAACTCCTCGGCCCGGTACTCACGCAGGTGCCAGGGGTTGCCCGAGTGCTTGGCTCCCGGCGGTGCGAGCGTGAGCAGATTGGGAGTCGACACGTACACGGAGCCTCCGGCGGCGAGCAGCGAGCGATGGTGCTCGAGCACTGCAGCGGGGTCGCGCACGTGCTCGATCGTCTGCAGGAACACCACCGCGTCATAGCTGCCCGGCTCGCCGTGGGTCTCGACGAGCCCCCGCTCGAAGCGCAGGTTCCGGCCGCGATAGCGAACGCTCGCGTGCTCGAAGGCCTCGGGATTGGCCTCGACGCCGACCACGGTCGCGGCAGACCGCGCGAGCAGCTCGGCGCCGTACCCCTCCCCGCACGCCATGTCGATCACGCGCCTGCCCACCACCCGCGCGCCGATCCATTGATAAACCGCCTGGTGGCGGCGGAACCAGTAGTTCTCCGCGGGCACGTCCGGCAGCGTGCGCTCGCCGGTTAGCTCCAGTGGCGGCACGCCCGGCGGCTGATCCTGCTGAACGTAGGCGTTCACTGGCACCCTCGACAGGGTAATGTGCTGCCGCCATGGAGGCACGAAGGTCGGCGGAGGAGATCCGCGATGTCAATGCCCGCTATCACGATCTTGCCGCCACGAGCTACGACACCAAGTGGGGCATCGACTTCGGCGAGGTTGGGCAGGCCCAGGTGTTGGGCAAGCTGCGCAAGGTCATCGGCTCCGAGCTCGATCGAGGATATGGACGATCGCTCGAGGTCGGCGCCGGAACCGGCTACTTCAGCCTGAACCTGCTGCAGAGAGGCGTCGTAGCCGAGGCCACCTGTACCGACATCTCGGCGGGAATGATCGCGCGCCTGAGCGCCAACGCCGAGCGCTTGGGCCTTCAGGTGAGGGCCGACTGCGCCGATGCTGAGTCGCTCCCCTTCGAGAACGCGAGCTTCGACCTCGTGCTCGGCCACGCGGTGCTGCACCACCTCCCGGATCTCGAGCGAGCGTTCGCTGAGTTCCACCGGGTGCTGGAGCCAGGCGGCAGGATCGTGTTCGCGGGCGAACCGTCTCGATTGGGTGACCGGCTGGCGGCGATCCCCAAGCGCGGCGCGGTCGCCGTGGCTCCGCTGTGGCGGGCGACGATGCGCGCCGCGACCGGCGTGGTGGGGTTCGACGCCGGATCGATCCCCTCTGAGTCCGAGGCAGAAGGGGAGTCCACGCGCCCGCTCCCTGCCTCAGAGCCGCCTGGCCTCGAGCACCAGCAAGAGCTCGAGCAGTCGGTCGACATCCATGCGTTCGCTCCCGACGACCTGACCGAACTCGCGCAGCGCGCCGGGTTCGCCGACGTGCGTGTACGCGGTGAGGAGCTGATCGCGAACTGGTTCGGCTGGTTCAACCGCGGGTTGGAGGCCAGCGCCGATCCAGGCGACGTGCCGATGCTCTGGCGCCAGTACGCGTTCCACGGCTACTTGTTGCTGCAGCGGCTGGACCAGCGGCTGCTCGAGCGGCGATTGCCGCCGGCGATCTTCTACAACCTCCTGCTGAGCGCGCGGCGCCCTTGAACGGCTGCCCGGGTGGCGACGGCTCGTAGACTGATTGCGATGGCAGACCAGCTCGAGCACGACTTCCCATTGTTCCCACTGGGCATCGTGGCACTGCCGGGGGAGGCAATCCCGCTTCACATCTTTGAGGAGCGCTACAAGACGATGATGAACGAGTGCCTTCAGACTGAGGGTGAGTTCGGCATCGTCTGGCTCTCCGACGACGGGCTTCGGGAGATCGGGTGCGCGTGCGAGATCGAGCAGGTGCTCGAGCGGATGGAGGACGGGCGCATGAATTTGCTCGCGCGCGGCACGCGGCCATTCCGCGTGCTCGAACGTCAGGCCCACCTTCCCTATCCCGCCGGGGTGATCGAATTCGTCGAGGATCGCAGCGACGCCGTCGACGAAGACCTCGCTCGAGCAGCCCACGAGACATACGCGCAGCTCGTCAAGCTGGCGACCGACCGCGACCCCGAGGAGCTTGAAGTGGCCGAGATGAGCGCCTACGCGATGGCTGCGACGGTCGACTTCGGTCTCGAAGCCAAGCAGGGGTTGCTCGACCTTCGGTCCGAGAATGCCCGCCTGCGCCTCGTCACACGTCTGTTTCGCGCCGCGATCAAACGGCTCGAGTTCGTCGAGCGAGCGCAAGCTCGCGCCCGCTCGAACGGCAAGGTCAGGCTCGGCTGACCGCACCGCACAGTTCCTGCCGGCGCGCGCGTCAAGCGGTGTAGATGACCATCGCCAGCCCGAAAAGGACGCAGTAGATCCCGAACGGGGTCAGCGTGCGGGTCTTGAAGTATCTGGTGAGGAAGTGAACGGTCACGATCGCGGTTAGCGCGGCCGCGATCGCCGCGATCAGCGCGGCGGCCCGGATGCCGCCGTCGCCGAGCGGGCCGGTGAGGTCGCCGACTTTAAGTATTCCCGCCGCGAGGATCGGAGGGGTCGCCAGCAAGAATGCGAACCGTGCCGCGTCGCTGTTGTCGAGACCACGCACCAGCCCGGTGGTCATGCACATCCCGTCGCGGCTGATGCCGGCGATCAGCGCGGACGACTGGGCGAAGCCGATTACGCCCGCCTCGCGGAACTCGAGCGTGTCGAGCCGCCGGCCGCCATCGCGCTTCATCCCCTCACGAGCCGCGAGCTCGCGCACCTCGGCGCGCTTTCGATACCGCTCGGCTCCGAGCAGGATGAGGCCGTTGACCACGAGGAAGATCGCTGCCGCGAGCGGTTTCGCGAGCGCGACGCGAACCGCGTGCTCGAGCAGCAGGCCCAGGATCCCCACTGGGATCGTGGCAAAGATGATCAGCCAGGCGAGGCGCTCCGTCGGGGTCTCGATCCGCCGCTTGCCGAGCGTCGCGAAGAACGCACGGATGATCAGAACCCAATCCCGCCAGAAGTAGATCAAGAGCCCGACCGCGCTTCCGACGTGGAGCATCACCACGAAAGCCAGCCACGGGGACTCGGGCTCGGACTGCCAACGGACGATGTTGCTCCAGCCGAAGAGGGTCGGGAACAGGACCGTATGCCCGAGGCTCGAGATCGGAAAAAGCTCCGTCGCCCCTTGCAGCACGCCGAGGACGATCGCCTGGAACGTCGTGATCAGGTGTGTTGTGGAAGCGATCGTGAGCACAAGCCGGTTACCGTAGCGGGCAAGCTAATCGGCGCCTAAGAGCCGCGCGCGCCTCCCGGAGCGCCGTCGAGCACACGTTAGCCATCGACGGGGCCTCCTGCTTCACCCGCTGAGACCACAACCCTGCTGGGCCGCCTGAGTGGCGAACAACTCTGCCTGCGCGAGCTCGCTGTGCCGGGATGCCGCCGTGTCGGGAAACGAAATCGTTCCCTCCTGAACCTTGATCGTGTAGAAGTAAACACTCTTTGCCGGGGCCGGAAGCTGCAGCTTTGCCTGGGCGTCCTTGTCGAGCGTTCCCGCGAGGTCACGGGCTTGGAGCAGCAGCGGGTCGGGGAGCATTTTGCTCTTCGCGCCGTTGCAGCTGATTGTGCCCGCATCGTTGACCAGCATCGTCAGCGTCTCCCCCTGGCCGACGCGCTTGATCAGAAACAGGTCGGGCTCCTGGATGTCGGCACCGCAACTGGCGACGGCCGTCGCGAGGACCAGCAACGCCACTACCAATCTCACGGACCTGACCCGACCAGGAGCGCGGCGCCGCCTCGCCGTGGATCACCTCCTCCCCAGAACGAACCCGTCTCGTCGCGCTCGACCGCCTGGACCCCTCCGAAGAACAGGTTGCGCTCACGGAAGCGGCTGATCGGGAACCCCGCGGCCTCGAGCGCGATGGTGTCGATGCCGGGCTCCGCATACACCACCCCCTCCTCGAAGTGGACCCGCGGCGCGTCGACCGCATCGGGCGCGTGCAACCCCTCATCGATCACGCGGACGATGGTTTGCAGAATTGCCGACCGGATCCGGTTGGAGCCGGCGCTGCCGAGGACCAACTCCGGCTCGCCGTCGCGGAGCACCAAGGTCGGCGCCATCATGCTAGGCAGACGGATACCGGGAGGATGGCGGTGGAACCCGAGCGGATTGAGGTCCTGTTCTCCGAGCATGTTGTTGAGGTGGACGCCGGTGCCGGGCACCACGACCCCCGAACACGAGCCGTTCGAGCATGTCACCGAGCACGCCCAGCCGTCGCAGTCGATCACCGCGATGTGCGTGGTCGAGCCGAGCGAAGGCCCCTGAGTCATGAAGCGGGTGACGAACTCCGGATCGGTCAGCCCCTCCAGGAAGTCGGGTGTGCGCTCGGCTTGGGTGCGCGCCATCACACCGACGATTCGCTGCACATCGGGCGGCTCGGAGGCTTGCTGTAAGAGCGCCAGCGCCCGTGCGATCAGGATCCCGCCCGCCGACGGGGGCGGGTTTGTGAGCACTACGTGTCGACGGTAGGAAACCTGCATCGGATCCCGGTCAACGACCTTGTAGGCGGCCAGATCCTCCGCGGTGAGCAGACCACCCAGCCCCCCGAGCCAATCGACGATTGCCGTCGCGATGTCGCCGAGGTAGAACGGGTCCGCTCCCTCCTCACCGAGCCGCTCGAGGGCGTCGCCGAGCTCCGGCTGGCGCATCATCTCCCCCGCCCTCAGCAACCGGCCTCCGGGGGCAAACAGCTCAGCGGATTCGGGAGTCGACATCACGATCCCGCCGAGGATCTCCGCCACGTAGGCCTGCGGCGCGTTCAGCTCGACCCCTTGGCGCGCGAGCGCGATCGCGGGCTTGACCAGTTCCGCCAGCGGCACTCGACCGAACCGGCCGGCAGCCGCACACACTCCTGCAGGGACCCCATAAGCGCCCACCGAGGCGGCCCCGATGTTGAACACCTGGATCGCGTCGCCGAACGAGACGCTTATCGGGATCAGCTCCGCGTGCGCGGAGGGATCAGCGCCTCGACCTGGCGCCTCGACGAAGAAGTCCAGCAGAACCGGACTCTCACCTGGCTTGGCGACGAGCATGTAGCCGCCGGCCCCCAGCCCAGTCAGCAGCGGCTCGCAGACAAACGAGGCGAGCATCGCGGCAAGCGCCGCGTCGATCGCGTTCCCCCCGTCGCGCAGCACGTCCGCTCCGACGCGCGCGCTAGCCGGGTGACCTGCGGCGATGACGCCGCGCTCGATGCGCTGGACACTCATGGCACCGCGAAGCATGGCAAGGGCAGGTGCCCAGCGGCCCGGACCACCCCCTCCGCGGTCAGCGCTTCGGAATGAACTCTGGGACGTCCAGGTCCAGCGGCGAGCTCGACCGGCGACGCATCCTCGTGATCCGGGGTTCTCCCTGCGGCTCTCGCAGCGACCTGCCCGACTCGACGCCGGCTCGCTCCCCCGCCCCCGAGCGCTCGCGGCGGCGCGAGCGTGTGTCGCCGTAGCCGGTGGCGACGACGGTGACCCATACCTGGTCGTCGAGCTTGTCATCGACCATCGCGCCGAAGATGATGTTGGCGTCTGGGTGAGCAGCGTCGGCGACGGCCTTGGCGGACTCGTTGACCTCCCACAGGGAGAGATTCAAACCACCCGTGATCGACAGGAGGATCGAGCGTGCACCCTCCATGCTGGTCTCCAGCAATGGGGATGCGACCGCCTGCTCGGCCGCGTCGATCGCACGCCGCTCGCCGGTGCCCATTCCGATCCCCAGCAGCGCGTTACCAGCGTCGGACATGATCGTGCGCACGTCGGCGAAATCGAGGTTGATCAGCCCAGGCAGCGTCACCAGGTCCGAGATTCCTTGCACGCCTTGGCGTAGCACATCGTCGGCAACCTGGAAGGCGTCGACCATCGAAGTGTTGCGGTCCAGCACAGTCAGCAACCGGTTGTTCGGAACCACGATCATCGTGTCGACCTCGGCCGACAGCGCAGTGATCCCGATTTCGGCCTGAGCCTGGCGCCGTGTGCCCTCGAACTGAAACGGCCTGGTCACAATGCCGACGGTCAGCGCACCAAGCTCGCGCGCGATCTGGGCGATCACCGGAGCGGCACCCGTGCCGGTCCCGCCGCCGGCTCCGGCGGCGATGAAGACCATGTCCGAACCGCGCAGCATCGCCTTGATCCGGTCGTACTCGGCTCGCGCGGCCTGGCAGCCGAGCTCGGGATCTGATCCCGAGCCGAGCCCGCGAGTGATCGACTCCCCGATGTGCAGGGTGTCGTGAGCCGCCGACTGCTGCAGCGACTGCAAATCGGTGTTGACCGCGAGGAACTCGACTCCCTCGATCTCCGCCTCGACCATCCGGTTGACGGCGTTGACGCCCGCCCCGCCGACTCCGACGACGCGCAGCACCGGGGTGCCCGGCGGTCGCGGGAAGGTCTCGCGAGCACCCTGTGGCCGCGCGTAGACATCGGGTTCGGGCTGCGCAGCCGGTTCCGGCTCGAGCATGTTCTCGGGGATGTCAGCGGAGAACGCGTGCCGTAATCGCTCCTGCGGAGTTGGGACGCGCGGCCGCTCGGGGACATTCACGGGCTGCGCGTGAGCTGTCTCGCCGGCGGCCTGCTCGTCGGGCTGTCGCGCAGGCGTCGGGTCCTCGTGCGGCCCGGCGCCGCCGGGCTCGCCGGACGCCACGGTGTCCTCCGCTGTCTTGCGGAACAGGGCCGCGAGCGGGCCCTCGCGCATGCTCGCGCGCTTACCGGCTGGCATTTGAGAGGACCTCCTTAGCGAGCTGCCTGTAGGCGTGTGCGGCCAAGCCGTCGGGATCGTACTTGAGGACGGACATGCCTTTCACAGGCGCCTCGGCAAAACGCACCGTTTTGCGAATTCTCGACGCAAATACGCGATCGCCGAAGTTTTCCTCGAGCAACTCGATCGCTTCCTTCGCATGTAGAGTCCTCGTGTCGACGAGCGTCGGCAGGATGCCCTCGATCTCCACGTCCGGGTTGAGGTGCTCGCGGATCATCGCCAGCGTGTTCTGGAGCTGGACCAAGCCCCGCATCGAGAGGTATTCGCACTGCACCGGCACGATCACCTTGTTCGCCGCCGTGAGCGCGTTGATCGTCAGCAGCCCGAGGCTCGGCGGCGTGTCGATGAACACGAAGTCGTAATCGTCGCGCACCTCGCTCAACGACTTCTCCAGCGAGCGTTCGCGGCCGATCATCGTGGACATCGCGATCTCAGCGCCGGCCAGGTCGATCGAGGCGCAGGCGACGTCAATCTCGCGCTCACGAATCACTTCGCGCATCGGGATGTGGTGTACCAGCACGTCGTACATCGACTTCTCGAGCGCATCCGGATCGACCCCTTGCGACATCGTCAGGTTGCCCTGCGGATCCATGTCGCAGCACAACACGCGATGACCTTCCTCGGCGAAGGCGACGGCGAGATTCAGGGTGGTCGTCGTCTTGGCGACGCCGCCCTTCTGGTTGGCGAACGCGATCACTTTGGCGCTGCGCTTCACGAGAGATCCCTCCGGGTTCGGATGCGTCGGGGAACTCATACGCGCCTGTATTCGCAGCCCGGTCGCTGAATCCTCCGCGCTCGCGGCCTCCCGTGCCTCAGTATTTTCACGCCTCGTGCCCGCGATTTTCGATCGGCGTCTGATCTTCATCACCGGCAAGGGTGGAGTCGGCAAGTCGACCGTTGCCTCAGCGCTCGGTCTGCTCGCGGCGCGCCGCGGCCTGCGAACGATCGTCGCCGAACTCTCCAGCCAGGATCGCGTTCAACGGGCGTTTGACCCCGAAGCGGGAGATGGCGGCGCGGGAAGCGATCTCGGCGAACAGTTCAAGGAGGTAGAGCTCGCCCCAGGCCTGTTCACGATCTCGATCGATCCGCAGCATGCAATGGAGGAGTACCTGCGGGTCAAGACGGGACCGCTCGGGCAAGCGCTTGCCTCGAGCCGCGTGTTCGGAGCGTTCGCGATGGCCACCCCCGGGATGCGAGAGTTGCTGAGCATCGGCAAGGTGTGGGAACTGGCCCAGCTCGAGCGTCGAACCGAAGGTTCGGCGCCCTACGACCTCGTGATCGTCGATGCGCCGGCCACGGGACATGGCGTCGCGGTGCTGAGGACGCCCCGGACGTTTGCGGAGATCGCTCGCGTCGGGCCGATCGCGCACCAAGGTCGCACGATCGCGGCAACGATCGCGGACCGCGAGTTCACCGCGGTGATCGCGGTCACCACCGCCGAGGAGATGCCCGTCAACGAGACCCTGATGCTGCGCGACGCGCTCGAGCACGATCAGCTCCAGCTCGACGCGGTGATCGTCAACGGGCTCTATCCAGCGCGGTTCGATGACCGGCACTTGAAAGCACTGAAGGCAGCCGCCGGAAGCGTCAATCCGCCGCTCGCGCGCGCCGCGGCACGGGCAGCGCTCTCCGAGCACGCGCGCGCCGGAGCACAGCGTCAACAGCAGCAACGCCTTGCTGACGGTCTCGGGATGGCCCTGACCCTGCTGCCGTACGTGTTCACCGACAGCTTCGGTCCGTCGGAGCTGGAACAGCTCGCGGACGCGCTTACGGTCCTAGACTACTTGCCGCGGAAAAAATGAGGGGTGTAAGTGGGGTTTTCCGTCCGGTGTGACGATGAGAATTACCTGCACGTGCTGGGTTTTCTCGTCGAAAGGAGTGAGTGTGCTGAGGCTCTTGGCCGATCAGCCGGAGTGCCTGTGGGACGAGGTGTTGCCGGTCGAGGTGAAGGAATTGCCCGAGGAGCTGGCGTCGTTGGATGTGTTGCTGTCGGACCAGGAGCTGCTGTGGCCGCTGGTGGAGCGTTGGCGTCAGGAGTTCGAACAAACCGGGCGGGCGGTGTTGACGGAGGGCCGGCCGACGATCGCGTTGGAGACCTACATCCGCATGATGGTGCTCAAGCAGCGCTACCGGTGGGGGTACAGGTCGTTGGTGGCGGAGGTGTCGGATTCGATTCATCTGCGCCGGTTCTGCCGGATCTCGTTGAGCGACCGGGTGCCGGACGAGTCGACGGTGCGCAAGCTGACCAGGCGAATCGGGCCGGAGACGGTGTCGGAGCTAACACGCGGGTTGATCGTGAAGGCGACGCGGGAGAAGCGGTTTCGGCCGCGGGCGGTGCGGATCGACTCGACGGTGATCGAGGCGGACGTGAAGTACCCGACCGACTCTGGTGTGGCGTCCAGTGGCGTCAGAGTGCTCGCCCGCGAGGGGCGCAGGATCGCGCAGCTGATCGGCGAGAAGAAGCGGCGGGTGCGGGATCGGTCACGATCGATGGGCCGCAAGTTGCGAGCGATCAGCCGGACGATCAGCCGACGCTCCGGCGAGGCCAAGGAAGAGGTGCTGAAGCTGACCGCGGAGACGGGCGAGCTGTTGGAGCGCTCGATCACAGAGGCGCGCCGGCTTGCGACCCTCGCCCGGGCCAAGGCACGCGGGCGCGGCGCGGCCGCGAAGCTCAAGGCGGCCGCCGCGCTCGAGGAGATGGCGGATCGGTGCGAGAAGGTCGCCGGGCAGATCAAGCAGCGCGTCGCGGGCGAGCCGATCAAGGATCGGATCGTGTCGCTGTCAGATCCGGACGCCAGGCCGATCCGCAAGGGCAAGCTGGGCAAGCCGAACGAGTTCGGGTTCGTCTCGCAGTTGGCGGAGGTGACCGAGCACACCAAGACCGGCGCGCGTGGGCTGATCCTGCCGGCGTCCACCGAGCTGGGCAACCCGGCCGAGGAGACACTCTTGCCTGGCACGATCGCCGAGCTGGAGCGGCTGGGAATCAGACCACGAGAGATCGCCGTCGACGGCGCGTTCAAGCCGGCGCCGACGAACACCGCGCTCGCGGGCCTTCAGCCCAAGCAAGTGTTCATCGCCGGCCGCCAGGAGCCGGAATCCAAGCGCAGTGCCCGCCGGTTGCGCCGCTACCGGACCGGTCAGGAGGGCCGGATCAGTCACCTCAAGCGGCGCTACGGCCTGGACCGATCCCGCCTAAAAGGCGACGAGGGCCGGCAGATCTGGACTGAGTGGGCGATCCTGGCCTACAACACCGACACCCTTGCCGTCCGGACCCGGTGAAACACTCCCGACCGCTCACTCCACGCGAGCAAAACCCTTCACGTCGAACGGCCGCGCGGCACCCCGCGCGGCCGTTTCATTGATCAAGAGTTATTCCGCGGCAAGTAGACTAGGCCCACGTGAGCATTCCGGAGGTCCTGGAAGGCAAGCGCGTCTGCGTGTGCGCCGGCTCTGGCGGCGTGGGCAAGACCACCACTTCAGCGGCGATCGCGCTCGGCATGGCCGCCCGGGGAGCGAAGGTCGCGGTCGTGACGATCGACCCGGCAAAGCGGCTCGCGAACGCGCTCGGGCTCGAGCAGCTGCAGAACGAGCCGCGGCGGGTCGAGCCTGAGCGGCTCGCGGAGTCAGGGCTCGAGCTACGCGGCGAGCTGTGGGCGATGATGCTCGATTCGAAGCGAACCTTCGACGAGCTGATCGAGCGGATCGCGCCGGATCCATCCCGGGCGGAGGAGATCAAGGCGAACCGGGTCTATCGCGAGCTCTCCACGGCTGTCTCGGGCTCGCAGGAATTCACGGCCATCGCCAAGCTGTACGAGCTCGACCGCGAAGGCGACTTCGACCTGCTGGTCCTCGATACCCCGCCGTCGCGCAACGCGCTCGACTTCCTCGACGCGCCGGGGCGGCTGACCTCATTTCTCGAGGGCCGGGCGCTGAAGGCGTTCATCCGCCCGACCGGCCTTGGGATCCGAGTTCTCGGCGCGGGTGCCTCGCCGCTGCTGGCCGGTCTGCGGCGCGTCACCGGAGTCGACCTGCTCGCCGATCTCTCGACCTTCTTCGGGCTGCTCGGCGGGATGACCAACGACTTCTCGCTCCGCGCCGAGCAGGTCGAAAAGATGCTGCACGCCAGCACCACCGCGTTCCTGCTGATCAGCTCGGCGCAGCGGGGATCGATCGACGAAGCTCTGTGGTTCCGGCGCACGCTCGAGGAAAGCGGTCTTCCGTTTGCGGGCGTGGTCGTAAATCGCGTCCATCACGACATCCTCGGCGATCGCGAATCTGGTGACGTGGCCAGCGCCCTGGTCAGCGAGCTCGGCTCCGAGCTGGCAGATCGCGTGGCGGAGAACTTCCAGGACTACCACGTGCTCGCTCGGCGCGATCAGCGCAACATCGAGCGCCTGGCCGGCGAACTCGACGGCCGTCCCTTGCTGCTGGTGCCCCACTTCGACGACGACGTCCATGATGTGCAAGGACTGCTGCGAGTGAGGCGTTACCTGTTCGCATCTCAGCGCGAGCGAGCGCGCCTGATCGCCGACGTGATCGCTTAGTGCTAGATCAGGCCTCGCGCTCGTTCGCGACGAGCACCACGCCAGCGCCGGCGACGCTCCACGTATCCCATCTCAGCAGGATCGCTTGCCACTGTTCGGGTGCCACCGGTTCGGCGCCATCGATCAGCATCCGCAGGCGGCCGTGATGCAGAAGCTCCCACACGCATTGCTCGGCGAGCGCGAGCCGGCCGCTGACGCGCATCCGCGCGAAGCGGTCGTTGACCAGCGCCACGAGCTGCTCGATCGTCACCGCCTCGGACGCGACGCGAGCGAGCAGTTCCTCCCGCAGATCGGCGAGAGGAGCGTTGGCGGCTCCGCGGGCCTCGGCTAACACTCGGTCGGTGACCTCGTCGCCCGAGCGGGTGGCGTTTGCCCAACCGCGCCCGATCCCGATCTGGTCCGCGGGCAGTGCTGGACCCTCGTAGATCGTCAACTTGGCCTGCGAGGGAAGCCAGCGGCGGTCGTCGAGCTCGATCGTCTCGCCCCGGATCCACGGTCCGACGATTTGCTCGCGCAGCTCGTGAGCGCTCAGGTTCAGCGCCCGGGCAACGTGGGGGAACTTGCGAAGCTCGATGTGGAACACGCGGAAAACGTTAGAGTCTGCGGCTGCTGCGAGATGACTGAGCGACCCCTCTGGGCCCCCTGGCGGATCGAGTACATCACGGGCCCGAAGGGCGGTGAGTGCGTCTTCTGCGCGGCTTCTGAGGGAACCGGCGAGGAAGCCGAGCGCGTCGTCCTGCGGGGAGCTCGCTGCTTCACGATCCTGAACGCGTTTCCGTACGCGCCCGGCCATGTGATGGTGGCGCCCCACCGGCACCTGGCTGAGTTCGAAGCGCTCGAGCAGGATGAGCTACTCGAGCTGATGGAGCAGACCCAGACGATGATAGGCGCGCTGCGGGAGGCGATGTCGCCTGACGGCTTCAACGTGGGCTTGAACCTGGGGACGGTCGCCGGAGCCGGAATCGCCGACCATCTTCACCTTCACGTGGTCCCGCGCTGGGACGGCGATACCAACTTCATGCCGCTGCTGGCCGACACGCATGTAGTTCCGCAGGCCCTCGAGGCGACCCGGACGGCCTTGACCGAGGCGCTGGCGAAGCTCGACTGAGCTGTCAAGCAGAAACAGAACGAGCGGGCCGATGCCCGCTCGTAACTGAGGTCGCGCTCCCCCTAACTTCATAAGAGCCCCAGGACTTATATGTCGAGCCTGGCGGCAGGACAATCCCGGTCCGCGGACGGACCGAGTAGGGAGCGGCCTCAGCTCAGCGTAGCGGGCGGACGCCGGCGATGCGCTCACGGCACGGCAGGCGCTGCCGCCACCGCGTCGGCGAGCAACCCGTCCGCAACGGCTCGCAGGTCGCTGTCGAGATGGCCGCAGAGCGCGTCTCTGAGCAACGCGCGCAGGTGCTCGGCAATTTCCTCGACCAGCGACGCAACCCCTGGCTGCGCCGGCGCGAGACCGGCGATCACCGCGCCCTCGAGCGCGATCGCCCGCGCGATCCGTTCGGCCAGCGCCGCGCGCTCGCCCGGCTGCGCGCAGATCACCGCCAGCCGCTGCGCCAAGCGGCCGCTGCTTGGGCCCTCGGGCTCGAGTAGCGCGCGCAGGGCCAGCAGGTAGTCCGTCAGGGCCTCGAACGGAGCCAGCCGCTCGCAGCCCATCTCGAAGCGGCTCAGTGCCCAGGCCAGCTCGCCACCGCTCGGCACGCGGCGAGCGATCAGATTGCAGAACGCTCGCAGCTCATCCTCGTGGGCCGCCGAGATCAGCGTGACGAATCTAGGCCGACCGCTCCCGCCCAGCGCGACGGGCCGCCATGAACCGGTGTCCGTCCGGGTCCAGCCCATCGGTCCGATCGCATATCCACCACGTTCGAACAGCCGCAACGCTGTCAGGATGCGACGGAACCGAGCCCTGGCGGTGGAGACCGGCGGTGGCACCAACCTCCTTTGAGAGACGACCAGCACCGCGAGCACGTTCGGGTCCTCCCCATCTCCCCACACGGCCTCGCCCGGGGCATCGGGGAGCGTCTCCCCGCGAACGAGCGAAAGACCGTCTCCGAGTGCAAGTTCACTGGTCCGGTGGTCGAGCGCGATGCCAAGCAGCGGCGCGATCACGGTCGTGATGCAGCGACCCTCGTACAGGGCCCGCTCGAGCTCTTGGTAGGCCGCTTCGAAGCGCGCAGGGTCGAACCCGAACTCGCTGCGCTCGGCGAACACGCGGGCGAGCAGGCAGCGCAGAGCGGCGCCGGCGCGCTCGCGCGCCTCGCCCGGAATCCGGGGCTCGCCACGCTCCCGCAGGTAGCCCTCGACGCCATCCAGCGAGGACAGCGCCCGGACGGCCGGCGCATAGCTCGGAAGCGCCACGAGCATCTCGAGCCGCTCGCGGATGAAAGTGCCAGTCAGCGGCCGATAGCAGTACAGCGGCGAGCTTCCGCCCGGCTGCTCCACCAGCTCGAACGGGACCTCCGCGCCGTGAGCGGTCTCGGCAGTGAGCTGGCCCGCGGCGTCGGCAGTGAATCCCTCGAGGATCTGGTGCAGGGTGCCGTTTCGCACCCCGGCCGTTTCGTGCCCGGACGCGCGCCTCCTGCTCGGCGAACGTCAGTTTGCAGCGCCGGCAGACGCTTCGATCTCCGAGATATGCGAGATGTTCTCGGCATCGTCCGCCTCGGCGCTCGCCTCGCCCGTGAACCAGGCGTCGAGGATCTCCTCGAGGTTCGCGAGAGAAGTCAGCCTGAGGCTGAGTGCCAGCACGTTCGCGTCGTTCCAACGGCGAGCGCCTTCGGCGGTTCGCGCATCGCCGCACAGTGCCGCCCGGATGCCGGGGACCTTGTTGGCCGCGATCGATGCGCCGGTCCCGGTCCAGCAGGCGACGATCGCCTGTTCGGCATGTCCCTCGGCGACATCGCGAGCGGCGCGCTCGCTCGCCCACGCCCAGTCGTCCCGTTCCCCATCGGCGTAGGCCCCGTGGAGGATTGGCTTGTGACCGCGGCGAAGCAGTTCATCGGGGAGCGCCTGCGCGACGCCGGTCAGCTCGTCCGCGGCGAGCGCGATCCGCATCGGCCCTCCGTTCAAGCAGCCGCGACGACCGGCTCGCGCTCGGGGACTTGCTCCTCGTCCTCGGCGCAGGCGGGCAGCCACTCCCGCCCGTAGACCCGCATGCTCTCGATCAACGGCACGAGCGCCATGCCTTTCTCGGTCAGCGCGTACTCGACGCGAGGCGGAACCTCGGGGTAGGTCTGGCGCTCCACGATCCCCTCTTCCTCGAGCGCGCGCAGGCGCAGAGAAAGGGTGCGGGGGCTGATCCCGTGCAGCGAGCGCTCGAGCTCGCAAAACCGTGACCGTCCGTCGGCAAGGTCTCGGATCACCAGCAGCGTCCATTTTCCGCACACGATCTCGGCGGTACGGCACACCGGGCAGGTGTCATTTGAAGACATCAGAACATTCATTCTACCGCCATGCTTCAGGAACTGAAGCAATGAATTTTGGCGGGCCCTTTCGGGGCTGCGACGCGGTTTCTTCAGTATCGCAGGAAGCCGCCCCTCGGAGCCATCGCGGCCCTAAGGTCGAGGGTGAAGCCGGTGCGCTGCCCGGGAGCGCGAGCGCCGCCGGGCGCGACCTGCGCCAGATCAGGCCACGTCGCGAAGCTTCTGCGCTTCCGCAAGCGACTGAAGCTTCTTTAGCGACTGGTTCTCGATTTGCCTGATCCGCTCGCGCGTGACGTTGAACGTACGCCCGACCTCGTCGAGCGTACGCGGGTGCTCGCCACCAAGGCCGTAGCGCAGTTCGAGCACGCGACGCTCGCGGTAGCTCAGGTTCTCGAGCGCCTCGCGAAGCGCCTCCTTGGTGAGGATCTCCGCCGCCCGCTCGTATGGTGACTCGGCTCGCTCGTCGGCGATGAACTGCCCGAACTCCGACTCTTCCTCGTCTCCGACCGGTTTCTCGAGTGAGACGGGGGCCTGTGCCGAGCGCTTGATCGACTCGACCTCCTCGGGCTCGATCCCGGTCACCTCGGCAATCTCCTCGGCGGTAGGCTCACGCCCGAGCTCGGTGACGAGCTTGCGCTCCGCGCGGCCGATCTTGTTCAGTTTCTCCACCACGTGGACCGGGATCCGGATCGTCCGTGCCTTGTCCGCCAGCGCGCGGGCGATCGCCTGCCGAATCCACCAGGTCGCGTACGTCGAGAACTTGAAGCCCTTGCGATAGTCGAACTTCTCCGCGGCGCGGACCAGACCCAGCGTTCCCTCTTGAATCAAGTCCAGGAACGGCAGGCCTTGGTTGCGGTAGTTCTTCGCGATCGAGACGACCAACCGGAGGTTCGACTCGACCATCTTCTGCTTCGCGTCGAGGTCGCCGCGCTCGATCCGCTTGGCGAGGTCGACTTCTTCCTGAGCCGTTAGCAGGCGCACCTTGCCGATGTCCTTCAGGAACAGCTGAAGGGAGTCGGTCGTCATGTCCGGCTTCAGGTCGAGCGCCGTCTTCGCCTTTCGCCGGCCTCGTTTGTCCGGGGCGCGCTCTACCTCGGCCGCGGCGAGCGCCGGATCCAGCTCCTCCACGAGCTCGATCTCCGCGCGCTCGAGGAAGCCGTGGAGCTCTTCGACGTCGGCCTCGTCGAGATCGAGTTCGGATACCGCTGTGGCGATGTCGGCGTAGGTGAGCACGCCGAGCTGCTGCCCCCGGGTAACGAGACCTTTGATCTCCTCGAGTTCCTGCAGTTCCGCTACTGACATCAGATTCCGTTTCCGTCGTGTGCGCGGGTGCCTGGATGGCTACCGGCACTGAGGATCAAGAGCGCACACCAGCCGAAGGCGTAAGCTCGCTACTCAACCATATGCGGGCCAGTATAGGCGCTCATTTTTTTGAAAGTCAACGAGCTACGGTCCAGCGCCGACCCTGCCGAGCAGCGCCGCAAATGACCAACGCCGTCCTCACGGCGTTCATAAGAACTACGCGAAAGCGCGCCCGTAGTTTCAACCTCCGGACCGAAAAAATTCATCTCCTCCGGCCGGTCGGTTGCGGCGCGCACGCGCGAGCGTGTACGGCTGCGCTCGCCTCCATCCGCCCGAGGGCTGCGCATCAGCGTGTACGCCCGCGGCGGTCTCCACCCGCCCGAGGGCACGCACCGAGGAGGCGGGGTCACGTCGACAGGGAACCTGCGCCATCATGAAGCCCAGCCGATGAGCAAGAAGCAAACTCCCGACGTGCTCGGCGCACTGCCGCACACCCGTCCCCACCGTCGCAGCCAGAAGCGCCCGGCGGTGTCAACTGGAGCGGCACCGGATCCTCCGGTGGCCGAAGCGCGAGCCGGTGGCGGCGAGCGGGCGTCGACGGCTGGGCGGGAGCGGTCAGGTGGCAAGCGGGAGCGGTCAGGTGGCAAGCGGGAGCGGTCAGGTGGCAAGCGGGAGCGGTCAGGTGGCAAGCGGGAGCGGTCAGGTGGCGAGCGGGCGCAGCAGGGTCGCTCGCGGTCGGCGATGGCGAGCGGAACGCAGGCTGGCTCGCGGTCGGGGACGGGCCCGGGGAGATCAAGCGACACGCGGACACGGGAGACTCGCTCGCGAACGGGGACCGAACGCGAGCGGTCAAGCGGCAAGCGCCTGCCACAGCCCCCGCAACCAGCCGGTCTCCCGACCGCCTCGCGCGGGCTCACCCCGCCTCCGCCAACCGGCACTGAGATCATCGAGATCACCGTCCGGGCCGCCGCCGAGCTTGCCGAGATCGGGTTCGTCGCCAGCGCTCAAGCGCTGCGAAATGCTGTCTCACGCCTGCCGCGGCCGTAACGCTCGCGGGCTAGCGTTACATCCAACCCAGGCACGGGGTCGAACGTAACGTTGGCCCGCCGGTGCCAGGCGCGGCATCGAATGCCACGGATGCGCGCCGCGTGGCGCCCCTCGGGCGGCAATCGCAATTCAGCTTGCGCACGAGGCGGCATCGCCCGCTTTGCGTATACTGCCGCGCACTTCACGCCGAACGATCGTCCGTCCGCGGACGGTCGGCGGGGGACCCACTTGTGGACCATCAGGTCCACGGGGGCGAATCGGCCGTCGTTCAGGCCGTAGCGCTCAGTAAAAGCGCGAGCCCGTCAGCTCACCCCGTAGGCGTAACCCCGACATAGGACCGAATAGCCTTGACCGCGAGCCGTCGCACAATTGCGTGTGCCCTTGCCGTGCTCTCTTTGAGCACCATCATGTCGGTGCCAAGCGCCGCTCTCGCGGCGTCGGGCGGCGGCGGTCTCGGCCCCGCACCCGGTACGAGCGCCACGACTCCGGCAGCGAAGAAGAGCACATCGTCCGGAGCCGGCAGCGCCACTGGATCGACCCCGTCGACCGGCGGCACCGTCACGGCCAGCGGCAACGGGATCTCGATCACAAGCCGGGGATCCGCGATGCTCCGACAGCAGCTCCGCTTCAACGGCACGGTGCCCGCGACCGCCGCCGGTCAGACAATCGAGCTGCAGCGCCGTGGCAGCGAGACCGGCGGGGCATGGGCTAACACCGTGCACGCCGCCGCAAGCGCGAACGGCTCGTTCACGATCATCTGGAACACGAACCACATCGGTCGCTTCCAGTTCCGGGCCGTGATCGGCACGGGCAACGCGGCCCGTGCGGGCGCTGCCTCGCCCTCGGTCATCGCGATCGTCTACCGGTCATCGATCGCCAGCTGGTATGGGCCGGGTATGAACGGGAGCGGCACCGCCTGCGGGGTCGAGCTGCGCAAAAGCACCCTCGGCGTCGCCAACCGCACGCTGCCCTGCGGGACGATGGTCGCCTTCTACTTCCGAGGCCGAACAATCATCGTTCCGGTCATTGACCGCGGGCCGTACGCCAACAATGCGGACTGGGATCTCACCCAGGCGACCGCCGCCAAGCTCGGGTTCCTAGACGTCGGCGTCGGCACAGTCGGCGCGGTGTCACTGCCCAACCAGTCATAACCGCGACCGGTTCTCGGGGACCGCCAATAGCGGCGCAGCGATGGCGTCACCGGGCACGCCGCCCGCCCCGGCAACAACCCGCCACCGGGCACGCCGGCCGCCCCGGCAACAACCCACCACCGGTACATCACCCGAAGCGCAACGCCCCCTACTGGTCGAGCGAAAGCCGCCCAAACCCGCCGCGCGAGACAATGCCTCGATGGCCCAGAACCTGATCACGATCAGCGAAGCACGAGCGCGGGTGCTGCGAACCGTTCAGACGCTTTCCGTGGAGACGATTCCGGTCGAGGACGCATTCGAGCGAGTGCTCGCTCACGACCTTCGAGCGGCGGGAAACGTGCCCGCGTTCCCGTGCTCGGCCATGGACGGATACGCGATCAAGGCTGGGCCGGCGGCCCGCACCCTGACCGTCACCGGAGAGTCGCGCGCCGGCACGCCCGCTGATCGTGTGGTCCACGACGGCGAGGCGATTCGGATCTCGACCGGCGGCGCGGTACCGGCGGGCGCTGAGGCGGTGATTCGTCAGGAGGACATCGAACAGCGGGAGGGCACCGTCGTCACCGCCGTCGCGACCGAGGCCGGCGAGAATCTGCGCCACGCGGGCGAGGATATGCGCGCGGGGACGCTCGTGCTCGCCGAGGGGACGGTTCTTCGCGCGGCGGAGCTTGGCGCGGCGGTCGCCGCCGGCGCCGGCGAGCTGGCAGTTCACCGACGGCCCACGGTCGCGGTCCTTTGCACCGGAGATGAGTTGCGCGCTCCCGGGCAGCCACTCGGTCCTGGCGAGATCCACAACTCCAACGCGCCGATGCTGGTCGCGCTCGCACGGCGCTGTGGTGCGGTCGTGCGGCCCGCCCAGCGAATCGCAGATAACCGCGCCGCGACCGAGGCGACGCTGGCCGCCGCACTGGAAGGAACCGATGTGGTGATCATCTCGGGCGGCGTGTCGGTGGGGCCACACGACCACGTCAAGCCGGCGCTCGCGGCGCTCGGCGTCGAGGAGCGATTCTGGGGCGTAGCGCTCCAGCCGGGCAAGCCGACCTGGTTCGGCGAACGTGATCGACAGCTCGTCTTCGGCCTCCCCGGCAACCCCGTATCGGCCGCCGTCACGTTTTCATTGTTCGCCCGACCCGCGATCGCCGCCTTACAGGGCGCCACTCCCGATGGACAGCTCGACCGGGAGGCGGTGCTCGGTCATGCCGTGCCTCGCAACCCTAGTCGGGAGCAGGCTCTACGGGTGCGCCTGGAGCGCCGCGACGGGGCAACGATCGCGATCCCGAATGGCCCGCAGGCGTCGCACATCTTGAGCTCATTGTTGGGTGCCGACGCGCTCGCGCTGATCCCTTCCGGCCCGGGCGAGGTCGGCGCCGGGACGAAGGTCGCGCTGGAGCCGCTGGCACGCTGAACCCTCCCCGCTCGCGCTCGAGCCGCCCCAGCAGGCGTGCTAACCCAAACCACTCCAAAACGGGCAGAATCCCCCCGTGGCGTCCGTAGTCGTCGTGATCGTTGCCCTCGCCGCGCTGGTCGCTGCCCGTCAGCGGCGCCGGCGCAGCCTGCCTGCCCGCGCGGTGATCGTCTCCCCCGGCGAGTCGACGGTGATCGCCCGCGACGGCGCGGTGCGGTCTTTGCTGGCTGCAGAGCTTACAGTCGCCGACGCCGATTTGGAGCGCATCTGGGGGCCGAAGAACCTCGAGAACCTGGCGCGCACGTACTGGCGATTTCTCAGCCGTGTGACCCTCGGGCTGATCCGCGTCGTCTACGGCCACAACGAGCGCTCGATCGTGCTATTGGCCAAACCGCTGACGCTGCTGCGCTTCGGCGCGCCCGAATACGGGTTCGGGGACGACCGCGGGAAGGTGATGTGGCGGATCAAAGACGGGCTGCTGGTGGCGCGATCGGGACGAGGATGCGGATATTTGGCGATCAACATCAATCGGCAGACCGGGGACCAGGTAAGTGGCCGTTCGAAGTTGCGGATCGAGGTGGAAGTGGCGAACTTCTACCCTGCGATCGCCGCGGGGTTCAGCATCTACGTGTACGAGGCGACCCAGGCGGCGATCCACGTGCTGGTCACGCATGCATTCCTGCGCTCGCTCGCGAAGCTCAGTCTCGCCGAGTCGAAGGTGGGCCGCTTCGCGCAGGAAGCTGCGACCGGAAAAGACCAGCCGTAGCTCGAAGACGCCGGCTCACGCACAAGCAACAGCGAAGTCTGGCCCCGGCCCCCACCCGACAGTGCGAGACGAGAAAAGCCAATCCGGCTCAGCCGTAGCGAACGCCGACGACCGCGCGCAGCTTGCTGCGATCGTGACGCGCGGAGACGCGTCGCACCGTTCCAGAGCGCGAACGCATCACGAGTGACTCGGTGGTCGCCCCGCGGTCTCCCTGGTAGCGAACTCCCTGCAGCACGTCGCCGTCGGTGACGCCGGTCGCGGAGAAGAAGACGTCGTTGCCGGCAACGAGGTCGTCCGCGGTCAGTACACGGGAGAGGTCGTAGCCCGCATCGGTCGAAGCGCGGCGCTCCTCGTCGTTACGGGGCCACAGCCGACCCAGCAACTGTCCTCCGATGCACTTGATCGCCGCCGCGGAAATCACTCCTTCGGGCGTGCCGCCGATCCCCCACAACAGGTCCACCGGGGAGTTGTCGCTGACCGACAGCATCGCGGCCGACACGTCGCCGTCCATGATCAGCCTCACTCGCGCGCCCGCCTGGCGGACCTCGTTGATCGCCTCGTAGTGGCGCTCCCGGTCGAGCATCACGACCATCACGTCGCGGATATCGATCCCCTTGCGGTCGGCGACGAGGTGCAGCGTCTCGGTGAGCGGGCGGTCGAGGTCCAGGACGTCGGCGATCTCCGGGCCGCCCGCGATCTTCTCCATGTAAACGCACGGACCGGGGTCGAACATCGTCCCACGCTCCGACAGCGCGATCACCGCGATTGCGCTGGGCATGCCCAGTGCGGTCAGCCGCGTACCCTCGAGCGGATCGACCGCGATGTCGACCTGTGGCGGGGTCCCATCGCCGATTCGCTCGCCGTTGTAGAGCATCGGCGCCTTGTCCTTCTCGCCCTCGCCGATGACGACGACGCCGTCCATCGAGACGCCGTCGAGGACCTCGCGCATCGCGTCGACGGCGGCCCCGTCGGCCCCTTCCTTGTCGCCGCGGCCGACCATCCGGGCAGCGGCGAGCGCTGCCGCCTCGGTGACGCGCACGAGCTCGAGCGCGAGGTTGCGATCAGGACGCTGGGGGGAAGCGCTCACTAGCCCCCGGTCGGTTCGCCGAGCGCGGAGCTCACTCGCGAGTGCCGCATGGATCCGGCCATCACGGCGCAGCGTAGCCGGTTTCGAAACGACCTGACCGGCTGGGAACGCAGCCTTCCGGCTGGTAGGTTCGCCTTCCTGTGGAGTTTCACCAGCTGCTGCCGAAGCCCGTAAGTGTCGAAGTTCCCGAGCTGCTGGAGACGCTCGACGTAGCCGCCGCAGCGCCCGCCGAGCGTCCCTATATGCTGGCCAACTTCGTGATCAGCGTCGATGGCCGGGCGACGATCGGTGGTCGCTCGGGAAGGCTTGGCGACGATGGCGATCGGGCAATGTTCCACGGGCTGCGCGACCAGGTCGACGCTGTGATGGCCGGAACCGGAACGATCAGAACCGAGCGCTACGGCCGGATCATCCGAACCGCGGAACGCCGTCGACGGCGCGTGCAGAGGGGACTTTCTTCTGAGCCACTGGCATGCGTGGTGAGTCGTAGCGGCGATCTGCCGCTCGACGCGCCCCTGTTCTCCGAGCCCGGGGCCAAGGTGGTCGTGTTCTCGCAGAACGAGATCGACTTCTCCGCTTGTGCGGCCCAGGTCGAGGTCGTGCTGCTCGATCCCGGCGAGATGACGTTGTTGACCTCGATGCGGCGGCTGCGCTCGGACTTCGGGATTCGCTTACTGCTGTGCGAGGGCGGTCCGACGCTGCTCGGGGGGCTGCTGCGCGAGCGGCTCGTCGACGAGCTGTTTCTGACGATCGCGCCGAAGCTCGCCGGTGGGGGTCACGGGCCGACGATCGCGAGCGGTCCTGAGCTGCCCGAACCGCAGGCCTTGGAGATCAAATGGTTGCTCGAGCGTCGGGGCTCGCTTTACCACCGCTACGGGCTGAGCTGACCAGCCGCGGCGCTGCTGGTCTCCGAATGGCGGCTTGCCGAGGTCAGGAGGCTGCCACAATGGGAGCGAGTGGGCGATTCGATCGCAACTCCGGCCGTTGCAGACGCAGCCCAGCTCGAAGACGCCTTACTGGAAGCGCGCGAGCGGACGCTCGCGCTCGTCGCCTCCGTGTCCGACGACGATCTCGAGCGCGCGCACTCGCCGCTGATGAGTCCGCTCGTCTGGGACCTGGCGCACATCGCCGCGTATGAGGATCTGTGGGTGGTGCACCGGTTCGCTCAGCGGCCGTTGTTGCGAGAGGACCTCGCCGAGCTGTATGACGCGTTCGAGACCCCACGCGCCGCCCGGGGCGATCTTCCGCTGTTGGGATCCGACGCAGCCCGCGGGTACCTCGAGGACGTCCGCGCGCGCACGCTCGAACTCGTCGAGCAACGGGGGATCGGTGACGGCACGCTCCACGAGCTGGTCCTGCGCCACGAGCAGCAGCACAACGAAACGATGCTGCAAGCGATCCAGCTCGCGCGCCTGCCTGACTACTGGCTCGAGGGCCGCCGGCAGCACCCGACACCGTCCGATTCGAACGCCACTGGACTCGAGCTGATCGAGATCCCGGCGGGCGCCTGTGCGATTGGCAGCTCGGCCCCGAGCTTCACCTACGACAACGAGCGCCCGCGGCATATGACGGACGTTCGCGGCTACCTGATCGGCCGTACGCCGATCACGAATGCCAGCTACCTGACTTTCGTCGAGGGCGGTGGCTACCGGCGCCGGGAGTGGTGGTCCGATGAGGGCTGGCAGTGGAAGGAGCAGTACGACATCACAAGACCGATGGGCTGGACAGCCGACCTGACGAGCGAGTGGCAGCTTGGAGCACTCCGACCGCTTGCTCCGGATCGGCCGGTTGTCCACGTTTCCTGGTTCGAGGCCGACGCCTTCGCGCGTGCGCACGGTACTCGCCTACCGACCGAGATCGAGTGGGAGAAGGCGGCGACCTGGGACCAGGACCGCGAGCAACCACGGTCATACCCCTGGGGCGAGGATCCACCCGAGATCGGGATCCACGCCAACGTGGACCAGCTTGGCTGTGGACCTGGAGCCGCCGCTGCGTACCCGGCCGGGGCATCCCCCTACGGCTGTCTGGGCATGATCGGTGATGTCTGGGAGTGGACCTCGAGCGACTTCGCCGGTTACCCCGGTTTTGTCGTCTACCCCTACAAGGAGTACTCCCAGGTGTTCTTCGGATCTGACTACAAGGTCCTCCGGGGCGGCTCGTGGGCCACTCGGGCGCGCGTGGTCACGCCCACATTCCGCAACTGGGATTACCCGCAGCGCCGCCAGATCTTCTCGGGCTTCCGGATCGCGATGGATGCGGCGTGATGAAGGCGCTGCTCGAGACCGACGCGATCCGGATCGAGTCGTTCCTGTCCGAGGTCGACGAGCGCAGCCTCGCCAACGACGTCCTCGACGGTCTCACCCGTCCGTTCAAGGAACTGCCGCCCAAGCACTTCTATGACGCTCGTGGCTCGGAGCTGTTCGAGCAGATCTGCGAGCTTCCCGAGTACTACCCGACCCGTACCGAGCGGGCGATCCTCGAGGGCTACGCGGCGCAGATCGTCGCCCGCACCGGAGCGGGCGAGCTTGTGGAGCTCGGCTCGGGGTCCGCGACGAAGGCGAAGATCCTGCTCGCCGCGATGGCCAACGCGGGCACGCTGCGCCGTTACGTGCCGCTCGACGTCTCCGAGCAGGCGGTCCGCGATGCCGCCCAGCTGCTGATCGAAACCTACGCTGAACTGCAGATCCATGGCGTCATCGGCGACTTTGAGCGCCACCTCGACCGGATCCCGGAGAGCGACGGTCCGCCGCGGCTGGTGGGGCTGCTCGGCGGAACGATCGGCAACTTCCCGCCCGGTACACGGCGCAAGTTGCTCCGCGCGATGGGTTCGCTGCTACGGCCCCAGGACCGGTTGCTGCTGGGAGTCGATCTCGTCAAGGACTCCTCCCGGCTCGAGGCAGCCTACGACGATTCTCAAGGCGTCACCGCTGAGTTCAACCGCAATGTGCTGCACGTCATCAACCGCGAGCTCAATGCGGACTTCTGGCCTGATGCGTTCGAGCACGTGGCTTTCTTCGATCGCCGGCACGAGTGGATCGACATTCGCTTGCGCGCTCGGCGCCCTTGCAGCGTGCTGGTCGGGGCGCTCGGCTTGCGCGTCGAGTTCGCTGCCGGCGAAGAGCTGCGGACCGAGATCAGCGCCAAGTTCACGCGCGAGCGGCTCGAGGCGGACTTCGCGGCCTCCGGACTGGCGATCGATAGCTGGTACACAGATGCCGACGAGCAGTTCGCGGTTTCACTCGGCAGACGAATCACCTAGGGTTCCAGCATGGACATCGAAGGCCGTGGAGCGCTGGTCGTGGGCGGAGCCTCTGGGCTGGGCGAAGCGACCGCCAGGCTGCTTCACGCGCGTGGAGCCCAGGTCCTGATCGCGGACCTGAATGCCGAGCGGGGCAGCGCGGTGGCATCGGAGCTCGGCGAGCGAGGCTCGTTCGTTCACGCCGACGTGACGAGCGAGGAGGCGGTTCAGGCAGCGGTAGAGGCAGCCGGGGCCCAGCCGGGCGGCCTGGCGATCTCCGTGTGCTGTTCGGGAATTGGCCACGGAGAGCGGGTCGCGAGCCGGCGCGGGCCGCACGCGCTCGATCCGTTTGCGAAGGTGATCGCCGTCAACTTGATCGGGACCTTCAACGTGTTGCGGCTGGCTTCCGCGGCGATGCTCGCCAACGACCCTGCGCCGTCGGGAGAGCGCGGCGTGTGCGTCAACACCGCGTCGATCGCGGCGTTCGACGGGCAGATCGGGCAGATTGCCTATTCCGCCTCCAAGGGAGCGATCGTGGGCATGACGCTGCCGGCGGCGCGAGATCTCGCGAGCGCGGGGATCCGCGTCTGCGCGATCGCCCCCGGGGTGTTCGACACGCCGCTGCTGGGCGAGCTGCCACCCGAGACTCGAGACGCGCTCGGCGACGCCGTTCCGTTCCCCTCGCGCCTCGGCCAGCCCCAAGAGTTTGCCGCGCTCGCGGTGCACATCATCGAGAACGAGATGCTCAACGGAGAGGTCATCCGCCTCGACGGAGCACTACGGATGCCGCCTCGGTAAGCCGACACCGTCGCCGGCAGGGCCGCGGGAGATAACTGGCGCCACACGCCAGTTATCTCCCGAGCTCCCGAGCGACGCCGCGTGACTGCAGCGAGGCGCGCCGGACCGGCTCCGCCTACCGTAGCCGCTCGATCAGCATCGCCTGCCCCATCCCACCGGCAACGCACATCGACTCGATCCCGTAGGTCCCATCGATCGCGTTCAGGCCGTTGATCAGGGTCGTCATGATCCGCGCGCCGGTCATCCCGAACGGGTGCCCGAGCGCAATCGCCCCTCCGAACGGGTTCAGCTTCTCCTCCGGGATCGCGAGCTCGTCGCGACAGGGCACGACCTGGGCCGCGAACGCCTCGTTGATCTCGACAATGTCGATGTCGTCGATCGTCATCCCGGTCTCCGCCAGCAGTGACTGGATCGCCGGGATCGGACCGAGGCCCATGATCTCGGGCCGGATCGCGGCGACGGTCGAGGCGACGATGCGAGCCTTCGGCTCGAGTCCGAGACGCTCGGCCTTCTCGTCGGAGACCACCAGCACCGCCGCGGCACCGTCGTTCAGCGGGCAGGAGTTGCCGGCGGTGACCGTGCCGTCCGGTTTGAACGCCGGCGCCAGCTGAGACAGGACCTCGATCGTCGTTCCCGGGCGCGGACCGTCGTCGCGCGAGACGATCGTCTCAGGCACGTCGATCTCGTTTCCCTGCTTGTCGACGTCGCGGTGGGCCGGGACTGTCACCGGGACGATCTCGACGTCGTAGTGCCCCGAGTCGCTAGCGGACACGGCCCGCGACTGCGAGATCACCGCCCACTCGTCCTGCTGTTCACGGGTGACGTGGCAGCGTTCGGCGACGTTCTCTGCGGTCATCCCCATCGGGATATAGACGTCGAACAGCGAGCCCTCCGAACCGTTCAGCAACGGGTGCTTGGCCTCCTCCATCATCCCGGCGCCGAGGCCGGCGCGCGAGACCGCCTCGACTCCCGAGGCGATGTACTGGTCGCCTTCACCGCTCTTGATCGCGTGCGAGGCCATCCTGATCGTCGTCAGCGAGGAGGCGCAGAAGCGGTTGACCGTGCACGCGGGCACGTGATGGTCGAGACCGGCGAGGAGCGCGGCGTTGCGGCCGATGTTGTAGCCCTGCTCCCCGATTGCGGAGGCGGCGCCCATCAGCACGTCCGCGGTCTGCGAGAAGTCGACCTCGGGGTTGCGCTCGATTAGCGCCTTGATCGGAATTGCGGCGAGATCGTCCGCGCGGACGGTCTTCAGCGAGCCTCTGCCCGCACGGCCGATCGGCGTACGGACGGCGTCAACGATCACAGCCTCGGGCACGAGCTCCTCCTCGAATGGTTACACGCTGAAATGCTAGACAGCCCAACCGCTCACAACCCAAGCCCGCGCACACCCTTCTCATCCCATCCCAGGTGGTGGGCGAGCTCGTGGCGGACGGTGCGAGTGACCTGTGCCTTGAGCAGCTCGGGATCGTGGCCGAAGTCGCGCACCAGCGTGTCACGGAAGATGACGATCCGATCGTGAAAGAAGTCGCGGGCCACGGTGTCTCCTTGATAGAGACCGTACGCGCCGCGGGGAATCCCGCGCTTGACCGTCCCGGCGATCGCGCCACGCTCGGAGACGACGACCGCAACGTGCTCGAGCGCGCGATGAAACTCCAGCGGAAGGTCGTCGATCGCGGCCCGCACCAGCGCCTTGAAGTCCTCTTCGTTGGCGGGATCGAGCGCCCCCTGATCGTCGTCCTCGCCCTCGTAGTCCTCCGAGTCGCCCCATGAGTTTTCGGCGGCCAGGCGCTCCGCCCGCTGAACCAGCGCCTCGAAATCCTCCTCTGACTCTGGGTCCCGCCAGTTAGCGAGGCGGACCATCACCAACACCACGGTCCCGCCGATGATCACCGCACCGGCGGCGAACACCGCGAGCCCTTGCAACAGCCGCACCGGGAACGAGTCGCTGAAACCGACGATCAAACTGATCACGCCGAACCCGACGGTGAGCGCCGCGAGCGCGGACAGAAGGACGCGGCGAGTCGTTGGCGGCGATCCGCTCATGAGGCTCCTCCGAGTGCCACGAGGCTGTCTAGCGATCCGCTCATCATGCTCCCCCGAGCGTCCTCGCGATCACGAGCCGCTGGATCTCGTTGGTCCCCTCATAGATCTGGGTGATCTTGGCATCCCGCATCATCCGCTCGACGGGGTAATCCTTGACGTAGCCATAGCCGCCTAGCACCTGAACCGCCTCGACCGTCACCGCCATCGCCACATCCGAGCAGAACAGCTTCGCCATCGCCGAGTACTTCCCGATCTCGGGATCGCCGCGATCCGCCCGCGCGCACGCCTGATACAGGAGCTCTCGTCCAGCAGCGCATTGCGTCTCCATGTCGGCGAGCTTGAACTGGATCGCCTGGAAGGAATTGATCGGCTTGCCGAACTGGCGGCGCTCGCGGGCGTAGGCGGCCGCATAGTCGGTGGCTCCCTGGGCGATTCCCAGCGCCTGCGCCGCGACCCCGAGGCGGGAGCGATCGAGGGTCGCCATCGCGATCTGGAAGCCGCGATCAACCTCCCCGATCACGTTCGCGTCCGGCACCCGGACGCCGTCGAAGATCGGCTGGCCGGTCGGCGAACCGCGGACCCCGAGCTTGTGTTCCAGCTTGCCGACGCTGAAACCTGGTCGATCGGCCTCGACGATGAACGCGGTTATCCCGCGTGAGTGACCCGCCCGGGAATCGGTGACTGCGAACGTGATGTAGAAGTCCGCGATCCCGAGATTCGTGATCCAGTTCTTGGTTCCGTCGATCACCCAATCATCGCCGCCCTTGACCGCTCGCGTGCGCATGCCGCCCGGATCTGAACCCGCCTCCGGCTCCGACAGCGCAAACGCGGGAGACCATTCACCGCTGGCGCAGCGCGGCAGCAAGCGATCCTTCTGCTCCTCGGTCCCGAACAGCTTGATCGGCAACGTCCCGAGCTCGTGGATCATCAGGATCAGCGCGGTCGAGGCGCACGCCTTTGCGATCTCCTCGATCGCGATGTTCAACATCAGCGCCCCGGTGCCGGTGCCGCCGTGCTCGATGTCGAACGGGAGCCCGAGAATGTCCTGCTCGGCGAGCAGCGCGCGTAGATCGTTCGGGTACTCGGCGCGCTCATCGATCTCGGCCGCTCGCGGAGCGATCCGCTCGCGCGCGATCTGGGAGATCGTGTCCCTGAAGTCCAGATACTGCTGCGGGATCGTGTACAGCTCAGCCAGTGCGGACATGCCTTGATTGCATCCTACGCGACGAAGCGAGAAAGCCTCCGCACTGCTCAGCTGCGCGGTACCGGAGCCGCTACGCTGAGGCCCAGTGGACCCCGAATACAGCCCCCAGCAGGTCGCCGAGCTGCTCGCCGGCGACCAGATCCAGCTGATCGATGTGCGCGAGCAAGACGAATACCAAGCCGGCCGCATCGCCGGCGCGCGGTTGATCGAGCTCTCGCGGCTGGCGCAGATAGCGCAGACCGTCCAGCGTGAGAAGCCGATCGTGTTCTACTGCCGCAGCGGCGCACGCTCGGCGATGGCAACCGACGCCTTCCGTGACGCCGGCTACGACGCGCACAACATGGCCGGTGGGCTGCTGGCCTGGGACGCCGCCGGGCTACCGATCGAGCCTGAGGACGGCCACGTGGCCGCGCACTGATCCGCCCACCGTCGCCCTCACTGCTTCCACTTGATCGAGCAGCCGACGGGCTTCGTCTCCGCCCGCGCGAGTTCGCCGCCGCCGAGTAGCGCGTCCAGTGCCTCGCGCAGCCACTGCGCGTTCTGGCTCGGATCCTCGTAGTCGGAGTCGGGGGCACCGCGATAGCGCAGGCGCCGGTCGGCGTCGAGCACGAACACGTCCGGGGTCGTCTTCGCGCCGAACGCCCGCGCCACCTCCTGAGTGGCGTCGTGCAGATATGGCATCGGCCAGTCCTCGGAGGCGACCCGCTGCTGCATGGCCTCGTAGGAGTCGCGCGGATAGCGCTCTGCGTCGTTGGAGTTGACCGCCACGAAGCGAACGCCACGATCCGAGTAGTCGCGCGCGGCCTGCGCGATGCGTTCGTGCCAGGCGAGTGCATACGGGCAGTGGTTACAGGTGAACACCACGACGGTTGCCGGGCCGGCCTCGCCATTGACGCTTTGCTGGCCGCCGGATGTGTCGAGGAGCTCGAACTGGGGTGCTTGCTGTCCTACATCGAGTGTCATCAGTTCACCTCCGCGCGCGAGGCCGCTTGCCGTAGCGCCTCGCGCAGATCATCGGGGTCTGGGGTCGGAGAGATCCTGCCGTCGTGTCGGCGATAGACACGACAGGTCAGCCCGGTGGGTTCGTCGGGGTCGGCGCCGGCAACGTCCGCGCCCTCGACCAGGATCGTGGGGGAGCCATGGAAGCCGGCCGCGGCCGCGGCATCCTCGGTCTTGATCTCCCGAGTTTCCACCTCGGCTCCCGTCATCCCGAGCTCGGCGATCGCGGTGCGCAGCTCGTCGAGCGCCCGCTCGGTCGACGGGCACCCTTCCCACCAGAGAAGTTCTATTCGCGGGGCAGTCACAACTGCCAGGGTACTCAGCCGGCCGCGCGACCAGCCGAGCGCCGACTCAGGCCACGGTCCAGTTATCCGCGCCCGCGAGCAGGCCGGCCAGCTGCTCATCGGACGGCGGCTCCGTTGCCCCCGCTCCGCCGCGCCCGTAGAGCGGACGCCTGACGGAGCGGAATATCCCGATCGGCGTTGGCCCGGTCGGGTCCTCGGCAAGGCGCGCGAGCGAGAACGCAAGTCCCGGGTCGGGACGCTGCGGGTCATGGACGATCAGCGCCTCCTCGCCCACCCCCGCCACGTCGACGAGTTCCAGCCCGCCGTCCGCTCCCCGCGCGACGCCGCGCTCGTCCTCGGCGCCGAAGCGAATCGGCTTGCCGGCCTCGAGGCGGATCTGGTTGGCATCCTTGACCTGCTTCTCGGTCAGCGCGGCGAACGCTCCGTCGTTGAAAACCGGGCAGTTCTGGTAGATCTCGATCAGCGCCGCGCCTTCGTGCTCGGCGCCGGCGCGCAGCACGTCGGTGAGATGGTGGCGGTCGCGATCGATCGTCCGCGCGACGAACGTGGCCTCGGCTCCGAGCGCCAGCGCCACCGGGTTGAAGGGGTGATCAGCGACGCCGAACGGCGTGGACTTGGTGATCTTGCCGATCTCGGAGGTGGGCGATGCCTGACCCTTGGTGAGACCGTAGATCTGGTTGTTGAACAGCAGGATCTTGACCGGAACGTTGCGCCGCAGGGCGTGGATCAGGTGATTGCCTCCGATCGAAAGCGAATCGCCGTCGCCGGTGACGATCCAGATCGACAGGTCCTCCCGGGTCGATGCCAGCCCGGTGGCGAGCGCCGGCGCCCGGCCGTGGATCCCGTGCATCCCGTACGTGTCCATGTAGTACGCAAATCGCCCGGCGCAGCCGATCCCGGTGATGAACACGATCCGCTCGGGTGGGATCCCGAGCTCGGGCATGAACTGCTGAACCGCCGAGAGGACGGCGTAATCGCCGCAACCGGGGCACCACCGCGTTTCCTGGTCGGACTGAAAATCGGCTTTCTCGAGCACCCTTCCGGGCCCAACCTCGGCACCGCCGTGTCCATTCCCGTGGCCGTTTGTGCCCAGCGCGCTCATCGCTGCGGCTCCCCCAACGCGTCCGCGACTTGCGCCTCTGTCTTCGTCGAGCGCTCCGCGCTCGCCCGTTTGGCGATCTCCGCCTCGATCTCGGCGGCGAACAGCGGCTGTCCTTGAACCTTGCAGAACGACTCGATATCGACCAGGAACTTCGCTCGCAACAGCAGCGAGAGCTGGCCGGTATTGAGCTCGGGAACGAGCACGCGGTCAAATGAGCGCAGCACGTCGCCGGTGTTCTCGGGTAGCGGGTTGAGGTGGTGCAGCTGGGCGCAGGCGACTTTGTAACCCGCCTCCCGGGCCCGGCGTACGCCGGCCCGGATCGCGCCCTCGGTCGAGCCCCAGCCGAGCACGAGCAGCGTCGCGTCCCGGTCGGCATCCACGCTCAAAGGCTGGATCTCACGCGTGATGCCGTCCACCTTCGCGGCGCGCAGCTCGGTCATGCGGGCGTGATTGAACCCGTCGTAGGAGATGTTTCCGGTCCGGTCGGCTTTCTCGAGACCGCCGATCCGATGCTGAAGTCCCGCGGTCCCCGGGGTCGCCCAGGGCCGCGCCAGGTGCTCGTCGCGGCTGTAGGGCAGGAACGTCTCGCCTTCCGGACCGGCGGTCGCGAACGCCGGGTCGATCTCCGGGAGCTCGCTCGTATCCGGAATCAGCCAAGGTTCCGAAGAGGAGGACAAAAACGTGTCCGACAGCAGAATCACGGGCGTGCGGTAGCGAATCGCGATCGACGCTGCCTCGAACCCGGCATCGAAGCAGCCACCCGGGGTGCTCGGTGCCAGCACCGGCAGCGGCGACTCGCCGTGTCGGCCGAAGATCGCCATCAACAGATCCGATTGCTCTGTCTTGGTCGGCATCCCCGTCGAGGGACCAGCGCGCTGAACGTCGACGATGATCATCGGCAGCTCGAGCGCCACGGCCAGGCCGATCGTCTCGGCCTTCAGGTCCATACCGGGGCCGCTGGTCGCGGTCACCCCGAGACGGCCGCCGAAGGCCGCGCCGAGCGCCATCCCGGCGGCAGCGATCTCGTCCTCGGCTTGAATCGTGCGGACCCCGAACTGCGCGTGCCGGGAGAGCTCATGCAACAGCTCCGAGGCCGGGGTGATCGGATAGCTCGCCAGCAGCAGCGGGAGCCGGCTGCGCGCGCTCGCCGCAATCAGCCCCAGCGACATCGCCGTAGTGCCGTTCACGTTCCGGTAGACACCCGGGGGGACGTCGGTTGCCGGGCTGACGCGGTACTGGACATCCAGCAGCTCGGTCGTCTCTCCGAACGACCAGCCCGCGTTGAACGCTGCCAGGTTGGCCTCAAGGACCCCCGGCTTGCCGGCGAACCGCTTCTCGATCCAGCGCTCGGTCACGTCCGTAGGCCTGCCGTAGAGCCACGACAGCACCCCGAGCGCGAACAGGTTCTTGGCTCTTCCGGCGTCGCGCGTCGAGGCACCCTCGATGCCCTCTACCGCGCGGGTGGTAAGCGTTGTCATCGGAATCCGGTGGACCCGAAACTCGGCCAGTGAGCCGTCCTCGAGTGGGTTCGTGGCGTAGGTGGCCTTCTCGAGATTCCGCTTCGAGAAAGCATCTTCGTTGACGATGATCATCGCGCCCCGGTCGAGCTCCGCGAGGTTGGCCTTCAGGGCGGCGGGGTTCATCGCGACCAGCACGTTGGGCTTGTCACCGGGAGTGAGGATGTCGCGCGAGGCGAAATGGATCTGGAATGCCGATACGCCGGCGAGTGTCCCCGCCGGAGCTCTGATCTCGGCCGGGAAATTCGGAAGCGTCGCCAGATCGTTGCCGACCACCGCGGTCGCGTCCGTGAAGCGGGTGCCCGCGAGCTGCATCCCGTCGCCAGAGTCCCCCGCAAAGCGAATGACGACTCGCTCGCGCTCCTCCACTGCCTTTGTCATGTGATCACTGCCCTGTACGCCGCCGCGTCTGGTTAGGTCGCTGCCGATTGTACGCAGCATCACCGACAGGCCGGGTGCGGGGGTCGGCCCTGTCCACGTTCCAGTACCTGACCACTTCCGCGCGCAGGCCCGCAGCCTGCTCGTCGACGCCGATCCCGAAGCGCGCGATCGCCCGCTGCCCACCCTCATAGTCGCCGTAGAGGATGTCGATGAGCAGGCGAGCGCTCCGTTTGACCGCGTCGCTCACCTGATCTCGGGCTGCGTCGCCGGGATCGCGGATCGCGCCCTGCCAGAAGCCGGTCTCCCCCGCGGGAATGTAGAGGTCGCGCTGCTGAGCGCGGAACTGATCCTCGCCGGGCGCGACCGAGTCGGTTCGTTCGGAGACCTCGATCCGCCAGCCGTGGATCACCGCGAGTCCGTTGCCCCCGTTGCGCAAGCCCAACCCCATGTACACACGACCGTCGCGGATGTCGATCGCCGCCTGGTGACCCCTGACTTCCAGGACGATCCCGTCTCCGAAGCGCACCCGCTGAGCCAGATCGTCGTCGCGCGAGGGGATCAAGACCGGCCGCACCCCGGCAAGCAGCGATCGCTCGGCGACTCGCGCCGACCGATTCGCCGACTTCACCGAGCTGAACGTAGCCACCGCCAGCACGAGCGTCCCGCCGGCGGTGGCGAGCGATGAGATCGTTACCCAGTCCGCCATCCGCGTCCGGGCTGCCAGCTCGAGCTAAAGCTTCATCACGTTGACAGCCTTCGGACCCTTGGGCCCCATCTCCTCTTCGTAGGAGACCTTCACACCTTCGGCGAGGGAGCGATAGCCATCGGTGCTGATGCTCGAGTAATGGACGAACAGATCGCGGCTGCCTTCATCGGGCGTGATAAAGCCAAAGCCCTTTTCGTCGCTGAACCACTTAACGGTTCCTGTTGCCATCTGAGGTTCTTCCTCCGTCGATCGAAGTGCTGCTTCCGCGGAGGATGTGCTGCGATACCCCGGATGCCTGCACGTTCTTCTCGCCGCTCATCGTTTGCGGGAGCGGCCTAACGGCCGAGGAAGGTAGCACGGCTCCAGGCCACCACACCGCCTGCCGCGGCAAGGTTCACAACCTGAACACAAATGGAAGTGGAAGATCCAATCGAGCTCGGACGCTACACGGCGATTCCCCGCAGTGAGATCGCGCTCCGCACGTCACGCTCGTCCGGTCCCGGCGGGCAACATGCGAACGTGACCGCCTCACGGGTGGAGGCAAGCTTCGACGTCGCCGCCTCAGCTGCGTTGACCGACGAGCAGAAGCGCCGGATCATCGCCCGCGCCGGGCCTCGGGTGGTCGCGGTCGCGCAGGATGCCCGCAGCCAGGCGCGCAATCGGGAGCTCGCGGTCGAGCGCCTTCGCAACCGTCTGACGGCGGCGCTCGCGGTCAGGCGCCCGCGCCACCCGACGAAGCCGACCAAGGCAGCGGTGCGCAAGCGACTCGAGTCCAAGCGACGGCAGGCTGAGCGCAAACGCGGACGACGGCGTCCACCCGAGGATGATTGAAGCGATGCGCTGGTTCATCGATGGGATGAACGTGATCGGCACCCGCCCGGACGGCTGGTGGCGGGATCGCGACGCGGCGATGCTGAGACTCGTGGACGAGCTCGAGCGGTGGGCGGCGTGGAGCGGCGAGGACGTCACGGTCGTGTTCGAGCGGCCCCCCTCGCCGCCGATCAGATCGACCGTGATCGAGGTCACCCACGCTCCTCGCCCGCGTCCGAACTCAGCCGACCACGAGATCGTCAGGCGGCTTGCCGCCGAGGCCAATCCCGGCGCGGTGCGGGTCGTGACCTCGGACCGGTGGCTCGCCGAGCGAGCGTACGCCGCCGGCGCGACCGTAGAGGGAGCCGACTCGTTCCGCTCGCGGCTCGAGTCGGAATGATCGCGGGCGCGCGAAAACCCGGCAGAGCGCCCTCCGCCGCCGCCTGACCCTCCCGGCCGGCCCCAACCCTCCCCGGCGCCCCCCGGCCACGCCACCCGGTCCCGCCTAAGGGAGTCAGAAGAAAGCGACGGTCGGCGGGTTCGGGCTTGCCACAATCTAAACATGCCCGATCAGCGCAGCCGCGCCGAGCCACAACAACGGACCCGTCAAGATCCGACGCCATCTCCGGGATGGAAGGTGACGCCCTCGCCGGACGGGCGCGGGGAGCGCCGACAGCCCTCCCGGCCAAACCGGCCAAACCCGAGGTGGATGCTGGCGCTGATCCTGGTGGCGCTGCTGGCGCTGAACTTCTGGATCTCCTCGCGCGCGCTACAGCCAAACGCGCGAGTTCAGATTCCGTACAGCCCGACGTTCCTGAACGAGGTCTCGAGCAACAACGTCAGCGAGATCACCTCGACGTCCGACGCGATCCAGGGGACGTTCAAGACGGCTGTCAAATATCCCTCGAACTCGAGCGCGCAGGCGACGACCGACTTCTCCACGCAGATCCCTTCGTTCGCCAATCGGAACCAGCTCTCCCAGTTGCTCGAGCAGCACAACGTGACGATCGACGCCAAGCAACCGGACACTGGCCCTTCGCTGTTCACCAGCCTGATCTTTGGATTCGGGCCGACGATCTTGCTGATCCTGCTGTTCGTGCTGCTTATGCGCCGCGCCGCAGGTGCAGGCGGCGCCGGCGGGCTGATGTCGTTCGGGCGCTCTCGTGCCAGGCGCGTCGAGGGCAGCGAGGAGCCCGTCAACTTCCAGGATGTGGCGGGCATCGACGAGGCCAAGGAAGACCTCACCGAGATCGTCGACTTCCTCAGGAATCCCGAAAAATATCTCCGGCTCGGGGGTCGGATTCCACGCGGCGTGCTGCTGAGCGGGCTTCCCGGCACCGGCAAGACGCTGCTGGCGCGGGCCGTCGCCGGCGAGGCCAGCGTTCCCTTCTTCCAGATGTCCGCGTCCGAGTTCGTCGAGATGATCGTCGGCGTGGGAGCCTCGCGCGTGCGCGACCTGTTCCAGCAGGCCAAACAGGCGGCGCCGGCAATCATCTTCATCGACGAGCTCGATGCGATCGGCCGCTCCCGCGCCGCCGGCGGCCCCAACATCAGCGGCGGACACGACGAACGCGAGCAGACGCTCAACCAGATCCTCACCGAGATGGACGGCTTTGACCCCCGCACCGGGGTGATCGTGCTCGGCGCGACCAATCGCCCGGAGATCCTCGACCCGGCGCTGTTGCGCCCCGGGCGCTTTGACCGCCGGGTTGCGGTACAGCCACCCGACCGCGCCGGGCGCGAGGCAATTCTGCGCGTTCACACTCGTTCGGTGCCGCTCGCCGACGGCGTCAACCTCGGAGCGATCGCCTCCGCAACGCCGGGCATGGTCGGAGCGGATCTCGCCAACCTCGTCAACGAGGCGGCGTTGCTCGCGGCGCGACGCGAACACACCCGAGTCACCCCGGAGGACTTCTCCGACGCGTTGGAGCGGATCGTGCTCGGCGCTGAGCGCAAGGTGATGATCAGCGACGAGGATCGGCGCCGGACCGCCTACCACGAGGCGGGCCACGCGCTCGTGGGGATGCTGACTGCGGCCGCAGACCCAGTGCGCAAGGTCTCGATCATCCCTCGCGGCCAGGCGCTCGGGGTCACGTTCTCCGCTCCCGACGCGGATCGTTTCAACTTCGACCAGCGACACCTGCTCGCGCAGATCAAGGTTGCGCTGGGGGGCCGTACCGCGGAGGAGATCGTGTTCGGCGATCTCACGACCGGCGCCGAATCCGACATCCAGCAGTTGACGCGGATCGCTCGTCACATGGTCGGCCGGTGGGGAATGAGTCCCGCGGTCGGGCCAATCGCGGTGATCCCGATGGACGGGATGAGCCCGTTGCTCCCCGGCGCCTCGGAGACCTCCGAAGCCACGCAGCGGCTCGTCGACCAGGAGGTCAGGCGGATCGTCGAGACGGCCCAGGCCGAGGTCGGCAACTTGCTCCGCGAGCACCGCGACAGCCTCGACTCACTCGTCGCCGCACTGCTGCATCACGAGACGCTGGATGAGACCGACGCCTACGCGGCGGCCGGGCTGCCCCGCAATCCTGCGATGGTGGACCCCGAGAAATCGGCGGTGATCGAACAGACCTAGCGTCCGCTATAGCGGGCGACGACCGGCGAAGCCCGCGTCGGGATCGTGCCAAAAGGCGATCCGATCCTCCTCGAGCAGCCAGCACAGGTAGACCTCTTCGCCGTCGCGAATCGCCGGGAAATCCACCAGCCCGCGTTCGACGTCGCGCAACACCACATCGACCGCATCGAGCTCCGCGAGCGCACGACTGAGTTGCACCAGCACGCCCGCGACGTCTCGGCCCGGATATGCGCCCCCGAGTCGCTCGTCGAGTGCCGAGATCGCCTGCGCGGTTCGCTCGCCGAGCGCGATCAGCCGCGACTGTGCCTCGCGGATCAGTCCCACTCGCGCGGCGACCCAGGGACGGACCGCGTTCGCCTGCTGCACGGTGTAGTGGCGCTCGTGGCGCATGCCCGGCGAGCGTCAGTCTCCGAGCCGCGTCATCCGGGCGAGCGCTTCGTGGCAGTCGACGACCCGCTGCTTGACTGGATCGTCGTCCGGCCGATCATGCACCAGGTCCCAAGTGCGGTCGGCAACCTCGCGCGCGGTCTCGGCCGTGGCGCTCTCCCACAGCCGATCGACCAGCTGCAGCTCGAAGCTTTGAATTTGATCGGCTGGGTCACCGGGGGCAAGCCGCGGCAGCGGCTCGCCGGTTGCCTCTTTCCACATCCCGGTCGCGACCAGCAGCCGGTTGCGCAACGTGATCGGGTCCATCGGGCTCAACGACAGTCATCCTAAAGCTCAGCGACTTCGGCGGGGGACATCCGCATCCGGAGCCACGACTGCCGATCATCCAAGCGCCGGGAGATTCTGTTTGACCGTCACCAGCGGCGCGAACAAGTCCCCCTGTTGCTCGACCCGCGCGAGCACCTGCTCGGTGTCGAATGAGAGCAGCTTGCCCTCGCACGCCTCGTGGCAGCGCGCGACCTCATCCCAGGTCACGGGAGTGGAGACCGTCGAGCGCTCGCGCGCGCGAACGGAGTAAACGGTCACCGTGGTCTTGTGGGCATCGTTCTGGCTCCAGTCGACCAGTACCCTGCCCGGCCGCAGCCGCTTGGTCATCCGCGAGACGACGAGCTTCGGCATCCGCTGCTCGAGCAACTCGGCGATTCGCCGCGCGAACGGCTTGGTCCTCGCGTAGTCGACCGCGGTGTTCAGCGGCAGGTACAGCTGCAGGCCTTTCGAGCCCGAGGTCTTCGCGTAGGTCTCGAGCCCGAGCTGATCGAACAACCCGCGGAGCACCAGCGCAACCTCGCAGCACTGCACGATGTCGGCCGGCGCACCGGGATCGAGGTCGAAGACCAGCATCGTCGGCCGCTCCGGCGCCTGCGCGAGCGACAGCGAGGTGTGCAGCTCGACGTCAGCGAGGTTCGCCAGCCAGACCAGCGTCGGGCGGTCCTGGGCGAGCGTATAGTTGACCTCGTTGATCGACTTGGTTGCCACCCAATCGGGGCGGTGCGAGGGCGACTGCTTCTCGTAGAAGTACTGTGAATCGACCCCGTTCGGGTAGCGCTTGAGCGTCAGCGCCCGATCATGCAGGTGCGGCAGCACCGCGGGAGCGACGCGGGCGTAGTAGGCGATCAGGTCGCCCTTGGTGAAGCCGGTCTCGGGATACAGGACCTTCCCCCAATTGGAGATCCGCAGCCTACGTCCCTCGGTGACCACCTCGATCGCTCCCTCGGCCAGCGGCTCGACCAGGTCGAACAGAGCCTGCGGAGAGTCGGGCGGCCCGCCGGGCGACGCCTCGGTCTCCGGGGAGATGTCGCGCGGTGACTTGTCCTCACGCAGGCCCTTGTAAGACGGCGCCCGCATCACCCCCTCGTTGGTCCACTCCCGGAACTCGACCTCCGCGACCAGGCAGGGCTCGACGAACACGGCTGTACGAGGCAGCTTCGGCCCCGGCGCAAACGATGAGCGCTCGCGCCGCAGCGGGACCAGACGCCGGGTCAGATCCGCGAGGGTCTTCTCGGTGAACCCGGTGCCGACGCGTCCGGCGTACTTGAATCCCCCGGCCTCGTAGTAGCCCATCAGCAGCGCGCCGATTCTCTCCGTGCGCCTCCCCTCCCCTGGAATCCAGCCCCCGATCACCATCTCCTGGCGCAGCGTATGCTTGACCTTCAGCCATGCCCCCGTCCGTCGCCCCGCTTCGTAGCGCGAGTCGAGGCGCTTGGCGACCAGCCCTTCGAGGCCCTGCTCCCGCGTCGCCGCCAACAGCCGGCGCCCGGCGCCGCGGTGGACCGCGGGCACGTGCCACCCGGGCCCCTTCAGCCCCAGCTTCTCCAGGCGCTCTCGGCGCTCGCTGTAGGGCAGCTCTGTCAGCGAGCGGCCGTCGAGATACAGCAGATCGAAGATCGCGAACACCACCGGTGTGCTCGTCGACAGCCTTCGCACCGCCGAGGGCGAGGTGACGTGCATCCGCCGCTGAAGGCGCTCGAAGCTGGGGCGCCCGTGGTCGTCGAAGGCGACGATCTCTCCGTCCAGTACCGCGTCGCGCATTCCGAGCTGCGCCACCAGGCCACGGACCTCCGGGTACGCGTCGGTGATCTCGTTCAGGTTCCGGCTCTCGAGCCGCAGCCGTCCCGGCTGCACGTAGGCGATCGCGCGCACTCCGTCCCACTTGACCTCGAATGCCCAGCCGCGCTCGGGTGTGGGTAGATTCGAGCTCGGCCGCGCGAGCATCGGCACGATCCGCTCCGGGAACGGATCGCGTCCTGGATCCGACGGGGGATCCATCCGGTGGATCATCCAGTCGCTCGCCGAGGACTCGTCGCGGGCAATCGAGAACAGGCCGTAGCGCCCCTTCAGGCGCTCGCCTTGGAAGGTGACCTCGACCTTGCGCGGATCCCATTTGTGTAGCTCATAGGTGCCTCGATCCCAGATCCTCATCGTGCCCGCGCCGTACTGTCCCTCAGGGATGTCTCCTTCGAACTCCAGGTACTCGAGCGGGTGATCCTCGGTGTGGACCGCAAGCCGGTTCTCGGCCGGATCGGGCGGGATCCCGTTCGGAATCGCCCACGACGCGAGCGCGCCCTCGTGCTCGAGCCGAAGGTCCCAGTGCAGCCGGGTCGCGTGGTGCTCTTGCACGACGAACCGCGGCGGCTCGCCGTTCCGGTTCGCGGGCTGAGCGCCAGCCGGCTCGGCGGTACGCTCGAAGTCACGCTTGTCGCGGTAGCGCTCGAGTCGATTGCGGGGCATCAGGACCATTTTGGCGCCTGCGGCAGCGGGCGATCGGCTCGGTGCAGCCGCCGTCCGCAGGCCTTCTTCACCAACTTTTACGCGTACGCGGCATCATTTGTGTGATGGCGCGCGTTCTCGTGGTCGATGACGAGCCCGCGGTACGGCGGGCTCTGGAGCGCGCCCTGCGGCTCGACAACTATGAGGTGACGCTGGCTGCCGACGGCGAAGAGGCGCTCGACCTGCTCGCGAGCACTCCCGCCGATGCCGTGATTCTCGACGTCGCGATGCCGCGCCTCGATGGAATCGAGGTCTGCAGGCGGATGCGCCAGGCGGGCGACCGCACGCCGATCCTGATGCTCACCGCCCGCGACGCGATCGATGACCGAGTCAAAGGGCTCGATGTCGGCGCCGATGACTACCTGGTCAAGCCGTTCGCGCTGCGGGAGCTGCAGGCGCGTCTGCGGGCGCTGCTGCGCCGCACGTCCGACGGGGCCGCCGAGGGGGAGATGCTCCGCTACGCCGACCTGGTGCTCGATCCAGTTGCGCACGAGGTTCACCGAGGCACCCGGGAGATCGACCTCTCGCGAACGGAGTTCTCGCTGCTCGAGCTGTTCTTGCGCCACCCTCGTCAGGTGCTGACGCGCTCACAGATCTTCGAGAACGTTTGGGGCTACGACTTCGGCCCGACCTCCAACGCCCTCGGCGTGTACATGGGCTACCTGCGCCGCAAGACCGAAGAGGGAGGCGAGGCTCGCCTGCTGCACACGGTCAGGGGCGTCGGCTACATCCTTCGAGACTGAGAGGCCGCGGTGCCGCTGCGTCGCAGACTCGCATATGCAGCCGCCGGCGCAGTGGCGGTTGCGGTCGTGCTGGCGTGCATCATCTGCTACATGGTCGTCCGCGGGCAATTGCGCGGCCAGATCGACTCCGCGCTGAAGGCCCAGGCAGCGCTGGTGATCCAGAACGGAGGCGTCGGGCTGGGCGGCGGCGTAGCTTCGCTGCCGCCCGATGCGGGCGGCCCTGCCCCTTACGGCCAGATCGTCAATGGCAGTGGGCAGCCGTTCGACAGCTGGGGCGGGGAGAGCCTGCCGACCGACTCGAGCGCGCAAGCGGTCGCCTCCGGGCAACCCGCGATGACGCTTCGCGACGTCACGATCTCCGGCAACCACCTGCGCCTGATCACCTTCCACGACAGCACGAGCTACGGCGCCCCGGTGGCGGTCCAGCTCGCCCGTCCGCTGGCGGGCGTGGACCGCATCCTCACCCATCTTCGACTGGTGCTGATCCTCGTCTGCGCGGGCGGCGTAGCGCTGGCCGCGGCGCTGGGCCGCGTGGCCGCCCGTCATGTGCTGGCGCCGCTCGCCGAGGTCGCCCAGACCGCGCAGGAAATCGGCGAGACCGATGACCTCTCGCGACGTCTGCGGATCCAGACCGACGACGAGATCGGCCAGCTCGCGGATCGCTTCAACACGATGCTCGAGCGGCTGGAGGCCTCGCGCGCGGCGCTCGACGAATCCGTCCGTGCTCAGCGGCAGCTCGTCGCCGACGCCTCGCACGAGCTCCGCACTCCGGTGACCAGCCTCCGCACCAACGTCGAGGTGCTGCTGGCCGAGGCGCAACTGAGCGATGAGGAACGCCGCCGCCTGCTCAGCGACGTAGTCGAGCAGAGCGAGGAGCTGACCACGCTCGTCGGCGACCTGATCGAGCTGGCGCGCGGCGATCAGCCGGCAGGTGCGACCGAGGAGGTACGGCTCGACCGGGTCGCCTCCGAATCGGTTGAATGGGCCCGGCGCAACGCCTCGAACGTGCACTTCGAGACCGAACTCGAGCCAGTGACGGTCGAAGGAGTCCCCGAGCGGCTTGAACGAGCGATCAACAACCTGCTCGACAACGCCGCCCGCCACTCGCCGCACGAAGGCGTAGTCGAAGTGAAGGTGGACCACGACGGCCTCAGCGTGCGCGATCACGGGAGCGGGGTCGCGAGCGAGGACCTCCCGTATGTGTTCGACCGCTTCTTCCGCGGCGCCAGCAGCCGGGGCCGCCAAGGTAGCGGCCTGGGGCTGGCGATCGTGCGCCAGGTGGCGGAGCAGCACCGCGGCTCGGCAACGGTCGAGAACGCGCCCGACGGTGGTGCAATGTTCACGCTGCATCTGCCCACTTCGCCGGCTGGCCCGGACCACTCCACGCTGTGGGCGGACGCGCCAGCGGCGCCCGGAGCGCGTTAGCAAGCGCTCGCCCGGCACCTAGATCCGGCCCGGACCCATCGCTGTAGGCTCTCGCGGGATGGCAGCTCGTCTCGCCGTGATCCTCGCCACAGCGCTCGCTGCCATCGCCCTCGGCTCCTCAGCGGCGCGCGCCGACGGGGACCCCGCGAGCGATGTGCTGCTCGGAGAGAACGTCTTCTATCCCTACACCCCTCCTGTCTCGGCCGCAACACAGAACGCGCTGAACGCCGAGACCGCGGCGGCAAGAGAGGCCGGCTTCCCGATCAAGATCGCGCTGATCGCGTCGCCGGTCGATCTCGGGGTGATCCCCGAGGTGTTCGGAAAGCCGCAGGCCTACGCCAACTTCCTCGACCGCGAGATCAGCTTCCAGGGCCCGCAGCCGCTGCTGGTGGTGATGGCGGCCGGTTACGGAGTCCAGGGCATGAAGGCCACCACCGCGGCCGCGGTCAGATCGCTGCGCAAGCCGGCGGGCGGTGCCAGCAACGACCTCGCCAAGGCGGCCATCACCGCGGTCGGGAGTCTGGCCAGCGCCGCCGGACACCCGGTGAAAGGCGGCTCGGCCGGATCGAGCTCGAAGGCGGGCGGCGGCTCCTCGCGCACGATTTTGCTGATCGTGCTGGCGCTCGGTGCGGTCGCAACCGCCGGCGCGCTCGTGATGCTGCGACGGCGCGAGATTCGCGGCCGCCGTAGCCACAACCGCCGCGGCCTGCGCCTCAGTCCCAGCGATGGCGGCCGGCGCGTGGCGCGCGAAGCTCCGAGACGCCGTCGGCCTCCGCGTCGCTGACCTGCGGCACCGCCAGACTGGCAGCAGCCGAGGCTTCCATTGCGCGCTCGCTACTTGGCGGCGGCTTGGCTCGCCACTACTCGACTGAATCTGGTCGAGAACCCAATCGGGCGTACTCAATCGGCGATCGCACCCCCGGCCTGACCCTCGCCGAGGACGGCTCGCTGACCATCACGCTGCAACACGACGAGCCCGACAATCCCCTCCTGCGGGCGAACTGGCTGCCCGCCCCGCCCGGTCCATTCCGACCGCTGCTGCGCATCTACGAGCCCGACGACGCCATCTTCGACGGCCGTTGGAAGCTACCGCCGATCCGGCGAACGGCCTGACATCCCGCAGGCGATCCGGGTCAGGATTTATGCCTACGTTTGCGGTGGAGGTTTGGTTGGGGCCCCACTTGAGGTCGAGCCTTCGCTGAGGCTATGCGAGGTGGAGTTCGTCGTCTTTGAACAGGCTGCTGGGAGCGAGGATGAACACCTCGCAGATCATGTCGGGTTGTTGCTGGCTGCCGGACATGAAGCCGATCACGGGGCGGTTGGTGGCGCGCTCGACGACGCTCTCGAACCGCTGGCGCATTACCTCTTGGAAGGCCATCCTCTGTTCGATCACCGCGGTGCCGCGGCCGCCGTCGAGCAGTGTTTGCTCGACGGCGGTGAACCCGCCGCGTAGCAGGCAGACGACGAGGTCGTCCTCGTAGTAGGTCTTGGCCTGGGTGGGACCACGGCCGTAGTAGTCCTTGAGCAGCTTGACGAGCCCCTCAGAGATCGCCGCCACGGCGTCGCCATGGGCGGCCCGTTCAGCGGTTCGCTTATTGTCTTGGGTCACCAAAGCGGACTTTACGCTGGCCATAGTTCGTTTGGTTCTCCTTGTTTCTCTGCCTTGCGCGCGATCTGCTCCAGAGAGACGAGCGAGGAGTTGTTGTGTCCGGAACGGGTGGGCTGGAGCGCGAGCCGTTGCTGGCGGCGGTGACCGAGGCGATGGTCGGGTGCATGAGCGCTATCACGGCCGCCGGCCGGCGAGTGCGAAGTGGCTGATGATCGGCGGGGACCTGCTGGCGTGCATGATGGGGGATGTGAACACGGAGGCGGAGAGGACGCTGATCGAGCTGGATCGCTCGACGGTCGTGCAGGAGACCCGCAGCGCGTTTCAGAGCTGATGCAGGAGCGGTTGATCGCCACGGTCCAGCGCCTCAGCGGCCGGCGGGTGGTGGCGTTCATCTCCAATCATCACGCCGGTCCCGATCTCGAGATCGAGCTGTTCGTGTTCGCCACCTCCGAAGGCGATGGCACATAAAAGACCATGTCTGCCTCCCGCGGGTGGTAGGCTTGTGAGCCCATCCTGAGGGCATACGGCGACACGTAGACCACTGCGAGAGGGCCTTCGCTGCGTCAGCTGACTTCTTTTTGGCTCGCTATCGAATCGAAAGGGGTCTGTTATACGTAGCGCAGACACGACCGAGATGAGACGGCGGTTGGGCCGCTGTTCACCCAGGACGTTGACCGATCGCGCTTGGTGGGCGGGGGAGCTGGACCTCGCGTCTTGTGGCCTGCTGCAGGCTCGGCTCGAGCAGCTCGCCCAGGCCAGGGTCACCGTCCGGCTGGATCTCACACGGCTTGAGTTCACCGATAGCCGTGGCCTTCAAGTCCTCATCGCTGCTCGCCATGGCGCCCGCCGGGACGGCTGGCAGCTTGAAATCGAGCCGGCGGTTTGCTTGCCGGCGCCGTGATGCTGGACCCTTTTGTTTCCTGACGTCGAGGCTGTGGTTTTGTGCTTGTAAGGCTTCTTGAGGTCGACCCGGATCTCGGACGTGGCATCGATCCAAGGGATCTACCCCTCGCGCGACAGGCGGTAGTCGCCGTCCTGGAGACGGTCCCGATGGGCCGGTGGGATCCCGATAGTGCAATCAGCGACGGGGTGGAGGCGCCGTTCGCGGCGCTCGTCGTCGAGGGCTTGATGACGCGCGAGCGCGCGATCGCGACCGCAACGAGCGCGGAGATCATCGGACCTGGGGACGTTCTCGACCCGTGGTCACAAGAGCGGGGCACGTTGCCCGGGGGAGAGATCTGGACGGTCATCGTGCCCGCGAAGATCGCGGTACTCGATCGACGCTTCCTTCTCGGGGTGCGGCGCTGGCCGTTGCTCGCAGTGCGGCTCGTTCAGCGGGTCAGCGAGCAGAACACCCGGATCTCAACGCATGTGGCGATCAACAGCATCCGTCAGGTTGAACAGCGGATCCTGGCGATGCTCTGGCAGTTGGCGGATCTGTACGGCAAGGTTCGACCCGACGGTGTCATAGTCCCGCTCCGGCTCAGCCACCAAGCGATCGGACACCTCGTCGGCGCGCAACGGCCGACCGTCTCACTCGCGCTCGGCGCGCTCAGCGAGCGAAAGCTCATTAGGACCGAGGGAAAAGGCGGGTTCCTGCTTCTGGAGGGCTCGCGTGCGGTCCTCGCCCCGGAGCCGCGCGCCGCCACCGTAGCGATCGCGAGCGGCGTTTGAGGCGTTGGAGCCGGTCGCTGCACCTGGTCGCGGCTCGCGGATCGACGCGACCATCTTGACAGTCGCCGGTCGGACGGCAGCGGGAGAAGGTCTCGCTGTTGAGCGGTAGCGAGAACGACCTGCGCGCTGTTCGAGCCGTGGCCATCGGCATCGCTCGGCCCCAGCCCGAACGGCATCCTGCTGAACCGCAACGACGCTGGCGATCGTTGGTTTGCGACATCGGCGCCTCGTTACACGTTCATTCCGCGCCGGATCGGACATAGTCAACCGTAATGCATCCGCGCCTGGCCACAGGAACCGAGAAAATGGACGACGCCTACTCGCAGTTTCTGATCCTGGTGGGCGACATCTGCCTCGCGGGGGCCCTGGCCGAGCTTTGGGTGGAGGTTCGAACACACGGAGGCGATCGGCTTTCCGGAACTCCCGCACCGATCGGCGTTTCACACGGCGATGATGAGGTCGATGACACCGGCTATGAGCACACGGTTCGCATCGGGGACGGGACGGTCAACCTGGAAGAGATCGTCGAGTGCACGATCCGCGCACCTCAACGCGACAACTGAGCATTACGCCACCAGACCCCGACGCCGCCGGACCGGACGTCCGGACGGCCGCGGCGCGGCGCCATTGGCCCTTGGACAATCTCCGTCGCCCGCGGCGCTCCACCGGCGAGCATCTCCCGCGGCGCTCCACCGGCGAGCATCCCCGCGGCGTCCACCGGCGAGCGTTTTCTGTCAGCTACTCCTCACGCCGTCGCCCCTGCCACCTTCAGCGCGAGGGAGCGGTCTCGGACGGCGTCGAGGCGTCCGCGAACTCGCGGAACAGCCCGGTGACCACGAACACGGTCTGCTCGGCGATGTCGACCGTGTTGTCGCCGATGCGCTCGAGGCAACGCGCCACCAGGATCATGAACATCGCCCATTCGCGGACCTCCTGATCTTCGCCGACCTCGACTGCCCGTCTGAAGATTTCGCGGTTGAGCCGATTGATCTCCGCGTCCTGGCGAACCAGGTCCTGCGCCAGCCCCACGTTGCGCGAGGCAAACGCGTCCTTGGATTGAGAGACCTGCGAGCGCGCCAGTTGGCCCATGCGGTCGATCAGGTCGAGGATGTCCTTGTCCTTCGGCGCCTCGTAACCGGACAGGGGCACCAGCTTGGCGATATTTACGCACTGGTCACCCATCCGCTCGACGCAGCGGATCACCTGCAGCAGCGCCGCGACGACTCGCAAGTCGCCCGCGACCGGTGCCTGACGCGCGAGCGTCGAGAGGATTCCCTGGTGGACCTCGAGGTAGCGTCCGTCGATCCGGTCGTCATCGGCAACGACCATCCCCGCCAGCTCGACGTCCTGATAGGAGATCGCCTCGAGCGCGCGGTCGAGCTGCCCGATCACCATGTCGAGGCCTCCGAGTCCCTGCTCCTCCAGTTCGCGGAGAGTCTCGCGGAACTGATGGCGAGTCTCTTGCATGACCTTCCCCCTAACCGAACTTGCCCGTGACGTAGCGCTCGGTGCGCTCGTCCTTGGGGTTGGTGAAGATATCGTTCGTCTGGCCGTGCTCGACCAGCTCCCCGTCGAGCATGAACGCGGTCGTGTTGGCGACGCGGGCCGCCTGCTGCATGTTGTGGGTGACGATCACGATCGTGTAGCGCTCCTTCAGCTCGTCGATCAGCTCCTCGACCTTCAGCGTCGAGATCGGATCGAGGGCAGAGGCAGGCTCGTCCATCAGGATCACCTCCGGCTCGACGGCTACCGTCCGCGCGATGCAGAGGCGCTGCTGCTGCCCGCCCGAGAGGCCGATTCCGGGCTCGTTCAGGCGATTCTTCACCTCGTTCCAGAGCCCCACCGCGCGCAGTGACTTGTGCACCCGCTCGCGCAGGTTGTCGCTGCGAGTGCCGGTCAGTCTCAGGCCGGCGGCGACGTTGTCGAAGATCGACATCGTAGGAAACGGATTCGGCTTCTGGAAGACCATCCCGATCAGCCGGCGGACGGCGGTGACGTCCACCTCGGGCCCGTACACGTCGAACTCGTCCAGCGTGACGCTGCCTTCGGCGCGCGCGCCGGGAATCTCCTCGTGCATGCGGTTGATGCAGCGGACCACCGTAGACTTGCCCGAACCCGACGGGCCGATCAGCGCGGTCACTTCGTTGGCAGGGCACTCGAGCGTGATCCCCTTGATGCTGTGATGCTGGCCGTAATAGGCGTGCAGGTCCTTGACATGGACCGCGTGGCCCGCGCCCTCGCGGACCCCCAGCGCGGCAACATCGGGCGTGGCTTGCGCTTGCTCTGGCTGGCCCCCGGCACTCGACATCTCGGACGTTTCCTTGCTCGTAGTTTCTGGCGGGATCATGCCATGCGGCTCCTTCGAGAGACGAGTCGAGCGATCAGGTTCAGGATCAGGACGATCGCGACCAGGGCCAGTGCCGCGCCCCATGCACGTTGCACGACGACCGCCCGCGGCGAGAGGATGTCGTTGTAGATCTGCAGCGGTAGCGCGTTCATCTGCGCGTTGAGGTTGCCGGTGAGCGCGAACGCCCCGGCGGCGGTGAACAGGAGCGGTGCCGTCTCGCCCATCCCCCTCGCGACCGCCAGCAGCGACCCAGTCACGAGCCCCGGGATCGCGGTCGGTAGCACCACCCGTAGGACTACGCGCCAGCGTGGCGCGCCCAACGCGAGCGCCGCCTCGCGCAAGCTGTCCGGCACGAGTAACAGCACCACCTCGGCCGAGCGAGTGACGATTGGAAGCATCAGCAGCGCGACCGCGACCGAGCCCTTCCAGCCGGCGAAGCCACTGCCTCCGACCCGGCCGAGGACGAGCGAGATGTAGATGAACAGACCGAAGACGATCGACGGCACGCCGGTCATCACGTCGACGAAATACCGGATCACGTTCGCGAACCGGGACTCCTTGCCGTATTCGGTCAGGTACAGGGCGACGCCGATCCCGATCGGGACCGAGATCAGGGTCGCGAGTCCGACGATCTCCAGCGTGCCGAAGATCGCGCTTCGGGTGCCGCCCGGATCGCCGAAGAAGTTCCCGTTCGGGTCGGAGCTGAAGAAGCTGCCGCTCCAGGCGCTGACGCCCTTGTGCAGCAGGTAGTACATCACCAGCAACAGCGGCACCAGGGCGATCAGCGTCGCCACCAGCAGCAGTCCGCGCATCACCTGATCGGTACGCCGGCGCCGCGCGCTGACCCGGGGAATGCTTGCCAGATTCATGCCGCCTCACCAGCCGCTTGCGCCGAGGGAGCTCCGGAAACCGCGGGGACGGGCTCCTCGGCGGCCTCGCCCGAGCCACTTTGCTTCCTGTGTCCCCGAGCGACGAACCAGCGCGCGATGATGTTCACGATCAGCGTCAGCACGAACAGCACGAGCCCGGCCGCGAACAGTGCCGAGGAGTGAATCGGCGTATTCGCTGCCTCGCCGAACTCGTTGGCGATCACCGCCGCGAGGCTGTAGCCCTGGCTGAACAGGTGGCTGCCGATCACCGGCGCGTTCCCAATCACCAGCACGACCGCGATCGTCTCTCCGAGCGCGCGGCCGAGGCCTAGCATCGCGCCGCCGGTAATTCCCGGTCGAGCGTAGGGCAGCACCGCCATCCGGATCATCTCCCAGCGGGTAGCCCCGAGCGCGAGCGCGGCCTCCTTGTTCTCCGCGGGCACGGTCGCGATCACCTCGCGGGAGATCGCGGACACGATCGGGAGGATCATGATCGCCAGGATCAGTCCCGCGATGAAGTAATTCGGTCCGGTCGGGGTACCGCCTCCGATCCAGGGAATGAACGAGAAGGTGCTCGCGAACCACTTTTCGGCCGGCAGCAGCTTTGGAATCAGCACGAACACGCCCCACAGCCCATAGACCACCGACGGGACCGCGGCGAGGAGATCGACCAGCATCCCGAGCGGCCCGCGGGCGCGTCGCGGGCACAGCTCGGTGATGTAGAGCGCGGTCGCGATCGCGATCGGCACCCCGATCAGCAGTGCGATCGCCGAGGTGATCAGGGTTCCGACCAGCAGCGCGGCGCCGTGGTAGATGTTGCGCGAGACATCCCAGTCGTTGCCGAAGACGAAGCTCAGCCCGAACTGGCTGAGCGCCTTCTCCGATTGGCCGATCAGCCTGATGAAGAAGTAGACCAGCAGCGCCAGGATCCCCACCGCCAGCGCCGTCAGCCCGATCTGCATCGCCCGGTCGGGAAGCCGGGCAATCGGCGACCGCTCGAGTGCCGAGCGGCCGCCGGTATCCGCTGTGGTGGCGCTTGCCTTCACCTACGTGTCCCTACGAGAGCGGGGACCCGTTGCAGGTCATCTTCGCGAGCTGCGCCTGGTCCTTCGAGGCCAGGTCAGCGGGCAGCGGCGCGTAGGGCAGCTGGTTGCTGCCGGCGCCGAGCGTCGACTGCCCGCTCCCGAAGGCGTAGTTCAGGAAGCTCTTGACCGCCGAGGCCGTCGATTGGCTGATGCCCGCCTTGCACTGGTCCTTGTAAGCGACCAGGAACGTCTGCGAGACGATCGGGTAAGCCTGGGGGTTGGGGGAGTTGATCGTCGAGATCCCGAGGTCCGGCGGCACCTTGACCCCGGAAGCCGCGGCCGAGGTGTTGGAAATCGTCGGCAGGATGTAAGTGCCGGCCGAGTTCTTCACCGACGCGTAGGTGAAGTTGTTCTCGAGCGCGTAGGCCTGCTCGACGTATCCCACCGCCCCCTGCGTCTGCTTGACCGCCGCCGCAACGCCGGAGTTCTTCGCTGCGCCGGTACCGGTGGGCCACTTGACGTCCTTGCCCGCCCCCACTTGCGACTTCCAGGTCGGGTCAACGTCTGAGAGGTAGGTGGTGAACCCGTTGGTGGTGCCCGAGGAGTCCGAGCGATGCACGACGGTGATCGCCGTGCTGGGCAGGCTGAGCCCGGGGTTCAGCGCCTTGATCGCCTGATCGTTCCAGGTCTTGATCTTGCCCAGGAAGATATTGGCGAGCGTGGTGCCGTCGAGCTTCAGCCCGCTCTTGACCCCGGAGAGGTTGTAGGACACGGTGATCGCGCCGAACGCCACGGGGAACTGGTACTGCGGCCCCTTGGCCTTCGAGATGTCCGATGGCTTCAGTGCCGGGTCGCTGCCCGCGAAGTCGACGGTGGCGGACTGCAGCTCCGCGATGCCCGCGCCGGACCCGACCGGGTTGAAGTTCACGGTCAGCCCTTGGCCTTTCAGCGTTGATCCCCACTGCTGGTAGATCGGTGCGGCGAGCGTCGAGCCGGCCCCGTTGATCGTCCCTTTGGCGACGCCGCCGGAGCTCGAGCTGGCGCTGCCGGACGACGCCGCCGGAGTCGAGCTCGCGCTCGAGCTCGACTTGCTGGAGCCGCACGCAGCTACGAGGAGCGACGCGGCCACGAGCAACGCGGCTGCCCTAATGCGACGTGTACTCAAGAGTCATCTCCTTTATCTCGGTTTCGCGGGGAGTGTGGGCGGATCGATCTCGCGCCGTGTTATCCGGTTGTGAACCCCTGGTTGGCGCTCAGTGTGCGTCGGCGGCCATCCGGTAACCGAAGCCGAAGTGGGTATGGATGAATCGCCACTCCGGAAGCGCTTGCTCGAGCTTGACCCTGAGCTTGCGGACGTAGACGTCGACCGAGCGATCGCCGCTGCGCATCTCCCTGCCCCAGACGAGGCGGAACAACTCCTCTCGCGCCATGATCCGGTCGGCTCTCCGGGCAAGCTCGGTCAGCAGCCGCAGCTCGCGAATCGAGAGCATCAGCGCGCGGCCGTTCGCGCGCGCCAGGTGCTCGTCGGGAAGAATCTCGAGCGGCCCGACCTCCAGCACCTCCCGACGTGAGGGAGCGGTCGCCGACATCCGCAGGGATGCTGCTGGTGCCCGGGGCGCGCAGCGTTATCGACTCGTAACGCAGATGTGAACAATCTGTAACCAGGCGTTTGACCTGGCCGGGCTGTCTATCTCAGCCGGTGAACGCCGCGTCGAGACCGGCGCCGGGCTCGATCTCGGGAACTGGATCGCCCACGACCTCGGCACGTTCGCTGACCACCTCGAACTCCTCGTGCTCGCGCTCGGGCGCGAACCGGTAGCCGACGCCGAAATGAGTGTGGATATATGACCACCGCGGCGAGGCGGCCCTGAGCTTCTGGCGCAGCTTGCGGACGAACACATCCACCGAGCGGTCGCCGTGGGCCATCGCGTACCCCCACACGCGCTCGTAGATCTCCTCCCGGCGCAGCACCCGATCGGACTGCGCGAGCAGATGCAGGATCTCGAACTCGCGAGCGGTCAGCTCCAGGCTGACCGATGCGGCGTAGGCCTGATAGAGGTCCGGGCGGACCATGATCTCGCCGATGCGGACCGCAGCCTCGAGCTCGGGCATCTCGTTGCGGCGGTGGCGCCGGATCGCGGCCTCGATCACGCAGATCAGTTCCTCGGGATGGCACGGCTTCGTGAGCCACGCATCGGCGCCAAGGCGCAGGCCGCGCACTCGCTGGGCGACCGAGGAGGGGCCTGTGCAGATGATCACCGCGAGACCGGGAAGCCGTGCGCAGACGCGCTCCAGGTACTCCCAGCTCCCGGGCCCCAGCACGGTGACGTCGATCACCAGGGCGTTCAGCCGCATCGACACGAGCGCGTCGACGGTGACCGCGCTCGAGACAGCGCGATACTCCCACCCGAGCGCGTCGAGCCGGTTGGACAGCACCTGCATGAATCCCGGGTCGCGGTCGATGACCGCCAGCCGGAGCCGGTTGTGCGAGCGCGGCGGGGAGGCTTGAGCTCCCGGCCACGCGTCGCTCCTTTCGGGCGACATGGCCAGCACTCTAGAGCAAGGTTCCTCGATCCATCGATGGCGGCCGGGGTTCATCACAGCTTGTTCACACGCAAACAGCGGGCGAAAGCCCGTCGGCGACGTGCGAGACGCGGTGACGCGCGCGAGGCCGATTCGCGACATGATCAGACGATGAAGCGCCTGCGCACGAGCTTCGTGGCCGCATGCTCGGTGTTGGGAGTGCTCTCGATCGCGGCTTGTGGCTCCTCTAGCTCGCCCAGCTCCTCGACGGCCGCGCGAACGACCGCGACCCAGACGGCCGCGCGAACGACCGCGACCCAGTCATCCGCTACGCAGACCTCCGCGGGGCTACCGCCCGCGGTCGACGAGCTGGCGCAAGCCGGGCGCCCCAACGCGGCCGCGTTCCCCTCGCCGCGCGGTCGGACGCTGCAGCAACTCGCGGACCTTGCCACGGCGAGCGCCCAGTTCGGTGCCGCCACCGGCAGCTTCACACCAGGCGTGCGCCGGGTCGGATTCGCGCTCACCGCGGGCTCTGGGGCCTATATCTACGCGCCGACCGCGCTGTACATCGGCAGAGGGCCGAGCTCCCGCGCGCAGGGTCCGATCCTCGCGCCCGCAGACCCGATGTCGGTGCTACCGCAGTTCCGCAGCAAGCAGAACTCCGGTCCCGGCGGGATCCAGGCGATCTACCACACGAACGTGCACGTGCCATCGCCAGGCACCTACACCGTGCTGACCCTCACCCGCACGCCAAAGGGTCTGGTCGGAGCCTCGGGCGAGATCGCGGTCGCCGCCTCCTCGCCGATTCCGGACGTCGGCCAGCGCCCGCCCGACATCGCCACCGACACACCGGCCTCGGTTCACGGCAACGCCGCGCTGCTCACCACCCGGATCCCGCCGGAGGACATGCACGCGGTGTCTTTCGACCAGGTGCTGGGAAAGCGCCCGATTGCGCTGCTGTTCTCGACGCCGCAACTCTGCACCTCGCGCGTCTGCGGACCGGTGACCGACATCGCCGTCCAGTTCCAGCACCAGTACCAGAACCGAATCGCCTTCATCCATCAGGAGGTGTACGTCAACAACCAGCCCTCGCAGGGGCTCAGGGCTCAGCTGAAGGCGTTTCACCTCGAGACCGAGCCGTGGCTGTTCACGATCAATCGCCAGGGGATCATCGCGGCGCGGTTGGAAGGTGCGTTCGGCCGCAACGAATTTCGCCAAGCCCTTCAGGCGGCGCTGCAATGAGTCCTGGCTTCACCTGCGGCACGGCGGGCGGCCGGGGACGCTCGACCCGCCGGCGCGCTCTTCGCGAACTCTTCGTTAGCTCCGCCTCTGCTGCGGTTTTCGTCCGCCGCTCGTCGCTATCCTGATCTCCCACGGGGTCGTCGCACAACTCCCCGAACGCTCCGATGGCCTCCCGGACCAAGCAAAAGGAAGAAGCTCGCACGCGCCGGCTCGCTGAGGAGCGCGCCCACGCGGAGCGCGATCGCCGCAACCGACGCCTGCGAATGGTCGGCGCCGCCGTGGTCGGCGCGATCGTCGTGGTCGCGGTCGCGATCGCGGTATCCAGCGGCGGCGCCAGCAAGGGCGGCACCGGGATCCAGAAGGGGACCCAGAGCACGCAGACGGTCGCCCAGGTCGACAACCTGCTGTCCGGGATCCCCCAGTCGGGGGCGACGCTCGGGAACCCCAAGGCCAAGGTCACGATGGACTACTACGGCGATCTAGAATGTCCGATCTGCCGCGACTTCACGCTTGACGGAGGCTGGTCGCAGCTCGTCGCCAACGAGGTCCGCCAAGGCAAGGTGAAGGTCGTCTACCGCGCCTTCCAGACCGCGACTCCCAGTACTCAGACCTTCCAGACACAGCAAGTCGCGGCGCTTGCGGCAGGCAAGCAGAACAAGTTCTGGAACTACATGGAGCTCTTCTACCACGAGCAGGGCACCGAGGACACTGGCTACGTCACCGAGGCCTATCTGACGAGCCTCGCCCAGCAGGCCGGGCTCAACCTGAGCACCTGGAACGCCGACCGCAACAACCCGACGCTGCTCTCGCAGGTCGAGGCCGACGGCCAGCAAGGCAATTCGATCGGCGTCCAAGGCACCCCGACGCTGGTCTTCTCGGGCCCGAAGGGCACCGCTTCCCCAAGCGCCGGCGTGCCCAGCTACTCAGACATTCAGAGCGCGATCAGCAAGGTCTCATGACCGACACCCGGGTCGCGAGCCCCAAGCGCCAATCCCTTCGCGGTGGGAGCGCAGCGGGCGAAGTGACCCAGGCCGGGAGCTCGACCGATCGGCGGCTCGCGATCGCGATCGGCGTGCTGTGCGTGATCGGGATCGGTATCGCCAGCTACCTGACCTACGTTCACTACGCCGGACTGAAGGTGCTCTGCCTGTCGAGCGGCGGCTGCGAGACCGTCCAGGCCTCGAGCTACGCGAAGCTGGCCGGGATCCCGGTGGCGGTGCTCGGGCTGGCCGGCTACGTCTTCATCCTGATCTCGCTCGCGATCCGCGACGACATCGGTCGAGCCCTCGGCTTCGGGCTTGCCCTGATCGGCTTTCTGTTCAGCGCCTACCTCACCTACCGCGAGCTGTTCACGATCAAGGCGATCTGTCAGTGGTGCGTGAGCAGCGCGGTGCTGATGACGCTCGTGCTGATCCTCACCGCTACGCGACTGCTGAGAGAAGACTTCTCCGCTTGACCGCTCCCGGGCGCGCCGGCGCTATCGGTCCCCGCCGTTTAGGGGCTCTGCCTCGCGGGCCGGCGCGCGTGTGGCGCCTTGTATCGCCGGAGCGCAGAAAACGGCTCCACGCCTGCAGTTCACTTCCAAGTCACAAAAAGTTGGCAGTTCGGTCACGAGTTCTCGGACTTGGCGGGTGAATCTGCGCTCTCATGAACGATCACAGAAACGACAGGCGCGCCGGCGCGCCCGCGGAGTCACAAGCCTCCGGCCCTGCCTACCGACGAGGCACCGACCGCGGCAGCCCCGAGCCCGCTGCCCCCGGCGCCCCCCGAGTCCGCGTCGACCTTCACTGCCACTCGTCCGCCTCTCACCTGGCCCGGCGGCGGACCCCACCGCAGGCCTCGACCGGCCAGGCCCTCGACCGCCCACCCCGCCGCACCCTCCCGGAGTGCGCGACCTCGCCGCGGGAGGTCTACGAGCTGGCCAAGCGGCACGGGATGGACTTCGTCACGATCACCGACCACGACACGATCGCGGGGGTGCTCGAGCTCGCCGACGAGCACGACGTCTTCATCTCCGAGGAGCTCACGGCCTGGTTCAAGGGCGAGCCGCAGGCCGTTCACGTGCTCTGTTTCGGCATCACGCCTGAGGACCACGAGTGGCTGCAAGCGCACAGCGGCAACCTCGAGGGATGCGCGCGCTACCTCCACCAGCACGAGATCGCCTGTGCGCTGGCGCACCCGTTTCACAACGTCGCCGCGCCGCTGACTGCGGCCCACCGGAGGATCCTGGCGGAGCTGTTTCCGGCCTGGGAGACACGCAACGGCGGTGGAGCGCGCGAGATGAACGCTGCCGCGGCGACCTACATCGAGACCCATGGTGGCGTCGCGATCGGCGGATCCGACGACCACGCGGGCATCGACATCGGCCGCACCTACACGGAGGCGCCGTTCGCGGCCGACTCGGGCGAGCTGCTGGAACAAATCCGGGCCGGTCGAGTCGTCCCGCATGGCGCGCACGGCAGCGCCGCCCAGTGGGCGCACAGGGCACTCGCGCTCGCCGCCCGGACGCTGCTGAGAGCCGGCGACTGGCACCCGCAGCGTGAGATGATCCCTCAGCTTGCCGAGCGGATCCTCCGCGACGGGGATGCTCTCGCGAGCGGCCTGCGTCGAGGCGCGGCTCCTGCCGACGTATGGTCGCTGCTGACAGCCTGGCTCGAGGAGATGGACCCCAGTGCCGACCCCGCCGGCCTGCTCGCGATCATGCAGAGCCCCGATTTCGAGCACGCCGACCTCGAACGGCGCGCGCGGCGAGTGCATGAGCGCAAGCTGAAGACCGCCACCCGCCAGCTGATCAACCGCGACCCCGCGGCCTGCCTCGGTCGCTCCCAAGACGCGGACATCACCTCGCTGCTCCGTGCTTGCCTGCCGGCGCTGCCTTACATCCCCGCCACGGCCGCCCTCGCGGGGAGCCGGCTCGCGGCGCGCGAGGAGGAACCTACTCGAGTCGCGATCGTCGCCGACGGGGTCGGCGGGCCGCAAGCCGCCGGCCACCCCCTCCTGCAGCTGCGCGAGCGAGGCCTGCCCGGCCACGAGCTGGACCTGATCGGCACCGACCCGAACGCCGATCGTCGCCTGCCCGCGGTGGCGGATCTGGAGCATCCGCCTGGCGCTGAGCCCGGTCTCGGCGTCCCGAGCCTGTTCGCTGTCGCGGAGGCCTTCACCGAGCGCCGCTACGACCTCTTGCATCTGTGCGCTCCCAGCCCCGCCGCGCTCGCGGCGCTGGCGGTCGCCCGCGTGATCGGGATTCCCGCCGCCGCCAGCTTCTCCCCCGCCGCCCAGGCCCGACCCACGCGCATCGACCCGACCGAGAACGACCGCCCGCTACCAGAGTTCTACGCGCACTGCCAGCTGGTGCTCTCCCCTGGGCCACTGGCGGACGCCGCCCTGGGGCAGCTGGGCATCGATCGGGGAAAGCTCGGCCGCTGGGAGCCAGGGGTCGACCTCGAGCGCTTTCATCCAGGCCGCTACAGCCCCGATGCGCTGCCGAGCGGCAGCTTCAACCTCCTCCACGTCGGGCCACTCGGCGTCGAGCACGGGACCGAATTGCTAGCGGAGGCATTCCTGCTCGCGCGCGATCGTGAACCGCGCCTGCACCTCGTGCTGGCGGGCCATGGACCCGCCGACCCAAAGCTGACCAGCAGGTTCGCCAACGCGGCCACGTTTCTCGGCGCGATCGACGGCGATCGACTGGCGCAGATCTACGCGAGCGCTGACCTGCTGGTGTTCGTGAGCCCAAGCGACGGCTTCGGCCTCAGGATCCTCGAGGCGCAGGCGAGCGGCCTGGCGGTGCTCGCGATCGACGCCGACTGCCCGGCGGAGCGGATCGAGAGCGGCCGCAGCGGCTGCCTGGCTCCGCCCGAGCCGCAGGCGCTGGCGAGCGCGATCCGCGGTCTCGCCCGCCGGGCCGCGGTCCGGGACCGGCTGGCGACGGGTGGACTGCTGTCGGTTCGCCGGCACGGGTTGGAGCGATCGCTGGAACAGCTCGCCCGTGCCTGGCGAGCCGCGATCGATCAGCGCGAAGCACCGAGAGGGGTGCCTCGTGCAGCATGAGCCGCCCACGCCATCCGAGCCGGCTTGGTGTTGGGGCTTCTCGCGCACTCCGGCAACGGAGCCGGCGAGCCGTCCGCGGCGCAGCGGATGATCTGGCGGTGAGCTGGCGATCGACTCGCGCCACTGGACGCGCGCTGGATGCCCACAAGCAGGTCGCCGTGATCGACCTGGGCTCTAACTCGTGGCGGTTGGTTGTCTTCAGCTACGGGCCGGGCGCATGGTGGAAGCGCACCGACGAGCTGTATGAGACCGTCCGCATCGGGGAGGGCTTGGGAGCTTCAGGGCGCCTCAGCGACGATGCGATCGGGCGCGGGCTGGAGACCTTCGGGGTGTTCGCGCGCTTCTGTGCCGCCAACGGCTTGCCGCCATCGGAGGTCCACGCGGTCGCCACCAGCGCGATTCGCGACGCGTCCAACCGCCGGCAATTCCTGCGCGAGGCGGAAGCGAGCACCGGCCTGACGATCGAGGTTCTCTCAGAAGAGGACGAAGCGCGCTACGGCTACGTTGCCGCGGTCAACACCTCGACGCTGAGCGACGGCGTCGTGCTCGAGCTCGGCGGCGGCAGCATGCAGCTGATCGGGGTCGCGGACCGGCGTGCCGGGCCGCTCGCCTCGTTTCCGCTCGGCGCGGTGCGGCTGACCGAGGAACTCATGCCCGGTTCGGGGCCGGCAAAGAAGAAGGAGCTTCAGCGCGTCCGCGCGCGAGTGCGCGAGACGCTCGCGGGAACCGAGTGGCTACCGACGATCGATGGCCGCCTGGTCGGAGTTGGAGGCGCCGTTCGCAACCTCGCCGCCGCCGCGCAACCGGTCGCCGACGAGCTGGACATCGGCGTCCAGGGCTTCGTGATCACCCGCGAGAAGCTGGCCGAGCTCGTCAAGACGCTCGCCGGGATGACGGTCGAGGAGCGCGGAACGATGCCGGGCATCAAGCCCGGTCGGGGCGACATCATCCTGGCCGCGGCGCTGACGATCGAGACCGTCATCGAACTGGGGGGATTCGACGGCATCGAGGTCACCGAGGCGGGGCTGCGCGAGGGCATCTTCCTGGCCGACACGCTGTTGGCGGGCGGCGAGCCGCTGTTCGACGACGTACGCGCGGCGGCGGTCCGCAACCTCGCGATCCAGTACGAGTCGGACATGACGCATGTCGAGCACGTCGCGACGCTCGCGCTGCAGATGTTCGACTCGATGGCCGACGGCGGCTTGCTCGAGCCGCGCCCGGGCGAGCGCGAGTTGCTCTGGGCCGCCTCGTTGCTCCACGACGTCGGGATGACGATCTCCTACGACGATCACCACAAACACTCGCGCTACCTGATCGTGTCCGCCGAGCTGCCCGGGTTCGACCCGCGGGAGCGGGCGCTGATCGCCCAGATCAGCCGCTACCACCGCAAGGGCGCGCCGAAGCTCGGCGAGATGGAGGCGCTCGCCAGACGCGGAGACGAGGAGCTGCTCGATCGCTGCTCGGTGATCCTGCGGCTCGCCGAGCACCTCGAACGCGGTCGCGACCAGTCGGTTTCGCAGGCTCGGCTACGGGCCAACGGTCACGGCGTCGACCTGCACCTCGAGGCGTCCGGCGACCTCACCCTCCCGCGCTGGAGCGTCGAGCGCTACGGCGACGGGGAGGTGTTCCAGCGCGTGTTCGGACGGCGCCTGGTGGTCGGGTGAGCAGCCCGGACCGGGCGCGTCGTACAGTTCAGGGATGCTCTGGTTGTTGCGACACGGGGAAGCGGCCGACGGCTTGCCCGATGACGAGCGCCCCTTGACCGAGCGCGGGACGCGTCAAGCGGATGCCGCCGGTCGGGGGCTCGCGATCCTGCAAACCAACATCGACGCCTGCTTGAGCTCCCCGAAGCTGCGCGCCGTACAGACCGCCCAGCGCGCCTGCGAACCGCTCTCGATGCCGGTCACGATCGAGCCGGCGCTGGCTGGAGAGCCGTTCGACGTGCATGCCCTGACCGCCGGACTTGGCGACGTGCTGCTGGTTGGACACGACCCCTCGTTCTCGCTTACGCTTCATGACTTGACCGGCACCCAGGCAAGACTGAAAAAGGGTGGCCTCGCGGCAATCGCGAAAGGAGAGCTAGTGGCCCTGCTCCGCCCCGTCGACCTCGCGGCGATTGCGTTCGCCGATGAGCGCGTAGCGTGACTGATCCGCAAGTCGAAGCGATGCAGGCGGCCGCGGTCGCGGTCGATTCCCGTGCCCCGGCGGCTCGCGACCTCGCTGATCCGGCGCTCTACCTCAACCGCGAGCTGTCGTGGCTCGACTTCAACGACCGGGTCCTGCAGCTCGCCGAGGACGACTCGCTGCCGCTGATCGAGCGGCTCAAGTTCCTGGCGATTTTCGTCAGCAACCTGGATGAGTTCTTCATGATCCGGGTGGCCGGCGTACACGATCAGCTCGACGCGAGGATCGACGCCCGCGGACCAGACGGTCTCTCGCCGTCCGCGACGCTCGAGGGCATCGCCAGCAAGGTGCGCGCACTGGACCGCCGGCACGCGCGGCAGTTCTCCGAGGTGATCCAGCCGGAGCTCACCGAGCACGGGATCAAGATCGTCTCCTGCGAAGAGTGCGCCGGCTCCGAGGTGGTGGAGCGCCAGTTCCGCGAGCAGATCTTCCCGGTCCTGACGCCGCTTGCGATCGGCCCGGGAAGGCCGTTTCCGTACATCTCGAACCTCTCGCTGAGCCTGATCGTCCGCTTGCGTGATCCCGCCCTCGATCACGATGCGTTCGCCCGGGTGAAGGTCCCCAAGGAGGTCCTGCCGAGGTTCATCGAGATCGAGAAGGACACCTTCATCCCGCTCGAGGAGATCATCGCCCACAACCTCGACGCCTTGTTTCCGGGCATGCAGATCATCAGCTTCGACCTCTTCCGGGTGACCCGGGATGCGGACTTCGAGGTCTCCGACGAGGCCAACGATCTTCTGCAAGCGGTCGAGGATGAGCTGCGGCGGCGTCGATTCGGCGAAGTCGTGCGACTCGAGGTCGGCGCGACGATGGACCCAGCGCTGCGAAGCAGGCTGATCGACTGGCTCGGGGTCGACGAGCTTCAGGTGTACGACGTCGAAGGCATGCTCGACCTCGGCGATCTGTGGGAGCTCGCCGGGATCAACGGTCACTCAGACTTGCGCCAGGCCCCGTGGACACCGATCACGCACCCGTCGTTCGAGACGCCTCGCGGCGAGAGCGATGAGGGATCCGACGTGTTCGCGTCGATGCGGGCCGGCGACATCCTCGTCCACTATCCCTACCACTCGTTCGCGACCAGCGTCGAGCGGTTCGTCGATCAGGCCGCCGAGGATCCGGACGTGCTCGCGATCAAGATGACCGTGTACCGGACCTCCGACGATTCGGCACTCGTGCCATCGCTGATCGAGGCTTCGGAGCGGGGCAAGCAGGCCGTTTGCCTGGTCGAGCTCAAGGCTCGCTTCGACGAGCGCCGGAACATCCGCTGGTCACGGGCGCTCGAGGAAGTCGGCGCCCACGTGGTGCATGGGATACCGGGGTTGAAGACCCACGCGAAGGCGATCCTGGTCGTGCGCCGCGAAGGCGATGGCGTGCGCCACTACGTGATGATCGGAACCGGCAACTTCCACGCCAAGAACGCTCGCCTGTACGAGGACTTCGGCCTGTTCACGACCGACCGCGAGATCGGCGAGGAGGTCGCGAACCTGTTCAACACCTTGACCGGCTACGGCCACCCGGAGCGCCAGCGCAAGGTCCTCGTGGCTCCCGCATCGATGCGCGAGCCGCTGATCGAGGAGATCGAGGAGACGGTCGCCTCGCACAAAGCCGGCGAGGACGCCCGGATCGAGATGAAGATGAACTCGCTCGTCGATAAGCGCTGCATCGAAGCGCTCTACCGCGCCTCCCAGGCGGGGGTCCCGATCGATCTCAACGTGCGCGGGATCTGCTGCCTGATTCCAGGCATCCCCGGCGTCAGCGAGTCGATCAAGGTCGTCTCGGTGGTCGGACGCTTCCTCGAGCACTCCCGGATCTACGCCTTTCACCGAGGCGGGCAGCACGTCTACTACATCGGCTCGGCGGACCTGATGCCGCGGAACCTGGACACCCGCGTGGAGCTGCTGGCGCCGGTCGAAGAGCCGGAGCTGCAGGTGGAGCTCGAGGACACGCTCGAGCGCTGCCTGGCCGACGACACGTTCGCCTGGACGCTCGACGCGCAAGGCCGCTGGACGCGCCGGACGGACCGCACTCGCGCGGTGCACCGCGAGTTGATGGAGCGGACCCTGGCGCAAGCCGCCAACGCGGCGAGCTAGGCGCGGCTCGGAAGTCGCCGGCACGCCGGGTCATGGATAGTGACCTGCTCCTCGTTCTGGTCGTCGCCTCTGCGCTGGCGTTCGATTTCACGAACGGCTTCCATGACACCGCGAACGTGGTCGCGGCCTCGATCTCGACCCGTGCCGTTTCACCCCGAAACGCGGTCGCAATCGCGGCGGCATTGAACTTCGCCGGCGCGTTCATCTCGCTGAAGGTCGCCGCCACGGTCGCGACCGGAATCGTCGACAGCGCCAAGATGACCGAGCAGATCGCGTTGGCGGGATTGATCGGCGCGATCGCCTGGAACCTCTTGACCTGGGCCCGCGGGCTCCCATCGAGCTCCTCGCATGCCTTGATCGGCGGCGTCGTCGGGGCGATGCTCGCGTCCCGGCGCTCGGGAGTGATCGTGGCCGGCCTGGTCGACAAAGTCATCGTGCCGGCGCTGATCGCGCCGCTGGCCGCGTTGGCGGTGGCCGGCGTCGCGATCGTGGTGATCTACCGGCTGATCGCGCGACGCCGTCCCGGAGGAGTGAAACGGGGCTTCCGCTTCGGCCAGGTGATCTCCGGTTCGCTGCTGGCCGTCTCGCATGGCACCAACGACGCGCAGAAGACGATGGGCGTGATCGCCCTCGCGCTGGTCGCGCACGGCAACCTCAATCCACACGACCTCCATGTGCCGGTATGGGTTGTGGTCAGCGCCGCCTCGGCGATCGCGCTCGGCACCTACGCGGGCGGCTGGCGGATCATCCGCACGGTCGGCACCCGGATCATCAAGATGGACGTCGCCCAGGGGTTCGCGGCCCAGGGTGCCGGCGCGGCGGTGATCCTGGTCTCATCGCACTTCGGCTATCCCCTCTCGACGACGCAGGTGAGCTCGGGCGCGGTCGTCGGCGCCGGAGCCGGCAGACGGCTGTCCGCCGTTCGCTGGGGAATCGCCGGCAACATCGCGCTGGCCTGGGCGCTGACCCTCCCCGGCGCGGCGCTGATCGCCGCCTGCGCTTACTGGCTCGCGGACTTGTTCGGCGCCGGCGCGCTCGGACCCGTGCTGCTGATACTCCTCGCCTTCGGGCTGGTCAGCGCGCTGCTCGCCGGCCGCCGCAGCCGGGTGGCGGAGCCGGCCAGCACCTAGAGACAAAAGCGCGCAGCTGGTCGCGGTGCCAGGTCCGCCCCGCGCGCCGTCGGCGACGAGCTTCCGCCTCACGCGCCGCCCACCGCCTTGCGCCCCCACCGCCTCACGCGCCGCCCACCGCCTTGCGCCCCCCACCGCCTCCCGCGCCGCCCACCGCCGCGCGCCCCCACCGCCGCGCGTCCCGCTACCACCAACTTTCGCGATTTATGTCCGAGGGGTGGACATAAATCGCAAGAGTTCGCCGAGGGGCGGCTCCCGCTGGACTGCGACGCCTACCCGGTGCTGGCGGCGTTCGGACGCGTGCCGAGCGTCACCTTGACGTTCTTGCTCGCGCCGCCTTGCTTGACAGTCAGGGTGATCGTCGTACCCGGGGAATAGTTGTCGACGGTCGCGATGAATTGCTCGGTCGAGCTGATCGCGGTGCCGTTGACCGCGGTGATCACGCCGCCCGCCTGAAGCCCCGCCTGCGAGGCCGGCGAACCGCTCGAGACGGCGCTGATGCCGGCGCCGCCCGAGGAGCTGCCATTCAACTGGACGCCGACGTACGCATGCTTGATCGGATGGCCGGCGATGATCGCGTTCGCGATCCGTGCGTCCTCGCTGGACGGGGTCGCGAAGCCAACGCCCGCGCTAGAGCCGGAGTTGGTCTGGATCTGATCGTTCAAACCGATCACGCGAGCGTTGGCGTCGAGCAGCGGGCCGCCCGAATTGCCCGGGTTGATCGCCGCATCGGTCTGGATCGCGCCGGCGATCGTGTAGTTGTTGGGCGCGGTGATGCTGCGGCCGGTGGCGCTGACGATTCCGGCGGTGGTCGTCTCGGGGAGGCTGAACGGACTGCCGATTGCCACAACCGGATCGCCCACCTGGACGTTCGAGGAGTCGGCAAACGCGATCGGATGAAGCTCGGCCGCGGGCACGTTGACGCGAATCACCGCGACGTCAGTCGAGGAGTCGCTGCCGAGCACTTTCGCGGACGCCGTCTGGCCGTCCTGGAAGTGAACCGTCACCGACGTTGCGCCAGATACGACGTGCTCATCGGTGAGGATGTCGCCGCTCTTGTCGTACACGACCCCGGCTCCTTCACCCTGACTCTGCTGGGAACCGCCGCCGCCGCCCCCGCCGCCGCCGGGGCCGAATCCGAAGCCGCCCCCGCCCCCGCCCTGCGACTGATCGGTCACATCGATGTCCACTACCCCGGGGCTAGCCGAGCGATAGATCTGGTTGATCGTCATCCCGCGCGTGGAGGTCAGCGACGTTGGGATCGTCGAAGCGCTGGACGGCTGGACGACGGTCGTCGTGACCGAGTGAGTCGAAGCGCTGCCACTGGCCACAATCAACGCGATGACTCCCCCTGCCACGGCGCCGCCGATTACTGGAACCAGGCGGCTGAGGGTCTTCATATCCGGTGTTTCTCCTAATCGGGGTAACGGACTTCAACCACCAGTACAGCAGCCACCGGTGAGAAACCTTTCAGAGGCGGAGAAGAAGTGCGTAAGAGCTCAGTAGACGGGCCCCGGGGGCGGCGCTGGGGGCGCCCCGGGCATGAACGCCCCGGGTCGTGACGGCGGCCCGGCCGGCCCATGCCAACCGCGGAAAGTCGGGGGCCGCGTCCCCGGCCCCGGACCGGTGCCGTTGACCTCCTGCGCGATCCGCTGCGAGAGCCGGCTCAGGATCTGCTGCTCCTGGGCGCTCGTGATCTGCTTGGCTGATACCGCCTTCTGCAGCCGCGAGCGCACCGCGGCGCTGAGCGCCGACTCGAGTCCCGAGACTGACTTGCCGCGCGCTTTCGCCACCTGCGCGAGCGTCTTGCCTCCGGACAGTTGATCGATCAGCTGCTGCCTGGTGAGGCCCAGGTAGCCGGCGGCCGCGGCCAGCTGGCCGCCGCCGGCAGGGGGCCGTCCCGGAGCAGGGCCGCCGCCGTATCCGAACCCCAAGCCTCCTAGCGGCGGCATGGCGCCGTTCTGCACTCGCTGCTTGATCGCGTTGGCTTGCGACTGGGTCAGCTTGCCGGCGGCGACCGCCGCTTGCAGCTGATCGTCGAACGCCGCGCGAAGCGCCGCGGTCAGCTGCGCGGGGCTGACGTTCAGCCGCTTGGCGACGTCGTTGAGGAACGCCTGTCGAGTCGCCGCCGCGGGATCTTGCGTGGCGGCGTAGGCGCCGCCGGCGAATGCCGCCACTGCGAGCGCTGTTGTCCCAATCGCGAGTTTGCGCTTGACGTTGGCCTGCAAAGTGACTCCTGCAGCTGGCCGGGCGGCCGGGGAACCCAGCTCGCCCGTGCGAAGCATCTTCCGTGCGGAACCTCAGAAAAGCGTAAGAAAGCTCCCCCGCGACCCTCGACGCCGCTAGTCGCGCAGCTCGACGAAGTAGTCCAGTGCCTCCGGGTTCGCGAGCGATTCCCGGCTTGCCGCTTGCTCGGCGGGGACGCCCATCAAGATCCGCTTGACGGGGACTTCCAGCACCTTGCCCGACAAGGTCCGTGGGACCTCTTTGATCTGCCGGATCTCATCGGGTACGTGCCGGGGGGAGCAGTCCTCGCGAATCCGTGTCCGGATCGACTTGGTCAGCTCATCGTTCAGATCGATCCCTTCGCGCAGCACCACGAACAGCGGCATCCAGCCGTCCGTGCCCTCCTTGGTGATGTCGACGACCAGCGCGTCGAGCACATCGGACACGGACAGCACCGCGCGGTAGATCTCGCTGGTGCCCATCCGGATCCCGCCCCGGTTGATCGTCGAGTCCGAGCGCCCGTAGATGATCGCGGTCCCGCGCGGGGTGATCTCGATCCAGTCGCCGTGCCGCCAGATCCCGGGGTATTGCTCGAAGTAGCTCTCGCGGTAGCGGGAGCCGTCCTCATCTCCCCAGAAGAAAATCGGCATCGAGGGCATCGGCTTGGTGATCACCAGCTCGCCCACTTCCCCCTCCAGCGACTTGCCCTCTGGATCCCATGCCTCCACCGAGGCCCCCAGCAAGCGACCCTGCAGCTCGCCCAGATACACGGGCAGCGTCGGCACGCCGCCGACGAACGCGGTGCACAGGTCGGTGCCGCCGGAGGTCGAGAACAGCCAGGTGTCGTCACCGAGCTGATCGTAGATCCACTGGAAGCCCTCCGGGGCGAGCGGCGAGCCCGTCGAGCCGACCGAGCGCAGCGCGCTCAGGTCGCGGCCCTCGCGCGGCGTCACCGAGGCCTTCATGCAACCCGCGATAAAAGCGGCGCTGGTGCCGAAGCAGGTCATTTCGGTGTCGGCCGCGAGGCTCCACAGCGTGCCCAGATCGGGATAGCCCGGATTACCGTCGAACAGCACGATCGACGCTTCGCTGAGCAGCACGCCGACGAGGAAGTTCCACATCATCCAGCCGGTCGTCGAGAACCAGAACAGGCGATCGCCGGCCTGGGCATCGAGGTGCAGGTAAGTCGACTTGATCTGCTCGAGCAGGATCCCCCCGGCGCTGTGCACGATCGGCTTCGGCAGCCCGGTGGTGCCCGAGCTGTAGAGCACCCACAGCGGATGGTCGAACGGGAGCTGCTCGAACTCGAGCGGCTCAGAGCCGAGAAAACCGTCCTCCCAGCCGGAGCCCTCGAGATACGAGAGCGTCACCACCCGCTGCAGCGAGGGCATCTCGCCCGCGATCTCCTCTACCATCGCGCGCTTGTCGAACTCCTTGCCGCCGTACCTGTAGCCATCGATTGCCAGCAGCACCTTGGGTTCGATCTGGGCGAAGCGATCGGTCACGCTGCGTGCCCCGAACTCGGGCGCCGCCGAAGACCACACCGCGCCGATCGAGGAGCACGCGAGCAGCGCCGCGACCGTCTCCGGGATGTTCGGCATGTAGGCCGCGACGCGATCTCCCGCCTGCACCCCCTCCGCGCGCAAGCCCGAGGCGATCGCGGCCGCCTCGGAGCGCAACCGATCCCAGGTCCACTCGCTCAGCGGCCGCAGCTCCGACGCGGCCCGGAGCGCGACTTCGCCCGGGTCCTTGCCGCGGAAGATGTGCTCCGCGTAGCTGAGGCGAGCGCCCGGATACCACTTGGCCCCCGGCATCCGCGGGTCAGCCAGGACCGTCTCCCCGGGCACCTCGAAGCGGACCTCGAAGAACTCCACGATCGAGGCCCAGAATGCGTCGAGATTGTCGACCGACCATTTCCACAGCTGCTCGTAGCCGTCGAACTTCAGCTCGTGGCGCTCACCCAGCCACGCCTGGTAGCGGGTCAGGGTGGTCCGCTCGACCCACTCCTCCGAAGGGGTCCACAACAGCTTCGGCTCGCTCATACCATGGAGTATCGCGAAACCCGCAAGCGTGCGTCCCGCGACCGTGTCCTAGGGTCCAGCGACGGCGTCCCGGCGTCCGGCGACCGCGTCCCGTCGGCGATCAGGAGCGAGTGTCCACTGCACGATCAGGAGCCAAGGTACCGGCGAGCGGCGCAGGATGGGAGTCGCGGTCCAGGCCGCCGCCGGTGCCTCGGGTTTGCGGGGGTTTCCCGCCCTGCGACGAGGCGCACATCGTCGCAGCCGATCGGCGAGCTGGGAGGCGGGGGCGATTGGAACGCGGTGCAGGGAAGCCTCGTTCCCGCCTCCATGTCCTCCATCTGGGACGCCGAAACGACATGAGGCGGAGTCTAGGAATGAGGCGTAAGGTCTCCGTAAGCCACCTCCGCGGCCCCTGTCATCGGCCGACCTGCCAAACGGCGCGGGCTAACGTGACATTCGATCCCGACCGGGAGTCCGGTGTAACGCTAGCCCGCATCAGACGGGTCAACGTGACGCTCGATCCCGGCGGCACGGCCGGTGTAACGGTAGCCCGCTCAGCGCGGGCTAAAGTGACACTCGATCCCCGCCGTGCCCGATGTAACGGTAGCCCGCTCGCCGCCGGTAGCCCGCCTGCCGGCGGTAGCCCGCTCGCAGCCGGTAGCCCGCTCGCCGCGAGCGAAATCTCCGCCCCGCCCGGATCGCCACGCCCGCTGACCGGGGACGACGAGGCGTTCGATACCGCCGGCGCGCCCGCCCACGAAACCCACGATCCGGCGGCTACGGAGACCCTACGATCTGCCCCGAGCCGGGGAACAGCGCCTGTCCGCCGCCCCGCGCCCCTCCCCCGCCCTGCAGCTGTCCCGCCGGCGGGTTGTAATACCGGTAGCCGTACGGACTGCCGCCGCCGGCTCCGCCGAAACCGCCAGCCCCGGGAGCCTGGGGGATCGCGGTTGCGAACAGGCGCGAGAGCAGCAGGAACAGAATCACCGTGCCCGCGACGAGCCACAGGATCGCGACCGTGCGCCGCAACTGGATTGGCGGGCGGGGGAGCGCCGGAGCGGGCCGCGCTGACAGCGCGGAGCGGGATGACGGCGGCGACGAGCGCGAGCGAGCGGCCGAGCTCGAGCTGTCCGCGCGTGCGCCCGCTCTCGCCGCCGCCCGCGGCGGGATTGAACGGACCCCCGCCCGAGGAGCCGGCCCGGGGTAGCGCCCGTTGATGTGCCGGTCTGCGACCAGCTGGCGCAGCGCTCGCTGCCACTCTCCAGCCGGCGGACGGTTGCGGGCGTCGGCGGCGAGCGCGCGCGCGAGCAGCGGGCGCAGGGGCGCCGGCACGTGCTCGGAATGTGGCTGCAGCGCTCGCGCATCGTGGCAGCGCGCGAACAGTCGCAGCACGACGAGACCGAGCTTGTAGGCGTCAGCGCCGCGGGTCGCCGCCGGCTCGCCGTACCCCGCCGGCATGTTCCAGTCGCCGGTCTCGACCGAGGTGAGCGCTTGACGTCCGCGGAACACCATCGAGTCGCAGTCGATGAAGCATGCCGCCGGGCCGCGGGCGCCGAATGAGATCAGCAGGTTGCTGGGCGCGAGATCGCTTGCGACGATCGCGTGCCGGTGCAGGAACGCGAGCGCGATGCTGATCCGCTCGGCGACGAGGGCCCGCATCGCGGTGTCGAGCCACACCCCGAGTCCCCGCATTTGCAGGTATCCATCCGCGCCGAGCAGGTGCTCGAGAGCCAGCAGCACGTGCTCGCGTCGACCGCTCGGCATCACGAACGGGACCGCGAAGCGCTGGCTGACGTCGCGCATTGCGATCCCGACCGGCTCTCCCGCAGCGCTCACCACGGCCAACGGCCAGGCGGCCAGGTGCTCCAGCCGTAGCCGCTGCTGATACTCGAGCGATCGCCTCCAGGCGACCATCTCCGACAGGACCTGCGCCGCCGCGAGCGGAGGCGCACGGCGGTACAGCTTGACGACGAGCGGGCCTGGGCCGAGCGCCGGGGGAGTTCGCGCGGGGCGATGAACGCGCCCCTGGCCGCCTAACCGGCTGATGGGCGCCAGCTCGCCAAACGCCTCGAGAGCGATCGGCTCGAGCGGGGAGCGGGCGCCGGCCAGCGCCCGCGCAGCGCGGGCGGCAGCGGCGGTCTCCGGGCGTCCAGCACGGGCCGCGGCGGCGGTGTCCGGGCGTCCAGCGGCGGCAGCAGCGCCGTTTTCCGGCGAACCGTTGCCCCCACCCCGGGAGTGAGGCCAAGCCTCGCTGCCGAGATCGATTGCGCTCATCGGCTCCACCAGACCGCGACCAGCGTGCGATCGTCGTCGTAGGTGTTGCGGCTGAAGTCGAGCAGGCGAGCGAAGTCGACGACCTCGGGCGGACTCGACAACTCGCGAGCGAACACCCGGCCCACTTCACTGGTGCCATTGGCCAGCGGCAGCGCGAGTCCATCGGTGCACAGCAACAGGACGCTCTCGGGCTCGAGCGCGCAGGTGCACCCGTGCGCCGCGCGGATCGCGCGTGGCAGCGCCTGAACACCGTCGCCGAGCAGCGCGTCCGGGCGCTCGAGCTCGCCGACGAGCGGTTCGAAGCCACCCGCGCCGAGGAGGTACGCCGGGGAGTCGCCGACGGCGGCCAGCTGCATGCGTGGCGCGGAGAGCTCGCCGCCGGCCACGCTCCCGTTCCCGTCGTGCGCGGCCTCCGCTGGCGGCGCAGCGGTGATCGCCGCCACCAGCAGCGTCGTCGCCAGCGCCGCGCCGGCCGCCTCGACGCCCGCGTCCGGGTCGTCCTCATCGCGGCGCTGCTGCTCGACCAGCGCCCAGGCCGCGTGCTTGAAGACCGACTCCCAATCGAGCTCGCATGCGCCCTCGTCGAGCTGGCGGACAACCGCGGCTGCCGCATGGCGGACCGCAAGCGCCGCCCCGAGATCGGACCGCGGCGCGCCGGAGACGCCATCGGCGACAGCCGCGACCAGCGTCCGCGAGGGCTCGTGCAGGCGCAGGCAGAGGTCGTCCTGGCGCGGACCACCGAGGTAGCGCTTGTACAGGCCCCGCACCGATGCGGCCCTGACCGTCAGCCCGAACGCGCTGCCCCCGTCGGCGAGCAGATCGGGCCGATAAGGCTCCGCCGCCGCGAGGCGCACCTCGACCGCCGGCGCGGGCTCGCCGATCGTCAGCGGCCCGCGGGCAAGCCGGCCGCGGCGCCCGGCCAGGACGGCGCTCGTGAGCCGCAAGGGCCTGTCAGGTCGCTTGGCACCGTCTGCCCGGCCCGCGCTGCGCTGCCGCTCGAATGACGCCATCGCGAGCGGCTACACGAGGGGCGCGTCGAGTCGCACCAATCTCTCCGGCTACACGAGGGGCGCGTCGAGTTGCACGAACCCCTCGGGCTTCTCGAACTCGATCGTCTGCTCGCCGCGATCGAGTCGCTCGGCCGAAGACACCATCGAGCCCAGCATCGACGCCGCGAACTCGGAGATCGCGCCCGCCGTCGATACGCCGTCGCTCATCATGAAGGCGTAGCGAGGGGTGCTGGCGAGCTGCTGGATCACCCTTGCCTCGGCGTCGCCGACCCCGAACGCGAGGATGTTGGGGCGCTCCTTGAAGCCCGGGTCCTGGAGCTCCTCCAGGCGGGCCCGCCACTTCTCCTCCTTCTCGGTCGGCTGCCCGTCGCTGAGGAAGAACACCGAGGGGCGGTGTACTTGATAGCCGCTGGTCTTCAGCAGCGCGACGTCGCCCGGAATCGTGTGGCGCAATGCCTCGAGCGCGCTCGCGTAGCTGGTCCCGCGCCCGCGGGGGGACAGTGTCGGGAGCAGCAGCTCCTCGCTCAGCTCGGAGAGCTCGAGTCGCGTCTCCGCGGTGTCGGCGAAGGTGATCACTCCAAAGCGAACCTTCTTCCCGATCAACGGGTGCTTGGCGACCTCGTCGCGGAGGTCAAGCAGCCCCTGATTGACCGCCGCGATCGGCGCTCCCGCCATCGAATGTGACTCGTCGCCGACGAAGTAGATCGGCAGCACCTGCCCGACGATGGTCCCCGGGGCGGCCGCGCCCGCACCGGCACCATCGCCGAGCGCGGGCGACGGGGGCCCTCCGGGATCGGGCACCGCGACGGTCGGCTCTGGTACCGAGGCGGGCGGCACCGCTGACGAGGCAGGCGGCGGCGCCGGTGAGGCGGGCTTCGCTGCGCGGTTGCTTGAGGGTAATTTCAGCTTCATCTGCCTGGGGTCCTCCTCGATATTCGTCTCACCCGTCCATCGAACGCGCTGCTATGCACTCGACGTGGTAGTCGACGACGTGCTGGTGCTCCGCGGCGGGAACAGCAGGCTCTGGCAGGCCCGACTCGCGGACTGGAACTTGGGATTTGATCTGATGTTGGCCGGGAACACGGAGCCGTGGCCAGAGAAGTTGGGATTGGGGAGGTTGTAACCGTGCGCGCGCACGCAGGCGAGGTACTTCTCGATGTTCTGGCGCGAGAGGGTGCGGCGGAAGCGCAGGCCGCGCCCGAAGTTGGCGCCGCAGTCCTTCAGCGCAGCTTGCAGCTTCGGGTTGGGCTTGCCGCCGCCAAAGAAGCCGCCGCCCGCCGGCGGCCCGCCGGTGCCCGAGCCTCCGGACGGCGGACGGGAACCAGCCGGGCGCGAGGGCAGGGTGACCCCGTGGCTCTTCAGGCACGCGACCAGCGCTGCTCGCCTCGAGCTGGAGGAACCGCCGGCCGAGGCGACCGCGGTTGAACTCGCGCTGCCTGAGCTTGAGGATGCGCTCGAGGCGCTCGAACTGCTGGAAGAGCTGCTGCCGCACGCGGCGACCGCGCAGCCGGTGGCAAGCACGACGAGGGCCACTGGCGCCCGCCGCGTCGCGATGTCGATGAGTCTCAAGATGTGAGTCCTTTCTGGTTTCTATAGAAGCGCTCGTCAGCCGCCGCTTCCGGAGCCGAACAGGGAGCCGACGGCGGAGCTGGCGCTCCCGGAGCCGGAGCTGCCCGACCCCGACGAGCCGCCGCCGAAAGCGGACAGCGCGGCGCCGGAGTCGCTGATCGAAGTTGCGCTCACGGTGCCGTTCGAGTTCAAGCCCCGGATCACGATCGTGTCGCCGGGGCGAACGGCGGACTTGCCGACGGTGACGCTCTTGGTGATCTTGGTCGCGCTCGTGAGCTTGACCTTGACCGTGTTACCTGACGTTTCGGTGACGTAGAAGGTGTTGGCGCTGATGCTGTTGATGGTTCCGAACGACGCGCTCCCGCCCGCGCCCGCGCCGCCAAGCGCGGCCGCGCCCGCGCCACCGCCGGCACCACCGCCAAAGCTTCGCCCGGCGAACCCGCCCGCGGCTCCGGCCCGTGATCCGCCCGCGGCGGCCGCCCGCGCGCCGCTGCCCGCACCGCCGGTGCTCGTCGTCGGCAGCGCGGCGCTCGTGCTCGAGCTGCTGAGCTGGCTCTTCTCGACGCGCACGCCCGCGTAGAAGCAGATTGCACCCACGATCACGGCGATCAGGGCGGCACTGCGGCGACCCCAGAACTGGCGACGGGGCCGTCCTGGCAGCTGCTCGTCGGTTTCGTTGTCGTCGTAGCGGTCCCAATCCTCCTGGGGGCTGTCGTAAGGGACTGCGTTCATGATCGTTCCTGTGGTGTGTTTTCAGTGGTGATCATTTGCTCACTCGAAGCGCAGCGCTTCGATCGGTCTCATCGCGGCGGCGCGACCGGCGGGATAGGTGCCGAAGAACAGTCCGACCAGCACGGCGGCGCCGAATGCGAGGCCGATCGAGTAGGGCGCGATCGCGGGCTGGACGCCGGCGATCTTGAATTGGCTGCCGATGATCCCTGCCACGACTCCGGCGACGCCCCCGAAGAACGACACCAGCACCGCTTCGACGAGGAACTGGATCAGGATGTCGCTGCGCCGGGCGCCGACCGCCTTGCGAATTCCGATCTCGCGCGTGCGTTCGGTGACCGACACGAGCATGATGTTCATCACCCCGATCCCTCCGACCAGCAGCGAGATCGCCGCGACCTCACCGAGCAGCGTCGTGAACACCTTGCTGCTAGAGGTCGAGGTCTGCAAGATCGAGCTCTGATTGATCACCGTGAAGTTGCTCGTGGTCGAGCCGGGGCTAGGTGGATCGAGTTGGTTGAGGATGTTGGTGACCTCGGTTTGGGCCGCGTTCAGCTGCGCTCGCGACTTGGCCTGAACGACGATCTGGTTGATCGCGCCGTAGCCGGTCAGCGTGTCCTGTACGGCGGTGAGCGGAGCGATCCCGACGTCGTCCTGGTTTGAGCTCCCGTTCGATCCCTTCGAGTTGGTGACGCCGATCACCTGATAACCGGTGCCGTTGACCTGCACCGTGTCGCCGACCGGATCCTGGCCGCCGAACAGCTCGCTGACGACCGTCGGCCCGACCACCAGCACGCGGCTGTGGTTGCTGAGACCCGCGCTCGTGAACCAAGAGCCTTCAGCCATCGAGTAGCTGCGCGCCTGCTCGTAGCTGGGCGTGGTGCCGACGAACGAGGACGGCGAGTAGGTCGTGTCGTTGTAGGTCAGCGTCACGCCGTTAGCGCTCACGACCGGGGAGACGCTCTCGACGTCAGGGGCCTCGAACCTGTTCCCCAACGCGTCGGCGTCCGCCAGCGTCAGCTGGGTACTGCTCGTCGCCTGGCGACGCAAGCCCCCGAGCGTAGGCGTGGTCGTCACGAGCAGCACGTTGCTGCCGAGCGCGTCGATCTGCTTCTCGACCGCATCCGAGGAGCCCGTGCCGACCGCGATCAGGACGATCACCGAGCCGACGCCGATCATCAGTCCGAGGATCGTCAAGGCGGTACGGAGCTTGTTCGCGCTCAGGCCGCCGAGCGCCACCCGGATCGTCTCGATCATGTGACCAGCTCCGTGGACTCGGGGCGCTCGTCGGTCACGATCCGGCCGTCGCTGACGCGGATCACGCGGCGCGCGTGGGCCGCGACGTCCTGCTCGTGAGTGATCAGGATGATCGTTCGGCCCTGCTCACTCAGTCGCCGGAAGATGCTCATCACCTCGGCCGAGGAAACCGTGTCCAGCGCTCCCGTCGGCTCGTCGGCGAGGATCATCGCCGGGTTGGTGACGAGCGCTCGCGCGATCGCCACGCGCTGCTGCTGGCCGCCGGAGAGTTCGTTCGGGAAGTGGTCGACCCGCTGCGCCAGACCGACCTGTTGGAGCGCGGCCATCGCCCGCTGATGGCGGCCCGCGCGAGGCAGGCCGGCGTAGGCGAGCGGCAGCTCGACGTTGGCCAGCGCGCGCGTGCGCGGGATCAGGTTGAAGCTCTGGAAGACGAAGCCGATCTCGCGGTTTCGCACATCGGCGAGGGTGTCGTCGTCGAAGCCGCGGACGTCGAGGCCGTTCAGCCGGTAGTCGCCGTGGGTCGCATGGTCCAGGCAGCCGATGATGTTCATCAACGTCGTCTTGCCGCTGCCCGAGGCGCCGACGATCGCGAGGTACTCTCCGCGCTGGACGGTGATGCTGATGCCGCGCAGCGCGTGCACCGCGATGTCGCCGACCCGATAGGTCTTGCGCACTTCACGAAGCTCGATCACCGGCGCGTCGGGGCGGCGCACCCGCCGGGGCGTGGGAGTGGGAGCCTCGGCTTTCGGCGCGTGGCGCTTTTGCAACATCCGCTGCGCGCGCAACACCGCCGCACGTTGTGGCCGGCGAGCTGGGCGAGCCATCACGGCGCGCCCCCGCCGCCACCACCGCCGCCGGCGCCGCGGAACGCCGCACCGCCGCCGCCGAAGCCCCCGCCGCCGCCAAAGCCACCAGCGCCCAAGCGGCCGCCGCCCAGGGTGCCGCTCGAGCCGCTGGTGCTGGTGCCCGGGCTGCTGAGCGACGGCAGCGTGACCGTGATCACCACCTGCTGACCCGCGTTCAGGCCGCTGATGATCTGCGTGCGGCTGTCGCCTCGGAGACCGACCACCACCTGGTGCGCGACGCTCTTGCCGCCTTGGAGCACGTTCACCGTCCCCAGCGAGCTGCTTGCGGTGACCGCCTGGTTGGGCACCGTGATGCCCTGTGCCTGACCGGTGATCACCGAGGCGGAGGCGCTCATCCCGGGCTTCACCCGCGAGTCGGTCTGATCGAGCGACAGGGTCGCGTCGTAGGAAACGACGCCGCTGCTGGTCGTGCCCACCGTCGAGATCGCGCTCACGTGGGCGGCGAGCTCGACTCCGCTGAGCGCGTCCATGGTGATCGTCGCGGGCTGTCCGACCTTCACCTTGCTGATGTCCGACTCGCTGAGCGCCACCGTCATCGTCAGGCTGTCGGTGTTGACGATCTCCGCGAACGGGGTGCTGGAGTTGCCCGACGATCCGCCCGAGGAGGAGGACGAGGATCCGCTCGACCCTCCGAGGCTACCGGCGCTGGAGCTCCCGCCGGCGCCCCCGGCGCCACTGCTCGAGGAGGAGCCCGACGAGGAGCCGCTGCTCGCCGCGCTCGCGTTCGAGCCGGCCGTCACCGCGTCGCCGGGCGAGAGGCTCGCCAGCGAGACGATCGTGCCGGTCGCCGGGGCGTACAGCTTGGTGTTCGCAAGTGCGCTCTCGGCGTTCTGGACGCTGGCCTGCGCGCCATACACCGCGGCCTGGGCCGAGGCGATGCTCGCGGGCGAGGGCGTCGTGGTGGTGCTCGTGCTCGTGCTCGTGGTCTCTCGGCTGGAGCCGCTCGCGCCGCCTCCCGCCGAGCCGGAGTTGCCCGAGCGCCCAGAGCTCGCCGGCGCCGAACTGCCGCCGCTCCCGGATCCCGAGCCGCTGCTGCGAGAGCCGGAGCCGTTGCCCCCCGAACCGGAGCCGTTGCCCCCCGAACCGGAGCCGTTGCCCCCCGAGCCCGAGCCGCTGCTCGGGTACCCGGAGGACGGCCTGCTTGGCTTGGTGGTGGTCGACGTGGCGCTGGTCGTCGTCGAGCTGGAAGTCGATGTCGTAGTGGTGGCGGGCGGCCGGTGGGATCCGGGCGTGTAGGCGGCGAACTCGGTCGTGCCCGCGGCGGGCGTCAACGCTGCAGAGGCGCCCGTGGAGCTTGCCGGGCTGGAGCTCGATCCGCTCCCCGCGCTCGAAGAGCCGCCACCCGCGCTCGAGGTCGCGGTGCCGTTCTCGATCGCGGTCAGCTGGTCCTGGGCAGCGGTGAGGTTCTGCTCGGCTTGATCCAGCGTGAGCTGTGCGACGGTCGGGTTCAGCGTCGCCAGCAGCTGTCCCTCGTTGACGTGCTGGCCGACCGAGACGTCGACGCTCGCGAGCGTGCCGCTGGTGCGGAAGTTGGCGTCGATGTCGGTCCCCGCCTGCACGTTTCCGCTGCCGGTGACCGTGGACTGGACGACGCCCGGCTCGGCGGTGACGATCTCTCGCGAGGTCCGCGCCGAGCTCGACGGCGGCCCGATTTCAACAACTGCTAACGCGGCGACAACAATCGCGGCCAGACCCAGCAGGTAGAGGTGCCAGGGCCGACCGGGCTTATCCCGGTGGCGAGTCATCGGCCTGCGCGGGCTCGCTGCGCTAGCGGCTCGGTCCTCGCTGCGCGAAAGGCGCGCGAGCGGGGGGTGTCATCGAACGAAAGCACCGTTCATTGCCGGTAGGAGTAAGCGGAGTGATACTGAGCGCCGTTGGGTGGAGTAACCGAAACACGGTCCCCCGCGTCTCTTGTAGCGCCCCGCCCGTCAGCTCTCCATAAGGGCTCTTGGCGTTTGTTTACGCGCCGGCGCAGCGGGCGCGCTCGCCGGCAGCTCGACCGTCACCTCGAGCCCTCCGTCCGCCGGCGCGCTGAGCGCCATCGCGCCGCCGTGGGCCTCTGCCACCGAGCGGACGATCGACAGACCGAGCCCGAAGCCGCCGGCGGTCCGGTCCAGGCGCCGGAACGGCTCAGTCAGCGTTTGCGCGGTGGCGGGATCGATCGGGACGCCGCCGTTGCGGACGATCAGCCGCACGCGGTTGCCCACGACGCGGGTGCGGACCTCGAGGAAGCCGCCGCGCTCGTTGTGACGGATCCCGTTGTCGAGCAGGTTGGCGATCATCCGCTCCAGCAAGCCTGGCTCGCCGCGGGTCCAGGCCGGCTCGAGGTCGTCGCGGACCCGGACTCCCGCCTCCTCGGAGCGCGCGTGCAGATCGGTGACGCAGTAGGCCGCCATTACGGCGAGGTCCACGGGCTCCTCGCGGCCCGCGGCGGCCTCGCTGCGGGCCAGCATCAGCAGGCTCTCGATCAACCGCTCGCAGCGGTCGACCGTCTCCCGCACCGCTTCGCCCATCGCTCGCAAGTCGATGGCGTCGGCGTCGGGGTCGGCGAGCGCGACGTCGACCTCGGTGCGCATGATCGCCAGCGGCGTGCGCAACTCGTGCGAGGCGTTGGCGACGAAGTGGCGCTGGGAGCCGAACGCTGCGTCCAGCCGCTCGAGCATCCCATCGAAGGTGTCCGCGAGCTGTTTGAGCTCGTCGGCGGGCCCCACCAGGCCGATCCGCTCGCCGAGATTCTCGCCGGAGACGCGGCGCGCGGTGGCGGTGATATCGCGCAACGGGCGCAGCGCGCGGCCGGCGAGCAGCCACCCGGTCACGACCGCGATCATCGTCATCACGCCAAGTGCCAGCAGGTACTCGATCAGCAGCTTGTGGAGCGCGTCGCTGCGCAGCTGCGCCAGGGCGGCGGCGGCGACCCGCGCGCCGGCGGACCCGGGGTCGAACCCGAGGCGGCCGAAGAACGGGGGCCCGGCCGGCGCCGGCAGGCCGAGCTTGCGCAGCTCGGCGCGGACATTCCGGTGCACATCGAGGTTGTGGCGCACGAGCGCATATCCGATCGTCAGCAGCACCGCCCCGGTGAGCAGGAACACGAGCCCATAGAGCACGGTCATCCGCAGCCGAATCGTTGGCGCCGGCCCATGGATGTTCGGCCGCGGCCAGCGAACCTGCATCACACCATCCTGTAGCCGACGCCGATCACGGTTTCCACCACCGGCGGATCGCCGAGCTTGCGCCGCAAAGTCATGATCGTCATCCGCACCACGTTGGTGAACGGATCGGTGTGCTCATCCCACACCCGCTCGAGCAGCTCCTCGGCCGAGACCGTCGCCCGATCGGCGCTCATCAGCACCTCGAGCACGCCGAACTCCTTGCGCGCGAGCTCGATCTCCGCGCCGTCCCGGGTCAGCTTGCGCCGCGCCGGATCGAGCTCCAGGTCTCGATGCCGCAGGATCGGCGGCCGGCTCGGCGTGGAGCGCCGCGCCAGCGCCCTGATCCGCGCCACCAGCTCCACGAACCGGAACGGCTTGGCGAGATAGTCATCGGCTCCCAGCGCCAGCCCCTCGACCAGATCCTCCAGTGACCCGGCGGCGGTCAGCATCAGGATTCCCACCTCCGGCCGCTCGCCCCGCACCTTCCGGCAGACCACGTCGCCGTGAACGCCCGGGAGGTCACGATCAAGCACCATCACGTCGTAGCGGATGACCCTGGCCTTCAGCAGGGCGTCGGCTCCGTCCGGGGCCAGATCGACCGCCATCCCCTCGCGTCTCAGTCCGCGTGCGATCGCTTCAGCGAGACGGCGCTCATCCTCTGCGATCAATACGCGCACGCTCGTCAGGATGGCGCTCCGGTAATAAGAACTTCATAAGAGCGCTACGCGAGCGCCGCCGCTTCCCGGCGCAACACCTCCCATGCCCTCCTCACGTCTTGCTCGGTGGTGCTCTGCTGCCCGATCGCGAGCCGCAGCACGTAGCGCCCGCCCAGCGAGGCGTGCGAGATGAAAATCTCGCCGCTCGCGTTGACCCGCTCCAGCAGCAGGCGGTTGCGCTCGTCTGGACCCGAGAGCCGGAAGCACACCAGCGAGAACGGCCGCGGAGCGGACAGCTCCCAGCCGGGCTCGGCTGCGACCCACCGCTCGAACTTCGCCGCCAGCTCCACTCCGTTTCGGATGTGGGCCTGCAGCCCGGAGCGCCCGACGCAGCGCAGCACCGCCCACAGCTTCAGCGCCCGGAAGCGACGACCGAGCACCGGCCCATACTCGCTGAGCGAGAGCGCGTCCTCCGCGTCGGGGGTGCGCAGAAACTCCGGGACCATGCTGAAGGCGCGGCGAAAATCCTCCGGCCGGCGCGTCCATAGGAGCGAACAGTCCATCGGCGTCAGCATCCACTTGTGCGCGTTGACGACCAGCGAGTCGGCGCGCTCGACGCCGGCGAACGCCCAGCGATGCTCGGGACAGACCATCGCCGCCCCGGCGTAGGCGGCGTCGACGTGCAACCAGGCGCCGGCCTCGTGTGCGGCGTCCGCGATTGCCGGAACCGGGTCGACCGCGGTCGTCGCGGTGGTTCCCACGGTCGCGATCACGATCGCCGCGTCGCCGAGGTCACCGAGCTCCGAGGCGAGCAGCCGGTAGTGCTCGTCACAAGGCACCTTGCGCAGCCGCATGCCGAGCATCCGCGCGGCTTTGTCGGCGGCCGAGTGCGCCTGCTCGGAGGTCACGATCAGATCCCGTCCGGTGCACGTCCGGGCGGCGATGATCGCGCTCAGGGTCGAGGTGGACGCGGTGTCCTCGATGTGGCCGTGCCAGCCGCGCGGAAGCCCCAGAAGCTCGGCGGTCCAGTCGAGCACCACGCGCTCGAGCTCGGTCGCCGCCGGCGCGGTCCGCCACAAGAGCGCGACCGAGTTCAGCGTCGCCGCGAGCATCTCCGCCAGGATCGCCGGCTCGCACGAGCCCGACGGGAAGTACGCGAAGTACCGGGGGTGCTGCCAGTGGGTGACTCCGGGCAGCAGCACCTGATCGAGGTCCCGGAGCACGTTTGCGAACGGCTCGGGCTCCTCGGGCGGGCTGTCGGGCAGGCGCGCGCGAATCTCCCCGGGGCGGACCTGTGCGAGCACCGGCAGCTCGCTGACGCGCTCGAGGTAGCCGGCAGCCCAGTCGAGCGCGGCCTGGCCGTCGCTGCGCAGGTCGGTCACGATCGGCGATCAGGCATCGGCCGAGCTGACCTCTCGCGCCAGCGTCATCGCCTCCTCGAGCCCGACCCCGGCCTTCGCCGCGAGCCAGCAAGCCACCGGAGCGGCGACCCGATCGGATGCGTGAGCCGCCTCGCCGGCGAGGTCGAGCACCGCCTTGAACTCATCGGTTGTGGGAGCTGCGATGCCGAGCTTCTCGGCATAAGCGGCAAGCCATTCGCGTGCATTCATGCTCTGGACCCTACGCCAACTCGAGACCCGGCTCCGATGCGGGCTGCTCCTCCTCGGTCGGCCGCCGGCCCACGCGCCGAACCATGATCGCCGCGGTGGGGAACACCAGCACCGAGATCACCCCGGCCGTCACCAGCGCGACCGCCGTGGTCTGGCGCATGTTGCCCTGCTCGACTCCCAGCGTCGTGATCGCCACGACCAGCGGCAGCTGCGTGGCTGAGAACAGCGCCAGCCCGATGCGATCGCGGAGGTTCAGCTCACGGGTATAGAGCAGCAGCGCCGGAAGGCCGCGGACGATCAGGAAGCAGAGGACGAACAGCGGCACTTTCAGGATCGCCTCGAGGCTCGAGGTGAGCGCGCTGAGATCGAGGTTCATGCCGCTCTCGATGAAGAAGAACGGGATCAGGAAGCCGAACCCGACCGCGTCCAGCTTGGACTCGAACCGAAGCGAGGTGCGGCCGTGCAGCACGTACCTGACCAGGATCCCCGCCGCGAACGCGCCGAGAATGACGTCCAGCCCGAGCGAGTCGGCGAGCACTACGAGCGCGAATACCAGCACCACGGTCAGCCGCACCGGCAGCTGGCCACTGGTGTTGAGACTCTCGCCCAGGAAGCGCGATGAGCGTCCCGCCGCGCCGCTCGAGATCAGCGCCGCGACGATCGTCACGAGGATGAAACCGACCAGGATCAGCGCCTGTGAGAGCTTCGAGGCGGAGGCGCTCAGCAGCAGCGTCACGATCATCACCGGCCCGAGCTCGCCGACCGCGCCCGCCGCGAGCATCGAAGGGCCGAACCGTCCTTCGAGCTGCCCGGAGTCCCGGAGCACCGGCAGGATCGTGCCGATCGCCGTGGTCGAGATCGCCGAGCCGGTCAGAAGCCCGGAGATCACCAGGCCGATCGCCGAGAACAGACCCGCGATCGAGTACGCCAGCGCCAGCGAGATCGCCCACCCCACCGAGGCGAGCCGCAACGGCACCCCTCGCATCCGCGCGAAGTCGAGCTCGTAGCCCGCGAAGAAGAACAGGAACCCGAGGCCGAGCGTGCCCAGGACCTGAAGCGCGGGGTCGACGTGCGAGAGGCCGAATCCGTGCGGGCCGATGATCGCGCCGAGCGTCAGCTCGACGACGGCGATCGGAACCACGATCGCCGGCGCCGCCTTGTTCGTCCCGGCTGCGATCAGCGGCGCCGCGGTTGCCGCCAGCAGCACCGGAAGGAACGTACTGGTGTCGTTTATGGCGTGGATCGGCCCAATCCTAACCCGGTGCGATCGGCGACCCCAGCGGTCACGAACTGGGCCGACTCCGCTGGAAATTCTCGCTGCACGCTGGCGTCGAGCTCCTCGAGTTGCTGATCGAGCGGCCCGTGGCGGCAGCTCGGCGTACTCGCGCGCAGGTCCTCGAGGACCGCCCGCAGCCGCCTGCAAACCTGGATCGAACCGGCGCCGTAGACCTGGATCTCGGCGAACGCCAGCTCGACCAGGTCTCGCCAGCTGGGAGCGCGCCAGACGACCCGCACTTCCCCGCGCCGGTCGAGCGCCAGCGGTGACTCCAGGTCGCGGGTCGCCAGTTCGGCCACCAGCACCTCGATCGAATCGAGCGAGTGGACCGCGGTGGTCGGATCGTTGATCGCCGGCGACAGCGCCCGGATCCCGGTGTCGACGATCGCCCGCAGCGCGGACGCCGGGTCCTGCTCGATCGTGCGCTCATCCGAGACCACCACCGCCCGGCACAGCAGCTCGTCATCGACCGGTCCGTGACCGTGCACCCGCAGCAGCCCCTGCCGCTCCGAGACGTACTCGCCGATCGCCGGGACGAGCTCGATCGTGACTTCGGCGTGCGTGGCGGCGGCGAGCAGCAGCCGGATGTCGAACGAAGCCACGACCCCGGCGTGCGCCGTCAGCAGCTCGCGCGGTTCCCGCGCCTGCCACCCGAAGTTCCGCGGCGCGGGGTCGGCTTCGCCGCCGGGGGCAAGCGGCACCGGGTACGTCGCCCGCGCGGCACGGATGCCCTGCCGCACCACCCGGTCGAACAGCGAGCGCGGTCGGAGCTCGTCGAGGATCCGCTGCAGGAGCGCGAGAAACAGCACCGCCGCTCCCACCAGCAGCGCGAGCGAGATCACGACCGTGATGTCGGGGCTGTACGGCGAGCCATCGAGATCGATTTCACGCAGCGCCACCAGCGCGAACAGCGGCGCCGCCAGAAACGAGCCGATGGCGTGCTTGACGAGCTGGTCGCGGCGAAACCACAGCACCAGCCGCGGCGAGTACTGTCCGGCCGCGAACTGGACCACGAGCAACACCGCCGAGACCACGAATCCGGTGAAGGCGATCATCCCCGTCGCGGTCGAGGTGAGCACGTCTCGGGCCGCCCCGACTCCGACTGTGGGATTGACGTGGAGGACGAGCTTGTCGATCTTCGGCGAGGCGATGCCGAGCGCCACCGCGAGCACCAGGTAGGCGCAGGGAATCGGAATCATGCTCCGGCGCAGGCGGGAGCGGGCGTGCATCAGCGCCAGCCGCGTCCGCGCGGCTCGACCAAGCCGAGGATCGCCACCGAGCACCCGCTGCTGCCTCACGGCCCTCCATTCTCCCAGAGCACGGGGGTATCCCGCCGGCGGCCTGGCATCATGCCCGCCTTCACCCAGCGGACATAGAAAGGCAACCAGATGACAGTCCTCGATGGCAAGGTCGCGATCGTCACCGGCTCTGCGCGCGGCATCGGACGCGCCACCGCAGAGCTTCTCTCCGAGCATGGCGCAAAGGTGTTGATCAACGATCTCGATCGCGACCTCGCGGAGCAGACCGCTGGCGAGATCGACGGCAACACGCTCGTGTTCGGCGGCGACCTGACCGCGCCCGGGGTGCCGGATCAGCTCGTCGAGCGGGTGGTCGGCGAGTGGGGCAGGGTCGACATCCTGGTCAACAATGCCGGCTACTCGCTGGACGCCCCGATCCACAAGATGAGCGATGACTGGTTCCAGCGGATGATCGACATCCACTCGGTGGTCCCGTTTCGGATGTGCCGGGCGGTCGCCCCGCACATGCGCGAGCCGGCCAAGCGCGAGCGCGAAGAGGGTCGCGAAGTGTTCCGCAAGATCGTCAATGTCTCCTCGATCTCGGGCACGATGGGCAACGCCGGCCAGGCCAACTACTCATCGGGGAAGGCCGCCGTGACGGGCCTCACCAAGACGCTCGCCAAGGAGTGGGGCCAGTTCAAGATCAACGTCAACGCGGTCGCCTTCGGGTTCATCGAGACGCGCCTGACGGCTGCCAAGGAGGAGGCAAACGCGATCGAGATCGGAGGCGAGCGGGTCCAGCTCGGAATTCCCGAGCAGCTGCGCCAGGTTGCGCCGATGCTGATCCCGCTCGGGCGGGCCGGCACGCCCGAGGAGGCGGCCGGCGGAGTGTTCTTCCTCTGCTCCCCGTGGTCCAACTACGTCCACGGTCAGGTGCTGAGCATCACCGGCGGCCAGGTCGGCGGGATGTCATAGCGAGGGCCGATGATCCGCCACGCCGAGCCCTCGCGTGATGCCGCGGCCTGCGCGGCGATCTACGCGCCGTTCGTGCTGCAGGGGGTGGCCTCGCTGGAGGAGGCAGCGCCCGACGAGCGGGCGATGGCCGAGCGGATCGAGCGCATCTCGCGCACACACGCCTGGCTGGTGTCGGAGCTCGACGGGCAGCTCGCCGGCTACGCCTACAGCTCCCGGCACCACGAACGCGCTGCTTATCGCTGGTCCACGGACGTGACCGTGTACCTCGACCCCCGCTTTCACCGCCGCGGGCTCGGGCGGGCGCTCTACGGCGCACTGTTGGAGCTGGCTCGCCGGCAGGGCTTCTACGTCGCCTGCGCCGGGATCACGCTGCCAAACGCCGCCAGCGTCGGGCTACACGAGGCGATGGGCTTCACGCCGGTCGGCGTCTACCGCGGGATCGGCTTCAAGCACGGGCGGTGGTGGGACGTGGGCTGGTGGCAGCTGCAGCTGCGCGAGCGCCCGCGCGGCGACGGGGCGCCCGCCGAACCCCGGCCAAGAGGCCCGGGGTGGTAGATCTTGTCCCACATACGCACCAAATATCCCAACCTCCCTCCCTAGCCGGGCAGCGCCGGCAACTCCACGGTAAACGCCGAGCCCGCGACGGTTATCCGGCCCGAGTGACGCTCGACGATCGCCTGAGCGATCGAGAGCCCGAGCCCCGACCCTGGCCGCTCGGAGGAATCGGCGCCCCGCCAGAAGCGCTCGAACAGCCGCTCCAGATCGGCGGAGTCCGGGCCGGGGCCCTCGTCGCGGACGCTCACCAGAGCTCGCTCGCGCTCGCGCCCCACCGTGACCGTCACCACGCCGTCCGCCGGGCCGTGGACGAGCGCGTTCTCGACCAGGTTCTCGAGCACCCGCCTGATCGCCTCCTCCTCGCCTCGCACCCACACCGGCTCCACCACATCCGTTCGCACCCGCTCGTCCCGGTCCGCCGCCTCGCGCGCCACCTCCCCCAGATCGAACGAGCTCAGCTCGCCCCGCGCTGTCCCCTCGCGCTCGAGCACCAGCAGCGCGTCGACCAGCCGTGCGAGCCTGTCCGCGTCGCGCTCGAGGTCGGCCAGCACCTCCGGATCGGCGCCGTGCCGGGCGGCGTACTCGACGTTTCCCTTGAGCGCCGTGACCGGCGTGCGGAGCTCGTGCGAGGCGTCGGCCAGGAAGCGACGCTCGCTGGCACGGGCCTGCTCGAGCGAGGCCAGCATCCGGTTCAGCACGCCCGTCAGCTGCGAGATCTCATCCTCGACCCCGGTCGCCGGCAGGCGCCGAGCGGGATCGGCCGTTCGCTCGATTTCCCCCGCGGCGCCCGCCAGCCGGCGCAGCGGGCGCAGGCCCCGCCGGGTCAACAGCGCCGCGGCGAGCACCGCGAGCAGCGCCACGACCACGCCGACGATCGTCAGCACCACGGTCAGATGGTGAATGGTGTGCGAGATGTCGGTGGTGTCGGAGGCGACCAGCACCGCCCCGCCGGCGGCGGGACCGCCCGCCTGGGCGATCGGCGCTGCGTAGAGGCGAAACGAGCGGCCCGCGATCTGGATGTTCTCGAACCCCGGCCGGCCCGCGCTCAGCGTCTGCTCCACCAGTCGGTCCCGCGGCAACAAGCTGACCCCGAGCGTCAACGACCGGGCGAGGATCCGCCCGCGAGCATCGATCACCTCGACCACGATCTGCCGGCCTGACACCGGGCTCTCGAGCGTGCCCGGGGCGCTCAGCACCGCCGGGGCCGAGACCGCCAGTTCCGCCACCGCCTGAGCGCGCTCGCGCAGCGCGGTGTCGAGCGAGCTGCGCAGCTGCCGCGAAACCAGGATCACGCTGGCCACTCCGAACAGCAGCACCGCGACGACGATCGACCCCCCGGCGGCCAGTACCAGGCGACCGCGGAGCGTCCGGACAACGTTCACGAACCAGCCCAAGTGAAGGCCACTGTACGGCGCCGCGGCTCAGACGCGCACCGTGAACCCGGTCCCCCTGACGGTCCGGATCAACGGTGGCGACCCGAGCTTGCGGCGCAACCGGGTGACATAGCGATCGACCACATTGGCTTCGGCCGCGCCCTCCCAGATCTCCTCGATCGCGCGCTCACGGCTGAGGGTCCGCCCCGGCTCACGCAGCAGCGCCGCCAGCAGCGCGGCCTCGCGGCCGGTCAGCTCGACGCTGCGAGCGCCGCGGGTGGCAACCCGCGTGTCGAGCTCGAGCGTCAGGTCCGCGTATGACAGCAGCGGCGTCTGCTCCGATGAGCCGCGGCGCACCAGCGCCCGCAGCCGCGCGATCAGCTCCGCGACCGCGAACGGCTTGACCAGATAGTCGTCGGCGCCCGCCTGCAGCCCGGCGACCCGGTCGGGCACCGCGTCGCGGGCGGTCAGCATCAGGATCGGGGTCGGTACTCCCTTGCCCCGCAACCGCCGGCAGACGGCGAGCCCATCGAGCACCGGCAGCGCCAGGTCGAGCACGATCAGGTCCGGCGCCGCGCGCTCGACCGCGACCAGCGCCGCGCCGCCGTCGCTCGCGACGCTCACATCGAACCCCTCCGCCGACAGCGTTCGCGCAAGCATCCGCCGCAGCGGCGGGTCGTCATCGACGACGAGCACGCGCTCGCCGCGGGCGATGTCAGCCACCGGCGACGTCGCGGCGCAGAAACACCAGGTACGCGGCCGCCAGCGCCGGGATCCCGTACAACGCGCACACCCACGCCGCGCGGGTGATCGGCTCCCAATCGATCGGCGTGCGCAGGAACCCCTGCCAGGCGTTGAACTGGGTGCTGAGCAGGTAAGGCTGCAACGCGCCCAGGCCGGGCAGGATCCCGATCAGCTGGATCAGCAGCGAGACCATCAACGTTCCCACCACCGCCGCGGCGCTGTTGCGGGTGATCGTGGACAGCAGCAGCCCGATGCAGACGATCGCCGCGATCGGGATCAGGTACACGAGCAGGCTGACGTACACAAGCTCGAGCGCCTTCGGCGCCGAGACGATCGTGCCCGACAGGCTCTGCAGCGAGTTGAAGCCCGACTGCATGCTGCCCGCGATCACCGCGACGGTCCCGTTCAACAAAATCGCGGCCACCGCGTAGGTCGCGGCCGCCAGCGCCTTGCCGGTGAAGATCTGGCCGCGCTCGAGCGATCGGGTGAAGATCGTCTTCAGCGTCCCGTTGTGATCCTCGGAGGCGAAGATGTCCCCGGCCACCAGCGCGGTGATCAGCGGGAACATCCACACCGCCCCGAACAGCAGGATCACCAGCGGCACCGCCAGCCCGCTGCGGCTCAGATACGAGGAGAACGCGAAGTCGCCACCGTTCCGGTTGTGGCGGAAGTGAATCGCGACCACGAAGATGATCGGCACCAGCGCCGCCGCGCCCAGCCCGAGATACGTCCGCTTCTGGTAGCGAAGCTTGACGAGCTCCCAGCGGTAGACGGTGCCGACGCCCGGATTCATCGCGCCGCCTGCACCGTTTCCGGCTGTCGGCCGTCGACCGCACCGTCGCCCTCGGTCAGCGAGAAGAACAGATCCTCGAGCGTGATCGTCTGCGGCGACAGCACGCGGATCAGCGCCCCGGCCTCGACCAGCGCCTGCGAGAGCTCGGCAACCGCGGACTCATCGGCGGTGAAGCTGATCTTCCCGTGCTGCTCGCGGATGTCGTTGATCCCGGGCTGGGCGCGGCACACCGCCAGCGCCCGCTCATCATCTGTGCTCGACAGCCGGTAGGTCGCTCCTGCGGTCCGCTTCAGCGCCGCGATCTCGCCCTCGTAGACGATCTCGCCCCGGCGCACGATCGCCACCCGGTTGCAGAGCTCCTCGACCTCGGCCAGCAAATGGCTCGAGAGCAGCACGGTGATCCCCTGGTCGGCCAGCCGCCTGATCAGCAGCCGCATGTCGCGCATCCCGGCGGGGTCGAGGCCGGTGGCCGGCTCATCGAGCACCAGCAGCCTGGGGTCCCGCAGCAGCGCCGCCGCGATCCCCAGCCGCTGCTTCATCCCGTGCGAGTACCCGCCGACGCGGTCGCCGGCCCGATCTGACAGCTCGACGCTCTGCAGCGACTGCTCGATCCGCTCCGAGGCGCCGCCGCCGTCAAACGCCCCCAGCAGCTCGAGATTTCGCCGCCCGCTCAGGTATGGATAGAAGGTGGGCGCCTCGACGAACCCGGCGACGCCCTCCAGCGCATGTACGCTCATCATCGGATCGCGGCCGAACAGCCGCACCGTGCCCTCGCTCGGCCTGATCAGCCCGAGCATCATCCGCAGCGAGGTGGTCTTCCCGGCACCGTTGGGCCCGAGGTAGCCGTAGACGTCACCGGCGTGGACGGTGAGGTCCACGCCGGCGACGGCGGTCAGGCTCCCATAGCGCTTGACGAGGCCACGCACCTCGACCGGCGGCGGGGCCGCGCCCGCGGTCGCGCCGTCGGTCATAGAGCCCTGGCGGCGAGGTCGGCCGCGGCCGGAGGCACCGAACCGACCACGGTGTAGCTGACGCCGCCCCGGGTGAAGCGCACCATCGTGCCGAGCGCCGTATCGAGCTCCTGCCCGGTCGCACCTTTGATCGAGACGGTCGGCAGGTTGAGGCCCTGATGGTCGCCGCTCGAACTCGCGGCGCCCTGCTCGGAGCGCTGTTCGATCACCGCGATCCCGCCGACATTCTGGCCATAAGTCACGAGCGCGGCGGGGCTACCGGCCCAGTCGAGCAGCGTCACCGACTGCCGCTGCAACCCGACGAGCTTGTTCGGCGCGACCAGTGGGAACGAGACACGGCGCGCCACCGCGGCGACGCCGGTGACCTCGGCGTGCTTGCTCGCCTTCCGGGAGTGACCGGCGCCCGAGCCGCTGGGGGTCGAGACCGCCACCACTTTCGCGCCGCTCGGCGGGGAGATCGCGAACGTCGAGTTCGCGACCGCACCGTAGGAGATGCTGGTCGCCTTCAGCTCGAGCACCGGCGAGCCGTCGCCCCGGGCGTATACCGCAACGCGCAGCGGCACTCCGCGCAGCGCATCCCATGCCAGCTCGGCCGAGCCGAGCAGGCCCCCGTCGTGCCTGGGGGAGATCCGAACGGTGTACGCCGGCTGCCCGGCGACGTCGCCGGGGATCGCGCCGGAGATGTTGAGGTGCTCCATCAGCCGGGAGATGCCGGACTGGATCTGGGCCACCGTCGGGACCGCCTCCTGGCTCGACGGTCCCTTCGCCGGACTCTCGGCCGGCAGCTTGCCCTCATACACGGTCTTCGACGTCGGGTCATACACCCAGAACGAATTACCGTTGACCACGACCTGGGCATCGCCGTTGTCGCCCTGGAGCTCGAGCCGCAGCTGGTCGCCGGTCAGCCACAGCCGCCCCTTCGCGCCGTTCAGGATCGGGTCAGAGCCCTGGATGTCGCTGGCGTCGATCAGGTGGTTCGTGAAGATGATCCGCGCGGTGATTCCCTGGGGCGCGGGCGCGGACACCGCCGAGTGCACGGCGGCGGCGAGGCTACTGCGCGCCGGCACCGGCCCGGGCCCCGAGGCAGCGACCGCGATCGCCGTCCCGGCCGCGATCACCGCGACGGCGCCGCCGATCACTGCCAGCAGGCGTGTGGTTGAAGCTGTGCGCAGGAACTTCATAACGACTCCACCTTTCTCGTGACATCGCTCACGGTAGGCGGAAAGCTTGAAATTACTTTGACAGATGGGCTCTGCCTCCAGGGCCGCCCTCGGGCTGCGCTTTGTATCGCCGGGGCCGGGTCGCTCCGGCGATACAAAGCGCCGCCCGCCCCCAGCCCGCCGAGGCAGAGCCCCGCTATCGTGCGGCCAGCATGTGCCGGCTGTTTGGGATGAGTGGTGGGCAGGAGCCTGTGACGGCTACCTTCTGGCTGCTGGAGGCGCCGGACTCGCTCGCGCAGCAGAGCCGCCGCGAGCCCGATGGCACCGGAATGGGAGTGTTCAGCGAGGACGGAAGCCCCGAGATCTTCAAGCAACCGCTGGCCGCCTACGAGGATCGGGCGTTCGCCAGTGAGGCCCGGGAGGTCTCCTCGCGGACGTTCGTCGCCCACGTCCGCTACGCCTCCACCGGGCAGGTCGCGCCGCAGAACACCCACCCGTTCGAGCAGCAGGACCGCGTGTTTGCCCACAACGGGGTGATCGGCGACCTCGGCCGGCTCGAGCAGGAGCTCGGCGACGCGATGAGCCAGGTCAAAGGCGACACCGACTCGGAGCGCTTCTTCGCGCTGATCACGAGGGAGATCGACCGCAGCGGTGACGTCGGTGAGGGGATCGCGCGAGCGGCGAGCTGGGTCGCTGAGAATCTGCCGGTGTTCGCGCTCAACCTGGTGCTGATCACCGCCTCGGAGCTGTGGGCGCTCAGATATCCGGACGTGCACGACTTGTTGGTACTCGAGCGGAGCTCCGGCGGCCCCACCGGCACCCGCCACCTCGAGCACGCCAGCGCGCGCGGGACAGTCCGCGTTCGCTCCGGCGAGCTCGCCGGCCGCCCGGCCGTGGTCGTGGCGACCGAGCGGATGGACGAAGATCCCGGGTGGCGGCCGCTCGAGCCGGGGGCGCTGGTGCACGTCGCCAGCGACCTGCACGTGACCGTGACGAGACCGCTCGATCGTCCGCCCGCGCGGCAGCTGACGCTCGCCGATCTCGACCCCAAGGCCGCCGCTTCCCAGGCACCCTCCTCGCGCGCCTGAAGCCGGTCGGGGGCGTGTGCGACCATCGGTCGGGCATGACCACCGCGCTCGTCCCCCGCCTTCCCCCGGGGCCGCGGCTGCCGAGAATCGTTCAGACCGCCGCCTTCATCGCCGGTGGGCCCCGCTTCCTGGAGGCATGCCGGCGCCGGTACGGCAACGCGGTCACGCTCGGGACAGTGTTCGACGGCGGGTTCGTGATGTTGTTCGACCCGGCGCTGGTGAAGGAGCTGTTTCAGGGCCCGGCCCGGCAGCTCCGCGCCGGCGAGGCGAACGCGCTGCTGGGGTTCGTGCTCGGCGAGCGCTCGGTGCTGCTGCTCGACGGCGAGGAGCATCTTCGCCATCGCCGGCTGATGCTGCCGCCGTTTCACGGCAGACACATCGAGGCCTATGTCGCGGCGATGCGCGAGGCGGCCGACCTGGAGATCGACGGCTGGCCGGTCGGCGAGCCGTTCGCGCTCTTGCCAAGCATGCAGTCGCTGACCCTGCGCGTGATCCTGCGGGCGGTTTTCGGCTACCGGCCCGGCGCCGAGGAGCAGGAGCTCCGCGCTCGCCTGCGGGCGATGGTGGACCCGATCGCCCGCCCGCGCGGACTGCCGTTGATGTTGCTCCTCGGGCGCATCAGCGGCAACCGCGGCGCGCTGGATCGGTTCGAGCGCAGCCGCCGGGCGGTCGACGAGCTGCTCTACCGGGAGATCGCTCGTCGCCGTGCCGATCCCGACCTAGCTCGGCGCGAGGACGTCTTCTCCTCCCTGCTGGTGGCCCGAGACGTGCGTGGCGAACCGCTGAGTGACCGCGAGGTCCGCGACGAGCTGGTGACGCTGCTGCTCGCCGGACACGAGACCACCGCCACCGGGCTGGCCTGGACCTTCGACCTGCTGCTGCATTCGCCGGCGGTCCTGGCCAGCGCGCGCGAGCGCGACGATGCCTACCTCGACGCGGTCGTCAAGGAGGCGCTCCGGTTGCGGCCGGTGATCCCGGGAGTGGGTCGGGTGGTGCGCGACGAGCCGTTTCGCCTGGGCGGCTACGTGATCCCGCCCGGAGTGGAGATCAATCCTTCGATCCGGGTGATTCATCACCGCCCCGACTTGTATCCCGACCCCGAGCGCTTCAGGCCGGAGCGGTTCCTGGGGCCCGATCCTCCAGACACCTACACCTGGATCCCATTCGGCGGCGGCGTCCGCCGCTGTCTGGGCGCGAGCTTCGCGCAGACGGAGATGCGGGTGGTGCTGCGATCCGTGCTCGAGCGGACCGCGCTACGGGCGGCGGCCCCAGAGCTCGAGAAGGTCCAGTTCAGAGCGATCACGCTGGCGCCCAAGAACGGCGTGCCGGTGATTCAGGACAGCGCGCCCGCCCCCCGCGGCTGAGAAGCGCCTACCGCGACAGCTGCCGGGCCATCAGGATCGAGCTCCGCAGCCGCCCGTCGCGCCGGATGTAGTGATCGCGCCGCACGCCCTCGACCTCGAACCCCGCGGCAGCGTAGAAGGCGATCGCGCGCGCGTTGTCGGTCCACGCCTCGAGTTCGACCTTGTGAGCCCCGGTGGCGAGCGCATGCTGCATCACCGCCGCGAGCAGCTCGCTGCCTCCACCCCGCCCTCGCCCGCCCGGCAAGATCGCCATTCCGAGCTGCAGGACGCCCTGAAATCGCTCGCCGGCGGTGGCCATCCCGACGACCCTGCCGCTGTCCTCGAGCGCCCAGGCGGCCTCCCGTCCCTCGCCCTCGATCGTCGCCCGCAGCCGCTGCGCGCGCTCCTCGACGTCGACCGGCGGCTCGGCGCCGAGAAATCCCTCCTCGGCGACCGCCGCGACGACCAGCGCCAGCGCCTGCGCATCCTCAGTCCGGGCTCTGCGTACGAGCATCGGACGTAAAGTTTCCAGGTCCGGCCGATGCTCCTCTACAACTCTCGAGTCTCAGGCAACTGCTACAAGGTCAGGCTGCTGTTCGCCCAGGTCGGCGTGCAGTACGAGCGCCGGGAGGTCGACGTGGTCGATCGCTCGGGCCGTCCGGAGTTGCTCGGGGATCTGAACCCGGCGCTTCGGGTGCCGACGCTGGTGCTCGACGACGGCCGCGCGCTCGCCGAGTCGAACGCGATCCTCTGCTACTTCGCGGATGGCACCCCGTATCGCCCCGTCGATCGCTTCGAGCGCGCGCAGGTGCTGCAGTGGCTGTTCTTCGAGCAGTACAGCCACGAGCCCTACATCGCGGTCCCGCGTTTCTGGAAGATCGCCGGGATCGAGCCGCCGGAGCCCGAACGAGAGGCGAAGCTCCGCGGCGGGCGGGCCGCACTGGCGGCGCTGGACAAGCACCTGTCAGGACGAGAGTTCCTCGTCGGCGAGCGCTACTCGATCGCCGACATCGCCCTGTACGCGTACACGCACGTGGCGCCCGAGGGCGGCTTCGAGCTCGAGCCCTACGGCGCGGTACGGGCGTGGCTAGCGCGAGTGGCCGCGGTCCCGGGCCACGTCCTGATCAGCGACTGAGCAGACGCGAACGCCCGCCGGCGACCGGCACCTCATTCAGAGGCGGCCGTCCACAGCGCGTCGTCGCCGAGCGGCCGGCGCCTTGCCCGTCCCGCCGCGACCAGCTCGAGCAGCGCCGCCTCGGCCCTCACCCGGTCGGGCGCGTCGTTGCCTGCGGTCATCAGCGCGGCGACTTCCTGGGTGGTGATCCCGTCTGTGAAGTATTCGAGCAGCGGAGCGGGCGTCTCCGGGGGACCCTGGCGAGTGAGCGTCGGATCGATGTTCGCGACCAGCACGTCATACGCCTCGACCGCCTGGAAGCCGCCCGCGACCAGGCGCAAGCCGTCGCGCTCGAACACCACCGACGGGGCGGTGAAGCGCACCGGCCCGTCGGTCGTCGCGGTCTTGCCCTGCAGCTCTGCCGCTGACCCCGCGGCCCCGCGTGCCTCCGCCTTGTCGAGCTCGTAGGCGCGCGTGACCTCCTCGTCGTCGAGCCGCGCGATGATCGTCGGCGCGTCGACCCCCGGTAGCTGAGCGAGCACCTCGCTCAGCTGCTCGTCATCGTCGAGCAGCAACGGGGTGGTGAAGTTCGCGAGCTGCAGCGCCCGGAACACCGACCACTCGCTGCCCGGCCGCTCGAGCCGCGCCGCGACGATCGCCCGGCAGGCTCGGGCGGTGCCGCTGAGGCGCGCCTTCGGCCCCGGCGAGAACGGCATTCCGTAGCGCTCACGAAAGCGCACTTGACCGAGCGCTCCGCGCAGCGGGGTGTAACCGCGAGCTTCGTATTGCGAGGCGAACTCGGTGAGGCCGATCACGACCAGCCGCCAGCGCAGTTGTTCGCCGTAGCGCCATTCGATCACCCGCAACGCGGGGCTCTCCGAATAGGCCCACGGACAAGCTGGATCGCTATATAGCGTGGCAAGAATCATTGATGTCTCAATTATTGCAGAGCGCTCCGCTCGTCAATCCAACAGGCGCTCCAGCCGCTCGAGCAGCTCCACCTGCGCCGGGTTGAGCTTCGCGCGCGCCTCGGGCAGCCCGAACCACTCGGCTCGATCGATCTCCGGGAACTGCGCGATCCTTCCCGATCGGGGCGGCCATTCGAGCGCGAAGGTGTTGCTGATCACCAGGCCGGCGTCGAGCTCACCCTCGAGCGCCCACGCGGAGATGACCTTGCCCGACTTCTGCCGCACCTGCCCGAGCTCATCGATCTGGCCTTCGGGCGGCTCGACTCCGAGCTCTTCGGCGAACTCCCTGCGGGCCGCCGCTAGGGGGTCTTCACCCGGCTCGTATTCGCCTTTCGGGAGCGACCACGCGCCCACATCGCGCCGGGCCCAGAACGGCCCTCCGGGGTGGACCAGCAGTACCTCGAGCACGCCGCCGCGGCGGCGGTAGAGCAGGATCCCTGCGCTGCGGACGGCCACGCCCTCATCGTAGTTCGAGCAGGTATCGCTGCATGATGATCGCCGGTCCCCATTGATCGCGCCCGGACGCTGTCGCCCGCGGCGCGTGCATTCGTGCAGTTCGCGGCCGGGGCTGGTCGCCGCCGCCCAGCACGCGGGCCGTGAGCGCGAGATACTCCCGCCATGCACGGCGTGGACGGAAGCTCGCGAGGGTCGTTGGCCTCCGCCGACGCCGCGATGCGGGCGGACCAGCCCGCGCTGACGCCCCGCGGGAGCCCGTTTCCCCCGATCGCCGAGTACGGGTTCCTATCCGATTGCGAGACGTTCGCGCTGGTGGCGCCCGGCGGAAGCGTCGAGTGGATGTCGCTGCCCCGGGTCGACTCGCCGAGCGTCTTCGGGGCGATGCTCGACCGCAGTGCCGGCTCCTTCCGGCTGGGACCGCAGGGAGTGACGGTGCCGGCTTCCCGGCGATATCTGCCGGGAACGATGGTGCTGGAGACGAGCTGGTGGACGGGCGCGGGCTGGATCATCGTCCGCGACGTGCTGTTGATCGGGCCCTGGCATCACGAGCACGAGCGCTCAAAGACCAATCGCCGTGCCCCGACCGACTACGACGCCGATCACGTGCTGCTGCGGACGGTGCGTTGCGTCAACGGCGAGGTCGATGTCGTGCTCGAGTGCGAACCGGCCTACGACTACGGCCGCAAGCGAGCCAATTGGGAGTACATCGGGCCCGGCTATCACGAGGGCGTGGCACATTGCCCCGGGATGGAGGTCGAGGTGAAGGTGCGGACCGACATGCGGTTGGGCTTCGAGGGGCCCCGGGCGACCGCCAGGCACCGGATGAAGGAGGGCGAGCAGATCTACTGCGCGCTTTACTGGAGCGAGCATCCCCCTCCCCAGGACTTCTCCGAGGCTTACGCCAGGCTGGTGTGGACCGCGCATCACTGGCAGCACTGGCTCGACGGCGGCAGCTTCCCGGACCACCCTTGGCGGCAGTTCCTGCAACGGAGCGCGCTGACGCTCAAGGGGCTGACCTACGCGCCGACCGGCGCCCTGGTCGCCGCGGCGACCACGTCGCTGCCCGAGGCTCCCCGGGGCGAGCGCAACTGGGACTACCGCTACAGCTGGATCAGAGATTCGACGTTGATGCTGTGGGCGCTGTACACGCTCGGGTTCGACTGGGAGGCGAACGACTTCTTCTACTTCATCGCCGACGTCGCGGGCGGCGAGGAGGACTTGCAGATCATGTACGGGGTCGGCGGCGAGCGAGCGCTCGACGAGGAGGTGCTGGACCACCTCGAGGGCTATGGCGGCGCGCGGCCGGTGCGTGTCGGCAACGACGCCTACAAGCAACGCCAGCACGATGTCTGGGGCAGCCTGCTCGACTCGGTCTACCTCCACACCCGCTCGCGCGACTCGCTCGATGAGCGGGTGTGGCCGATCTTCAGGCGCCAGGTCGAGACCGCGATCGCCAACTGGCGCAAACCGGACCACGGGATCTGGGAGATCCGCGGCGAGCCAAAGCACTTCACCTCCTCGAAGATGTTCTGCTGGATCGCCTGCGACCGCGGCGCCCGGCTCGCGGCGATGCGCGAGGACGGCGTCCACGTGCAGCGCTGGCGCGCGGCCGCGGACGAGATCCACGCCGACATCTGCGAGCACGGAATCGACGAACGCGGCGTGTTCGTGCAGCACTACGACACCACCGCGCTTGACGCCGCGCTGCTGCTGATGCCGCTGCTGCGGTTCTTGCCGCCCACCGACGAGCGGATTCGCAACACGGTGTTTGCGATCGCCGACGAGCTGACCGAGGACGGCCTCGTCCTGCGCTATCGCCCGGAGGAGACCGACGACGGCCTCGCCTCACCGGAGTGCTGCTTTTTGATCTGCTCCTTCTGGTTGGTCTCGGCCTTCTGCGAGATCGGCGAGCACCGGCGCGCCCGCGACCTCTGTGAGCGCGTGCTCGGCTACGCCAGCCCCCTCGGCCTGTTCGCCGAGGAGATCGACCCGCGCACCGGCCGGCACTTCGGCAACTTCCCGCAGGCATTCACCCACCTCGCGCTGATCAACGCGGTGATGCACGTGATCAGCGAGGACGAACGGCTGACGGCGCAGCAGTCGCCCTGGGCTGATCCGGCCTGAGCGGCCGGGCGCGCGGGAGGGCTCCAGAGGGGAGGGCCAGCGTTCGGGCGGACAGGGCCAGCGTTCGGGCGGACAGGGCCAGCGTTCGGGCGGACAGGGCCAGCGTTCGGGCGGACAGGGCCAGCGTTCGGGCGGAGAGTTGGCGGAGCGGGACCTGGAAAACGTCCCATTCGACGGCCCCAAAAACTCCACTGGGGCGTTTCCCTTCTGCTTCACGTTCAAGATCCCAGTCGAGATCTCGAGCTGCTCCAGTGGGACGTTGCCCAGGTGAATGTGACAACTCGCACACCCAGTCATCAACACGATCCTCTACGAAGACGGTTTGCCACCGATCGCGGCCCGCTGGAGCGCCCCACACCTCGACGGCCGTGCTCGCGTCGCACAAGTTGGCCCGAGTGAGCTCCTCGAGCCGTCCAATCCGGTAGTCCAACGTGTCGATCGTGTGCACTCCCGGCGCAGACGCCTCCGTGGTCTGCAGCGCTCGCGTAGCGAAGTTGAACCACTCCCCGTGCACCCGGATCCCGGTGATCGACTGACTTGTCGCTGAGGTCGCGATCGGCGGGCAATGAACTTGCGAACCGCGTCTCGGATCTCGACCACGAGGCGATCCCGCTCAGCGAGCAGCGTACCCAGCAGCTCCCACTGCTGCGCAGGAGGTCGAACTTGACCCGTGCGCTGCACGCCGTGAGGCTATCCCTTGTGATCCCCACTACGAAATCTCGGTCCGCGATCCATGTCTGCGCGTGCGACTGCGGCGATCCTGAGTTCCACACTCATACCCGAGGAGGACAGCTGTGACGAATCTGGCTGACAACTTGACTGACAGCGTCCAGCGTGCCGGCGAGCGTACGGCAGTCAAGCTCGACGAGAGCGAGATCAGCTATCGCGCGCTCGACGACGCTTCCGCGCGCGTGGCGCAGCTGCTGCGGAACCTTGGCCTGACTCCGGGCGACCGCGTGGGCGTGATGCTTCCCAACGTCCCGTATTTCCCGATCGTGTACTACGGCATCCTGCGAGCCGGCGGTGTGGCGGTTCCGATGAACGTGCTGCTGAAAGCGCGCGAGACCGGTTTCTATCTGTCAGATTCGCAGGCCAAGGCGATGTTCGCCTGGCACGAGTTTGCCGACGCCGCCGAGACCGGCGCGACGGAGGCGGGTGCCGAGTGCATCCTCGTCGAGCCCGGCGAGTTCGAGCGGCTGCTTGCAACGGTTACCGGTCTCGACGCCACCGTCGAGGCCCGCGAGAGCGAGGACCCCGCCGTGATCCTCTACACATCGGGCACGACCGGCAAGCCGAAGGGCGCCGAGCTGACGCACGGGAACCTCGCCGGCAACACCAGGACGATCGCCGACCTGCTGGCGCTGAAGCCCCAGCGAGAGGTGATCCTCGGAGCGTTGCCGCTGTTTCACGCCTTCGGTCAGACCTGCGCGTTGAACGCGTGCATCCTGGTCGGGTCTTGCCTGACGCTGATCCCGCGATTTGACCCCCGCAGGGCGCTCGAGATCATCGAGCGCGATCGAGTGACGGTGTTCGAGGGCGTGCCGACGATGTACAACGCGATGCTCCATCACCCCGAGCACTCGAGCTTTGACACCTCGGCGCTGAACATCTGCGTTTCGGGCGGCGCGGCGATGCCGGTTGAGCTGCTGCGCCAGTTCGAGCGGGCCTTCGGTTGCAAGATCCTCGAGGGCTACGGTCTCAGTGAGACTTCGCCCGTCGCATCGTTCAACCATCCCGACAGGGAGCGAAAGGCCGGCTCGATCGGCACCCCGATCAAAGGGGTGGAGATGAAAGTGGTCGACGACCGCGGCGACGAGATCCCTCGAGGCGAGGTCGGCGAGATCGTGATCCGCGGCGAGAACCTGATGAAGGGTTACTGGAACCGGCCCGAGGCCACCGCTGAGGTGATCCGCGACGGGTGGTTCCACACCGGCGACATGGCGAGGGTGGACCAGGACGGTTACTTCTTCATCGTCGACCGCAAGAAGGATCTGATCATCCGGGGCGGCTACAACGTCTACCCGCGCGAAATCGAGGACGTGCTGTACGAGCACCCGGCCGTCCGTGAGGCGGCGGTGATCGGCGTTCCCCACGACCAGCTCGGGGAGGAAGTGGCGGCGGCCGTCGCGCTCAAGCACGGTCAGCAAGCCAGCTCGGAGGAACTGCAGGCTTACCTCAAGGAGCAGGTCGCCGCGTATAAATACCCGCGCTACATATGGCTGATCGATGAGCTGCCCAAGGGACCGACCGGCAAGATCCTCAAACGCGAGATCGCGATTCCGGAGACGGTTCTGGCCGGCGCGAGCGGGGATGCTCAGCTTTCGGTTGACGATCGCTCGATCCGTCGTCAGGGTAGACCGGATGGTTGAGGATCAGGAAGGCCGCCGGCACGTGTGCGAGTTCGGCGGCGCACGGCCGGCTCCGCGGGGCGGCATCAGCCGAGCACGAACGACCCATGTCCGGAGGAAAGGAAGAAAATGTCAGAACTTCCCACTCTGTACGTCTGTCACGGCGACGACGGCGGTCCCCGAATCCACCCCTGTCGCCGCGTACAAGCCGCGCTTGACGACGCCGGAATCGAATACGACAAAGTCATCGCCGGCCACGGGAGCCCGTTCCCGTTCCTGCGCAAAGGTTCACGCGAAGAGCTCCGCGAGGCCACCGGAAAGACCAAGCTGCCCGCGCTGAAGCTGCCAGACGGCAGGGTGATCATCCACTCTCGCGCGATCATCTCCTGGATCAGGCACTACAGTTGAGCCGATCAAGATTGGGCACGTTCGGTGGCGAATATCTCGAACGCCCCGCTTGATCGCGCCCGGATTGGCCGGATCCTGACATTCTGGCTTCGGCCGGCGTTCGTGCTGCGCGTCGTGAATCGGTTTCAACGGATCGCGGGCTTCGATCGCGCGATCGCGCTGGCCTCCGGGGCGCTCACTGCTTTGATTCCGTTGGCGATCATCGCCGGCGCGATCCTGCCGCGCGGCGACGCGACCGACATCGCGCGCCGAATCATCGTCCGCTACGGGTTGACCGGAGGAGGCGCGCAGGCGGTGAGGGACGTGCTCTCGCCGGCGGGCGGGACGAGCACTGGGGTCAGCGTGTTCGGAGTGTTCCTGCTGGTGGTTGCGGTGTTGAGCTTTGCGCGCGGCATGCAGCGGCTATTCGAGCAGACGTGGGAGCTGGCCTCGCTCAGCGTCCGCAACACGCTCAACGACCTGATCTGGCTCGTCGGGCTCGTTTGTTACACGGCTCTCAGCTGGCTGATCCGCGCGCTGATTGACGGCGGTCGCGCTCAGGTGCTCGCCACTTTGGTGCTTCTACCGGCTACGGCGATGTTCCTGTGGTGGACCGGCCGGGTTCTGAGCGGGAGACGGATCGGGTGGAGAAGGCTCGTGCCGTTTGCGACCCTGGGGGCAGCTCTGTTCGCCGTCGGCATGATCGGCGCAGCCGTGTACGTGCCGCATCTGTTCAGCTCCTACGCGTCGCGCTACGGCGTGATCGGCGCGGTCCTGGCGATGATCTCGGCGCTGTTCGCGCTGATGCTCGGGGTCGTGGCATCGGCCGCGATCGGGCGTGAGGTATCCGAGGAGCTGGAACGGATCGCGCACGGAGAGCGCCCGCCCGACGACGAGATCCGGCGCGAGTGGGATGCGGTGATCGATGAGGCACGCTCGCACTGGCAGACGATACGCGGCCGGCTCGATCAGGTCAGGTACAGCCGCCGGGAGCATCGCTGATCGCCGCGGGGCCGGTCAGCCAAGCGCCGAGATGCCCCTGCCGATCAGTACGAGGCCGATGACGGCGACGACCGCGGCAACCGCCGCGATCTTGTTGGCCTGCATCCAGCCCGAGAAGCGGCCGACTCTCGCCGCGGTGCCCTCGGCATCGACCGCATAGCTCACGATCGGCGCTTCGATCAAAACGAACTTGATCAGCGTAAAGACGATGATCAGCGCCCACGCCGCGATCTCGCTGTCGCCGCCCCTCGCCAGGCGGCCGAGCGCCAGGAGATCGAAGGGACCCGGTAGCGCGAGCAGCGCCCCCACCACGCCCGCGACCGCAAGCGAACCATCTCTCAGCGCAACTTCCGCTCTCGACTTCATGCTCGCCACGGTTGCGGATCGCCGCGCCTGACGCCGGCGCCGGCTTCGGAACACGAGCGAATCTTGACCGAGCAGGTCCCGTCCGCGTCGCGACGCGATGAAGATCGCGAGCCCTAGCGCGATCGCGCCGAGCGTGAAGTACGTGGTCGGGCTGAGCCGGTGCGAGCTCGACCCCGCGACGGCGCCCCGTGAGCGAAAAATCGCCAGTATCGCGATGCTGCCGCCGAGGCCCACCACGAGGATGCCGAGATAGCACGCCCACAGCAGCGGCTTCGGGCTCGGGCGCGTCAGGATCAAAACGACCACGGCAAGCAGCTGGGGATAAAACGCGGCAGCTACCGCAAGCAGAAGGATCGTGCCCATCTAAAGAAGTAAAGAGAGGGAGAGTTTCGAGCGCCCAGGCGCAGCCGCCAGCTTAAGCTCTCGCGCCGCCGCGTCGAAGGAGTGACACTGGGAGTGCAGCTAGATCGCTCTTCGCAATCTCTTCGTAACTCCTGACGTTTCTCTGTCGATCGAGTGGTGAATTAACCCCATGAGCAGTCAGGCGCCATCGAAACCAATCGGCCCTTACCCGTTTGCGGCTCCGCGGGAGCTCGAGACCGCTCCAATCGAGGCGCCCGCGTTCACGCCGGTTACGGATTGCTTTGCGCTCCTCGACCACCGCACGCGCGGCCGTGCCATAGCGCCAAGGCTGGCCCCGGGAGGGCACTACCTGTCACTCGATGACGGCGAAGGGACCTGGCTCCTTGCGCTGGAGGACAAGATTACGCACATCGGCCGCAGTCTCGGCTCCGAGATCCGGTTCGAGGACCAGCGGGTCTCGAGAAGCCACGCGATCATCGTCCGTCATGGCCGTTACGCCCGCGTCCTCGACAATCGCAGCCGCCACGGCACGTTCCTCAACGGCCGCAGGATCGTCGCGACGAACATCAAGGACGGCGACGTGATCGCGATCGGACCGGTCGCGATGCGCTACGTGGAGCTGCGCTAGCCCTCGACGGGCTGCTCGGCGACGTCGCGCGAGACCAGCGCGCTGTACAGCCCCCCACGCTCGAGCAGCTCTTCGTGGCTTCCGCGCTCGACGATCCTGCCGTGATCGAGCACCACGATCTGATCCGCGTCGCGGACCGTCGAGAGCCGGTGGGCGATCGTGATCGTGGTGCGGCCTTCGGCGAGCCGCTCGAGCTCCGCCTGAACGGCGGCTTCGGTCTGGGTATCGAGCGAGCTGGTCGCTTCGTCGAGCACCAGTACCGGCGGGTTTCGCAGGACGGTGCGCGCGATCGCCATTCGCTGCTTCTCGCCGCCCGAGAACCGATACCCGCGCTCGCCGACGATCGTGTCGTAGCCGTCGGGCAGGGAGGTGATCAGCGCGTGGATCCGGGCGGTCTTCGCCGCCTCCTCGATCTCTTCATCGGATGCATCGGGGCGCGCGAAGCGCAGGTTCTCGCGCACGCTCGCGTGGAACAGGTACGTCTCTTGAGAGACCACTCCCACGGTCGCCGCGAGCGATGCCAGCGATGCGTCGCGGACATCGACTCCGTCGATCGTGACCCGCCCCTCCTGCGGCTCGTAGAGTCGCGCCACGAGGTAGCCGAGCGTCGTCTTGCCGGCGCCGGTCTCGCCGACGACAGCGGTGCGGGTGCCGGCGGGGACAACCAGTTCGATGTCACGGAGCGTCCACTCCTCGGATCCGTTCGCCCCGTAGCGGAACGAGACGCCCTCGAACCTCACCTCGCCGAGCAGCTCCTCCGGCCTCAGCTCCACCGGACTCGAAGATTCGACGATGTCGATCGGCAGATCGAGGTACTCGAAGATGCGGTCGAACAGCGCCAGCGACGCCTCGACATCCGCACCTACCCCGAGCAGCTGCTGAATCGGGAACAGCAGCCGCGCCTGCACGGTCGTGAACGCGACGATCGTCCCGATCGAGATCACGTGGCCGCCGATGCTCTGCCCGGCCAGCCAGTAGACGATCGCCGGCTGGATCGCGAATGTCATCTGAATCGTCGACATAACCCAGCGACCGGCCATCCGCGAGCGGACCTCCAGGTCGGCGATATCGCGCGACTCGCGCGTGAAGCGGCCGGCGAGGTCCTCGCCGCGGCCCATCGTCTTGCCGAGCATGATTCCGGAGACCGACAGCGATTCGGCCACCAACGCCGACATGTCGGCGAGCCGCCGCTGCTGCTCGGTGGTGATCTTGCGGCGAAGCTTTCCGACTCGCCTGGTCATATATACGAACAGCGGCACGAAGATCAGCGAGATCACCGCAAGACGCCAGTCGAGCAGGCACATCGCGACCACCGAGGCGATCACGGTGGTCGCGTTCTGGGCAATCGTGGTGGCCGTGTTGGTGACGACGTTCTCGAGCCCCCCGATGTCGTTCGCGATCCGCGACTGGACCTCGCCGGTGCGAGTTCGCGTGAAGAACGCCAGCGACATCTGTTGCAGCCGGCGATAGACGGCCGCCCGGAGGTCGTGCATCACCCGCTGGCCGATCGCGTTCGAGATGTAGGTCTGCCAGACGCTGAAAACCGCCGACACGATCGCGATCGCGATCATCGCCACCACGAGCTCGGTCAGAAGCGTCGTGTTGTGCTTGAAGATGCCTTCGTCGAGCACCGCTCGCAAGAGGAACGGCGAGAGCATGCTGAGGCCCGCCGAGAACACGATCAGCCCCAGCACGGCAGCGAGGCGCCCGCGGTAGGGAGCGAACAGCGCGATGATCCGGCGGCCGTCTCGCTCGCGCTCGGGATCCATCAGCGGCGGCGGCTTCTGATCGGGTCGCCGCAGCGAGCGCATCGAGCCGGGCGCCGCGCCATGTGCCGAACTGAATCCGCGTCCTGAGGAGAAGCTCATCTATACCCATGATGACAGCGCGTCGCGGGCGCGCGGCCCGGTGCCGCTCGCCGGCGATTTGCGTCTTACGCCGTGGGAACCGGACCGAGGGCTTGCCAGGCGCGCTCGAGACTGCCGTACCGGCGACACAAGGTGCGGCCGCTCGGTCCCTGCCAATCTGTTGCCCGCAGGTCGGCGCTCGACGGCGGCCGACCGGTCCGCGTCCAGAAGCCTGCCAGCGCGTAGCGAATCGCCTCGTCGCTCCAGCGGCGCCCGCGCAGGCCGGCGCCGGCGTCGAGCAGGGCAGCGTTCCATGGGTTGCGATGCTGCCGGTAGAGGTCGCAGACGACCGCGGCGCTTGGCCAGCGCGGGCTCTCCGCTTCCCACCGGGCCGGCCGCGAGCGCGAAGGGGTCCACTCGTGATAGCCCGGTGCCTGCCCGTGCTCGGCGGTCCAGGCCCGGATCGCATCGCGCACCGCCTCCCGGGTCCAGCTGCGCTTGACCGTCGGCTCGTTCGCGGTGCACGAGATGCAGCGGCTGGCGTGCGGGCTGGGCACCGCTCCTCCGCACTGCGGGCATGCGTGGGCACGGAGGTAGTTGTGCACGGTCGATCGCGACACGCCCAGCTGCTCGGCGATCGCGCCGACCACCTGCCCATCCCGTGCCAGCCGCAAGGCCAGCTTTACACGCTCGCTTACGGCGTCCTCGAGTCTGGTCGAGCGAGCGGGTAGCCCAGCTGCCCGCAGCGCCTCGCTCCAGGAGCCGAAATGCGCCGACACGCAGGAGCTGCTCGGCCACCGCGGATGCTCGCGCATCCACCTGCGCTGGCTGACGGTGGCCGCCTCGGGCCGCTCCCCCGACCAGTCCAGGCGCCGGGGTGGGCAACCGGTGAGCGCAGTCCAGGCCGCGAGCGCCTCGAGAATCGCGTCGCGATTCCAGCGGTGGGGGCGGCCCGGGTGGCGCTTTGGGAGGTACGGGGTGGACGGCGTGGTGAGCGCCACCCGGCCTGGCGAGTCAGCCGCTGCCGGGTGGACGCTCATGATCCGCGCTTCCGCGCTCAGAGGGCGGTGACGACGGATTTCGTCTCGAGGTAGTTGTTGAGGACGGCGTGTCCCATCTCACGTCCCCAGCCCGACTGCTTGTAGCCGCCGAACGGCATCGCCGCGTCGAACACGTGATAGGTGTTGATCCACACGGTTCCCGCGCGGAGCCGCTTCGCCGTGCGGTGTGCCTTGGAGATGTCGCGCGTGAACACACCCGCCGCGAGCCCGTAGTTGGTGTCGTTGGCGGGCGCGATGATTTCGTCGGGGGAATCGAAGGGGATCGCACACACGACCGGGCCGAAGATCTCCTCGCGCTCGACCTTCATCTCCGGAGAGGTATCGGTCAGTACCGTCGGCTGCACGAAGTAACCCCGGTCCCCGAGCCGGTCGCCACCGACCGCGGCGCTCGCCCCTTCGTCCCTGCCCGACTGCATGTAGCCGAGCACCTTCTCGAACTGCTCGTCGGAGATAAGCGGGCCCATCTGCGCCTCGGGATCGGTCCCCGGCGCCACCTTGATCGACTTGGCGATGTCCGATACCCCGGAGATCACATCGTCGTAGACCCCCTTCTGGACATACAGCCGCGAGCCGGCGTTGCAGCACTGCCCGTGGTTGAAGAAGATCCCGTTGGCGGCCCCCGGGATCGCGGCCTCGAGGTCCGCGTCCGCGTAGACCACGTTCGGTGACTTGCCTCCGAGCTCGAGCGTCACCTTCTTCAGGTTTCCGGCAGCGGCTTGCACGATCAGCTTGCCGACCTCGGTCGAGCCCGTAAACGCGACCTTGTCGACATTGGGATGCGCGGCGAGCGCAGCGCCGGCGTCCCCATAGCCGGTGACGATGTTCACGACCCCGGCGGCCAACCCGGCCTCCTGCAACAGCTCGCCGAGCCGCAGCGCCGAGAGCGGCGTCTGCTCCGCCGGCTTGAGCACCACGGTGCATCCGCACGCGAGCACCGGCCCCAGCTTCCAGGCGGCCATCAGCAGCGGGAAATTCCACGGGATGATCTGGCCAACGACGCCGACGGGCTCGCGCAACGTATAGGCGAGATATTCGCCCGGCGCGGGGATCGCCGAGATCGGTACCGTCGTGCCCTCGATCTTCGTCGGCCATCCCGCCATGTAGCGGAACAGGTCGGCCGCCAGCGCCACGTCCGCCGCGCGGGCCACCTTGAACGGCTTTCCGTTGTCGAGCGTCTCGAGCATGGCGAGCTCATCGGCATGCTCCTCGATCAGCTCCGAGATCCGCCAGATCAGCCGTCCGCGATCGGATGAATTCATCCTCCGCCACGGAGCGTCGTCGTCAAACGCCTTGCGCGCCGCCCGAACCGCCCGCTCGATGTCCTCCTTCTGGCCGTGGGCGATGTCGGCCAGTACCTCTTCGGTGGATGGGTTGATCGTCGTGAAGGTCTCCCCCGACGCAGCCTCGACCCACTCCCCGTCGATCAACAGCTTGTGCTGAGAGCGAACGAACGTCTCCGCCCGCTCCTCACTGGATGTCGCAACTGCCATACGGCTCTCCTTCCTGAGCGAGCGAAGTCACGCCTGGCGCCACCCGCCCTTGGTGTCCCGGTTCTCCTCGGGACCAGTTCGCTTAATCCAAACGGTATTCCAATCCTGACTACCGTGCAAGTCGATCCCGGTGCCCGGACAGGGCTTGCGCCGTTAGCGTGTAGCTCGTTGACGCGCGCGGTCAAAGACCTCTCAGCCGCGGAATGGGCGGTGCTGGCGCTCCTCGCCGAAGAGCCTGGTCACGGCTTCGCCGTCGCCCGGGCGATGGCCCCGGACGGCGAGATCGGAAAGGTCTGGTCGCTGCGCAGACCGCTCGTCTACCGCGCGATCGACACGCTGACCGAACTCGGCTTCACCCGCCCGATCGGCACGATCGCCAGCCGCTCCGGGCCACGGCGAACCGTGCTCCAAGCGACTGCCCCCGGTAAGCGAGCGCTCAATAAATGGCTGCGCGAACCGGTCGACCGTGTTCGAGACGCCCGCTCGCTATTGCTGCTTAAGCTGCTGTTCCTGGAGCGCCGCGAGCGGGATCCCGCGCCGCTGCTGGTCGCGCAGCGTCGTGAATTCGATGCGCTTGCCGACCGGCTGGCGAGCGCGGCAGGAGAGGCAAACGGGTTCGACCGCACGTTGCTGCGCTGGCGTTTGGAGACCACGGCCGCCGCGATCCGGTTCATCGACGCGATCAGTGACGAGCCCGGGTGAGCGCGGGTCGAGCCCCTACGCTGAAAGGATCGCTTCCAGCTCTGAGACCGTCCCGCGGCTCTGCCTGCGGCGTGGCTCCCGCCTCGGCCCGGACGATCGCCGGATCGCGACGCTCGCGATTCCGGCGCTAGGCGCGCTCGCTGCCGAGCCTCTATACGTGCTCGTCGACACCGCGATCGTCGGCCATCTCGGGGTGCGTCCGCTTGCTGCGCTTGCGCTCGCCGGCGCGCTGCTCTCAGCCGCGGTCGGGCTTTGTAACTTCCTCGCCTACGGCAGCACCCCGAAGGTCGGGCGTCTGCACGCCGCCGGGCGCACAGACGAGGCCGCTGGGTTGGGCCAGCAGGCGATCATCCTCGCGGCGACGATCGGCCTGCTGCTCACGGCCGCGTGCGTGGCGCTGGCCGGGCCGGTGATCGGAGCGATGGGCGGCCGGGGGCAAGTTGGCCGGCTGGCGGTTCTGTACATGCGGATCGCGGCGCTCGGCCTGCCGTTTGCGCTGATCGCGGTGGCCGGCGAGGGCTACCTGCGCGGCGTCTCGCGCCTGCGCCTGCCGCTTCTGATCCTGCTCGCCGGCAACCTGCTCAATGCCCTCGTCGAGGTCCTGTTCGTCTACGGGCTCGGCCTCGGCATCGCCGGCTCGGGCTGGGCAACGGTGATCGCTCAAAGCGTCATGGCCGCCGGCTTTCTCGCGGTAGCGGTGCCTCGGAGCCCGGCCAGCCTGCGTCCGGACTGGGAGGCGCTGCGGTCTCTGGCGAGAACCGGCGGGGAGATCTTCATCAGGACCGGATCGCTGTTCGTGGTGTTCATCCTCGCCGGCGCGATCCTCGCTCGGATCGGCGTTACTTCGCTCGCCGCGCACCAGATCGCGTTCCAGCTCTGGTCGTTTCTGGCGCTGGCGCTCGACGCGCTGGCGATCGCGGCGCAGATCATGATCAGCCAGGAGCTCGGCGCGGGGCAGATTGAGCGAGCTCGCGAGCTGGCGCGACGAACGCTGATCTGGTCACTCGTGGTCGGTGCCCTGTTCGCGGCGATCATGATCGTTCTCACCGGTCCGGCGGGACGTCTGTTCACGAGCAACGCTGCGGTGCTTTCCAAGCTGGGCGAGATCTGGCCGATCTTCGCGCTGATGCAGCCGCTCAACGCGATCGTGTTCGCGCTCGACGGGATCTTGATCGGCGCGGGTGACACCCGCTTCCTGATGTGGGCGATGCTCCCATGCAGCCTGCTCGCGTTCGCGCCGCTGGCGACCGCCTCGCTGGTCGTCGGCTGGGGGATCGTCGGTGTCTGGTTGGCGATCGTGGCGTTCATCCTCGCTCGGCTGCTCGCCTGCGGCGCTCGCTTTCGCGGCGATGGGTGGGCGATGTCCGGGCCCGCTCGCTAGATCCTGCCTGCGGCGCTCGATTTACCTTCTCGGGATGAAAGCTCCGAGCGTCTGAGCGCCCGCCGACACTGCGCTCGCCGCCCTGCAGCCGCGCCATACTGAACTGCGTGTCAGGTCCCGAGCTCGCACTAGCCGTATCGGTATTTCTCGCCTGCGCGGTCGAGGCGGTCGAGGCGCTGACGATCGTGCTCGCGGTCGGGAGCACCCGCGGTTGGCGGTCCGCGCTCTACGGCACCGGCGCAGCGGTGCTCGCGCTGGCGGCGCTGATCGCAGCTCTGGGTCCCGCACTGGCCTCACTGCCGCTGAACGCGCTGAGGGTGGTGATCGGGGGGTTGCTGCTCGTGTTCGGCATGCAGTGGCTCCGCAAGGCGATCCTGCGAGCCGCCGGCTTGAAGGCCCTGCACGACGAGGAGCTGGAGTACGCGGAGCAGACGGCCGCGGCACGCGCCGCCACGGCGCGCCCGCTCCATGGGATCGACGCCTACGCCTTCGTGATCGCTTTCAAGGGCGTCGCGCTGGAAGGACTCGAGGTCGCGGTGATCGTCTTGACCTTCGGTGCCAACCAGCACCGGATCGGGTTGGCTTCCTTGGCGGCCGCGGCGGCCACCGCATTGGTTGTAACTGCCGGGATCGTCTCGCGCGCGCCGCTGTCCCGCGTGCCGGAGAACCGGCTGAAGTTCTGCGTCGGGGTGCTCCTGACCTCGTTCGGGACCTTCTGGGGAGCGGAGGGCGCCGGGGCCACCTGGCCTGGCGGCGAGGCCGCGTTGCTCGTGATCGTCGCCGGCGTGCTGGTCGCAGCGCTGGCGATGGTCCATTGGCTGCGCCGCCTGCCAGCGCGCCGGAGCACGGTGGCGGAGACGACATGAGCGCGCTCGCGAGAATCCTGCGAGCTGTTTGGGAGTTCATCGTCGGCGACGACTGGATCACTGCGGTCGGCGTGGTCGCGGCGCTGGCGGTGACGGCGGTGCTTGCCGGAGCAGAGGCAAACGCCTGGTGGGTGATGCCGGTGGCGGTGCTCGGCCTGCTGGCGCTGTCGCTGCGGCGTGCCGCTTAGAGCTGCCTGCTCGCGTTGTCGCGGCGGGTGTCGGCTAGCGGCGTGGAGGCGGGCCACACACCGGGCGAAGCGCGCCGTGTGGCCACCTCATGCCCGTTGTAGTTGTGAGCGGCGTCTCACGCGCCGCCAGAGAATCCCGGCCAGAAGGACGTAGATCAGCAGCACGAACGGCGCCGTATGTACGTGAAGCACGAGGGCCCCGTTCGCCTTGACCGCGAACACAGCCAAGACCACCGCCACCGGGATCGCCGGTGAGAACTGAAACTCCGGACACGCCGCCACCAGCGCCAAGCCCCACACGAAGTACCAGGGCCAAGCGGCGGGGCCGGCGAGTGCCGCGACCAGCAACAGCACGCCGAGGTACCGGACGAGGTTCTCGAACCTGACCCTCAACAGCATCGCGACGCCTAGCACTGCGGCCGCCGCCGCCGTGACCACGCTGATCGGGTGGGCGAGCGACTTCCATCGCAGTCCAAGCAGCGGTGCGAGCGAATACGCAACCGCGGTCGCCGGCGTGATCGCGAGGTGCACTTTCGCTGGAGTCGAGAACAGAGAAGTCGAGACCCAAGCGAGACCGAGGCCCGTCACCAGGCTCACCGCCCCGATCACCGCGACCGCCACAGCGCTCGCCTGGGCGAGGATGCGGGCCTTCGCTCCAGCGCCAGACTCGGTGCGAGCCCAGGCGACCGCGATGAATACCGCCGCCACCAGCGCTGGAAGCTTGATCGTCGCCGCCGCCGCGCAGATCGCGATGCCGACGGCCGGGCGCCGCTCCAGCGCCAGCGTCACGCCGGCGACCATCATGCCCGCCATCAGCGCGTCGTTGTGGCCTGCCCCAATCAGCTGGCAGATGATCAGCGGGCTGGTGAGCGCGATCCAGGTGGCTCGCAGCTCGCTGCCTCCGAGCCGGCGCGCGAGCCGGGGGACGAATATCGCGAGCAGCACGATGCCGACTAGCTCGAGCGCGCGCTCGAGGATCGCCGCCAACACCAGATGCGAGCCGCTGATCGCGACGACTCCGCTCGAGATCGCGATGAACGCGGGACCGTAGGGTGCCGTTGAGCCTCGCCAAACCGGTGACACCGCGTCCAGCAGGTGGCGCTCGCCGAGACGAGCAAGGACCGCCGGCGCCTCGTGGTAAGGGTCGTGCCCGAGGTGGAAGATCGCACCCTGGGCCAGATAGCTGTAAATGTCGCGGCTGAAGACGGGCGTCGCGAGCAGCAGCGGTAGCGACCACACGGCGGTGATCGTCCACAGCTCCGAGAGCTGCACCTCGCGCGGTCGAGTGAGCCGAGTTCCGACGCCCAGCCAGGCGGTGGCAAGCGCCGCGATTCCCAGGTAGAAAAGGGCGCTGTTGCCGCCGTAGCCAAGCGGCATGCGGACGTAAAACCACCAGCCCCCGCCGGTCAGCCGCGGCGAGGCAATCGTGATCGCGATAGTGCCGGCGAGTCCCAGGGACAACCAGCCCCATCCGACACGATCGCTTGGGAGCCACCGGCGAGGTGCTTGCGCGCGGCGGCTGCTGGTCTCGCTGGAACCGACACGGGATGTTGAGTCGGCCACAGTCATGCGCTCAGGCGACAGAGCAGGCGGGTAGCCCGCTGCTGCCGATCATGATCGTAGAGCAGCGCGTTGCCGCCTCAGCTCAGCGCAAGCCCGCGCAGAGTTCTGAGCGCGACCGCCCCGGCCCTCCCGCGCTAAGCCGCGTAGCCCCGCGCCTGGGCGCGGGTGCTTTGGTGGCCGGGTTGGCCACCTGCTTCCCGTTGGGGTGCCTGACGGTGCGCCGGCTGGATCGCCGCGTGCTTGCTCGCCTGCGAGGACGATGTCTGCTGGTGGGACGGCTGCGCTTGTGGTTCGCCCAGGGGTTCGCGGAGGTGTGCCTGCGTCGAGCGCGCCGGGGCCTGCGGCGGGGAGTCCTGGGCCTGCTGCACCGGGCGCAGCGAGGCCACCACCCCGCGAAGCCGGGCGAAGCCGTAGATCCCGCCCAGCGTTGGCACCCACAGGGCCACCGCGTGGTAGATCACAACTGCCGCGGCAGCCGGAGCGGCGCGGAAGCCGTACAGCAGCAGCGCTCCTAGCAGGCCGCCCTCGAGTACTCCGACGCCGCCGGGGACCGGCAGCAGGTTGGCGAGATACCCGACCTGATAACCCATCACGAGCGCGAACACCGGCGGATTGATTCCGACCGCGCGGATGCAGACCCAGAGCATCGCAATGTCGAAGACCAGGTAGCCGACCGTCCCGAGCAGCCGCCAGTCGAGATGGACGGCGATCGCTTCGGTGTCGCTGACCCAGTCGGCCGTCTTGCGAAGCGCCGCCGCGATTGCACCGGAGCGACTGTCCCGCGGCCGGAAGCGGGGCAGCAAGATCGCGAAGACCAGCGCGACGAGCGCGACCAGACCGGGCAGCAGCGCGTAGGCCAGGTTGCTCGCGTGGCTGCCGATCCCAAGCGTGATCCCAAAGCTGGCGAGCACCAGCACCGCGGCATTCACGGCGCTCGTCAACAGGAAGATCACGACTGAGCGATTGACGATCCGCGACCACTCGATTCCCCACGCCCGCATCGCCCACGCGCCGACCGCGAGGCCGCCCGCGCCGCCAACCGGGACGACGGCTCCGAATGCCTGCTCCGCCCACCCCAGCCAGCGAACCTCGCGAGCGGGCCCTCGGCTCAGCACCAGCCTGACCGTGGCAACGTAACCCAGGCAGGAGAGGATCTCGAGCACGATCGCCAGCACGACCCATCCTGGGCTGGCGTCGGTGACCCGCTCGAGCACGCCGCGCAGGTCCGGGATCGCCAAGCCCACTCCGAGCAGCAATATCAGCAGCGCCGCGGTCCAGATCACTCCGTTGCGCAAGCGGTGGGCGTCACGATCGGGACTATCCGTGACTTCCTCTGTCGCTTCCCGCTGCTCCACGCAAGCAACCTTTCGCTGACACAACCCTAAACAAGGATAATTCTACAAATCAATGTTACGCAGGGCACAATATTGATGACTCAAGGATCTTTCCGGGTGGGATCGTGCTTGGTGGTCGCGGGCGTGCGGATCGGGGGTCGCACGCTACCGCCAGCCCCGGCGGTGACGCGGGCCGCGCGGATCCCGCGGGCTACCGTTACACGGAACCGGGGCCGCTTGCCCAACGTCACGTTGGCCCGCGCCAGCCGGGCTACCGTTACATGCGATCCGGGCGGCTTGCCCAGCGTCACGTTGGCCCGCGCCAGCCGGGCTACCGTTACATGCCACCCGGGCCGCGAGGCGAATGTAACGTTGGCCCGCGGAAACTCCCACCACCGGGTGATTCCTGCGCCTCGCCCCGCCCGCTGAAGCTTCGAGAGACACCTCTGCCGGGCGCCCCCGGCCTCGCTGGGAGCCTCAGTCAGACCACCTCTTGCGTCACCGGCTGGGGATCAGCAGCCGCGCCCGGGGTGGCTTGCGACTCCGGTTCAACGGCTCGAGGGGTTTGGCCAAGGGCGGGCACGAGGAACCCGGCGAGCACGCACACCACCAGGAATGCCGTGGCCATGATGAATGATTCGGTGAACCCGGTGAGCGTCGGTAGACCGTGGGAGGTGTTGTTGGTGATGAAGGTCGCGGCGATTTGGCCGCCGAGCGCGCCGCCGAGCGTGCGCATCACCGTGTTCATCCCGCTTGCGACGCCAGTCTGGTGCGGTGGCACAGCCTGGACCACCAGGTTGCCAAGCGCCGAGAAAGCGAGTCCGATCCCGATCCCGAGCAGCGCCGCACTGATCAACATGTCGTATGGGTGGCTGTTGAAGGCCGCCATCCAGGCAAAGGCGAGTCCGGTGACGCCCGACCCGGCGATCAACGCGAACCTGGACCCGTAGCGTCTGGAGACCGCTCCTGCAGCGGTCCCGAGCAATACCATCCCCAGGGCGGACGGCAGCAGGTACAGGCCCGACACGACGACCGAGGCGCCATAGCCAAAACCGGTGCTTTTCGGCAGCTGCGCGAGCTCAGGAAACACGATGAACGACGAGTACATGCCTCCGCCGAGCAGGAACGCCGCGAGGTTCGTGGTCCAAACGCCACGGATTCGCATCATCGACATGTCGATCAGCGGCTCGGAGCTGCGGATCTCCACCATCACCCACGCGGCGCAGATAGCGAATCCGACGACCAGCAAGCCGATCGTCTTGGTGGAACCCCAGCCCCAGACCGTCGTCTCGGAGATCGCGATCAGGACGATCGAGATCCCAGCGGTCATCAACCCCGCCGCGAGCCAGTTAACGCGGCCCGGCACGCGAACCGGCGACTCGGGAATGAACCTCCACGTACAGAGCGCTGCGATCACAGTTGTGACCAGCGGGATCCAGAACAGCCAGTGCCAGTCGAGATGCTCGACGATCAGCGCGCCGGTGACGATTCCGAAGCCCGCGCCGACGCCGAGGATCGAGGACATCAGCCCGATGCTGCCGGCCACACGCTCGCGCGGGAACTCGTCGCGGGTGATCGCGAATGCCAGCGGGAAGATCCCGCCGCCAGCGCCTTGGATGATCCGCGCGGCGACCAGCACGATCAGCGATGTCGCGAGCGCGGCCAGCAAGGTTCCGGCTGCAAGCAGAATCAGCGTGAACAGCAGCAACCGCTCCTTGCCGTACATGTCGCCGAGGCGGCCGAGGATCGACGTCGCCACCGAGGCGGACAGGAGATAGCCGGTCAGCAGCCAGGTGACGCCGGTCTCGGTGGTGTGCAGGCTGTGCTGGATCGTCGGCAGGGCGGGGATCACCGCCGAGCTGAGGACCGCATAAGCGAGTCCCGCCAACGAGAGCACAGCCAGGATTACGTTTGGATGGACCCGCTCCGACCGGTGCGCCTCGGAGGCCACACAGCCACTTTAACGGACCTGGCGACCCCACCCATCGGCACGCACCGCAACCACCCACCCGCACCCCAGCCGCCCCACCCACCCCCGCCGAAGCCGGCGACCGCTTTCGCTACCGAGACCGCGTGCGCCGCTTGCGCCGCTGAGGCCCACGCCCCCCGGCCCGAGCGCCACCGCCGGCCGCGGCCGACGCGGCGCGCCTGCGTCGCTGCCAGATCCGCAGCGTGACACCGATCGCGAAACCCAGAAAGATCGCGCCCAGGTATGGATTAAAGAGCAGCGCCACCGCGACCGCGAGCATCGCCAGCCAGATCGCCGGTCGCCAATCTCGCCAATCGCCCTTCATCAACAGCCCCCGTTCACCGGATTGCGAGCTGGAGATCCGCGGCGACGCGCTTCTGGATCGAGGCCACCGCGCGGAAGGCCTCCTTGAGATGGCTTCGCGTCAGCGGGCTGAGCGTGGCGGGATCGACGAAGTCGTCGGGCTCATCACCCGCTCTCAGCTGCCTCACTTGATGCTGGAGACGCAGCCCGGCGATCAACTCGAAGGCGTCCTCGAGCGTGTGTGCGTCGGTCGCGCTCAGCGTGTCCGATGCGCTCGCGGCGCGCAGGCGCTCGATCGTCGAGGCGCTGGTCACGCCGGCGGCGATGCCGGCCCAGCGTGCCAGATCGACGATCGGGATCATGCCGCCGTGCTTGAGGTCGAGTCTCCCGCGGTGCTCGCCGCTGTGCTCGACGACGAGGCCGCGGAGGAAGCCGGTTGGTGGACGGTAGGCCAGGGCGAAGCGCGCCAGCAGGCGCAGCAGCCCGGGGTTGCGATCCGCGAGCCGGAAAGTGTCGGCGACCGGCGTGCCGGTGTGCACGCCCCACACCGGCCGGCTGTCGAGGAGGACCGAGACGAGGATCAGGGCCTTGTCCTGGGTGGGGTCAGAGATCAAGCTGCGGGCCGCGCGCTGCCAGGACGCGAGCGAGCGGACGAACAGCTCACTCGACGCCGAGGCGCCGTGGGGGTCGGCGCGAAAACCACATCTCTCGAGCAACGCGACGACCTGCGCCCCCAGCGCATGCAGACGGGCGCGGATCGCTCTCTCCTCGGGGCCGCGCCCGGGGCCGGGCGCCGTCTCGGCGAACCACACGATCGCGCTGTCGATGTCGCCGCTGGGGGTGGCCTCACGCCGCGCCTGGCTGCCGAGCGCGAGCCACGCGAAAGGCCCCGGCGGCTCGCCCAGCTCGGCGATCGCGAAATCGAGCAGACGCCGCGTCAGGGCGTCGACGACGACCGCGTAGACCGCCATGATGTTGGCCGCGGCGACGCGACCGTCGTGCATCGCGATCACCGTGGGCCGAAGCTCGCGAGCGGCGGTCACCAGGTCCTCGACGCTCTCTGCGATCGCGATCCGCTGGCGCAGGAAAAACGACGAGCGCACATGGGATGCCAGCAGGTCGAGGTCCTCGACCACACCCAGGATCCTGCCGGTCGCCGAGACCACCGGGAAGTGACGGAAGCCGCGGTCGAGCATCTCGAGCAGCACATCGCCGCCAAGCCGGTCGGGCCGGCAGGTGTAAGCCGGCGCTGACATCGCCGCCGACACCGGCGCGTCGCCGCCGAGGCCGTCCGCGACCACGCGGGTGCGCAGGTCCCGGTCGGTCATGATTCCGCACGAGCCGTCCTCCAGCTCGACGACCACGCAGGTCGCTCCAACCGTGGTCATGCGCTCGGCCGCGTCGCGGATCGGGGTCTCGGGACCGCAGATGATCGGATCGCTGCGGATCAGCGCGCCAACCGGCCGGTGTGCGCTGTCACGCCCGGCCGCGCGGTCGGCGCTCGACAGCTCGGCCGAGGTCTCGAGAAGCGAGCGCGCGACGAACCGCAATCCCGCCGGATCCCCGAGCGCCGCCCGTGCCGCCTCGGCGCCGATCCGGTAGCAGACGGTGTCCTCGGCGGCTCGCGCCTCGAACCCGGGCGGCAGCCCAGACAGCATCGAGGCGTGGCCGAACAGCTCGCCTTCGCCGAGCAGATCGAGAATCCGGCCGTGGTGGATGATCTCGACCGCGCCGGTGCGGACGACGCGTAGGTGTCCGACGGGCTCGGCTCCCTCGCGGAAGATCGTCTCTCCCGCGCCGTAAGCCTCGACAGCGACGGCCGCGGCGACGCGCCCCACCTGCTCCCGCCCGAGCGCGTCGAACGGCGGGTATGCGATCAGAAAGCGAGCGACCTCGTTCTCGGCTACACCGTCATTCAGACGGCCGCCGGTGGCGCCGCCGCCTCGGCGCCCGGCTTCGCGTCCTGCTTGAGCATGTCCGAGCACTTCTCGCCGATCATCATGGTCGTGATACACGGGTTGATCGCGGGCAGGAACGGGAGGATCGAGCCGTCGGCGATGCGCAAGCCTCGAACCCCTCGAACTCGCAGCTGAGCATCGACGACGGCGTACGGATCTGAGTCGGGCCCCATGTGAGCGGAGCACGCGGGATGGTAGACCGTGTTGTGTGTCTTGTGCATGTAGTCGATCAGGTCGTCATCGGTCTGCGCCTCCGGTCCCGGCGCCAGCTCCTCGCCCGCCCAATCGGCCATCGCCGGCTGCGAGACGATCTCCCTCGCGAGCCGCATCCCAAACGCCATCACGCGCTCGTCGTGGCCGTCTGGATCGGTGAAGTAGCGCGGATCGACGCGCGCGCGATCGCGATAGTCACGCGACCGCAGGCGGACCGTTCCGCGCGACCGGCCGCGGCATACGTTTGGCGTCAGGCAGAACCCATTCTCGGTCGTCGGGTAGCCCCAACGGGCGGTGTTCATGTCAAACGGGACCGACCCGTAGTGCATCATCAGATCGGGCCGGTCGAGACCCTCCTGTGAGGTCGCGAACAGGCCGATCTCCCACCACTGCGTGGAGTGCCGGATCATCGGCTGCTTGGCGTTCCACTGGACGATGCCCTCGACGTGGTCATCGAGGTTCTCCCCGACTCCCGGAGAGTCGACGATCGTCTCGATCCCGACCTCGCGCAAGTGCTCGCCCGGCCCGACCCCCGACAGCATCAGTAGCTTCGGCGTGTCGATCGCGCCGGCACTAAGGATCACCTCCCGGCGGGCACGCACGGTGGCGTGCGTCAGCAGGTCTGGGGTGAGGTACTCGATCCCGGTCGCGCGCCCGTCTTCGACGTCGACGCGCGAGACCCAGCAGTGTGTGCGCACCTCGAGGTTCCGGCGCGTGCCCAGGATCGGATGCAGGTACGCGTGAGAGGCGGACATGCGGGTGTTGTCGGGAGCCGAGTTGATCTGGAACCACCCGGCGCCGTTGGTGACGGTGTAGCCCTCGTTGTAGAGGCCGGTGGGCAGCCCGGCCTGGGCTGCGGCCTCGAGCAGCGCGACTCCGCAGGGATCCTCCGGCGGAACGGTGCGGATGTTGACCGGTCCGTGGCGGCCGTGATGGTCACCGGGACCGTCGTTTGTCTCGAGTCGTTTGATCAGCGGCCAGCAGTCCGCCGCGCTCCAGCCCGCACAGCCCATCGCCGCCCACTCGTCGAGGTCCTCCTTCGGCGTCCAGAACGCGATGCACGAGTTGTGCGACGAGCAACCCCCCAGCACCTTGCCGCGGGCGTGGCGCAGGAAGCTGTTGCCCTTCTCCTGCGGCTCGACCAGGTAATCCCAGTCGTAACCGGAATCGAGCAGGTACATCCAGTCCTCGAGTCGCAGGATCGCCTGGTCGTCGACATCGGATGGGCCCGCCTCGACCAGGCATACGGTGACGTTCGGATCCTCGGACAGCCGCGCCGCGACAACGCACCCGGCGGTGCCGCCGCCGGCGATCACATAGTCGAACTCGCCCGCGTCGCTCATGGCGCGACCTCCCCCAGGGTCTCGCCGGGAAGTGACGGAACCTCAGCGCGATGCTCGGCCAGGACCTCCGGCGGTTTCTTGGTCTGAACCAGGAAGTAGTAAAGGCCCCCGACGATGATCGTGGCGCCGATGAACTCCACCGCAGCCCACTTGAAGTACCACTTATTGCCGTAGATCAGCGCTCGCGGCCAGCCAATGTTGATCGTCACGAGCACGCCGTAGACGACGGCGTAGGCGTTTACGATCAGCCCCCAGCGACCCATGCTGAAGTACGGGCCGTGCTCTGCCCGCGGCCACTCTCCGCGGAAGCGCGCCCGCAGCATCGGCGCGGTGACGCCCAGGTATGGGAGGTAGAACATGATGATCGCCACTCCGATCAGCGCGGTGAACGCCTGCTGGTTGGCGATGTTCACCGCCAACAGTGCGAGAGCGAGCGCTCCCACCAGCAGCGAGGGCACCACCGGGATCTTGCTGGCGCCCCAGACGCGCGCGACGTAGGCGCCGAGTGGCAGCCTCCCGTCGCGGGCCATCGAGAACAGCATCCGGATACACGCTGCGCATACCGCCAGCGTGCAGACCGTGATCGCGAGCGCCGAGTCGTAAAGGAAGATGTCGCCGGCGGTGTTGCCGAGTGCCTGCTTGACGATGTAGGGAAGGCCGAGCAAGCCGATGTTCTTGTCATGAATGTCCTTGACGGACATGATCGCGAACAGGATCAGCAGACCTCCGATCAAGGCCGCCGCCAGTAGCGCCCGGATGATCGCCGGAGGAGCGTTGCGCCGCGGGTCGTTGGTCTCCTCCGCCAGCGTGCCGGCGGTGTCGAACCCGTACATCACGTAGGCGCTCATGATCCCGCCGATGATGAAGGCGCCGAAGTAGCCCCAGGAATGGCCTGCCCCGGTCCCGAGGGTGTGGAACACCACCTGCGGACCGCGCTGGAAATGGAAGATCAGCAGGATCACCAGGATGGTCGCTCCGATCAGCTCCGCGGCGACCCCGAAGTTGTTGATCCGCGCCATCACCTTGACCCCGAGCAGGTTGATGATCGTGGCGAAGATGACCAGGATCGCGCCGAGCAGCAGGGCATTCTGGGCCCCACCCGGGGTGCTGTACAGCCCGATATCGGCCTTCCCGCCGAGGAACTGGAAGAAGCTGTTGGCCTGCGGCAGCACCACCTGCCACGCGACTGCGACGGCCGCGACGGTGACGATCGAGCCGATGATCAGGATCCAGCCGGTCATCCACGATACGACGTCGCTGCTGATCCGCTTCGACCACTGGTAGACCGAGCCGGCGAGGGGGAACTGCCCCGCCAGCTCGGCGAAACACAGCGCCACCGCCATCTGCCCGGAGAGCACCAGCGGCCAGGACCACCACACGGCCGGGCCGGCGTTGAGGAAGCCGAAGCCGAACAGCTCGAACACGCCGGTGAGGATCGAGATGTAGCTGAAGCCGGCGGCGAATGACGAAAAGCTGCCCAGCGAGCGGTCGAGCTCTTGCTTATAGCCGAAGCCGGCGAGCTCGTTGCTGTCGGCGCTCGGGTCGGCCTGCGGCACCTCTGTGGTTGCCATCAATCAACCTCCACTTCTCGCGCTGTTACCAGCACGACCTCGTCTCGGTCCTGCCAGCCGCCGCCAACGACGGATTAAGTGCTGAGAACTCGTTGACCCCGGCGTGATCGGGCTGTTATATATCAGTTGTCGAACTGTGTCAACGCGCGATCTAGTGCAAGAGGAGTGGACCACGACGGCTATCGCACAGCAGATGTTCATCGAGGGCGAGTGGCGGGCAGGCGTGCTCGGCGAGACGTTCGAGGCCATCAGCCCTGCCACCGGCGAACGGATCGCGACGATTCCGCAGGGCGACCGCGACGACGCCCGGCGGGCGATCGACGCCGCCCGCGGTGCGGCGGATGCTTGGGCTCGATTGACAGCTTTCGAGCGGGCGGGCAAGATGACCGCCGTCGCGGACATCATCGAGTCGCGGCGGGATGAGCTCGCCCGCACGCTGACGCTCGATCAAGGCAAGCCGTTGCGCGCTGAGGCCTACGACGAGGTGGACGAGCTGATCGAGTACTGGTCGATGGCGGCAGAGGACGCCAAGCGACTCGGCGGCGAGCTGCCGAACTCGGTGTCACCCGGTAAGCGGGTGATGCTGGTTCGCCGTCCGCGCGGCGTCGTCGGCGTGATCAGTCCCTGGAACTGGCCCTATACGATGCCGGCCGAGCTGATCGCTCCTGCGCTCGCGTGCGGCAACGCGGTGGTGTGGACGCCGGCGCCGACGACAGCCCTGTGCGCCGTCGCGCTAGCGCGCTGTATCGCGGACGCCGACCTTCCCGCGGGCGTGTTCAATCTGGTTACGGGGCCCGGTCCGGTCGTCGGCGATGAGATCGCGCGCAACCCCGGGACCGACGGCGTCGCGTTCATCGGCTCGACGGCGACTGGCCGGCTCGTCGCCCGGGCCGCAGCGGGAAAGGCCGCCCTCCTGGAGATGGGCGGTAACGGTCCGCTGGTGGTGATGGACGACGCCGATCTCGAGCGCGCCGTCGAGGCGACGCTCACGGCTTGCTATCTGTGCGCGGGCCAGAGCTGCACGGCCGGCGAGCGGCTGCTGGTGCACCGCGCGGTGCGAGACGAGTTCGTCGAGTTGCTGGCTCGCCGGGTGACCGAGCGGATTCTGCTGGGCGATCCATTCGACGAAGGCACCACGATGGGCCCGCTCAACAATGAGCCGGTCGCCCACAAGATGGACGAGCACGTGCAGGACGCGCTCTCTCGAGGGGCGAGCGTCGTCAGTGGCGGCGCCCGCGCAGGCGGCTATCCAACTTCGCTCTACTGGGAGCCGACGGTCCTGACCGACGTGCCTGCGGATGCGCGGGTGGCGGTCGAGGAGACGTTCGGTCCGGTAGCGCCGGTGGTGGCAATCGAGTCGCTCGATCAGGCAATTGCTTTGACCAACGCGTCGCCGTACGGATTGCTCGCGGCGATCTTCACGGCCGATCTGGAGCATGGGCTGCAGTTCGCCGACCGCGTTCGGACCGGCTGGGTGAACATCAACGAATCGAGCAATTACTGGGAGGCGCAGCTGCCGTTCGGCGGCCGCTCGGGAACCGACAGCGGTATCGGCCGGGTGGGCGGCGCCCAGGTGATGCACTCGTTTACCGAGCTGCAAACCGTGGTACTCACTCCCCACGGCCGCTGAGATGCAACCGAGCAGTGATATCGAGGCGGAACCGGACCCGGTCGCCGACCGTGCCGCCGAGGTTCTGGCGGCGGTGTTGGAGCGCGCGCCGCGCACCTTGACAGAGCTGGCCGAAGTGGTCGGGTCAGAGGCGATCGAAGTGGCGTCCCTGGTTGCGGCGCTCGCGCGCCACGGCCTGCTCGCCTGGGATGCCGATCACACCGGACTGCGGCCGGGCCCGGCTGCGTTGCGGTTCGCGCGCAGCGGCGCCGGCCGCGAGGATCTGGTCGAGTTGGCTCAGGAGAGCATGCGCCGGCTTGCGCAGGAGAGCGGCGAGACCGCAAACCTGATCATTCCCCGCCCGGCGGGCACCGAGGCCATCGCGCAGATCGATGGCAGGCACCTGCTCGGCGCCACGAATTGGATCGGCCGGGAACTGGGGCTTCACTGCACGGCGGGGGGCAAGGTGTTCTTGGCATTCGGAGTGGCAGAGCTTCCGGACGGCGAGCTCCCCGCTTTGACCTCGGCAACGGTGACCGACCGCGAGCTGCTGGGCGAAGAGCTGCGCACGATCCGCGAGCAGGGCTACGCGACGATCGTCGACGAACTCGAGTCCGGTCTCTCCGCTGTCGCCGCGCCCGTGCGCGATCGCGCGGATCAGGTGATCGCAGCGCTCAGCGCCTCTGGCGCCACGCTGCGACTGCCGGCGCAGCGCCTGGCGCTGCTCGGTCGGGTGGCGCTCGAGCAGGCGCACGCGGTGTCGGCGCGGCTCGGCCACGATGCGTCGCTCGCCGAGTACCTGGCTTCGGGTCCCGGACGGTTCCAGGTAGCGGGCCTCCCGGAAGTGCGCCGCCCGTAACGCCGGCCCGCGACGCTAGAGAACCGTCCGCACCTCGCGCTCGAACGTGGTGACGTGCTCGACGAGCACCCGCCGCGCCCGCTCCGCGTCTCCCGCGGCAATCGCGTGCAAGAGGTCATCGTGCTCGTGCACGCGCGCGAACAAGTGCGGTAGCCGGTCGAGCACCAGGTACCAGATCCGCAGCGACAGGTTGAGGTACCGACCGAGCGTCTCCTCCAGGTACGGATTGCCCGCGCAGCGGTAGACGAACCGGTGCACCCGGGCGTCGAGCGTCATCAACGCCTCGACATCGTCGCTTCCCTCGCTGCGTCCGAGGTCGTCGAGCAGCTCCTCGAGCTCCTCCCGCTGGGCATCTGTGATCCGCTGCGCGGCACGGAAGGCCGCGTGTCCTTCAAGCACCATTCGCACATCGGAGATGTGCGCGAGGTCGGTGATGTTGATCTCCGATGCGAAGGTCCCGCGCCGGGGGAAGACCGTCACCAGATTCTCGAGCGCCAGCCGCTTGATCGCCTCGCGAACGGGCGTCCGGCCCATCTCGAGCTCCTCGCCGAGCACGTCCTCGTCGATCGGCTCTCCGGGAGCGATCCGCAGCGTCACGATCCGGTCTCGCAGCGCGGCATACGCGCGGTCGGCCAGGAGCCCGCTGCGGGACCCATCGAGGGCTGATATACGACTCATAGGTTTTGAGAATACCCGCGAAGGCATGGGGGGAACAGTTCAGGGCTTACGTTTTCAACCTAGTCCCCCAGCTCAGCCCGCCGCCGCACCACGAACTCCTCGAGCTCCGCACGGACCCCGTCGTCGAGCGGCGGGGGCTCGTAGCTCTCGAGCGTCGCGCGCCAGATCTCGGCCGCCCGGGCGGTGGTGTCGCGGCTGCCGCGCTTGGACCAGCGGTCGAAGTTCTCGGTAGAGGACAAGAGCGGTCGGTAGAAGCACTCGCGGAAGCGCTCGAGCGTGTGAGCAGCGCCGAGGAAATGACCTCCCGCGCCGACCTCGAGATGCGCATCGAAGGCCAGTGAGGCCTCGTCCACCTGCAGCGGCGTGAATTCGTGCACCAGCTCTCGCAGCAGCTCGACGTCGACGATGAACTTCTCGTAGCAGGAGACGAGACCGCCTTCCAACCAGCCGGCCGAGTGCATCACGAAATTGGCGCCCGCCAGGAAGGTCGGCAGGAGCGTCATCAGCGATTCGTAAGCGGCCTGTGCGTCGACCGTCTGTGACGCGTTGAGCGCGGTCCGGATCGGGCTCGTTCCGAAGCTTGCGCTGCCGAGGATCGTGTCCGCCGGCAACGTCGCCGGTGAAGGCGCCAAGATCGCAGCACTGTCGCTCCGCGAACGCGCGGAGGCGCATTCGATCCTGCGCGAGGTGGAGTACGTCGAGCTCTCGGGCCGCTCAGATTTCAACGACATGTTCATCGATCAGCTTTCGTTCCCGGGATGAGCACGGCGGTGATCGCCTGTGGCGCGCTGGCGGCCGAAGTGCGCGCGGTGGCGCGCGGCCGGGGTTGGAAGCTGGACGTGTCTCCGGTTCCCGCGCTGCTTCACAATCACCCCGAGCGGATCGCGCCTGCGCTGGAGGGCGAGCTGAGGCGGCTACGAGGCCGCTACGACGTACTCGCGGTCGCGTACGGCGACTGCGGAACCTACGGAGGCGTCGACCGACTTCTGAGCCGTGCCGGGATCAGGCGTCTCGGCGGCGAGCACTGCTACGACATCTTTGGGCGCGGGGAGGTGCGCGCGGCGCTCGCCGAGGAGCCCGGAACCTACTTCTTGGCCGATTTCCTGGCGCGCGCGTTCGAGCACACGGTGATCAGGGAGCTCGGCCTCGACCGCTATCCCGAGCTGCGCGACGAGTATTTCCGCAACTACACGCGTGTCGTCTGGCTGGCCCAGCGGCCGACCTCCGCAACCCGCGCCGCCGCCACCCGAGCCGCGCTCAGGATCGGTCTGCCGCTCCAGACGCGTGTAACTGGCGGCCGGGAATTGGAGCGGGCGCTGGAACAGCTGCTGAGCGCGCGTTAAGCTGCCCACGCCATGACCGAGACAGGGGTCTTGCCGGAGCACGCGCGCGAGGGTCATCGCCAGCTCGCCGAACGTCGCCTATCTGAGCGCCGGTTGATTCTGTGCACAGCGGGCGCTGCATTGCTCGTGGTCGTGATCTACGGCGGCTACGGCAATCACTGGCCGTGGACCGGGATCAACGAGCACACCGCGTCCTTGTGGGAGTGGCTGAACCTGCTGCTGCTCCCGGTCGTGGTCGCCGTGGTCCCGATCTGGGTGCGGCGACGTAAGCAGCTGCGGCCGGGACAAAGGGCCGTCGGATTGGCGCTCCTGGCGGTGTTCTCGTTGGTCGTGGTGCTCGGATACGTGGTTCCCTGGGCCTGGACCGGTTTCGTCGGTAACACCCTATGGGACTGGCTGAAGTTGCTCGCGCTGCCGATCGCGGTGGCGCTGATCCCGGTGGTCGGGATCTTGAAAGCCGGCTGGGACCGGCGACACTGGCAGGTCCTGCTCGCCGGCTTGGTCGTGTTCATGATCCCGGTGCTCGGTGGCTACCTCGGGGACTGGCGCTGGACCGGATTTCACGGCAACACGTTCTGGGATTGGCTACATCTGCTGCTCCTGCCGCTCCTGATTCCGACGATTGTCGTGCCCGCGCTGACCTTGTTGGCGACCGAGGGGGTGCAGCCGCCCGCGCACCGGCGGTTGCGCGCCGAGGGAAAGCGGCGCTCGCCCGCCGAGCAGGAGGGAGCGCTCGCGGCCGCGGAGGTTCCTCCGGAAGCGGGCGGGACGGATCTGGCGCAGTCCTAGGTGCTCGCTCATCGCTCGGGCGGCGGTGTGACCAGCTCGCCGAACAGCTGATCCAGCGTCGCCCCCGGGTCCTCGCACAGCCCCGTGTGGACCTCGGAGGGCTGGATCATCGTGCTGGACGGAGCGACCAGCCACCCGAAGCGCTCCGACGCGGGCATCGCCGCGATCGGGCCCGCGTTCGCCTCACCTCGCGCGATCCTGACCAGTGACTCGAGGTGAGAGCGAAGCTCGTCCCCGGAGGTGCCGGGTGCGAGCGCGCGCAGCCGGTTCTCATCGAGCGCAACCCGCGCCTGGAGGAAATTCCGCTGGCGGCAGAACAGCACCACGCCGGCGTTGAAGCGCTCGCCGCGCTCCACCCGCGGCACCACCCGCAGGATCGAGTAGGAAAACGGATCACGCGGCGACCCGGGCACGCTCGGCCTCCTCCGCGAATCCGTGGCTGCACACCCGCCTTGACAGGTACTCGACGTAGGTGCCGGGATCGTCGTCCACGAACCAGTCGCCCGGCACCAGCGACACCACCTGCTCAAGCAACGCGCGATCGACCCTCGGCGACAGCCGCTCGTGCGCCGCGGTGATCGGGCCGGCGTGCGCGAGCAGCACGTGCTCGGCGATCAGCGGAAACCCGCGCTCGGCGTGCGCGGAGGGATTCAAGCCCTGGTGCTGGAGGTACAAGGCGGCGCCGTGATCGATCAGCCACAGCCGCTGATGCCATACCAGCAGATTGGGGTTGCGCGCCGTCCGGTCGACGTTGGTGACGAGCGCGTCGAGCCAGACGATCTCGGCCGCCAGCGACGCTTCGGGTGCCCAGCCTCCGGCGGGGCTGTAAGGCAGTGCGCCCGGCAGGAAGTCCACCCCGAGGTTCGTTCCCGCACTGGCGGTGATCAGCTCTTGGATCTCGGGGTCCGGCTCGGCGGCGCCGAGGATCGGATCGACCTCGATCGTGACCAGGTCGGGCACCAGCAGCTCCAGGCGACGGGCCAGCTCCCCGACGATCACCTCGGCCACGAGCGCCCGCAGTCCCTGTCCCGCACCCCGGAACTTGGCGACGTAGAGACCGTCGTCGTCCGCTTCGACGAGCCCCGGCAGTGAACCTCCCTCGCGCAGGGCGGTCACATACACGGTGGCGGCGACCGATCGAAGGCCGGTGGTGATCGACACAGCTGCGGACGGTATCCGGGTGGCCGGTCGGGCGGCTTTGGGGCTGGCCGGTCGGGCGGCTTCGGGGCTGGCCGCTTCAGGCGTCGATCGCCTCGGAGAGCAGCGTCGCCACGTCGGCCACTCTCAGCCCCTCACCGGTGCTCTGAACGCCGTCGTCGAGCATCACCGTGCAGAATGGGCAGGCGACGGCGAGCGTGTCGGCGCCGGTCCCGGCGGCCTCGCGCACCCGCTCCTGGTTGATCGGCTTTGCCGTCTCCTCCATCCACATGTGGGCGCCCCCGGCGCCGCAGCAGAAGGTGCGCTTGCCGCTCCGGCTCATCTCGACCGTCTCACCAACCGAGGAGGCCAGCTCGCGCGGCCCCTGCAGCACGTCGTTGTGGCGGGCCAGGTAGCAGGAGTCGTGATAGGTGATCTTCAGCTCCGCTGAGCGCTTCGGGGCCAGTTTGCCGTCTCGGACCAGCGACGCGAGCAGCTCCGAGTGGTGGATGACTTCGTAGCGGCCGCCGAAGTCCGGGTACTCGTTGGCGAGCGTGTTGAAGCAATGCGGACAGTTGGCGATGATCTTTCTCACCCCGGCCTCGTTGAGCAGCTCGACGTTCTGCTCCGCGAACGCCTGGAACACGTACTCGTTGCCGATTCTCCTCGCCGGATCTCCCGTGCAGCTCTCGCGCGGCCCGAGGATCGCGAAGTCGACGCCCGCGGACCGGAGCAGCTTGGCGGTCGACTCGGCGGTGCGACGAGCACGTTCGTCAAACGATGAGGCGCAGCCGACCCAGTAGAGGTATTCGGGCGCGGGATCGCCCGGTTCGAGTACGCGCACATCCAGCTGCGCCGCCCAGTCCGCGCGCTCTGACTGCGACCTTCCCCAGGGGTTCGATGAACGCTCCACGTCTCTGAGCATCGGCTCGGCCTCGCTCGGGAAGCTCGACTCGACCATCACCAGGTGGCGGCGCAGGTCGACGATGTGGTCGATGTGCTCGATCGAGACCGGGCAGGCCTGCACGCAGGCGCCGCAGGTCACGCAGTCCCAGACGGACTCCTCGGGCACCGCGGAGGGGACGAGCGCTTCCCCGCCCTGCGCCATCGCCTCGTCGCGCAAGCCCATGATCACCAGCTTCGGCGACAGGATCTTGCCGGTCGCGTAAGCCGGGCAGGCGTCCTGGCAACGGCCACATTCGGTGCACGAGAAGGAGTCCAGCACCTGCTTCCAGGTCAGGTCAGCGGCCGTCCCCGCGCCGAAGCGAATCTCCTCTTCAGGCACGTCAGGATCGTCGAACCTCAGCGGTTCGAGCCGTCCACCGGGGCCAGTCCGCGCAAACCAGACGTTGACCGCAGCGGTGATGATGTGCAGGTGCTTGGACCGCGGCAGGTAAGCCAGGAAGCTCAGGATCGTGAGCAGGTGCGCCCACACGAACACGCGCTCCAGCACCCGCGTGGCCTGATCGCGCCCAAACAGGTGCGAGAGCGCCTTCGACACCGGCGACCACGACGCTGGCCACTCATTCAGCCCAAGCGCGATGCGGCTCGCGTGCCACAGCAGCAGCGTGATCACGATCGTCGCGATCAGCGCCAGGATCAGATCCGCCTCCCTTAGGTGGCTGCCCCGAAAGCGCGCCGGACGCTGCACCTTGCGGATCCAGAGAGCGCAGAGCACCCCGACCAGCACCAGCACGCAGAACACGTCCACCAGCAGCACGTACCAGCCCTGATGACCCAGCCACGGGAGCGTCGAATGCTTGTCGACGATCCCGATCATCGCGATCAAGATCGTCGGCGCGAGCACCAGGAAGCCCCAAAAGATGAAAGCGTGGATCAACCCGGGACCGATGCGCTGCAACAGCTTCCGCTGCCCTAGCACGACCGTGGTCTCGGCCCGCACGCGGCGCGGAACCTGCCCCGTCCGGGTCACCGGACGGCCTCCGCGAATCAGCGAGATCAGGAACCTCGCGCGGGCAGCGAACAAACCGCCGCTTACCGCCAGTGCAGCGGCAAGCAGCACCGCGGCGACCGGCGAGGCTATGTTCCCCTCACCTTCCTGATCTCCGCGGAGATCGCCGGGACGATCTCGTGCAAGTCGCCGATCACCGCGTAGTCGGCATTGCCGAAGATCGACGCCTCGCCGTCCGGATTGACCGCCAGCAGCTTCTTCGCCCCTTTGCAGCCGGCTATGTGCTGGGTCGCGCCGCTGATTCCGCAGGCGATGTAGATCTCGGGCGAGATCTTCGTTCCGGTCTGCCCGACCTGGTCGGTGTGCGGCCGCCAGCCGGCACTGGTGACCGCGCGCGAGCATCCGACCGCGCCACCCAGCAGCGCCGCCAGCTCCTCGATCACCGCGAATCCCTCGGCGGAGCCGACGCCACGCCCGCCGGAGACGACCACCTCCGCGTCGGTCAGCGACACGCCGGAGGTGACGGTCGGCACCCGCTCTAAAGCCTTGACCAGTTCGCCCGTGCCGTCCGCCTCGACGATCTCCACCTCCCCATCCCAGTCCGCCGCGACCGCGTGGGGAGCGACCGTCAGCAGCAGCGGCGAGCCGTGCAAGTTGGCCTCCTCGAGCAGGCTGCCGCCCCATCTGAGCCTCGTGACCGTCGCCCGCTCGCCGATGGTCACCGACACGCAGTTGGCCGCCATCGGCTGATCGAGCATCGCGGCGACGTGGGCGAGCACCTCGTTGCCGCGATCGGTGGCCGCGGCCAGCACCGCCGACGGCGCGCGCTGCTCGATCAACTCCACGAGCGCCTGGGCATACGCTTTCGGCGCGTAGCGGTCGGCAGAGATCGCGACCGCTTGTGACTCCTCACCCAGTCCCCGCGCGAACGTCGCCGCCTGCCGCGAGAGCTCGTCCCCGGGATCCTCGACGAACACCAGATTCATCTGAGCACCCCGATCGCTTGCAAGATCTCCACCACGGCGGGGGCCGCCGCCGGTCCCTCGCCGAGCACTCGCACCTGCTTGCCGGAGTCGGGCGGCAGCTTCAGCCGAATCAGCTCCAGGCGGGGGTCGGGCGGGGCGGGATTCGACGCCGCGACCGGCTTCTTCTTGGCTCGCAGACGGCCGGGAACGGAGGGATAGCGCGGCAGGTTGATGCCCTCCTTGACCGTCACCACCGCCGGCAGCGGCAGCGCGTAGATGTCGCGCCCGCCTGTGACCTCCTGCTCGCATCGCAGCTGCCCGTTCTCGACCGCGAGCGCCTTGATCCCGGTCGCGCACGGCAGCCCCAGCGCGTGCGCGACCCGGATCGCAACCTGGTAATTGCCGGCATCGGCTGACTCGTTGCCGAACAAGATCAGGTCGAACTGCTCGGGCTCGGAGCGGATCGCCTCGACGATCGCGCCCGCTGTTGCCTGTGGATCCCACTCTTCGCCTCCGGTCACGATGTGGATCGCGCGGTCGACGCCGATCGCCATCATGTCGCGCAGCTGCTCTTCGGCCTCCGGCGGTCCCAGCGTCAGCACCGTGCTCGAGCCGCCCTGCTGCTCGACCAGGCGGACCGCCTCTTCGGCGCCGCACTCCTCGTGCGGGCTGACCGTAAAGCCGAGGTGCCGGGTCGAGATCGCCCGCTGATCGTCGGTGAGCACCATCTTCCCCCCGGTCAGCGGTACCCGCTTGACGCACACCAGCACGTTCATGCTCAGCTCCTGACGCGCGCGTTCTCGGGATCGAACACCGGCGTCGCATCGGCCACCGCGACCGTCACTGGGTAGCGCTCGCCCATATAGAGAACCGTCAGCTGCTCCCCGGCGACCGCGTGCTGCGGCGGCAGGTAGCTCATCAGGATGTGCTTGCCGATCGATGGCCCCGCGCCGGCGCTCGCGACGTAGGAGCGGCGGCCCTTGCGGTCGGTGAGCGGCGCCCCTTCTCGAGTGAGTATGGGTTCACCGCCGAGCATGTACCGCTTGACGCCGCTGCTCGAGGTGTGATCGTCGACGGTCAGCGTGCACAGGATCGCCGCCGGTTCCTCCTCGCGATGGCGCAGATGCGCCTGCTTGCCGACAAACTTCTGATCCTTGACCTTTCCCCAGGCCATCCCGGCCTCGACCACGTTGTAGTCCGCCTCCAGCTCGGCCCCGTAGGCCCGGTAGCACTTCTCGAGCCGCCCGGTGGTCGCGTACACGCCGATCCCGGCGGGGACGATCCCATGTGGCGCGCCCGCCTCGGCGATGATTTCCCACAGCCGCGCGCCCTGCTCGATCGGCACGTACAGCTCCCAGCCCAGGTCGCCGACGTAGGAGATCCGCGAGACGAGCACCTGCAGAGAGCCGATCTCGACGGTCCGGCAGTGGGCGAACGGCAGTGCTTCGCTCGAGACGTCGTCGCTCGTCACGCTCGCGAGCACGTCACGCGCACGCGGGCCCCACAGGCCGAGCGTGCACCAGGCGCTGGTCAGGTCGCTGATCTGAGCCGAGCCGTCTTCGGGCAGGTGGTTCTTGACCCACTGCAAGTCCGACATCCCGTAAGCGCCCCCGGTCACGAAGCGGAAGCGGTCGTCGGCGAGGCGCATGATCGTCAGGTCCTGCTTGAAGCCGCCGCTGGGCGTCAGCAGCGGCGTGTACACCACTCTTCCGGTCGCCACGTCCATCTGTCTCATCGCGACCCGCTGCACCGCGTCGAGCGCTCCGGGACCGGTCACGTCGAAGATCGCGAACGCGGTGAGATCGATCATCGCGCAGCGGTCGCGCATCGCCAGGTGCTCGGCGTTGATGATCGGCGACCACCAGCGGGAGTCCCACTCGGCCTCACGGCGCGTGATCCGGTCGCCGTACTCCTCGAGCAAAGAGGCGTTGCTCTCATACCACTGCGGCCGCTCCCAGCCTGAGGTCTCGTAGAAGACCGCGCCCAGCTCTCGTTCGCGCTCGTAGAACGGCGACAACCGCACGCCCCGATCCGATGCCCACTGCTCGGAGGGATGAACGATCCCGTACATCTTGTTGAAGCCCTCCGAAGCGCGCGATTTGACGTGCGTCCTGGTTCGCTGACACGAATAGGCGCGAGCGACGTTCGATTCGAACACTTCGATCTCTGACTCCCCATGGACCATCAGCTCGGCGACCGTCTTCCCGGCGCCGGGGCCTTCCTTGATCCAGATTGCCGCCGCCGACCACAGGCCACGGACCTCCGGCGTCTCCCCCAGCAGCGGCATGCCGTCGTAGGTCACCGACAGCACGCCGTTGATCGCGTACTTCACGCCCACGCTCTCATCCGCGACGATCTCCGGCATCAAGTTCAGCGCCAGCTCCATCTGCGGGTCGAAATCCTCCTGGGTGAACGGAAGCTCGGTCGGGGTCAGCGCCGCTTCCTCGATCGAGGGGATCTCATCCGGCTCGAGCGTGATCGGCCGGTGCGCATACGAGCCGATCTCGAGCCCGGTCCCCTCCTGGCGCTCGTACATGTTCGTGTCCATGTCGCGCACGATCGGGTACTCGATCATTCCGCTGGCGTCCGCGAACCGCGGCGCCGGACCGATGTCGATCATCTGATGGACCATCGGCGTGAGCGGGATCGAAGCGCCGGCCATGCGCGCCAGTCGCGGGCTCCAGCAGCCGGCCGCGATCACCACTCGGTCGGCCACGACATCGCCCCTGCTGGTGCGGACTCGCTTCACGCGACCGCGCTCGACATCGATGCCCAGCACCTCGGTGTTGGCGGACACCGTGAGCCCGGCCGCCTGCGCCCGCTCGCGCATGATGGTCGCTGCCTGCAACGAGTCGACCACCCCGGCGCCGGGCGTGAAAAAGCCGCCAAGAATCAGCTGCTCGTCGATGTACGGGACCAGCTCCTTGACCTCTGCGGGCGTGATCAGCGACACCGGCTCGATGCCCCAGGTCGTCGCCGACGCAATCCGGCGTGTGAGCTCCTGCATCCGCTGATCGTTGCGAGCGATCTCGATCCCGCCGCTCTCGGTGAACACCTCCAACTCCTTGTACTGACGCATGCTCTCGAGCGTCAGCGAGGTCATCTCCTTGGAGTGGTCGACGGGAAAGATGAAGTTCGAGGCATGACCAGTCGACCCGCCGGGGTTCGGCAGCGGCCCCTTGTCGATCAAGGTCAGGTCGGTCTCGCCGAGCCGGCTGAGGTGGTAGGCGAGGCTGTTACCGACGATCCCGGCGCCGATGACCACGATCCGCTGGGTCGAGGGCAGCGTGGGCGGAGTGCTCATCGAGAATGGTTGCGGATCGCGGTGTAATCAACGGTCGTCGCGGGAGGGAACCAACCGCCAGCACTGATATATCAGATGAAGGTCAGCGACGTCAATCCGGGCCGCCGTCGATGCGATTCGGCGAGCCCTGGTCGCCCTGGCCACGGCAACCGTTTGCAAGCACTGTCGCCCGTCGAAGAGCCGGTTGTCTCGAGCGGCCGTCCGCGGACGTCCGCGCGTGGACGTCCGACGCATGTTTAGCTCAGCGGGATGCTGAATTGGCCGTTCCTGAGCGGCGCCGCGCCATGGTTGTCGATGTTGATCGTGATCTTGGCTCCGGCGGGATTATGGCGCGTCAAACGCATCGTGGCGACCGCGCGTTTAGGCTCTGCCTCGAGGCACGTCTGCGGGCCGCGCTGTGTATCGCCGACACCTGGCGATACACAGCGCCACCGGCTCCCGAGCCGCGAGGCAGAGCCTGTTTCAGTGCTCGCGGACCGCCGTCCGCGGCGAGGCCTGCGCGCCAAAACATTGGGGTCAAGTCCCTGGTATCACCCGCATGCCCGCCGGTGCTCGCTCTGCCAGCATCACCGCATGCCTCCCGAGCGCCGTCTCACCGCCGAGATCCTCGTCGACGGCGCCACCATCTCGGGCACCCTCACCGATTCGGGCGGACACCAACAACACTTCGACGGCTGGCTGCAGCTACTCAGCCTGATTCAGGTCGATCTTGACCAGCGATCGTCAACATCCCGCCGGGAGAGACCGGCCGACGCGAGCCTCGGCCGGTCTCTGGCTGCGCTCACATGTTGGGACAGTTGCGCCCGGCAGTACCGCCCGGGCCGCTCCCGGCCCCGGATTTACCGCGCGGCGCCGGCTTACCGCTACCGCCCGGCGCGCCCTTCGCGGACGCGGGCCCGGTCGTCGTGGTGCCGTGGCCAGTCGCGCTGCTCGACGACGTCGAGGGCGCCGCGCTGGCCAGCGCCGCGCCGCCGCCGGCAAGCGCGACGGTCGCGACCAGGGTTGCGAGTAGGGGCTTGGGTCGAATGCGCTTGATGGATCACCTCCTTTCATAGACCCACTGGAGACTGCGCCCCCTCCGTCGGATTGGCGTAGGAGGACGGTAAGAATCTGGTATTCGCCATGAGCACCTCGTCACAGGGGTGTCCGTGATGAGATGCAGTGACGGTGAGCGCAGACGACCCGATCCCGACGAGCCCATCAGCCCCCGCACCGAAGATGCAGCCCGCAACGGCGGCTGAACTCGCCGAGCGGTCGGTGAGGTCGTTCTTGGCGGCCGACGCGGCCGCCCGCGCCCTTGGCATCACCGTCAGCCACGTGGCACCGGGCGAGGCGACCGCTCATATGACCGTGACAGAGGAGATGCTCAACGCCCACGGGAGCGCTCACGGTTTGGCGCTGTTCGCCGTCGCCGACATCGCCTTCGCGATGGCGTGTAATTCACACCCCCACGCGGCGATCGGTCGCTCCTGCGCGATCGAGTACCTTGCTCCCGCCTTTGCCGGCGATGAACTGATCGCGACTGCGATCGAGCGCGCGCTCGAAGGCCGCACCGGCATCTACGACGTCGCCGTCAGACGCGCTGCTGACAATGCGCTTCTGGCTGAGCTGCGCGGGCACAGCCGGACGATCGCCGGGCCGCCTCAGCCCCGGCCGGCTAAGACCGGGACTGGCGAGTGAGGGCTCCGGCTAGGCGAGCCGTGATCGTGGGCGGCTCGCTCGGTGGCCTATCGGCGGCGCTGTGGCTACGGGACGCAGGCTGGGAGGTCGACGTCTGCGAACGCTCCCGAGGGCCACTCGAGGGACAGGGGGCGGGAATCGTCCTCAACCCCGCCACGGTTCGGTGGTTCGTCGAGAAGGAGGGCGTCGAGGCCGGGAGCCTGGGACACTCCGCACGGTTCCTGCGCTACCTGGATCGGAACGGCCACACGGCTGCCGAGCTCCTCTCGCCGTTCAAGTTCACCTCCTACGAGACGCTCTACCGCAGCTTCTTGGCCGCCTTTGGCCCCACCCGCTACCACTTCTCCGAAGAGGTCCTCGCCGCGGAGCAAGACGACCGCGAGGCCACCGTCCGCCTCGCCTCGGGTGACACGCGCGAGTGCGAAATGGTGGTGTGGGCCGATGGAATCAGATCGACGGGACGCAGGCAGCTGGCCCCGGAAGCCGCGGCCCGCTACGCCGGCTACGTAGGCTGGCGCGGAACCGCGGTGCGCTCTGAGTTGAGCGAGTCCACGCGACGGGCGCTCCATGATGCGATCACGTACTGCGTGCTTCCGAACAGCCACACGATCGCGTACCCGATTCCGTCGTCGAGCACCGCGCTGATGAACTGGCTCTGGTACCGCAACGTCGAGTACGGCACCGAGCTGGACAAGCTGATGACCGACGCAGACGGAATTAGACGCGAGGTCTCGGTTCCACCCGGTTCGGTCAACGCCGAGTACATCGCGGAGCTGCGTGAGGCGTCCGAGCGGCTGCTGCCAGGCCCGTTCGTCGAGCTTGTGCGCATAACCGCACAACCTTTTCTGCAGGCGATCTATGACGTCGACGTGCCTCGCATGGCGGACGGGCGGATGTGCCTCCTCGGCGACGCGGCCGTCGCGTTGCGCCCGCACCCTGCGGCGGGGTCGGCGAAGGCAGCCGAGGACGGCTACCAGCTCGGCCGGGCGCTGCGTGACCCCGGCGTGGAGGTCCTCGGAGCGCTATGCGCCTGGCAGGCGCGCCAGCTCGAGCTCGCGCGAACGGTGCTTGCGCGCAGCCGTGAGTCCGGTGACGGCGTGCAGTTCGCGGGGTCGTGGCGAGTCGGCGATCCGCTCCCCTACGGCCTCTACGAACAGGGCGACAGCATCATGGACGGACCCTGAGCGGCAACGCTGCCAAGGGGGGCGGCAGCGACCGCCGGCACTACGGCGGCAGCGACCGCGCAGCCTTCGAACGGCAGCGACCGCCCGGCCTCCAGAGCGAGCGTGATCGTCGCGGCTAGAACGACGGGGCTTCGCGGTAGTCGCCCCAGACTTCCTGCAGCGCTATGACGATCTCGCCTTCGGTCGCCTGGGCGCGAGCCGCCTCGAGCAGCAGCGGCATCAGGTTGCGCTCGCCGGCGGCGGCGGCCTTGAGCTCGCTCAGGGCCTGCTCCACCGGCTCGTCGTCCCGTTCGGCTCTGATCGCCTGGAGCCGACCGATTTGCTTGCGCTCGAGTGCTGGGTCGATTCGCAAGATCACCATCTCTTCGCCGTGCCCTTCGGTGAACGCGTTGACACCGACCACCAGCCGCCGCCCGCTGTCGATCTCCTGCTGGAGCTCGAACGCCGCGTCGGCGATTTCGCGCTGGGGAAAACCACGTTTTACGGCCTCGACCATCCCGCCGAGCTCATCGATCTTGTGGAAGTACTCGTAGCAGAGCTCCTCCATCCGGTCGGTCAGCGCTTCCACGAAGTACGCCCCGCCGAGCGGGTCGATCGTGTTCGCCACGCCCGTTTCGTGAGCGATGATCTGCTGGGTCCGCAGCGCGATCCGGACTGCCTCCTCCGTCGGAAGCGCGAGCGCCTCGTCGTAGGAGTTGGTGTGCAGCGACTGGGTTCCCCCCAATACCCCGGCGAGCGCCTCGATTGCGGTGCGGATGATGTTGTTCAGCGGCTGCTGTGCGGTCAGCGACACACCGGCGGTCTGGGTGTGGAACCGCATTCGCCACGATTCGGCCTTACCGGCGCCGAACCTGTCGCGCAGCTCGTGTGCCCAGATCCGGCGCGCGGCGCGGTACTTGGCAACCTCTTCGAAGAAGTCGATTTGCGCGTTGAAGAAGAAGCTCAGCCGGGGGGCGAAGTCATCGACGTCGAGCCCGCGGGCGACCGCTTGCTCGACGTAAGTCAGCCCGTCTTTCAGCGTGAACGCGAGCTCTTGCGCCGCCGTCGCACCGGCCTCACGGATGTGGTAGCCGGAGATGCTGATCGGATGCCAGCGCGGCATGTGGTGAGAGCACCACTCGATCATGTCGGTAACCAGCCGCATCGCCGGATCGACCGGGAAGCACCACTCTTTCTGCGCGATGTACTCCTTGAGGATGTCCGTCTGGATAGTGCCGCCGAGCCGCTCGCTCGGCACGCCCTGACGCTCCGCGGCGACGACGTAGTACGCGAGCATGATCGCCGCCGGCGCGTTGATCGTCATCGAGACGGTGACTTCGTCGAGCGGGATGCCGGCAAATAGCGTCTCCATGTCGGCCACACAGTCGACCGCGACGCCCTCCCGGCCCACCTCGCCAAGCGAGCGCGGATGGTCGGAGTCGTGACCCATAAGGGAAGGCATGTCGAACGCGGTCGAGAGTCCGGTCTGCCCGTGGTCGAGCAGGTAGCGAAAGCGCTTGTTCGTCTCTTCGGGAGTGCCGAAACCGGCGAACTGGCGCATCGTCCACAGCCGTCCCCGGTACATGGACGGGTAGACGCCGCGGGTGAAGGGGAACTGCCCCGGCAAGCCGATCGCGGCATCGCGGTCAGCCGGCAGGTCTCGCTCGGTGTAGAGCGGACGTATCTCTTCGCCCGAGAGAGTCGTGAATGGCGCGTCCCGCTCGGGAGCGAGGCCGTACGCCGTGCGCCACTGCTCCTCGGAGACGGGAATGCTTCCCACTACTGCCATCGCCGCTCAGATTATAGGTCCATGGATAGTAGGACGGCAAAGTGTTTCGAGACAACGGCTGTTGGCGGGTTCGCGGTGTGGGGACGCCGCTCCGAGAGAGCTTCGCCGCGCGCGATCGATCGCTACTCAGCCGTGAAGTCGCCGCTCGCCAATCGCGCCACCCGTAGCACCTCGGTGATCGTCTCGAGCTCCTCCTTGCGCAGCGGCGGAGTTCCGAAGCGGATCGCGTTCAGCGCCTCGGTTGCTGAGTCGGCGACCTCGCGCCCGCGGGGGGTGATCGTCGCCAGCGTGGTGCGGCGGTCGCGGGGGTGGGCGGTTCGCTGGGCGTACCCGGCCTTTTCGAGTCGGTCGATCAGGTTCGTAACGCTCGTCGGGTGCACCTGCAGGCGCGCTCCCATCTTCCCCAGCGGAAGCGAACCAGCGCGGCTCAGGTACAGCAGCATCAGCGCCTCATAGCGCGCGAAAGTGAGCCCAAACGGCTCGAGCGTCTCGTTCAGCCGCGCCAGCAGAATCTGCTGCACGCGCATCACCGAGGTAACCGCCATCATCGCCGGCACGGGTGCCGGGCCCCAGTGCTTGCGCCACTGGCGCCCGGCCTCGCCGATCGGATCGAAGGGGAGCGGTTGCGACACGGCGGCAAGCTTGCCACGGCCATCGGACTACGAGCCGCGGTTCGCCGCAGCGAGCCGGCCAGCCAACCGGGTCACGCGCGAGGGCCACCCCACCCCCGCAAGGCCCACCGCGACGGCGACGCCACCCGCAAGCCCACCGCGTGCAGTCGCTCGACCGGCTCCTGCCGACCCCGATTGCGGGCGATCGCTGCTTACAGAGCTCCTCCGGGTCGCTGGAAGATGATCTCGGGGATCACGCAGGCGGGCGAGAGGCGGAGCAGGAAGCGCACCGCCTGCCCGATGTCATCGGGCCGGATCATCTCCTCGGCAGGAATGCTGTCCTTGACCCACTCCGCCATGTCGGTGTCGACGAAGCCCGGGCAGAAGGCAACGGACTTGATGCCCGCTTCGTTCAGCTCCTTGTTCATCGCGACCGTATACCCGATGACGGCCGCCTTTGTCGCTGAGTAGACCGAGAGCCACGGCTCGGGCGTCTTGCCCCCGAGCGAGGCCATGTTCACCACCAGGGCGTTCTGATGCTGGGCGCCGGCGGCGCGCAGCATCTCCAGGCACTCGCGATAGAACAACACGATCGCCCGGACGTTGACGTCGAGCTGCATGTCGATGTACTTGGCCTGATGCTCCCCGGCCGCCGCGCCGATCCCCACCCCGGCGCTGTTGACGAGCACGTCGAGCCGGCCGAACTGGTCGCGATGGAGCTTGACCACCTCACGGATTCCCTCTTCGTCGGCCATGTTGGCGGCCAGGTATTGGACTATGTAGCCCCGGTCACGCAACGCGTGGGCGGTTTCCTCGAGCGGATCGGGCTTGCGAGCGGTGAGCGTCAACGCGAAGCCCTCATCGCCCAGGGTTTCAGCGAGAGCGAGACCGATACCCCGGGACGCCCCGGTCACAAGCGCGGCACGATCGGACATAGACGCGAACCTTTCTGGCGGGTGAGGTGTCAATCTAACGCTCCGCCCGCGTACCCGCGCGCCCTCTCCGGAAACCCGCGCGCGGTTCCTGCCCCGGATCCTCACGGACCGCCTGCCCCCGCCTTCCGAATGCGGTCCGCGACCGCCCGCAGTGATCGCCACAATGACTAGCGATGAGCGCAACAACCCCTACGCGCCGCGCCGTCGTCATCGGTGCCGGTCCGGCGGGCTTCTATACCGCGGACCAGCTGCTTGCTGCCGGGTTCGAGGTCGACCTGCTCGACGCGCTGCCGACCCCCTTCGGGCTCGTTCGGACGGGCGTTGCCCCAGATCATCCGAAGATCAAGTCGGTCACCCGCGTGTACGAGAAAACCGCTGTCAAGCCGGGGTTTCGCTTCTTTGGCGGCGTTCGCCTCGGGGCTGACATCACCAGGGCGGACCTACTCGCGCGCTATCACGCGGTGATCTACGCCGTCGGCACCGCTGATGACAACCGGCTCGGGATTCCCGGCGAGGATCGCCCAGGCTCATATCCAGCCACCCGGTTCGTCGCCTGGTACAACGGCCACCCGGACGCGATCGACGAGGACTTCGATCTCCATGCGAGCAGGGCGGTCGTGGTCGGCAACGGCAACGTGGCGGTCGACGTCGCGCGAATGCTGGTGCTTGAGCCCGGGGAGCTGGCCGTCACCGACACCGCCGACCACGCGCTGGCCGGGCTGGGCGCGGCGGGAGTCGAGGAAGTAGTGCTGCTTGGCCGCCGAGGGCCCGCTCAAGCCGCATTCACCAACCCCGAGTTGCGGGAGTTGGGCGAACTGACCCGAGCCGAGATCGTCGTGGATCCGGCTGAGATGGAGCTCGACCAGCCCAGCGCCCGCTGGCTCGAGGAGGAAGGCGACGCCACGGCGAAGCGCAATGTCGAGCTGCTGCGCGAGTACGCGCGGCGCGAGCCCGATGGCAAGACGCACCGGATCCGGCTGCAGTTCCTACGCTCGCCGGTCGCGGTTCTCGGCGAGGACGAGGATGGGCCGGTCACCAGCCTGCTGGTGGTCCGCAACCGGCTCGAGCCCGACGAGCGCGGACGACTTCGGGCTGTCCCAACGGGCGAGGTCGAGGAGATCGAATGTGGGCTGGTTCTGCGCTCGATCGGTTACCGCGGCCAGCCGCTCGAGGACGTTCCGTTCGACCACGCGCGGGGGCTGATCCGGAATCTGGGGGGTCGCGTGTGCGACGAGCAACAGCGCCCGCACCGCGGCGAGTATGTGGCCGGATGGATCAAACGCGGTCCCACCGGGGTGATTGGCACCAACAAGAAAGATGCCGCCGACACCGTCGCCAAGGTGATCGAGGATGCGGATGCAGGCGCGCTGAACGAGCCCGCCAACCCCGATCCCGACGAGACTGCACTCTGGATCGCCGAGCGAGCGCCCTCCGCGGTCACCTGGGAAGGTTGGCGGGCGATCGACGAGCACGAGCGCCGCGCCGGGGAGCCACACGGCCGGCCTCGAATCAAGCTGGTGAGGCACTCCGAACTGCTGGACGCCGCGCGCGCGAGCGCCGCGAACCGCTGAGCCGCCCGGCACGCCAACGCATCGGGGCTCTGCCTCCAGCGCCGCACGCGGGTGGCGCTATGTATCGCCGGGGATCGCCCCCGCGGCAGCCGCTCCTCAGAGCTCGCCGCGGACGATCTTCCCCATCGCGTTCCGCGGCAGCTCGTCGACGAACTCGATCCGCTTGGGCACCTTGTAGGAGGCGAGCTGCTCGGCCGCGTGGGCGCGGAGCTCCTCGGGCTCGATCTGCGCGCTCGCCACGACCACGGCCGTAACCTCTTCACCCCAGGCGTCGCTCGCACGGCCCACGACGGCGACCTCGCCCACGCCCGGATGCGTCGCGAGCACCTCCTCGACCTCGCGTGGATGGACGTTGTAGCCGCCGGTGATGATCAGCTCCTTGCTGCGACCGACCAGCGACAGATAACCGTCAGCATCGAACTCGCCGAGGTCGCCGGTTCGAAACCAGCCGTCGTCGGTGAACGACTCGGCGTTCGCTTCCGCGCGCTCGTAGTAGCCGGAGATCACGTTCGGCCCGCGCACCTGAACCTCGCCCTCCTCGACCAGCCGGAGCTCTACCCCGGGCAGCGCGAAACCGACCGTTCCAGGCTTGCGCTCGCCGTCGTATGGATTGGACGTGAGCATGATCGTCTCGGTCATCCCGTATCGCTCGAGCGGCACCTGCCCAGCCGCCGCGGCAATCTCGTCGCTGAGCGCGGCGGGCAATGGCGCCGAGCCGGATACCAGCAGTCGCAGCTGGCGAAGTGCAGCTGCCTTGCCCGAGGACGCGAGCCGACCGTACATCGTCGGCACGCCGAAGAACAGCGACGCCTCGCCGGCTCGGGCGGCGACGTCATCGACCTCGAACTTCGGCCTCAGCACCACCGCGGCGCCCGCGCACAGGCTTCCGTTCAGCCCGACGCCAAGGCCGTGGACGTGGAACAGCGGCAGCGTCAACAGCAGCCGGTCGTCAGGCTCCCAGCGCCAGGCGAGATCGACCGCGGTCGCGCTCGCCAGCAGGTTCCCGTGCGAGAGCAGCGCGCCCTTGGGCTCACCGGTGGTGCCCGAGGTGTAGATCAGCAGCGCCGGGTCCGCTGCCTTGGCGAGATCGAGCTCAGATTCGGCATCGACTGGCTGACCGAGCGCCTCGAGATCGACGCCGCTGACGACGAGGCCCTCGTCGTTCGCCGCCTCGCGAATCCAGTCCGCGCGGCGATCATCCTCGATTCCCGCTCCAGCGGGCTTGGCGTCGCCCACGATCCGTTCGACCTCCGCGCGCGTGTAGGCGGTATTCATCGGAACCACGACTAATCCCGCCCGCAACGCCGCGATGTAAGCGATGACGAGCTCCGTCGAGGTCCCGCCTGAGAGCAGGTAGCGATCTCCCGGCTGAAGCCCCGCGCTGCGCAGCGCTCCCGCTGCGAGCCGGGTCCGTTGTTCGATCTCCTCGCTCGAGATCCGGCCGCCGTCTGGCTCTTGCAGCTGTGGCCACGCCGGCCGCTCACGCCAGCGACGAATCCAGCGCCCCGGCAGGCTGCCGTCCTCCAGCAGGTCAACATCGGCGCCGGTTCCCTGCGGCAGGTGCGCCGTCCATCGAGGGGAGCTGGGATCGGGCTGGGGCATCTTGGTCGCTCTCCTCGAGGTCAATCGCTCACGCTTGCACACCGGGCGGCCGGTTTGCCGCCGCCGAGCCGCTTAGGATGCCAATCGAAATCACACGCCGACCGCCGGGGGAATGCTTGCGGATCTTGTACACGCAACCGAGTGAGCCTGCCGCCACGCTGGCGGACCTCGTATACGAGCTGCTCGACGCCCACGACGACACGGTGCGGCTCGCTCAGGACCGGCTGTGTGATCGTGATTGGGATGCCCACGTCGACTATCTGCGGCGACTGCACCGGGTCGGTCGGGAAGCGCTTTCGCGGGCGACCCACTAGCTAAACCCGCCCCGTGTCGCGGTTATAGGCGACCCCGGCGAGGATTCCAAGGATCGCCGTCCACCCGAGCACGACCGCCCACCCCAGCGCTCCCCAGGCGTGGCCGTTGAGCGACACGCGGCCCGCTTGAACCAGCCAGTAGGAGGGCAGAAATTGTCCGATGTCGTGCAGGAACCCGTGGGTGACCGGGAACCAGGTTCCGCTGACGAGCGCCAGCAGCGAAACCAAGCCGCCCGTCGCCGGGCCGATCGCATCGACGTTCAGAAGATGCCCGAGCATGATCCCCAGCGCCGCAAACGGCATCAGACCGACGATGATCAGTCCGGTCATCTCGAGCCATGTCTTCGCGGCGAGGCTGACGCCGAGCGCCACGCCGCAGACGTACAGCACGGCCACGCTCATCGCCGCGAGCGCGTAGGCGGTCAGCACCTTGGCGCGCAGGTAGGCCCGAGGCGAGAGCGGCGTGATCCGCAGCTGCCGTGTCCAGCCCGCCTGTCGCTCGCCCGCGATCCGCGTTCCCGATGAGACCATCGACATCATCGTTCCGAACGACGCCAGCGACGCCATGTAGTACAGCGGCGCCGAGACGCCCGTCCCGAGGAAGTTTGCATCGTTGCGGTTCGGCGCGGCGATCACGAAGAACAGGATCACCGGGATTCCCAGCGTGAAGATGAAAAAGCGCCGATTGCGGAACGCCCGCAACAGCTCATAGCGGGTGTAGACGAACGCGCTCAGCTCCTCGCCTCCACCTTGCTCTGGGGCGCGAGCTCGTCGGACTCCCCGTCGGAGGTCAGCTGGATGAACGCGTCCTCGAGTGCGGCACCGGTGATCTCGATGTCGCGCGCCGCCTCGTAGCGCTCGAGCAGCCGCCGGATCGCGAGGTCGGAGTCGGTGCAGGTCAGGATCACGGCGTCCCCGTGCCGGTCGGCCGAGCTGACACCTGGGTGGGCCGCCAAGTCCTCGGTTGGCACGCCCGGAAGGGTCGCGCGAATCGTGCGCGTCCCGACCCTGGCTTTGATCTCGGTCGTCGGCCCATCCGCGACCACCCTGCCATGCGCCATCAACACTGCCCGGTCGGCGTTGGCGTCGGCCTCCTCCAGGTAATGCGTCGCGAACAGCACGGTCCTGCCGCGAGCGGCAAACCGCCTCATCGCCGTCCAGAAGGCGCGCCGGGCCTCCACGTCCATCGCCACCGTGGGCTCATCGAGGATCAGCACCTCCGGGTCGCTCACGAGCGCGACCGCGAAGCGGGCGCGCTGAGTCTGCCCCCCGGACAGCTTCTGAGTGCGGTGCTCGGCGACCTCGTCGAGTCCCGAGATCTCGAGCACCTCCTCCACGCTCATCGGGCTCGTATACAGCGACGCCACCATCGCGATCAACTCGCGCACCAGTAGGTCGCGGATCAAGTCCCCGGTCTGGAGCATCGCGCCGATCAGACCCCGTTTGACCGCATCCCGTGGCGAGCCGCCCAGCACAGACACCGTGCCGCTGTCGGGGCGAGCGAGCCCGAGGATCATGTCGATCGTGGTCGATTTCCCGGCCCCGTTCGGCCCCAGCAGGGCGACCGTCTCTCCCCGCGAGATCGACACGTCGATCCCGCGCACGGCGTGGACCGGCCCGCCCGACGCCGGCCACGACTTTGACAGGGCGCTCAGCCTGACCGCGTCCCTATCTAAAGCTGCTGTCACGGATCCTCCACCCACTGCTCAGGATAAAGCTGACCGCCCGAGCGCGTTACCGCCGGCGGGCCGCGGGCTCGAGCGCCGGGTTCTGCCAGCCGGCGTCACCCGGGTTGAGGTTGACGCCCGGCGGGACGATCTCGTCGATCCGATCGAGCACATCGTCTGAGAGCTCCACCTCGGCCGCGCTCAGCTGCGACTCGAGGTGCTCCATCGTCCGCGGACCGATGATCGCCGCGGTGACCGCCGGGTGACCGATCACGAACGCGAGCGCCATCTCGATCAGCGTGATGCCCGCTTCCTCTGCCAGCCCGGCGAGCTGGTCGACGACCTGAAGCTTGCGCTGATTACCTGGGAGCGACATGTCATAGCGGCTGGGAAGCCGCTCCGCGCGGCGCGAGCTCGGGAGCTCGGCTCCCTTCCGGTAGCGACCCGACAGCCATCCTCCCGCGAGCGGGCTCCAGGGGATGACGCCGATCCGGTGGCGCTGACAGGTCGGGAGAACGTCGTTCTCGATCCCTCGAACCAGGATCGAGTACGGCGGTTGCTCGGACACGAACCGCTCGCGCCCGCGCCGCTGCGAAACCCATTGCGCTTCGACGATCTGGCTGGCGGGGAACGTGGAGGATCCGATGTAGCGGACCTTGCCGGCTCGCACCAAGTCGGTCAGCGCGCCGAGCGTCTCGTCGATGTCAGTGTCCGCCTCAGGTCGGTGAACCTGGTAGAGGTCGATCCAATCGGTCCTCAGCCGCCGGAGGCTGTTTTCGACCTCACGGATGATCCAGCGCCGTGAGTTGCCGAACTCGTTCGGATCTTCTCCCATCGTGCCGTGGACTTTCGTCGCGAGGATCACGTTGTCGCGGCGGCCGCCTGCAAGCGCCTTGCCGACGATCTCCTCCGACTCACCCCGCGAGTAGACGTCGGCGGTGTCGAAAAAGTTGATTCCAGCATCTAGGGCGCGATGGATGATCCGGATGCAGTCGTCGTGGTCGCTGTTACCCCAGTCGCCGAACATCATCGCGCCGAGGCACAGCGGACTCACTTTCACGCCGGTGGTGGCGAACGTACGAAGGTTCATGCTTTAGAACGTAGCGGCCGCGTCGCGTCCCGCGAAAGCGCTCAGAACACGATCGTGCGGCCCTCGTTGACCAGCACACGGTCGTCGAGGTGGCTACGCAGCGCTCGCGCGAGCACGACCCGCTCCACGTCGCGCCCGACACGGACCAGATCCTCGACCGTGTAGCCGTGGCCCACGCGCGCCACGTCCTGATCCACGATCGGCCCGGCGTCCAGCTCCTCGGTGACGTAGTGCGCGGTGGCGCCGATCAGCTTCACCCCACGCTCGTACGCCCGTCCGTATGGATCGGCGCCGGCGAACGCCGGCAGGAACGAGTGGTGGATGTTGAGCACCGGGCACCTCACCCGCTCCAGGAAGTTGCCGCTGAGGATCTGCATATACCGGGCCAGCACCACCAAGTCGACACGACCGGCAAGCAGCTCGAGCGCCTGCGCCTCGGCTTGCGGCTTGCTCTCCTTGGTGACCGGAATGTGGTGGTAGGAAACCCCGAGCGCCTCGACTTCCGCCCGGAACAGCTCGTGGTTTGAGATCACCAGCTCGACGTCCGCATCGAGCTCCCCTCGCCGGTAGCGCCACAGCAGATCGAACAGGCAATGGTCCTCGCGCGAGGCCATCAGCGCGACGCGCTTGCGGTCGTGCGCGTAGGAGATGCGCCAGTCCATCCGAAAGCGCTCGGCGAGGCTCGAGAACGCCGACTCGAACGCGGCCCGGTCGTGCTCCAGCTCCGGGAGATGGAAGGCGATCCGCATGAAGAACATCCCGTGGTGGGGATGTGTGGAGTACTGATCTGAATGAACGATGTTCGCTCCGCGCTCGAACAGGAAGCTGGACACCCTCGCCACGATCCCAGGCCCGTCTGGACATGAGATCAGCAGCCGCGCGGTGTGATCGGCGCCGCGGGCCGGTTCTCCAGGCACGAACGTCATCAGTGGCTGACGGCCGCGGCGGCCAGCTCCGACACCAGCCGGTCCTCGTAGAAGCGCTCGAGCGCGAACGGCGCGATCAGCTCGGGCGTTCTGCCCGTGTGCACCAGCTCGGCGAGCGTCTTTCCGACGATCGGCGCCGCCTTGAAGCCATATGTTCCCCAGCCCGCGCTGACGTGGAAATTCTCGACCTCGGTCTTGCCGAGGATCGGGCTGTAGTCGGGAGACAGGTCGCACAGACCGGCCCATGCCCGCAGCAGCCGCGCATGCTCCAGCTGCGGGAACAGCTCGAGCGTGTGACGGGTCAGGTCCTGTAGGAAATTGAGCGTGTTCTGCATCCGGTAGGTGGTCCACGGCTCGATCTCGGATCCCATCACGAACTCGCCGCGATCTGATTGTGAGATGTAGACGTGCATCTGCGAGGAGACGATCACCACGTCGAGCAGCGGCTTGACCGGCTCGGTCACACACGCCTGCAGGATATGGGTGGTGATCGGGAGCTCGACCGCGGCCATCTCGCAGACCAGCGTGCTCCAACCCGCGGTCGCGCTCACCACTTGACCCGCCTTGACCGTGCCGCGGTTGGTTCGCACCGCGCTGATCCTGCCGTTCGCCCGCTCGAATCCCTCGACTTCGGTGTACGGGTGGATCTCGACGCCGGCGCGGTCGGCTCCCCGCGCGTACCCCCACACGACCGCGTCATGGCGGATGATGCCGCCCGGCGGGTGGTAGAGGGCGCCCATGATCGGATGAGTCGCGTTCTCGGAGACGTTCAGCTGCGGGCACAGCCGTTTGACCTCCGCGGCGTCGACGAGCCGGGAGTCGATCCCGTTCAGGCGGTTGACCTCGGCTCGATTGGCCATCACGAACATCGCCCGATCCGAGTGCGCGAGCGTCAGGTGCCCGCATTGCGAGAACAGGAGGTTGAAGTCGAGCTCGGCCGACAGGCGCTCGTACATGTGGACGCTCTCGTCGTAGAAGCGCGCGCCCTCCGGGGTCTTGTAGTTGGAGCGAAGAATCGTCGTGTTGCGTCCGGCCGCGCCGGACCCGATGTAGCTCTTCTCGAGCACGGCGACGTTGCGCACGCCCAGCTTGCCCAGGTAGTAGGCGGTGGCGAGCCCGTGCGCGCCGCCGCCGACGATCACTACGTCATAGCTGTCGCGCAGCTCGCCGCGTCGGCGCCACATACGCCGTGGGCGGAAGATCTCACGCACGTTGCAGCTCCGCGACCGCACCTGCGCCGACCGGTCCACCGCCCAGGTGCTCGGCGGCGTCAGCCACCACCTCCCAGAGATACTCGCCGAGCGCCCAGCCCACCATGATCAGCAGCCGCTGCTGCTGGTCCTCGCAGAGGAGGTATCCGGGTGTGCGGGCGATCGATCCAGGACGAAAGCCGCCCGCGGGCGTCACCGCCGGGCGAACGTCGATCGCGCAGAAGCGCGCCAGCAGCTCGCGACATCCCGGGCCGATCAGCGACAGAGCAGCCAGCCCGCAGGTGAGGTCCACAACCGTCAGCTGGTGATCGACCCCCGCCTCGAGAAGCGAGGACCGCAAACCCTCGGAACCGGCGACCTCGCTCAACGCCAGCACCCGAGAGGGAGTCACCGGGCACCACCAGGTCCCGTTGACACGCTCCGCTACTCCCGGCGTCAGCGCCACCCCGCCGCTGGCTGAGGCGACGACTTGCGCGAGCGCATCCGGCGCTCCTTGGAGCTCGAGCTTGGTGATCGGCGAGCGATCGATGAACCCGACGCGCTGCTCGATCAGGCGCCGTTCCGCCTCCGGCCCGCCACCGAATTCGCTCGCCACGTTCCAACCGTCGCGGCGCTCAAAGCGCGCTCCCGCGGCTCGTGCGCGCCGCTCCATCGGCGAACGGGCGAGCACCGAGTCAGCGCTCGCGTCGGGAATCAGGAAGCCGAGCGCGCTCATGATCTGAGCAGCTCCCCGTCGGGGTCATAGAACGGCCGCGTCACGACCGAGCCTTGCAGGTGCGCCCCGTTGTCCGCGATCGTGATCGTGGAGCCATCACTCGCGAGGGCGGCCGGCACCCACGCCATCCCGATTACCTGCCCGAGCTTGCGCGAGCGCCGCGCACTCGTGACCTGACCGGCGCTGCCGCCGCGCTCGTCGAGCACGACCGCGCCCTCGGTGGGAACGCGGCCGTCGCTGAGCGTAAACCCGACCAGCTTGGTCTCGCTCGGGACCTCGGACGCGCGCTCGAGCGCCCATTTGCCGATGAAGCTCTCTTCCTTGTCGAGCTTCACCGCCCACGGCATCGCGGCGCCGAACGGAGTCGCTTCCGAGTCGGTGTCCTGCCCGACGAGGATGTGCTGTTTCTGCAGGCGCAGAATCCGCTGCGGCTCGAGCCCGAACGGCCGGATCCCATCTTGCTGGCCGGCCTCCAGCAGCGCGTCCCACAGATCCTCACCGTATGCCGCGGGGAAATGGATCTCGTAACCAAGCTCGCCGACGAAACCGATCCGCAGCAGCAGGGATGCAACGCCCGCGACCCTTCCCTCACGCGCGTCGAGGTAGGTGAACCCCGCCGGCGAGCAGTCGAGCTCGGTCACTCGCGCGAGGATCTGGCGAGCGCGGGGCCCGGCGAGGTTGACCGCCGAGATTGCCTGGGTGACATCGCTCATCTGGACATCGAGCTTCCAATCCGACAGCCACCACGAGAACCACTGCTCGACCGCGCCGGCGCCGCTCGAGGTGGTGGTCACGTAGAACGTGTGCTCGTCGACTCGGCTCACCGTGCCGTCGTCCATGATCCGGCCGGCGTCCGAGGTCAGCACGCCGTAGCGTACGCGGCCCGGTTTCAGCGTCGACATTCGGTTCGGGTAGAGGCGATCGAGGAACGCCCCCGCTTCGGGCCCCCGAACGACCAGCTTCCCGAGCGTCGAGACGTCGATCAGCCCGGCGGCCTCATGGACCGCCATCGCCTCACCATCCGGGTCGCCGTAGTCGTATGCCCGCCGCCAGTCGCCGGCCCATTCAATGCGCGCGCCGAGCTCGCGATGGCGGCCGTGGATCGCGGAGCGCTTGGCAGGCTCGATCGGACGTCCGGCGAGCGCGGCCAGCGGCACCGTCGACCAAGGTGGACGCGCGGTCGTGCTGCCGACTTCCGCCAAGCTCTGGCCGGTCTCCTGAGCGATCAGCCTGATCGAGGGCAACTGACACATGCGGCCCTGGCACGGCCCCATCGTCACCGTGCTGAAGCGCTTGCACAACTCGATCGAGTCATAGCCCTCCTCGACCGTGCGGTGAATGTCCTTGGCGCTGACGTCCTCGCAGAAGCAGGCGAACGCGCGCGCGCTGGACCCGTCGCTGGCAGCCGCCGGCGGAACCTCGACTGTGCCGCCGTGTCCTTCAGCGAGGTGTGTGCGCAGCTCGCCCAGCCGGATCGATCTCCGGCTGTCTTCCAGCCCGAGCCGTGATGCGACCTCGAGTCCCACGTACTCACCGGATGGCTCGGCGACGCGGAAGCCACCTTGGGCGGCGACCTGACCCGCCGCCCACACCCCTTCCGGCAACTCGGCGATCCGGAAATGGCCGTGCTCCGGGTCATAGGAGGTCTTCCCACCCGCCTGGGTGATCAGTGCGGTCGCCGGCGCCTCTCCACCGGAGACGATCAGCAAATCGCACTCGACCTCGCGCCGCTCGGTTCCAGCGGCGCCGGAGCGCAGGTTCGCGACGGGGGCCAGGACGGCGCTGCTGACGGCGCGCCTGCCCCTCGCGCCGACTACCGTCCAGCCGCGGAGCAGCTCGATCCCGTTCGCGGGCAGCCGCTCGGCCGCCCGTGAGGGCTCTCGGCGCAGGTCGGCGACGAGCGCGATCTGGATTCCGGCGCTGCGCAGCGCCAGCGCGGCGCGGACGCCGCGGTCCGAGGTCGTCGCCACGACCGCCCGAGCTCCCGGACGGACGCCGTACAGGGCCGCCAGCCGTCGCGCACCGCCGGAGAGCATCACGCCCGGTAGATCGTTGCCCGAGAACACCAGCGGCTGCTCGATGCCGCCGGTCGCGTAGATGTGATGGCGCGCCCTGACCTGGTGCAGCGTGTCCCGCTGCCACACCGCCACCAGCCCGTCGAAGTGCCCCAGCGCCGCGGCGCCGCAGAGAACTTCGACCCCGGCCTCGTTGGCGCGCCTGGTCATCGCGCGCGCCTGCTCGTGACCGCCCTCCCACAGCAGGCGTCCGCCTGGGATCGGGCCGTCGTCGACGAGCACCACGTCGGCGCCGGACTGCGCTGCAGCGATCGCCGCCGCCAGCCCTGCGACGCCACCGCCAACCACCAGCACGTCGGCATGCCGGCGGCGATACTCGGTTCTCAGCTTGCGCTCGGCTTGCTGGGCGGGGAGCTTGCCGAGACCGGCCGCGCGGCGAAGCACCTTCTCGTACACCGGCCACAGGCGACGCGGCCGGATGAACGTCTTGTAATAGAAGCCGGGCGGCGTCAGCGGACCGCCGACCGCGTCGGTCGCGGACATCACGTCGAACTCGAGACTCGGCTCCGCGTTCAGGTGCTCGACGTTCGCGCCTTCGCGTACCGGCTCGGTGCAGGCGCGCACGCCGGGGGCGCCATCGACCGCGACGAGGCAATTGGGACACTGGCCGGCGCAGCACATCAGTCCACGCCGCCGGTGGTACTTGAAGCTGCGCGAAAAGGTCCGCCGCCCGGCCGCATACAGCGCCGAGCCGATCGTGTCGCCGGCCAGGGCGCTCACGCGCTTGCCATCGAACGAGAACGTGATCGTCTTGCTGCGGTCGATCAGCTCACCGGGCTGACCGTCGAGCCGGCTCATGCCGAGGCCCCTCCGCCGGTCGCGCCCCGGGGGCCAGGCCCTCCCAGGCCAGGATCTCCCGGCTGCGGGCTGCCACCGCCAAGCTCTCCCGGAAGTCCGACTCCCAGCACCTCGTTGGTGCGCGTATCGCGCTCAGCTTGGAACCAGGTTCGACATCCCGAGCGGTGATACCACCACTCGCGCTGCACCCCGGCCACGTTTCGGCGGAAGTAGTTGTATCTGTTGAGCTCGCGAAAGCTCGGGGACTGCCGGGGCCTCGCTGTCACCTCCCCGCCATAAGCGAAGTCGGTCACCTCTCGGGTCCCGCAATGGGGGCATTCGAGCACGAACGACATCCACGGCGCATGTTAGACATTCATGGCGGATCGCGCAATACTATTGCGTATGGCGCAACGTGACGCTTCCCGCACCGTGGCCTCGGTCGCCCGCGCCGTGTCCCTGCTGGAGGAGCTCCGCGACAGCGAGGAGGGCCTCGGGGTCAATGAGCTCGCGCGGCGGATCGGGGTCAACGCGAGTACCGCCTCCCGGCTGCTCGCCACGCTCGAGTCGTTCGGGCTGGTTCAACGCGAGGGCAACGGACCGTTCCGGCTCGGCCTCGCGCTGGTCACCTTGGCCGACCGGGTGCTCTCGCGGCTCGACTTGCAGGCGTTGGCGCGGCCGGTGCTCGTCGAGCTGATGGAGAGCACCGGCGAGACCTCGACGCTGTCGCTCCCAGGCGAGCGCGAGGCGATCACCGTCGACTCGGCGCCATCGCGCTCGAGCGTCGTCAGCATGGCGCGGCTCGGGCGGCCGAGCTTCGCCCACGCCACCGCCGTCGGCAAGGTGATGCTCGCGTTCGGTGGCGGTCCGCTTCCACGAGAGCGCGATCTGGTCGCTTTCACCGACCGTACGATCACCGACAGCGCCAGGCTCGCGCACGAAGTACAGGCGGTACGCGAGCGCGGCTACGCGACGGTGTTCGGCGAGCGCGACGTCGACGTCAACGCGATCGCCGCCCCGGTGTTCGACCGCGCCGGCGACTTGGCGGCGATTCTCGGACTGCAGGGACCGGCGAGCCGGCTCGAGAATCCGCTGCGCCTGCTCGAGGCGCTGCTGCACGGGGCCGCGACGCTGACGCGGGCACTCGGTGCGACGCCGCAAGCGCCGGGGGCACGAACCCGCCCGACGGCGCGCGCCGCTGGTGCCGGTGCTGGCGCGGGCCCGGGTGCTGGCGCGGGTGCGGCTGGTACCCCGGGCGAGGCTGGTGCCCCGGGGGCGAGCGCGGGTCAACGTCACGTTGGGCACGGCTGAGGGATCGAATGTAACGCTGGCCCGCGTGGCGCGGGCAAACGTGACACTCGAATATTTACGGGAGTCGAATGTAACGGTAGCCCGCCGGTCGACACCCGCACCCCCGCCGCATAGGCGCACCCACGCCCCTCATACGCCGCCCCGACAGCCGCGCCCCCACCCGCACTCCCCGCCCCGACAGCCGCGCCCCCACCCGCACTCCCCGCCCCGCCGGCGCTCACACCCCCGCGCCAACCCCCGGCACCCAGCTCGTCCCGGCCAGCGGTACCCGCGCCATCGCGGCCGCCTCGATCGTCAGCGCGACGAGGTCTTCGGGCTCGAGGTTGTGCAGGTGAGACTTGCCACATGCTCGTGCGAGCGTCTGGGCCTCCAAGGTCAGCGTCCGCAGGTAGTTCGCCAGCCGCCGGCCGCCCTCGACCGGATCGAGCCGGGCCGCGAGCGCTTCCTCCTGGGTCGAGATGCCGGCCGGATCCCGCCCGGCCTGCCAGTCGTCGTAGAAGCCCGCCGCGGAGCCGATCCGGCGGTACTCCTCGTCGTGCTCAGGAGCGTTGTCGCCGAGGGCGATCAGGGCGGCGACGCCGATCGAGACCGCGTCGGCACCCAGCGCCAGCGCCTTGGCCACGTCCGCGCCGGTGCGGATCCCTCCGGAGACGATCAGCTGCACCTGCCTGTGCATCCCGAGGTCGACGAGCGACTGCACCGCCTGCGGGATCGCCGCGAGGATCGGTATCCCCACGTGCTCGATGAACACCTCCTGGGTCGCCGCCGTGCCGCCCTGCATGCCGTCGAGCACGATCGCATCGGCGCCCGCCTTGACCGCCAGCGCGACGTCGTAGTAGGTCCGCGAGGCCCCGATCTTGATGTAGATCGGGATCCGCCAGTCGGTGATCTCCCGCAGCTCCTCGATCTTGATCTCGAGGTCGTCGGGACCGGTCCAGTCCGGATGGCGGCAGGCGCTGCGCTGGTCGATGCCCGGCGGCAGGTCGCGCATCTGAGCGACCCGGTCGGAGATCTTGTGGCCCAGCAGCATCCCGCCGCCGCCGGGCTTCGCCCCCTGGCCGATGACCACCTCGATCGCGTCCGCGCGGCGCAGATCGTCTGGATTCATCCCATAGCGCGAGGGCAGCAGCTGGTAGACGAGACTGCGCGAGTGCTCGCGCTCCTCCTGCGTCATCCCGCCGTCGCCGGTGGTGGTGCTGGTCCCGACCTCACTGGCCCCGCGGCCGAGCGCCTCTTTGGCGTGGCCCGAGAGGGCGCCGAAGCTCATCCCCGCGATCGTGATCGGGATCTCGAGCTCGACCGGCTCGCGGGCGAAGCGGGTTCCGATCACGACGTCGGTCGCGCACCGCTCGCGGTAGCCCTCGAGCGGATAGCGGGTGACGCTCGCGCCGAGAAACAAGAGGTCGTCGAAGTGCGGGACGGGGCGCTTGGCGCCGAAGCCCTTGATCGAGTAAATGCCCTCGCGGGCAGCGCGCTGGATCTCGGCGATCACCGTGCGATCGAAGGTGGCGGACTCGCGCAGCCTGGGGTGGCCGCCGTTGCCCGTCGCCATCTCAGTAGCTCCCGAGGTTGTCGACCTTGAAGTTGTAGAGCTGCCTTGCGGAGCCGTAGCGACGGAACTCGGTCGCGTCGACGTCCTCGATCTCCGCCCGCTCGAGCAGCTCGCGCAGCTGCGCCAGATGCCGCTCGTGAAGCTCCTTCTCCACGCAGTCCGCGCCCAGGCCGGCCACCGAGCCCCGCACGAACAGCTGCGCCTCGTAGAGGGAATCGCCGAGCCCGTCGCCGGCGTCGCCGCACACCACCAGGCAGCCCCGCTGCGCCATGAAGGCACTCATGTGACCCACCGATCCCCGCACCACGACCTCCGCGCCCTTCAACGAGATCCCGCAGCGCGCCGAGGCATCGCCATGAATCACGAGCAGTCCGCCGCGAGCGGTGGCGCCGGCGGACTGCGAGGCGCTGCCGTCGACGATCACGCTTCCGGACATCATGTTCTCGGCGACGCCGACGCCGCAGTTGCCGCGGATCCGAACGTTCGCGTGCTTGTTCATTCCGGCGCAGTAGTAGCCCACGTGCCCCTCGATCTCCACCTCGTGGGGGGCGTCGATGCCGACGGCGATCGCGTGCTTTCCGCTCGGGTTGAGCACCCGCACCGGCTGCCGCGTCACGGAGCGATGCAGCAGGTCGTTCAAAGACCTGACGCTGTCCACCGACAGGTCGACCGACAGCGCCTCGCGAGTCAGGTCGGGAGCGGCCATCACAGCACGGAGGCTGTGCCCCAGCTGTACACCCGCCCGGGCTCGGGTTCCCAGGAGACCGCGTCCTGCGCGTCCGGAAGCCCCGCGATCGCTCGATACTCCGATGCGATCGCGACCCAGTCATCGTTCTCCGCCATCACCGCGGGCTTGCAGGCGATCGGGTCGCGCAGCACCGCGAAGCCGTCGACCGTGCCGACCGCGAACGTGTAGAAGCCGTCGAGGTCCTCGAGGCAGCCCTCGAGCGCCTCCTCCAAGGTGGCGCCCTCGCGCAGCCGCCAGCTCAGGTATCCCGCGGCCACCTCGGTGTCGTTGTCGGTCTGGAAGCGGATCCCCTCGCGCCTGAGCACCGAACGCAGACGGTTGTGGTTGGACAGCGAACCGTTGTGCACCAGGCAGAGATCGTGCCCGGTCGAGAAGGGGTGCGAATGCTGGGTGGTGACCCTGCTCTCGGTCGCCATTCGGGTGTGGCCGAGCGCATGCGTGCCGCCGAGCTGCTCGAGCGCAAATCGCCTGACGAACTGGCCCGGAAGCCCAACATCCTTGTAGATCTCGATCGCGCTGCCCGCGCTCATCACGCTCAGCTCGGGATGCAGCTCTGCCAGCCACCGCTGCGCGACGTCGGCGTCAGTCGCGAGCACGAACGTCGCGTGCGTCGCCCGCACACTTGGGCTGGCGAGGTCTCCGAACGTCCGCTCGAGCTCGAACCCGAGCGCTTCCCAGTCCCGGTCGGGATCGCTCGAGTGCAGCGTCACCTTGCACCACCCCGGCGGCGCCGGCTCGCGATAGAACGCGGCGCCGGCGCTGTCCGGACCGCGCGAAGAGAGCTGCTCCAGCATCTGTGAGAGCAATCCCCCGAGCTGTCCTTGCAGCGCCGGTGACTTCAGATAAAGCCCTGCGATCCCGCACACGAGGACCACAGTAATCCCTCGCCGGTCACTCGGGAATGGCGTCAGCGCGCACACTTTCGCCCGCGAATATGGTGTCTCGGAATATGTCTTTACGCCGTCTTAGCGCCCCTGCGGGCTCCACGAGCCGACTGCTTTCTGTGCGCGGCGCACCAGCTGGAGCGCCTCCCGCAGCTCCGCCCGGGCGATCGGCGGCAGCTCGTCCGGGTCGAGCAGGTTGTCCGGGGCGACGCCGGCAGCGATCTGCTCGGCGTGGTGGGCGAAGCGCAGGCGAGTGATCACCTCAAAGGATTCGCTCAACGCGTCCGCAACGCCACGCTCGAGGCCGCCCACGCTGGCCACCGCCTCGATTCGATCGGGCGTGTTCGAGATCGTGACGCCGTTGGCGAGCGCATGGAAGCGGACGAGGTTCACGAGCGGGATGATCGCCCCGCGCTTGAGATCGAGCCGATCCGGCGGGTCACCGTCGCGGCCGGTCGCTAGCTGCCCGCGAAAACCCAGCGCCACCGGATATCCCGACGCGGTACGTGCCAGCAGCCGCATGAATTGGGGATGCAGCCTGGCAGCGCGCATCCGGTCGGTCAGCTGGGGGACGAGCGACAGCCCACCGGCAGTAGGTCGGAAGTCGAACGAGACGGTCGCCCTGATCAGGTGCGACTCGTCCGGGATCTCCAGACACTCGTCGAAGGTCTGCAGCCAGGCGGTCTTCGACATCCGCCACAAGCGCCTGCCCGCCATTACCCCGTTGTTGTCGACGCCGATTCCACACCTGGCAAGCCCATCGTTGACGTCCGACCCAAGCCGCTCGAAGTAGCCGTCGACATCGTTCTCCTGCCCCGGTTCGGGATCGGCGTATGCCAACGCGTTGTCCTGATCGGAGGCGAGCGTGAACTCCCGCCGCGCCGCGCTGCCGAGATCCAGGAACGCCCAGGGCACCGGCGCGGGCGCGTGCCTCCAGATCGAGAAGTCGATCAGACGCGCGACGACCGCATCGTGCTGCAAGCTGAGCACCCGGCCGAGATCGCGCGGCGGCACGCCGGCGCGGACCAGCAGCCGGAAGAGCCCCGGCAGACGACCGACGGAACGGACCAGCCCGTCCTCGTCGGCCGCGCCCAAGATCATGTGACGAAGGGCGATCGGGCTGCGCGCCTCGAGCCCGAGCAGATCGGCCGCGGAGAGGATCCCCGCCACCCGTCCCGAGTCGAGCACCGCCGCGTGCTCGGTTCCGTGCGCGAGCATGTCCACCGTCGCCTCGATCGCCAGCTGCCCCAGCGGGATCGTGGGAATCGGGGTGCGGGCGATCGCGCGCACCGGCGCGTCGAACCGGGTCCCGTCGCTCGCCACCGCCGCGCGCACATCGGCGTCGGTGACGATCCCAAGCTCTTCGGCGGAGAGCCGGATGAGCAGCGCCGAGACGCCGTCGGCGCCAAGCAGGCGAGCGGCGGCACGCACCGAATCCTCCGGCTCACAGAAACGGGCGGGACGCATGATCGCCGAGACCGGCGTCGTCCCGACCTCGAACAGGCCATGAACGGTGTGTCCGGTGCCGGTCATCCGCTTGCGCATCGTCGTCGCGACGTACTCCGCGCCGCCCTCCGTGCCCAGCACTCGCCGCCCCGCTTCGGCGCTCAGCAGTGCGCACCGCGACGGCTCCCGCGCGCGAACGGTGAACGCCGGCGCCATCCCGGTCAGCAGCGAGGGGTGACCGAAGCACTCGCCCGGTTCCAGTACCTGGATCATCTCGCCCTCGTGGAGCACGTCCATCGATCCGCTCAGCAGCACCCACAGGCCGGTGGCCGGCACCCCGTCCTCGACCAGCACGGCCGCGCCGGCATCGTAGGAGTGGATCTGCGCGTCCGCCACCCACTGTCGAAGCCGCTCGGGTTCGATTCCCTCAAACGGAGGATGGTGAGCGAGGAATGTGTCCAAGTGCTCCATGTCGGTCCTCGTAATTGTGTTCGCTTCGCGACTGGGACACGTCCGTACGACGTGTCAGCCTAACTCGCTCAAACCTCGCTTACCTGCACCAGGAGGACATATGGCGGACGCTTCCGCGCCTGGACACGACGAACTGGTCTACGAGTCTGCCGGGCTGCCGAAGACGACAAATTGGTGGGGCGCCTTCGTGATCGGGCTCGCGGGGACGATCCTGGTGACCGGAATCGCCCCCGTGATGGTCACCGAGCTGGGGGCGGCGTCGATTCCGGTGATCGTCGTGATCACGATCAGCGGGTATGTCGTGTGCCTGCTGCTGGCGGAGCTGTCGGCGATGATGCCCGATCGCTCGGGGGGATTGCCGTCGTACGCGTATCCGGCCTATAAGGACCGATGGCCGCGGTTCGCCGAGCACGTCAACGGCTTCACGGCCTGGGCCTACTGGCTGGGCTGGTTCCCGGTCGCGCCGCTGAACATGATCCTCGCGTCGTTCTACATCGTCGACCGGTTCCACCTCTCGACGGCCGGCTTCACCCCGATCCACACCCAGATCGCGTGGTGGACGCTCGGGATCTCGATAGGTGGCCTGCTGTTGCTGGCGATCCCGGCGGTGATGGGGTTGAGGTTTGGGACCGTGTTCGCTACCTCGCTCGCGCTGCTGTCGATGATCCCGTTGACGTTTCTCGCGATCTCGTGGATCTTCAACCCCTCGGCCGTGGACTTCGGCCAGCTGTGGCACTTCCGCCACACGAACGGCAGCGGTTTCTTCACGCCGCTGTTCGGGCACGGGTGGCTGACCCTGTACATCGCGTTCTCTTTCCTGTTGACGTGGAACGTGATCGCGATGGAGGCCGCCGCCTGCTACATCGGCGAGACCCGCAATCCCGACCGGGACGCGAAGATCGCGATGAACCTCGAAGGGCTGTACGGCCTGTTCATCTACACGATGATTCCGGTCGCGTTCGTGATCGTGCTCGGCCTCGGCGCGCTCGGTAACGCGGCGCTGGTCGATCCGAAGACGATCTTCGTCCACTACTCCGCGAAGGTGTTCGGAGCTGGGACCGGGAGCTCGATCCTGGAATGGCTGGTCGCGATCATGCTGATCCTGGCGCTGATCCTGTCGGCCCTGAACGCGATCACCGGCACCGCCCGGTCGTTGCACCAGATGTCGACCGACGGCCAGTTCCCCCGTTTCTTCCAGCACGTCAACAAGCACGGCGTCCCGAACCGCTCGATGTGGTTCAACGTCGCCTGCTCGATTGCGGTCGTGTTCATGGGCGGCGCTGTCGAGATCTACACGTTCTCGAACGTGGGCTACCTCGCCTCGTTCATTCCGGTGTTGATCGGCTACTTCCTGCTTCGCAGGCACCGGCCCAACGTCCGCCGGCCGTTCAAACTGCCCGAGTGGATGAAGTACGTCGCGCTGCTGATCGCGGCGGTGTACGCGATCATCTACTTCTACGGTGGGCCGACCTACGCCTCGTGCTCGTGTAACGCCGCCGGCCGGAAGACCCTGCCGTACTACTTCATCGGGATCGCGGTGCTGCTGGCATATGTGATCCTGTGGGCGTATCGCAAGTACGTCGAGGACAGACGTCTGCAGGCGAGTGCGTCCGCTGAGAATCCAGTCGCCACTCCGGAGGGCGTCGGTACGTGAGCATCGCAGTGAAAGAGCGCGAGCAAGGATCCGCCGAGACCGGCCAGTTCAGGCGAATCCTGCTCGCCTCCGAGGGGCGCGCGATATCCGATGCCGCGCTCGCGCGCGCGATCGAGTTCGCTCGCGCGGGGGGGGCGAGCGTGCATGTGTTTTCGGTCGCGCGGGTGCATGGAGTGTCGTTCGGGCTGCCGGTCCCTGGTCTGCTGCCGACCAAGCGAGAGTGGGAAGAGCAGCGGACGATCGTCTCTCGCGCGGTCAAGCGACTGAGGCGCAAGGGGATCGAGGCCGAGGGCCACGTGCTCGGCACCCGCAACGCGAGCAAAGGGATCATCCGCGAGGCCAAGACCGAGGGCTGCGATGCGATCGTGATGGCCGCCGACCCGGACCGAAACCGGATCGTCGGCGACATGATCTGGTCTCAGGAACCGCAGCGGGTTCGCCGCCGCGCGAAGGTCCCGGTGTTCCTGGTGGTCACCGGCGCCTAGCCTCCTGCCAGCGCAGCTGCCGGGCGCCCGTGCAGGCGCGCCAATTTGATCGCCAGCTCGAGCGACAGCAGGTCGTCCTCGTCGAGGTTCAAGCCTGTGAGCTCCTCGATCCGCGCCAGCCGCTGGCGCAGCGTGTTCGGATGAATGAACAGCGCGCGAGCGCTCTCGATCACGCTGCGGCGCTCTGCCAGATAACGCTCCAGCGTGTCGAGCAGTGCCGTGCGCCGCTTGCTGTCGTACTCGATCAGCCGGTCGACCGCCTCTCGCATCCGGTCGCGCGGGGCATCCTCGACGGCGATCTGGACGAGGTAGCGGTAGGCGCCCAGCTGCGAGTAGGCGATTGCGCCCCCTTCCCCGAGCAGCGCGCGGCCGATCGTCGCCGCGTCGAGCGCCTCGCGATACGCGCGCGCAGCCTCCGCCGGCCCTTCGCGAGGTTCGCTCACGCCGATCGCAGCGCCGGCTTGACGACCCAGCTCCCGGCAGGTTCGCAGCACTTCCTCGACCCGCTGGGGCCGTTGCCTGCCCAGCGGCAGCACCGCCCGCACCGGCCCCGGTCCCGCATCGACAGCGGCGCGGGAAGCGAGCTCACCGAGGCGCCGCCCCAACATCTCGGCGATCGCCCGCCACTCGCCGGAGGATTGCTCGCGCTCGCCGGCCGGCTCGGCGCACACCATCAGATAGGGACTGTTGAGATCACAACGCAACTCCGCCGCTTTCGCGGCGGCAAACGTGGTCGCGCCCGCCGCCAGCGCCTCGAACAAATCCTTGACGATGTTGGCCTTGGTCAGCCCTTCGATCAAATCCGCGCGTTTGATCGCGACCGCCGCCAGATGCGCGATCGCGCGCGCGATCTCGGCATCCTCCTCGCTGAACGACCGCCCGCTCGGCGCGCCGGTGCAGAGCAAGCCAACCCGCTCTCCGCCTGCCGACAACGGGGTCAAGAGCAGGTCGCCGACATCGGCGTCCGGCCACAAGCCTCCCGCCGGCGGGCGAGCGCTGGGAGCGTCGAGCGCGCTCAGCATCAGCCCGGCCGCCGACAGCGACGGCGTTGCCTGGACGCCTTCCGGATCGGATGCCAGCATTTGCAAACCGGTGCCGTCGCCATCGAGCCGGTACAGCTGGCAGATGTGAGCGCTGAGCAGCCCGCGCGTGCCCCGGGCGACCACCTGGCCCAGCTCCGAGGCTTCCGTGGCGCGGGCTACCCGCTGCGCCAGGCCCGAGAGGCCGGTCAGCGAATCGACACGGCGCCGCTCGCGGTCGTAGAGCTGGGCGTTCTCGATCGCCCCGCTGACGAGCGAGGCGATGTGTACCAGCAGCTTCAGCGTCTCCTCGGTGAACTCGTGCGGCGCCTCGGTATGCAGCACGATCACGCCGATCGTTCCCGAGGCGCGGGACAGAATCGGAACGGCGACCATCGACTGGAAGCGCTCCTCTTGCAGCAGCGGGAAGTACTTCATCCGCGGGTCCGCCATCGCCCTGTCGCGGATGAACTCGGGCGTGCGGTGGCGCGCAACCCAGCCGGTCAAGCCCTCCTCGACCGACATCCGCACCTTTCCCACCGCCCGTTCGAACACCGGCGAGGCGGCCCGCATCGTCAAGCGCCCGTCCTCCAGCAGGTAGATGAAGCACGCGTGGCAGCCGGTCGCTTCGGTCGCGAGGCCGACCACCCCCTCGAGCATCGGCACTACCTCGAGCGAGGAGGACACCAGTTTGATCACGCCGTACAGGGTCCGGTTCTCCTCGCGTAGCGCGCGAAGCTCGGCGCTTGTTGAGTTTTGTTGATCCGCGCTGATAGCCACTACCGGGAGCACCGCCTATGTGCAGGCCGAACATGCTAGCCGCCGCTAACGCGTGCCCTCGGCCATTGCCCTGCTCCAGCCGGCCGGATATACCTCCACCATGGCGACCCTTGACCCGCTGCCGCAAACGGCAGACCCCCAACCCCAGAGCGCGGACGACGTCCGCGAGATCATCAAAGAGGGTGGGATCGAGTTCTTGTTCGCGCAGTTCGTCGACATGCACGGCAAGCCGAGCGCGAAACTCGTCCCCGCTCACCACATCGACGACCTTCTGACCGAGGGGGCGGGCTTTGCTGGGTTCGCCGCCGGCGACATCGGCCAGGGGCCCCACGACCCCGATCTGATCGCGATCCCCGATCCGCGGAGCTTCACGATCCTCCCATGGCAGCCGAATGTGGCGCGATTTGCGTGCGATGTGACCGTAGAGGGCGAACCGTGGCCGTATTGCCCGCGAACGATCCTGCGAGGGGCGCTGGAGCGCGCGAAGACGCTCGGCTACGAGCTCAAGATGGGCGCCGAGCTCGAGTACTTCCTCGTCCGCAGGACCGAGGACGGGGGAATCGAGGTGGCCGACAAGCTCGACACGCTCGAGCTCCCTTGCTACGACATGCGCGCGCTGACGCGCAATCTCGATTTCGTCTCGCAGGTCTCGCAAGCGGTGACGAAGCTCGGCTGGGACAACTACGCCACCGATCACGAGGATGCCAACGGCCAGTTTGAGCAGAATTTCCAGTTCGCAGATGCGCTGATCACCTGCGACAGGGCTGTGTTCTTTCGCTACATGGTCGAGTCGCTGGCCCAGCAGCGGGGGCTGATCGCGACGTTCATGCCGAAGCCGTTCGCGAGCCTCACCGGCAACGGCTGTCACTTCCACGTCAGCCTCTGGGGAGCAGATGGAGAGAACGTGTTCGAGACGGATGCGGCCCAGGACCCGCGCGGCCTCGGCCTGTCCGAGCTCGCGTATCACTTCGTCGGCGGGCTGATGGCCAACGCCAAGGCATATATCGCCGTAACCGCGCCTACCGTCAACTCCTATAAGCGGCTCGTCGTTGGCGCCCCGAGTAGCGGCGCGACCTGGGCGCCCGCGTACGTCTCCTACGGCTACAACAACCGCACCCAGATGTTGCGTATCCCGGACGCGGGGAGGATCGAGGACCGGACCGTCGATGGCTCCTGCAACCCGTACCTGGCCGCGACCGCGATGCTCGCCGCCGGCCTCGACGGGGTCGAGCGAAAGCTCGACCCGGGGCCGCCCAACTCGGCGAATCTGTACGAGCTCAGCGATGAGCAACGCGCCGCGAGCGGAATCGAGCTGCTGCCGGGCAACCTGCTCGACGCCACCCGCGAGCTCGAGCGCAACAGCGCGCTGCGATCGGCGTTTGGCAAGACCCCGGGCGGCGACTACGTCGACTACTTCGTCAAGGTCAAGCAGAAGGAGTGGCAGGCGGCCCACGAGCAGATCACGCAGTGGGAGCTCGATCGCTACCTGCAGCTGTTTTGAGAAATCCGGTTTTGCCGCTGCACTAGCCGGGGCCGAATCTGCGCGAGGCTTGCAGCCCCGAGTCACCCTGTAGGAGCGAGCCGACCGTCTGCGGCTTGGCGGCATCGAGGTGGGTGGCCAGGGCAATGAATGCCTTCGCGGTGGTCAGCGCGTCGCCGAGCGCGTGATGCGGCGACTCCACCGGTAGTCCAAGCGTCCCCGCGAGCCTCGCCAGCGGGAGCCCCGCCGGAGCCTTGCCGTCCCGCCGGCGCAACCAGGCCCGGCCGAGCGCCTCCGTGTCTGCCGCTTCCGGCATCCGCAGCCGGCGGCGGCGCAGCAGCGGACGGAGAAAGGCGTGCTCGACGGCGGCGGTGTGGAACACGGGGACTCTTCCGGAGAGCGCTACCAGCACCAGGTCGACCACTTCCTCGATCGGCGGCGCCTCAGCGAGATCCGCGACCAGCAGCTTGTGCACGAGCACCGACGCCCGCTCGGAGCGCTTCGAGGTGCGCGCGAGTGAGTACAGCGCCTTGCCCAGCACCAGCCGCCCGTCGTCGATCGGCACCGCGCCGACCGCGATGATCACATCCTTGCGCGGGTTGAGCCCGGTCAACTCGAGGTCGAGCGCGCACCAGCCGGCCCGCCGCCAGGGAGTCGACGGCGTCGGCCGTCCGGCGCGAGCGAACGCGGCCGCGGTCCGGTCGCGGGCGCCCGGGAGCCTCACTCCCGCAGGCTCCGCTGCACCCCCGCGACGGCACGGAAGACATCGCGGAGGTGGTCACGGGTCAGAGGGCTGAGTGTGGCCGGGGCGAGCCGGTCATCCGGCGCCGCGCCAAGCCGCAGCTGGTGCATGTGATGGTCGACCCGGAGCTCGAGCGCCAGCTCGAATGCGTCGATCAGGGTTTGACCGTCGGCGCCGGTGAGCACTCCCTCCTGCGAAGCTGCGCGTAGCCGCTCGGGCGTCGAGCCTTCGAGAATCCCCGCGGCTGCTCCCGCCCAGCGGCCGAGCTCGACGATCGGGATCACCGCCGCGCGGCGAATGTCCAGCAGGTCGCTGCGGGTTCCGTCTGACTCGAGCACCCCGTAAGCGTCGAAGCCGGTGGGTGGCCTGATCGCCAGCGCACGGCTCCTGAGAGCCTCCAGAACGCGCCCTCGCAGCTCTCCTTCGGGAACCGGCAGCGGCTCCCTGGGAGTGCCCCATAGCGCCCGTCGCTCGACCAGGACGGTCAGCGCCAGCTCATCGCGAGCTTCGGCGAGCCACTCATGCGGCGCGCGGGCAATCACCTCGCCCGGCAGCCCGCAGGCGCGCAGTGCTCCGGCCACCGACTCGGCCCACCCGCTCGGTGGCGGCTCACTGCAGACGACCGCGCCGCGCGCGACCGAGGCGGGTGTCAATTCGCGGCGCGCTTCGCTGCCGACCGCTACCCACACCAAGCCATCCGCGGGCAGTGGCGAAGCGGGCTCGACGAGCTCGAGCGCTCTGATCGTCAGCGCGTCGACGAGCGCGGAGAGCACCCGCGCGACCTCCGAAGCGCGCAGGCTCGAGGCGTGCAGGTCGACGATGATCTCGGGCAGCCCACGAGCGGCCCCGGCGAGGGTCTCGATGTCGTGCGCGCGCGCGATCGCGCGGCGTGCGCCAAACCAGGAGCGCGGCTGGATCGCGAACAGGTCGCCGTCCTCCACCACGCCAATCAGGCCGCCCCGCTCGTTCACCACCGGCGCATGGCGGATTCCGCGCTCCAGCATCTCGAACAGCACCTCGCCACCGAGGCGATCGGGAGTCACCGTGAACACGGGCGTGGTCATCACGGCCGAGACCGGCGCACTGAGCGGCAGCCCGGCGGCGACGATCCGGGTGCGAATGTCGCGGTCGGTGACGATCCCGAGCCCGTGTCCCTGGGATTCGACGATCGCCGAGGTCGCACCCGCCTCGGTCATTCGCCGCGCCACCTCGCGAATGCTCGCCATCGGCTGGCAGGTGACGGTGCGCGAACGGATCAGCTTCACCACCGCGTGGTGGCCGGGCTCGTAGCTGCCCACCTGCAGCTCGCGATCGCGGGCGCGCTCGAGCAGCGGCCGCGCGACCGCGGCCGGGATCCGGTAGCAGAGCGTGTCCTCGGCGGCGCGCGCCTCGAAGCCCGGCGGCAGCCCGGACAGCATCGCGGCGTGCCCGAACGTGTCGCCGGCGCCGAGCAGGTCGAGCAGCTTTTCGTCGTGGACGATGTCGACCGCACCGGAATGGATCACCCGCAGAAACGTGACCGGGCCGCCATCCTCGCTGAGAATCACCGCGCCGGTCGCGTAGAACTCCAGCTCGGTCTCCGCGACCACCTCGCCGAGCTCCTCGGTAGCAAGGGCGTCAAACGGCGGCCTCTGCGCCAGCATGCGGGCGGTCTCGCTTACGCCGGCGTCCAGGAGGATCTCCGCGACTTAAGGGTGCTCATGCGCTAAAGCTACAAGCGATGCTCACGCAAGTAGTCCCAGCCGCTGCGCGCGTTGAACCGCCTCGGTGCGGTTGCGGACGCCAAGCTTCCGATACACCGCGCTTGTGTGCTCCTTGACGGTGTGCTTTGAGAGATGCATGGCGCCGGCGATCTCGGGATTCGTCGAACCCGAGGCCATCAGCTCCAGCACCGCCCGCTCGCGGTCTGACAGCCCCAGCGCGCCGGTGCGCTCCTGGCGCTCGAACACGGTTTTGCCGAGACCCACCAGCCTCACCGCGCTGGCGATCCGCTGAGCCGGCCAGTCCTTGTAGACGAACCCCGAAGCCCCAGCCGCGCGCGCGGCCGACGGCGAGATCTCGCCCGCACCTGAGAACAGCAGCACTCGCGTGTTCGGCTCCGCAGCACGCAACCGCTCGCAGACCTGGGCGCCCGACTCCTCGCCGATGAACAGGTCCACCAGCGCCACATGCGGCCGGTAGCGCGCCGCCAGTTCGAGCGCCTCCCGCGCCGAGTAGGCGCTCACGCAGCGCTCGACCCAGGGCTGCTGGGTGAGCATCAGCCGAAACCCCCAGTGCACGACGTCGTGGTCGTCGACGACCAGGACGCCGAGGCGCTCAGGGCTCCGCGTGCCGTCGTCCATCTGATCCCGCTCGCTCGCCGTCGGCGTCGTGGGGGACGACCAGACGGACCTGCCAGATGCCCGGCTCGCGCTCGCCGAACTCGATCACGCCGCCGCTTTGCAGCGCCTCCAGGGCGGCGAGGCGCAGCCCCATCCCGGCCTGACGCCGGGAGCCCTTGACGCCGTCGTTGGCGACCTCCAGGACGAACGCGCCCTCGAGCCGCCCGACGCGGACGCTCACCCAACTCGGGTCCGAGTGCTTGTGGGCATTGCGTACGGCCTCGGCCAAGATCGACTGAGCGAGCGGCTCCAGGGACGCGGGCACGTCGCCTTCGTTGCCCGCCCTGAGCGTCACGCCAAGATCCGGGTGCACGCGCGCCAACCGCTCGACCTCGGCAAACAGCGTCGTCTGCGTCGACCGCGGGACACGGCTCAAGGGTCGCTGCAGGGCGCTGCGCAGGTCTGCAAGCGCGCTTTGGGTCTCGCTCGCGCACCGCGCCCGCGCCGCTTCCGGCAGGTCGCCCTCCCCGTCGAGCGCCATCGAGACGCCGAACAGGCGCTGGATCACCCCCTCGTGGATCTCGCGCGCCAGGTCGATCCGCTGCTCGAGCTGATGTGCCTTCTCCGCCTGGGTCGCGACGATCCGCGCGACCGAGGCCAGCGCCGCGGCTTTCCCGAGCGTCCAGAGCAGATCGCGCTCGGCGTCGTCGAGCGACGGCGCCGACAGCAGCCTGTCGGCGAGCAGCACTCCGACCGGCCGTCCCGCCGCGGCCATCGGCGCGCACACCAGCCTCACCGGCTCGGGAAACAGCCCTCTGAATTCGGGCGGGAACTGCTCGCGGACATCCCCGTCGGCCTCGACGACGGTGTCGGTCCGCAGCGCCTCGGCGGTGAGTGGGGAGGACTCGATCGTCACGTGCGCGGCTGCAAACTGCTCGAGGTCGAGCCCGTGGGCTCCCGCCGCCCGTACCCGCCGCCGGCCGGCGTCATAGCGGAAGATCACCGCGCGGCGCATCCGCGCCAGCCGGCACACGGCTTCACACAGGCGGTCGTAGAAAGCGTCTCCGGCCGCCCCCTGCTCCGATTGCGAGAGCACCTCGACGAACAGCTCGAGCGCCTCGACGCGCACCCTCCCGCTGATCGACGGAGCCGTGCTCACGGTCCCGGGTTGTAGATCGCTAGGCAGCGGGCACGGTCATCAGCGCCAGGCGCAGCGCCTGGTCGGGCGTCACGTAGACGCGCCACGACTGCTCGCAGTGACGGCATTCGCATTCAACGGAGGGATCGTATCCGTCCCGTTTAAGCTTCCATTGCACCTCGCCGCCGCGCAGGCACAGCGGGCATGCGAACGAGGCCTTGACCAGTTCTCCCGGGTCGTCGACGCGAAAGCGCGCGGTGTCGTCTCGGGGCGTGGCCATCGGGTGAAAATGGCCTTCGCGACGTGACCCGGCAAGCCGGGCCCGGACCGAACCCCCCGGGTGGGGGGAGATCAGGCTGCCAGCGCCTCGACGCGCGCGATCGGCCGCTTTCCCCAGCGGCTGCGCGTCGCAAAGTCCAGTAGGCGCTCCAGGTAGTCCCGCAGCGGCGAGACCTCGATTCCGGCCGGCGCGAGCCGGGCGCGCGCGGCCGTGTCGTCGAACACCGTCCCGACCATGAAGTACGGAAAGTAGAGTCTCTGGCTCTCGAGCGCCGTCCGCTGCATCCCCTCGCTGGTGCCCACGACAGCGGCGAACTCGGGCGGGGATAGGACTTTTGGCATCGGCCGCTTGAAGTACCGGCTCGCGACGGCGGCGATCTCCTGAATCGTGCTCGCCTGGGAGCCGGCCGTCAGGTGGTAGGTCTCGCCGATGCCGGCGTCTGACTGACACAGCTCATGGATCGCGTCCGCGACGTAGTCGATCGAGACCACGTCGACCGGGGCCGTCGGGATCGCCGGCACCGCCGTGTACAGTCCCTGCGCCAACGCGCGCAGCGGCCAATACAGCACGTTGAACGCCGCCGTCCAGCCGCTGCGGCGATCGCCGACGACGATGCTCGGCCTCAGGATCGTGAACGGCACCTCAGGAGCGGCGCGGACCAGCTGCTCCGATTCGAACTTAGAGCGCTCATAGGTGTTCCGGAACCCCTGGCCGAGATCGAAATCGCACTCGCGGAACGCGCCGCTGTGGGTGCCGGCGACGAATGCCGTGGACACGTGCGCGTACCGCTGCAGCCCGCCGCAGGCCGCGGCGTCGGCGGCGAGCTCCAGCATCCGCTTGGTGCCGTCGACATTGATCGCCCGCGCTTCATCGATATCGAGATCGAACGACACGGACGCTGCGCTGTGGATGATCGTCGTCACCCTGCACGCGAGCTCCTGCCATCGCGCTCGGCTCAGCCCCACGCGTGGAGCGGTCAGGTCGCCGGCCACCGCCTCCACCCGGCCGGAGTAACGCGCGGCGCGCGAGCCGAACAGGTTCTCAAGCACGCTCCGCACCCGGGCCTTCGCCGCCTCGTCGCTGTCGGCCCGCACGACCGCCACGATCTCGCGATCTCCCCGCTCCAGGTGTCGCGTCATCAGCTCCATCCCGACAAAGCCCGTTGCGCCGGTGAGCAGAATCGCCCCCTCGGTGGCTTTCATGGGGCTCCCCGCAGCGACCGGTACGCCCACGACAGGCGCGATCGGGTCTCAGACGGCGCGATCAGCTCGTCGACGTAGCCGCTGCCGGCCGCCACGTGTGGGCGCAGCTGTGCATCCGCGTAGCGGGCAGCGAGCCGCTCGTGCTCCTGGTCGGGGTCTTCGGCGTCGCTCAGCTCGCGGCGGTGGATGATCCCGACCGCCGGCTTCGCGCCCATCACCCCGATCTCGGCCTGCGGCCAGGCGAATACGTAGTCGGCGCCGAGGTCCTTTGAATTCATCGTGATGAACGCGCCGCCGAATGCCTTGCGCAGGACCACGGTGACGCGCGGCACCGTCGCCTCGGCGAAGGCGTGGACCAGGGTCGCGCCGAAGCGGATCACCCCGGCCGACTCTTGCGTCGTACCGGGCATGAACCCCGGCGTGTCAACGAGTACCAGCATCGGGATCCCGAAGGTGTTGCACTTGGAGACAAAACGCGCGCCCTTCTGCGAGCTGGTCGCATCGAGCACGCCGCCACGATACCGCGGCTGGTTGGCGATCACGCCGACCACGCGGCCTTCGATCCGGGCCAGCGCGGTGACGATGTTGCGTGCCCAGCCGGCTGAGACCTCGAGCAACTCGCCATCGTCGACGAGCGTCCGGATCACCTCGCGCACGTCGTATACCCGCCTCCCGTCCGCCGGCACGAGCGCGCCGGGGTCATGGCTCGGCGCCGGCCTGGAATCGGCCAGCGGCGCCGGATCGTCGCGATGCCGGGGCAGATAGCCGAGCAGCTCGCGCGCGAGGTGAGCCGCGTCGAGGTCACTCGGGGAGACGAAGTGGCAGACGCCGTTGCGCTCGTGCACACGTTTGCCGCCGAGCTCGCTCGCGCTCACCTCCTCGCCGAGCGCCTCCCGCACCACGCCGGGGCCGGTCAGGAACATCGCCGCTTCCTCGGTCATCACGACCCAATCGGTCAGTGCCGGCGAGTATGCCCCGCCGCCGGCCGACACGCCGGTCACAACCGATATCTGGGGGACCCTTCCCGACAGCGCCACGATCTGGCGAAAGATCCTTCCGTACCCTCCCAGGGCGGCGACGCCCTCCTGCATCCTCGCGCCGCCCGAGGAGACGAACCCGACCACCGGCGCACGTCCCCGGTCGGCGAGCTCCATCACCCGCACGATCGTGCCCGCGTGCTGCTCGCCGAGCGAGCCGCCCGCGTAGGTGGGGTCCTGGGCATAGCAGAACACCGGCCGTCCGTCGACGAGCCCGGCGCCGCCGACAACGCCGTCGCCGGCCCGCGCCTTGTTGCCCATCCGGGCCGAGACGACCTCGGAGCGGATCACCTCGAGCGAGCCGCGGTCACAGAGCGCCTCGAGCCGCTCGAGCGCGGTCAACGGCGTATCGGGCGCAGGAGCGAGCGCCAAGCTCATGGCGCACCCCCTAGACAAACCACCGCGTTGTGACCGCCGAAGCCGAACGAGTTGGAGATCGCGACCGCCGGCTTCGGGCCCCGGCCGTTCTCCTGCATCGCCAGGGGCCGCGGCCCGTCGGGGACGTAATCGAGATCAAGCCCTTGATCTGGCTGCTCGTAACCGAGCGTCGGGGGCGCGACGCGATCGTTCAGCGCCAGCAAGGTCGCGATCGCCTCAACCGCGCCGGCCGCACCCAGCAGGTGGCCGATCGCCGACTTGGTCGAGGACACGGGCGTCGCGTAGGCGCGCTCCCCGAGCGCTCGCTTCAGCGCCTCGGTTTCAGAGCGATCGTTCAGCGGCGTAGAGGTGCCGTGGGCGTTGACGTAGTCGAGGTCATCGGGCGTCAGGCCGCCGTCCGCGAGCGCGCGGGTGATCGCGAGAGCCGCGGGATCGCCGGTGGGGTCTGGGGCGGTGAGGTGATGGGCGTCGGCAGTGGCTGCATAGCCGAGCACCTCGCCCAGCACGCGGGCGCCGCGAGCGCGTGCGCCGGCCTCTGACTCGAGCACGAGCACCCCCGCTCCCTCGCCCATCACGAAGCCGTCCCGCCGGGCATCGAACGGCCGCGAGATACCTGTGGGCGAGGTCGCGTCCATCGCCGCGAACGCGGCCTTCGCGAGCGGCGTCAGCGTCGCCTCGGCGCCTCCCGTGACCACCGCCTCGGCCTCCCCGGACTCGATCATCCGCGCTGCCGTGCCGATCGCGTGGGTCCCCGAGGCGCACGCCGACATCACCCCGAACACCGGCCCCTTGAGGCCGTGGCGCATCGCCAGCAGCCCGGAGGCGGCGTTGCCCATGATCAGCGGGATCGCGAGCGGCGAGACGCGCTCCGGTCCACGATCGCGCAGCGTGTCATGCGAGCGCTCGAACGAGTCCATCCCGCCGATACCAGACCCGATCACGCAACCCACGGTGGTCGGATCGAACTCCGGGTGATCGGGATCCCATCCCGCGTCGGCGAGCGCCATAGCGCCGGCCGCGATCGCGAGCTGCGCGAAGCGGTCGCTTCGCCGGGCCTCCTTGGTGGTCATGAAGTCGCTCGAGTTGAACTCCGAGCAGGCGCCTTCCCCATGCTCGAGCCCGGTCCGGCCCGCGAGCCAGCCTTCGTACAGGGCCTGTGCCCCGACGCCGAGCGGCGTCACCGCGCCGAGACCGGTGATCAGCACCCGGTTAGACATGGGCGCCCCATTCGACGACCGTGGCGCCCCAGGTGAAGCCCGCGCCGAAGGCTCCGAGCAGCACCCAGTCGCCGGCCTTCAGCGTCCCACAGCGCTCAGAGAACGCCAACGCCAGCGGCAGCGTTGCAGCGGAGGTGTTGCCGTACTCGGCGATGCAATCGACAACGCGATCGTTCCGGAGTCCGAGCCGCTCTCCGACCGCGGCGAGGATCCGCCCGTTCGCCTGGTGATAGACGAACAGATCGATCTGTTCGAGATCGATCGCGGCCGCCCGCGTGGCCTGCATGGTGGCCAGCGTGAGCCGCGCGACCGCCTCCCGAAAGGTTTCGTGGCCGCGCATCCGGATCCGCGCTTGCGAGCGCCCGACGACGATGTGGTCCGCGCCGGCCCCGTCGGCGCCCAGCACGATCGGCCCGATCCGGCCCGAGCCTTCGATCGCCGTGAGCACGGTTGCACCGGCGCCGTCCGCGAACACGGCGGCAGTCGCTCGGTCCTCGGGGTCGGTGACCCGGGACATGAAGTCGGCGCCCACCACCAGCACCCGGCGCGCGCGGCCAGCCTCGATCTGCGCCGATCCGACGGCCAGCGCCGACAGAAACCCCGTGCAGGCGGCGCCCACGTCGAACGCCCCGGCGCGCTCCGCGCCCAGCTCGTATGCGACCAGCGGGGCCGCGTTTGGCATCACCTCGTCGGCGGTCGCGGTCGCGACCAGCACCAGATCGAGCTCGCTCGCCGCGACGCCGGCACGATCAAGCGCCTGCTTGCCGGCGCGCGCGGCATGCTCCGACAAGCGCTCTTCGGGCGTGGCGACGTGCCGCGCCCGGATCCCGGTGCGGCGTTGAATCCAATGCTCGCTGACGCCCAGCCTCGCTTCGATCGCCGCGTTCTCGACGATCTTGGCCGGAACGCTGATTCCGACCGACGCGATCGCGGCTCCGCTCCTCGCGGGGTCCAGCTCGAGGGCAATGGATGCGTTCGGGTGCGCTGTCGCGCTCACCCTCCACAAGCTGCTGCACCAGCCTGGTGACGCCAACCGGGGGGCGGGCAATACCCGACAAGCGGGGGGTTGACTGCTGTTCGTCGAGGCGGCCGGCTGGGTTGCGGGCCGGCCGCCTCTGGTCACCGCTGGTCGGCGGAGCGGCCGGACCGGAGGGAGGTGCCGGCCGCCGCCCCTGCAGCCCTACGCGTGCTCGGCCGCGGCTGCCTCAGCTGCCGCCGGCATCACGCCCACGTCCCACACCGGCCGGACCTCGACCGAGCCGTATTCGATGTTCGGCATCTGCCCCGCCCACCGCAGCGCCGTGTCGAGATCGGGCGCGTCGAGCAGGTAGTAGCCGGCCAGGAACTCCTTCGTTTCTGCGAACGGGCCATCGGTGACCTGCCTGCTGCCGCCGCGGACGCGGACGGTGGTGGCCACGTCGACGCCCTGCAGGGCGTCGCCGGCGACGAGTACTCCGGCCTTCTGCAGCTCTTCGGTGTATTCGATCCACCGTTCGTGCTGGGCCGCCAGCTCTTCGGGCGAAGGGCCACCGCCGACGGGGTTGTAGATCAACAGCATGTACTGGGGCATTCCGCCTCCTTCAGGGTTGTCTGATCGCCGCTCACTTCGCGGCTTCATCTTCCATGACGAAGGGCGCGCGCCGAAATCGACACGAGTTTCTCGCGCTTTCTTGCCGCTTTGTGACGGCCGCGCAACGTGCGGGTGAAATCTGGGGGGCGGGATCGGACCTGGACGATCTGAAGCCGCATATATCGGACTCAGATCGTCCACGTCGATTCCCGACCGAGGCGGTCGCGCCCGGCCGGCCGCGCGCTGCGGTCGCCCCCGGGCCGGCCGCGCACTGCGGTCGCCCCCGGGGCCATCCCGACCTAGCCCCCTACTGCTAAACTCTTGCTTATTAGCAAGCAAATTTCGTACCTGGAGCTCATCACGACCACACTCGATCCCGATTCAGCCGCCCGCCTGCGTGCTGTGATTGGCCGGCTGAACCGCCGCTTGCGGCCGACCTCGGCCGGCGCCGCCGCCGGGCTCACCCCTACCAGGCTGTCGCTGCTCTTCACGGTCGTCCGCCGCGGCTCGATCGGGCTCTCGGAGCTGGCGGCGATGGAGGGCATCAACCCGACGATGCTCTCGCGGATCGTCGGGGACCTCGTGGAGGCCGGGCTGCTGGAGCGGGCCTGTGACCCGGCCGACCGTCGCGCCGCGCTGGTGCGGCTGACGCCGGAAGGCCGTCAGCTGGCCGAGGAGATGCGGACCGAGCGCACCGACGTTCTGAACGGCGCGCTCGAAGCGCTGGCACCGGGCGATCTGGAAAGGCTCGAGCAAGCCCTGCCGGCGCTCGAGCGGCTGGCCGAGGCGCTCCGGGAGCGGAACCCGTGACGCGCGCCAAGCGCGCCGGCCGAGTCACCTTTGCAGCGCTAGCCGTACCGAATTACCGCCGCTACCTCAGCGGTCAGTCGATCTCACTGGTCGGCACCTGGATGCAGATGACCGCGCAGTCGTGGCTGGTGCTGACGCTGACCCACTCGAGCACGGTCCTGGGGGTCGTCGTGGCGCTGCAGACGCTGCCCGTGCTCCTGCTGGCGCCGTATGGCGGTGTGATCGCTGACCGTGTCGACAAACGGCGGATGATGATCGGCTTGCAGAGCGCGATGGGTCTGCAAGCGCTCGCGCTCGGCCTGCTCACCGTCACCGGCGCGGTGCGGGTGTGGGAGATCGGCGTGCTCGCTGCGCTGCTAGGTCTCAACAACGCGTTTGAGAACCCCTCGCGGCAGTCGTTCATGCTCGAGCTAGTCGGTGCCGACCACCTCCGCAACGCGGTCACGCTCAACTCCGTGATGGTGAACGTGGCGCGAATCGTGGGTCCGGCGGTGGCCGGAATCCTGATCGCCACCGTGGGCGACGGGGTGTGCTTTCTCGTCAACGCCGGCAGCTTTGTCGCCGTGGTCGCATCGCTGCTGACCATGGACCGAAGCGCCTTGCGGCCGACCGAGCCGGCTCCCCGGGCCAAGGGACAGCTGCGGGAGGGCCTGCGATACATCCGCTCCAACCGCGAGCTGGCGGTACCGCTGCTGATGATGGCCGCCGCGGGCTGCCTCGCGTACGAATTTCAGGTGTCGCTACCGGTGATGGCCCGCGAGGGCCTCAACGCCGGCGCAAGCGGCTACGGCTTCATGACCGCCGCGATGGGCGTCGGCGCGGTCCTCGGCGGCCTGCTGGTGGCCGCTCGCGGGCGGACCGGGATCATGCCGCTCGTGATCGCGGCCAGCGGCTTGGGGATCGCGATGGCGATCGCCGCGCTCGCGCCGGGGCTCGCCCTCGAGCTATTCGCGCTGGCGCTGGTCGGCGGAGCGAGCATCTCGTTCATGTCGAGCGGCAACTCGACGCTGCAATTGACCGCCGATGCGTCGATGCGAGGGCGCGTGATGGCGCTGTGGTTCGTCGCTTTCCAGGGTTCGACGCCGATCGGCGGACCGATCGTGGGCTATCTGATGGACATCGCCGGGGCCCGGGCGGGGCTCGGACTGGGCGCCGTGACGTGCATCGGGGTCGCGCTCGCCGGCCTGCTCGTCATCCGAGGGCCGCAGCGCACGCTTCGCGATCTCGCGCGCGGCCGAGCGCCCCACCGCGGGTCGCTCTCGCGCGACGCGCTCGCCGAGTAGGACCCGCGGGTTCACCGCCCGCCCGCTCGCCGGTAGGACCCGCGGGTTCACCGCCCGCCCGCTCGCCGAGCGGGCGCCCGCAGCGCTCACAGCTCCCGCGGCCCCGCGGCGAGCTCATCGATGAACGCGGCCAGCCGCAGCAGGAGGTCGGGCGCCAGCTCGCGCTCGCGCTGCGGCAGCGTGGCGAAGAACTCCCGCTGGCACCCCCGAAGCCAGTCCTGTTGCCCTTCCAGGAGCTGACGTCCGGGCGCGGTCAGGGTCACGATCACAGCGCGGCGATCCTCGCTTGACCTGGTCCGCTCGACGATCCCTCTGCGCTCGAGCACGTCGAGGATCCGGGTCGCGGTGGAGGCGGTGATGCCCGCCTCGTGGGCGAGCTCCTGAACCCTCGCGCAGTCGCGGTCCGCGAGCCCTTGCAGAAGCGAATATTGCGAGAGCGTCAGCGCTCGATCCCCGGCCTGCGCGGGTGCGCCGCGGGCACGCCTGACCGCCTGCGCGAACGCCTCGAACGCAGCGAGGAACCGGTCTTCGGGGACCGAACTCACGGCGCTGAGAGCGGACAACTCCACGGTTGAAGGCTACATCAGGGACGCGCTACCATTTGGCATGCCAATTACTTCCCGGATGGACGGAGCAAGTCATGTTCCGCAACATTCTCGTCAGCGTTGACGGATCGCCCCACTCCGAGCGCGCGCTTGCGGAGGCGATCGATATCGCCGAGGCCAGCAGGGCTCGCCTCACGATCCTCACCGCGATCCCGAAGCCGCCCGGGTGGATCTGTACGCCGATGACGGCTTGCGCTTCCGAACAGCTCGCGATCGACTACGAGCGCGAGTCGACCCAGATTCTGGAGCGAGCCGTTGTCCGCGTCCCGGACGACGTGCCGGTCACCAAGATCCTCACCCACGAACCGATTCGTGACGCCCTGCTTCGGCAAGCTCAGAGCGGTCACTACGACCTGCTGGTGATGGGGTCGCGCGGTCGCGGCGCACTCACCGCGTCGTTGCTGGGAAGCGTCAGCCACCACGTACTGAACCACTGCAAGCTGCCGGTCCTGATCGTGCACGAGGAGGACCAGCCGGCGAAGTCACCGAGCGCCCGCGAGACACCGACCACGGCAACGCAGCGTGGCCGTCTCGCGGTTTCGCCGAGCTGACGGGACGACGCCGGGCCTCCAGCTCAGGCGGTGGTTCGCCGCGAGCCGAGGGTCAGATATCGCCGCAGCGCGATCACACACCAAATCGCCTCGACCACCCCAAACGGCCAAGTGCCCGCGAGGAACCCGTACGTGCTGGACAGCGCGCAGCCGAGCGCAAACGCGAGCACGAACCCGCGATGGCGATGCTCGAGGGCGTACATCACCATCATGAAGGTCACGGCGGCGGCGCCAAATGCAGTCAGCATTGCTTGATCATGATGGCGCCTGCACGGGAAGGCGCTCGTCCGCGCCCCCGCGCGCCGCCTCGAGCGCCGCGTGAGCAGCCGATCGGGGTAGCAACTCCAAATGCCCGAGCTCCCGGACGTCGAGGGCTTTCGCCGCTACCTCGCCCGCCACGCCGAGGGCCACCGGATCGTGAGCGTGCAGGCCCCCGATCGCAAGCTCATTCGCAACCGCACTGCGAGCGAGCTGGGCCGCGCCCTCAAGGGCCGTCCCTTCGGTCGCCCGCGGCGACACGGCAAATGGCTGATCGCGCCCGTCGGCGAGGTCGAGCTGCTGCTGCACTTCGGGATGACCGGCTTCCTGCGCTGGTCTGCCGACGATCAGCAGCGCGGTCCTCACGACCGCGTCATCTTCGACTGCGATGACGGCGAGCTTCGCTACAACGACCTGCGGCGCTTCGGGGGCGTGTGGCTGGCGCGCGATGACCGGGAACGCGCCGCGGTCACCGGGCCGCTCGGGCCGGATGCCGCCACGCTCGAGCGCCAAGCCTTTGAGCAACTGCTGAGCGCCCGCCGCGGGGCGATCAAGGCCGCGTTGCTGGACCAGCGCCTGATCGCCGGGATCGGCAACCTGCTCTCCGATGAGATCCTCTGGCGCGCCCGGGTTCACCCGGCGACGCCGGTGGCAAAGCTCAGCTCACGGCGACGAGACCGCCTGTACGAGGCGCTGCGTGACGCGGTGAGGGAGTCGGTTCAGTGTGGCCGCGTGCCACACGGGGAGCGATGGCTCACGCGCGTGCGTGACGATCGCGAATCGACCTGTCCGCGTTGCGGCGCACGGTTGCGACGGGCCACGATCGCCGGACGAACCGCGTGCTGGTGCCCGCGCGAGCAGCGACCGTGATCACGGTCGCCGGCTTCGTCACCTCGGACGATCGCACCCCCCAGCGTCCGCCGCCGGAACCCGACTGGCGATCGACGAGCCGAAGTTTGGCAGCATGGGCGCGTGCGAACGAAGACATCTCTGCTCGTCGCCGCGTCCGTGATCGTCGCCGTGGCCCTCGTCGCGACCGCTGTGGTCGCCGCCAGCGGCGGAAGCTCCTCATCCCCAACAAGTCAATCCTCCGCCGCGCAGGCAGCGGCGAGCGTGACCTCGAAACAGGCCGCGGCGAGCGCTCCCAAGGCACGGCAAGCCGCGCTCCCACCTGGGACCGCGTCGATCATGCTCGGCGGCCCGGTCGGGCAGACGGTTCCCGCCGGATTCGCCGGACTATCGATCGAGATTCGCACGCTCGAGAACTACGTGGGGACCAACCCGAAGGCGATCGATCCGGTGTTCGTGCAACTGGTACGGAACCTCGGTTCGCAGCCGATCATCCGTTTCGGCGGGGAGACCACCGACTTCACCTGGTGGCCGATCCCGCACATGAGCCGCCCGACCGGCGTTCGCTACGCGCTGACCAGCAACTGGCTCGCGCTCACCAAGACGCTGGCGGAGGAGACCAACGCTCGCCTGATGCTCGGCCTCAATCTCGAGGTCAACAGCGGCAAAGTGGCCGGTGCCGAGGCCAATGCGATGGTCAACGGGATCGGCAAGCAGTGGATCGCTGCGCTCGAGCTGGGGAACGAGCCCGAGCTGTACTCGGGCCTCCCGTGGTTCGTGACGCACGGCGTGCCGTATTACGGGCGGTCGTCCTCGTACAACTTCTCCGACTACATCCATGACTTCTCGACGGTCTCGAAATCGCTTCCGTCCTCCGTTCCGCTTGCCGGTCCCAGCATCGGCTCTGACACCTGGTCGCCAATCCTCGGTCAGTTCTTGAAGGCCCAGCCGCGGGTGAAGATCGCGACCCTGCACCGGTATCCGACCAAGAAGTGCACTGCCTCGCAGCAGGTGACGATCGGCCAGCTCCTATCCAGCGCGTCGTCGTTAGGCCTCGCCGCGAGCGTTGCGCCCTACGCCGGCATCGCTCATGCCCACGGCGTGCCGCTGCGGATCGACGAGATGAACTCGGTGTCCTGTGGGGGCGAGCTCGGCGTCAGCAACACGTTCGGCTCGGCCCTGTGGGCCGTCGACGCCCTGTTCGCGCTGGCGCGAGCGGGCGTGGACGGCGTGAACATCCACACCACCCCGAAGAGCTTCAACCAGCTCTTCAACTTCCAGCAGATGAAGGGAAAATGGCAGGCTGACATCCATCCGGAGTACTACGGGCTGATGATGTTCGCGCAGGCCGCCCCCGGCGGTTCGAGGATGTTGCAGGTCCTCGGCTCCCCCGGCGGCTCGCTCAGCATCTGGGCCACCAAGGCACCGAACGGCCAGGTCCGGGTGGTGTTGATCAACAAGTCAACGAGCGGCGCCCGTACCGTCGCGGTCCGCACCACATCGAAGGCGAGCGCGACGCTCGAGCGGCTGCAGGCACGGAGCGTGAGCGCCGCCTCCGGCGTGACCCTGGGTGGTCGGTCGCTCGGTTCGACAACCGGGTCACTGGCCGGCGCGCCGCACCTCGAGACGGTGCCGGCGGCCGGCGGCCGCTACGTCGTCAGGGTGCCCGCGGGTAGCGCGGCTACGCTGACACTTCCAGCGCCCTAGCGGCCTCGTAGGCGTGCAGGCAGTGGTTCGAGCAGAAGTACAGCGTGTCGCCTTCGACCCGCTTGGTCACTGCTCGGGCGCGATCGACTGACGTCCCACACACCGGGTCGGTCTCGCCGCGGCGGGCGGTGAGCCAGAAGAAGAAAACGAAGACCGCCAGCCCGGCGACGTTCAGCACCAGCTTGTAGTTGAGCTGGATCGTGCCGAAGATGTCCGCCCGCGTCGGCCTCGGGCCAGACGGAATCAGACCCAGCAGGCTGAAGAGGCCGCTGACGATCAGCGCCGCCAGCGCCATCGTGACGAACATCAGCGCGGTGATCCGGAACGCGAACGAGGTGCCGTAGTACTTGCGGTAGATCGCCACGATTGGCAGCACGATCAGATCCGCGTAGAGGAACGCGAGCACTCCGGCGAAGCTGATCCCGCCCGACCACAGGACCGCCGCGAGCGGCACGTTGCCGACCGAGCAGACGAAGCTCAGCACGGCGATCACGGGGCCGATCAGCACGTTCTCGATCGCCGGAATCGGCTGCGGCGCGTTGTTGACGAACAGCGAGGAGAAGAAGCCGTGGCCCAGCTGCGCGATGAACCCGGCCAGCAAAAACCCGACCGTGATCTCCTTCCACAGCATCTGCCAATCGCCGCGGAAGTTGTGGGCGACATCCGACCACGCCTGCAGCGAGGTGATCCGCTCCCTCCAGGAGAGGCCGCCGCCGGCGTTTTGGTGCTGATGGCCGCTGTCGGCGGCCCGCGCATGGGAACGCGCGTAGCGCTCGAGTCGTGGCTTGACGAACAGGCGCAGCAGCACGGTCATCAGCACGATCATCACCACCCCGCCGAGGTACTCGGCGACCGCGAACTGCCAGCCGATCAGCACCCACAGCACCAAGCCCAGCTCCCACACCAGGTTCGTCGAGGCGAGCTGGAAGGCAAGGGCGCTGGCGGCGCTCGCGCCCTTCTCGAATAGCGACTTTGCGATCGCGACCGCCGCGTACGAGCACGAAGATGACGCCGCGCCGAGGACGGTCGCCCACGCCACCGGACGCGGCCCGGAGCCGCTCAACGATCGCTCGACGCGCTCGCGCGGCACCCAGGCCTGGACAATGCCGGAGATCGCGAAGCCGAACACGAGCGCCCACCAAACCTGCCAAGCCATCAGCAACGAGTCTCTGAGGCCATGCCAGACGACGTCGAGAACCGAGCCCATAGCTCCAGCATACCCCTAGGGGGTAGTAGTATGGAGAAGGCGATGACCGAATCTCGTGGCTACAGCGCGACCCGGGACCAGCTGCTGGCGCGACTGCGCAGAATCGAGGGGCAGATCCGCGGCATCGAGGGGATGGTCGACGAAGACCGCTACTGCATCGACATCCTCACCCAGATCAGCGCCGCGCAGGCAGCGCTCGACAAGGTGGCCCTCGGCCTGCTCGACGACCATGCCCATCACTGCGTGGTCGGCGCGGGGTCGGCGGCCGAGCGAGATGAGAAGACGGCTGAGTTGATGGCGGCGGTCGGCCGCCTGATGCGCCGGAGTTGAGGCGAGAACGGCAGCGCCGCAAGAACCCGAACTCGTACCATCGGCTGCATGCTCCTCTCCGTGCTTGACCAGTCGCCGATCTCCGAGGGCTTCACGGGCGTCGATGCGCTGCGCAACACGCTGGACCTCGCCCAGCTAGCCGACCGGCTCGGCTACCGGCGCTACTGGGTCGCCGAACATCACGGCGGTCCGATGCTCGCCAGCACCAGCCCCGAGGCGCTGATCGGCCCAATCGCGACCGTCACCAGCGAGATCCGGGTCGGCAGCGGCGGCGTGATGCTCCCGCATTACAGCCCGTTCAAGGTCGCTGAGACGTTCACGATGCTCGCGGCATTGTTCGAAGGCCGGATCGACCTCGGGCTCGGTCGCGCCGCGGGGACCGACCCGATCACCGCGTATGCACTGCAGCGCGATCGGCGGGATGCTGCCCCCGACGATTTCCCGCAGCAGCTGGGCGAGCTGCTCGCCTACCTGGAGGACAAGCTTCCAGAGGATCATCCGTTTCATCGTCTTGCCGCGACGCTGCCTGGCCTCCCCGAGGTGCCGGCGGTGTGGTTGCTCGGCTCCTCGCCCCAGAGCGCAATCTGGGCCGGCCAGCTGGGGCTTCCTTACGCGTTTGCGGACTTCATCAACCCGGAGGGCGCGCAGCTCGCGGCGCTCTATCGAGAGCGCTTTGTCCCCGAGCGTGAGCTTGCGGCGCCTCGCACCGCGGTCGCTGCGTCAGTGCTGTGCGCCCCGACCGACGAGGAGGCGCAACATCTGGCGGCCAGCGGCCGGATGACGTTCACGCTGCTCCGGCGTGGTCAGCTGATCTGCGTGCCCCCACCGGAGAAGGCGATCGAGTTCCTGGCGCGCGAGGGCAAGCCCTCCCGAGCCGATCCCCCCGGACGCCGCGGCATCGTCGGCTCGCCCGAGACGGTAGGCGCCGGGATCGAGCAACTGGTCGCCGAGTACGGCGCCGAGGAGCTGATCGCGGTCACGATCACGCACGATCACCAGGCGCGGCGGCGCTCGTACGAGCTGCTCGCCGAGGTCGGGAAGCTCGAGCCGAGAACGCTCGCGGTCGCCTCCGCCTGAGGACTGACCTCACAAACGACCGCCCGCGGCCGTTTCATTCACATGGTCAATCATCTCTACACCACGCTCGAGAGCCCGATCGGCGAGCTGCTGCTGGTCGGGGACGGTCACGCTCTTCACCGCCTGCAGATGCAAGACGGCCGCGTACGGCTCGCGGTCGATTCAGGTTGGCGGCGATCGGAAGAGGCGCTTGCGGAGCCGTGCCGCCAACTGCGCCAGTACTTCGACGGAGAGCGACGCGAGTTCGATCTCCCGCTCGCCCTCCACGGCAACGATTTCGAGCTTCGTGTCTGGGATGCACTGTGCGAGATTCCGTACGGTCAGACGGTCAGCTACCAGCGGGTCGCGGAGGCGATTGGCAAGCCTGGTGCCGCTCGTGCGGTCGGGGTCGCGAATGCCCGCAACCCGATCGCGGTGATCGTGCCCTGCCACCGCGTGATCGGCGCCAACGGCTCGTTGACGGGCTACGGCGGGGGACTCGAGCGCAAACGGCTGCTGCTCGAGCTAGAGGCGGGGCTGCTCAGGTTGACCGCGCAGCGCCCGGGCTACTCCCTCCACTAGCGAGCGCGCCATCTGATCACCGGCTCCCCCTAGGGGCAGAAGGGATGGCAACGAGGTCAGCGCAGTTGCGAAACTCAGCGCGAGCTGGGTTCGCCCGTCCTCCGGCTGCGCGGCTTGCAGCGCCCAGGTCAGCTGCAGGCGCTCCTGATCGGAGGGGCCGTGCGGGATGCGCTCGATGTACACCGCCTTCGGTGGCTCCGCCCGCACCGCGACGATCAGCTCGAAATCCCTGGCGAAACGGCCGCGAGCGACGCGCAGCTTCGCACGAGCCTTGCTTGCAGCGCCGTCAGCGCCGCGGTCGAGCACTTCGACTGCGCGAAACACCTCGGAATTCCAGCGCGGGTAGTCCTCGACGGCGTACACCAAGGCGAAGCTGTTCTCGATCGGCGCGAGCAGGGTGGTGGTGGCTTTCCCTTGGATCTCCTTCATCGCCGTCACCGATCGTATCGGCCGTCCCGCTCCGCCAACTCGCGATCGTGTGGGTGCTGGGCGATTCCCGCGTCACCACCGCGCTACTCGGTGACAGCAGCGTCTCACAGCTCGAGCGCAACCTCGCCGCCCTCGAACATCCCGAGCTCGATGCCGATGAGCTCGAGGAGAGCGACCGCTACGCGCAGGAGGGCGGGATCAACATCTGGGCGGCTCCGAGCGAGGCATAGCGCGGGGCCGTGGCACTTGCGGTCACGGTCGCCGCGGGGCCGTGCCCGTGGACTGAACGAACTTCTGCGATTCATGTCCGAGGGGTGGACACTAAGCGCAAAAGTAGTCATAGCCCGTTGTGGACGGCCCGCCGGGGTCGGATGAAAATTGGTGCATAACCAAGCCCACTGAAGGCCATCCGGCGCTGACCAACGACCGCAGCCACCCAGTCACCAGCTTCCAGCGCTTCGTGATAATCGAACGTCACGCGGGCCGACATGGCCCGGGTCAACGTTACATCCGACCGCCGGCCCGAGCTCGAATGTCACGATAGCCCGCCTGGCGCGGGTCAGAGTTACATCCACCCAAACGCGATGATCGAACGTCACGATAGCCCGCGTGGCGCGGGCCAACGTTACATCCGACCGCTGGCCGAACTCGAGTGTCACGATAGCCCGGGGCGGCGTGGGGACCACCGCCGCGAGAACGACCGCCGCCGCACCCGATCACCAACTTCCGCGATTAGCGTCCGACATCCGGACAAAAGTCGCAGAAGTAGTCATGGCCCGTTGTCGACGGCCCGCCGGGGTCGGATGAAGATGGGGTGCATAACCACACCTCATTTTCAACCCAGTTCGGCCTCTCACTCCGCGCGGACCGTGTACAACACGGCGCGGGCGGCCGTGGGGTGGGCCGTCCGGACGCCCCTCACGCGGGCAGCGGAAGGCGTCCGGACAGCACCGGCGTGCGTGGCAGGCCCCGACCGCGGCCAAGTCACGTCAGCTGGCCTCGGTTTCACCTCCTAGTGGCGAAACCCCAGCCTGTGCGACGCGCGGGCCCCGGCCCCCCGAGACCCGAACTCCGCCCCGACGCCAGAGACCCGAGCTCGCCCCGACCGCCCGAGACCCCGAACTCCGCCCGGCCCCCCCGAGACCCGAACTCGGCCCCGGCCCCCCGAGACCCGAACTCCGCCCCGACCCCCGAAGCCGGCCACCCGGCGGTTTCGTCCCCGCCCGGCAGCGGGAATAACCACCTCACCGATGGCGGAGGAGAGGATGAGGATGCGTGCTCTGAGGGTGCTGACCACGATCGCTGCGCTCGCGGCGCTGATCACGACCGGGAGCGCGGCCACCGCGTCGGCCCGGACCGGCGCAACCGGATCGGACGTGCTGACCGCGACCGATACTGGCTCGACCTATGCACCGACCTTCACCGGAAACGGCATGCTCGGAGTGCGAGTACCTCCCGCCGGCCAGGGATACGCCGCGGGTACGGTGCCCGCGCAATCAGAGCTGGCGGGCTTCTATGCGCAGCCGCCCGGCGGCGTGCAGCAGCGGGCGAACATCCCCACCTGGTCGAGCTTGACGTTCGCCGACGGCGGTCAGCAGTTCTCGCTCTCGACCGGGAACACCAGCAACTGGCGTCAGTCACTCAACTTGCGAACGGGCGTGATCACGACCACCGCCGACTGGACCGCCCCCGACGGCCACCTGACGCGGATCGAGTACCAGGTGCTGACCGACCGCGCGCGCCAGTACGTGGGGCTGGTGCGCCTCACGCTGATTCCGAGCTGGTCCGGAACGGCGACTGTCACCGACGAGATCGACGGCTCGCCCGCGACGCTGACCACGCAGGTCAGCAAGGGCTGGGTGCCGGCCGCGCACCGCGACTGGGTAATGGTGCAGACACAGGGAACCGCGATCGACGCCGCGCTCGCGAGCCAGCTGCAGACCAGCTCCAACGTCCAGGCCAGCTCCACCGAGGTCGACCAGTCGACCGACCAGAGCGTCGGGCAGCAGCTCAGCTTCCCCGTCGCCTCCGGCGAGCGCTACACGTTCACCAAGTACGTCGGCGTGGAGAGCTCGCAGGATTCATCCGATCCGGCCGGGGCCGCCCAGGCGCAGGCAAGCAGCGCCGCCGCCTCCGGCTACCGCACGCTCCTGGCTGCCAACACCGCCGCCTGGGCCTCGCTGTGGCGCGGCCGGATCGACGTGGTCGGGGATCAATCGCTCGCCACCGATGTCAACGCGAGCGAGTTCTACCTGTGGTCCAGCACGCGCCAGGGCGTCGATTGGAGCATCTCGCCGGCCGGCCTCTCGTCCAACGGCTACAACGGCCACATCTTCTGGGACGCGGAGACCTGGATGTTTCCGTCGCTGCTGGCCCAGCATCCCGGGCTCGCGTCGGGCATAAACGCCTACCGCTATCAGCGGCTGGGTGCCGCCGAGCAGCACGCGGCGGCTACCGGCTATCAGGGAGCCCGCTATCCGTGGGAGAGCGCTCTTGACGGCACCGAGCAGATCCCGCCGCCTGTCTCGGTCAACAGCGAAGGCCTGTATGAGCAGCACATCACCGCCGACATCGCGCTAGCCCAATGGCAGTATTACCTCGCCACCGGCGACAAGACGTGGCTCGCGCAACAGGGCTGGCCGGTGATCTCGCAGGCCGCGGAGTTCTGGGCTTCGCGTGTGACGCTCGGCAGCGACGGCCAGTACCACATCGACGGCGTCACCGGCCCCGACGAGGAGAACCCCGACGTCAACGACGAGGTCTACACGAACGTCGCCGCGAAGACGACGCTGCAGGACGCCACCCAGGCCGCTCAGGTCCTCGGACTCACCGCGCCGGCGTCGTGGTCGCAGATCGCCTCGAAGATCGTCGTGCTGAGCGACCCCACCCTGGACATCCATCCCGAGTTCTCGGGCTACGCCGGACAGCTCGTCAAGCAGGCCGACGTGACGCTGCTCCAGTACCCGTGGCAGTACCCGATGCCAGCGAGCGAGGCCCAGAACGACCTCAACTACTACGTCCCGCGCACCGACCCGACCGGACCGTCGATGAGCGATTCGGTCAACTCGATCGACACCTCGGCGCTCGGCTCTCCGGGGTGCGCCAGCTACGTCTACACCGAGCGCAGCTACCAGCCGTTCATCCGCGACGTGTTCGATCAGTTCTCGGAGACCAAGACCGGCGGCGCGTTCACTTTCATGACCGGCATCGGCGGGTTCTTGCAGGAGTTCCTGTACGGCTACTCGGGGCTGCGGTGGAATCCGACCGACATCTCGCTCGCGCCCGCGCTGACGAGCCAGCTCGGCGGCGTCGTGCTGCACGACCTGGCGTGGCGGGGTCGGCGCTTTCAGGTCTCGATCGGCCCGCGCACGACCACGCTCACGCTCACCGCCGGCGCGCCGCTTCAGGTCAGCACCCGGTCGGGGCTCCGCACCGTGAGGACCGGCGCGCCCTTGACGGTGCCGACCCGACGGCCGGATCTTCGGCCTACCGCCGACGTGGTGCGGTGCACCGATGCCAGCGCCTCGAGCTCACAGATCGGCGCCCCGCCGCTGGCCGCCGTCGACGGCAGCCCGGCGACCGACTGGCAGCCGACCGCGCTTCCCGCGACGCTGACAGCGCCCGTCGCTAGTAGCGGGCCCGTCACCGTGAGCACCGCGACCGTGCAGTGGGGCCAGCAATGGCCACCGTCGCCGGGTCCGAACGTGCCACCTCCTCCGGGCCCCGTAACCACCTTGCGGGCCAGCGACTACACGCTGCAGACCTCCGTCAACGGCCGAAGCTGGCACACCGTCGCGAGCATCTCCGGAAGAACCAGCGGGACGCTCGACGTGCTGCGCTTCGCGCCAACGCGGGCGCGCTTCATCAGGGTCTCTATCACCGCCGCGACAGGGACACAGCCGCCAATGCTGGAGGAACTCACCGCCAGCGGCTGAGCGCGCGGTGCGTGGGTCTGACACCACTCGCCGGCGCAAGTAAGGCATGATTCCTGCGTGCTCGCCGTCCGCGCCACCGAGATGAATAAAGATGACCCGCTGCGCGGGCTGTCAATCGACGAATGCCCGGAGCCCGATCCGCGCGAGGGCTGGACGATCGTCACGGTCAGGAACGCCTCTCTCAATCATCACGATCTCTGGTCGCTGCGCGGAGTCGGTCTAAAGGAAGACCAGCTGCCGATGATTCTCGGCTGCGACGCCGCGGGGGTCGATCCCGAAGGTAACGAGGTGATCGTCCATTCGGTGATCGCGAGCGACGGCTGGCGCGGGGACGAGACGTTTGATCCCAAACGCTCGCTGCTCTCAGAGCGCCACCCCGGGACCTTCGCGGGGCAAGTAGCGGTGCCTCGCGGGAACCTGGTACCGAAACCCCAGGAGCTCTCATTTGAAGAGGCGGCCTGCCTGCCGACAGCATGGCTGACCGCCTACCGGATGCTGTTCACGCGCGGCGCGGTGGTTCCGGGGATGACGATCCTGGTTCAGGGGGCGAGCGGCGGGGTCGCCACCGCACTCACCGTCCTGGGCGCCGCCGCCGGTATTCGCGTCTGGGTAACCGGGCGCTCCGAGCAGGGGCGTGCGAATGCACTCGAGCTCGGAGCCGATCAGGTGTTCGAACCCGGCGCGCGGCTCCCCGAGCGCGTCGACGCGGCGATGGAGACCGTGGGGGATGCGACCTGGGCGCATTCGATCCGCTCGCTCAAGCCTGGCGGGAAGATCGTGATCTCCGGCGCGACCAGCGGGGACGCGCCCGCGGCCGAGCTGACGCGCGTGTTCTTCCTCCAGCTGTCGGTGATCGGCTCGACCATGGGAACGCGCGATGAGCTCGAGCGGCTGGCTCGATTCTGCGTCGACAAGGGGATTGCGCCCGCGATCTACAAGACCTTCGCGCTCCGCGACGCGCGCGCGGGGTTCGAGGCGATGTTGGCCGGCGAGATGCTCGGAAAGATCGTTTTCGCCCCGTAGCTCAAGCCGCGCCCGCGAGCGCTGTCGCCGCGGTCAGCCTGCCGAGCTCGAGCCGCAGCCAACCGACGAGCAACGCATCGTCCAAGTTCTCCTCGACCAGAGCCAAGCAACGGGCGTAGTGATCCAAGCGCAGCGGCAGCGGAGCGGCGCCCCCGGATGACGACCTCGGCGAGCCGTGGCGGCCGAGTTCCCGCAGCTTCGAGATCTTGTCAGCGGCGAACACCATCTGCGCCTCGCGGCCGGCCGCCGCGACCTGCCGGCGGAGCGCGGCCTTGCGCTCGCGGTAGTCGGCGATCCGCTCGTCCTCGGTAACGGCGTCCACGATCGCGGCCACCGCGGGCCCGAAGCGTTCTCGAAGCTCGTCTGGCGTCGCGTCTGTCTTCTCGAGCGTGTCGTGCAGAAGGCCGGCAGCGATCACGTCGAAGGCCGCGCCGGCGGTGTGCAGCAGCGACGCCACCTCGAGCGGGTGGACGATGAACGGGGCGTCGTCGTCGGGCCGGCGCTGGCCGGCGTGGTGGCGCTGGGCATATGCGATCGCCGGCCGCAGCCTCGCGATCAGCTCCACCCTGGCGGTTGCCTCGCCCACGTAGACGAGTCTACTTATCCCGGAATTTGGATACCAATTTTGAGCGGCGTCACGCCACCGCGCGCGCGGCCAGCTCCTCGGCGATCGCGAGCGATGAGGTAGCCGCCGGAGACGGGGCGTTGCGAACCCAGACCAAGCCATCAGCGACGCTCAGCCGGAAGTCGTCGACCAGTGAGCCGTCGCGGTCGACCGCCTGGGCGCGGACGCCGGCGGGCGCTGGATACGCGTCGGCGGCCGAAAGTGCGGGAACGTAGCGCTGCGCCGCCCGCAGAAACGCTCGCTTGCGCAGCGAGCGCGCAAGCTCGCCGATGCACGCCCGCCAGTGGTGTCCGATCATCCGGCGGGTCCCCGGCCAGGCGACCGTGTCGTAGACGTCACGCGGATTGATGTCTTGGCGGCGGTAGCCCTCGCGCGCCAGCGCGAGCACGGCATTCGGTCCCAGCCACACCGAGCCATCGAGCTTCCGGGTCAGGTGCACGCCGAGGAAGGGCAAGGCGGGGTCGGGTACGGGGTAGATGAGACCCCGAACCAGCTCGCCGCGGTCAGGCGCGAGCTTCCAGTACTCGCCGCGGAAGGGGACGATCCGCGGAGCGGCCGGCTCCCCCGAGGCACGCGCCAGCCGGTCGGCATGGAGACCCGCACAGACGACAACGCGGTCGGCCGCGATCGAGGAGCCGTCGCTCAGCTCGACGCTGGGCCGACGACGGTCGCGAACCGCGCGAGCGACGGTCGCGCCGGTACGCACCTCGCCCCCGCCGCGGAGCAGCTCCTCGGCGAGGACCCGCGCCACCTCCCGAAAGTCGACGATCGCGGTCTCGGGAGAATGCAATCCGGCTAGCCCGCGGACGTTCGGCTCGAGCTCGGCCAGCGCGTCACCGTCGAGCCACCGCAGCCCCGGCACGCCGTTCTCCTGCGCCCGCTCGGCCAGCCGGCGCAGGGGATCCAGCTCGCGCTGCTCGATCGCCACGACCACCTTCCCGCAGGCCTCGTAGCGGACTCCCCGCTCGGCGCAGAAGTCACGGAGCAGCCCGAGGCCACGACGACAAAGCGTGGCCTTCAGCGACCCCGGCGCGTAGTACAAGCCCGCGTGGACGACGCCGCTGTTGTGCGCGGTCTGGTGCCGTGCGACTGCCTGCTCCTTCTCGAGCACCACCACGTCCGCGTTTGCGCCCATCAGCTGGCGCGCGGTCGCCAGTCCAATGATCCCAGCGCCGACGATCACGATTCGCACAGGCCGTTACCGCGTCAGCGCTGCGCGCAGCTGCTCGGCCGAGCTGAACTGAACCGCCCGCAGTCCCGCCGCAATCGCCCCGGCGACGTTCTCGGGACGGTCGTCGACGAATAGCACCTCGGCAAAATCCACATCGAGTCCCTCGAGCGCCGCGTGGAAGGCGGCTGGATCCGGCTTGATCACGCCCAGCTCGGCGCTGAAGCTCATCCGGTCGAAGATCTCGAGCGCTGGATTGGCTCTGGCCGCGACGGCGAGCTCGTACGGCGCGTTCGACAGCAGCGCCAGCGTCACTCCGTCACGATGTGCGCAGCGCAGCACGGCAAGCGTCTCGGCGTTGAGGTGGCTCCATCCCGCGACATCGAGCTCGACCAGCCGCTCGAGTTTGTCCGCGTCGCCGAGCTCGGCGTCGATAACGGCCGACCAATACTCCCGCGCGCCTTCACCGGCGTCGTATGCAGGGCGGTGCTCCCAGTAGCGCTCGAGGAAGCGCTCTCGCTCGAGCCCCGCAAGCCGGGCCATCGCCGCGATCGCCTCCTCAGGCTGCGGCTGGCTGACGACCTCGCCGTAATCGACCAGCAGGACCGGCGGAATCGCGCCGACGCTCACGGTGGCTGTCAGGCGCCCAGCGCGGCCGCCAGCCGCGACAGCATTTCGCCGTAGATCCGGCGTAACCCCAAGGGCGCGAAGAAACCCTCGAAGACGCCCGCGACACCTCCCGCGCCCTCCCAGGAGCTCTCGACCGTGACCGTGCTCCCCGAGCCGGCGGCCGCCACGGTCCAGGTGCTGACGAACGACGAAAGCTCGTCGCGCTCGCGCAGCGAGCCATCCGATTCCTCGACCCGGAGCCGGTAATCGCGCTCTCTGCGGCCGGCCGCGAAGTGATAAGCGACCACCGTCCCATTGCCGTCGCCCCCGGCCTCGACGCGATAGGCGCTGTAGTTGTCGGTCAGGATTTGCGGCCGTGCCTCCCGGTAATCGCGCAGGAACTCGCGGACCCGTTCAACCGGAGCTGCGACTTGCCTGCTGGCGCGTGCGGTCACCCTAGCCATCACGCCATTCTGCCAGCCCTCAACGATCGCGACCTTGCTCAGCCGCGCGCTGCGCCTGCTCGCCGGCGGCCTCGAGCTCCAGATCGAGCTCCGTGCGGACGCCGAGCCGATGCAGTGCCTCGTTCGCCTCCCGCAGGCCCTCCGCATCCGCGACCGCCCGCGCCAGCCGCCCCGCGGCCTCGACCGTCGCCGGAACGTCGAGGTAGAAGGTGACCGCAGCGGCCAAGCTCAACTCCAGCGACCTCGAACCGCCGCGGATCGTGGCAAGTCCGGATGCGCCACGGAAGGCGCGCACCGCCTGCGCACTGGCCTCGGTGGGCACAAAGCGCATTGCCGCCTCGAGTCGCGCTGCCACCGGCTCAGTCAGACCGCGCGCTCCGCAGATCCCTCCCGCCGCGGCCACCCCGGCAAGCCGAACCAGCACCTCGGAGGGCGTCAGCTCGGCGTCGCAGCCGATTCCGAAGACTCCGGCAAGCACCGGCTGCCCATCGCGGGCGAGCCGCTCGGCCGCGGCGAGCATGATCGCATCGCAGAGCGGGCTACGCAGCCCCTGCTCCTCGCCATGCGCCAGCACGTCCCCGCCGACATCGATGAACACGAGCAGATCGCATCCGAGCTGGGTCACCGTGGCGCTCAGTCCGGCGGCGATCGATGCCGGGCCGCCATGGATATCGATCAGAACCGTGGGCTGCTCGAGAAACTCGGCCATCCGCGACTCCGCGAAATAAACCTCTCGATCTCGAACGCGGGTCTCCGCGGCGGCGAGGATGATCCCCGGCGCGAGCGCCTTGCCGCCGACGATCTCGCTTACGTGCCTGGGGCCCGGGACAGGGTCGATTGGACCGCGCTCCCAGGTCATACCGCCCAGCACCGGATCCGCGCCGTCGTAGATGCGCGCGAGCTCCGCGGTGGCCAACGCACCCACAACGTCGCCGCCGCCACCCATCCCGATGACGAGCGGACGGCTTGACCGGCGAAGCATCAGCTCGGCATCGCGCATCTCTGATCCCAACTGTAGTCTCGCCGGGCGATACAGAGCCTTGCAATCCGGCAGAGATCAGACAATTACGCGATGAATTCCCGCGCGCTGGTGTACGGCGTGATCACGGTCGGGGCCTTGCTCGGAGCCGAGAGCGGAGCGCACGAGACCTATGCCAAGACCGTGATCGCGGTGGTGATCGCGCTGCTCCTGTACTGGTTGGCGCACTCCTACTCCGAGCTGCTCGGACGGCGCCTGCAGGAGGGCACGCCGCTGACGCTGCCGACGCTGGCAGAGACGATGCGCAGCGAGCTGTCGATTCTCACCGGCGCGGTCGTCCCGCTCGTGGTGGTGCTCGGCTTCTGGGCGGCCCGAGCCAACTTGATAACCGCGGTGGACGCAGGTGCCCGCACCTCCGCGCTGATGATCCTGCTGATCGAGGTCGTCGCTGGAGTGCGCGCACACCTCACCGGCAAGGAGCTCGCCAAGCAGGCGAGCATCGGCGCGGTCGTCGGAATCGGCGTGCTCGCCGTGAATGTGATTCTGCGCTGAGCTGGGCGCTACCAGGCTGCTTCCAGCAGCCTGGCGATAGCTTCAGGCGGCGCTGGACGGGGATTGGCCTTGGCCGGGGGACGCGAGGCCGCGGCCTCGGCGACCGACTCGAGGTCCTCGCGCGGCACCTCGTAGTCGCGCAGCCGCAGTGGGCACGCCGGCGCCGCGAGCTCGTTGACTCGCTCAACCGCGGGGCCCGCATTCATCGCTGCCGCGAACCGCTCGATCTGCTCTCCCGCCACCTCAGCGTTGAAACGCAGCGCGTGGGGCAGGCAAACCGCGTTCATCGCCCCGTGCGCGAGCCCGTAGCGCCCGCCGAGGGCCTGCGCCATCGCGTGGCCTACGCCCATCCCCGCGCGCAATGCCGCCCCGGCGTGCATGGCCCCCTCGAGCAAGCCGCGGCGCGCCTCGAGGTCATCTCCTCGCTCGAGCACTTCCGGTAGCCACTTCGAAATCAGCGCTGCGCCGGCGAGCGCCTCGCGGTCGGTGTCCTCGCTGTGGCCGCGGGTGTACAGCGCCTCCGCGCAGTGCGCGAGCGCGTTGAGCGCGGTGCCGGCGGTTTCGAACGGCGGCAGGCCCAGCGTCAGCTTCGGCTCGTAGACGATCCCCTCGGGGTGGGCGCCGCTGCCGCCCAGCTTGATCGCGCGGGCGGAGTCGCGGTTGCCGAACATCGGCGTCCACTCGGCGCCCGAATACGTCGTCGGCACCGAGACCAGTGGCACTTCGCTCTCGCTGGAGACGGCCTTTGCCGTATCGAGCGCGCTGCCGCCGCCGAGCGCGACGAGCCCGTCGGCGTCCGCCATCAGCTCGAGCGCCTCTCGGACCCCCGATATCTCGGCGTGGGGCCTGACGCCGTCGAAGCGGCGCCATACCGGCAGCTCCAGCTCCCGCCATCGCTCGGTGGTTATCAGCAGCGGTCGCTGCAGCGACAGCTCGTCGAGCACGCCTTGCAGCGACTCGAGTCCCCAGCGCACGATCACGAACGGTTCTCCATCGTCAGCCGGAACCTTAAGGCGTTCGGCAGTTGGGTGCGGTACGGGACGGGTAGGACTTGCCTAGCAACCACCAACGGAGGGAGTAGCGATGGGTGATCGCTCACAACGAGTTCGCGGGAAGCTCGAAGAGACGAAGGGCTCGATCAAGCGCGACGCCGGCCGCGAGAGCGGCCGTCCGGGAACCGAAGCACGCGGTGCGGGGGAGGAGCTCAAGGGAAAGGCCAAGAACAAGGTCGGAAAGGCCCGCAGCGAGATCAAGAAGGCGACGCGTTGAGGCAAACGCGTTCGCGGCAGACCGGAAATCCGCTGGGAGGCTGGTTTCACAACGTCAAAAACGGGCAACGAGGAGGAGGAACGCAAGAGCGTCAATGAGCACGGGACATGAGGGAGCCGCTCACAACTTCTACGAGACCGAGGCAACGGGTGCCTAGAGAGCTGACACAGCTCGTCTATGAGCTGCTCGATGCGCATGACGACACCGTCAGAATTGCGCAGGAGGGGGCGATCGAGGAGGGCTGGGACGCCCACCTGGGCTATCTGCGCGATCTCCAGCGCGTCGGCCGCGAGATCTTGGCCGACATGACTACGGCATAGTTTGGGCGCGGAGCGCGCTCTCTGCACGTTCAGAGATCGATCGCCAGGCCGTCGGCCGCTCCGTCGAGCTCGAGCTCGTCGAGCCTCGCCAGCATCTCATCGCTCATGTGCGTCATCACGATGCGCCGGCAGTCGAGCTCCTCGCGGTGGGCGAACAACGTGTGATAGTCGAGGTGGTTCGGGGCCTCGGTGGAGAAGTACGTGCACTCGCACACGAACAGGTCCGCACCAGCCGCTGCGGCAATCAGGCTCTCCGTCCAGCCGGTGTCGCCAGAGAATGCGATCAGCTTGCCGCCGTACTCGATCCTCAGCGCGTATGCGGCGGCGCCGCTTGGATGTGAGACCGCGAACGGGGTTACGAGCGCGGCGCCGAGGCGACACGGAAGCCGATCCTTAAGCTGCGCGTACCGGAGCTCGAATGCCCTCTCGGCAGTCGCCATCCCCGGATAGAGCGCGTCGAACGTGTGCTCGAGCCGGGTCTTCGTTCCCTCGGGCCCGGCGATCGTCAGCGGCCGAGTGCGCCCGGAGAACTGGGCGTCGAGGATCACGAAGGGAAGTCCGGCGAAGTGATCGCCGTGCAAGTGGCTGAGCGCCACGTACTCAATCGCCCCGGGATCGACCTCGCCGCGCTTCAGCGAGACCAGCCCGCTCGCCCCGCAGTCGATCAGTAGCGGTTCCGCGGCGCCTTCCAGATACAGACAGGTTTGAAACCGCCCGCCGCTGGAGAACGCATCGCCGCAGCCGATGAATCTAAGTCGTGCGCCGGACATCCCGCCGCGGTTATACCCCCTGTCAGGAGCGACGGTCGCGTCGCGGATCGTGATACCACGGCAGCGCCAGTCGCTCGAGCGCGGCGACGAGCAAGAACAGCGCGATTCCGATCAGCGACAGCACCGCGACGGCGGCGAATACCTCTGCGGTCATTGCCTGGTTGTTGTAGGTGAGGATCAGATAACCGAGCCCTGCGCTCGAGCCGACCCACTCTGCAAACACCGCTCCGATCACCGCGAGCGCGGCCGCCACCTTCAAGCCGGAGAAGATGAACGGCATCGCGGCCGGCAGGCGCGCCAGGCGAAATCGCCGCCAGCGGCTGGCCCCGAATGTTCGCAGCAGGTCGAGTAGCTCCGGATCGGTCGACGCAAGCCCATCGACGGTGTTGACCGCGATCGGGAAGAACGTGACCAGCGCGATCACGATCAGCTTTGGACGGATGTCAAAGCCTGTCCAGATCACGAACACCGGAGCGATCGCGGGGATCGGCACCGTTTGCGAGACGACCAGCCAGGGATAGACCGCGCGCTCCGCAAACCGCGACATCGAGACGGCGATCGCGAGCCCGACGCCGAGGATCAGCGCGAGCAGGTAACCGAGCACGATCTCCGTGACCGTCGTCCATGCATTCGAGATCAACAGCTGCCGGTCGCTCCACAGCGCCCTCGCGACCTCGGTCGGCGCCGGTAGGCTCGTCGCCTTGACGCCCGAGATGACGACGTACAGCTGCCATGCCGCGAGCACCGCGATCGCGAACAGCAGCGGCGGCAGCGCCCGGCCCAGGCGCGCTCGCCAGGCGAGATGGCGCGCAGGCCGCGGTGGCCTGCGGCCAGAGACCCATCCCGGGGCTCGCTGGATCGAGCGCTCCGCGACCGCGCCGTCGGGCAGTGCCGCCATCAGGCGGCGTCCTCGAACGGTGCTGCGGAGCTCGCCAGCAGGGGACCGAGTAGCTGCCGCTTGAGCGCCACAAATTCATGTCTAGTCAGCAGCTCGAGCCCCCGGGGTCGCGGCAGGTCGATCTCCAGGCACAGCTGCATCCGCCCCGGCCGGGGCGACATCAGATACACCCGATCCGAGAGGTAGATCGCCTCATCCACGTCATGGGTGACGAACAGAATCGTCTTGCGGTCGGTTTGCCAGATTCGCAGCAGCCACTCCTGCATCGCCTGACGGGTCAGCGCGTCGAGCGCTCCGAAAGGCTCATCGAGCAGCATCAGCTCGCGGCCGACGAGGAATGTCCGCAGCAGTGCCGCTCGCTGGCGCATGCCGCCGGAGAGGCTCGCCGGCCAGCGTCGCTCGAAACCAGCGAGTCCGAATCGCTCGAGCTCCGCCTCCGCTCGCACACGGGCTTCGCGCCGCGCAACGCCATCGATCTCGAGCCCGAGCGTCACGTTGTCGAGCACTTTCCGCCACGGCATCAGAAGGTCGTTCTGCGGCATGTACCCGACCCGGCCGAGGAGCTCGGCGTCGCCCTGCGCGCCCAGGACGATGTTTCCGCCGCTCGCCGGGGTCAGCCCCGAGATGATGTTGAACAGCGTTGACTTGCCGCAGCCGCTCGGACCGATGATCGAGACGAACTCGCCCTCAGCGACCTCCAGGTCCACGCCGTCGAGCGCGACCACCTCGCCCTCGCGGCTGTGGAAGGTCTTGCCAACATCCGTGCAGACGAGCGCGCTCAACGTCATGCTCCCTGCGGGAGGAAGGCGTTGCTCCCGTAGCGCGCTGGTTCGATCGGTTTCTGGATCAGCCGGTAGCGCGTCATCCAGCTCACCAGCGCGGAGATCCTGTCGGGCTGGAGCGTGCCGAACGGGACCCTGCCGCGGTCGGTGAACAGGGGCAGATACTGCTCGAGCGAGGCCTGCGTCAGTCCGCGCCCGAGAGTTGGGTTGAGACGCAGCAGGTCGCTGAGGCTCTGAGCGGGGTCGCGCACGGTCTGCTCGTAGCCCTCGACCGTCGCCGCCAGGAAGGCCCTCACCAGACCGGGATCTGACTGGATCATCGGCTTGGTCGTGAACGCGACCAGCCCCGGATATGCCGGGCCCCCGCTCTGGTCGAGCTTGAACACCTTGATCGGGTGCCCGCTCACTTGCAGCTCGACGCCGTCGTCGGGCCAGAACCCGGTGAAGGCGGCGATCTTTCCCGCTTCCAGGTCTTGCACGCCGTCGAAACCGATCGTCACCACGTGCACCTTCCCCGGGTCTCCGCCGGCGTGCTCGACGGCTGTGTCCAGCGTTGCGGTGTCGGATGGCACGCCGGTGATTCCCACCGTCTTGCCCTCCAGGCCGGCCGCGGAGCTGAGGTGCTCGGACGCCAGCGCGATCAGGCCGCCCAGTGGCCGCTGCACGATCGCCGCGACCGCTTGCACGTCCCTCCCCAGCGCGATCTGATCGGCCACGTCACTGCCGTCCGCGAGGCCGAACTGCGCCTTACCGGCGTCGATCAGCTTGAGCGTGTCGGCGGTCGAGCTGGGCTCGATCACATGGAGGTCGATGTTCTCGTGCTTGTAATAGCCGGCCGCAATCGCTCGGTAGACCCCGGCGTGCACCGCGTTGGGGATGAAGTCGAGGATCAAGGTGACGTTCGTCGGCTTCGTTAACGCCGTGCGGGCCAGCGGCGTCGAGCGGCTGGTCGAGGAGGAGCTCGCTCCGCAGGCGGCGAGCGCCAGCGCCACGGTCGCGGCGAGCCCGGCCGATCCGTGTCGCCACCTCATTCCCGCGCCGCCTCGCCGAGCAGCTCCCGCGCGATCACAAGCCGCTGAATCTCGCTCGTGCCCTCGTAGATCTCGGTCACCTTCGCGTCGCGGTAATACCGCTCGGCGGGAAATTCACGGATGTAGCCGTAGCCGCCGAGGATCTGGATCGCCTCTCCGGTCCAGTGGCGCGCCACCCGCGATGCGAACAGCTTCGCCTGCGCGCCTTCCACCGTGTGCGGGCGGCCCGCATCCTTCAACCGTGCCGCGCGCCACATCAGCGCGCGCGCCGCTTCGATCTCGGTTTGCATCTCGGCGAGCTTCTGCTGAGTCGCCTGGAAGCTCCCGATCGGCCGACCGAATGCGTTTCGCTGCCGTGCGTACTCGCTCGCCAGGTCGAGCGCCGCCTGGGCGATCCCGATCGCCTGAGCGGCGATCCCGATCCTGCCGCCATCGAGCGTCGACAGCGCGATCCGCATCCCGGCGCGGGGCGGGCCGAGCCGCTCGCTCGGCGTCTCTTCGAGCACGAGATCGGCGGTCGAGGAGGAGTGCAGGCCCAGCTTGTCGGCCTCGCCCGCGACCGCGAACCCCTCCGCCCCGGCGCGGACGATGAACGCGGACGGCACTTCGGGGTCCCGCGCGAACAGGATGAACGTGCTCGCGTAGGAGCCGTTGGTGATCCACTGCTTGTTGCCCGTGATCCGGCAATCCGCATCGGCGCGGGTCCGCATCGCGCCCGCGTCTGACCCGCTGCCGGGCTCTGTCAGCGCGAACGCGGCGAGCTCCCGCCCCGCCGCCAGCGCCGGCACCAGTCGCTCCACCTGCTCGGCGCTGCCGTGCGCGAGGATCGGCAGCGTCCCGGCGCCGGTGTGCACGGCGACGCTCACGCCGACGCCGGCGTCGGCGCGGGAGAGCTCTTCGATCACCAGGCAGTAGCTGAGATAGTCGGTGCCTGCGCCCCCATGCTCCTCGGGCACGCAGGCACCCATCAGCCCGAGCTCGCCGAGTTTGGCGAACACCTGCGCCGGGAACTCGTGTTTACGATCCCATTCGGCAGCGTGGGGCGCGATTTCATGGCTGGCGAAGTCTCTGGCGAGCTCCCGGATCTGACGCTGTTCGTCTTCGAGTTGATAGAGGCTCATCGAGCGTTGATTCTGGCGAAGCGATCGCCCGGCGCGCTCCCGACCCCGGTATTCGCCAGCAGCACAGATTCCCACTTCGCTTGACTTCTCTGAAGATGGCCGATACCGATCAGGCAATCCCACAGGGTCACCGTCCGAGGGGGGCAAGCCGTTCGATGCTGCGCGGCGCCCGCTGGGCGGGGCGCCTGGCGCGGGGCCAGGTGGTGCAGGCAGTCGGCGGTCCGGCCCGGGCGCGGGTGATTTTGCTGTTCGGCGCGGTGCTGGCGCTGAACGGCGCAGACACCGCGACCGTCGGCGCGGTGGCGCCCCAGCTCGAGCACGCGCTGCACATCGGTAACACGAGGATCGGCCTGCTCAGCTCGGTCGCGCTGCTGGTAGGAGCGGTGTTCGTGATTCCGGTCGGCATGCTCGTCGACCGCTACAAGCGGATCCCGATGCTGTCGATCAGCATCGTGCTCTGGAGCATCGCCTCGCTGGCCAGCGCGTTCTCGGGCAGCTACGGCCACCTGCTGCTGACGCGGGTCGGACTGGGGGCTGTGACCGCCACTGCGGGACCGGCGATCGCCTCGCTGACCGGCGACTACTTCCCCGCCCGCGAGCGCGGCCGAGTGTACGCGTACATTCTCGGCGGCGAGATCGCGGGGACCGCCGCCGGGTTCATCATCAGCGGCACCGTAGCCAGCGTGATCTCATGGCGCGCGGCCTTTGTCGTGCTCGCCCTCCCGGGCTTCTTCCTGGCCCGGTCGCTGTGGCGCACCGTCCCCGAGCCGCTCCGCGGCGGACAGAGCCGGCTGGAGGCGGGCGTGGTCGACCTCGACGAGGCGGTGGAGAGCGCCCAGGCGCAGGCCGAGGCGCCTAGCGAGCAGGCCGATGAGCTCGAGCCGGAGCCAGATGAGCTGGCGCAGGAGGAAGTCCGCAGGCGCGGCGTGGCCCCAAACCCGCAACTCCTGCTACACGAGGATCCGGCCCAGATGCAGCTCGGACGGGCCATCCGCTACACGCTTCGGGTTCCCACGAACGTGCTCCTGATCATGGGCTCGGCGCTCGGCTATTTCTTCTTTTCCGGTCTTTCGACCTTCGCGCTGCTGTTCGTGCGCGGCCACTACCACGCCAGCCAGGCAACCGCGGAGCTGGTGCTCGCGATGCTGGTGATCGGCGCACTGATCGGGACGCTGATCAGTGGCCGGCTCACCGACTATCTGCTCCGGCGCGGGTTCGTCGAGGCACGCGTGTTCGTGCCGACGATCTGCTATTTCGGCGCCGCCCTGCTGCTGATCCCGGGGTTCGTCAGCAGCACGCTCACTCCGGCGCTGTGGTTCGATGTTGCCGGCGCGGCGTTGATCTCCGCCGCCAACCCTGGACTCGACGCCGCGAGGCTCGACATCATGCCCGCGGGCCTGTGGGGACGGGCCGAGAGCGTCCGGACATTCCTGCGCTCGCTCGCGCAGGCGCTGGCGCCGATCCTGTTCGGCGGCCTCGCGGATCTGATCGCCGGATTCACGCCGCATCAGGCTCCGATCGGCACCCACGCGGAGGTCATCTCGCCGGCTGCGGCCAGAGGGCTCGAGATCAGCTTTCTGATCATGCTCGTCTCACTTCTGGCCGCCGGCTTGTTCCTGGCCCGCGCGCGTCACACCTACCCGCAGGACGTGGCTACCGCCGCCGCCTCGCACCAAGGCTCCAATCCTGAATAGGCTCGTGTACCCGAGCCCCGCCGGCGCTTGCCGCCGATCCGCGCTGAACGCGCTTCAATCCGGCCGATCGCCTCGAACAACTCCTTGTCCCTGAACAGCTGCATCTCGATCCGAGACGTGAGCCGCTGGTTTGGCTCCAACCACGTGCTCGACGGGCTCGAGCTCGAGCTCGAGCTGCACGGGCGGCTGGGGATCGTGGGCGCGAGTGGCGGCGGCAAATCGACGCTGCTTTCGTTGATCTGCGGCCTCGAGGAGCCCGACACCGGAGAGGTCAGCGTGCAGGGCCACACGAAGCCCGACGAGCGGCTCAGCCGCTGCGCGCTGATGCCCCAGCGCGACCTGCTGTTGCCGTGGCGGCTCGCGATCGACAATGCCGGCCTGGCGCTTGAGAACAAGGGGCTCTCGCGCAGCCAGGCACGCGCCCGGGTTGCGCCGATGTTCGAGCGCTTCGGGCTCGCCGGCGCGGACAGCCTGCGTCCGGGCGAGCTCTCCGGCGGGATGCGCCAGCGCGTCGCATTCCTGCGTACGCTGCTGGCCGAGAAGGAGGTGCTGCTACTCGACGAGCCATTCGGGGCGCTCGACTCGATCACCCGCGCCGGCATGCAGAGCTGGCTCAGCGCGGCGCTCGACGCCGAGCCGCGCACCGCCGTGCTCGTGACCCATGACGTCGAGGAGGCGCTGCTGTTATGTGAGGAGGTCGTGGTTCTGTCCGCCGGTCCCGGGCGCATCGTGGACCGGATTCCGGTCTCGGTTCCCAAGCGCGGCAACCGCCGCGAGGTGGTCGCCGAGCCTGAGTTCCTCGCCCTGCGCGAACGCGCGATGGAGGCGCTCGAGTCGTGATTTCGAGCCCGTCCGCCGCTCCACACACCTCGACGCCACAGCCGCCACCCCGCCGCCGGCGGCTGCTCTCCGCCATGCAGTTGGCCCGCAGCTACGGGCTCTCGGCGCTTGTGTTGCTGGTGATTCTGAGCATCTGGGAAGCGGTCAGCCGCGGCGGGCTGGTCGCGGTGTACATCCTCCCCGCGCCCGACCAGGTCATCAGCGAGCTCTGGAACGACTGGAGCAGCGTGCTCCGGAGCGCCACCTTCGTCACCTTCGAAGAGATGCTGATCGGCTTTCTGATCGCGGTCGCCCTCGGTCTCGGGGTCGCGGTGCTGCTCCACTTCTCGGCGATCGTGCGCCGCGCGCTATATCCGCTGTTGATCGCCTCACAGGCGATCCCGATCGTCGTCCTGGCCCCGATCCTGGCGATCATCATCGGCTACGGCATCAGCTCGAAACTCGTCGTGGTCGCCCTCGTTTGCTTCTTCCCGATTGCAATCAACACCCTGGACGGTCTGCGGACGGTCGATCCCGACTACGTGCGAATGATGCGCACCCTGCACGGAACGCGGTGGCTAACCTTCCGCCGGATCGAGCTGCCCTCGGCGATGCCGTCCTTCTTCTCCGGAATGCGCGTCGCGGCGGCGTTCGCCCCGGTGGGAGCCGTGTTCGGCGAGTTCGCGGGCTCCAACAACGGGCTCGGATACGTGATGCTGCAAGCCGGTCCCGAGCTGCAGACTGCGCGCGTGCTGGCGGCCGTGCTGCTGCTTACGGTGATGGCTGTGTTGCTGGTGCTCGCCGTCACCCTCTGCGAGCGACTGGTCGCGCCGTGGGCGCATGAGTGGGGGACGAACCAATGAGGCGACGCGCCCTGGTCGCGTTGACGGCGTGCCTGCTCGTGCTGGCCGGCTGCGGGAGCAGCTCGTCGAGCCCCAGCAGCTCGGGCGGTACCAGCTCCGGTCAAGTCAAGCGCACTAGATCGATCGAAGTGATGCTCGACTGGGTCCCGAACCCGGACCATCTCGCGCTGTACACCAGCCTGGCAGAGGGTTACTTCCGGGCTCGCGGGCTCGACGTCACGCTGCAACCCCCCTCGAACGTCGATGATGTGGCCAAGCTCGTCGCCGCCGGCGAGGTTCCGCTAGGGATCTCCTACGAGCCGGACACGATCATCGCCGGTGCATCCGGGCTCCCGATCACGGCGGTCGGCGCGCTGGTGCCGGTCGCCCTGAATTCGATCATCGCGCCCGCCAAGTCTGGGATCACGACGCCCGCGGGCCTCGAGGGAAAATCGGTTGGCGTCTCCGGTCTGCCGTCCGATGATGCGTTCCTGGAAGCGATCGCGCTGAAAGCGGGGATCCCGTTGAGCAGCGTTCACAAGGTCAACGTGGGCGCCAGCCTGCTCCCTTCGGTGGTATCGGGAAAGGTCGACGCGATCCTCGGCGGTTACCGCAACGTGGAGGCGATCCAGGTCAGAGACCTCGGCTTGAAGCCGACCGTGATCCCGATCACCGACGCGGGCGTACCTCAGTACGACGAACTCGTGATCATCGCCAACTCGGCGAAGCTGAAGACCGACCCGGGCTATCAGCAGACCGTGCGCCAGTTCCTCGCCGCGCTCGCCCAAGGCAACGCGGTGGCGCTCGCGCACCCGTCAACCGCCGCAGCGTCGATGCACAGCGTGGTCAAGGGGTATCCCGCCGATCAGCTTGCGCAGATGATCGCGACGACCGCGCCCCTGCTGGCCAATCGGCTCGGCTTCGGCCAGATGAACGCCGGCGCCTGGCAGAGCTTCGCCGACTGGATGCACGCGAACCGGCTGATCGACAAGTCCGTCAACATCTCCACCGTAATGACCGACAAGTACCTGCCGAGCCGATGAGCGAGGGCTTCTGCGAGCGCCTTCGCCAGGCCAGCGAGCCGCTCTGGGGGGCGCTGCTCGAGCATCCATTCCTTGCGCAGATGGCGGATGGGACGCTGCCGCTCGATCGCTTTCGCTTCTATCTCGAGCAGGATCGCCTCTACCTGTTCGACTTCGCCCGCGTGCTCGCGATGGCGGCCGCGCGCTCCCGCGACGAGCCCGAGCTGCGCTGGTTCACCGCCGCGCTGCGCCAGACCTTGGACGAGGAGCTGGTCGAGAATGAGCGCTTGCATCAGCTGCTCGTGATCGAGGGAGCCGCGAGCAGGGGCGGGGACGTCGAGCTCGGACCTGCAGCGAGCGCCTACACGGGCTTCCTCAGCGAGGTGGGTTTCCGCGGTTCGATGCTTGAGTTGACGGTCGCGCTGCTGCCCTGTCCTTGGAGCTATGCGGAGATCGGGCGCAGATACAGCGGCGCGGTCGCCGAGCATCCGATCTTCAGCGACTGGTTTGCCTACCAGAGCTCGCCCGAGGCGCAGGCGTTCGCCGAGCAGATGGTGGCGCTCGTCGACTCGCGGGCGGCCGGCCTCGAGCCGGCGCGGTTCGATTCGCTTGCCGCGATCTTCCGGACCGCGACTCGCCACGAGCTTGCCTTCTGGGAGGCGAGCTACACGCTGACCCAGTGGGCCCACGGGATCCGCGCCGGGGCCGACTAGCAGGCCCTCGCGCGCGGCTACGGGAGTCGTGCCGTCAACCCCGCAGCCGCTGCCGCCGCGAACAGCAACAGCACCAGCCCGGCGATCGCGAACTTCGCGGTGACCTCGTGCTTGCGAGAGACCGTGCTCAGCTCGCTGCCGAGGTGCTTGTAGATCGAGCCGAGCTGGTCCGCGCTCTGGGCGTCGAATGCGCGCCCGCCGGAGACGCGAGCGATCTGCGCCATCAGCTGCGGGTCGGGAGGGACTGGCTCGGGAAGTCCTTGCGGGTCTGGATTGAGCAGAACGCCGTTGGGGGTGCCCAGCGCGACGGTGTAGATCGGGATCTTTTCCTGCGCCGCCTGGCGCGCGACCGCGACCGGGTTCTGGCCTGCATTGGCCGCTCCGTCGGAGAGCAGCACAACCGCCGACGGGGGGTGCTTCGCGCCGCCGTGGAGCAGCTGCAGCGCCAGCTCGAGCGCGTCGCCGGTGGCCGTCGCACCGTTGGCGCTCTGCGCATCGATGATCGCCCGCGCGGCCGCGTGATTGGTGACCGGCCCCTGAGCTGCGTCCGGGTCGGTCGAGAAGGCGACGGCACCGACCCGCACCTTGCTCGGCAGCTGGTCGATGAACGAGTTGGCTGCCTTCACCGCGGCCGCCAGCCTCGTGGGCGAGACATCGGTCGCCGCCATCGACCCGGAGTGGTCGGTGACGAGCATCATCGACGCCTCCTGGATGGGTACGCGATAGCGCGTCTCGGGGCGCGCCAGTGCCAGCGCCAGCGCCGCGATCGCGGCAAGCAGAAGCGCCGCCGGAAGCTGACGGTGCCACGACCGCGGCGCGCTCCCCGCCGCCTCGCGGAGCGTAGGGACTGCCGTGAAGCGAACCGCATAGCGCCTGGCACGACGGCGTGCGAAAAGGTATGCGGCGAGCGCGGCCGGCACGATCGCCAGGGCAGCCAGCCATAGGGGCGCGCTGAAGCTCATCGCAAGTGACGGCCGAGCGTCAGCAGCCAGTCCTCGTCTGTGGACAGCGAGACGTGCTCGACGCGCAGGCGGCGCAGCTCGCGCGCTACTCCCTCGCGCCGCTCTCGCTCGAGCTCGGCGAACCGGCGGCGGACGCCCCTGCGCGAGGTGTCGACGTTGATGCGCTCGCCCGTCTCAGGATCGATCAGCATCAGCGCTCCGACCGCCGGCAGCTCCCGCTCGCGCGGGTCGCTGATCTCCACCGCAAGTAGGGAGTGGCGGATCCGCAGCGATCCCAGCGGACCCTCCCATCCACGCTGGTCGCGCAGATCGGAGATCACGACCACCAAGCCGGGCTGGCGCGCGAGCCGGGACACCCGTCGCAACGCATCGGCAAAACCCTCGGGCTGGTGGCGCCCGTCGGGAGCGACGCCTTCGGCCAGCGTCCGTCGCAACGCCACGATTGCCGGCTTGGAGCCGCGGGGCGCAAGCACGCGCGGCGCGCCGGCGCCGAACGCGAGCAGCCCGACGCTGCCGGCACGACGCACGCCCAGGCGACCGAATACGAGCGCTACACCCTCGGCGACGTCGGCCTTCAGTCGGCCCTCGGTTCCGAACGCCATCGAGGGCGACACGTCGAGCACGATCCAAGTGGTGAGCGCACGGTCGGGAACGTGCTGGCGGACGTGGGGCTGGCCGCTGCGGGCGGTCGCCGCCGGGTCGATGTGGCGAACGTCGTCGCCTACCTCGTACGGGCGCAGCTGCGCCAGCTCGGTGCCGACCCCTACCCCTGCCGCGCGGCGGTCGCCGGGGAGCGTACGCGTGACGAGCCGGCCGACGGCGACGTCGAGCGCGTCGATCATCGGCTGCGGAAGTGGACCTGGGCCCTGGCGCGCAGCCGGTGGCTGCAGCAGCGTGACGCTCACGCGGACCTCAGCGGGGCGGCCGGCGTGGCGCGCAAGAGCTGGTCGGCTCCCGGTTCCGCGACCGCCGCCAAGATCTGCTCGAGCAGCTCGTCGGCGGTCACGCCCTCGCTCAGCGCGTCGTATGAGAGCACGATCCGGTGGCGCAGCACGTCGGCGGCGAGGTCACGTATGTCGTCGGCGACGACGTGACCTCGTCCGCGCAGCAGCGCGAGCACCCGCGCTCCTTGCACCAGACCGATCGGACCTCGCGGGCTCGAACCGAACTCGATCAGCGGCACGATCTCCTCGAGCCCGTAGCCGCCCGGGTGCCGGGTGGCATCGGCGAGCGCCACCGCGTAGCCGATCGTGTCGCGATCGACCAGCACGGTCTCGGCGGCCGCCGCGTGGTGGCGCAGATCCTCGAGCGACAGGCACTCGCGAACGGCGGCCGGTTCGGCCAGGCTGCGACCGACCACCGCCGCTTCCTCGCCGACACTTGGGTAATCGACCAGGATCTTCATCAAGAAGCGATCGACTTGCGCCTCGGGCAGCGGGTAGGTGCCTTCTGACTCGATCGGGTTCTGGGTCGCCATCACGATGAATGGCAGCGGCACCCCGTACGGCGTTCCACCGATCGTGACCTGCTGCTCCTGCATCACCTCGAGCAGCGCCGACTGGACCTTCGCCGGGGCGCGGTTGATCTCGTCCGCGAGCAGGAAATTCGCGAACACCGGCCCCAGCTCGGTGTCGAAGTTGCCGCTGTCAGGCCGGTAGACGCGCGTGCCGATGAGGTCGGCCGGCACCAGGTCGGGGGTGAACTGCACGCGGCTGTAGGAGCCGCCCAGGACCGCCGCGAGGGTCTTCACGGTCAGCGTCTTCGCCAGCCCGGGAACCCCTTCGAGCAGCACATGGCCGCTCGCGAGCAAGCTCACCAACAGCCGCTCGAGCATCGCGTCCTGACCGACGATCACTCGCTTGATCTCATGCAGCGCCTCCTGCAAGGCGTCACGCGCCTCTCGCCGCGCCTCCCCGGTCTGCTCCATCTCGTTCATCTAGTTCCTCCATTTGCCCTTTCGCTATACGAGGCGGCCGAACCAGCGCAGGGACATCGCGCTGCCGAGTAGCAGCAGCACCAGGCCGCCGCCCGCAAACGTCGAGCTGATTTCGTGTTGGACGTGCTTGTGGCCGAGTTTCGCGGCGAGATGCGCGTACACCGCGGACAGGCGGCCGGCGTCAGCAGCGGTGAACGCCCGTCCTCCGGAGACGCCGGCGATCTGCGCGAGCTCCTGTGGGCTGGGCGGAACCGGCACCGCCACGGTCCTCGATCCGCGCTTGATCGGGATCGTTCCGCGGTCGGTTCCTAGCGCGATCGTGTAGACCGGGATCTGCTCCGCTGCGGCCTTGTGTGCGGCCGTCAGCGAGCTGCTGCCGACGTTCGAGGCGCCGTCAGACGCCAGCACGATCGCCGCCGGCGGCCGCTTGCCGTCGGCCGAGCGCAGGCTGTTGAGCTGGCGTAGCGCGGTGAGGAGGGCATCGCCGATCGCCGTCCCGCCGCTGGTGTGCAGCTCGCCGAGCGCCTGGATGCTCAGCGAATGCTCCGTGCTCGGCGTCTGCAACACGATCGGCTTGTTCGCGAACTCGAGCAGGCCCACGCGAATCGAGCTCGGCACGCCGCTCACGAACTGCTGCTCGGCGGCGCGTGCCGCTGCCAGCCGCGTTGGCGCGACGTCGGTCGCGGTCATCGAGCTGCTGACGTCGGTGGCGAGCATGATCGCGCCGTCATCGACCGGGACCGCCACGCTCCGTTGCGGCCGGGCGGCGGCGACGATCAAGATCGCGAGCGCCAGCAGAAACGCCAACATCGGAAGCTGCCGGCGCCAGCGAGGCCGCCGCGGCGCCACCGATGGCCTCAGCGCCGGCATGACGAACGCCTCCGCCGCGCGCTCCCGGCGGCGCTGTTGATGCCGGTAGGCCCAGATCAACAGCGGCAGCGCGATCAGCGCCAACAGCACGAGCGGCGACTGGAAGCTCATGGGTAGCCGGGCGGGCGCGCCGCCAGGGTGACGCGGGCGGCAAGCGGCAACCCGCCTCGTTGGATCTGTACCTCGACCCGGTCGCCGGGATGCATCCCCGCTATCGCCGCCGTGACGTCGCCCGGCATGTTGATCTGATGATTGGCGACCGAGGTGATCACATCACCCGGTCCCAGCCCCGACGCTTCCGCGGGACCTCCGGGCACCACCGCCGTGATCACCACGCGGTTGACCGGCACGCTCTGCAGCTCGACCCCGAGCCACGGCGTCCCGGCGTTCGCGGAGGCCTTTGGCGAGCCGCCGGATCCAACCGCGCGGGTCAAGCCATAGGCTCCGCCGGCCACAATCAGCAGCGCGAGCGCGGCTAGCAGCGCCGCCCTGAGCCAGGGTGGTCTGTGGAGCCGCGGGCGGCGGATTGCGGGTGGGTGCCAGCGCTCGTGGAGGTGGTGTGCCCGCTGGCGGAGGTGGTCGGCGCGCTGGCGGAGGTGGTCGGCGCGCTGGCGGAGGTGGTGTGCGAGGTCGGTACCGCCGGGCGTGCGCTGAGCGGGGCGCGGGGTCATTTTCACCCTCGGCGGGATCGGTGCGGCGGGAGGCCGGGTTGCGGGCGATGTCGGCGCACGCCGGCGGGGGGTGGCCGGCGGCTGCTCTTCGGCCGCCTGCTCGGGGGTGTTGGCGCGGCGCATTGCCAGCTCGCGGGCGAGCGCGTCGGAGTCGTCCTGCCAGTGCCCTGACCACAAGTGCTTCGGTGAGCTCATTCCTCGGGGGCGAATGTAAGCGCGAATCGTGAGAGGTGCTTAAGAGCGTGCCCACGCGCGGGGTTCCCGCCTCGGCCCTCGTGGCGGACCGCCTCTCCCCTCGGGCGGGCGGGCGCGCGAGGGCGCCCGCGGCCGCCGCTCCCCAGGCTAACGTTGCACTCGACTCCGCTCCCGGGCCGAATGTAACGGTGGCCCGCCTGGCGCGGGCTATCGTGACGCTCGATTCCTCCGCTCACTCGAACGTAACACTGGCCCGCGTGAGCCGGGCTAACGTGACGCTCGACCCTCGAGCGGGCGGGCGTGTAACGATAGCCCGCGCCCCCGAGGTGCGGACGCCCCCTCAACTACCCCCTGCGCCCCGAAACTCCTCGCCCGGCTCGAGCGCTCGGAAGCGAAGCGCCGACCAGGTGTCGTCGAGCGAGACCTGAGCGATCGGGCGCATCCCGCACTCGAGTAGGACCGGCCAGATCGTATTGCGATTGAGATCCGCCCGATTGCCCTTCGGATAGCAGATCCAGACCGTCGCGAGCGCCGCGAGGTGCCCGCCGACCTGCTCGCGCAGCGACGCCAAGCCCTCAGCGAATACGAGTGCGCAGTCGGCGTCGGCCGGCCGATCGACCACCCGCGCTCCTTCAGGCAGCGGCTCGATCAGCGACAGCCGCGCGCTGTCCGAGATCCAAACCGAGCCGCCCGGCGTGAGTCGCAGCTTTTCAGCATTTGCCTTGGGGCTCACTGTGGCGGCTTCGCCTCGCGCTCGGACGATGCGCGCTCGTCCAGCTTGCGGCGTAGGTAGCGGGCCTTGTCGGCTCGCCGCTGATGTTGCGCGGCTTCCTGCTCGTCCTCCGCCGCGCGGGCCTGTTCGCTTTCGACCTGCTCGCGCTTTCGCTGAGCTTCTCTGAGCTCCTCGGTTTGGTGCTCGTCGCTCATCCCGGCGAACCCTAGCGCTGGGCGCGGATTGTCAGGCCATTTCGGGCGTGCAGTCAGGCCGCTGGCTGATAGGGCGGCCGAGCGACGACCTGCACGTCAGGACGCTGACGTTCAGTCGGTTCCGCTCGCCAGGCACGAGCGAGCTCGGCCCGCAAGTGCTCCCGCTTCGCCTCGAGTCCAGCCTCGGCCGGAGACTTGGCCGGCTGCTCCCACCATGGCTGTAGATGACCTCTCGCCATAGCCGTGATGCTGTTCGGATTCGTCGCCTGGCGCGCGACTCCTTCTCACCATTGCTCAGGCGGCGCCGCGCGAGGTGCCCACCGTTCCAGGCTTCCTGGCTCGCATACAATCGGCGCCCGCAAGCGAGCGATTCGAAGGAGAGGGCGATGACCGACGAGCGAGTGAAGTTCGTGCTCGGCGAGCAGGACATCCCGACGCACTGGGTCAACTTGATGGCGGACCTGCCCGGCGATGCCCCGCCCCCGCTGCACCCGGGGACGAAGGAACCGGCCGGTCCCGACGATCTCGCTGCGCTGTTCCCGATGAGCCTGATCCTGCAGGAGGTATCGCCCGAGCCTGAGATCGAGATCCCCGATCAGGTGCGCGAGGCTTACAAGCTCTGGCGCCCCACTCCGCTGCACCGCGCGAGGCGGCTGGAGCGGGAACTCGACACCCCCGCACACATCTATTACAAGTACGAGGGCGGCTCTCCGCCCGGATCCCACAAGGCCAACACCGCCGTAGCCCAGGCCTATGAGAACTCCGCGGCGGGGATCAAGAAGCTGTCGACCGAGACTGGCGCCGGCCAGTGGGGCTCGGCGCTCGCGTTCGCGTGCCGCCTGTTCGGGCTGGAGTGCGAGGTCTGGATGGTTGGATCGAGCTATGACCAAAAGCCCTACCGCCGCTCGATGATGGAGACCTGGGGCGCGACCGTGCACCGTTCACCGTCCGAGATCACCGAAGCTGGCCGCTCGCAGGGCGACCACCCGACCGGCTCGCTCGGCATCGCGATCTCGGAAGCAGTCGAGGTCGCGGCGCAGAACGCCGACACGAATTACTCGCTCGGCTCGGTGCTGAACCATGTCCTCCTTCACCAGACGGTGATCGGCCAGGAGGCGCTCGCACAAATGGCGATGGCCGAGGAAGAGCCCGACCTGGTGATCGGCTGCGTTGGTGGCGGCTCAAACTTCGCGGGTCTCACATTCCCATTTCTCCGCCGCGTGATCCGTGACGGCGCGAAGACGAGGTTCATCGCCGCTGAGCCCGCGGCCTGTCCGACGCTAACCCGCGGGGTGTACGCGTACGATTTCGGCGACACGGTTGGCCTGACCCCGCTGATGCCGATGTACACCCTCGGGCACGGGTTCGTTCCGCCGCCAGTTCACGCCGGTGGCTTGCGCTACCACGGAGACTCGCCGCTGGTCTGCGCCCTCGTGAAAGCGGGCCTGGTGGAGCCTCGGGCGTACCGTCAGAACGAGACGTTCGAGGCAGCGGTTCGCTTCGCTCGCTCCGAGGGAGTGATCCCGGCGCCCGAGCCCGCGCACGCGATCCGCGCGGTGATCGAAGAGGCCACCGCGGCGCGCGAGGCCGGAGAGCCGCGGGTGATCCTGCTCGGCCTATGCGGCCACGGGCACTTCGATCTCAGCGCCTATGACGCGTACCTCGCGGGAAAGCTCGAGGATCCGGTGTTCTCAGAGCAGGACTTGGATGCGGCCTTGGCAGGGCTGCCAGAGGCGCCGGCGCTGGCGTGAGCGCAGCTCCGCGGACTGAACCCGGCGGATCAGCCTGTGGGGAGTGGGCCCGCTTGGCCACCACGCCGATCAGCCCAGCCGAACGGACCTCGTCGGGTCCGGTCCCGCGGCCGCAAAACCTCACTAATTCAATAGACTAATCAATGATTTCCCGGTTGGTCGCAAAGGAGTTTCATGAGCACGACAGATGAGCTGCTGAAGAACAACGAGGCGTATGCGGCGTCATTCGATAAGTCCGATCTGCCGCTTCCTCCGGCTCGCAAAGTGGCGATCGTCGCCTGCATGGATGCCCGCTTGAACGTCTACGGCGCCCTGGGCCTCCAAGAGGGCGACGCCCACGTGATCCGAAATGCCGGCGGCGCCGTGACCGACGACGGAATCCGTTCGCTTGCGATCTCGCAACGGCTGCTCGGCACCGAGGAGATCATCCTGATCCACCACACCGGTTGCGGGATGCTGACCTTCACCGACGATGAGTTCAAGGACTCGATTCAGCAGGAGACCGGGATCAAGCCCGAGTGGGCGGTCGAGTCGTTCTCGGACCTTGAAACCGACGTCCGCCAGTCGATCGCGCGGATCAAGGCATCGCCATTCGTTCCGCGCAAGGACTCGGTTCGCGGCTTCGTCTATGAAGTCGAGTCCGGTCGCCTGCGCGAGGTGACCTGACCGGGCGGCCGCTCGCGGACGCGCGCTGCTCGACAGCCGCCGCGCCCGCCGCGGCCAACTGCACCGCCGCGTGCTTAGGAGCGCGCGAATCCGAGTAAGTGGTAGATATGAGCTCGAACAGCACAGCCAAGACGTGGTTCATCACGGGCGCCTCGCGCGGGTTTGGCCGCGTGTGGGCCCAGGCAGCGCTCGAGCGGGGCGATCGGGTCGCCGCAACTGCCCGTGACGCCTCCTCGATCACGCCCCTCGCGGATGAGTTCGGCCCTGCGTTGCTGCCCTTGCCGCTGGACGTGACTGACCGCACGGCGGTGTTCGACGCCGTGGCCACCGCGAGAGACGAATTCGGCCGCCTGGACGTCGTCGTGAACAATGCCGGATACGGGTTGTTCGGGGTGGTCGAGGAGATCACCGAAGCGCAAGCGCGGGCGCAGATCGAGACCAATCTTTTCGGAGCCCTCTGGGTCACCCAGGCCGTCCTGCCGATCATGCGCGAGCAGCGAGGCGGGCACATCCTGCAGGTCTCGAGCCTTGGCGGCATCGGCGCCTTCCCGACGCTGAGTCTCTACAACGCATCGAAGTGGGGGCTCGAGGCGATCAGCGAGGCGCTCGCCCAGGAGGTCGCGGATTTCGGGATTCGCGTGACGATCGTCGAACCGGGCCCGTACGGAACGGATTGGAGCGGCAGCTCCGCCGTCCACACCGATCCAATCCCCGCCTACGATGGGGTACGCGAGGCGCGCCGCGCGACCTCCGCTAGCAGGGATGTCGGAGATCCGGCGGCGACCGCGCTGGCGATCCTCACAATCGTCGACGCCGAGCAGCCGCCGTTGCGGCTTCTGCTCGGCAGCTTCCCGCCGGTGGCGGTCGAAGCCCTCTACGCGGAGCGGCTCGCGACGTGGCGCGCATGGCGCAAGCTGTCAGAGGCGGCGCAGGGCTGACCGTCCGCCGCGGCGCATCAGGCTCCTCCAGCGCGGCGAATCCCCGAGCGGTCACCGCGGCGCAGCCGGCCCGCCCACAATCATCGCGGCGAGCCGTCCGAGGGTCCGGCCCCGCCGTCAGCCATGGCGGGACCGGGCCTGGGGGCCGACTTTGATCAGCTTGGGATCAACACACCGTTGATCACATGGACCAGGCCGTTGGCGGCGGGAACGTATGATCTCCGCGTTAGTGACGTACGCGTGGCCGCCGCGGACGCTGAAGCGCACCCTCGCGCCCTCGAGGGTCTTTGCCGAATGCAGCTTGAGGACCTTGCTGGCGGGCACTGCACCCAGAAGCGCGTGATACGCGAGCACCTTCACGAGCAGCGCCTTGTCCTTGCCGAGCTTGGCCAGCGTCGCCTTCGGCACCTTCGCAAAAGCGGCATTCGTGGGTGCGGTCAGCTTCGTCTTGCCCGAGAGGGCTTCACGAGACCGGCCTTCTTCACCAGCGTCACCAGCGTTGAGAGCTGCTTGTTGCTTGCGGCGACCTGGACGATGTTCTTGTTTGCTGCGGACGCAGCCCCGCCGTCATTACGTCTACCTCGACATCTCGCTGCAGCGACTGGGCGCCGGCGCCGGACACTCTGGAGACAGCGTCCTCCGCGGTCGCATCACCTAAGGCTTCCGGAGTGCTCGGGCTGCGGAGCCGGGTAGACCCTGCCGTGTGTCCGGGATCTCGCTGACGTTCGACGACGGCCCTGATCCGGCCGGAACGCCCGAACTGCTCGACGTGCTCTGCAAGCTCGAGGCTCGAGCGACCTTCTTTCCGATCGCGGCGAAGGCGGCAGCGCAGCCCCGGCTGATCGCCCGGATGCTGGCGCACGGTCACGCGATTGGAGTGCACTGTCACGAGCATGTCCGACACTCCGAGAGCGATCTGCACTCGGTGCGAGCGGACACCCGCCGGGCGTTGAGCGCGTTGCGCTCGCTCGGCGCCGAACCCTCGCTGTGGCGCACGCCGTGGGGCGATCTGGCCCCGTGGTCACAGCAGATCGCGGCGGAGCACCAGTTGCGGATCGTCGGCTGGAGCGCCGATACGCAGGACTGGCGGGGAGATTCCGCGGATACGATGTTCGAGCGAGTGAAGCCCAATCTGCGCGACGGAGCGGTTGTATTGGCACATGACGGAATCGGACCCGGCGCGCTGCGGCGCACGATTCGCGAGACGATCGAGTTCGTGCGGCTGGTCGGGCGTCACGCCGCGGGGCAGCGGCTGCAGCTGCAGGCGATGACATGATCGCATCGAGCGAAACCGATCGCCGGACAGCGCTGCCCGATCTCGAGCAGGCGCTCGAACGGATCTCGGCCGGCGCCGAGGCTCGCGACGCGCGACCGGACCCCGTATTTCCGCAGGACGCGATCGCCGAGCTGGAGCGTCAAGGCGCGATGGCCTGGAACGCGATCCCCGGCCGGGCGAGGCCCCCCGCGGCGGCGGAGCTCTCGCTCGTTCAGGCCGTCGCACGCGCCGACGGCTCGGTCGGCCGGATCTTCGACGGCCACCTCAACGCGGTCGAGCGGTTGGCCGTCCAAGCTCCTGTCGAGCTGATGACCGGTGAGCTTGCCGCGGTACGCGCCGGCCTGATCCGTGCCGGGGTATGGGGCGGGGACCCGATCCCCGGCGAAGGACCCCCGGCGATCGTTGTCGGCGAGGAGGGCGCCGAGGTCCTCCGAGGGGTGAAGACCTTCTGCTCCGGCGCCGGCGGGCTTCAGCGGGCGTTGGTGCTGGCGCGCACCGGCGCTGGCGGGCCCCCTGCGTCGGTGTGGGTCGATCTCGCCGACAGCCGGCGGGTCGAGGTCGACGCAAGCTGGTATCGGGCGCATGGGCTGCGCGCTTCTGTCTCGCACCGAGTCGTGTTCCACGACGCACCCGTGCTTGCTCGGCTCGGAGAGCCCGGCGCAATCGCCGAGCAGCCCTGGTTCAGTCGCGACGCACTGAGAACTGCCGCCAGCTGGGCCGGGATGGCCGACAGTGCCGCTCACAGCGCGCTCGACGAGCTCGCCGCGCGTCCCAAGCGCGGCGAGCTGGAGGGTCTCGCCGCCGGACACATCCTCACCGCACAACGCGCCATTGCAATCTGGATCGACGCCGCGGCGAGCGCGATGGATGCAGCCGCGCGGTCGGCAAACGCCTCCGGCCAGGAGCTGCACCCAGCCGACCGGCAACTGGCGCAAGTCGCGGTCCAGGCACGCGTGGCAATCGCGGACGCGGCCACCCGGCTGCTCGAGATTGCCGCCCGGGCCACCGGCTCCAGGCCGTTTGCCCGTGCGAGCACGCTCGACAGAGCCCGGCGCGATCTCGAGGTGTTCATGCTTCAGCACCGGCTCGAGCCGCTGCTGGCGCGCGCCGGAGAAGCCGAACTGGCGGAGCGGGCGCAGTGAGCTGGATGACGATTGCGGACTTCGAGGCCCGCTACCAGCGCGACCCCGATCCTTGGGGATACACGCACAGTGAGTACGAGCGCGAGAAGTATGCCGCCACGCTGGCGGCCTGCGGACCGGGACCATTCCGCTGCGCGCTCGAGCTCGGCAGCTCGATCGGGGTCTTCAGCGCGATGCTGGCGCCACGATGTGAGTGGCTGGTCACGATCGACGCCTCGGCAACGGCGGTGGCGAGCGCGCGGAGACGGCTTACATCGGCCGATCAGGTCGAGCTGACGCTCGGCGAGATTCCTGGAGCGATCCCCGACCGCGGCTACGACTTGGTGGTCGCCTCCGAGATCCTCTACTACCTGGCCCGGGATACGCTTCGCGACACGCTGTCGGTGCTGGCGGCGCGGATGCAAGCCGGCGCGCGCCTGGTCGCCGTCCACTGGCGACCCACCGGAGAGGAGCGGCCATTCGACGCCGAGCAGGTCCACGGGATCCTGCGCGCCGCCCCGGATTTGTCACCGGTCGAGCGCGGAGGTAACGATGACTATCTGCTCGACGTGCTGGTGCGGCGGTGAGCGAGCGATTCCAGCTGCTGGTGATCGGCGGCGGCCCGGCTGGATTCTCCGCGGCCGCCTCATTCCGTGAGGTGGGCGCTGATGGGCCGGTGGCGATCGTCACCGACGAGGCGCGCATGCCCTACAACAGGCCGCCGCTGACCAAAGACTTGCTCCGCGGCGAGAGCAGCGAAGAGGATCTACCACTGGCCGATGAGCAGTGGCTCGTCGAGCGGCGGGTGTCGTTGATCTCCGGGCGCGCCGTGTCGATCGACACCGATGCTCGGACCGTGGGGCTCTCGGGCGGGCGGACCGTGCGGTACGCCCGCTGCGCGATCGCTACCGGCGCGGAGCCGAAGCGCCTGCCGATTCCCGGCGCAGATGACCCGGCGGTGCGGGTGATGAGGACGATCGCCGATCTGCGCGAGCTGCAGGCGCGTCTCGCGCCCGGCGATCCGGTGGTCGTGATCGGGTCGGGCTTCATCGGCTGTGAAATCGCCTCTTCGCTGCGGCTGCGCGGTCACCCGGTGACGCTCGTCTCCGACGAGCCAGCTCCCAACATCACCCGCCTGGGCCCGGAGGCGGCCCGCGAGCTGAGGGCCTGGCTCGAGGAGGACGGCGTCCGGTTACTGCTCGGCGAGGGCGCCGAGCGGATCGGGCGCGTCGAGGGAGCGCTCGAGGTGAGCAGCGGCGGACAGCGAGCCCGAGGAGCGCTCGTGATCATGGCGGCGGGAGTTGCCCCCCGCGCCGAGCTCGCGGCGGGATGCGGTCTGGAGCTCATCGATGACGCCGTGCCGGTCGATTCATCGATGCGCACCGCGATCCCCTCGTTGCTGGCGATGGGAGACGTGTGCAAGGCCTACAACGAAGCAGCTGGACGGCCACTGCGGGTCGAGCACTGGGGTGACGCGCTTGGGCAGGGTCAGGTGGCAGGGCGCACCGCGGCGGGCGAGCGGGCAGAGTGGTCTGACGTCCCCGGCTTCTGGTCGACGATCGGACGCAAGACGCTCAAGTACGCGGCCTGGGGAGATGGCTTCGATCAGGCCCGCCTCGAGCGCCGAAGCGACGGTGGGTTTGCGGCCTGGTATGGCAACGACGGGTTGCTCGTTGGCGTGCTCGCCCACAACTCCGATGAGGACTACGAGCAGGGCCAAGAGCTGATCGCGAAAGGCGCGCCGTGGAGCTAGTGACCGTCGTCGTAGTCCCCGCTCACAACGAGCAAGACCGGATCGGGGGATGCCTCGAGGCCTTGGCTGCTCAGCAAATGCCGCGCGGCTCCTTCGAGGTGATCGTGGTGATCGACGGCTGTAGCGATGCTACTCGCCAGGTGGCGGAATCGACGGCTTCTTCGCTTGGGCTGGCGGTGCGGCTGCTCGAGGGCCCAGGGGTCAGCGCCGGGAAGGCGCGAAGGATCGGGATGGACGCAGCCGCGGCACGCCTGCTCGAGGCCGGTCAGAGGGATGGCCTGATCGCCTGCACCGATGCCGATTCGCGGCCGACGCCCTCCTGGCTCTCGCGGCAGCTCGCGCATGTAGGTGCCGGCGCGAGAGCAATTGCGGGAACGATCGAGCTCGATCCGCGCGAGGCAGCGCTGCTTCCCGGCGCAGTCCACCGTCGCCGGGCGCGCGACGCGGCCGCCCGCCTCGAGCGGGTGCGCGAGCGCGATCCCGATGCCGGTCACCATCACTTCGCCGGTGCATCGCTGGGAGTGACGGCAGCCACTTATCGAGAAGTCGGCGGCCTCGAGCCCGTCCCGGCACTGGAGGACGCCGCCTTCGCTGAGCGCCTGCGCGGGCACGGAATCCCGATCTTGCGCGCTGCCGACGTGATCGTGCACACCTCGGCGAGAGCCGAGGGCCGCACCCCCCGTGGCCTCTCGGTCGACCTCGCCGTCTCGACGTGGGCGGAGCGGCGCCGCTACCGCGCCGACCAGTTCACGGCCGACGGTCTCGGAGCCTTGAAAGCCGACAGGACGGTCGCGGCGATCATTCCGACCAAGGAGTGCGCGGCGACGATCGAGGGCGTCCTGTTGATGACCGTCCGGCCCTTGGCCGACGCAGGGCTCGTCGATGAGATATTGGTCGTCGATGCCGGATCGAGCGATGGCTCCGCCGAGATCGCGCAAGCCGCGGGTGCCCGGGTGCTGCAGCAGGACACGCTGCTCGACGAGTTCGGGCCCGCGCTCGGCAAGGGAGATGCGATGTGGCGCGCCCTGCCGGCGACGAGCGGCGAGATGATCTGTTTTCTCGACGGCGACACAAGCAACCCGGATCCGCGGCATCTGCTGGGATTGCTCGGCCCCCTGCTGACCGAAGACTCGGTTCAGCTTGTGAAGGGAGCTTTTGATCGGCCGCTGCAGCTCCGCGACGATGAGCTCGTCAACGAAGGTGGTCGGGTGACCGAGCTCATGGCCCGGCCGCTGCTGAACCTGCATCAGCCGCTGCTGGCTGGGTTCGCGCAGCCGCTGGCCGGCGAAGTCGCGGCGCGCCGTCAGCTGCTCGAGGCGATCTCATTTCCGGTCGGGTACGGGGTCGAGGTCGGGATGCTGATCGACGCGTTGCGGATATACGGTCTCGATGCGCTGGCGGAATGCCAGCTGGGAACGCGGCGCAACCGCCACCAGCCGCTGCGAGCGCTCGGCGAGATGGCCTACGGGGTGCTCGCGGCGACTGAGCGGCGACTCGATTTACGCGCAAGCCCCCTTACCGGCAGCTACGTACGGCCGTGGGACGACCTCAGCGTCGCCCGGGTCCCGATCGAGGAGCGCCCGCCGCTATCGAGCCTCGAGCGCGTCCAGCAGGCGGTCGCGAGCGAGCAACCGGCTCGACGCTAGGCGTGGCCGGCGATCGCATGCGGTACGTATGGCTGCTCGAGCGCGGCTAGATCCTCCTCGCTCAGCGTCAGCCGCTCGGCGGCAAGCGCGTCCCCGAGGTGCTCGAGCTTGGTCGCGCCTACGATCGGCGCCGTGACCCCCGGGCGGTGCAGCAACCAGGCCAGGGCGATCTGGGCCGGAGGAACACCTCGCTCCGCGGCTACCTCGCCGACGCGATCGATCACCGGAAGATCGATCTCCGGCTCGTACAGCGAGTCAGCAAACGAGTCAGTCCTCGCACGGATCGTGCGCCGCTCGCCCTCTCGCGAGCGGTTGCCCGCGAGCATCCCCCGCGCCAGCGGGCTCCACGGGAGCACGGCGGCACCTTGATCCAGGCACAGCGGGATCATCTCCCGCTCCTCCTCGCGGTAGATCAGGTTGTAGTGATTCTGCATCGAGACAAATCGCGATTGGGCCACGGTTTGTGCCTTGGCGAACTGCCACGCGAACATGCTGCTCGCGCCGATGTAGCGTGCCTTGCCTGCCTTGACCACGTCATGCAGGGCTTCCATCGTCTCCTCGATCGGCGTCCTCGGATCCCAGCGATGGATCTGATAGAGGTCGACGTAGTCGAGCTCCAGCCGCCGTAGCGACGCGTCGATCGAAGCCATGATGTGCTTGCGGGAGAGTCCGCGCCCGTTCTCGCCGGGCATCGTCGCTCCGTGGACCTTGGTCGCTACCACGTATTCCTCGCGCATTCCGAACATCGCTCGCAGCAGACGGCCGGTCAACAGCTCGCTCTGACCCCCGTTGTAGACGTCGGCGGTGTCGAAGAACGTGATCCCTCCTTCGACGGCGGCGCGGACGATCGGCTCGGCCGCGTCTTGATCAAGCGCCCACTGCCGGCTTTCGTGCTTGCCGTAGCTCATCATTCCCAGACAGATACGAGAGACGCGCAGCCCGGTCTCACCCAGATTGACGTAGTCCATTCCTGCTCCTTGGTCGGTCTTGGGTCCCAGCCCGCCAGAGACGGCGCTCGACGAGCCTCCCCGTCGCTGCTGGAAGATAAGCGGGTTGTGGGCGCGGAGCTCAGAGACCGAACAGCACCGCCGGCAAGAGGTTGGTCAGCGCATGGGTCAGCCAGCACGGGCCGATGCTGTCCGAGCGCTCGCGCAGCCAGCCGAGCACCCATCCCGCTACCAGCTGTAGTGGCAGCAACGGCCACAGCGACAGGCTGACCAGCAGCAGCAGCGTGTGCGGCGCGAGGAAGATCAGCGCCTGCAGGATGTTGCCGGTTTCAAAGCCGTAGCGCCTGAACAGCCAACCCGCCAGGAAGCCGCGAAACAGCATCTCCTCCGCCAGCGCCAGCAACACGATCGCGAGGTAGTCTCCGGCGCTGCTCGGTGCACCAACGATGTTCTTCGAGCCTCCGTGCAGGACATGGCTGGGAACGATCTTCAACAGCACGACCGCCAGGGCGGTGGCGGGAATCCCCAGCGCAAGCGCCAGCAAGTACCCCGAGCCCGCTCCTCGCTGCAGTCCCACAGCGGCCAGCGAGTCGTGGCGCGAGCGCCCCGAATTTCGTAGCCGCCGCGCCCAGATCAGCGACGGCAAGCTGAAGATCACTAGCTCGAACACTGCGGAGCCCATGTCATCGGCCTCCCTTCAATTCGTTACGGGACTGGGTTCGCCGGCGAGGCCCAGGCTGCTCTTCCGACGTCGGATCAGTCGCGTCATACGGCGCCGCGACGCGTGCGAGCACGTCGCCCGGCTGGCAATCGAGCTCGCGACAGATCGCCTCGAGCGTCGAGAACCGAATCGCCCGGGCCTTGCCGGTCTTGAGGATCGAGAGATTGGCCACGGTCAGGCCGATCCGGCTCGAGAGCTCGGTCAGACTCAGCTCGTGCTCATAGAGCAGTTGGTCGAGGTGCACGACGATCGGCATCGCTCACACCGTCAACGCTTGTTCGTCGGCGAGCTCGGTGCCGACCTGGAATGCGGCGGCGATCGCCAGCAGCAACAGGCCGACAACGATCATCGGCACGTCGAAGCTAAAGTGTGAGCGAGGCGTCAGGCCGCGCGCCACCACCGTGTGCTCGAGGTACAACCCACCAGCCCACACCGCGAGCGCGTGGGCGAGTTCGAACGCGATCACGGCGACGCCGATCCGGCGCAGTCGCACCGCGTTCTGGCGGGCGAACGTATCTCCCGCGCACAGTGCCGCCAGCAACTGCCGCAGCTGGTAGAGGATGAACAGCCACCAGCCCGCCGCGAGTCCGAGGATGCCGGCGCTGATGAGCACAAACGTGAGCCGCGGTCGGGTGAAGCCCAGCTGGCCGCTGCTGATCCCGAGCTTGGCGGCCGATCGTCCGAGCTCGTCCGAAGAGATGTGGTACGCCGCGGCCGGCAGCTGAAAGTAGAAATCGAGCTTCAGCGCCGCGCCGCTCGTGCCGTGCGTCGCGACCACCACGAGCAGCGTGGCGGCTGCCACCGTCGCCGCGATCGACAGCCACCACACGACGTTGATCGCAAACGCCAATCCCTTTGCCCAGCCTGCGGACTGCGCCATCGGGCGACCTCCTAGCGACTATTTGCCCGCCCATCATATCGATTATCGATATGGAAAAGCGAGGCAACCGGTAAGCTAGCCCGATGCGAGGGATCTTCTTCGAGCGCAATGGCGGTCCGGACGTGCTCGAGTATCGGGATCTCCCTGATCCGGCCCCCTCTGAGCAACAGGTGCTCGTCGAAGTCGAGGCGATCGGAGTCAATTTCCGGGACGTCTACGAACGTCAGGGGGGCGGGTACGGCTCTGCACCGCCCGCGATCGTCGGCGTCGAGGGGGCGGGGACGATCGCGGATTCCGGCCAGCGCGTGGCTTGGGTCGATGTTCGCGGCAGTTACGCCCAGAAGGTCGCGGCGGACCAGGACAAACTAGTGCCGATCCCCGACCCGGTGAGTACCGAGGTCGCCGCCGCCGCGCTGTTGCAGGGCATGACCGCCCATTACCTCGCATTCGACTCCTACCCGATCGAGAGGGAGGACTGGGTCGTCGTCCACGCCGCCGCCGGTGGAGTCGGTCTGCTGCTGACTCAGCTCGCGAAACTGCGCGGCGGGCGCGTGATCGCGACCACCTCCTCGACGGAGAAGGCCGCGCTCGCCCGCGAAGCGGGAGCGGATGAGACGATCGGCTATCAGCAATTTGCCGAGCGCGTCCGCGAGATAACCGGCGGCGAAGGCGCGGCAGCGATCTATGACGGCATCGGCAAAGAGACCTTCTCAGAAGGACTCAAAGCATTGCGCCCGTTAGGCAGGATGATCCTGTACGGAGCCGCCAGCGGTCAGCCTGAGCCGCTGACACTCGCGACGCTCGCGGCCGCCGGGTCGCTGTACGTGCAGCGACCAACGCTGATGACCTACACCCGCACCCCGGAGCTACTGCGCGAGCGCGCCGCGGCGGTCTTCGAGCTGGTTGGAAACGGCCTGCTCGAGGTCCGGATCGGCGCCCGGTACCCACTCGAGCAGGCGCGCCAAGCACACGAGGATCTACAGGCGCGCAGCACGACGGGCAAGCTCCTGCTGCTACCCAACCACCGGTGAGCACCCCCGAGCTCCCGCGGATTCCGGCTTCGGCAGGAGCGTTGATCTTCGACGCCGACGCGCGACTGTTGATCTTGAAACCCACTTACAAGAAAGCCTGGACGATCCCCGGTGGCCAGCTCGACGCAAACGGTGAATCGCCATGGGATGCCTGTCGGCGCGAGGCCGCTGAGGAGTGCGGAGTTGAACTGCAGCACGGCCGGCTCGTATGCGTTGACTTCCTTCGGCCGCGGCCTGGGCGGCCGGGCGGGCTTCGGTTCCTGTTCGACTGTGGCACGGTGAGCGACCGTAAGCTCGGCGCCATCAAATTGCAGGAGGCGGAGATCCGGGAGCACCGGCTGGTCGAGCCGGCCGAGGCGCTGGCACTCCTCAGCGGACCGCTTCGGCGCCGCGTATCCGCTGGGCTCGGCGCCGAGCACTGCGTCTACCTCGAAGACGGTCGCCCGGTGCAGAGCGTGCACCTCTGAGGCGTCCGTTGTCGCGCCGCTCACCGGACGGGCGCGACCGGCTTCGTCCTCGTCGCGGCCTGCCCCTCGACGCCGTTGAGCACGTTCACCGCCCCCGCAACATCTCCGCGGTCGTAATAGTCGGTGAAGATGATGTTGGGAACCTTGCCGCGCTGCCTCTCGCACTGCTGCGAGCGGGAGAGGATGAACGGCCTCTTGACCAAGGGCAGGTTCGGAGAAGGACGCGGTGGAAACACATCGGCCCAGTCGTTCATGACCAAGATCGGATTATCCGACGAGCCGCGGTACAGCTTGCAACTGAACTGCTTGGGCTTTTTCGCACCGAGCGGAGTGTCCTGCATCCAGCTGAACGCGTATTGGTCCCACGCGTAATGGCCACCTGGATGCTTCTGTGCAAACACCAATACGTTGTGACCTGAGTGGATCAAGCTGCCAAGTGTCGGCAGCGGCTGTCCAGACTGAAGCGTGGCCAGCCGCGAGAACATCCGCGCCTGCTTGAACGCGCTCTCCAGGTCGCTCTCTGACACATAGTCCTCGTCGAACAAGATGATCACCTGATGAGGATTCAGCTTCAAGAAATTGGCGATCGTGGCGAGAAACCTGACGAAGTTGGTGGCGCCAAGCTCGCACAACGAATGGCACAGCCAGATCTGGCGCTTGCCATTCGACTGCGACTGGGCGCCGAGAGACAGGCTCAAGCGCTGAAGTGCCGCGCGAGCTGCCCGAGGCAGCTGTGCGGCGACTCGGTTCAAACGCACTCCCGAGGCCGCGATGTCAGTGTGAGCCCCTCCGGCTGGATTTCCGACTCCGTAGTGCGTGGAGATCTTGAACGCCCTGATGCCGTCTTGCAGCTGCTGTGCCACGTCACGATCCTGATTGGCGATCAACCATCCCGGAGAGTCGGCGGCGGACATCGAGTTGTGAGTTCCAGCGAACACGACCTCATCCAGGCGCCGACTGCACAGCTGCGCATATCCGTTGCAAGTGAACGGGACGCTTGCTCTTGCAGACCGCGCGCCGGTGAACGCCAGCGCGGCGCCAATCGCCGCCGCGATCACCACTGCGACTGCCGCGAAACTCAACGCCAGCCGGCGTGCGGACCCGCGAAAGCGTCGCACGGGCCGCTGCGCCGGCGCGGTTGCGCTGAGCAGCTCGCCCGCACCCACATACACGATCAGGCACCCGGAAACGACGGCTATGACCCGCAGTGCAAGCGACGGCTCGACGAGCACGAAGATCCCAGCAGCGAGCAGCAGCACGCCCCGCACCGCCCGAAATCGATTCTCGAGGCGCTGGCGCGCGAAACGGTGCAACCGCTGGATGCCCGCGGCCGGAGAATAAGCGGCGAACAAGGAGGCCGACTGGGCCGCGACCAGCCACGCCACCGCCGTGACCGCCAGCGTCCAGGTCAGCAGATCGCCGATGTAGGCGCCCCACAGATCGCCGACTGCCGCTCGCATCTCGGCATTGGTGAGCTCGTATGCGCCATAGCTGTGGTCGATCACGTAGCGGCGAGCGAACTCGAGCGCGATCGCGAAGACGATGCCGATCACGCCGATGGCGACCGCGCTGCGCGTGATCGCCCGGCGCCGGTCAGGCGCGATCGCGATCGCCGCAGCGAACAGCAGCAGCGCCACGGCGGGCAGCACGAGTCCCAGTACGCGGACCGTTTCGGCGAAGCGCAGCGTCACCCCGGCAAAGCTCCGGCGGCGTAGCGTCAGCAGCACCGCTTCGGCACGCCGGGGAATTTCGGAGGCGAACTTCGGCGCCAACGTCTGCAGCGAGGACAACACGACGGTTCCAGCGTCGGAGATCTGAAACACCGCGTTTCCTCCGTGACGCTCGAACAACAGCCTCTGGCCATGCTCCGCCGCGAGGCGAATCGCCGGCGCAAACGGCGTTGAGCCGATCACCAGCCGGATCGCCGACTCGACCGCGGGCCGGGCGGCCACCGCATCAGGCAAAGCCGGTTCCAGCAGCTGGACCGTGATCTCCCTGGCCACGACCTGCTGCACCGCCGGGCGATGGACCGCGTCGACGGCACGTTGGGCGAACGCGGCACGGCTGGTGATCTCCTCGCGCGCGTATAACGCCACCCCGCCGGTGAGCGCCGCCAACGACGCCAACACGATCAGCAGCACGCTGAGGATCCCGCGAAGCCGGCTCCCACGCCGACTGGCAACCGGAACTTCAGGGGGCTCTAGCAGCGTCGATTCAGCCATCGCGTCCACCTTGCCGGCATGCGTGCCACGCAGCTCATCTGGTCCCGATCATGTACGCCAACGCGCCGCCCGTCAAATTCTGCGCGGGCTCTGGCCCTTGCAGTCAGCCGGACGCCGACGCATCCGCTGTGGTCGATAGCTTGTCGGCATGTCCGGAACGTCCGGCGGTCGTCGTCAAGCACCGCCAGCCGGCCGCCGTCGTGCGCCGTCTGGCGATCGTAATGGAGCGCCGTCTGCCGGTTCTGGCCGCCGGCCGCCGGCAGCCACCGATCCTGGTCGCGGCGCTCGGTCTGGTGGTGACGGTCCGCGGGGGCCGTCCGGGGCCCGGCGGCGAGCATCACGAGGGCCGAGCCGGCAGGTGCGGCTGCGGCGAACGATGCTCGGGATGGCGACGCTCGTGTTGATCATCGGATTGATCGTCGTGTTGCTGAGCTCGGGAGGGACGTCGAGCTCTACTGCTGCCGCGAGCCGGTCGGACAGCGGACACGGCTCGAAGGCGCCAGCGGCGGAGCGCAATGGTTCGCGGGCGCCGAAGACTGCGGCCGTGTCGCCGTTGAAGCGAGTTCCCCCCGGGCCGCCGACCGATCAGCTGAGGATGTCGCTGGTCAAGACGATCGCCGGGCACATCTCGCCCAAGTCGGTCGCGGCTTCCGATACCGGCCTGGTGTTCGCGCAGAACATGATGTACACCCACACCGTCACCGTCTACAACAGCGCCGGTTCGCTGGTGAAGACGATTCCCGACACCGTCAACATGGCGAGCTTCGGCTTTCCGGGGCACCCGGGGATCACCCACGGCGCTCCCGTCGAGGCGACATTCACGCCCGACGCCAAGCACGCCTACGTCTCCAACTACTCGATGTATGGAACCGGCTTCGGCCCCGAAGGCAACGACGATTGCACCCCGGCAAGCGCCGAGGCGGCAGGAGACACGAACAGCTACGTCTACCGCATCAACACTTCCACGCTGGCGATCGATCAGGTGATCGAGGTGGGCATGGTGCCCAAGTACCTGACGGTCACCCCGAATGGGAAATACCTCCTGGTCGCCAACTGGTGCTCCTATGACTTGAGCGTCGTCAACATCGCCGAGGGCAAGCAAGTGGCCCGCCTGCCGATCGGCGCCTACCCACGAGGTCTGGCGGTGTCCCCCAATTCCGAGACCGCCTACGTGGCGATCATGGGCGGCGACACCGTCGTCAAAGTGGACTTGAACACGCTGAAGGAGGAGAGCAGCTTCCCCGTCGGTGAAAATCCTCGCCATCTGGTGATTGACCCGACCGGTCGCTATCTCTACGCGTCGCTGAATGGCCCTGGCGACGTGGTCAAGATCAACCTCGCCACCGACACCGTCATCGCCACCACCCATACTGGCGATGACTGCCGTTCGCTGGCGATCTCAGCCGACGGCCGCTCCCTCTACGTCGTCAACTACTCCTCTGACACGATCACAAAGCTGCGGGCCTCAGACCTGAGCATCCTCCAGACTGTTCCAACCGGGGTGCACCCGATCGGGATCACCTACGACGCCATGACCGGCCGCGTCTGGGTCGCGGTCTACAGCGGGCAGATATTGGTGTTTGGCGACCGGCGGGCGTGAGGCGCGAACGCCGGGTCGGGCGCGGTTGCTGGCGGGACGCGGGGTGGTCGAGGGGTCAATGGGTGTGTGCCGGAGGGGGTGGGGCCGGGCGAACGAGGGGCTTAGGTGCTTCGGTCCGCGCCGGAGGGGGTGGGAGCCGGGTGGTCGAAAGGGGCTTAGGTGCTTCGGTGCGCGCCGGAGGGGGTGGCAGCTGGTGGCCGAGGGTGGCAGGTGGGCGCCGAAAGGAGACGGGGAGCTGGGTGGTCCAGGGGTGCAGGTAGGTGGACCGTCCGGGGGGAGGGACGGCACCCGCCCGCCCCTCCGGAGGCCGGAGGCGCACAAAAACCTGTAAAACGTCCCACTCGACGGTCCCGAAAACTCGACTGGGATGTTTGCCTTCTGCTTCACGTTCAACGTCCCAGTCGCCAACAAGGGGGTCTCGACCGGGACGTTGACCAGGATTTGGCCCGCTATCGGCGTGCGGCTCCGTCCGGTTTCCGACCCACCTGCTCGCGAAGTCCGCACCGGCGCCGCCATACCGGGCGAGGCTTGACGGCGGCGCCCAGGAGTCGACCACTTGCCCCGGGTCGACCCACCCGCCGGCGCCCGACCCGCCCGCCGGCCCGCCAACCTCCCACCCACCGGCCAACCTCCGACCCACCCGCCAACGTCCGACCCGCCCGCCGGCGTCCGGCACCGCTCCCGCCTCCGACCCGACTCCCACGGGTCCGACGCAGCCCGAGCCGGCAGCGCTCCGGTCGGTCCGCGCGCCGACGTTCGCTCGCGGACCGCTCGCCGTCTCGCGTTTGAGGCCGCGGGATATGTCTGAGCAAAGTCAACCTGGAGGTGAGCATGCTGCTCGCGCTGGCGATCATTCTGTTGGTACTCGCGGTAGTCGGCGGTTTGACCGTTCATCCGCTGTTGTTCCTGATCGCGATCCTTGCCGTCCTGGCGTTCTTCGGCAGCCGTCGCGGAACGCTCTATTGAACGGTCGCACCCAGCCGGCCCGTCGACCCGACTCGGCGGGCTGGCTACCCGCGATCACCCCATCGGCGGCCGCGATCCCCCACTCGCCAGCCGCGATCACCCACTCGCCACCCGCGATCACCCATCCGCCACTCGCGGGCTGCAGCCCGCGAGCGGTGCTCAGGTCATCGCCGCGACCAGCCGGTGATGACGCAGCTGCGCGGGCGGAGACCCGTGGAGCACCCAGATTCCGTCCTCCCCGCGGCTTACCGAGCCTGCCCGGAAGAGCTCGCCCATCGCTGTAGTGACCGACGGTCGGTGGGCTCCCACCAAGTCCGCCAACCGCTGATGCGACAGCGGCAACGGCACCACGATCCCGTCCGATCGGACGCGACCCCACCGCTCAGCCAGATGCCACAGGGTCAGCAGCAGACGATCATCGATGCGCTGGTGATGAGCGATCGCGAGCGCGACCGCCAAGTGGTGCGCGCGGCGAGTACCGCGCGCGAAGAGCTCGACCCCGAGCTGCGGCCACGGGTTCATGCGCATGACCAGGCCGTGATCGAGTACCGCCAGGCGGGTCGGCTCGAGCACCAACCATCCCACCTCGGCCTGGACGTGAGAGCCCTCGGCGTCCCAGCGCCAGGGCCGCAAGACATCGCCGGCCCCGATCAGCTCGACACATGTCCGTCCAAGCACATCGACTTCTCGAGACAGCATCCCTTCGATGATCAGGAACCCGCGATGGTGCTTGTCGGGCTCCACCGCGCCCGCCGCGTCCCACGTGCCCGGTGAAAGGCGGCGCTCTCGGGTCAGCGCCTGGCGCCGCGCCCGCTCGAGCTCCGATGCGTCGAGCAGGTCGGCCAGATCGGGGTCGGCATCAACGATGCTGATCAGGTCTGTTACAGAGGGCATGGCCGCTCCACCCTAAAAGACATTACCCTTACTCGGCCGCCTGTAGCACCAGGAGACCGCTGTTCTCAGAACTCGTTCGCGTTCATACGTATGCACGAGGACGTAGTTCCCGGTTGCGACGGCAGCGCGTGGGTAGGTTGCCGCCAAGTGACCGTCGATCCCTTGGATCTGAGTCGTCCTCGAATCCGAGGCGCTCCCTCCGCAACGAGGGTGAAAGGAGAAAGGCCCCATGCTTTGGGTGCTGGTTGGAGTGGTCGTCGTACTGCTGGTGATAGTCGCGGTGCTGCTGGTGCGTGAGCAACGCTCGCGCCGGCTGCGGAAGGGCTTCGGCCCGGAATACAAGCGCGTCGTAGCCCAGCATGGTGATCAGCGCGCCGCCGAGCAGGAGTTGATCGAGCGCCGTGAGCGGCTCGACGAGTTTCAGATCCGCCCGCTCGAGCCCACGGCGCGTGATAATTACCTGCAGCGGTGGGAGGCAACTCAGCGGCGCTTCGTTGACCAACCGGTCGAGGCGGTGGGCGAGGCGCACGTGCTGGTTCAGCAGGTGATGCACGACCGGGGCTACCCGGTGGATGAGGATTTCGATCAGCGTGCTGCCGATATATCGGTCGAGCACCCCGATGTCGTGGAGAACTATCGAGCGGCGCATGCGATTTCGGTCAGGGCGCACAACGGACAGGCCTCCACTGAGCAACTGCGACAGTCGATGGTCCACTTCCGGGCGCTGTTCGACGACTTGCTTGCTCCTACCGACAGATCACAAGCTCGGGACCATGACCGCAGCGTCACTTCGAGCGCGACCACGAAGGGGCGGTGAATGATGGAACGAAACGAGGAGACCTTGAGCACGCGCGACCTGGCCTCGCCCAACGATCCCGCTGCCACCAGCTCCGCGGCGGTGGCTGGAGGCTCAGCCGAGACGGCACCGGATTCGGCAGTCGCTTTCACCGGTGCCGGAGGTTCGGAGCCCGGCGCCGTGAGAGCCTCCGCGCCTGGAGAGGCGGACTTGGAGGTCCATCAGATCCAGCCAGGGGAGGGAATCGAGGATGCGCCGGCGCAGTCAGTGCCAGCCGAAACCGGCAGCGCTCCACAGCAGGCAGTGCCAGCCGAGACCGGCAGCGCTCCACAGCAGGCAGTGCCAGCCGAGACCGGCAGCGCTCCACAGCAGGCAGTGCCAGCCGAGACCGACAGCGCTCCACAGCAGGCAGTGCCAGCCGAGACCGACAGCGCTCCCCAGCAGGCAGTCGCTGGCCAAGGCGACAGTGCTCCCGGCCTCGCAGCCGGAGAGCCCACCCCGGCCCAGTCATCGGGAGTGACGACCGGCAGCAACGACCGGCTGCTCGCGGCCGACATCAGCGCCACCTTCCAGCGCCACTGGGAGGACGTGCAGACCCAGTTCGTCGATGACCCCCGCGGGGCGGTCGAGGACGCGGATCGGCTGGTCGCGAACGTGATGCAACAACTGGCGGAGGGCTTTGCGCAAGAGCGAGAGCGGCTCGAGGCGCAGTGGGGCCGAGGCGAGGACATCTCAACCGAGGACCTCCGCGTCTCAATGCAGCGCTACCGGTCCTTCTTCCAGCGGCTGCTGTCCACCTAGAACCGAGCATCCGGGGCGCTCGCCTCACGCCGATGATGGTGCGGAGGCGGGCGACCCCGATCCTGAGGCGGGCGACCCCGGTCCGGAGGCGGGCGATCCCCGCAACCCCGATCGACCCTTCATCCGATCCCGGCCGACCGCCGATCCCAGTGCTCAATTGTCGATAATCATCGCGATGCCCGGAGCGACGCGAAACCGGCGTAGCGGCCACCGCCGATGACCGCTCCGACCGAGCGACCAGGACTCGGCTCCTCCGGACTGGAAGTCTCCCGGCTGGCGCTCGGCTCGTGGCGCACGTTCGAGCGCATTCCCAGGGAGGACGGGGTGGCGGTGATGGTCGCAGCTCGAGAGCACGGCCTCAATTTCCTCGACGATGCCCGCTACGACGACGAGACCGGCAGCGCGCCGATCCCCACCGGTTACTCCGAGGTGCTGTTCGGCGAGCTGTTCCGGGCCGCGGGTTGGGATCGCGCCGACACGGTCATCGCCAACAAGTTGTGGTGGGAGTTCTGGCCCGAGCAGAGCGCGGCGGCGGAGCTAGAAGGGTCGCTCGCGCGCATGGGCTTTGACTACGTCGATCTGATTTACGCAAACCCGCCGCCGGCCGGGTTACCAGTTGACGAAATGGTGGCGGCAGTCGGCGAACTCGTGCAGTCGGGAAAGGCCCGTGCGTGGGGCATCGTCAACTGGGAGGCCGCGGCTTTTCTGGAGGCGGCGCAAGCGGCCGAGCGCCAAGCAGTCCCTCAGCCCTGCGCCGCGCAACTGCCCTACAACATCGCCGATCGCGAATGGGTTGAAAGCACCGAGATGAGCGCCGCGCTTCAGGCCTCCGGCGCGGGCGTCGTGGCTTCGTTCGTCCTTGCCGGTGGAGTCCTGACCGGCAAGTACGACGCCGGGCAAACAGGCCGCGCTGCCGCCGAGTACACGAATCCTCGCTTCGCGGCGGCTCGCGAGCGAGGGGAACGGCTGCGCTCGCTCGCCGAGCAGGTCGGGGAAAGCCCAGCAGCACTCGCAATCGCCTTCGCGCTCGCAAACCCCTCGGTGACCAGCGTGCTGTTCGGCGCGACTTCCCGCAGGCAGCTAGCCGATAACGTGGCCGCCCTGCAGCTCGAGCCGGCCACGGTCGCGCGCGTCGCCGAGATCTAACGCAAGCAAACGTCGTGGCGATCGGCGATGTGGAGTTGCTCGAGGGCCGCATCGGCGGCGACCCCGCGCTCGAGGTCGCGGTTTCCGCGGCGCTGCTGAACGTCGTCGGCCGCGGCGAGCGCGCTCCGGGGCTCAGGTTCTACCGGCCCCCACCGACCGTCGCCTTTGGCCGGCGCGACTCGCTTTTGTCCGGTTTCCGCCGAGCTGCGGCGTCGGCTGAGCGGAGGGGCTTCACGCCGGTAATCCGCAGCGCCGGAGGTAGAGCCGCGGCCTACGACGAGGGCTGCATCGTGATCGACGAGATCATGCCCACAGACGACTCGACGATCGGCATCAAAGCGCGCTTTGCGACGGAGGCCGGCCGCCAGTGCCAGGCGTTGCGGCAGCTCGGGGTCGACGCCCGAGTCGGCGAGGTGCCCGGCGAGTATTGCCCGGGCGAGTACACGGTCAACGCCCGCGGAGCGGTCAAACTGATCGGCGCCGCGCAGCGGATCGTCCGCGGCGCGTGGATGTTCTCGACGGTCGTCGTGGTGCGCCCGCTGGGCGAGCTACGCGAGGTGCTCGAGGAGGTCTACTCGCATCTGAGCCTCGAATGGGACCCTCGCAGCTTCGGATCGATTGCGCGCGAAGTTCCCGACACCAGCATCGAGCAGGCCGAGCGGGCGCTCCTCGACACCTATGCGAGCCGCTACCACCTGATACCGGCGACGCTCTCGCGCGCGGATCGAGCGAGCGCCGCCGACCGGCTGCACCGGCACCACGTCGAGACCCCACCCCGGCCGAGCGTCGAGACCCCACCTCGGCCGAGCGACGCTGGTTGCTAGGTTGGCCCGATGGCTGCAATCGGCTCTTCCACCCCTCGACGTGACTCCGAGCCGAAGGTGCGAGGCGCCACCAGGTTTGCCGGCGACCCCCCGGTCCTTGGGCTGCTGCATGCACGGCTGGTACTCGCGCACGAGGCGCACGCGATGATCTCGGCAATCCGGACCGACGCCGCTCTCGCGCTTCCGGGAGTGGTCGCAGTGTTGACCGCCCGCGACCTGCCGATCGTCGCCAGCGGCCGCGGGCGCAAATACGAGCCACTCGCCGACGAGGAGGTGATCTACGCCGGTCAACCCGTGGCGATGGTGATCGCCGAGAGCGAGGCCCTCGCCGAGGACGGCGCCGAGCTGGTCGAGGCGCAGCTCGAGCCACTCGAGCCGGTGCTCGACCTCGAGACCGCAGCCCAGCGCGGCGCGCCGCTGGCACGAGTCAAATCACGCTCCAAGGAAGCCGGACCCGATCTCGGAGATGCCCACGCGTCGGTGTCGTCCGATGGCGTCGGCGAGGACGAAGAGCTTTCCGAGAACGTGCTCGATACGGCTCGGCTCGAACATGGCGACGTCGATCGCGCACTGGCGGAAAGCGAGATCGTGGTCGCTGGCCGGTTCGCGACGCCGTGGGTCTACCAGGGCTACCTGGAGCCTCAGACCGCGACCGCCTGGCTCGAGCCCGATGGCGCGCTGATCGTCAGCACCTCGAGCCAGGCCCCGTTCTCCACCCGTGACTCCCTGGCGGAGCTGTTTGGCATGCCGACCGACCGGATCACCGTCCGCACCGCTCCGCTCGGGGGCGCGTTCGGCGGCAAGATCATGATCGTCGAGCCGCTGGTCGCCTCAGCGGCGATCGCACTTCGACGTCCGGTACGGCTTACGATGACCCGGACCGAGGATCTAGCCGCGACCAACCCCGCGGGAGCCGAGGTCCTGGTGCTGGAAGTTGGCGCGGACGCCGGCGGCCAGCTGACTGCAATCCGCGCTCGAGTGCTCGTCGACCGTGGAACGACCGACGACCTGGGCGTCGAGGCGATCGCCGCGATGCTCGCCGCCGGCGCCTACCGCTGGAGCGCGCTGGAGCTGACCGCGCTCGGCATCGCGACCAACCGCGTCACGTTCGGCGCCTACCGCGCGCCGACCGCCGCGCCCGCGGCGTTCGCGGTCGAGTCGTTGCTGGACGACCTCGCGCGGCGGCTCGAGCTCGACCCGTTGGAGCTCAGGTTGCACAACGTCGCGGTCGAGGGCGACCGGGCGCCTTCCGGACATCCGTTTCCGGTCTTCGGCGCTCGCGCATGCCTGGAGCGCTTGCGGGAACACCCGCTTTGGGCGCGTCGCGGTGAGCTGCCCGACGGGGAGGGCATCGGCCTCGCGCTCGGATGGTGGCCCGGCGGCTACGAGCCCGCGGCCGCGGCGTGCCGGCTCGACGCCGACGGCCGCCTGACGGTTGTCACCGGGGCGGCTGACATGACCGGCGTCGAGAGCATCTTTGCGGCGATCGCCGCGGATGCCTTCGGCGTCGATCCGTCGCGGGTGCGAGTTGTCCATGCCGACACCACGACGGCCCCGTACGCGGGAACGAGCGGAGGCAGCAAGATCACCTACACGGTTGGCCGCGCCGTCGAGCGTGCCGCCACCGAGACACGGGAGCGCCTGCTCGAGGTAGCGGCCGAGGAGCTCGAGATCTCACCGGAGGATCTCGAGATTGTCGACGGCGCGGTGCAGCCCGCCGGCGTGCCCGCGCGAGCGCTGGCGATCGACGAGCTGGCGCCTAAGATCCTCAGCTTCGGCAGCCGTTATCCACCGGTGGAGGGTCACGGCCGGGTTTCGCAACCACAGGCGCCGCAAGCGGCCGCACATCTCTCGCACGTTCGCGTCGACCCTGACACCGGCGCGGTCGTGACGCTGGCGCACGTGATCGCGCAGGACGTCGGGCGCGCATTGAATCCGGCCCTGGTCGAAGGGCAGATGCACGGCGGCGCGACGCAAGGGCTCGGATGGGCGCTGCTCGAGGAACTGGCCCATGACGGCTACGGTCAGCTCACGACCGGCACGTTCGTCGACTACGCGCTACCGACCGCGACCGTCGTGCCGTCGATCGACACCGAAATCGTCGAGGTGCCTGCGCCGGAGGGACCGTACGGCGCAAAAGGCGTGGGCGAGGCCCCCGTCGTCGCAGTCGCGGGCGCGGTCGCGAATGCGATCGCGGCGGCCACCGGTGGAGTGCGCCTGCGCCAGCTGCCGATGACGCCGGAGCGGGTGTGGCGGGCGCTCCAAAACGGAAACCGCCCGTAGCCGCGCCGCCGACGGCGAGCATTCATCCCGCGCGAACAAGGTGTCTGCCGGCGCGCAAGCTCGAGCGCCGCGTGCGCCCGGTCGTACCCCCGGTCCCGCCGGCTGGCTCTCGCGCGATTGCAGGCAGCGTCGCGCGCTCTGCCATGAGCGCGAACATCCCAACGGGCCTCTGGGCCCCCTTTACCGCGAGCGCTCCCAGGTCCTGCAGCGTGAAGGCGCCCGCCACCAGCGGCGCGGTGTACTCGCTGAGGTAGATGCTGCCGGGATCGGCGAGCGCTTCGATCCGCTTCGCCAGAGCGACCGCGTAGCCGTTGACCGTGTAGTAGCGCATGTACCTGTCGCCGATCGTGCCCATCAGGACCTCCCCGGAGTTGATTCCCAGGCGCACCGACAGCTCGAGGCCGTGATCGCTGCGAAGCTCCGCCGCGGGGGCGCAGATCGCGTCTCTCAGCAACAGCGCGGCGTGGCATGCTCTCCGCGCGTGGCCCTCGGCGCCGTCGCGCGGCTCGAAGACCGCCTTGATGCCGTCGCCGGTGAAGCTCGCGACCCATCCACCCCACCGGTACACGCTCTCGCACATGAGCTCGAACAGACGGTCGATCACCGACCACCACTGCTCGAGCTCGATCGCGCCGATCAGGTCCATCGAGCCTTTGACGTCGACGAACAGCACCGTCACGAACTTGCGCTCGGTCCCGCTGAGCGCGGGGATCTGTAGACCCCGTCCGCGCGCATCGCCGCTGGTACATGCTCCGCTGCTCAGGAGCATTTGATCGCCGGCCATTACTGAGCTCCAGAGAGAAAGCGCAGGCCACCCTAGCCGAGGGCCCGCTCCGGGTCGCGAGCAAGCGTGCTCTCACACGGCTGCGCCAGCTTCCACAGTCGTTCGAGGTCACGCGCGGCTGCCTCCTCGCGCTCAATGGCCGCACGGTAGGTCAAATACGCCTCGTGATTGTTCGAGCCGGCTTCAAACCAGGCACCGAGCGCGCGCTCGGATTCGGTCTCCTCGACCAGCCACGCCACATAAGCTCCATCGAGGAGGCGGACGCCGATCTCCGCGATCTCTTGTTCAACCTTGTCAATCATGTTCGGGATTCCCTTCAGGTGGTGAGTAGGGTGAGAGCTCCGTCGTTTTCGAGCTCCGTGCGCAGGCGCTCCAGTGCTCTGGCCCGAGTCGGGCCGATGCTTCCGACCGGCATCTCGAGCAAAGCTGCGATCTCCTCGTAGGCGGGACGCGGCTCGGCCATGAGCAACAGCAGCAGCGCCCGGTCACTGGGCCGCAAGCGCGCGAACCCGCGCCACAGCGCCTCGTCGCGCTCGGCGATCAGCAACTCGTCGCCCGGCAGCGGCTCGAGCCACTCCATCTCGGGGACGTCCTCGCCGTAGGGAAGCTGTCGCGGCGCATCGCGGAGAACCCGCAGGCACTCGTGGCGAGCGGTTGTCGCGAGCCATGCTCCGACGCAAGCCGGATCGTTGAGGCTGTCAAGGTGTTCGATCAGACGCAGCCAAGTCGCCTGGGTGACGTCGGCGGCGTCGGCGTCACGCAACCGATGAGCGCGCGCGATCGACGACAGCAGGCCACCGAACCTTCGCACCAGCGTCGCCCAGCCGCCCTGGTCGCCGACCGAAGCCGAGCTGACGAACCGGACGACTTCCTCGCCTGAGCCGGATCCATTGTTCCGGTCAGCGCGAGCCTCCGAGCCAGCTGCCGCGTAGGTCTCGAGATGCCGTTTATGAGCGGCGCGCTCCCGTTGCAGCTCCGCGATCCTTTCGTTCGCGAGAGCCTTCGTGATGTGGTGACTGACGATCACTGATTCCCCCTGGCCGTTGACGGGGGAAACGATGCGCCTGCTCCCTCAGCAGACGCTCACCAACCGGTCACCAATCGCTCACCACGATGGGCGGAGCTCGCCGGCTCGCAGAGACAGAGTCTCCAGATGGGATGTTTGATACGTCAGCCTGTTAGGGTTCGGGATGTGGGAGTCGCGGTCTCGCTGGGCTTCCTGGGGCCGTTTGAGCTGCGAGTGGACGGAGGCGAGGCGGTGCCCCTGGGCGGTCGCCGCCAGCGCGCGCTGCTACTCGTGCTTGCGCTCCACGCCAACGAGGCGGTATCGACTGACCGTCTGGTTGATGAACTCTGGGGAGAGAACCCGCCCAAAGCCGCCGTGCACACCATCCAGGTGTTCGTCTCTCGGCTGCGGAGAGCGCTCGGAGCTGCGGGGAACCGGTTGATCACGAGTCCGCCGGGATACCTGCTGCAGGTTGGTGCGCAGGAGACCGATGCTGACCTTTGCGCGCAGTGCTACGCGAACGCGCGCGCCGCCCTCTCTGCGAGCGAGCCTACTCGTGCCGCCGCGCTGCTCAATGAAGCGCAAGCGCTCTGGCGCGGTCCGCCGCTCGCTGATTTCACCTATGAGCCGTTCGCGCAGGCGACGATCGCGCGGCTCGAGGAGCTGCGAATCAGCTGCCGCGAGGAATTGATCGACGCCGAGCTGGCCGGCGGATGCCATGCGGAGATCATCTCGGAGCTAGAGGCGCTGGTTCGCGAGCATCCGCTTCGCGAACGGCCTCGCGGCCAGCTGATGCTGGCCCTGTACCGGTGTGGCAGGCAAGCCGAAGCTCTCGACGCCTATCAACAGGCTCGGAGGATGCTCGTCGAGGAGCTCGCGATCGAGCCAAGCGCCGCGCTGCGAGAACTCGAGCAGGCGATCCTTCGCCAGGACGAATCGTTGCTGGCTCCCTCCCCGCCCGCAGAGATCGAGCGCCCGCTTGCCGCGGAGGCGCCGACCGAGAGCAGCGAGCGGCTCGAAGCCCCGCCGGCGCCGGAGCCAACGCCAGCGGCGCCGGTCGCCGAGCCCAGCTCGGCGGCGCTCGTGCGCAAGATCGTCACCGTGGTCGTCGGCAGGATCGCCGGATCGGGACCGATGGGCCAGGTCGACCCCGAGACGGCTCGAAGAGTCATCGCCCACGCGCGAGAGCGCGCGCAGCAAATCGTGACCACACATGGAGGCACTTTCGTGCCGGCACTGGGAGGCGAGGTGGTCGGCGTCTTTGGCCTTCCGCTGACCAAGGAGGACGATGCGATCAGGGCCCTCCGGGCGGCGAAGGAGGTGCGCCAGCAGATCGCGGCACTGAACGACGCGGAGCAGGGCGAACTGGCGGTCGCTGTCGGCGTGGACACGGGGGAGGTGATCGCAGAGGGCCCCGAGGACATGTTCGGTGAACCGCTGGGCGGAGCGATCACGCTCGCGCGCTCTGCTCAAGATGCCGAAGTCCTGATCAGCGCCGCCACATACCGCGCGGCGTCACCGGCGATTCGCGGCGAGCCCGCTCTCGGCGGCTCGGCGTGGCGACTGCTGGACCTGATCGCGGATGCGCGACTACGTCTTCGCCGGGTCGGGAATCCGATGGTCAATCGCCACGATGAGATGGCGACCGCTCGCGCCGCGTTCGCGCGTGCGGCGGGCGCCGGTGAGGCGCGGCTGCTCACCGTTCTCGGCGAACCGGGGATCGGGAAGTCGCGTCTGTCTCAGGAGCTCGCTGAGCTGCTTGCTGATCAGGCGACCGTGCTGACCGGAGGTTGTCTCTCCTACGGTGAAGGGATCGCCTTCTGGCCACTGCGCGAGGCGCTTGCGGACTTCGCCGGCGACGACTCGCGCGAGGCAGTTCGCCGGTTGCTCGACGGGGCGGAGGATGCCGAGCTGATCGCGGACATCGTCTCGGCAACGCTCGGCCTGACACCGCCGGAAGGGTTCGACGAGCAGGTTCCATGGGCCTTTCGAAGACTGCTCGAAGTGCTTGCGCGCGAGCGCCCGCTGATGCTGGTGATCGACGATGTCCACTGGGCAGACCCCCGCTTGCTAGACCTCGTCGACTATTTGATCGACTGGCTTACCGCCCCCACCCTGTTGGTGTGCCTGGCCCGGCCGGAGTTGCTCGATGTCCGGCCGAGCTGGGGCGGTGGGCACTCGCGGGTGAGCTCGGTCGTGGTCGACCCGCTCAAGGATGAAGACGCCGAGCAGCTGCTGGCGCATCAGCAGGTTCAGCGCACGCTGACCGCCAGCGAAAGCGCTCAGATCATCGAGGTTGCAGAGGGTAATCCGCTGTTTGCCGAGCAGCTCTTGGCGATGAGTGCCGAAGATCCGCGCTGGACTCAGGGACGGCAGATCCCGCCGACAATCCAGACTCTGCTTGCGGCGCGACTCGATCGCCTGGGCCCGGGCGAGCGTGCGGTGATCGAACGTGCGGCGGTGATCGGCCGAGAGTTCTGGCAATCCGCCGTCGTCGAGTTGCTGCCTACCAAGGCACGCCCTTCGGCGGGTCAACACCTTCGCGCGCTCGTCCACCGCGGCCTGCTGCAACCCGGTCGGAGCACGATGTCCGGTGAGGAGACGCTTCGCTTTCACCACATCCTGATCCGAGATGTCGCCTACCGCGGCACGCCGAAGACGCGCCGCGGCGAGCTTCACGAGCGCTTCGCCGATTGGCTCGGGCGATACGGCGAAGGCTTTGAGGAGTTCGTCGGCTACCATTTCGAGCAGGCATTCCAGTACAAAAGCGAGCTTGGCCGTCCGGATGCCCAAGCGCTTGAACTGGCGAGCCGAGGCGGCGAATCGCTCGCCGCGGCAGGTCGTCGCGCGCTCGCTCGCGGCGACACCAACGGGGGCGTCAAGCTCCTGCGGCGGGCCGCAGCACTGTTTGAAGCAGGCGAAAAGGCGCGTCCCGATGTGATGCTCGACCTCGGCAGCGCGCTCAGCGAGAGCGGCGACTTCTCCGACGCCGAACGAGTTCTCGAAAGCGCGCTGGGTCAAGCGCAAGCGACGCGGGCGGAGGCGGTGAGCGCGCGGGCGTTGATCGAGCTGTCCTACTGGCACTCCCGCGTGGATCCGGGCTCCCGCGTCGCCGAGATGCTCACGGTGGCCCGCCGGGCGATCGAACTGTTCGAACGGGTCGATGACCAGAGCGGAATCTCGCGCGCCTGGCTTCACATCGCCTGGGCACACTGGATCCAGTCGCACTGCGCGGAGATGGAACAGGCGCTTGAACGAGCCCTGCTCCACGCAGAGCGCGCCGGGAACAAGCGCGAGCAGCCCCGGATCCTGAGCGACCTGGCACGCGCCGCAGTGATCGGCCCGCGGCCGGTACCAGACGGGATCAAGCGCTGCTCCGCGATCCTCGAGCGTGCGGGCGACGACGTCGCTCCCGCTGCCTTCACCGGCGCGATGCTGGCGGTGCTGCTGGCGATGGACGGCCGCTGTGAGCAGGCGCGCGAGCGCTGGCAGACGAGCAAACGTCGACTCGCGGAGGTCGGCCTCAGCTTTCTGGTTGCGGTGGTACAGATGTACCTGGCGTTCATCGAGCTGCTGGCCGGCACTCCCGCGCGGGCCGAGCCGGAAGTAACCGAGGCCTTCGCGGCTTTCGAGCGAGCGGGCGATCAGGGGAGGCTCAGCTCAGCTGCCGCGTTGCTCGGACGTCTGCTGTACGAGCAGGATCGCTACGACGATGCCTGGCGTCTGATCCAAATCAGCGAGGAGACCGCATCCGAAGACGATGTCGTCTCACAGGTGGTGTGGCGCGGCACGCGCGCCAAGCTACTGGCGCGCGCTGGTCACGGTTCAGCCGCCGAGGAGCTCGCAAGCAGCGGCGTCGCTCAGGCCGGCGCGTCCGACTTCCTGATGCTTCACGGCGACGCCTTACGAGACCGCGCCGAAGTACTCGCGCTCGTCGGCAAACGCGAGCAGGCAGCGCACGACCGCGAGCGGGCGCTGGGGCTTTACGAGCGCAAGGGAATTCGCTTACGGGCGTAGGGAAGCTCCAGCGGGGTCTGCCCCCCGGCCCGGTGGCCACAGCCGGTCATCGCGATCGCTCCCTCCTGCACCCCGTCGAGGCCCAGCCGGTCCTCGATGTCGCGGCCGTTGATCGCGAGCGTGACGAAAGCTCCCAGTCCGAGGTCGGCGCTGATCAGATATAGCGTCTGGCTGAGATGCGCCGCGTCCATCAAGATTCCCGCGTATGCCTTCTGGTGGCGCCGGTACTTCCAATGATTGCGGAAGAAGCGCGCGGTGAGCACGAAGGACACCTGCGCCGCGCCGAAGTATCCCTGGCCGCACATGAACGATGTCGCCATCCGGCGAGCCTCGGAGGGCTCGAGCTCGGACAGCAGCTCGAGCGAGTGCTGACGCGAGTTGTAGTGGTAGATCCCGGGGGATACGCCGGCCACGTTGGTGACAATCGGGTATGCCTCGATCGGGTGTAACCCACCCCCTGAGGGACTGGTTCGCTTGATGCAGACCACATCGGCCGCATTCCTCGCCTCGCCGTGGCATCCGAACACGTAGCGCAAGACCGTGTCCAGCTGCGCGAGCGTCATCGGCACCGACACGTCAAACGAGCGGCTCGTGCGCCGTGCCTCCAGTGCCCGGTACAGCGACCCTTCTCGTTCCTCGCCGGGAAGCGGCAGCGAAGGCGACCCCGGTAACTCCTTGAAGGGGGGCGGAGGCGGTCCGTGCTCGGCGATCAGCGCTTGCGCGGCTTCTCGCGACTGAGCGCTCAGCTGCACATCGTCCTGTTCGCCCTCGGGCTTGAAGACGCCGCCCCACTGGGTCATGTAGTGATAAGACGCGGCGTGAAGATTCCACTCGCTCGCTGTCAGCGCTTCGTCCCGTTCCCGCAGGGCGGACAAACGCGGTTCTCGCGAGTCGCTCACCAGCAGGCCTTTGTCCGCGAGACTGCGGACCGCCTCGGCGGCCAAACCGTCGGCGGCGGTCCATTGATTGGCCGGAACCGACATCAACACGGTCAGCTCCTCGTGACTGAGCCGGTGATGCTCGCCGGTCAGGACCGCGAGCGCGACGAACCTGGCCTCCCCACTGCACGCGGGCGGCTCTCCCCTGATCAGCGCCGCGACGTCGAGCACCACGTCGTCCTCTAGATACAGGAGCGCGTACGGCGTGCGGCGAACCGTTTCCGTCACTGACCGACGACTACCCAATCAACATGCACAGCCAGAGCGCGGCGTCCGGTGAGAAGAGGTCCGGCCCAAACAGCCCCGAGACCTTCTGCTGCTGCCTGAGCGCTTTGATGACGTCCTGATAATCCTTCTTGAAAGCGAGTTTCGGACCTAGATCGGTGCTGACGCCGAGCCTCGCGAGCTCACGCTTCAGTTGCTCCGGATTAGCGCGATAGCTATTCCAGTTCTTCACCACGTCATCGAGGAGCACAATGATCTCCTCGACGCTCGGCGGACGCGGCGGCTCCTGCGCAAGCCAGGCGAGCAGCTCCTCGATCTCTCCTCGAAACTCCGCTGCCCATCGCTTCAGTCCCTTGTCCGCGGCGTAGAAGGGACGCCTCGTTCTCGAGCGAACGTTCGGCGTGGACCGCGGTGTTCGGGCATCGATCCACTCTCGCGAGAATCTCGACGGTGACTCGGGAACCTGACGGAACTCGAGTTCCTTTGAACCCGGGGTTGCCTGCCAGATCGACCTGCGGGGAAGACGTGTCTGCCAGCTGATATAGCCGCCGGGTAGAACACCGAACGACCGCTCGATCGCACCCAGGAACGTGTACCGCGACTGCTTCGCGTCGGTCATCTCGTAGTAGTGAGGGGTGACGAAGTCAGACACCGGGACATCGTTGATCTCGTAGGTGGAGCTCTCGCATGGATCGCACACTTCGACCAGGTAGTCGACCTCGCCTTGCTCCGCCTTCAGGGACGGGGCGGTCACAGCTCGATCGCCGTACGGATCGCAGAGCAACTCGATCAGCTCGTGGCTCGCCACAACCGACCACCCCGCCTGATACTTGATTAAGGCGACCGGCAATCCCCCGGGGGCCAGATGAAACCCGCGGGCTTGATCGGGCAGCTGGTCGCCAACGATCGTGACCGGAAAATAGCCGGCCGGGACCTGCTCCAGGCTCAGGAATGGTGACACTACCGCCGAGACGCCCCAGACCGGACCGAGATCGCGAACGATCTGTGTCTGCAGCGCCGCGGCGACGTGCAACAGCTCATCGCCTTCAACGTGACTCTGATCGTCGAACGGCACTAGCGCGACATAGGTTGGCAACATGCCAGTGAACTCCCATCTCTTGATCGGGATCCTCCGGCTCGCTCAGTCACGCGTGTGCGACCGAGTCAGACGGACGCTCCGGTGTGTCTGCCTGTTCGCTCTGGCGGGCTATTCAGTTCCCCTGGGCGATGTTCAGTCCAGCCGAGCGGCTCCCGGACGAGGGCCGCTCGCGCGGGCCCTAGCTATTCACATCTGAACTCCGAAGTCAAGTTTGCCCGCCAGCGACGAACCCGAGGTATCAGATCAGCCTGGTCCCGCTCTCTCTATCGATGTCCGGATTACGGGTCTGCATCATCGGTGGCGGTCTGGCGGGAACCCTGCTCGCCTGGCGACTCTCGAGTACTCCTGGTCTCGAGCGCGTAGATCTGGCGCTCGGTGAGCAGGCCGCTCCGCTCGCGGACGCCACGGCCGCCTCAGCTGGTGTCGTGCGCGGATTCGATCCCGATCCCGCGATCAGCCGCCTCGCGATACCGGTCACGTAGGAGTGATGGAGCGTGCGAGCGCAATCCGCGCAGGCGTACAACCTCATCTTCGTCATCGGCACTCGACCAGTTCGGCAACGATCGCCGCGGTCGCGCGCGCGTAGCCGGGCTGTTGCGGGTCGACGAACGGGTCATAGTGGATCCGGCCGCGTTCGAACGCCTCAAGGATTTCGGCGCGATTGCGCTCGATCAGCCGCTGCGGCTCGAGCCCCCGGGCCTCCGCCACCGTCGGGATGAAGTTCTGAGCCACGTCGACGCCGGCGATCGTCAAGACCTTCTCCCCCCACGCCCTGGCGGCGCGCGCCGCGATGTCGGACGCCAGAAACGGTCCGCTCAGGTGGCCGATGTGAAGCGGTCCGTTGGCGGTCGGCGGGGGGAATCGTGATCACGGTCATGCCGTGCTCAGACATGAGCCGCTGCCTCCTCGGGCGCACCGTGCGTCCGCTCGCGTGGCGTCCAGTACGCGCTGAAGACGACGAGCGGAGTGTCACTCGAGCGGTTCTCGACAATGTGCAACTCCTCGCTCGAGATCAGAAATGCACCCCCCTGCCTGACGACTTCAGTGGCACAACCCCCGCAGACCGTCGCCGAGCCGCTCACCACCATCGAAAGCTCCACTTCGGGATGACAATTCGGCGCCGCTGATACGCGGGGGTCGCGCGAGTCACCGATACGACGATGCGGCCGCTTGAATCGCGGCCCGGGGGGGTCAGCCCCGAGTTCCCGCGCTGCCCGTCCTCGAGCCCAGCACGATCAGCGTCTTCGTGCCGATGATCTTCGCGCTCCCGCGCTCCCCACGGCGGACCCGATCGAGGACGCGCTTGAGGTGATCGACGTCCGATACCCGCAGCCTCACCAGCGCGTCCGGATCTCCCGCCAGCGTGAACGACTCCACGAGCTCCGGGAGGTCAGCCACCGCCGAGTCGATCTCATCGACCTGAGTGCCGGGCGCAAACCGCAACTCGGAGAAGGCCTCGAGCTGGCCTCCCAGCATCGCGTGATCGAGAATCGCGGTGTAGCCACGGATGTAGCCGAGCTCTTCCAGACGAGCGATCCGCCGCTTCGCGGCTGCTGGCGAGAGATGTACCCGACGTCCGATCTCGCTCGCGGACCGGCGCCCATCCTCGACTAACAGCTCGAGAATGCGGTCGTCGAGGGCGTCGAGCTCCTTGCGAAACACGAAGAAATCGTAACGTAGCTCTCCCCTTCGACGCAAACTTTCGTCACTGCTGCGGCGCCGCGCGTAGAAGAGTCTTAGATTGTCTCCGCCCGACGCGCAAACCCGGATGGCCACCGAGCAACATCATCAGCAACAAGCGACGTTGACGGCGCTCGAGGCCGTCCAAGATCGGGTGCTCTGGCTGGCGATGTCGATCGTTCACCACGCCAACAGGGTGAGGGCGACGCCGTCAGGAGTGAAGGTGGGCGGTCACCAAGCGTCGTCGGCGTCGATGGTCTCGATTATGACCGCCCTGTGGTTCGATTACCTGCGCGGGCCCGACCGGGTGTCGGTCAAGCCTCACGCCTCGCCGGTGCTCCATGCGATCGAGTATCTGCTCGGCCAGCTCGATCGCAGGTACCTGACTACCTTGCGCGAGTTCAAGGGCCTGCAGAGTTATCCGAGCCGGCTCAAGGACCCGATTCCGGCCGACTTCTCAACCGGCTCCGTCGGCATCGGAGCGACGGCTCCGATCTGGAGCGCGGTCGCGCACCGGTACGTCGCGGGCCATTTCGAGGTGCCCCGGGGCGGGCGGCAGGTCGCCCTGGTCGGCGACGCCGAGCTCGACGAGGGCGCGATCTGGGAGACGGTGGTCGATCCGGTCGTCCATCGCCTCGGTGAGGTCCTGTGGATCGTCGACCTCAACCGGCAGTCGCTCGACCGGATCGTTCCCGACATCGCCGCCGGCCGAATCGCGGAGATGTTCAAAGCGGCCGGCTGGCACACGATTACCGTCAAGTACGGACGCTGGCTGCGCGAGCTGTTCGAGCGGGACGGCGGTGACGCTCTGCGCAGGCGGATCGACGAGATGCCGAACGAGGAGTATCAACGCCTGCTTCGCTCCACCACCTCCGAGCTCAGAGCCAGGCTTCCCGGCAGCGGCCGCGACAGCGCCGCGCTGCGACCGCTGGTCAACGACATCACCGACGAGGAGCTGCTGCTGGCAATTCGCGACCTGGGAGGCCACGACCTGCTGGATTTGCAGCAGGCGCTTGCCGAGGCCGACGCGGTCACGGATCGCCCGTCGGTGATCTTCGCGTTCACGATCAAGGCGTGGAGGCTTGCCACACAAGGCCACCCCGGCAATCACTCAGCGCTGCTCTCAGACCAGCAGTGGCGCGAGTTGGGAGCGGCGACCGGCGCCGATCCCGACGATCCCTGGGCGAGGTTCGGGGAGGACTCGCAGGAGGCAGAGCTCTGTCAACGGGCGGCCGAACGCCTCAGGCGAGAACCCGTCGAGCTGACGCCCGCACCGCCGGTTCCCCCCAGGCTCGCGCGCACGCACGCGGGCCGCGTGTCGACCCAGCAGGCCTTCGGCCGCCTGTTCGTCGATCTCTCCCACGAAGCGCCGGACGTCGCGGCGCGGATCGTGACCGTCAGCCCCGACGTGGCCTCGTCCACCAACCTTGGCGGCTGGATCAACCACGCGGGCGTATGGCACCTCGGCGAGCGGATCGACTGGTTCGCGGATGACAGCGACACGCTGGTCCGCTGGCGGGAGAGCAGCCACGGGCGGCACATCGAACTCGGCATCGCCGAGGGCAACCTCGTGGGGCTGCTCAGCGAGCTCGGCGCCACCTGGTCTCGCGACGGTCAAGCGCTGCTGCCGATCGGCACTTTGTATGACCCGTTCGTCAACCGCGCGCTCGAGCCGTGGTCGTTCGGGATCTACGCCGGCGGCCAGTCGATCCTGGTAGGCACCCCATCGGGGGTCACGCTGGCGCCCGAGGGCGGGGCCCATCAGTCGATCATCACTCCCTCGGTGGGTCTCGAGCAGCCGCACTGCATCGCCTGGGAGCCGGCTTTCAGTCAAGACCTCGAATGGACGATGCTGCACGCGCTGTCGCTACTCGGTAGACCCGATGGCACCTCGTCGTACTTCCGGCTCACCACGCGGCCAATCGATCAGGCGCTGAGCGCTTTGAGCGACGATCCTCACGAGCAAGAGAAGCGCCGGCGCCACGCCCTGGCAGGGGGTTACTTGCTGCGCACCGCACCTTCGCGGCCGGCGCTGACCCTTGTAGCCGTCGGCGCGATCGTCCCAGAGGCGATCGCCGCCGAGCGCGCGCTCGCTGGCGCCGGGATCGCCTGCGATGTCGTCTGCCTGACCTCGCCCGACCTGATCTTCAGGGCGCTGCAGGCGCGTCAGGGGCTGAGCGGCGGCGACGACGCGATCCTCGATCAGCTGTTTGGAGCCGAGCGGGCGGCGCCGATCGTCAGCGTCCTCGACGGACATCCACACACGCTCAGCTTCCTGTCGGCGATCCGGCGCGACCCAATCGCCTGTTTGGGAGTAACCGACTTCGGCCAGTCGGGAGACGTCGAAGATCTATACCGACACTTCGGCATCGACACGGAGACGATCGTCGATGCCGCAGTCGATCTCTTGGAGGCCGGGCCGCGATGACAGTGATAACGATGCCCAAGCTCACCGACGCCATGGAGGAAGGCACGATCCTCACCTGGCTCAAGCAGGACGGGGACAGCGTCGAGACGGGCGAAGACCTGCTCGAGATCGAGACCGATAAGGCGACCGTTACACATCCGGCCGAGGCATCCGGGATCCTCAGCGTGATCGCGAGCGCGGGCACCACGCTGGCGGTGGGCGAGCCGATCGGCAGGCTTGCCGAGAAGATGCCGGTTCGCTCCCAGGAGGGCGATGGCTCGGCTGATGTCCCCGTGGCGGCGTCCGTCGATGCCCCGGCGGCGGAGGGTCAGAGCGACTCCGAGTCTGACCTTCCCACGGTGGCGCCCGCGACGAGCAACGGGCGCGGCGTCGTCGCCGGGGATGACCGGCAAGTCAAGGCGACGCCGCTGGCGCGGCGGGTGGCCCGAGCCCACGGCGTGTCGCTCGAGGAGATCGCCGGAACTGGTCCGCTGGGAAGGGTGACTCGCGGCGATGTGCTGACGAAGGCCGGGCTCTCGCCGGCCGGGCCGTCCGCCCCGGAAGGGGCAACCACCGCGGAGCCGGCCGCCGCGGGGCGCAGGGCCCCGGATAGCGTGGAGCGCGCCGAGGCCGAGGGCGCCAAGGGCACGGTGGAGAGCGTTGCCATCACCCGCGTGCAGAGCACGATCGCGCGCAGGATGGCCGACGCGAAAGCCACCATCCCCGAATTCCAGGTCGAGACCGAGGTCGAGATCGACGAGCTGATCTCGTTCCGAGCGCAGCTGGGGAACGCCAGCGAGACCGTTCCGTCGCTGAACGATCTGCTCATCAAGGCCGCCGCACTTGCGCTCCGCCGGCACCCTCGGGCCAACGGCTCATATCGCGACGGGCGCTTCGAGCTCTACTCGCGCGTGAACGTCGGAGTCGCGGTCGCCGCCGAGCAGTCGCTGGTGGTCCCGACGATTTTCGACGCCGACCAGAAGTCGCTCGGAGCGATCGCGGCGCAGTCACGACGACTCGCGGCAAAGGTCCGCGAGGGCAGCATCTCCCCAGCGGAGCTCTCAGGCGCGACCTTCACGGTTTCGAACCTCGGCATGTACGCAATGACCGCGATCACGCCGGTGATCAACCCCCCGCAAGCGGCGATCCTGGGCGTTGGCGCGGCCCGGCCAGTGCTGAGGCGCGTCGATGGGGAGATCGTCGATCGTCAGCTGATGACGCTCACGCTGAGCTGCGATCACCGCATCCTCTACGGCGCCGACGCGGCGCGCTTCCTCTCCGAGATCCGGGAGCTGCTCGAGCAGCCGCTGCGGTTGGTGTTGTAGGCGTCACCCGGAGCGCCCGCAGGCGAGCGAGGTCATTTCGTGATCAAAATGATCACTAGCAGGGCCACCACCACGATCAGCCCGGCGCCCGCGAGCGGCCAGCGGTTTCTCCAGAATTCCGGCTTTGCGCGGTCGCGGGAGTAGCGGCCCTCGGGCGGCTCGCCTACCCAATCATCGTCGTCGTCGTAGCCCGCCATGATCAGCAACCACGCTAGCGGTTTGCGATCGCCGGCGCGACCCGATCGACACTCCGGACGCGATGCGAACTTCCGATCATCTCTGCGTTGGCCCGTTAGCATCGAGCGAGTGACCGTGATCGGCTTGCTGCACCCAGGGGCGATGGGCTCGGCCGTAGGCGCGGCGCTCGTCGAACGAGGTCAAACGGTCCTGTGGGCGTCCAGTGGGCGGTCGGAGGCAACCGCGCAGCGGGCACGCGAGGCCCGGCTCGAAGACGTGCGTGAGGTAAGCGCGCTGCTTGCCGACAGCGAGATCGTGCTCTCGATCTGCCCGCCCGACTCGGCCCTCGAGGTCGCAGCGCTCGCCACCGACTTCAAGGGAATCTTCGTCGATGCCAACGCGATCGCTCCCGAGACCGCAGCCAAGGTCGCCGCAACGGTTGGCGGCAGTTACGTAGACGGAGGCATCATCGGCCCGCCGCCGAAGCAGGTCGGGACGACCCGCCTGTATCTCTGGGGAGAGCGCGCCGGGGAAGTGGCAGCAGCGTTTGCCGGGACTCGAGTCGACGCTCCGGTCCTCACTGACGGGATGCCGATGGCCGCCTCGGCGGTGAAGATGACGTATGGCGCTTGGACCAAAGGGTCGGCGGCGCTGCTGTTGGCAATCGCGCGCACGGCCGCGGCACTAGGAGTCCAGGACTCGCTGCGCGAGGAATGGGCGCTGTCGCAACCCCAGCTTTCTCGGCGCCTGGCGGCCGCTGAACGGGACGCACTAGAGAAGGGCTGGCGCTGGACGGGCGAGATGCGCCAGATCGCGGCGACTTTTGCGAGCGTCCACCAACCGGCCGGCTTTCATCTGGCCGCCGCCGAGGTCTACGACGGTTCCGACTCTCCGGCGCACTGACCGCGCCGGCTCCGGAAGTAGCTGGTCACCTCCCACCCAACCGCCAACCGGCTCCCCCCCGCCTCTCACCCAATCGCCAAAGCGCGTGCTGGGCCGTCACTTGATCGTGTCGAGCTCTTCAGACCAGTAAGGATCGCTGGGCAGCGTGTCATATGGATTCGGAAGCGTGCTCGGAGTCACGTACACGAAGCCCGCCCCACGGCGCTTGCTGAGATGCACGGCGCGCGTCATCGCCCCCGGGGTCGAGGCGCCGTAGATGATGTGCCAGAAATGCTCCGGCGGGTATCGGGCCACCCATCTCGGGGCTGAGTAGGAGCTTACGTAATCCGCGTCCGAGCCTTCGAACGTCAGCAGGATGTCCGCATCCGCGACGAAGCACTCATTTGTTTGCGTCCCCGGATTGAGGATCGTGCGCGCTGCGCCGCCCTTGGCCTTGACGAACGAGTTGAGCTTCGCGTAATAGGCGGCGTCTGCGCAATTTGTGCTCGCTTCGTCGAAGAAGATCCCGTCGACTCCGTACCAGCGGTAATAGGCGTTGACATCGGCCTCGACCGCGGACAAGCCGCGAGCGGCGTAGCTGGTGTAGACGTAGCCGACGACGGTGATCCCCGCCGCCTGCGCGCTACGTACAGCGCTTTGATATTGAGGGTCAACCGCTGCTCCGGGCCCATTGTTCGGGTTCATTACCGCAAGCCCGAGCGGCGAGCCCGCCCGCTTCAGCCGGGCCCATTTGCTTGGGTGAAAGTACGCCGGCACGGCCATGATTTGCGCCCTCACAGGTCTCCTCGTACTCAGCAAGATGACGACTGCCAACGCGACCACGCCGACGCCGAGCGCCGCCGCCAAGTGCCGTGCTTGGCGCGTTAGCCGCCGCCGGACGATGTTCCGGTGCCGCCGCCCGACCCGGAGCCGCCGCCGCTGCTGGTCCCGGAACCGCCTCCGCTGGTGACTCCCGAGCCGCCGCCGCCGCTGACTCCCGACCCACCTCCGCTCGAGCCGCCGCCGCCAGAACCGCCGCTCGTGTTACCCGTCCCGCCGGAGCCACCCGAACCGCCCGCCGGGCTGGTGTACGCGGGCGCTGGGCTGCTGTAGCCGCCGCCACCACCGCCGCTGCTGACGGGAGCCTGAACCGGCGCGCTCGCCCCCCCGCCGCCTGCGCCGCCGCCGCCACCACCGCCGCCGCTAGCCGAGCCGCCGCCTGCGGCGCCAGGGCTGCCCGAGCCTGCCTGGTTGGTGGCGGAATTCGCGCCGGCCGAGGGAGCCGGCCTCGGCGGCGAGGTCGCGGTTTGCGCCGACGGCGTCGATGTAGTCGTCGAACCGGATGACTTGTGCTTCGCTCGAGCGCTGGCGCCCGCGGTGGCCCGAGCCTTGTGCGAGCGCCGCGCCCGCGTGACCGTCTTGTGATGCTGTGGGGTGCTCGTGGTCACGGCCGCAGTCGCCGTCCCGGCGGCACCGGTTCGAGGAGCCGTATTCGCAGCGGACGAGGCGTGCCGCGCCGGAGAGGAGCTCGAGGTCGCTTCGACCGCCGCGAACGCGAGCCCGGCCGCGATGATCGCGGCCGCCGCGGCCAGAAGCAACCTCTTGCGCCTCCGTGCCGGGCGGCGCGAATCGGCGGCTGCGCGGGCAGCGGTTCCGCCTCCGAGCGCAGCGCCGGCGGCTCCGTCCCCGCGCACAAGTCCCGCGCCAGCGCGCTCCGATCCCGAGGCACCGTCATCACCCTCGAGCTCCTCGCCCGCCGGCTCGCCCACGGCTCCGCCGCGGTCCTCCTCCTCGCGATCAACATGGAGCGGCTCGCGGCGCTCGGCGATCGCGCCGGTTGCCGGCGTCGCGGAGGCTTCACGCTTCTCTTCGAGCAGCGCCGCGAGGTTCAGGCTTCCATAGGTGTAGCCGGAGCGGTCGGCGCGCCGGAACGCGGCCTCTGCGCCTTCCAGGTCGCCCCGCTCCCACAGCAGCACGCCGAGGTTGGACGCGGCAACTCCCAGGCCCCTGCCGTCCGCCCGGCGGTAGGCCGTCTCGGCAGCCGCCAGGTCTCCCCGGCGCTCCAACAGCGCGGCAAGGTTGAAGGTGCCGTTCGCATCTCCGCGCATGTCGGCACGGCGGTAGGCCGCCTCAGCGGAAACCGGCTGATTCTGCTCCTCGAACATGACCCCGAGGTTGCAGGCTGCGGCGGCGTGGCCGCGTTCATCGGCCCGGCGGTAGGCCGCCTCGGCCGCTTCACGCTGGCCCTGTTCCTCCAGCCTCACGCCGAGATCGAACGCCGCGGCGGGATCGTGGAGCTCATCTTCGGGGCTGTAGGTGGTCGTCGCCCCGCCGAGGCTCTCAGCCCTGCTCGGCGCTACTTCAGCGCGATCGCCGTGTTGTTTGGCTTTGTCAGCTAGCGCCACGCAAGCCTCCATCCGCGAGCACGAGTCGCACCGCGGCAGGACTGACCCGACGCATCGAGATGATCAACTCTTCGCAGACTGCCAAATCAGCCCCCAAATGAAACTCCTCTTCAGTTTGCACGCCGGCTCCCGGAGAAATCATACGCTGAGCAAGCTACGATGTGACGGTCGTCAGAGTCGCTCTAAGGGGGGCGTGGTGGTCCACATCAGCCATCGTGCGCAAGCGCTTGCCGGGCGGGTACAGCCCGCTCGCGGTCCCCTCTGGCTCCGGGCCTGGCTGATCGTGCTGTCGGCGCTCCTGAGTGGCTGGGCGCTCACCGGCACGGCGCAGGCCGCCGCGGCGGCGTCGGTCAAGGTCGAGCTCTCACCGGCCACGGTCCTCGCCAATGGCGCCTCCATCGCGACGGCAACCGCGACGATCACCGGCCCGAAGGGAGCACTGCTCGCGAAGGAGACGAAGGTCGTCTTCACCTCGAGCGATCCGGGTGACAAGGTCAGCGCCACCACGAACGCCGGCAAGGGCAAGTACACCGCCACGATCACGAGCTCGACGACGGTCGGCACCGCCACGATCACCGCCACCGACAGCACCGGCACGCCCGCTGTGTCCGGCTCGGCGACATTGACTGAGACGGGCGGTCCTGCTGCGAGCGTCACAGTGGCCTTGAACCCGAACACGATTGTCGCGAACGGCACCTCGAACACCACGGCGACAGCGACGGTCAAGGATGCCCAAGGGCATCTGTTGAGCGGCCAAGCGGTCGGCTTCTCCTCCAGCGATCCCGGCGAGCTGGTGGGACAGGTGTCTGACAACCACAATGGCACCTACAGCGTCTCGATCAGGAGCTCGACCCGAGTCGGTCAAGCCACGATCACCGCGACCGCATCGACGGGGGCCTCCGGCCACGCGATACTCACCGAGGCGGCGGGCCCCAGCAGCACCTCGCTGACCGCCTACCCCTCGGTCCTCGTCACCAACCAACCGGTAACGCTGGTCGCAGTGGCCAGCTCGGTCTCGGGACCGCCCTTGGGAGCGATCACGTTCGAGAACGGCGGCGTGCCGATCGCCGGGTGCGTGTCCGAGCCGGTCTCGCCGACGAGCCCTGCGGTGGCGTGTCAGACGTCATTCGCGGCGGTCAGCTCCCCGGAGAACATCAGCGCGGTGTTCGTTCCGGGTCCTGGGTCGAGCGCCCCCGGGTCGACGGGCACGACGAGCCTGATCGTCACACCCGACGCGAGCACCGTATCGCTCTCGGTCTCGCCCACCGACGTAGTTGGGCGTAAGACGACCTATACCGCAACCGTCGCCCCTCCTGCGGTTCGTCCCGGCCCGGTCAGGCCATCCGGCTCAGTCGAGTTCCTCGACAACGGCGCACCGGTGGCGTCGTGCCTCAGCCAAGCGGTGGTCAACGGGAACGCGACCTGCACCGTCAGCTATAAGGCGGTCGGCACACACCGCATCACGGCCCGTTACAGCGGCGACACGAACTTCACCGGCTCGACCTCGGCGGCGCAGACGGTCAGGGTCACGCCGTCCCCGGCGCTGGGGACCGTCACCTCGCCGATGCAGTGGACCTTCTATTACACCCCGACCTACACAAAGGTGCTCGCACTCACCGTCAACGGAGCATCGACCAGCGCGACCGTCGTAGCGCAATGCCGCGGCGGTGGTTGTCCGTACCGCAAGCGCACGACGATCGTGGCAAAACTCGCGCGCTGTCCGAAGACCGGTAACCACAAGTGCGCGACTACCAAGAACGTGAGCCTCGCGGCCCCATACAAGAATCGGCATCTGCGCGTCGGGACGCAGATCGCCGTCGAGATCAGTCGCCCGAACTGGATCGCCAAGTACTACACCTTCACGATCCGCGCTCGGCGCGGCCCTCGCGTGCAGATCAGCTGCATGGCCCCGGGTCAGACTCGCGCGGGCGTAGGCTGCTGACCGTCGCGGCAGCCGCGTTCCGCCAAGGCGGCTGAGTCCGGTAACCGGCGCGCCGCGCTCGCCGAGAGGTTATATGCTCGCCTCTTGACCAGCGTCTCTCCGCTAGGGCAGGCAGGGTAGTGGCGAGATACCTGCTTGTGAACGTCCCGACTGTGTGGCTCGGGACCGGCCTGGTGCTGATTTCAGTGGGCGTCTCACTACTCGGGCTGGTGATTGTCCGCAAGAAGATCGAGCTTGAGAAGTTCGAGGCTCAACACGAGGTCGCGGGCTTCCTGATCGCGGTCGTCGGCGTGATCTATGCGGTGTTGCTGGCGTTTGTCGTGATCATCGTCTGGCAGCAATTCGATGCGGCTGAGAGCGCCGTCAGCGACGAAGCATCCTCGGTCGGCAGCCTCTATCGAGACGCGGTTGCGCTGGGAGCTGAGGGTCAGGCTCTGCGAGTCGCAGTGCGGCGATATGCGGTCAACATCGCTGATGTCGAATGGCCGTATATGGCCCGGCATCTCGAGGAAGATCCGCGCACCAACCCGTCTCTCAACGCCGTCTGGGCTGCCGTCACGACCCTGCGACCGGCTAACGCCACATCTGCCGACTTCGTCTCACTGGCCGTCAACGAGGTCGCGACCGCAAGCCAAGACCGACGTGTGCGGGTTCGCGACAGCGAGAGCGAAATACCAGCCCCACTCTGGCTCGTGCTGATCGCGGGCGGGGCGATCACGGTCGGTTTCACGTACTTCTTTGGACTCGAGAGCTTCCGGGCTCAGGCCATCATGGTCTCGGCGCTCGCGGCAATCATCGCCCTGTCTGGCCTGACCATCCTGACGTTGAACCTGCCGTTCACCGGCGGAGTCTCGATCAAGCCGGAGGCGATGCACGGGGAGATCGCGGAGTTTTCGACCTACACCTTCCGCTAGTCGTACTCAGCCGGTAACTCCGCGACGTGCCGGAGCCGCGTTCGCACCCCTCGACGCCGGATGCTCGGCTTGAGCCTCCGCCAGCATCGGTTACAGCCGCTCTTGGTGGTTGGTGGTGCCGGTTTCGTCGATGTACCGAATCAGCACCTCCGGGCCGCTGAAATCGAGGACCGCGAAGCCGAACCGGCCCCATTGATCCCCTCCTACCTGGTCCGCCAGCAGTAATGCCCATTCGACGTGTGGCTCGGTAGGAGATGGATCCGGAAGCAGACGCGGAACGCCGCCGTGCCCGATACAGGAGCCGAAGCTCAGGTAGGGAGCGGGATTTCGCTCGTACACGACGCAACGATGCTCGTGGCCCCAGATCCACGCGTCGAGCTTGCCCGCACCGAGAGCTTGCTTGACCTTGTCGGTCATCGCTTGCGAGACCTGCTCGTAGGCGCTGAACGGCTGGTGATGAGTGAGGACCATCGTTCGGCGCCGTGATCCATCGAGCTTGCCCGCGAGCCACTGGAATTGCGTCCCCGCCAGGTCATGGTCCTCGTATGAGCTGTCGAGGCCGAGCAGTTGCCAGTGGTCGTTTTCCAGGCTGAAGCGGCTCGAGGACTGGCTCTCGTTGGGTTGCGCGAGCCAGTGGCCACGAAAGCGGGGGTCGCGCAGCAGGAAGCCGAAGTAGCCGTGGCCGCCGGAGTACATGTCGTGGTTGCCGTTCAGCGACCACGACAGAACTTCGCGGTCCCCGGGATCAACCGGCCAGTAACGAAGGAAGCGACTCTGATACTCCTCTCGCCAGCCGGAGTAATAGACATCGCCGAGATGGACGACGTGCTGTTCGCGCCCGCGCTCCTGCTCGAGCTCTGCGCGCATGTGCTCCGCGACCGCAACCGCTCCGGGAAGTCCGGTGCCCCAGTCGCCGACCACCACCACCCGCGCATCGTCCGCGAGCCGAACGGGCGGAGCGGGATCGGCAGGAAACGGCGGCTTGTGCTCGATCATCGCGATTCCCTCGGCGATCTTGGTTTCCATCCACTGCGGATCGCAGGGACCAAACTCTCTGAACAGACCGGTTGTCTGCAGCACCGCTTGCGAGAGTCTCTCCAGTCCCTCCGGCGCGTCCTTGACCAGGCTGTCCGCTCGTTCCTCGATGCACGTAGTCAGCACCGACTGCAAGATGCTGTTGGTGGCCGTGCGCGGGATGAACACGTCAGCTTGTGGCTGCGTCTGGCCCGCGCGATCGAGCTCGGCGAAGGCCTCGCCGTATCTCGCGTCCGAGAGCAGCTGGTCGCTTCCCACGGAATCCTTGATATGCGCCAACTGTTCGTGCAGGAAGCGGGGATCGTTGACCTCGCGGACCATCCGTCCGGAGCGCCCGTCTCGCGAGGAGGAGGTCGCATCCCCGATTTGAGAGTCGATCCAGGCTTTCAGCCGTTGGTCTAGGTCACCGAACACTGCGCCTCCCTGTACTCGCCGATACCGACGCGGGCTACCGGTGCTCAGCCAGCAACTCGGCGAGGTGCTTCACTCGGGTCTTGAGTCCTCGTCGCCGAATACCCTGCTCCAGCTGCCGGTAACAACCGGGGTTCACGACCGCGACCACATCGAGATCGGCGTCCGCGATTTCATCGAGGTGGCGGTCAAGCACGCGAGCACTATCTTCTGGTCGCAGAATCGCATAGGTCCCGGCGGCGCCACAGCACGCTGCCGCGCTGGGGAGCTCGATGTACTCGCCCACTCGCGCCAACAGCTCGCGTGGCTCGCGCCACACTCCCATCCCATTGCGCAGGTGACACGAATCCTGTAATCCGATTCGAGGCCGCGCCTGGTCGGCCGCCGCTGCCGCATCGGTTGAGGCCGTCCCGACGCCCGCCTCGCCGTTGCCATGCGCGAGCCATTGTGAGAGATCCTGGACCCGTTCCGGCCCGAGCACGCTGGCCAGATGGGCCGCGCATCCGCCGGCGGTGGTGACGATCGTTCCCGGAAGCGCCTCCCCGAGCTTTCTGCCGAGCTCCTGGCCCCGCGCACGCTCGCCGTTGTGAGCATGCAGGGCGCCGCAGCAGCCCTGGCCCGAGGGCGCTCTCAGCTCGGGCGCCAACGCTCGCGCGCTGCGGCTGACGCGCGGATATAACGCGCGCTCGAAGCAACCCAGCATCAGATACGCCTCTTTGCTATCGCCCCGCCTGCTGCGCGCATGGCGGCGAAGCAGGCCAAGCGCACGCACCCGGGCGGTGCCATTGACAGCCCACAACAGCGGCCGCAGCCGCCAGGACCGTCGGCTCCCTTTCCACAGGCGATCACGCCATTCCTCGAGCAGAGCTCCATACTGAACGCCGGCCGGACACACAGGCTCGCAGGCGCGGCACCCGAGGCAGAATGACGACTCCTCGAGGACCGTCGGATCGTCCTCGGGGAGCAAGCCCGTCTCGATCGCGCGCATCAAGTTGATCCGGCCCCGCGGCGAAGATGCCTCGACGCCTTGGAGGGCATATGTCGGGCAGGCAGGAAGGCAGAAGCCGCAGGAAATGCAACGATCGAGCAGCTCCGGGGTGAAGATCGCGCTCACGATCCGAGCTTGCCTGGATTGAGGATGCCGTGCGGGTCGAACGCCGCCTTGATCCGCCTCAGCAGCGCAACGTGCTCGGAACCAAGCTGGGATTCGAGGTAGGGCAGCTTCACGATTCCCACTCCGTGCTCTCCGGTTATCGAGCCGTTCAGCTCGATCGCCTTCGTGAAGATCTCCTCGAACGCGGCGTGCGCGCTCTGCAGCGCGCTCTCGTCGGCCGGATCGAGGACCACGGTCGGGTGCAGGTTGCCGTCCCCGGCATGACCGAATGTGCCGATCATCAGGCCGTGGCGCTGCGCGACCTCCTGGATATGTTCAACCATCTCGGCGATTCGCGAGCGCGGCACGGTGGCATCCTCGAGAATCGTCAGCGGCTCCAGTCGCGACAGCGAGGGAAGCACGGCGCGGCGCGCCTGGAGCAGTTCGGCGGCTTCCTCAGCCGAGCGCGCGATGTGAACCTCCCGGGCGCCTTCCGCCTCGCACGCGTCAGCGATCCGCTTGAGGTCGCGCTGCACGGCGTCGCGGTCGCCGTCCTGGCCGAAGATCAGGAGCGCTCCGGCTTGGGTGTCCAGTCCGATGTGCGCATAGTCCTCGACGGCGCCGATGCAGACCTGGTCGAGGAATTCGAGCGTCACCGGGAGCACGCCCGATGCCAGTGTCCGCGATACGGCGCGGGCCGCCTCGGCGAGGTCCGGGAAGTACGCAATTCCGGTGCCCGAGCCCTCCGGTGCGGGCATCAAGCGGAGCGTCAGCTCGGTGATCACCGCGAGCGTCCCCTCGCTTCCGCACAGCAACCGACGCAGGTCATAGCCGGCGACGTCCTTGACCAGCCGGCCGCCGCTGCGGATCACCTCGCCGGTGGGAAGCGCCGCCTCCACCCCGAGCACGTAGTCGCGGGTGACGCCGTACTTGAGTGCCCGCAGGCCGCCAGAGCACTCGGCGACGTTGCCTCCGAGGGTGGAGGTGGTATGGCTGCCGGGATCGGGCGGGAACAGCAGTCCCTCGGCGGCGGCCGCCTGGGCCAGCTCGATCGTCCGCACGCCAGGCTGGCAGACCGCCAGCAGGTCGCCCTGGCTCAGCTCGAGCAGGCGGTTCATTCGCGTCAGGACCAGCACGATCCCACCCTGGTGGGGCACGGTCCCGCCGCTCAGGTTGGTCCCCGATCCGCGGGGAACGACCGGCACGCGCGCCTCGTCGGCAAGCCGCAGCACCGCCGCCACCTCCTCGGTCCTCGCCGGGAACACGACGAGGTCCGGCTGCCCGCGCTCGAGCGGCGTTGCATCGGTCGAGAAGGTGACCAGCGTCCCGGCGTCTGCCCGAAGGTTCGGCGAACCGACCACCTCCTCCAGCGCGGTGTGCAGCCGGTCGGTCGGTGTGGTTGTCAACGTCATCGCTAGCGCTTCAGATTCGAATTCGCTGCGCCCGTGCCGATCACTGCAGCGCTGCGATCGGTGATCGTATACGCCTAGCCGAGGCTTGCGCCGCCGTGACGCGCCGCGATTGTCTCGGCGCACGGGGTCGTTCGCGGCCCGGGTCGCGAACTGTTGCGAGTTCTGTCCACCCCTCGGACATAAATCGCAAGAGTTCGCAGCGGCCACTGATCTAGAGTCCGGAACCGAGATGGAATCCACCGCGCGCCGCAGCTGCCTGGTCGTGCCGGGCAACCAGGCTCGTATGCACACGAAGGCTCTGACCGCCGGAGCCGACGAGGTGGTGTTCGATCTCGAGGATGGGGTCGCTCCGGACGACAAGGCGGCGGCACGCGAGCAGGTGGCATCGACGCTCGCCGAAGCGGAGTGGGCCGAGCGGACCGTAGCGGTGCGCATCAACTCGCTCGAGAGCGGCGAGCAAGCCGATGACCTGAGCATGTGCGCGGAGCTCGCTCTTGCAAGCCTGACGCTGGTGGTGCCGAAGGTCGAGTCAACCGCCGACCTCGTGCCGGCGGCGGCGATCGCCCCGCTGCAGGCTTTGATCGAAACGCCCGCGGGCCTCGCCGACACGGCGCGGATCGCCGCCGGCGAGGGGGTCGTGTCGTTGATCCTCGGCTACGCCGATCTCGCCGCCGCGCTGGGCCGCCGGGGGCGGGAATCCGATCCCGCGCTCTGGCTCGTGGCCCAAGAGACCTTGCTGAGCGCCGCCCGGCGGGCCGGCGCGCAGGCGATCGACGGCCCTTATTTTTCGCTGCGCGATTCCCGCGGCCTGGCCGCGGCCGCGCGGCACACGCAAGCGTTGGGCTTCGATGGCAAGTGGGCGATCCATCCCGCGCAAGTCTCGCTACTGAACGCCATCTTCGGCGCGAACCGCGAGGAGCGCGAATGGGCGCAGCGGGTTACGCACGCGATCGGTGTGGGCGGCAAGGCCGGGACTGGAGCGATCGCCGTCGGCGGTGAAATGGTCGACGCGGCAATGGCCCGGCAAGCTAAACGCCTACTCGCCCTCCCCGAGGCTCCAGCACCCGACCCCCGGCCCGAACGTGGCCATCACGTATGCGCGCCCTACTTCGACGATCTCGCGACGGGATCTGAGTTCCGCGCGCCGGCGGTCACGATCACCGACGGACACGCCAGCCTCCACCAGGCGATTGTCGGCGACCGCCTACGCCTGTCACTCGACGCAGACCTCTATCACGCGGTGACCGGCAGTCCAGGGTTGCTGGCGCATCCGATGCTGGTGTGCGACATCGCGATCGGCCAGTCGACCGCCCCCAGCGCCCGGGTGCTGGGCAACCTCTTCTATCGCGGCCTCGGCGCACGGCCGGTCCCGGTCGGCACGACGCTCCGCACGACCACGACCGTCGTCGCGCGGCGGCCGGCCTCGGGGGCACGCGGCATCGTGGCGCTCCGCGTCCGCACCGTGGACGCCCGCGGAAGGCCGGTGCTCGACTTCTGGCGCGCCCCTTTGCTGCCGGCACGTGACGACGCGGCCGATGGATCAGGCGATGACCTGAACCAGATCGGCGAGCCGGTCGAGATCGCGGGACTGATCCCTGAGGCCTGGGACCTGGCGCCGCTGCGCGAGTCGCGCTTGGGGCCGCTGTTTGCGGATTTGCGCCGTGACGAGGATTATCTGATCGAGGCCGCCGAGACCGTCACCGCCGCGCCCGAACTCGCCAGGATGTCGCTCAACCTTGCCCATGCACACACCGACGCCGGAGCCGGCAACCATGGTGAGCGTCTGGTCTACGGCGGACACGTGATCGGGATCGCCGCGGCTCACGTCACCCGCGCGCTGCCCGATATCGCGACAATTCTGGCGTGGGAATCCTGCGATCACCTCGGGCCCACTTTCGAGGGTGATCGCTTGCGCTCGCATGTGCGGATCACGGGGCTCGAGGCCTCCGGCCTCGTCCACTTACAAGTGCGGACCACCGCGACCAGCGCAGGCGAGCCGCCTCGCGATGTACTCGAGTGGACACTGGTTGGACTGATGCCATGAGTGGAATCCTCGAGGGGCTCACCGTGGTCGAGGGCTCCGCCTTCGTGGCCGCGCCGCTCGGCGGGATGACGCTGGCTCAGCTGGGCGCCGATGTAATCCGGTTTGACGACGTCCGCGGCGGCCTCGATCACACCCGCTGGCCGCTAGCGGCCGACGGTCAATCGCTGTTCTGGGCCGGGATGAACAAGGGAAAGCGCTCGTTCGGCGTCAACCTGCGCGAGCCCGCCGGCCGCGAGCTGGTGAGCGAGCTGATCGCTGCGGCGGGGGCGTTTCTGACCAACTTTCCGGCTCGCGGGTGGCTCGCCTACGACACGCTCAAGCAGCGGCGGAAAGACCTGATCATGGTCCACCTCAAGGGCAACCGCGACGGCACGAGCGAGGTCGACTACACCGTGAACCCGGCGACCGGGTTCCCCTGGGCCACCGGGCCCCGCAACCTCACCGAGCCGCTGAACTCGGTGCTGCCCGCGTGGGACATCGCGATGGGCGAGCTTTCGGCAGTCGGGCTGCTCGCCGCCGACCGCCACCGTCAGCGCCATGGCGAGGGTCAGTTGGTGCAGGTGGCCCTGTCGGACGTCGCGTTCGCGGTCGTGGGCCACCTCGGACGCGTGGCCGAGGCCGAGCTGCACGCCCGCGACTACCCGCGCCGGGACGGCAACTACCTGTATGGCGCGTTCGGCCACGACTTCGTCACTCGCGATGAGCGTCACGTGATGGTCGTGGCGCTGACCAACAGGCAGTGGGAGTCACTGCTCGACGTGACCGACACCCACCAGCAGATGGAGAAGATCAAAGAGGCCACCGGCGTGGACCTGGATACCGAGTCCGGCCGGTTCGAGGATCGAGACCTGATCGCGGCGATCCTTCGCCGCTGGTTCCAAGCCCGCGACCTCAGCGAGATCCGGATTGCTTTCGCCGGCACCGGCGTTTCCTGGGGGCCGTATCAGACCTTCGGACAGCTCGTCGCCGAGGACCCTCGATTGACCACCGAAATGTGGGAGCAGGTGGAGCACCCAGGGGTGGGGTCTTATCCGATGCCCGGCACGCCGCTCGACTTCTCGGCGGTCCCGCGCGAGCCGGTGCGCCGCGCCCCGCAACTCGGCGAGCACAACGAGGAGGTCCTCAGCGAGCTGCTCGGTCTCTCCACGAGCGAGATCGGCCGGCTGCGCGATGAACGCGTGATCGGGCCGCCCGAGCCCGCGCCCGTGGGATCGTGACGGCGCTGACGCCGGCGCCGAGTCGCTCTAGCCGAACGGGGCGATAACGAGGTGCAGACGCTCGATCCGCGACTACTTGCTCTCCATCCGCTGCCGGATCGGAGGTTCCAGCACCGCCCCGATGAACGGGACCTCGAGGAACCCCTCGACGCTCGCATATAGCAGCGCGACCCGCGGCAGATCCGAGACGTCGTCGATCACGACCGAACGCGGCACCCACTCCGGTCCAAACTTCTGGTTGAAGTCGCGCAAGGACTGAACCTGGAAGAACGGGTTCAGCCCCTTCGCCATCAGCCGCTGCAGGCGACCCGACACGCCGGCGTCCTCGGCGCTGTCCAGCAACCTGCCCCAGGCCGCGAAGTTCAGCGACAGGCGGTGAAAGCCCCGGGCCCCGAGAGCCAGCGCGGAGCGGGCGATCAGGTACTCGGTGATGCCGTTGGCGCAGTCGGGTCGCCGCCGCATCAAGTCGAGCGAGTAGCCGGGCTTGTCGCCGTAGACGGGAACGAAGCGCAGGAACCCCGCCACCCGGCCGCTCCGTTCGCGGGTCAGCGCGATCGCGAAGTCTGGCTCCGCGCCCTCGACGTCCTGGCCGAGCTCCATCGTGAAGCCACGCTCGGGCGCGCCGTGACGCCATTGCGCGCTGATCTCGTTGAGCTCCGCGATCAGCTCCGGCGTGGCCTCCGTCTCGGCGATCAGCTCGAATTCGTGGTCGCGGTCTACCCGCCGCACCGCGGCCCGGATTGGTGTCATTCCCGGACCGTCCAGCGTGAAGTCGCGGCAGCTGAGGATCGCCTCGTCGCCCAGGTAGATCGCGTGCATGCCGCGAGCGCGATACAGGTGGGCATCCTCCTCGCGCACGGCGAAGAAAGCCACTCGCCAGCCCCGCCCGGCGCAGAACGCAAGGAACTCGTCGATCGTGCGCGCCGTGTCCTCGGGTGGCCCGACCGGGTCGCCCGCCACCATCGCGGTGCCGCGGACATATACATACGCGATCAGCGAACGGCCATCGTCGGAGAAGTAGTAGTTCTTGTCGCGCCGCAGCGCGAAGTAATCGAGCGTGTCATCGCCCCAGGCGCGGACGATCCGCTCCGCCCGCTGGCGGCGCTCGGCGCTCGGCGGTTCGGCCTGGACGAAGGTCCGGAAGATCAGGTAAAGGAAGAACAGAACCCCGACGATCCCCAGCACTAGCAGCGAATCGTGGATGAAGTCACGGAAGAAGTGCTGGTGGTAGGAGTAGGGTCCGGCGACGCCAATCAGGCCTTCGTAACCCGTGCGCGCGACGCCGCCGAACGTGAGCGCGGGCGAGATGTGATGTCGCGCCGCGACCAGGGTGATCGCGGTGAACACCAGCACCCCGAGCAGGTAGACGGGAACGAACGCGATCGCCTGCGGCAGCGAGCCACGGTCCGACTGGGCGCGGAAGTCGCGGCGGAACCAGATCAGCGCCAGCAGCATTCCGACCGACAGCAGCACCGCAAGTGGATCCGGTCCCTGCAGCAGGTTGACGACCGCCGCCGCGGCGAACAGCGCCAGCGCGATCGCCCACGCCCGTCGCTTGCCGCGGCTGAGGCCGCGCGCGACCGCGATCAATCCCAACCCGATCACCACCGAGGCGGTGAGGCCGGCTGAGCGGTCGGATTGGGAGACGAAGCTGAAGCTGCTCAGCGAAAAGCGCAGGGAGGTGGCCGTGGGAAGCACCGAGAAGATCGCCACGACCACGCTGGCCCAGGCAAGCGGCCGCAGCGAGCGCGGGCGCCGGGTGGGGGGACCCGCCGCCGGCTGCGGTGGCGCAACCGTCCCGGGCGCCTCGCCGGCGGCGACGGGCGCCTCGCCGGCGGCGACAGGCGGCGCGCCGAAGTCCTCCGCCGCCGGCGCGGCCTCGCCGACCACCGCCGCGGACCCGTCGGCCCCCTCATGTCCCTCCGGCCGAAGCGTCGGGAACAGGATCACATCGCGGATCGCTTCCTCGCCGGCGATCAGCATTACCAGGCGGTCGAGGCCGATCCCGAGACCGCCGGTGGGCGGCAGCCCATATTCGAGCGCCTGCACGTAATCGTCGTCGACGGGCTCAGCGTCCTCGTCGCCACCGGCCTTCAACCGCGCCTCGGCCTGGAAGCGCGCCGCCTGGTCGACGGGATCATTCAGCTCGCTGTAGGCGTTGGCGAGCTCGCGTCCGGCGACGACCATCTCAAAGCGTTCGGTCAGCGCGGGGTCGTCTCGGTGGGCGCGGGCCAGCGGCGAGACCTCGCGCGGGTGGTCCATCACGAACGTCGGCTCGATCAGCTTGTGCTCGGAGCTCTCGTCGTAGACCTCGCTCATCAGCTTGCCCGGACCCCACGCTTTCAGCCACTCGATCCCGAGCTCGTCGGCGATCCGGCGCGCCTCCTCGACGGGCATCGTGGGGTGCATCTCGACGCCCACGTTCTCACGGATCAACTCGGCCATCGTCACCCTCCGCCAGGGCGGCTTGAGATTCACCTCGCGGCCGGCGATGGTGACCACCGTGGTGCCGATCGCCTCCTCGGCTGCGGCCGCCACGATCGCCTCGGTGAGATCCATCATGTCGTTGTAGTCGCCAAACGCTTGATAGGCCTCGAGCAGTGTGAACTCGGGGTTGTGGCGCGTGTCGAGTCCCTCGTTGCGAAACACGCGGCCGATTTCGAACACCCGGTCCATGCCTCCGACGATCAGCCGCTTGAGCGGGAGCTCGAGCGCGATCCGCAGCGTCATGTTGATTTCGAGGGCGTTGTGGTGGGTGACGAACGGCCTGGCCGCCGCCCCTCCGGCCTGGCCAAGCAGGACCGGCGTCTCCACTTCCCGAAAGCCGCGCTCGCTCAGCACCCGCCGCGTGGCCGCGATCACCGCCGAGCGAATCGCGAACGTTCGCCGCGCCGACTCGTTCAGCGTCAGGTCCAGATAGCGCTGGCGGTAGCGGGCCTCCGGGTCGACCAGCCCGTGATGGATGTCCGGTAACGCTCGCAAGCTCTTCGACAGCAGCTCGAATTCCGCCACGCGAATCGACAGCTCTCCATGCTCGGAGGCGACGACAGTACCCCGCACCCCGATCCAGTCGCCCAAATCGAGGTTCGAGAACTCATGGAGCATCTGCTCGCCAACCTCGTCGCGGCTGATCATCAGCTGAACCGCGCCGGTCTCGTCGCGCAGATCGGCGAAGTCCAGCCCTCCGTGGCGCCGTTCGCCGAGCACCCGACCAGCCAGCCGCACCACCCTGCCGGTGTCAGCTCCGGCGGCCAGCCCGTCGAACTCACGGTGCAACTCGGCGGTGGTGGCGTCGCGGTCGAAGCGGACCGGGTAGGGCTCCACCCCGCGCCGGCGCAGCGCCTCGAGCTTCGCGAGCCGATGGCCACGAACCTCCGTTTGGAAGTCCGCGTGGCCGCCCGCTCCGTCTTTGGACGGCGCCCCCGCTCGCTCCAGACCCTGTTCCTCGCTGGTGCTCATCCGCGGCGATCCTATGGACTAGCCGGTTGCACGGTCTGGACCTGGGGAGCCGGCGGTGTGGTCTGCACCTGCTTGCGGGCGAGAACCATCATCCCCACCAGCGCCAGCGCTAAAGCGGCGATCGTACCCACCGCCTGGAGCAAGCTTGCGTGCAGGACTTCGTCGAACAAGGTCAGCCCGAGGACGACGCTGGTGATCGGGTCCAGGGAAGCGCTGGTGGCCAGGGCGGCGGCCAGCGCACCCGTATCCAGCGCCAGCTGATTGAGCGTCATCGAGGCGTACCCGACCCCGATCAGCGCGTATAGCTCCCAGCTCGCGATCAGGTGCAGGACCCCAGCATGGAGCTCGTCGACGACCGCCTTGGTCAGGGCCGCCGAGAGCGCGAACAGGATCCCGGTGGCGGTGCCGAGCAGCGCCGCGCGGTGGCGCGGCGGGCCCTGACGGCCGAGTAGTACCAGCGGCACGCACACAGCCGCGCACGCGCCAGAAGCGATCAGCCAGTCGGCCAGCGGTGCCTCGCTTCGCCCGCCGGACGGTTCGGCGATCACGAGGAAACCCGCGAGGGCGACGACCACCAGCACCGCGGCCGCCACCTCGCCGCGCCGAAGCTGCTGACCGGTGAGCCACACTCCAAGCGGCAACGCGAACGCCACGCTCGCCACGAGCAGCGGCTGCACGACCGCGAGGCTGCCGGAGCCGAGCGCGGCGGCTTGAGCGACGAAGCCAAGCGCATCCGACGCGATTCCCGCTAACCACACCGGCCGCCGCGCCATCCGCAACAGCAGGCCGGAGCTCGATCCCACCGGAGGCTCGTCCAGCGCGGCCTTTTGCTGCAGCACGCTGCCGAGCGCGAACAGCAATGCCGAGGCCAGGGCCAGAGCTATCTCCACAGCAACTCCTCCGAAACGATCCAGATATTAAGACAGCTACGGAGGCGCTCGGCGATTGCAAGCGCGGGCTGCACTTACGCCAGGAAGCCGGCCAGCGCAGCGCGGTAGCCGTCGTCGTTCGTGACGGTCACGTGCCCGCGCCGCTCGAACATCCGCAACTCGCTGCCGGGAATCAACCGAGCCGTCTCCTCGAACAGCTCGAGGGGGTAGAAGCGGTCCTGCCGGCCCGCGAGGATCAGCGTCGGCGCCGTGATCGTAGTCCCGCAGGCCGCCAGGTCGAAGGAATCTTCGGCCTCGATCGTAGTCGCCATGTCCTCGAGGTCGTAAGGGTGCTTGACAAACGCGGGACCGAGTAGCCAAGCGAGCATCGCCGCCAAGGCCTGGCCACCGCCGGGAGGAACGAGGTCGGCAGCCAGCAGCGCCAGCGCGTTGCGCGGCGCGCCCGCGCGAATGCGGGCGGCGACGCGGCGCTGAAGAACTCTTCCGGCCGCCCCGAGCCGGCATGCGGTGCTGACGAGCACCAGCCGGCGGACAACGTCGGGATGGTCGGCCGCGAGCTGCTGCGCGATGCTGCCGCCGGTCGACATGCCGATCACATCGACGGGCGGCGCAAGGCCCGCGCGGATTGCGTCGGCCTGCTCGGCGGCCAGCTGCGCGACCGTCATTCCCCGGGGCATCTGCGGGCGGCGGTTGAACAGCACCAGGCGGCGAGTCCGCAGCAGCTCTGCCGCAGGGGCCAGCGTCGCGCGCAGCATCCATTCGCCATCGACGCCCGTGGTCGGGGACAGCCCGGCGAGCATTGCGACCGGCCGCCCGCTTCCGAGCGCCGCGTAAGGCAGGCGACCCATCGTCGCACGCTCGGCTGGCGGTGCGGTTCTCATTGCCGGCGGTAGCTGACCTCTTGGCGGGCGCCGGTCTCACTCGAGCGCAGAATCGCATCGCACACCTCGGCGGCCCGGTAACCGTCCTCGAAGTCCGCCCCGTACGGCCGGACTTCGCCGTCGGTCGCGATCGCGTGCAGGAAGTGGTGGAGCTCATGCACGAACGTGTGCTCCCAGCCGATGATGTGCCCGTGCGGCCACCACCACTGCCAGAAGGGATGGTCGGCTTCGCTCACCAGCACCTGCCTGAAGCCTTGAGCGCGGGCCCCTGGCCGGGACCCCGCCAGATACACCTGGAGCTCGTTCAGCCGCTCCAGCTCGAACAAGATCGAACCCTTCGAGCCGTTGATCTCGAACGTGAGCGCGTTCTTGCGCCCCTGGCAGAAACGCGAGGCCTCGATCGTCCCGACAGCGCCCTGGTCGAACTCGACGGCCGCCTCGAACGCGTCGTCGACATCGACCCGCCCTCCCGGACGGGCGTCGATGAAGGTCCGCGTCAAGGCCGACACCGCCGCGATCTCCCCGACCAGAAACCGCCCCAGGTCGATCACGTGAGCGCCTAGGTCGCCGAGTGCCCCGGAGCCGGCGGCGTCCTTTTCCAGTCTCCACACGCGCTCGAACTGCGGATCGATGATCCACTCCTGCAGGTACCGCCCTCGGAAGTGGTAGATCTCGCCCAGCTCGCCCGCCTCGATCATCTCCCGCGCCAAGCGCACCGCGGGCACGAAGCGGTAATTGAAAGCGCACATGTGCTTGACGCCCGCACGTGCCGCGTGCTGCCAGATCTGGTGGCTCTCCTCGGCGGTGCGTCCGAGCGGCTTCTCGCAGATCACGTGCTTGCCGTTTTGTACGGCGGCGATCGTAGGCTCGGCATGCAGGTTGTTGGGCCCGGAGTTGTCGACCAGCGAGACGCGCTCGTCGGCCACGAGCGCGCGCCAGTCCGCGACCGCTTCTCGGTAACCGTAGCGCTTGGCGGCCTCAGCCACGGCAGCCTGATTGCGGCCCGCCACCGCAACGAGCACCGGCCGCAGCGGCGGCGGCCAGATCATATAGGACAGCGTTCGGTAAGCGTTCGAGTGAGCCTTGCCCATGAACGCATATCCGATCAGGCCGACGCCGATCTCGGCGACTTCGGCGTCGCTGCTCGCGGCCCCCTGGGTGACAAACCCGACCTCTGACTCGCTCATCGCCCTCTCCGCTGCATGGCTTCGTCGAAGACGAACGTCGAGGCCTGGAAATCGCTTCGTCTTACGAACGCCAGCGCGTCCTGGGCACCCCACTCGCGGTCCATCCCGGCATCCTCCCATTCGATCGACAGTGGGCCCTGATAGCCGACGCGATTCAGCGCCCGCAGCAGCTCCTCGAAGTCGACGTCGCCGTGGCCGGGCGATACGAAGTCCCACCCGCGCCGCGGGTCGCCGAAGTTCAGATGGCTCGAGAGGATCGAATTGCGCCCGCCCAGCCGCTTGCGCGAATCCTTGATGTGGACGTGATAGATGCGCTCGGCGAACTCCTCCACGAACGCCGCCGAATCGAGGAACTGATGCGCGAAATGGCTGGGGTCGAAGTTGATCCCGAAGCTCTCATGATTTCCAATCGCGGCGACCGTGGACCGTGTGGTAACGAAGTCGTAGGCGATCTCGGTGGGATGCACCTCCAGCCCGAAGCGCACGCCCTCCTGCGAGAACGTTTCGATGATCGGAGTCCAGCGCTCGGCGAACTCCTCATATCCGCGCTCGATCTCGGTGAAGTCGTTGGGTGGAAACGAATACAGCATGTGCCAAACCGACGAGCCGGTGAAGCCGTTCACCTGCGTAACGCCGAACGCCGCCGCGGCGCGGGCAGTGTCCTGCATCCGCGCTGCGGCACGTTGCCGAACACCCTCGGGGTCCCCGTCCCCCCAGACCTCCGGGGGCAGTACGCCCTGGTGGCGGCTGTCGATGGGGTCGCACACCGCCTGTCCTACGAGGTGTGCGCCTAGCGCCCAGCAGCCGAGCTCGCGGCGCTCGAGCAGCGAGCGCTTCTCACGTAGATAGCTCGGGTCTGCGAGCGCACGGTCGACTTCGAAGTGATCGCCCCAGCAGGCCAGCTCCAGTCCGTCAAATCCCCACTGCGCAGCCTTTGCGGCAAGCTGTTCGAGTGGCAGGTCGGCCCACTGGCCGGTGAACAAGGTGACGGGTCTTGCCATCTCTCTCCGATCTGTCTCGGGCTCTACCTCGCGACCGACCCTACCGCAGAAGCGGCATTAGACTGAGCGCCAGATGCCCGCCTCGTATGACTTCTCGCAACGGATCGCGCTGGTCACGGGCGGGGCCGGAGACATCGGCGGGGCGATCGCGCAGCGGCTGGCAGCTTCCGGTGCGAGCGTCGCGACCCTCGACCTCCGCGCTGCGGCGGTCGATGGGGTACTCGCGCTGACGGGAGATGTGACTGATTCACAGGAAGTGGACAGGGCCGTCGAGCGCGTCGAATCGGAGCTTGGGGGGCTCGACGTGTTGGTGTGCGCGGCCGGTGTGACCGGTGACTCACTGCACACCGGCGATGTCTCGGACGAGGAATGGCGGCGGGTGTTCGCGATCAACTGCGATGGTGTCTTCTTCGCGAACCGCGCGGCGGCGCGGGTCATGGTTCCCCGAGGCTATGGCCGGATCGTCAACGTCGCATCGATCGCCGGCAAGGAGGGCAATCCGATGGCGGCCGCGTACTCGGCTTCGAAGGCGGCCGTGATCGCGATGACGAAGTCGATCGGCAAGGATCTCGCCGAGACCGGCGTGCTCGTCAACTGCGTGACCCCGGCGGTGATCAAGACTCGAATGCTCGGCGACATGAGTGAGGAGCACGTCTCCTACATGGTCGAGCGGATCCCGATGGGGCGGATGGGGACGGCCGAGGAGGTCGCCGCTTTGATCTCGTTCCTGGCCTCTGATGAGTGCAGCTTCTCGACCGCCGCTACGTTCGACCTCTCGGGCGGTCGCGCAACCTACTGACACGGCACGCCGCCGGCAGACTCCTGTAGGGTCAGACCGTGAGCGAGAAGACCGTGGTGCTGGTCGGCACGCTGGATACCAAGGGCGCCGAGTACTCCTACCTGCGCGAGCGTTTGCAGCTGCACGGCGTCGGCACCCTGCTGATCGACGTCGGCACGCTCGAGGCGCCGCGGACCGAGCCTGACCTCGACCGCCATGCGGTGGCAGCGGCGGCCGGGATCGATCTCGACGAGCTGGTGGCGGCAAGAGACAGGGGACGCGCTGTCAGCGCGATGGCCTCGGCGGCGGCGGTGACTGTTCGCCGGCTGTTCGAGGAGGGGCGCTGCGATGGCGTGCTCGCCGCCGGCGGCTCGGGCAACACCGCAATCGCCACCACCGCCATGCAGGCGCTGCCGGTGGGGCTGCCAAAGCTGATGGTGTCGACCGTCGCGGCGGGCAACACCCGCGACTACATCGGCGCGAGCGATGTCATGCTGATGGCGTCGGTGACCGACATCGCGGGACTCAACTCGATCTCCGCGCGGATACTCGCCAACGCCGCCGCGGCGATGGCGGGTATGGTCGGAGCGCCACCGGTGCAGTTGGGTGAGCAGCGCCCGTTGATCGCGACCACGATGTTCGGCGTCACCACGCCATGCGTCACCACCGCTCGCGAGGCACTTGAGGAGCGCGGATACGAGGTGCTCGTTTTTCACGCCACGGGAACCGGCGGAATGGCGATGGAGGGACTGATCGAATCCGGTTTCATCACCGCCGTGCTCGATATCACCACGACCGAGCTGTGCGACGAGCTGTTCGGGGGCGTACTCGCGGCGGGTCCCGATCGCCTCGAGGTCGCGGGGCGCCAAGGGCTGCCGCAAGTGGTCTCCCTGGGCGCGCTCGACATGGTGAACTTCGGCGCCCGGGATACCGTGCCGGCGCAGTTCGAGGATCGCAACCTGTACGTGCACAACCCTTCGGTCACGTTGATGCGAACCACGCTGGCGGAGTGCGAGGCGCTCGGGCGGGAGATCGCCCGCAAGCTGGCGCCGGCCCGCGGGCCGGTGGCACTGTTCGTCCCGCTCCAGGGAGTGTCCGCGATCGACATCGAGGGTGGCCCCTTCCATGACCCTGTGGCGGATAAGGGGCTGTTCGCGACGCTGAGGGACAATCTTCCCGAGAACGTCGAGCTGCACGAGCTGGAGCACAACATCAACGACCCCGAGTTTGCGTTGGCGATGGTGGACCAGCTGGTCGGCTACCTGGACGAGGCAGTCACATGACCGGGAACGAGGCCCGGGCACGGCTCCGCCAAACGCTCACCGGCGGCGGCTCGATCATCGGCGCGGGAGCGGGAACCGGCCTGTCCGCAAAGTGCGCCGAGGCGGGCGGTGCGGACCTGATCATCATCTACAACTCAGGCCGCTACCGGATGGCGGGGCGCGGGTCTTTGGCCGGGCTAATGCCCTACGGCGACGCCAACGCGATCGTGCTCGAGATGGCAAACGAAGTGCTGCCAGTGGTCAACGAGACCCCGGTGCTGGCGGGGGTGTGCGGCACCGATCCGTTCCGGCTGATGGACCGGTTTCTGGCTCAGATCGAGGACGCCGGGTTCGCCGGGGTGCAGAACTTTCCGACGGTCGGGCTGATCGACGGGTTGTTCCGCGCGAACCTCGAGGAGACCGGCATGGGCTACGAGCTGGAGGTCGAGATGATCTCGCGCGCGCACGACCGCGGGCTGCTGACGGCGCCCTACGTGTTCGACTCCTCTCAGGCTGAGGCGATGACCCGGGCAGGCGCGGACGTGCTGGTGCCGCACATGGGGCTGACCACCAAGGGAACGATCGGCGCCCGCACGGCCCGCACGCTCGACGAGTGCGTCGCGCTGATCCAAGAGATGCGCGACGCCGCGGCCGCGATCGACCGCGACGTGATCGTCCTCTGCCACGGCGGGCCGATTGCCGAGCCCGACGACGCCGCCTACGTCCTCGAGCGCACCGCGGGTGTGGTCGGATTCTTTGGAGCCTCGAGCATGGAGCGGCTGCCCACGGAGGTGGCGATGATCGAGAACATGCGCCGGTTCAAGGAGCTCAGCGGCTGAGCGACCCGACGGCGCGCGACCAGGAGGAGAACAATGGGCAAGTTCGTCAAGCGCAGCGACGTCCGCGATGAGGAGTTCGACTGGGGTATGGTCGGATGGCGGTGCGTGCCCGCCACCGGCGCCAGGTCGATCGTGGTGATGGATGTGACGCTCGAGCCGGGCAAGGGGCACGACTTCCATCGCCATCCAGGCCAGGAAGAGATGATCATCGTCAAGCGCGGACGGATCACTCAGTACCTCGAACGGGACTCGACCACGCTCGAGCCGGACGACTCGGTTTTCATCGACGCGGATTTGGTCCACGCGTCGTTCAACGACGGCGAGGAGACCGCGCATCTGCAGGTAATCATCGCCCCGTCCCTCGGAGAGGACACCGGCTACGGGCTCGTCGATGTCTCCCACGAGGAGCCATGGGCCTCGCTACGCGACTGAACCCGCCAGCCACCTCACGAGCCAAGCAAGCAGACGCAATTCGCCGACGCTGATAAGCCGGTTCTGCTATAGGTCCGCCCGGACCGGAGACCCGCCGAAAAGGAGAGGTGAGGATGGCCTATGTACTTGTTGCTCGGATGCGAGCCCGCGATGGCGAAGAGCAGCGGGCGGAAGAGCTGCTGCGCGAGCTGGCTCCGGCTTCACGGTCCGAGCCCGGTTGCAACGAGTACATCGCGCACCGTAGCGCCGAGGACCCGCGCGCGTTCATGATCTACGAGCAGTACCGAGACGAGGCAGCGTTCGAGGAGCACGGCCAGAGCGAGCATTTCCAGCGGCTCGGGGCCGGCGAGCTGTTCGGGTTGATGGAAGACCGCGAGCGGCTCTTCTACGAGACGCTCGAGTAGCGACCTGCTCAGCGGGGCACGTGCGTGGCGCCGCCCTCGGCGAGCACGAGGTCGCGCTGTCGGTCCGGCACGTGGTCGAGCGGCACGGGTGCCAGCGCCTCGAAGAAGGTCACTCCCTCGGCGGAGTGCAGCTCGTGCTCGATCCCCCGGTTGACGCAGACCACATCGCCCGGGCCGAGCTCGCGGGTCTCATCGCCGATCGTCATCGTGACCGAGCCTTCGATCACCGCCATCAGCTGCTCGGTGTCCTCGTGCGCGTGGCGGGCAACTCGCTTCCCCGGCTCGTACTGCACCCGGCAGAGCAGCACTTGGTCGCCGCCAATCGCGTGAAGAGTAACCCCGTCCACGAACTCGAACGGTTCGATCTCACTCCAGCTCTTGAATGGTGAGGTCTCAGGCATCGGTCCCCCAATACGCCTCGCCGCGATTGGAACTGAGAGTGGCCACCGAGATCTCCTCGTCGTAGATCACTCGCTTGCCTTCCCGGCGAGGCTCCTTGGCCGCCTCGAGCGCCCGGAGGACACGTTCGGGGGTCACCGGCATCTCGGTCACCCACACCCCGACGGCGTCGTGAACGGCTGCGGCGATCGCGGGCGGTTGCGCGTTGTTGGCCATCTCGCCGATCGCCTTGGCACCGAACGGCCCGTCCACCGACGGGTTCTCGAGGATCACGCTCTCGACCTTGGGAAAGTCCTCCAATGAGGGCGCCAAGTAAGACCCGAATTGTTCGCCGCGATGCTCGGCCGAGGGGTAATAGGGATAGCAGTTCTCGAGCAGGCCGAGCCCGAGACCCATCATCGCGCCGCCCTCGATCTGCCCCTCCACGAGCGTGGGATTGATCGCGCGCCCTACGTCGTAGACCTGCACCATCCTCAGCACCGTGGTCTCGCCGGTCTCGTCGTCGACTTCCACATCGATCACGCAGGCCGCGTAGGAGATCGCCGAATGCGGCTCCTGGGTCACCGATCCGTCGTCGTCGTCTACCTCCGCCAGCGGCTTGAGCGCCGTGCCGCTGCCAGAGATCAGCTCGCCGTACACGTAGGTAGCGGCGCCGGCCACATCGGGCAGCGAAATCTTGCGGTCGGGCGCTCCTTTTGCCAGCACCTCGCCTTCGACGATCTCGAGGTCGTCAGGTGAGATCTCGAGCTCCTTGGAGGCGATCTCGAGAACCCGCTCGCGCGTTTTCTCGGCGGCGTAGCGGACGGCGTTGCCGCCGATGAACGTGCCTCGCGAGGCGAACGTGCCGGTGCACACTGCCGAGGAATCGGTGTTGGTGTTGTCCATCGTCACCCAGTCGAACGGCACACCGAGGGCGTCGGCGACGATCTGGGTATGGACCGTCTTCGAGCCCTGTCCGATGTCGACCGTGCCCGAGAAAACGTCGACCCGCCCGTCGGGCTTGAGCTTGATCCAGGCCTGGCTGGGGTCGCCGTTCTGGTTCATCCCGGTGGGATACTCGATCATCGAGAACCCACGGCCGCGGTGCTTGGCCATCAGCGACTTCCTCCGTTCTTGCCGGGATCGTATGTCGCCAGATGCCGTCCTTCGGGCGCCTGCTGGGAGACCAGGTGCTCGGGCAGCAGATCGCCGGTCCGGCGGTCGTTGGTCATGGAACGGTACTCCTCGCTGAGCTCGTAGCCGACCGCTTGCGCGGCCGCCAGGGTGACGGTGACGGTCGAGGGATCGTGCATCACCACCCTGTTTCCGGTCGTGTCATCGACACGGTTGGCGTTCTTGAGCCTCACCTCGACCGGATCCATTCCCAGTTGCTCGGCCACGCGAGCGAGGTGCATCTCGACGGCGAGCGATACGGAAGTGACTCCGAAGCCGCGCATCGCGGTCGTCGGCACGCGGTTGGTGTAGACGACGAATCCGTCGAAGCGAAGATTCGGGATCGTGTAGGCGCCGGTGTGGTGGAACGCATGCTTGGTCAGCCCGTAGGGCGAGAAGCGCGAGTAGGCGCCGGCATCGTGCAGGGTCAGCGTGCGCCGCCCCAGGATCCAGCCGTCCTTGCTGACGGCATCTTGAATCTCGATGTGCCACGGCGCTCGGGTCGAGGAGGCCAGGAACTCCTCCTCGCGCGTGAAGCGCCATTTCACCGGACGCTGTGACTTGATCGCCAGGAGCGCGCAGATCGTCTCGGTGGCGGTGTCTACCTTGCCACCGAAGCCGCCGCCCACGGTGCCGCCGACGAACTTCAGCTTGTTCAACGGCCACTCGAGATGGGCCGCGACGACGCCCATCGAGAAATACATGGCCTGCGTGCACGAGTAGATCGTCAGCCGGCCGCTCGGCTCCGGCACGACCAGCGCCACCTGGGTCTCGAGCGGGACGTGCTCGATCGCCTGCGGGCGGTAGACGCCTTCCACGATCAGGTCCGCTCGGTCGAACGCCGCCTCGATGTCACCCTTGCGGACGCGGCGATGATTGTGGGGACCGAAATGGGGATACAGCGGACCCCACTGGTGGAACTTGGGAGCGTCGGGATCCGCCGCCGTGCGAATGTCGAATACCGGCTCGCGCTCATCGAACTCCACATCGATCGCCTCGACCGCCGCGGCGGCGATCTCCTCGCTCTCGGCGGCCACGGCCGCGATCGGCTGGCCCTTGTAGCGGACCTCGTCCTCGGCAAGCAATGGCTCGTCGGCCGGCACCCCGAGAGCCTCCAGATGCCCGTAGATGTTTTTCGGCACGTCCTTCCCGGTGATGACGGCGTGCACGCCCGGGATCGCGCGGGCGCGGCTGGTGTCGAGCCGCCGGATCGCCGCATGGTGCAGCGGAGAGCGCAGTGCCTTGCACCACAGCGCCCCGTGCACGCGGACGTCATCGACATACACGGTCCGGCCGGTTACGTGGCCGACGCCGTCATAGCGTGGAAGTCTGGCTCCGACCGCCTTCATGCCGGGCTCCCCGGAATCATCGTGACGGCGTCTTCGCTCTGGGGTCCCGAGTCGATCTCCGCGCGCTCGGTGTCGACATCCCCGCGGGCAGCGGCCTGAACCGCCGCGAGGATCTTCACATACCCCGTGCAGCGGCACACGTGGCCACTGAGCGCCTCGATCACATCGTGATCAGAGAGCTCGTCGCCACGGCTGACGAGCGCCTGCGCGGCCATCATGAACCCCGAAGTGCAGAACCCGCACTGCGCGGCGTAATGCTGGTAGAAGGCGGCCTGTACCGGTCCCATGTGCTCGGGCGTCCCGAGACCCTCCACGGTCGTGATCTGCGCCCCATCGACCGCCGCGAGCGGGGTCAGGCAAGCGCGGCGAGGCTCGCCGTCGATCAGCACGGTGCACGCGCCACAACCACCCTGCTGGCAGCCTGCTTTCGGACTGGTCACGGTCAGCTCCTCGCGCAGCGCGTGGAGCAACGTCGCGAGTGGTGGCGAGCGCAGCTCTCGCTGCACGCCGTTGACTGTCAGTTTCATCGCACCTCTTCGGAGCTTAGGTCGGTGAGTGCTCGACGAACCACCACCGGCAGGGTTTTGCTGCGATACCACGCCGACGCCAGGGCGTCGTCCTTCGGCGTGACGTCGTCGAGGGCGCGCTGGGCCGCTTCCTCCGCGCTGGCGCCTTCGGACAGCGAGCGCTCGACCGCGCGGCAGCGCACTGCTCGCGGCCCGGCACCTGAGACGCCGACGCGTGTCTGGCCGTCGAGACGAGCCACGCACACGCTCATGATCGTGTACGCGTGCGCATGAGGTCGCCGAACTGACGCCTGGGCGGCGGCCTGCGGCTCTGAGAACTCCACCTCGAGCACCAGCCGTCGATCGGGTCCGCCCTCGAGGAAATCCTCAACCGGCTCCGTTCGCTCTGCGCCTGCGCCGATCGAACGGATCTCGGCCCCGAGCGCGATCAGGGCGGCTTGCAGGTCACCGCGCGGGCTCTCGAGGCCCGGCGGCGCGCAGAGGTTGCCGCCAAGTGTCGCCTGGGCGCGAATCTCCGGATCTGCCACCTGGCGGGCGCTCGCAGCCAGCGGCTCGGCAGCCTGCTCGAGCGCGGCCACGGTCGCCATCGCGCCGATTCTCACGTGGCCCGCGTCGCGGCTGATCTCGGCCATCCCGGAGCGGCACAGAACCAGTGCCAGCGCTGGCTTGACTCGGCCGTAGGTGATATCCGGCATCACGATCGTGCCTCCGGCGACCACCGTCACGCCGCTGCCATCGCCGAAAGCGGCAACCGCCTCCTCGCGTGACTTTGGCACGATGACTTCCGTCGCCTCCAGCAAACTCGTCATGCAATTCTCCCTCTCAGAGCAGAAGCACCGCTAAGGACGGCTATACAGTACCCGAGGTTTGCTTCTTGAATAACGCAATCCGTTTTCAGTCCGTCGAAGAACTCGAGCGAGCGTTGAGGGCTCACTCCTACCTGCCTCAGAGGGGCCTCGCCACCGCCTTGTTCCTGGCGCTCGCGATCGAGAAGCCGCTGCTGCTGGAGGGAGAAGCTGGGGTCGGCAAGACCGAGGCCGCCAAGGCTCTGGCTCGCTCGCTCGGGGCTCGGCTGATCCGCTTGCAGTGCTACGAGGGACTCGACATCGCCCACGCCGTGTACGAGTGGAACTACGCGCGACAACTGCTCCACATCAGGGCGGCTCAAGAGGGATCGGTCTCCGACGAGGAGCTGTTCGGTCCCGACTTCTTGATCCGCCGCTCGCTGCTGGAAGCGATCGGCTCCTCCGAGCCGGTGGTGCTGCTGATCGACGAGATCGACCGCGCCGACGATGAATTCGAAGCGTTTTTGCTCGAGGTGCTCTCGGACTTTCAGATCACGATTCCTGAGATAGGCACGATCTCAGCCCGCCGCCGGCCGACCGTGATCCTGACCTCGAACCGGACCCGCGAGCTGCACGACGCGCTCAAGCGCCGGTGCTTGTTTCACTGGATCACCCACCCCACGCTCGAGCGCGAGGTCGAGATCGTCCGCTTGCGAGTGCCGGGCGTCTCAGAGCGCCTGGCCGCCGAGGCCGCGGCGTTCGTGGGAAGACTGCGCGAGCTCGACCTGGCCAAGGGACCGGGAGTGGCGGAGACGATCGACTGGGCCAACGCGCTCTGGGCGTTGGGCTGCGTCGAGCTCGACGCGACGATCGTCGAGCAGACGCTGGGATCGGTGCTCAAGCACTACGAGGACTTCGAGCTGGTGCGCGACGACACCGTGATGGAACTGGTGCGCGAAGCGCGGGCGATAGCCGCTGCTGCCGTCGGGTGAGCGAAGCATTCACCCGACAGGTGGTCGCGTTTGGCCGCGTGCTGCGCGAAGCGGGACTCGAGGTCGGCCCCGGGCGGATCGCCGACGCGCTGCGGGGCCTCGAGTCGATCGATCTCACCCGCCAGGAGGACGTCTACTGGGCCCTGCAAAGCACGCTGGTCTCGCGCCGCGAGGAAGTCGAGCCCTTCAACCGAGCGTTCGACGCCTGGTTTCTGCGTCGCTCGCTGCGGCCCCCTGAGCGTGCAAGGGAAGATCCCCGCCAACTGCGCAAGGGCGTGCAGCGGCTGCGACGGGACGCCCAGCCGGCGCGCGCGGAGGAAGCGAACGCCGGCGAACCGGAGAGCATCGGACACAGCCCGCACGAGGTCCTGCGCGAGAAGGATTTCGCGGCCATGAGCCCCGAGGAGTTCGCCGCGGCCCGATCGCTGATCTCTGCCCTCGCCGCCGATCGTCCCCTGCGCCGCTCGCGACGCTCTCGCCCCAGCCGCCGCGGCTCGGTGCTGGACATGCGGGGCCTCGCCCGTGCCTCGATCGCCACCGGAGGCGATCCGATCGAGCGTCGCTTCCGCCAGCGCTCGCTGAAGCCGCGCAAGCTGGTCATCCTGTGTGATGTTTCCGGCTCGATGGAGGCCTACACGCGAGCGCTGCTCCTGTATCTCCACGCGAGCGTCCGCTCCGGTGACGGCGTTGAGGTGTTCGCGTTTGGAACGCGGTTGACGCGGCTCACTTCCGAGCTGATCTCGCGCGATCCCGAGGTGGCGCTCGCGCACGCCGCCCAACGGGTTGTGGACTGGGCCAGCGGCACGCGCATCGGAGCCTCGTTGAAGACCTACAACGACGTGTGGGGACGCAGGGCGCTGACCCGTGGCGCGGTGATCGTCATCTTCTCCGACGGCTGGGAGCGGGGAGATCACCTTCAGGTCGGCGAGCAGATGGCCCGCCTGCACCGTGCGGCGTTCGCCGTGGTGTGGGTCAATCCATTGCTCGGAAGCCCTCAGTACCAGCCCCTCGGCGGCGGGATGAGGGCCGCGCTGCCGTTCGTCGACCGCTTCGTCAGCGGCCACAATCTGGCCAGCCTGCAAGCTCTCTCCGGCCTGCTCTCGGGCATCACGCACCGGCACCTGGTGTGAGCGGGGCGCTCGCGCACCAACGAGGCCGCCGCATCTGTTAGCTTCGCTGCTGACTGCGAATCACCGGAGGAGAGAGGTCGACGATGGCGGTGCGCGCGAATGCGCCGGCGATGTTCGAGCTGGTCGCGGAGGACGCCGAGCTGGAGCAACTGGGGAGCGGTTTCGTCTTCACGGAGGGACCGATCTGGAACCCCGACGGCTATCTGCTGTTCAGCGACATGCCGGGGGACACCCGCCGCCGCTGGGACGACCGCGACGGAGTTCGCGAGGTGGCCAGCCCCAGCAACAAGGGCAACGGGATGACGCTCGACGCCCACGGACGGCTGCTGGTCTGCGAGCACGCCACGAGCTCGTTGGTACGGATGGATCCGGACGGCACCGGTGTGGGCCGCGAGGTGCTCGCGACCCACTATCAGGGCAAGGAGCTCAACAGCCCCAACGACGTGATCGTCAAACGGGATGGCTCGATTTACTTCAGCGATCCGACCTACGGACGGATGCCCGGCTTCGGCGTGGAGCGCGAGCAGGAGCTCTCCTTCCAAGGCGTCTACCGGCTCGCGGCCGAGGGCGGCGAGCCGCAGTTGCTGATCGACGATTTCGGGCAGCCGAACGGTCTCTGCTTCTCTCCCGATGAGGCGCAGCTGTACATCAACGACACCGCGAAGGCGCAGATTCGTGCGTTCGACGTCGCCGTCGACGGTACGCTCGAGCGTGGTCGTGTGCTCGCCGACGGATTGGGCTCGGCCGACCTCGACGTCGGAGACCTCGTCGACGGGATGAAGTGCGACGAGCGAGGCAACATCTGGGTGACGGGGCCCGGTGAGCAGAGCACCCACGGAGTGTTGGTGCTGAGCCCCGCGGGGGAGCACCTGGGAACCATCGACGTCCCCGAGAGTGTCGGCAACATCGGTTGGGGCGGCCCAGATTGGAGCTGGCTGTTCGTCTGCGCCTCGACCGGGCTGTGGCGGATCATCTGCCGGGTATCCGGAAACCGCGTCTCCTACATGAGGTGATGACTTTGAGCGAGCCTGAACTGCAGCTCGACCCTCGGCGGTCGGCCTTGATCATCCAAGACATGCAGAACGACGTGATCATCGAGGGTGGCGCGTTCGCCGATTCAGGCGCGCCCGAGCACGCCAAATCCCAGAACGCGGTCGCGAACGTCCGCGAGCTGGCGCAGGCCTGCAGGTCGCGCGGGATGCCCGTGATCCATATCTGGTACATCGTCGAGCCGGGAGCTTCCGGACTCAGGACCAACGCGCCCCTGTTTCAGGGCGTCCGCGATGCGAACGCGCTGGTGCGGGGCAGCTGGGGCGCTGCGCCCGCCGATGGGCTCGAGCCTCAGGAGGGCGACCACGTGGTCGAGAAGATGCGCATGAACGGCTTCTATGACACCCGGCTGGACATTCTCTTGCGGGGCCTGGGGGCCGACACGATCGTGATCACGGGGGCCTGGACCAACATGTCGATCGAGCACACCGCGCGTCATGGCGCCGACGCCGGCTATGAAGTGGTGGTGGCCTCGGACGGTACCTCGACCACCGGCGATGAGTGGCAGCATGCGGCGCTCGATTACGCGATGACCAACGTGGCACAGGTCGCGTCCTGCGCGGAGATAGCGCGAGCGATCGGAGCGTGAGCATGGCCGCCGTGACGGAGGCGCTCGTGCTGCGCCGGGGCTTCATCGATGGCCAGTGGGTCGAGGCCGACTCCGGCAGGACCTTCTCAGTCACCAATCCGGCGAGTGGAGAGACGATCGCCGAAGTGCCGAGGATGGGAGCCGCTGAGACGCGTCGGGCGATTGGAGCCGCGCAGCGGGCGCTGCCCGGCTGGCGGTCGATGCTCGCCCGCGAGCGGGCCGCGATCATGCGCCGCTGGGCGGAGAAGATGGTCGAGCATCAAGACGAGCTGGCGGCGCTTCTGACCACCGAACAGGGCAAGCCGCTGGCAGAGTCGCGGGTGGAGATCGCCTACGCGGCGAGCTTTCTCGAGTGGTTCGGCGAGGAGGCAAAGCGGGTCTACGGCGATACCGTCCCGACGTATTCACAGGATCGGCGAGTCCTCGTCACCAAGGAGGCGATCGGGGTCACCGCGGGGATCACGCCGTGGAACTTCCCCGCCGCGATGCCCACTCGTAAGGCGGCCCCGGCGCTCGGCGCCGGATGCACGATGGTGCTCAAGCCGGCCGAGCAAACCCCGCTCACCGCGCTTGCGGTGATGAAGCTAGGCGAGGAGGCCGGCCTCCCCCCCGGCGTGCTGAGCATCGTCACCGGCGATGGGGAAGATGCTCCCGAGATCGGGCGCGAGATGACCTCGAACCCGATCGTTCGCAAGCTCGGCTTCACCGGCTCGACCGAGATCGGAAAGCTGTTGATGGCCCAGTGTGCCGGGCAGGTCAAGAACGTGTCACTCGAGCTCGGCGGGAACGCGCCGTTCATCGTCTTCGACGACGCCGACCTCGACGCCGCACTGGAAGGGGCGCTGATCTGCAAGTTCCGCAACTCGGGCCAGACCTGCATCTCGGCAAACCGCATCCTCGTGCACGATCCGGTCTACGACGAGTTCGTCTCGCGATTCTGTGACCGCGTAGCCGCGCTCACGGTGGATGACGGCTTCACCGAGGGGGTCAACGTGGGGCCGCTGATCGACGTCCCCGGAGTGGAGAAGGTGGAGCGCCACGTGGCGGACGCCCGCGCGCACGGCGCCGAATTGCTGCTGGGCGGCGCGCGTCATCAACGCGGCCCTCAGTTCTTCGCCCCGTCGGTGCTCACCGGGATCACCGACCAGATGGCGATGAGCAACGAGGAGACCTTCGGCCCGGTGGCCGGGATCTCCTGCTTCGCCACCGAGCAGGAGGCGATCGCCAAGGCCAACGACACGCCCTACGGGCTCAGTAGCTACTTCTATACCCGCGACATGGCGCGCGTGTGGCGGGTATCCGAAGCGCTCGAGTACGGCATCCTCGGCATCAACACCGGGGTGATCTCCACCGAGGTGGCGCCCTTCGGGGGAATGAAGGAATCTGGGATCGGGCGGGAAGGCTCCAAGTACGGCATCGACGAGTGGCTCGAGATCAAGTATCTGTGCCTGGGTGGCCTGTGAGGAAGCGATGATCGTCGTGACTGCGACCAACTGCTCGCCGATCCGATGAGCGCCCTGCAGGGCAAGGTGGCGATCGTCACCGGGGGAGCGCAGGGCATCGGGCGGGCGATCGCCGAGGGGCTGGCCGCCGATGGCGCCCGGCTCGTGATCGCCGACCTGAAGGGCGCCGAGGAGGCGGCGGGAAGCCTCCCCGACGGCGTCGGCCTGACCGTCGATGTGGCCTCGGAGGCCGACACCGAGCGGATGGCCACGGCGACGATCGAGCGCTGTGGGGCGATCGACATCCTCGTCAACAACGCGGGGCTCTACGCCTCGCTGGCGATGCGTCCGTTCGAGCAGATCCCCATTGCCGAGTGGCGCCAGGTGATGGACGTGAACGTGATGAGCATGTTCCTCACCTGCCGCGCCGTCGTCCCTCGCATGCGCGAGCAGGGCGGCGGACGGATCATCAACATCTCTTCGGGAACACCGTTCCGCGGGGTGCCGTTCGTCTTGCACTACGTCACCAGCAAGGGCGCGATCGTGGCCCTGACTCGCGCGCTGGCCAAGGAGCTCGGCGCTGACAACGTGCTGGTCAACTGCGTCGCTCCCGGCTTCACGATGAGCGCCGGCGTGCGCGCGCACCCCGAGGTGGTCGAAGCATTGCGCGATGTCTCGATCAGCGCCCGGACGCTGCGCCGCGACCAAGTGCCCGAAGACATCGTCGGCGCGGTGGTGTTCCTCTGCGGTCCCGGGGCCACCTTCATCACCGGCCAGACGATGGTCATCGACGGCGGCCAGTACTTCCATTGAGGCTCGCGCTTTACTCCCGCCCGGACGGCGCCCGGGTCCAGTCCCCGAACACGATCGTCTACGAACTCGAGGGCGAGTCCGCCCGCGAGGCCCCGGCTTCAGTCGCTGACGCCGCCTTGGTCTGGCGGCTCGCCGACGGCGACGCGCCCGGCGCCCTGTTGTCGGCCGAGGTGGAGCTCGACCCGGGGACTTTGTGGCTGATGCGCTGCGACAGAGTCGACTTCGATCCCGGTGGCATCGCCTACCGCCACACGCACCCCGGGCCAGGCATCCGCTGCCTGCTCTTCGGCGAGATCACGATCGAGACCCAGGGGGCCGAGCGTACGTTTGGTCCCGGGCAGCCCTGGTTTGAGAGCGGGCCCGAGCCGGTGCTCGCCACGACCTCGGCGACCGAGCCCTCGGCGTTTGCCAGGGTGCTCCTCCTCCCCGCTCAGTTCGCGGGTCAGCGCACGATCCGCTACGTAGATCCCGCCGACGCCGAAAGACCAAAGACCCAGCGCGCGAGGATCTTGCTCGAGGTCCCGGTCCGGGCGTGATCAGCGAGATCCGGAATGCGGCCGCATGACCGGCGTGATCAGCGAGATCCCGAACGCGGCCGCATGACCCGGCGGGAGCTCCGTGTCGAGGGCCTGGCCGAACCGATCAGCCACTACACCGACGCCGTTCAAGCCGGCGAGCTGCTCTACATCTCGGGGATCGTCTCCGTGGACGCGGCGGGGAAGCTCGTCGGCGGCGACGACGTCGTCGCGCAAGCGCGGCAGATCTTCGCGATCATGGGACGGGTTCTGGCCGCCGCCGGGGTGGGGCCATCGGACATCGTCAAGGTAACCGTGTTCCTGCTGGACGTCGACGACCGGCAGCGGATCAATCCGGTCCGCCAGGAGTTCTTCGGCCCGGCGCGGCCGGCCAGCACGCTCGTGGAGGTCAGCCGGCTCGCGGTGCCGGGCGCGCGCCTGGAGATCGAGGCCACCGCATATCTCGGTCCGTGACCGGTCACCGGAAGACGATCGCTCGCGGAGGCCGCGGCGGGCGGTCGGCGGCAGCGGCGACCGTCGCGAACGCCTCGGCGGCCGGCGAGAACTGCGTGCGGGTGTATGCCGCAAGCTCCCGGGTGACCGGCTGCCGGAGGCGGCGCGAGATCGCGGCGAGCTGCTCTGGAACCACGTTCATCGGCACCATCGCGACGCCAAGTCCCGAGGCGGCCAAGCGAACCGCCGCCTCTGCCTGCCCGGTGCGCATCGCCGCTCGCGGCGTGAAGCCCGCTTGAGCGCAGGCGAACAGGACAACATCGTTCAGCCCGTGACCGGGCTCGTAGAGGATCCATTCGCGCTCTGCCAATTGGCGGAGACTGAGCGCGCCGTTGCGCTCGGCGACCGGATCGGAAGGCGGCGGGATCACCACGAACTCCTCCCATCCGAGCGCGACCAGGGGACCAGACCAGACACCGGGTGTGGGGCCCACGGCGATGTCTGACAGACCCGACAGCACGGCATCGTTGAGGCGCTCGCGGTGCGAGAACTCCCGCAGCCAGATGCGCACGCCGGGATGCCGGCGGCGGAACAGGCCGATCAGCGGCGGCAGCACTCCGACCGCGAGTGAACGCACGGTGGCGATCTCCAGCTCGCCCCCCTCCAGGGCCTCGGTTTGACGCACCGCCAGCCGCGCGCGTTGCGAGGCTGCCAGCATCGCGCGCGCTTCCGGGAGGAACTCGCGGCCCGCAGTGGTCAACCGCACGCCCCGCGAGGTCCGTTCGAGCAGCTTCGCGCCTACGTCCCGCTCGAGCGCCTGAACCTGCTGCGATAACGATGGTTGCGCGATGCGCAGCCTGCGCGCCGCAAGAGTGAACGATGCTTCGTCCGCGACCGCCAAGAAGTACGACACCTGTCGTAAGGTCACCTCGAGAGGATATAGGTAAAGGCCTATCGAGCTGATGGGACATGCGTCTTTGCCCTAACGACGCGGAGAGGATACCGTGGCCGGCTTCCGGCGACCGAGTAGAGGGTTAGCTGATTGTTATCCCGATGTTCGTCTGTGTTGCCTGGCCGCGGGTTCGATATGGTTAGGGTGAAGGAGGTCTGAGCGAGGGTGAGCGTTGCCGTCAGGCGGATGCCCCAAGGAGCGCTGATTGCGCTCTGTATCGCGGTTCTCGTGTGGCTGGTCATCAAGGCCACCGACGGCGGCAACACGTTCCTCCAGGTGACGCTCAACGGGATCACCGACGCCGCCCTGTATTTCGTCGTGGCCGCGGGCTTCACGCTGATCTTCGGCCTGATGCGAGTCGTGAACATGGCCCACGGCTCGCTCTACCTGTTCGGGGGGTACCTGGCCTACGTCGCGCAGACACACTGGTTTGCGAGCGGGACATCGCAGTTCTCGCTCGGCGGCGCGGCGAACATCAGCGTCGCAGGATTCGTGGTGCCGCTGGTGTTCGCGACCGTTGTGATCGGGCTCGTCGGCCTGGGAATCCAGCAGGTGTTCCTGCGCTGGAACCAGGGGCAGGAACTGCGCCAGGCGCTGATCACGATCGCGATCTCGGTGATCCTCGCCGATCAGATGGTCGCCCACTACGGCGGCGTCGTCGAGTCAATTCAGCAGCCGACCAGTTGGCCAAACAGCATCGTCGTCGGCTCCTTCCGCTACGGCTTCTTCCGCATCACCGTGGTGCTCGGGGCAGCCCTACTGGTCGGCCTGCTGTTGTATCTGCTGATCAAGCGCACGCGGTTCGGGATGATCATCCGTGCGGGGGTCGACGATCGCTCGATGCTCTCGGCGCTCGGTGTCAACGTGCAGCTGGTATTTGCGGGAGCGTTCTTTCTCGGCGCGATGCTCGCCGGATTTGCCGGCGGCCTCGGCGGCACGATGATCTCCGTGGGGCCCGGGCTCGACACGCAGTTCCTGCTCGACGCGCTGATCGTCGTGATCATCGGCGGGATGGGCAGTCTTCCCGGCGCCGCGATCGGAGCGCTGCTGCTCGGGCTGGTGCAGTCCTACTCGGCCATCTACCTGCACTTCGGCTCGGTGGACCTGAGCAACTACGGCGTCCTGACGTCGTTCATCCTGGTGATCGCGGTGCTGGCGGTGCGGCCGCTCGGCCTGTTCGGGAGGCCGGCATGAGCACCTTGGCAAGCACGGCCGCGGCCAGGCGCTCACGTCCCGGCGGGATCGCGATCGGCGGCTGGGCCGTGCTCGTGGCGGTCGCGATCGTGCTGCTGCTGGCGCCTGAGATCTTCGATCCCTTCTGGCTCAGCCAGATCCTGACCCAGGCGCTGTGGCTGGGAATCGCCGGCGTCAGCCTCACGTTCCTCTACAGGTATGGCGGCATGACCTCGCTGGCGCAGGTCGCCATCTACGGGATCGCGGGCTTTGCGATGGGCAACGTCGTACACACCATCAACAGCGAGGGCGGACTGAACCTGGGCTGGACGCCGTGGGCGGGCGTGGTGTTCGGGATCGCGGTGGCGGTGATCATCGGCTTCCTCTTCGGAGCTATCGCCTCGCGCAGCTACGGGATCTACTTCCTGATGATCACGCTCGCTCTGTCGCTGCTCGTCTACTACTTCTTCGGCCAGGTGACGCAGCTGAGCGGCTTCGGCGGTATCCGCAGCGTCTCGCGGCCAGGGATTATCGGCGACCCGATCACCGATCCCACACCGCTGTACTACATGTGCCTGGGATGCTCGGTCGCCGTCTACCTGCTGTTGCGCTACATCATCCGCACCCCGTTCGGGATCGCCCTGCAGGGCATCCGCGACGACGCCCCGCGGATGCGCTCGCTGGGCTACAACGTCCCCCTCCATCGGGCGCTTGCATTTGCCCTCGGCGCGTTCGTGGCCGGAGTCGCCGGGATCCTGTCGGTCTGGTTCAACACCCAGATCTCACCCGGCTCGATCAACATCACCCAGACGATCGCGGTGCTGATCATTGCGGTGATCGGCGGCCTGTCGCGCCTCGAAGGAGCGTGGATCGGCGCCTTGGCCTACTCGCTGATCGACTACTACTCTCGCCAGGACACGCCCACGTTCGGCCTGTGGCTGAACCCCGGGCGGTTCGCCACGATCATCGGAATCGTATTCCTGGTAATCGTGCTGCTCTCGCCTGACGGCTTGATCGGCATTTGGCAGCGGCTGCGCGGGCTCGGTCCCGCCGGCCGCCCGGGGAGGTCACCCTCCAGCCCGGCTCAGGGGGCCGGGGAGGAGGCGCTCCCAGAAGCGGCGGGAACATTCACGTCCGGCGGTTCGTCGAGCTCGGGGGTGCAGGAGACCTGAGCGAAGTGCGGAAACGGACATGGCAGTCCCTGAAAACGCAAAACGTCGCTGAGGAGGTGACGAGGTTGGAGAGGCATGTCGGGCGGTGGTCGCTGAGGCGGCTCGCCGTAATACCGCTCATTGCTTTGTGCGGGCTGTGGATCGCGGCCTGCGGCAGCAAGAGCAGCAGCAGCACCACTAGCAGTGCCAGCAGTGCGACGTCGAAGGCCGCGGCCGCGCCGTCGAACGCAATTAAGATCGGGATCCTGTCAGACTGCGCCGGCGACTTCGGCGCGTGGTACAACTCGGATATCGGCGGCGCGGAGGCGTATTTCATCGCGCACAACGGGGCGAAGCCCAGTGGGCCGGTCCCCAGCGACGGCATCCACGGCGGCACGATCGCGGGCCACCCAATCGACATCGTCGGCTATGGGTGCTCGGACGACACCGCGGCCAAGGCCCTGTCGGAAGTCCGCCGCCTCGTCGAATCCGACGGAGCGCAGGTCGTGATCGGGCCGCTCTCCGGTGATGAGGGGATCGCGGTGGCGAACTACTCCAAGACCCAGCCCGGGAAGACGTTCATCAACGGGACTTCGGGTGCGCAGGACGCCACGCTGAAGGTCCGCTCGCCGAACTTCTACCGGTTCAACGGCGACGGCGCGCAGTGGAGCGCCGGCGTCGGCGACTACGCGTACAAGAAGCTCGGCTGGCGCAACGCGGTCGTGGTGATGGACGACTACGCGTTCGGGTGGACGTCGGCGGCAGGCTTCATCGCCGACTTCTGCGCCGACGGGGGGACGGTCGATCGGGTCTACCCACCGCTCGGGACCACCGACTACTCGTCCTACATCTCTCAGATCCCGCAGAAGTTCGACGGTCTGTTCAGCGCCGTCGGCGGCTCCGGACTGCTTGACTTTCTCAAGCAATACACCCAGTCGCGGGGCTCGTTCAAGAAGAACACGCTGGCCGGGAACATCTTCCTGGCCGACCCGGCCACGCTGGCCGCCGTGCACGCAGCGGATGTCGGCGCGTTGGTGGGTCAGCCCACCAACGAGGACACCACCTCGCCGAACGCCGCGGCATACATCGCGGCGCTGAAGCAGGCGTATCCGGCGAAGACCACCTCGCTTCCGGCCCCGGGCACGCTCGCGGGCCTCGCATCGAGCGTGTTCACGGTCAACTACTACATGGCTGCATGGGCGCTCGACAAGGCGCTGACCGCGGTCCACGGCGACCTGTCAAACGGCCAGGCGGCGCTGCACGCGGCGCTGGCCAAGACATCGCTGCCGGATGCTCCGTACGGGCCGGTCACGCTGGATCCGAACCGGCAGGCGATCGTCACCAACTACATCGCCGAGGTGACGGAGACGGGCGGGGTGCCCGGGATCCACACCGTCTACAAGGTGCCGGGCGTGACCCAGACATTCGGTGGCACCTTCAGCCCGACGACGCCCTCGCCGGGTCGCGGCCAGCCGGTCTGCAAGAAGGGGACGCTGCCTTGGCAGGGGAAGGAGCAACCGGTTAGCTTCCACTGAAAAGCACCCGATACGACCTGAGAAGGACGTGGCTGTAGCAGCCCAAAGCACCGAAAACGCCGAGCCGATCCTCCTCCTTCGGGGGGTCGGCCGGCGCTTCGGTGGGCTGCACGCCGTGGAGAGCGTGGACCTCGAGATCAGGCGCGGGGACCGCAGGACGATTCTCGGCCCCAACGGGGCCGGCAAGACGACCCTGTTCAACCTGATCGCGGGCGAGTTCCCCCCGACGGCAGGAGCGATCGAGCTGTTCGGGACCGACGTCACCCATGCCCCGGCGCGACAGCGGGCGAAGCTCGGTCTCGCGCGCACGTATCAACAGTCGCGGGTGTTTGTGGGGCTGTCGGTGGAGGACAACATCTACCTCGCCGCACTCGGCGTCCGCAGCGGGCACGTGTTCCCGTTTCGCTCTGCCAAGCGCGACGGCCCGCTTCGCGCGAAGGCGCGCGAGGCTGCGAACGAAGTCGGGCTGGACCATCGCCTGAACGCACTCGTGAGCGAGCTCTCGCACGGCGAGCGCCGGCAGCTGTCGATCGGCATGGCGCGCGCCTCCGACCCACAGCTGATGATGCTCGACGAGCCGGCGGCTGGGCTCTCACGAGCCGAGCGCCAGACGCTCACCGAGCTGCTGCTGGCGTTGCCCTCGCACGTCACCTTGCTGTTGATCGAGCACGATATGGACGTCGCGCTGCGCGTGGCAACGTGGGTGACGATGATGCACGACGGGCATGTGATCGTCGAGGGCACGCCTGCCGAGATCCGCGCCAACGAGACCGTCCACGAGCTGTACCTCGGGAGGCACCATTACGGTGAGTGACGGAGAGCTGCTCGAAGTCAAGGGACTGAACGCCTACTACGGGCCCGCGCACGTGCTCCAAGGGCTCGACTTCACCGTCGGCGAGAAGCCCGTGTCGATCATCGGCCGAAACGGCATGGGCAAGACGACGATGTGCCACGAATCATGGGCATGCACCCGAGCACGGTCAACGGCTCTGTCCGCTTCGGCGGGCTCGAGCTGATCGGCAGACCGTCCTACAAGATCGCCAGAGTGGGGCTGGCGCTGGTACCGCAGGGCCGGGAGACTGTTCGGCTCGCTCACGGTGGACGAGCACCTGCGGATCGTCGGGGGCAAGGGCAACGGGCAGTGGAATCCGAGCCGCATCTATGAGCTCTTCCCGCGCCTGGCGGAGCGAAAGCGCAACGACGCCACGCAGCTTTCGGGTGGCGAGCAGCAGATGCTCGCGATCGGCCGCGCGCTGCTGGCGCATCCCAAGCTTCTGATCATGGACGAGCCCTCGGAGGGCCTGGCGCCCCGGATCGTAAGCGAGCTGGTCGAGACGATCCATCGGCTTGCGCAGGCTGGTGTCCGCATTCTGCTCGTCGAGCAGAACCTGGGCGTGGCGACCGCGGTCGCAGAGCGCCACCTCGTGATGCTCGCCGGTCAGATCGCAACCGAGCTCAGCTCCGAGCAGCTGACCTCCGACCCCGAGCTGCAGCGCCGCTACCTCGGCGTCGAGCCGCTGAGCGAGTAGTCCAGCCCAGACGCGCGGCACGGATCTGCGCGGGCGTAAGATCGCACCGACGTGGACAGGGCCAATCCGCTCG
>CAWHME010000003.1:0-353629 GCA_963830465.1 uncultured Solirubrobacterales bacterium
CACGCCGTTGAGGGTCCCGGAAACCTGGCCACAGGACGCGAAGGACCTCGACGCCGCCGTGCGCGGCAACGGATCCGTGCTCGCGACCGAGGCTCGCAAGTTGGAGACGCCGGCCGCGTTCATGGGCGCGACGACGTCGGCGGCGATCTCATGCGCCGACGCGCCAGCGCACATGGGGTCACGGAGCTGGCCGCGGGTGATCGCCCGGCTCATCCGGATCGACCGCCTCAGCGGCGCGCTGCTGGGCTGGTGGTTGTGGGCTCCCTGCGCCTCCTGGCCGGTACGTGGCCATAACAACTACCGGGGACCGTGGAACGCGAAGACGAAGAACCCGATCCTGCTGATCGGCACTCGGTACGACCCCAGTACCCCCTACATCAACGCGGTGCGATCCGCGCGGCGACTCGGCAACGCCGTCCTGCTCACCCAAAATGGCTACGGCCACGTCAGCTTCCACGACCCCAGCGCCTGCATCGACCGGGCACGCGTCGCTTACCTGGTCAGGCTGATCACGCCACCGAGGGGCACTGTCTGCCAGTCGGACAAGAAGCCATTCGCTCCAGGCTTCGGCTAGCCGCCCGAACAAGTTCGCGTCGCGCGAATAGGAGCAGACTAGGCCACCTCCAGCCCGCGCACCCGAGTCTCGCCACCCAGCGAGCTCGCCGAGTCGTTGGCCCCACGCGGCAATCCGGGAAAGGCGGCTGCTTGGGGCGCTCGGAGAGTCGGTCGTCGTTGCCGTGGAGCCGTCCGATGAAGCCCATATGGTCACGAAAATGGACAACTTCGTGACTCCGCGCCCCGCGCTCCGCATCGGCGCTCCCGTCGCAGAGGTTCTGAAGCAGTAGCTCCGGCCAGCGCGCTGTGCGCTGATACTTCGCCGCTCCTCATTGCTGTTCCCACGCACGATGGGGTGTGAGGTAGGGCAGCCGGGACCGCGGGATTGGTGCCGCATTGGGTCGATCTGAATGCGAAGCAGAACCGAGGCATGAAGGGTCGCGGCCGGCGGCTCGGGACTTGAAGATCGAGGGCGGTGCGTCCTGGATTGGCCGGGACGCAAAGTCAGGGAGGGGAGCCGGTTATGTCTTCAGGTTCAACGATTCGCGTCAATTCGGCAGGGCGTCGACGGTCGCCAGCAACCATGCCTGGGTATCTAGCGGGCCGCGCGCCGCGAAACAAGGGCATGCAGTATCCGCCCGACCCGCCACGAGCGGAGGAGATCGTGCTGGTCATGCGCCAGGCCGGCCACGACCGCCACGGGCTGCGTGTCCGCGCGCTAATTGCCGTGCTATGGCGGGGCGGGCTGCGGATCTCTGAGGCGACTGGCGCTCAATGAGACCGATATCGACGAGCGGCGAGGGTCGCTGTTGATCCGCCATGGCAAGGGTGACAAGCGCCGCGAAGCCGGAATGGACCGGTTCGGGTTCGAACAGCTCGCGGCCTGGGTCGAGCACCGCATCTCGTTGCCGCCCGGACCACTGTTCTGCGTCATCGACGGGCCAACCCGTGGCCGCCGCTGGTCCGCGACCGCCGCGCGAGCCGAGTTGCGCCAGCTCGCTGTCGACGCTTGCGTCCGGCGGCGGTTCGCTCCCCATCAACTGCGTCACGCGCATGCCGTCGAGCTCGCTCGCGAGGGAGTGGCGATCAACATCATCCAACGCCAGCTCGGCCACACCGACCTCGGGACCACCAGCACATATCTGCAAGGGATCGACCCCAGCGAGATCATCGACGCGGTCCGATCGCGACGACAGCCAACCATCTCCGCCACCGCCGGCCTGACCCTCTGACCGCCGACGTTGACAACTCGCCGCCCGCCGTCCCGGCGGGCGGCCCGCGCCGCGGGTCCGCTTCGACCGGGCCGCGCACGAGAGCAGGAGTCCGCGCGGCTCTGCCCCTTGCGGCGACAAAGGGGAGTGAGCGCGGACGGTGACGAGGCGTCTCGGATCGTTCCCAATCTGTCGTCTTCAGACGTCTGCGGCTGCTCACCTGGCGAGTGGCATTGCGTCGAGCGGTGGCCGGACCGTAGTTGGTCGTCGATCCCGGTCGTGTGGTCCGCTAGTAGCGAGACGCTTGCATTCGTCGGGCGGGGAGTGTCGCGAGTCTCGAGACGTCGGCTCGGGAGTGCTGGTTTGCCGGCCGCGGGGCGGGTCACCGACGGCGGAGCCGACTCGGCGTCTGTTCGATTTCTCATCCCGATCGGATGACGCGGCTCGAGTGGGGTCGGGATAGCGTCGCGACGCTGAGCCTGCCGGGCTCGTTTTTCGCCACGAATGTCTCCGCCATAACGGGGGTTCCGATGCCTGCTGATCGAAGTCATGCGATGGACCATGTTGTTCTGGTGCTGTTCGAGAACAGGTCTCTGGACAATCTTCTGGGCCATCTGTATGGCCCGGAGGATGGCAAGACGTTTGAGGGGGTGATCGGAAAGGATCTGAGCAGCCCGATCCCTGAGTGGGCTGAGCACGGTGCCGAGCGCAAGACGGTCCCGTACACCGTCGGAACGGACATGGATGCCCCGAACCCGGACTCCGGTGAGGAGTACTTCCATACCAACACTCAGCTGTTCAACGTCCTGGACGAGCACAACCGCTTCAAGGTCGGCGAGCAGGTCACCGCGCCGTGGAACGCCCCCGAGCCTGGGGCGGTGCCGAGCATGAACGGTTTCGTTACCGACTACATCAGCACCTTCACCGCAGAGGTGGGCCGTCAGCCGACCTACGAGGAGTATGCGCAGATCATGACCGGCTACACGCCGGAGCAGGTGCCGGTCCTCAACGGGATCGCGAAGGGCTTTGGGGTGTTCGATCACTGGTTCTGCGAGGTTCCCTCCCAAACGCTCATGAACCGGTCGTTCTGGACTGCCGCGACCTCCTCCGGCTTCGTTATCAACAAGCCGGCGTCGAACTTCATCCATCACAACACCGCCGAAACGCTGTTCGAGCGGCTCGACGCGCACGGGCGCACTTGGAAGGTGTACGTGCAGGAGCCGATGTCGTTTTCGGCCGCTGCCCTGATTCACATGTCGCGGTTGAAGGATCGCCTAGCGACGAACTTTGTGCCGTTCTCCCAGTTCGAGCATGACGTCGCCAACGGCACCCTCCCCGACTTCAGCATGATCGAACCCAACCTGATCATGGGGCACAGCGACTACCACCCAGCCGTCAGCCGAGCGCTCGGCGCGGGTGTCGGGCTCCCCGTCGACCCCCCGTCGTCGATCCTGGGCGGCGAGGCGTTCCTGGCCCGCATCTATACCGCGATCCGATCGGCCGCTTCCCCGGAGGGCTCCAACGCGTACAACACGATGTTCTTCATTGGCTGGGACGAGCCTGGCGGTACCTACGACCATGTGCCCCCCGGGCCTGTGCCCCCACCAGACCCGAGCGCACCCGCGGGGCAATTGGACTTCACATTTGACCGCTCCGGCTACCGGGTGCCGGCCATCATCGTCTCCCCGTGGGTCGATGAGGGCATCGTGATCAATGACGAGCACCGCCATACGTCGATGATCGCGACGCTACGCAAGGTGTGGGACCTCGGCGATCCCTTCACCGCCCGGGACGCCGCCGCCCGCCCGTTCGACCACGCGCTCTCCCGCGAGAGCCCGCGCGACCCCGCCAGCTGGCCGGACGTAAAGCCCCTGCCGGTGCCCGCATTCCAGATGGACATGGTGCAGATGGACAAGGCCTTCACCACCCTCGGCCAGGCAATGGGCGGCGGACTGCTCGACCACGCCAAGCAGGCCGGGATCACGGTCCCACCCGAGTTGACCGACCCGGCATCGCCCCCATCGTCGGCACAGATCATCTCCTTCGTCAGGAGCATCACAGGACAGATCTTCCCCCGCCTTGCCGCGCCCAAATAAAACGACAAGCGCACCGGGTGCCGCTGCCGAATGGCTCGGGATCCGGGCGCGTGCGCGCAGCCTCACCGCGCTTGGGACGACCAGCAGCAGCTTCGCCCGCCGCTCGCCGGACTGCTCCGGCTGGTCAACGCGGTAGTGAAGTTCCACTGTGCGGCTGATGAGGGGATCCGGCCCTTCATGCCGCCCTCCCGCCCACTTCTGCATTCACGAACGAGGGGCACGCCGGCGCCGGTTAGCAAGCGGCATCGGGACTTCCCCTTCGAGTCGGACACGACCGAGAGCAGCAGCGGCGATCTAGCGGCCGGAACGGCGACAAACGAGAAGTGTCGGTGGGCGCCTGCGCGTGCCTGTTGGCGTTCCGGAGTAGTCGTCTCATGCGGCACCTGACCTGCTTCTGCTCCTCGGGAGAGCGGGCGTGATCGCGGTAATGCCTCCTCTGCGTTGAAGGAGAATCTTGACGAGGCGTACGATCGTGGCGTGCTCGTTCCCGTTGATCGCGTCGAGGTTACGGTTGTGATTGACAACTTCCTTGACGTGTTAATGACGAGCGAGGAGGGCGTGGTTCGCTACCAGGCGCGGGACTTTGGAGCGTCGCAGCAGCTGGTCGCTGAGCACGGCTTCTCGGCCGTGGTCGCCTTCGAGCGCAACGGTGATGGTCATGCTGTGCTCTACGACGCTGGTCTTACAGCGCATGCTGTGGCTCGCAACCTCGAGGTGCTCGAGGTGCCGGTGGGTGACTTGCGCGCGATCGTCATCTCGCACGGCCACGCTGACCACCACGGCGGTCTCGAGGGACTCGTCCGTCAGAGAGGGCGCTCGCGACTGCCGCTGGTGATCCACCCGGACGCGTGGCGCGAGCGCCGGGTCGTGTTTCCAACGGGCGGCGAGCTGCGCCTGCCGCCGCCGAGTCGCCACGACCTGGAGGCCGAAGGGCTGGAAGTAGTCGAGGAGCGTGCTCACAGCCTGCTGCTCGATAACAGTGTGCTGGTCTCCGGCCAGATTGAGCGCGTGACCGAGTTCGAGGGTGGCTTCCCCATCCACCAGGCGCGTGGTGAGGACGGTTGGGAGCCCGATCCGATGATCTGGGACGACCAGGCGCTTGTCGTCAACTTGCGCGACCGAGGGTTGGTCGTCGTCTCCGGCTGTTCGCACGCGGGTGCGATCAACGTCCTGCGACACGCTCAGCGCCTCACCGGCGAATCCCGCGTCTCAGGGTTCGTGGGCGGCCTGCACCTCACCGGTGGGCTCTTCGAGGCGCGCATCGGGCCAACGGTCGAGGCACTACGCGCGACCGGCGTGGGTCGCGTGGTACCCGCCCACTGTTCGGGCTGGAAGGCGGTCCACGCCATCGCACGAGCGATGCCTGAGGCGTTCATCCAAGCCTCTGTCGGAATGACGGTTACGTTCTGACGTGTAGGTCCGCGGGGCCCTCCGGCGGACTGGAGGCGAGTCGTAGGCGCTCGTGCTGATCACGAGCCGCTTGCTTTCGTTGTGGCGAGCGCTTGAGCACGGGCAAGTGACGGGCGGTCCGGGGTGCGTAGGTGACGTGTGCATGCCGACCCCTGATTTGACCATCCCGCTGGCAGAGGTAGAATGGCATCCAAAAGGGGGCCGCGGTGGGCGCCGGGGCTCGTGCAGGCTGGTCCACGGTCGGGCATGGCCGCACATACATTTTAGGGAGGCATCTAGTGAGCTTGCACCATCGTTTCGTTCGTGGGACCGTCCTGCTTCTCTCGACCGTGCTTTTGACCGGCGCGGCGAGCAGCGTCGCATTCGCTCGGGGTGGCGGGCATCACAACGCCAATCGTGGCCATCGGCCGGGGAAGACGCTTTACGTATCGCCGACGGGCAAGCCGGGCGCGGCTGATCGCAACTGCGGATCAGCCGCACACTCGACCGTCCAATCGGCGGTGGATGCTGCCTCGCCGGGGTCGACCGTTGTCGTATGCCGCGGCACTTACACCGAGGACGTCATCGTCTCCAAGCGGCTGACCCTAGTCGGGCGGCATGGGGCGGTCATTCACGGGTCTTCGACTGCCAATGGCAACTGCGACCAGGTCGGGCCGAGCGGTCCGGGAAGCGCTCCGTGCCTTGCTGGAATCACGATCAAGTCCGGGCACGTCGCGGTTGAGGGCCTGACCGTGACGGGGGCGATTGGCGAGGGGATTCTGGCCACCGGCTCGCTGTCTGGCCACGACATCAGCCACGTTGTCGTGCAGGACAACCGAGTGGTGGGCAACAACATCGGTGGGATTCCGCCCACCACGAGTTCGCCGTACCCGCAGTGCGTGGAAGTCAACCAGGTTCCCGGTGACTGCGGCGAAGGAATCCACCTGATGGGTGTCTCGGGCTCGCTCGTCAGCCATAACGTGGTCAGCGGCAACCAGGGCGGAGTGCTGCTGACAGACGAGTTCGGTCCGACGCATGGCAATGTCATCGAGCACAACGTCATCACCAAGAACGCATTCGACTGCGGCGTGACGGCTCCGGGACACAACCCGAATGCACTTGACTCGAGCGGGAAGCGCCGGCCTTCGGTGGCGGGCGTCTACGACAATGTCATTCGGAACAACCGGATCACGGACAACGGGCTGAAAGGGGAAGGGGCCGGCGTGCTGTTCGCAAACGCGACCGCGGGAACTGCGTCCTACGGCAACCTCGTTGAGTTCAACTACATCGCTGGCAACGAGCTGTCCGGCGTGACGATGCACGCGCATACCCTGATGTCGGGGCAGTTCGAGGACCTCAGCGGCAACCGGATCCTTTACAACACGATTGGCGAGAACAACACCGGTGGTGATCCTCTGGATGGCACTACGAAGGATCTGTCGACTACCGGCATCCTCGTCTTCTCGGGAACCGTTCCGGTGAAGGTCACGATCGCTCACAACCGCATCCGCAACGATCACTACGGAATCTGGCTCGGAGTCGGCGGCCACGTGACGGCCGTTTTACACGGCAACGTGTTCCAGCACGTCACGACTCCCGTGTTCACAAGCCCCTAGACCAAGTCACTCGTATTCCAGCCTTCTGCCGCGTCAGTCCCGCCAGCGGTCACGACTCCCACGTCACTGGCCGCAAGAGGTGCGACTCACGTGGGCGGGCCGCTCACAAGCCGATCTGAAGCACCGGCACCACCACTCACTGAATGAAGGGTCGAGAGGCTGGCAAGTCTCTCGTGCGCCAATAGGATGTCATCCTCCAAGACATTGACGACGCAGCCTCACAACAGGAGTCCGCAGCCCTCCGCTCCAGCTGCGCCGGGCATCTGAGGGACGTGGAAGCTGAATCCCGGAGCTAGGGCGGGCCGCCTGCTCGGCTCGGAAGTCTGGCTCTGCGATCACCGCAGCCGCGCCGGCTTCGCTCTGCAGGCGTGACCGGCCTCGCGCACTTAGAGTTCTGGTCCGGGACGAGTTGCAGGAGCACGGGCGCATCGCCGGCTCGCTGCCCCTTTCACGCACCACGAGCAGTCTCGCGCCCGCCGTGCGTCGGCCTCGACGCTGCCGCTCTCGTCGGAGGCTGTTTCGTAAACCGGGGTCTGTCCGGGCTGGTCAGGACGATGCCGGGATGGCTCAGAACTTCATCGCTGTGGATCGGGATCAGGTGTTCTTGTTGCCGCCGTCGTTGCGGGACTGGCTGCCGGAGGGTCATCTGGGTAGCGCCGGGATAAACCGGCATGGAGAAGGAGCTGAGAGGGCTCTACGTCGAAGGTGTAGCGATCCACGACGGCCCCGAGTCATGCGTCGGCGCCCGCGAGGGCGTCGGCGAAGTGTTGACAGGGGTGCGCGTAGGCTGGGCTATTGAGCCTCGAAATTCCTGCATTCAGGGCGCCGACGCCGTCCAGGTGGCGGAAGGCAATACCGCCGGCAGCGTTTTCGCGAGCCGTCGGCGGGCTCTGCGGGGTCAGGGAACCTGTGCATGCGCGCGATCTCTCGATGCGCGAGAACCGGGAGGTCCCACGGTCACCCGCTTGTGGTGATGGTTGGGTGGGTCGTGCGGGGAAGGCTGAGGCCGTAATCCCGTGATGGACGATCGTGGGAAGTCAGACGGTCCTGTAGTACCTGCGAAGCTGCCGAACAACGCCCAGGGCGGGGTGGCGGAGGTGGTGGAGGGAAGAGGACCGGCCAAGGGGAACGCGGCCAGGGAAACACGCGCCGGACTCAGAGCCGGGATTGGCGTGTCCAATGACCTGGATCGTGTGCGCCGAGCGGCTCGGAAGGATAAGGATGCTCAGTTCACCGCGCTCCTGCACCACGTCGACGTTGACCTTCTTCGGGCTGCGTACTTCGCGCTTCGGCCGAAGGCCGCTCCCGGAGTGGATGGCGTGACGTGGGCGGATTACGGGCTGAATCTCGAGGGGAACCTTCGGGACCTGCACGCTCGAGTCCACCGCGGGGGCTACCGGGCGAAGCCGTCACGGAGGGCGTTCATCCCGAAGGCCGACGGGCGGCAGCGGCCGCTCGGCGTCGCTGCGCTGGAGGACAAGATCCTGCAGCGGGCGCTGGTCGAGGTGCTGAATGCGATCTACGAGTCGGACTTTGTCGGGTTCTCGTATGGGTTTCGGCCGGGGCGGCGTCCGCATGATGCGTTGGACGCGCTCGCGGCTGGGATCAAGACGAGGCATGTGAACTGGGTGCTCGACGCGGATTTCCGCGAGTTCTTCACCAGCCTTGACCATCGGTGGCTGGTGAGGTTCCTGGAGCACCGAATCGCGGACAGGAGGGTCCTGCGTCTGATCCAGCGATGGCTCAGCGCAGGGGTCATTGAGGAGGGGTCATGGACGGCGTGTGAGGAGGGTGTCCCTCAAGGGGCGTCAGCGTCGCCGCTGTTGGCGAACGTGTACCTGCACTACGTCTTCGACCTGTGGGCTCATCAGTGGAGAGGTCGGCACGCGCGCGGCGAGGTAGTGATCGTGCGCTTCGCCGATGACTTCGTGGTGGGGTTCGAGTACCGGAGCGACGCGCTGCGGTTCTGGGCAGATCTCCGCGACAGGCTCGCGCAGTTCTGCTTGGAGCTCAACGCGGACAAGACGCGCCTGATCGAGTTCGGCCGGTTCGCCGCCGAGCGCCGAGGGGCGCATGGTCGCGGCAAGCCGGAGACGTTCCAGTTCCTGGGCTTCACGCACTGCTGCGCGCAGACCAGGAGGGGAAGGTTCAAGCTCAAGCGAATCACCGACTCGAAGCGGATGCGGACGAAGCTGGGCGAGGTCAAGGCCACGCTCATCCAACGCCGAGATCTGCCCATTCCCGAGCAGGCCCGCTGGCTCGCCAGCGTCCTGCGCGGGCACTGCAATTACTACGCGGTGCCCGACAACTACGAGGCGATCAACGCCTTCCGCCAGCTAATCATCCGGCACTGGCTCAAGGCGCTGCGGCGTCGCAGCCAGCGGTCTCGGCTGACCTGGCAGCGGATGTATCTCCTCGCGGAACGATGGCTACCTCCCGTTCAGATACTGCACCCCTGGCCCGAGCCTCGCTTCTACGCCAACACCCAAGGCAGGAGCCCAGTGCGTTAACGCGCACGCTGGGATCTGTGCGGGGGGCCGTCGGCAACGGCGGTCCCTACCGCGATTGTGGTGTGTGTTGGACGCGGTCGCGGAGATGGACTTGTCGGCGTTCTACTGCCGCTACCGCGAGGACGGGTGGGGTCGGCCGGCGTATGAGCCGGCGATGATGGTGGCGCTGCTTTTGTACTCGTACGCGCGGGGTGAGCGGTCCTCGCGCGGGATCGAGCGTAAGTGTGTTGAGGATGTGGCGTATCGGGTGATCTCGGCGAACCTTGTTCCTGACCATGTCACGATCAACCGGTTCCGGTCAGAGCACCAAGACGCGCTCGCTGAGCTGTTCGGTGACGTGTTGACCTTGTGCTCGCGGGCGGGGATGGTCAGGGTGGGGATGGTCGCGGTTGACGGCACGCGGATGGCGGCGAACGCGTCGAAGGATCAGACGGTGGATTACGAGCAGCTCGCGCGCAAGATTCTCGAGGAGGCGGCCGAGGTCGACGCGGCCGAGGACGAGCTCTATGGGGATCAGCGCGGCGACGAGCTGCCTGAGCAGTTGCGGACCGGACCGGGTCGGCAGGAGTGGCTGCGGGAGGCCAAGCGCCGACTCGACGCTGAGCGGGCCGCGAACCCCAAGCCGGTGCCGCGCGCCCGCGAGCCGCGGCTGAAGGAGGCAAAGCGCCGGCTGCAGGAGGAGTTATGGGCCGAGCAACGCGCGAACGAGGCGTATGAGGCGTGGCGAGCAACGGCCAAGGACACGCTCGGCCGCGGGTTGGGGAAGCCGCCGACGCCGTATACACCGCTGGAGGTGCCTGCTGGGACGGTCACCCTGACCGATCCTGATTCGCGGATCGTGCAGAGCCGCAGCGGGTTCATCCAGGGCTACACAGCCCAGGCGGTCGCGACCCGCGAACAGATCGTGATCTGCGCCGATGTGATCGCGGGGGGTAACGAGCGGCTGACACTCGAGCCGCTGCTCGACAAGGCACATGGCGAGCTCGAACAGGCTGGAATTACCGACAAGGTGCAAACGGCGCTGGCCGATGCCGGGTTCTGGAACACCGACCAGATCGCCAGGCTCACCGACCGTGGAGTCCGAACGCTGGTCAATCCCGACGCTGGGAAACGGAAGACACCCGGGCTGACTCGCCAACGACGCAAGCATTACCTCGAGATGCGTGAGCAGTTAGCCACCGAGGAAGGCAAGCAGCTTTACCGTCAACGCCAGGCGATCGTCGAGCCCGTGTTCGCGCAAACCAAACACAATCGACGGATCGACCGGTTCCAACGAAGAGGCCTGTGGGCCTGCAGGGCCGAATGGCGACTGATCACCGCGACCCACAACCTCGTCAAGCTCTGGCAGCACAACCTCGCGATCGCAACCGGATAGCCGGGCGGGAGCCGAGCCCAGAATCCGCCGAGCCCTGCGAGCCCCGATCTGCACCCGCCGGCGCACGCACGGCCGCTGAAGCGACTTTACGAAACAGCCTCGTCGCAAAGCAGCCGTCACGGGGAGCGCTGACGCTACCGCCCACCTGGCCGCTTGCGGGACAGACGGGGCCACGCGATCCCGCTCGCCGCCGTGACTGCTCTCAGCTTGAAGGAGTCGTGCCGCTGGCAGAGCGTGCCCGGGTACGGACAGCGGTTCCATGTACCCGGCTTGGGACGATGGCATCGATGAGCGACAGACGGATGGCTAGCGGTCTGCGAGGTCGTGCTCCGCGATCACGCGAACGATCAGGTCCTCTCCGAGAGCCGGGTGAAGACCCTCGTCCGGTCAGTAATGGGGCAACGGCCGCTGTTGCGCGCAGGGAGCATCAGTGGTTCCAACGCCGCCTACCGCTGGCTTACTCCCGCTCCGGCGACGCCCGTCCGGGCCGTCCCCGTACCGGGAGTGGATGCTTTCTCGGATGAGGAGGATCGCTCGATTAGGAAACACAGAATCGTGTTACGTCTCCGGGCGACGACCGGCGCGACCCACGTCAACGAGCAGGACCCACGAGACGGCTGTGGCGCGCGGGTACGAAACAGTACATCAGCTGCCGATCAGCCATACCCTGATCATCTGAGCTGATGCCGGATCGCCTATAACACGGCCGATCCCTGTCCCCTCGCCGTCGCTCAGACCCCGCTGGCGTTGGATCGCACCCGGGAGGTCGCCGGTTCGAGTCCGGCTAGCTCCACTTCTCGAATCCGCTTTGTATAGGGATTTCGCGGGCCGGCGGGGCCGGAGACTGGCGGCCTCACATGCTCGTCGTTGCATCGCGGGTACCAGACAGGAACAGCGAATCGGCGAGAGCCCCTGTCAGCCCGGCGGAAGCGTCTCGAGCTCGAGCCCTGGAGCGTCTGGAAGATGCCCTCGTTTGAGACGAGCGGAATCCCAGGCGGATCGCCGTGGCGGCGATCCAGCGGTCGGCGGTGTGTGCCTTCTGCCCGAGCGCGTGTCCCTGGGCTCAACCGGTCCTCGCAACGCGGTGTGGTTGGTGACTCTAAGGGCTGGACGTGATAACCGGGCCTGCGTGGGTGAGGCGGCTGTCGTCGTGGAGGCTCGCCCGGAGGGCGGGCCGGAACGGCGATAGCCGCGCGCGACCCTCAGACTCCTCCGGGGGGATCAGGAATGGCGCTGTCAGAGAGTGTCGCGGGCGGTGGATGCTGCAGCCGGCGGTTAGGCGGCGGCGCTGAGGTACGCGGTGAGCACCTCGGCGGGTGTTCTCCACGCGAGCGTCTTGCGTGGTCGACCGTTTAGCGTCGCCGCGACCGCCGCGACCGCCGCGAGCTCCTCGGCGCTGTGGCGGGCGAGGTTGGTGCCTCTGGGGAAATACTGGCGCAGCAGCCCGTTGGTGTTCTCGTTGGCGGCGCGCTGCCACGGACTGCGTGGATCGCAGAAGTAGATCTGCAGACCGCTGTCGAGCCGGAGTTGGACGTGTTGGGCCATCTCGATCCCCTGGTCCCAGGTCAAAGACCGCCGAAGTTGTTCGGGAAGGGTCCCGATCGTGTCAGCGATCGCATTACGAACGGCGCCGGCGCCGGCACCCGTGATTGGCGGGCCGGTCTTCACTCTTGGGCTGTTGTGACCTTCGATCGGCGGGAGATGCAGCAGCATCGTGAACCGGCTAGAGCGCTCCACCAAAGTGCCGATCGCCGACCGGTCCACACCCGAGAATCAGATCGCCCTCCCAGTGACCCGGCACAGCACGGTCATCAACCTCAGCCGGCCGCTCGCTGATCAACAGCTCGTCGGTCACGAAGCTCCGGTTGCCCCTCGAGGTCCTGTTCCTGGGGACCCGCAGCGCCCGACCGGTCCGAAGGCAAGCGGTCAACTCCCGGCGCAGCGCTCCGCGGCCCTGCACATACAGCGACTGATAGATCGCCTCATGAGACACACGCATCGACTCATCATCGGGGAAGTCAACGCGCAGGCGACCGGAGATCTGCTCCGGACTCCAGCACTGTCCGCCGATCCTTGCGCGGTCCCCGACGCCGCCCGCGCCAGCCGATCTGCGGACCCGCAACGCTCCCGTCGGGCCGCTGCACAGCCCCGGAAAGCCGGTCCTGCAGATAGGCCCGCAGCTTCGGGTTGACCGCGAGCTTCGCCGGCTTCGGTCGTCGGGCGCGTCGGTCTGCATGCGTCTGGGCAGTCGAGGCTCGATATTCCAGCCGGCCGCTGCGGACCGCTGCGTTGCGCTGCAGCTCCCGGGAGATCGTCGACGGCGCACGACCGAGCTGACGGGCGATCTCTCGCACCCCACAACCACCGGCGCGCAGGACCGCGATCTCCTCTCGCTCGGTGAAGGACAGATAGCGCCCAGACACCGGTGCGAGAGTGAGAGGCGGCATCCCGCCACCCTTGCGAAACCACCGGACACCAATGCTCGGCAAGACACCCGCCTCCGTCGCAGCGTTTTCGCTTGATGCCCCCCGAGCGATCGCCTCCCAGAACCTGACCCGGTGCTCCCTCCGTCCCGCAGGCGGACGTCCAAGACCGCGCCTTCCTGCTGCAGCGGCACGAACCAAAGCGCGGTTTCTCCTGGGCATCGCAACTCCTCAACCTCAGACGTTGCGACAACCAGTTGAATCCACCGTCCCGCGGCATCGCAGTTAGCGCGCAGCCGGGCTTAGATCGCCACGAGCTCGGGGCCGCTGTGGACGATCTCGACCCGCTGGATCTTCGCTTCCAGCTTGAGCATTCGCCGCGCGGCCCCCAGCCGCGACGGATCGCGCCGTATTGCAGCTCGGAAACCGTCTGAAACGAGATGAATGCCGGCCGTCCAGTGATGAGCGGCGCATAGCGCTCCGCAAGGCGCGAGCCCGGACGAGCTCCGCGCTGAAGACGTCCGTGTCGGTGACGAACGGCCGGGCGGTCGGCCGGTGCTCACGACTCGACGGCTTCGAGGAAGGCGACGCCTTCCTCCTCGGTGAGATCCTCGATCACTATCTCGTCGTGAGGCGGTAGCGGACGGACACGGCGAAGCAGCTCCTCGACTGGGAGCTCGAGATCACGCTTTGAGCGGTTGTCCGATGCGTGAGTCCACGGGCGCGCATGCGTCAGGCCGGCTGCCTGCATTGCTCGATGGAACGCTCGCCGGCGCCGACGTCCTGGGTCGACAACTCCCGTGATAGTCGGACGCGGGTAGCGGTCCGGTCAGCGAGTAATGTCGATGGCGCCTTGGCATCTGAAGCGAAGATATGCCGGTGGTGATCCAGTCCGCACTTGTGAAATCGCGAAAACGATCGTCTAGAGGATGCGCTCGATCGTGAGTCGGCGGGCTCCGCCGGGAACTGGGACCTCGACAGTGGCACCCGGACGCTGGTCCAACAGTGCCTTGCCGACGGGGGACTGAACGGAGATCCTGCCGCGAGCGCGGTCGGCCTCCCCGGCACCGACGAGTGTCCACGTGTGGACCTCACCGGTGTCCTCATCCCGGACCTCGGCGGAGCGACCGAACGCAAACGCCACTGCAGGCCCCTCGGCGGCGGTAACAACTACGACGTTCCGCAACCGTTGCCGTAGACGCTTGATCCGCGTCTCCAAGTGCGCCTGGTCTTCCTTAGCCGCGTGATATTCGCCGTTCTCCTTAAGGTCGCCGTGAGCGCGCGCGGTGCGGATCCGCGCTGCGACTTCACGGCGCCCGACCGTTTCCAGTTCGCCGATCTCTGCCCTGAGAGCCGCCAGGCCCGCCTCGGTGATCGGCATGCCCTGATCCTCTGGGACGCTCATCTCGGTATTCTCCCGCGTCAGGCCGCCGCGCGCGCCCGTAGCCGCTCCCTGACAGCTCGCGGGACAGGCGATACCTCGCCTCGGCGTGGGCGCTCCCCCGCCACCGCTTTGCCTGCCGAAGGGCGGTGATCTGGAGGCCGCGTGGCTGCCATGCGTGATCGCTCTGGGACAACTGGGCCCACGCCGGTGCCGCGGATTCCGGATGGCTGCTCCGTCGGCAACCCGTTCTTACGCTGGGCCGCTACCTGAGCGGCGAAAGATGTCATGTCCCGGGTGGCGTTGACTCGGCCGCGAAGGTGGTCGGCCCTCCGCGTCGAACGGCGTAGGTGGCGCGCGCGGCTGTAACCCGCGCGGCCGGCCATTCGAATAGGAGGTACCGACCGTGGCTCACGCTATGCGATGGGTCGGGCTGAACGCTGCTCGCCGTGGGAGGAGCGGACCGGGATGGGCTATCGAGGGGGAGGTGGCGGCGTGTCTTTGGTGATGGGCTTGGATCAGCATCGCGCGCAGATTTCGGCCGAGTGGATCGACACGGTCACCGGTGAGATCTCTCGGGCGCGGGTCGCGCCGGGAGATCGCGGCGGGGTGCGGAGGTTTTTGGCGCAGTTCAAGGGTCAGGCGCTCGAGGTGGCGTTGGAGGCGACGACTGGCTGGCGGTTCGTGGTCGAGGAGCTCGAGCGTGTCGGTGCGCAGGTGCACTTGGCCGACCCGGCGGAGGCGAGCGCGTTGAAGGGCAAGAAGAAGCGTGCCAAGACCGACTGGGCCGATGCCCGGCATCTGCGCGAGCTGTTATTGATCGGGCGGCTCCCGGAGTCGTGGATTCCCCCGGCACACCTGCTCGATCTCCGGGCCCGTGTCCGCTGTCGGCACACGCTCTCGCATCAGCGCTGCGAGTGGCAGCAACGAATTCAGGCGGTGCTCTATCACCACGGATTCCCGCAGCGGCGCGACCTGCTGACGCTGGAGCGACGCGAATGGCTCGCTGCTCTGGCGCTCCCCGCCGCCGCGCGCGAGCAACTCCAGATCTCGCTGCACATGATCGACGCGATCGATGTGCAGCTGGCGCCGTTTGATCAGGATCTCCGCGCGTACGCGCGCAAACAAGCGGGCTGTCGCGCCATGATCGATCAGATCTATGGGGTCGGTGCGCTGACTGGGGTCACGATCCTCGCCGAGCTCGGCGACCCCCGCCGGTTTCAGAACTCGCGCGATGTGGTCCGCTACTCCGGCCTGGACATAACCGTCCACCAATCCGATGATCACCGCGCCCCCGGGCACCTCTCCCGGCAAGGACCACCCGCGCTGCGCTGGGCGCTATACGAGGCAGCGCAAGTCGCCCGGGCGGGAGCACGCAGCCCCGACCGCCAGTACTACCTGCAGGCCAAGGAGCGGATCGGCGGCAACCGTGCGTGCATCGCGATCGCGCGCAAGCTGCTCAAACGCGCCTACCACCTCCTGCGTGAACTCGGCGACCACGCGCTGGAACCAATCGTCGACTGAACGCCATCGACCGTCACGCGGCAAGCCCGAGATCACACGATGAACCGCGGCCGGCTCCCGACAGACTGCTGCCGACCCCTCGCAGGGAACCGCCTAGAAAGACTGAGCGGCCGCACCACCATCTGCCGGAACACCCCATCACACATCATGTCGCCGACCCGAAGCCAACCCGGGCCGAGGACCGAAGTAAGCCTGGGCGTCCGCGGACACACCCCACCCCCCAAACGCGCCCACGCACCCCCACCCGCCCCCAAGCGATGAACATCAACAAACTTGACACGCCCGATGAGGGACAAGTAAGCAGTCGTCGCCGGCGTGTCGGCTCTGGCTGATTTACGCCCGGAGAGGAAGCGGCGGGCGCCCGTATGAACGGAGTCTACGGCGGCGGTTTGCACGTCGGCAGAGGCTCGGCATCAGCTGACTGCTGACCGCTTCCCAGCTTGGTCCCGAGCGAGCTGCTGGTCAGCGGCGCCTGTGGCGAGCGCTCGCACAGGGAAGGCAGCCGCGCTGGCAACCGCGCTGACGGAGGCTGATCCGCTTCGTCGGCTGGTGGGTGTTGTCGCGAGCGAGCATGACTGACAATTCGCCCGGCGGATCCTGACTTGTGAGGGTCAGCGACGGCTCGACCGCGCTCGATCGGCGTCCCGTCGGGTGCTTGGCTCCGCGACGGCAAGCGGATGCGCGAACGCCCTCGATGTCGCGATTGGCGTGGCTAGAAGGAGCCTCGTACTGCCCTGCATTGGCTCGGCGCGAGGGCTAGGATGGACCCGTGCCCGCGATGACCGAGGCGGAGTGGAGGGAATTCGTGTGTGTCGGTACCCGGACCGGCAAGCTCGCGACGACCCGTCGCGATGGTAGCCCGCATGTGGTGCCGGTCTGGTTCGTGCTCGATGGTGACGATCTTGTGTTTATGACCGGAGCTAGGACGGTCAAGGGTCGTACCCTGACACGCACTCGGGTTGGCAGCATCTGCGTCGATGACGACCGGCCCCCGTTCTCATTTGTAACGGTGAGCGGCCCTGTCGCGATCAGCGTTGACGTCGAGGAGATGCTGCCGTTCTCGGTTCGGATCGCAGCTCGTTACATGGGTGAAGAGTTGGCCGAAAGCTACGGGCGGCGTAACGCGATAGAAGGCGAGATGCTCGTCCGACTGCGGACTGAGCACGTCCTGGCGATCCGCGACATCGCCGACTAACTCGGCACGCTGCAGGAGCGGACGGGTCCTACGGCGACGAAGGGATCACCTCGGCCGGGAGGTGCGTTGGCGTGTGGCCCGTGCTCGGCGGCAGCGACGTGTTGATGCTCTAGTCATCGTCTACCGCGGGGGCGGCCTCGTGACCTGCCTGGGAGAAGAACTTCCAGACGGCTTCGCTGGCTGAGGGGCCCCGGGGGTCGGTGTACGAGCCGCCGGGGGCGCCGCCTGACCAGGCGTGCCCGAGGCCGTGGACTTCGATCGCTTCGTGCATTAGCGCGCCGTGCGTGTCGAACCATCGCTCGTGCGTGTAGCGGAGGCCGCCCTCGGCGCGGGCGGACTGTGAAGCGCTTGGTCTGCCGGGGTCGTGCCGGCAGGTCTCGGGTGCGGCGAGATGATTGGCGTGCATCAACTGGGCAAGAATGCGCCGTGCGTTTTCCGGCGCGACCGTGCGGTCGGCGGTCCCGTGAATGACCAAACTCGGGATGGCTCGCGCGTGTTCGCCCATTGCTGCACTGATTGGGTGACCGTCGGATGCATGAGTAGCGCCCGGTCGGCCCATCACGGCGAAGGCGGAGGCCACGTCGTCAGCTGAGCGGTAGGGCAGGCCGGAGTGGATAGCCACGGCCGCGAACAATTCGGGGTAGCACACGGCGAGGATCAGCGCCATGGCGCCGCCCGACGATAGCCCGGCCACGAAGATCCGTGCCGGATCCACACTCTGCCCGAACTCCTTTGCGATCAGCCGGCGCGCGATCCGGGCGATGAGCTCGGGCTCGCCCGTCCCACGCTGCTGGTGTACGGGCAGGAACCAGTTCCAGCATCCCTGCGCATTGCGAGCACGCGGCTGACCTGGATAGACAACCACGAAGCCGCGGCGATCCGCGGTGTCGTTCATCGCGGTGGCGGCAGCGAACATCGCCGGATCCTGCGTGCACCCGTGAAGCATGCACACCGCAGGGACCGGCACAGAGGGATCCAGATCAGGCGGAACATGCACGAGAACACGGTCGTCGGCGTGCGAGCCGCGGCGCAGAGCGGAGGGCATAGTGGGCTGGTGGCGGTGTGGGTTCGCGAGCGCGCCCCGCTCTCGCGGCATCGTCAGCGGATGACGAGGGCTGGTGGTGCCCAAAGCGGGCACGAGCGCCGCCGCGGGCAGCTCAGCGACTGTCGACGCTGGCAAACCAGCAACTGTCGACGCTGGCAAACGGATCCCTGCCGCAGCGATCGCGGCTTGGTTGTGCGCATAAAGCTCGCGCCAGTCGATACGGACCATCTGCTCAACATATCGATCGGTGCTCTAAATGTCAATCAAATCCTGCGCCGGCCGGGCACGAAGCTTCGATAAACGCTCAACAGCGCAATGCGCTGCGGCTCGGTGAGCGCGGGGTCCCGCTCAATCGCGGTTTCGGTATCCCACACACGATCGCCCTGTTCACCGTCGTCCAGCACCCCGGCCCGCACAAGCATCGGGCCGAGCGGAGTGTCCAGCGCGGAAGCGATCGCTCGAAGGACACTGAGCGATGGCTCATGCCGTCCCCGCTCGAGTTCGCTCAAGTACGCGTTCGAGACGCTCGTCAGGGCCGCGAGCTCACGCAGCGAAAGGTCCTTCGCCAGCCGTTGAGCGCGCAAAAGCGCCCCGAGTGTTTTCAGCGCCCGTTGTGGTGAACCGCTTCTCATGCGCACATCATCCCGTGCCCTGCGCTAGTCAGAGCGGATCGCTTGCCCGTGGGGCCGCCTGCAAGGCATGGCGCAGGCAATCGGATTCGCGGGCGAGGACACGCTGCGATACTCGGCGTGATCGAGGACGTCGAGAATGGCGATCTACAGAGAGCAACTCCTGCCCCGCATCATCAACGTAGCTTGCGCGATGAAGGCAACGAAACCGTTGCGACGCCGGGTCTGCGAGGGACTTCATGGGCAGGTCATCGAGGTTGGTTTCGGATCGGGACTCAACGTTCCTTTCTACCCAGCCGCAGTCACTGGGGCGGCCGTGATCGAACCGGCGGACGTGGGGTGGAAGCTCGCCCAAAACCGGATTGCAGCGTCGACTATTCCCATCCAGCGGTTCGGGTTAGACGGCCAGTCGCTTCCGCTCGCTGACGACAGCTACGACGTCGCCTTGACGACGTGGACGTTGTGCACTATCCCCGACATTGCCGCCGCCCTGCGGGAGCTTCAGCGTGTTCTCAAACCCGGCGGAAGTCTGCATTTCCTCGAACACGGACTGGCCCCGGACGAACATGTACGGCGGTGGCAACACCGCTTGGAACCAATGCAGAAACGCCTCTTTGGAGGCTGTCACCTCACCCGCCCGATCGTCGACCTACTCAAAGACGCAGGGTTCAGTATCACCGAGCTTGACGTCTTCTATGAACAGGGCACCCCAAAGCCCATGGGTGCTGATTCCCTCGGGATCGCTCTGGCTCCTTGACATCGTCCAACGCTGGCGCGGGTGGGCCCGCGTTCGTGAAGAAGCAAGTCCGCCAAGCGCTATCGTGGCCGCTGCGCGCAGGGCACCCCACGGCTGCTGGTTGATTAGCACACGCCGCCGACCCACATTATCGTGGCCACTGCCTTGACGAGGCTCGGTCTGCTCCGGGACACTTCTTGGGACATGAGGCCCTGGGATAAGCACCCGCCGTGGGCGCATTGGGCGTTCTATGTGATCTGGGGAATTGCGGGCTCCTTTGGACCGATGTTGCTGCTCGTCGGATTGATCAGCGGGTCGGCAGTGGGCCTCTGGAGCGGTCTCGGCCTCTCGCTGGTGTGGGGCGGCTCCCTTGCTGTCGACTGGCTTCTCGTTCGCTGGCTTCGTAATCACGTGGACGGCTGGTCGCCATGGCAGCCACCCAATCGGCGGTGGCTACCAACTTAGGTACGCCTCCGCGCCGTCAGGGCAGGAGATGTCCGGTGTGGGGACCGTGGAGTGCGGCGTCGGCAGCTCGGCGCAATGTGGCGCAGGGTCAAACCTAGGGGTGCAGGCGGTCGAGGATTTGGTGGCCGGCGGCCTGGAGGATTGCCGACTGGAGGGCGGAGTTGAGCTGCCCGGGGTCATTGAGTTCGTGGAGGAGCCGGTTGAGGTCGAGTTCCTCGATGGTTCGGCGCAGCAGCGGCGCGGTGGGGAGGAGGTTGTCGACGACCGAGCCCGGGAGCGCTTGGATGATCGTCTTGATGATTCCGGGGAGGTTGGCCTCCTCGAGCGCTTGGGGGAGTAGCTGGGAGACCTTGGGGAGCCGGCCCTCGCGGTCGATCCGGTCGACGGCATCGAGGAGGCCCGCCTTGAGCGCGGCGGTCGTCGGGGGGTTCAGCGTGCGGGCCTCTGCGAGGGCGAGGACGAGGCGCTCGCGGGAGATGTCGAGCCGGCACGCGGCGCGGTCGAGGCCGAGCAGGACGATCTGTTCTGCGAGTGGTTCCAGCTGCGCCGGGATGGACGGAACTGGGCGCGGGGTGCAGGGATTCGCGGGTCGGAGCGGGACGTAGCGCCCGCCGCCGGCGGCGACCTGGACGCCGAGCACGCCGGCCACTAGCAGCACAGCGATGAGCGGCAGCGCGAGTCGCCTCATGAGCGGCTCCGGTCGCGCAGAGCCAGCGCGGGCCCGAGCGCCAGCAACGCCAGCCCGGCCGCGACCAGGAAGGCGGTGCGGAACGCGCGGGTGGCGGCGCGAGTGAGCTGATCCCCGAGGCCGCGTTCCAGCGCCGCGGCCGCGGGCCGCTGAGTCGCTGGCAGGCGCAGGGTCCTGAACGCGGGCCGCAGGTCGGGCACGCGGCCACTTTCAGCGGACAGCCGGCGCCCGAGCTGCTCGGCGAGGTCGAGCTTCGTGGATGCCGGGAGCGGCGCGTCTAGCACCAGGCTCGCGATCGCCTCCTTGGCGGGGGTCTCGGCGTGGCTGAGGTCGGTGGTGAAGATCGGGGTGAGGATCGCGAGGCCAACCACCACGCCCATGTGCCGGGCGGCGATCGTCCAGCCCCCGTGAAGCGCGCGTGGGAGCCGATCGCGGAGCGCCGCCGCGGTGAGCGAGTCCACCGAGAGCCCGAGTCCGAGGCCGATTAGGACCTGCGGAGCGAGCGTCCAGGCAACCTCCGCACCGGGGAGGAGCGCCAGGCCGGTGAGCCCGCCGGCGATCAGCACCGAGCCGGCGACCGCTTCTGACCGTGTCCCGGCGCGCACCCCCTGGAACACGGGACCGGCCGCCAGGGCCGCGGCCGGCACCGCAGAGACAGCGACCGCCGCAAGTGCGGGGGAGCGGTCCCACCCGTCCACGAGCAGCAGTACCAGCAGGAACAGCGCCGCCGTAAGCGCTGCCGAGAGCAGCGCCAACGCCAGGTTGGCCAGGACGTCCGGACGGTCCGGCGATGTATCCAGGTTCGCCTGTCGCCGGGCCACCCGGTCGCGCAGCGCGATCGTGGCGGGCAATGCCAGCAGCACGATCGGGATCTGCGCCACGAAGATTGCCCGCCACGAGAACGCCGAGGTTAGGAGCCCGCCGACCACCGGGCCGAGCGCCGCCCCGGCGACGCCGGCCGCTGCCCACCGCCGTACTCCCGCCCGCTCGGCCCCCGTGGCCGCAACCAGCAGCTCCAGGCTTCCCACTACTACCAGCGCGCCGCCCGCCGCCTGGGCCGCCCGCGCCGCGATCAGCACACCCACCGACGGGGCCACCGCGCAAACGGTTGTCGCCGCGACAAAGCCGATCGCGCCACTTCCGGTTGTCCTGGCTGGATTTCCGCGCACGCACACCCGCGCCGCCGGAACCGCCATCAACGCGAGCGCGAGATTGAACGCGATCAGAACCCAAGCAACCCCCCAAACGTCAGTCCCGAAATCTCGCAGGATCTCGGGCAATGCCAGCGTCACCACGCCCGCATCACCGAGCACCACGCCGACAGCAAGCGAGAGCACCGCGACGGCGGTACGTGCTGCCAGGGGACGTGCCGGCTGATCGCTGCGGTCCGCGCTCATCAGAAGGAATCTCCCGATCAAGATGCCAGAGCTATGCTGTCGGGTGTCGGGCGGAGCCCGACCCGGACGAGACGCGCCGTACCCGGCACAGACGACGACGCAGCGGTTATCCCACGATGGTTTGGAGGTTCCGGTGTCGTTCTTCGCTGTTGCCATCCCTGGCGGTGTCCTCTCGCAGGCCCTTCAGGTCCTGGGCGCGTTCGGGGTGCTCTCTGCCTTCGCCGCCGCGCAGCTCCGTATTCTCACCACTCAGTCGCCGGTGTACCTGCTCCTCAACCTCGCCGGCGCGACGCTTCTCGCCGTGCTTGCTGCCGTCGATCAGCAATACGGGTTTCTCATGCTCGAAGGCGCATGGGCGCTCGTCTCTGCCTGGGGGCTGCTTTGTCTGGCGCGCGCTCGCCCCCCGGGAAACCCAAAGGTCCGGTCCGGGCGCGCCTCAGCCGGCGAGCAACCGCAGGCGCCCGGATCCCACCCCGGCGGCTAGCAGCGCGCACACTTCCTCCATCACCCGGGCGTCCTCACCCCGGTCCGACAACTCCTTGCGCTGGTGCGCCGGCTGTGTCAAAGTCGGTGCACAGCCGTCGGGACGGAGAGGATGAGGTTACCGCGCAAGACCTCGGGATTGGCCATTTTCGCAGCCGCATCGGTCTGGGGCGGCCTCCTCGCTTGCGCGCCCGGTGCCTGGGCGACGAACGTCACCGTGAACGCGCGAGCTCAGATCGCAGTCGTCAGCTCGTCGACTCGCACACTGCAGTTCGCCGGTGCGGTGAGCGATCCCGGGCTTGGCAACGGCGGACTGCTGGCGACCGTCCACCCTGCTGCCAGTGGGTATAGCGGCACGGCCACGATCGTCGACCAGTCCGGGAGCGTGACGCTGGCCGTGCGAGTGTCAGCCCGCAAGCAGGTGTCGCTCGTGCGCCTGAGCGTCACCGCTCCGGTCACATCGGCGAGCGGCCGGTTTGCCGGCGGGGGAGGTACTTTGACCGGCAACGGGGCGGTGACCGCCACCTACGGGGTCGGCAACCTGGTGCTAAGGGAACGCTCCGCGCGGCAAGCGGGCGGGAGCCGGCGCCGCCGCGGGGCACGGAGGTTCGGCATGTGGACGCCCGCTTCCAGGGTGCCGAGCTGAACCTCGCCCGCAGCGGCGAGGAGACTGTCGGCGGCTGGGCCAGAGGTGTCGTTCCCGGCCCCGCGGTCGCGGTGGTGCACGAGCGTGCGACGACGAGCCAGCGTGCGCGGCTCGTTCACCGTGTTCGCCGCCGGAGGCAGTCTCAGCGGCGTTGTCAATTTGCGGCGCCGCGGTCGCGGCGCGGTCCGGTCGGAGACCGGCACGGCGACCATTACCGCAGGCTCCGGTGACCTCAGCGGCGCCCGCAGCATCTCCCCCGCAGCGGTCAGCGGGACGCGCAACCTCGTCTCGCAGCTGATCGGCCTACGGATCCAAGGAGCGCTCAGGCTGTGACCCGCGCCGCGATGGTTGTCGCTGCGCTGTGGCTGGCGCTCGCCGCGATTGCGCTCTCGGCGGTGCCCGCCGGTGCGACCACGCTCGTCGATGAGACGTTTACCCATGCCACACTGAGTAATCCGAACCGGCTCGTCGGCGGGATGGTCAACACCAACTCGGTCAGCCCGTGTCTGACCGCGGGGACCGACACCTCGCAGGCTCCGATCCCCGGCTGCCCCGGCGGTCAGCCCCTCGATTCCCGCCGGCGGCGATCCCGACGGCCAGGGGCGCTGCGGCTCACCGCTAACACGGGCAACACGACCGGTTTCGCGCTCTACCAGGCTGCGCTCCCGTTCACCGCCGGCCTCGACGTCACCTTCAGCTTCTTTGACTACAACTCGATCCCGACGTTCGTGGGCACCGGTGCGGACGGGGTCAGCTTCTTCCTCGCCGACGGCTCGAAGCCGCTCGTCAGCCCCGGGGGCTTTGGCGGCAGCCTTGGGTACGCCCAGACGGTTGATCCGTTCCCCGTCGCCGGCATCCTCGGTGGCTACCTCGGCGTCGGGTTTGACGAGTGGGGCAACTTCGGCAACAACACTGAAGGTCGTGGGACGGGATGCAACCAGCCCGACAACGGCTTCTATCCCGACTACGTGACGCTGCGCGGCCCCGGCAGCGGCGAGAGCGGCTACTGCATCCTCGACCGGTTCGGCGTCTCGTCATACCGAAGTGTCGACGCGCCGCACGCCACCAGCCGCGCCAGCTCGGGTGTCAAGCGGACGGTGCACATCGTCGTTGACCCGCCGTCGCAGGCAAACGCCCACATCCTGGTCCAGATGGACTTCGGCAGCGGGATGCACACGATCATGAATGCCTCGGAGCCGGCCAACCCACCGTCGACGTTCAGGTTCGGCTTCGCCGCGAGCACCGGTGGCGCCAACAACATTCACGAGATCCAGCTGGTCGACGTCAACACGATCCTGCCGGTGCCCCGGTTGGTGATCGCCAAGAGCGACACCGGGCCGTTCGTCGCCGTCGGCAGCGGCACGTTCACATTGACCCCGTCGACGCAGGCGGGTTCGGACGTCGGGCCCGAGGTACAGCCGGTGACGGTCACCGACAAGCTGCCGGCGGGAACGCTGAACGGCTCCCCGACGGGGACCGGCTGGGACTGCTCCGGGTCCTCGGGGACCAGCGTCCGCTGCACCTACCCGGCGAGCGCGGACGCGCCGATCCCGGCGGGGACGACGCTCCCGCCGATCACCGTCCCGGTCGTCTTCGGCCGCGAGGAGTCCGGCATCTTCACCAACGACGCGCAGGTCAGCTCGCAGGGCGACGCCAATACACCGCAGGAGAGCTCCGCCTCGGACACCTTCCACGTCCTGCCCGTCGGGCAGAACGACTTCGGTACGACAATGGTCGGCGTCCCGGTCGGCGTTCCGATCCTCGATAACGATCGCGGCAGCCTGCAGCCCGCCAGCGTGATAATCACGAGCCAGCCGGCGCACGGAACCGCGGCCTGGAACGTCGACACGCGGCAGGCGATCTACACGCCAGGCCCCGGGTGGAGCGGTGTCGATACCTTCACCTATCGCGTCTACGACGCGTACGGCCAGCAGCTCAACCAGACGGTCACGATCACTGTCACCCCAAAGGCCCAGGACGACAGCGGCGTCACCCCGGTCAACACGGCGATTACGATCGACGAGCTGGCTAACGACCTCGGCAACCTCAATCCCAACACGGTTGCGGTGACCGCGGCGCCGGGACATGGCACTGTGAAAGTGAATCCGAGCACCGGTCAGATCACCTACACACCGGCGCCCGGCTTCACCGGACAGGACACATTCACCTATAGCGTGCGCGACTACGCCGGCCAGCTCACCAGCGCGACGGTGACGATCGACGTCTACGCGCCACCGAGCCCGCCGCCGACTCCGCCCCCGGCGCCGCCCGCAGTCGGAAACGCCGAGCTCGTGATCACCAAGACCGTCTCGCCGAAGGTGGCGGCCGTCGGTGACGTCCTCAGATACACAGTCACGGTCACCAATCGCGGCCCCAGCACCGCCCAGCAGGTCGTCGGCACCGACGCCTCGAGGGGACGCGCGAAGATCTCGTCGCTGAAGCCAACTCGCGGCAGCTGCCGGGTGGAGCCTTCGCTTCAATGCTCCTTTGGCGACATCTCATTGCGACGGTCACGGTCGTGGCGCGGGTACGGGTCTTGGTGCCAGGCTTGCTGATCGACACGGCGGCGGTGACCGCCGGGGGCCCCGACCCGGATCCCGGCGACGACCACGCCCAGGCGGTCGCTCGGATCCTCCCGGCGCCGCTCACGATCAGCAAGCGGGCAAGCTCGAGCCGGGTGCGCGCCGGGGCGGTAGTGGCGTTCGCAGTTCGCGTGGCGAACCATTCGAGAAACGCCGTGCGCCACCTGTCGGTCTGCGACCGGTTGCCGCCCGGGCTGAGCTACCTCTCAGGCGGAACGCGCCACGGAACGGAGGTCTGCTGGAGGACCGGCTCGCTCGCGGCCAGGCGCGCGCGTACCTTCGTGGTGCGAGCCCGCGCCGCTGCCTCTCGCGGAAGACTCGTCACCAACCTCGCGACGGTCGGCGCGCCGGGCGTCGCGACACGAACCGCTCGCGCCACGATCCTGATCATCAGGCCGGCACCGACCTTCACCGGCTGACGCGCCCGCTGCCGTGGATTCACGGCGCATGCGTGTGCGCCCTCATGGCCACCCTGTCACCGGCGCGCAAGAGCCGCTCAGCGAGCGCTCGCCGGCTCCTCGGCGAGCGCCAGGGAGCTGACGGCGATCGCGAGCAGTACCGCCGCCCCGAGGACCGCGAAGGCGACTGGAAGCCTGGGAGCGATCGCTCGCGCGTTCAGCACCGCGCCCACGATCGAGACCGCCATCAGGGCGCCCGTCTGCCGCGTAGTGTTCTGCACTCCCGAGGCGAGCCCCGACTGATCGGTTGAGACGCTCGCGAGCAGCAGCGACGTCAGCGCGCTAAACGACACCGTGCTGGCGAGGCCGATCAGCAGCAGCCCCAACCCGATACGGGCGTACGCGGTGTGGGCGCCGGTCTGCGCGAGCACCGCGATACCGAGCGCGCAACACGCAAATCCCGACACCAGCATCACCGGGTGGCCGAACCGGCGGGCCAGCGGGCGGTAGATCACAAACGGCCCCACCAGCGTGCCCACCGTCAGCGGGAGTAGCGCGACGCCCGTCGAGCCCGGACTCCAGCCGCGCAGCAGCTGGAAGTAGAGCGACATCAGAAACAGCGTGCCGTAGAACAAGAAGCCCATGAAAGACGCAGATGCGACCGCGACGGTTCGCCTGCGATTGGCGAAGAAATGCGGAGGCAGCATCGGCTCGCTGGCACGCCGCTCAACGCTCCAGAACGCCGCTCCCGCCAGCAGGCCGGCGATCAGCATCCCGATCGTGAGCGGGGATCCCCAGCCCGATTGCCCGCCACGGATCACCGCCGCGGTCACGAGGACGAGCGCGACGATCGCGGTCAACTGGCCGAGCCGATCCACCGCCCGATGATGGCGCGGTGTCTCGGCGATGTTGATCCGCCCCAGCAAGACGCTGACTACGCCGATCGGGATGTTGATCAAGAAGATGCTGCGCCATCCCAGAGCGTCGATCAGCAGACCCCCGACCAAGGGGCCGAGAGCGACCGCACCGGCACCGATGCCCACCCAGACGACCGCCGCGCCCGCCCGGCCCGCCGGGTCGGGAAACAAATAGGGGATCAGAGCCAGCGTCGCTGGCAGCAGGGCCGCGGCGCCGAGGCCCTGCGCGACGCGCTCGGCGGTCAACACCGGGATCGAGGGCGCCGCGGCGCAGGCCGCCGACGCCGCCGTGAACAGCACCGCGCCGCCAAGGAACATTCGCCGCAGTCCCACACGGTCACCGAGAGCGCCGGCGGTCAGCAACAGCCCGGCCAAGGTCAGCGTGTACGCGTTCAGCACCCACTGCGCGCCGGCGAGCGAACCGTGCAGATCGGTTCGGATCGCCGGGATCGCGACGTTCAACACGCTGCCATCGAGAATGATCGCGAAGTAGCCGAGACAGATCGCGCCAAAGCCAACCGCGGGCCGCCGCAGCGCCGAGAACCGTCCGCGCGGATCAACCGTTCCCACTTCACCGGCCATGGGCCGATCCTAACCGGCGCGGGACGCGCGATTGCAATGTGAGCGGCACGTCGCCCTCGCTGCGCGGAGGGGCTGGGCCGCTCGCCACCCGGCTCCGGCGATACAGAGCGCCACCGGCGAGGCCCGCGAGGTAGAGCCCTACCGCATCAGCGCACGACGCAGCTGGAGCTCGGCGGCTCGCCCTTGGGGAAGGCTTTGACCAGCCCGCGGGAGATGTCGTGGGCTCGTGCTACGTAACCGGACGAGTAATAGTGGATCCCGTCGGGGATGAACCATTGACGCTTGGCGTGCGCGGCCCAGTCGTATACCCGCATCAGCGGGTGTCTGGGGCAGGCGGCCAGCAGCGCCTCGTTCCATTTCTGCATCTGGGCCTCTGAATAGGGCCCCGAACTGAGCAGCGTGAGCACGTCGATCCAGAGCACGGGTTGACGGCCGATGATCGACATCATGTGAGCGATTCGCCACGACAGGCCGATCGGGGAGGTCTCCGCGTTGTCGACGTCATTGGTCCCGAGCGCGAGGATCCAGCACCCGTGAAAGCCCTGCGCGAGGTGCTGCTGGGCGACCGTGGCGGCGTTGGGAAAGCCCTCGAAGGTCTCGACGATCGATCTCGCGCCGGAGATCTCCGGGTATGTCGTCCGCACGCCGACGTCCGCCAGCTGCGCCTGCAGGCGCTGCCGCGGGTTGGGAATGTAATCGGTCGAGACCTCGCCCTCGGACGTCGAGTCGCCGATGTAAACGACCGATCTACACGAGGTGTGCGTCGGCGGTGGCAGCCGGCGGGTGGCCCGGCGGAATCTGGCCGGATCGCTGGCCAGTTGCGGGCCGGATAGCTTGGGTGGCAGCTTGGAGATCTTCTCCGGGGCGTTGGACCCGGCCGACGCCACCGGCAACGCGCCGGCCAGCGCGATCACAGCCAGCAGCCCGGCCGCGAGCACGCCGCCCGACAGAGCGAGCGACCGGCGGCGCGCACCGAGGTCGCCGATGCCTGAGCGAGCCCGCCGCCAGAGGCGTCCGAGCGCCCCGCCGCGGATCGGCTCTTCGACGAAACGCCACGAGAGGCTGGCCACCACCATCGTGGCCGCAACCTGCAGCGCCGCTCGGGGCAGATTGACGCCGGTTTGTGACCGGCCCCAGAGGACGATGATCGGCCACTGCCACAGATAGATGCCGTAGGAGCGGACGCCGATCCACCGCAGCGGCCGACAGCCGAGCGCCAGTCCCAGCGCGCTGGAGGGGTTGATCACCGCGGCGATCATCGCGGCCGTGCCCACTGACAAGAGGATGAAGCCAGTTGGATACAGGAATCCAGTGAACGGATTGGTTCTCCAGATGAGCAAAAACACCGCGATCAACCCGGCCAGCCCGATCAGATCCGGTCCCACGGGACTTCGAACCGATCGCCGGGCGGTGTGCCGGGAGAGGCGCGTCGGCAGGACCATCGCCAGGGCCGCGCCGATCAACAGTCCGAAAGCACGCGTGTCGGTCCCCTCGTACGCGCGCGTGGGGTCATACCCGGGGTGGTAGAGACGGCTCATCACGTAAGCCGAAGCCGCCGCGCCGATCAAGGTCACCACCGCGAGCGCCGTCCGGCTCGGGAACAGGCGGAGCCCCAACCACAGCAGCCACGGCCACACCAGGTAGAACTGCTCCTCGATCGACAGCGACCACAGGTGATCGAGCGGCAGCGGCGGCGCGAAGCGCGCGAAGTACGAGCCATGGGTGGCGATCGTCGACCAGTTGGCGAAATAGAACGCGGCGGAGACCACCTGCCTTCGCACCTGGTCCAGTTGCGAGGCGTCGAACAGAGCGACCCAGACGCTGACCACCGCGAGCATCAGGAACAGCGCTGGAAGCAGGCGGCGGGCGCGCCGGAGCCAGAACTGCCCGAGGCCGAGATCTCCGTGCCGCCGATAGTGGCCGAGCAGCAGATCGGTGATCAGATATCCCGACAAGGTGAAGAACACCCCGACGCCGAGCATTCCTCCCTGCGCCCAGCCGAAATTGAGGTGATAGGCGATCACCGACAGCACGGCCACCGCCCGGATGCCGTCAAGCCCCGGTATGTAACGCTGGCTACGCTCGACCGGCCGCGGCATCGCTAACGAACCCCGCTCCTAGAGAACGAGATCAGCGGCACCCCGCCGCGACGCGAGAGACCTGAGATGGCCCGATGGTGGCCTAGGGGCCCAGCGGGTCCACGGCATCGAGAGCTGTAACTGGACAGACGCTTGCCGCACCGTCGCCGCAAGCTAGCGAATCTCGCAGTCGAAAACGCGCCCGAACCGCGAGGGCCGACCAGCCGGAGGTCCAACCACCGGGTATCGTGGGCGGGACGCCGTGGTGAGCGCTGATTGATCATGCTTGATCCACCCCCCGCTACGAGCGTGGGCAAGGAAACGCTGAACGCGGAGATCGTCGGCCGGGAGCGCGAGCTCGAGCTGATCGGGGCCGCTCTCGACAGCGGCCGGGACGTGCTCCTGGAAGGCCCTCCGGGGACCAGCAAGACCACGATCCTGCGGGCGCTCACTCGCGCTCGCCAGGTTCCGTTCGTGTTCGCGGAGGGCAACGCCGAGCTGACGCCGGCTCGGCTGCTCGGCTACCACGACCCGGCGAGCGTTCTCAACGAGGGCTACACCGACGGCGCCTTTGTCCCCGGTCCGCTGCTCGAAGCGATGAGCGAGGGGGGATTCCTGTACCTGGAGGAGTTCAACCGCGCGCCGGAGGACACGCTCAATTGCTTGCTCACCGCGATCGCGGACCGGCAGATCGTCGTGCCGCGTGTCGGCACGGTCGTCGCAGGGGCCGGATTCCGGCTCGTCGGCTCGATGAACCCATTTGACAACGTCGGCACGACACGGCTCTCGATGAGCATCAAGGACCGCTTTTGCCGGTTCGAGATCGGCTACCAGGACGAGGACTCCGAACGCGAGATAGTTCGTCGCCGGGCGCACGCGTCCGCCGATCCGCTCGACTCTGAGCTCGCCCTCGACGCCGTGCGCGTCACGCGGCTTACGCGTACGCATCCCGCGGTGCGTCAGGGAAGCAGCGTCCGTGGCGCAATCGACACGTGCGCGCTGGGGCGAGAGTTGATGCGCGGCCGCGACGTCCGCAGCGCGACCGACGTGGGCTACTGGGGCGCCCTGGCCGATGCGGTGATGATCGCGCTCTCGGGGCGAATCACGGTCGACGAGACCGCCGACACCACGGCTCGGCGAGTACTCGAGCAGATCCTGGACCAGCTGGAGAGCTCCGACGGGGCGGCGTTCCGGCCGGGGTGAAGGGAGCGCCCGAGTGCCCGCAGGGCGGCCGCGGCGGCTCCGGACGCCTCGAGGCCTGTCGCGACGCGGCGCCGGAAACCGAAGCAGTTGACCGCTGCTCCGGCGCTGCTGCGGATCGACCGCTCCGGCTCTCTCGCTCACGCCGAAAGGCCCCGCGCCGAGGCCCTCGGCCGGTCGACCCGATCGCGCGCGAGCGACGTCGCTGAAACTGTCTTTGGAAGCGACCGTGGCCGGTTTGCGCCGGCGCACCGGCGTGATCCGGCGCAGATCGCACAGGTCGAGGCGATCTCGCGGCGGATCGCCGCCGAAATCCAGCTGTTCGGCGAGCACCCGCCGGTGCCGCGTTTTCGGCGCGGGGTCGGGGCCGCGCTCAGCGTCGGCTTTCGAGACGGTTCGTTCGAGCTCGACCTCGATCGGACGCTCGAGGCGCTGGCGGGGCGATCGCGGGTCACGCTCGAGGACGTGTTCGTCCGGGAGCGGCGGACCCGGGAGCGCGCGGTGATCCTCCTGATCGACGGGTCGGGCTCGATGCGCGACGAGCGCCCGAAGACCGCGGCGGCGCTGGCCGGGGCGCTGGCGGGGGTGCTGGGCCGCGAGCAGCTTGGCGTGATCGCGTTCTGGTCGGACGCCGCGCTTGTTCAGCGCCTCGGGATCCGGCGCGACTCCCGTGCGCTGATTAGGGATCTGCTGGCGATCGAAGCTCGAGGGCTGACCAACATCGAGTTTCCGCTGGCGGTTGCGTGCAGCGAGCTGCGGCAATTCCCGGATTACGAGGCACGCGTGCTGCTGCTGTCCGATTGCGTGCACAACGCGGGACCCGATCCGAGAGCGGCGGCGGCTCAGCTGCCGCGCCTGGACGTCTTGCTCGACGTGAGCAGGACCGAGCACGACGGAGAGCTTGGGCAGGAACTGGCCCGGCTCGGGCGCGGGCTGCTGCTGCCGATCCGCGGTCACCAGGACCTGGCGACAGCGATCGCGCGGGTGTTCGAGTCCGGCGCTCGCGGCTGAGGTGGCTCTGCCCGGCGGTCCTGCACCGAGAGGCGGGGGTTGACCGGAGGGGGCTCTGCCTCGCAGGGCCGCCGGCGGGCCGCGCTGTGTATCGCCGAAGCCGGCGGCGGGCTACCGTTACATCCGGCTGGGCGGCGGGCTCCAGTGTCACCTTAGCCCGCGCGGGGCCGCCTTGATCACCGGCCGCTCGGCCTGAGCGCGAGGGGCCGCCGAAATAGGGATAATGATTAGCCGCTGAGGCAGCGAGCGATCGCTCGCCAGATCGACCGGCGAGAAAGAGGAGACCGATGGGACGATTCGATGGCAAGGTGGCGATCATCACCGGCGCCGGGCGAGGTCAAGGTCGATCGCATGCCGTGAACTTCGCGCGCGAGGGCGCCGACGTCGCGATCTGCGACATCGACTTCCAGATCGACTGCGTGCCCTACGAGATGAATTCCGAGGGCGACCTGCTCGAGACCCAGCGCCTCGTCGAGGAGGAAGATCGGCGCTGTCTGGCGGTGAGGGCCGACGTGAGAGACGGGGCACAGGTGCGCGAGCTGGTGGCGCAAACGGTCGCCGAGCTCGGACGCGTCGACATCATGATCTCCAATGCGGGCGGCTGGGCGCCGTCGACGGTTCTCGAGATGACCGACGAGCAATGGCGGACGGTGCTCGACCTGAACCTGAAGGGAGCGTTCAATTCGATTCGCGCCGCGGCGCCGCCGATGATCGAGCAGAAGTCGGGCCGCATCATCGTCACCTGCTCCAATCTGGGCCGCCAGGGGATGCAGAACATGGCCAACTACGTCGCCTCTCGCTGGGGCCAGCTCGGCCTGGTCAAGAGCGCGGCGGCTGAGCTCGGGCCCTACAACATCACGGTCAACGCGGTTTGCCCGACGATGACCGAGACGCCGCAGGTGACCAATGAGGTGCTCTACCGGATGTTCCGCCCCGACCTGGCCAACCCCACCCGCGAGGACGTCGAGGAGTTGATCCTCACGCAACTGCATAAGCTGCCGACGGCGTGGGTGCAGCCACAGGATGTCTCGAACGCGATGATGTTCCTGGCCTCCGAGGACGCCCGCTTCATCACAGCAATCGGGCTGGACGTGAGCGCCGGCCAGGCCACACAGTACGCGGCGTAACCCGTTTGCCCCCGGACGCCTCGCCGCGCCGGGGGCGCGTGCGCTGATTGCAGCGCGTTGGCCCGCGCGCTCAGCGCCCCCGCCTACGCGGTGTAGCGGGCATTCCACCCAGCAGCGACATCGATCCCGCCTCCGGTCATCCGATGGGCCTCGTCGGTGACCAGGCACAAGACCGCATAGGAGATATCGGCCGGCTCGACCCACGGGACACCCTGGGCGTTCAGCATCGAGAGAATCGGGGCCATGTCATCCGCCGTCGGGTTCTCGAGATCAGGCCGGAACAGCTGGTACATGCCCTCGTGCATGATCATCGGTGTGTTGACGGTGGTCGGCAGGACGGCGTTCACAGTGATTCCTTGCCGGGCGACCTCGAGTGCCAGCGACTTGGTCAGTCCGATCACCCCCCACTTCGTGGCGATGTAGTGACCGCATTGCTGCATCCCATGCCGGGCCAGGCTGGACGCGGTGAAGACGATCCTGCCGTACTCCCGCTCGAGCATGTGGGGAAGCACCGCGCGCGCGGCGTTGAACGCCCCGGTCAGGTTGACGTCGATCATCTCCTGCCAGGCGTCGTCTGACATGTCTTTGATCTCGTGGTACGAGCAGACGCCGTGGTTGGAGAGGAGGATGTCGATCTGTCCCAACTCAGAGACGGCCGCGTCAGCGACGCGCCTCATCTGAGCCGGGTCGCGCACGTCGGCTTTGATCCCCAGGCAGCGCCGATCGAGGGCTTCGATCGACTCGACGGTTTCGTCCATGTCCGCCTGCGTGGCAGTCGGATACGGGATCGTCTCGAAGGGTCCCGGTAGGTCGCAGATGACCACATCCGCGCCTTCGCGAGCGAGCGTCTGCGCGTGGGAGCGTCCCTGTCCGCGCGCTCCTCCGGTGATGATCGCGACTTTCCCGTCGAGCTTTCCCATCTTCGCGCTCCCTCTCGTTGCGAAACGCAAGGAGTGTAACCATTATGCGTAGTAGGCGGCTCGCGCCTCACCTCACCGTCCACGACTGGCCCTGACCCGAGGCTCCGCCGTCCGCTGCGTAATGGACGGCGCTCGCGGCCTTGCCGCTGGGGATCGCGAACGCGAAGCAGCCCTTCCTCAGCTCTCCCGCACGAGATCGCGTTGATGAAATCCTGCAGCGGCGTCTGACAGCGCCCCGTCGGCACGTACAGGGGAGTTGGGATGTTTCTGGCGTTCGCCTCAAGCGGTCAGCGAGTCATCGCCGCCGCTTCGCGGGGGCCCTCGCCCGCCCGCCGGGGCGCGGCCGCGGGAAGCTCCCGGTTCCGGCCCGCCGCGAGCCCGACCACCAGCTGCGGCGCAACCAGCGCGAGCAGCAAGATCAGCGCGGGCGTCCACGAGTGCGCGGCGCCGTGGATCGCGCCGACTGCCAGCGGCGCGAGCGCCGCGAGCACGTAACCGACCGACTGGGCAAGCGTGGAGAGACCCTCGGTACTGGCCACGGTTCCGCCCCGCAGCAAGATCAGCATCAGCGCGAGTGGAAACGCGGCGTTCTGTCCCAGGCCGAGCGCCACCGTCCACAGGTAGGGCGCTGACATCGGCGCCAGCAGGATCCCGATCCATCCGGCGGCGGTGAGCGCGCACGATGCGATCACCAGCCCACGCTGGTCGCGGGCGCGGGAGGCAAGGCCGGGCACGGTCAGGGCGGTGATCACACCCACCACCATCGTCAGGCTGAGCAGCAGCCCGCCCTCGCTCTCGCTTGCTCCGTGGCTGCGGAAGATCGTCGGCAGCCAGGCCAGGGTCGCGTAGAAGCCGCCCGACTGCAGGGCGAAGAACAACGTTACCCACCACGCCAGCGGTGATCGCAGGAGGGTGCGGGCCGTATGGGCTCCCTCGCCGTGCGCGGCGCGGTGGGGTCCGACCGGGGCGTCGCGGCGCACCAGGGCCGGCGCCCAGGCGAGCGCGGCCACCGCCACGGGTATCGCCCAGATGCCCAGTCCCGGACGCCAGCCGCCTCCGAGCGCGTCGGCCAAGGGTACGGTCACGCCCGCCGCCAAGGCCGCGAACGCGATCAAAGCCGTGGTGTAGAGGGCCATCGCGGCTCCGGTGCGGTGGGCGAAATCGCGGCGCACCAGCACCGGGGTGAGGACGTTGCCGGTGGCGATCCCCGCCCCCGCCAGCGCGGTCCCGAGGAACAGGAAGCCCGCGCCCGGAACCAGCCGGATGAGCATGCCGGCGAGCAGCAAGAACATCGAGCAGGCGATCGATGTCCGGACACCGAGCCGGCGAGCCATCGCCGGCGCGAACGGCGCCAGCAGGCCGAAGCACAGCACCGGCAGCGTTGTCAGCGCCCCGGCCCACCCGGACGTGAGCCCCGTGTCGGCCTGGATTCGCCCGAGCAACGGGCCGACGCTGGCGGCGGCCGGGCGCAGGTTGATCGCGACCAGCACGACGCCGGCGGCGAGAAATGCCGGGGGCAGGCGGGACTGAGCGGAGCGCGTACCGTTCACACCAACAACCTAGCTGCCCGCCGGCCGTGATCCTCAATACCCGCGGGCGAGGCAACACACTCGACCCGCCGCACGCGGTCGGCGTCGTCGGACCGGGCGGAGGAGCAGCCGACCGCGGGTGGGCCAACCCGGCGACCACCCGGCCTATTCAGGCAGCCGCGCCAGCCCGTTGCGATACGCGTAGTTGACCGCGTGCGCGCGGTCGCGAAGCCCGGCCTTGTTGAACAGGTGGTTGATGTGGGACTTGACCGTCGTCTGGCTGACCACGAGCCGCTCGGCGATCTCCGAGTTGGTCAGACCCTCGGCGATCAACGCAAGCACCTCGGCCTCGCGCGGCGTGAGCCCGTCCGGTAGCTCGGGCTCCTCCGCGCAAGTCCCCGGTTGCGGGTCAGCGTCCGCGAGCGCCGCGACGACCGTCCGCTGAACAGCGGGATCGAGCGCGGCGTCCCCGGCCGCGACGGTGAAGATCGCGGCGCGGATGTCGTTGGCGCTTGCGTCCTTGGTGAGGTAACCGCGGGCGCCGGCCCGCAGTGCACCGAGCACGCTTTCGTCGTCGGCGTAGGTGGTCAGCGCGATCACCCGAACGCCGGGCTGCTCCTCACGCAGGCGCCGCGTCGCCGCGATCCCGTCGAGGCGCGGCATTCGCAGGTCCATCAGCACGATCTCCGGCCGGTGCTCGCCAGCGAGTGCAAGCGCCTCCTCGCCGTCGCGGGCGGTGGCAACGAGCTCCACTCCGTCGAGTAGCCCGAGCAGCGTCGCCAGGCTCTCGCGGACCAGCCGCTGGTCGTCGGCGAGCAACACGCGCACCGTCTGCGGCTCGCTCGAGCTCTCGCGCCGGTCGGCCATCAGCCGGCCGCCGCCGTAGCGGGCTCGGCCGCCGGGATCCACAGCTCGACGCGAAACCCGTCGGTGGTGGGACCAGCTTCCAGGGTCCCCCCGAGAAGCTCGGCGCGCTCGCGCATCCCGGTGAGCCCGAATCCGCCGCCGGTTGCGGAAATCGAGAGGGGTGGCGGGGTTCCCTCTGGGGAATAGTCCTCGACGACCAACGCGGTGCCGTCGGGCCGGTAGTTGAGCTGCACGTCGACCCGGAGCGCGGCGGCGTGTCGGCGCACGTTCGTCAGCGCCTCTTGAGCGGTGCGATACACCGCCAGCCTGGCGTCGGGGGCGAGCTCACGTGGATCTCCCCGTACCTCGAGCACGGCCGGCAGCCCGCTCTGTTCGCCGAATGCCTTCGTGAGCGCCGCCAGGCGCTCGGGTCCGGGCAGCCGGTCGCCGCGCACCGTGGAGATGGCGCGGCGGGCCTCGTCGAGACCGCTCGCCGCCAAATGGTGCGCCTGGTCCAGCGCCTTGGTGACGTCCGGATCGACACCTCGATCGCGCGCCAGCAAGCGGGTACTCTCGAGTTGCAGGGCAAGCGCCGACAAGGAGTGGGCCAGCACATCGTGGACCTCCCGCGCGAATCGTCCCCGCTCAGCCGCTGCAGCGGCCCTCGCCTCGGCGGCGCGGGAGGCCTCGAGCGCGAGCTGCTGGTCGCGCGTTTCGCGCATCAGCCGGATCACCAAGAACCAGGGGACGGCGCCGAACAGAACCGACAGCGCCCCGCCGCCGTGACCCTCCGCGGCGGATACCGCGACGAGCACCAGCAGCGAGCAGGCAAGTATTGCCACGCCGGCGAGCCGCTCGAGCCTCAGCGCCGCCACGATGCCGACGAAATACGGGCCCGCTTGCCAGATCCCGTTCGGCTGCAGCGCCGCGAGTACGGCGGAGGCGACGGTCACCCCGAGCAGCAGCACCACGCGCCTCGAAGCTGGAATCTCCGACCGGCGTGCCTGGGTGCCGACCACGCACGCCAGAAACGCGATCATCGCCAGCAGCACGGCGAGGCCGCGCCCTTGCAAGCCGGGATGGGGCCTCGCCGTCGCGCTCGAGACAATGAACAGCAGCAGATAACCGATCCCCAGGCAACGGAGCAGGATCGCCTCTGCGGGAGCGCGGCGTGAACTAATGAAGCCGCTCTCCGTGATCCATCGACGGATGGCCCGAAACATCGTTCACGGAAACGATATGCGGATCCCGTCGTGGTGTCATCGGCTGGCGGGTGGAGGCAATCGAGGCCGTCGTCCACCCGGGGGTGGAGACGCTGACTACGGCAGGCCCGCGTGCGGAACGGCCACTGTGGTGCTCAGCAGCACCGCATCGCGCGCATCGCGCCGGCTGGATTCGAGAAAGTCCGGGGCCGCGCAGATCAGCAGCGTGCGGCCGTCCTCTCCTCCCAGTGCGCAGGCGAAGCAGTCAAGGCCCTCAGGGGCCGGTATCTCGTCGAGGATCGCTCCCCCTGGCGCCACGCGGATGCAGCGTCGGCCGGCCTCGTCGGCGGCCCAGATGTGTCCTTCGGCGTCGAGCGTGCATCCGTCGGGACCCACCTTGATCTGCGACAGCATCTGCTCGAGCGGCTCGAGCGCCGGCGTCGGCGCCAGCTGCGCCCACACGCGGCGGTCGGACAGCGAGCCGTCTTCGGCGATCGTGAAGGCGGTGTAGCGGCATCCTGCGGTCTCGCCCACGATCAGCGTGGTGCCATCCGGAGTTATCACCGAGCCGTTGGGAAACAACAGCTCTTCAGCTGCGATGCTGGCGCCGCCGTCTGGATCGACGCGCATCAACGGCGCCGGCTGGGGATCGGCGAAGGCCATCAGGTCAAAGCCGAAGCACCCGATCCAAGCTCGCCCACGTTGATCGACGACCATGTCGTTGAGTGAGCTGTCGGTGAACGCGCTGAGCTCGGCGTGCACCTCGACCGCCCCCGAGGGCGCGCGACGGAGCACGCGCTGGTCCTTCATCGAGACGACCAGCATCGAGCCGTCCGGCAGCCACCCCAGTCCCGACGGCTGCTGCTCGACTTCCAGGATCGGCTGCTCGACTCCGTCAACGCTGACCGCGTAGACCGTGTGGCGGTAGAAGTCGGACACCCACCAGTGGCCCTCGTGCCACCGTGGGGCTTCGAAGAACGCTCCGCCGCCCAGCAGCTGATTCAGCGCGCGTGCCGGCATCAGTCACAAACCATACGCAAATGCCTCGCTCATGCGGGATTCGTGAAGCCCGCAGCGAGCAGCTGCTGCGCCTGATCGCGGGGATCATCGGAGTGCAGCAGCACAACGCCCAGCCAGCGCCCTCCACGGCGCACCGTGGCCACCAGACAGGCTCCCGCGAACGTGGTGAACCCGGTCTTGACGCCGTCTGTTCCCGGATAACGGCTCATCAGCAAGGGATTGTTGTTGTAGAGCCAAAGCTTCCCGCCCTTGATCGGGAACGGCAGCACGGCGGAACGAGCGGCCACGATCGGCGCGAGCACCGGCTGGTGCACGACTGCGTCGGCGATCACCGCAAGGTCGCTCGCGCAGGAGTAGTTGTCTTGATCGATGATCCCGCTGACCGAGTTGAAATGCGTGCAGCGGAGGTTCATCGCCCGAGCGCGAGCGTTCATCATCCCGATGAAGCGATCCTGCGTACCCGCGACGTGCTGTGCGAGCGCGATCGCGGCGTCGTTGCCGGATGGGAGCAGGAGTCCGTAGAGCAGCGGTTCGAGCGGGACCCGTTTGCCGAGCGGCAGCAGTCCCACCCCCGAGCCACTGAAGTTGACCGCCGCACGAGTGATCAACACCCGTGTGCCGGGCCGAGCATGCGCCACGACCACCAGCGCGGTCATCATCTTGGTCAAGCTCGCGATCGCCAGGCCCCGGGTCGGCTGGCGTTCCCACAGCACCCGCCCGCTGTGCACATCGAACAGCATGCCGCTGACCAGCCCCGGCATCGCACCGGGATGCACCCGCCGGGTCGCGGGCGCGAGCTCCCGGCCGTAGCTGTCCCGTGGCCGCGGCCGCTTCGCTTCGGTGCCGGCGCCACGGGTCGCGGTGCGGCGGCCGCTGGGCGGACTTTTCGTACCCCCGGCGAGCACTACGAGCAACACCAGCAACGCCGCAGCGCCGACAAGGAGCGCGACCACGATCCGCGTTCGTCGGGTTGCGGATCGCATCAGCGCTGCGGCCGCGGTTGAGCTGGGTCACGGAGCATCAGTACACCGGCCGCGTGGGCGGCACCTGCTTACGGTTGCTGACCAGCGAGTGAATCGCCGACGCGCCGAAGAGGAAGCCACCGATGTGGGCGAAATACGCGACGCCACCGCTGCCGCCGGTCGGATGGGTCAGTCCCGCCGCTGCGAAGACCGCCTGCTCGAGGAACCAGAGCCCGAGCATCACCAGCGCCGGCAGCTCGATCACGGTGAAGAACAGGATGATGATCACCAGCGTGAGGACCCGCGCGCGCGGATACAGGACGATGTAGCCCCCCAGGACCGCTGCGATAGCACCCGACGCGCCGACCGTCGGTGCCGTCGAGTTCGGTGCGATCGCGACCTGCAGCGCCAGCGCCGCAAGCCCGCCGATGAGGTAGAAGCCGAGGTACTTGAGCGGGCCGATCGAGTCCTCCAGGGTGTTCCCGAAGATCCACAGAAACAGCATGTTGCCCCCGATGTGCAGGATCGAGGCATGCATGAACATCGACGTGAAGACCGTCTGCCAAGCCGGGATCGTGTCCCGCGCGCCGACCGCCGCGATCGTGCCGTCCGGGAGCCGTTGGCCGCTGCAGAAAATACCCACCGGCTGCAGCCCCGAGCTCGTTTGCTGGGCGAACTCGGCGCAGTGCCTGCCGCCGTGGGTGAGCGAATACGGGATCGCGCCCCACTTGAGAATCTCCTGGCTGTCCGGGCCGCTGATGATCGACCCCCCGTGCGCGGTCGCGAGCAGGTAGACGACGATGTTGATCGCGATCAGCGCGGCCGTCACGAACGGGAACCGGGCCGTGGGAATGTTGTCCTTGATCGGGATCACGCGCCCGGGAGGTTACGTCCGAGCGCGGCTCTAGCGCTGGCGTGGCGCCCGCTTACGCAAACGACGCGCCGGCGGCGCTATGCGCGCGCGAGCGGCGAGGCAACGTCGCCGATCCGCCAAGGCATCGACGGGTCGCCCTCGAGGACCAGCGTCCAGCGCTCGCTGAAGCTGGTCTCCCGTGACTGGCTGCCCGCCAGCACCGCGGTCGTGCTGCGGTCCTCGATGTAGCGGCGCCCGGTGATATCGACTTCGATCGTCATCGTCGGCGGATTGGCCTTTGCGTCGAGGCCGACGATCCTGATCTGCTTGACCTTTGGCCCGCGCACGACGAGCCGCGTGCGGGCGGACGGGTCGCCGGGATGCAGCAGCTCGCGCGCCGCCGCCGGTCGCGCCTGCTTGATCAGCGCGCTGTCGTCGCCGTCGACCGCCTCCGCCCAAGCAGCGACGGCGCGGCGGGCGGCGACCTCGAGCACATCCGGAGCGAAGCGGCCGTCGGCGACGCTCAGGTCGAGGGCGGCGACGCGGGCATCGCCCTGGAAGTTGAGGTCGGCCACCTCGGAGATCTTCGTCTCCTCGGGCACCGCGTCTTGAACCGCGCCCTCCACCAGCGCTTGATCTCGCAGCGTCTGGTCGTCGGACCACGGCGTCGCCACGATCCGGTCGTCGAGCACGTGCGTGCCCTCAGCTCCCTGTTCGATCGAGGCCAGCATCCAGCGGCCTTGCCGGTTCTTTGCCAGCGTCCAGTATTCGCGCACGCGTACGGTCTCGCCGAGCACTCCATCGCGCTTGATGTGCCTGCCGTGGTAGTCCTCGACATAGTCGCGGAGCTTGGCGTCGATTCGGACCGTGACGCGATCCTCGAGATGGTCGCCGCGGTTCACGAGGCCGACGTACTCGACTTTTGGATCGCCCAATGGCTGCACTCGGTTGCGCCAGCCCCTGCGATCGAAGTCATCCAGCCGGCGCTCCCATTCGGCAAGCAGGTCGGGGGCCACGAGCCGTGCCAGCCGCGAGCGGTTGGCCGCGTCCCAGGCCGCCTGAATTTCGGTGAACAGCCGTGCGGCGGCGGGCTTCACGACGTCAGGCGCGAACGACTGATCCTCCTCGGACGCTTCGGCCGCCGCGAGCTCGACTCGCCGCTGGCGCTGCGCCGTGCGGCGACGGGCGTTCGGGCCCCTGCTTCGCTGGGCGGTGCCGAAGCGGCTCGCCCTCGGGACTACGCGCGTGAACACGAACCACAGCACCGCCAGTCCGACCAGGACCAGCGCGCCGAGGCCGTGGCCGAGGACCGCGATCCGGATCAAGATCTGGATCAGGATGAACATGCCGGCGCCGCTGCCCCCGCCGCCTCCGCCACCTTCGCCCCTCCGCCTCCGCTGAAGCCCGCAGAACCGCCGCCCGCGGCGGCCAGCGCCTCCGGCGCGAGGATCAGCACGAGCGCCAGCGCCAGCAGCGCGATCAGCACGGCGCGGGACGGCCGTCTCATGCCACCACCGCCTCCGCCAGCGGGCCGACTCCCGGCCCGGCCTGAGGCACGTGCTGGTCGGCGTGATAGCTGCTTCGCACCAGCGGCCCGGCGGCAACATGCGCGAAGCCGAGCTCGTACGCCGCCTGCTCGAGTGCCTTGAACTCGTCCGGATGCCAGTAGCGGACGATCGGCAGGTGACGCTCGGTGGGCCGCAGGTACTGACCGACCGTGATCACCTGGACCAGGTGCTCGCGCAGGCTTGCGAGCGCCTCCACCATCTCCTCGAAGCTCTCGCCGAGACCGACCATCAGCCCCGATTTTGTCGTGACTCCATCGCCGCCGAGCTCCTTGGCGTTCTTGAGCACGCGAAGCGAGCGCGCGAAGGTCGAGCCGCGGCGGGCGACCGAATACAGGCGCGGCACCACCTCGACGTTGTGATTGAAGACATCCGGCCGCTCGTCAATCACCTTCGCCAGCGGCATCTCCTCGCCGCGGAAATCGGGAGTGAGCACCTCGACCTTGCATTTCGGGGCCTGCCGACGGATTTGGCGGATCACGCCGACGAACGCGGCCGCCCCATAGTCGGGGAGATCATCGCGATCGACGCTCGTGATCACCGCATGACGGAGACCCATGCGAGCCACGCTGCGAGCCACCCGCGCCGGCTCGAGCGGGTCGTTCCAGGTCGGCTTGCCGGTCTTCACGTTGCAGAAGCCGCAGCGGCGGGTGCAGGTGTCGCCGAGGATCATGAACGTGGCGGTGCCGCGCTGCCAGCACTCGCCGATATTCGGACACGCCGCCTCCTGGCAGACGGTGTGAAGGTTCTCGGACTTGATCAGCTGATGCAGCTCGCGATAACGCGGGCCGCCAGGGGCGGGAACCTTGAACCACGGCGGCTTACGCGCGCGATGCGGCTGCACCTCGGCGCCTAGGACCTGCAGTACGTCCGCGATTCCCCCTGGGTGGGCCCTCGAGCGCGTTGCATGTTGCCGATCGTCCACGGTCCGTTAAGGCTAGCGCGCCGTTGCCGTGACCACCGGCAGTCGCCTGCAGAGCTGGGCCAGGCTGACCAATCGCTGCCGGCGATCCAGCGCCTCGGCGACGTGCCAGGCCACGCGTCGCCGGAAGCATTTCAGCCGCGGGCCGGGGCGACCGGTTTCCTCGATCAACGACGTCATTCGCACGCCGTCGAGACCGCAGGGAACGATCCAGCTGAACGGTTGCAGATCGTTGTCGACGTTGACCGCAAACCCATGCGTGGTCACGCCGCGGGCGACGTGCAACCCAAGCGAGGCGATCTTGCGCTCCGCAACCCAGACGCCGGTGTAATCGGGACCGTCCTCGGGCCGCGCTCGCGCCGCGACGCCCTCTTCGGCCAGCGCCGTGACCAGCGCCCGCTCCAGCGTACGCAGGTATCCCACGACGTCGTCGATTCTCGCGATCGGATAGCCGACCAGCTGGCCGGGGCCGTGGTAGGTGATTTTGCCGCCGCGATCGGTGTCGAAGATCTCGACGCCCTGCGCCCGGTACCACTCCTCGCCCATCGGGAGCTCGCCCTCTCCCGACCGGCGACCCCGCGTGTACACCGGTGGGTGTTCGAGCAGCAACAGCAGATCGGGCAGCTGATCGGCCTGGCGGGCAGTTCGCAAGCGCTCCTGCAGCTCCAGCGCCTCGCGATACTCGATCGTGCCGAGGTTGCAGACCCACAGCTCGGAACGCTCGCGCCTCACAGACCTGATCCTAACCCTCCGACGCTCCCGTCCAATGCTCGAGGTGGCGCTTCAGCGTCGCGAGAAACTGAGCGGCCTGGGCGCCGTCGAGCGCGCGATGGTCCCAGCTCAGCCCGAGAATCGTGGTTTGCCTGATCGCGATCGAGTCGTTGCCGTCGGCATCGGTGAGCACGACGGCATGCTTGCTGATCGCCTCGAGATCCAGGATCGCCACCTGCGGCTGGTTGATGATCGGCGTGGCCATGACCGTTCCGTATTGGCCGGGATTGGTGATCGTGAACGTCCCGCCGCGAACCTCATCAGGCGCCAGCTCCCGCGAGCGCGCCCTCCGCGCCAGGTCCTTGACCCGGGCAGCCAGTCCGTCGACCGACAGCTCGTGTGCGCCGGCCACCACCGGAACGATCAAGCCGTCCTCGCCGAGCGACACCGCGATCCCCAGGTTCACCTCGTCGTGGCGCGTGTACCGCTCGCCGTCGAGCCAGGCGTTCAGCGCTGGATGCTCGCGCAGCGCGGCGACCGTCGCGCGCGCGACGAACGGCAGCGCGGTGAAACCGCGCCGCTCACGGGCGGCCTCGATCCGGGTCATGTCAACTTCGATCCAGCTCGTGCACTGGGCCGCGGTCTCGAGCGAGCGCTTCATGTGCTCGCCGATTTGCCGTCGCATCCGCGAGAGCTGACCGCCGGCGGCGACCGGCTCGGGCCGATACGGGCTCTCGATGTGGAGGGGCGGTTCGGGCTGATCCGGGCTCTCGATGTGGAGCGGCGGTTCGGGGCGATACGGGCTCTCGATGTGGAGCGGCGGTTCGGAAGCGGCTTCGAGGAACGCGAGCACGTCCTGCTTGCGAACCCGCCCTGCGCGACCGCTGCCGGTGATCTGCGAGAGGTCGACGCCGTGCTCGGCCGCGATCCGCTGGACCACCGGCGAGTAGCGAGGTCGCTCGGTGCGGGATGTCGCGGCGGGGGCACCATTCGACTCGGCCGCACCCTCCGGCGCGGCGGGGGCAGCACTCGATTCGACCTCGGCCGCACCCTCCGGCGCGATCCGCGCCAGCACCGTCCCCACCGGCACCGTGCGCTCGACGGCGACCAGGACTTCGGTGAGCACGCCCGCTACCGGCGCGGGCACCTCGGTGTCGATCTTGTCGGTCGAGATCTCGCAGACCGTCTGCTCGGCGGCGATCCGGTCGCCCACCTCGACCAGCCACGCCACGACTGTCCCCTCGGCTACCGAGACGCCCATCTGAGGCATCAGCACGTCGACCTGCGCGGCGCTCGTATCAGTACTCGAGGAGCTCACGGCAGGCCTCTCTGACGCGCTCGACCGAAGGCAGCACCGCCTGTTCGAGCGGCGGCGAGAAGGGAATCGGGACGTCTGGCGTGGCGACACGGACCACCGGACCGTCGAGGTCCTCGAAGCCGCGCTCGGCGATCAGCGCCGCTACCTCGGCGCCGGCGGCGCAGGTGGCGTTGGCCTCGTCGACGATCACGACCTTCGAACAGCGCGCGACGGAGCCGAGGATCGCATCGTGATCGAGCGGCACCAGCGAACGCAGATCGAGCACCTCGACCGATGCGCCATCGAGATCCTCGGTCGCTTCCAGGGCGGTGTGAACCATCGCCCCATAGGCGATTACCACGAGGTCCGAGCCCTCTCGGGCGACGCGGGCGTTCATCGGCGTCTCGTAGATCCCGTCGGGGACCTCTCCTTTCACCCGGCGGTACAGATGCTTGTGCTCCATGAAGCAGACCGGGTTGGAGTCACGAATCGCGGCGTGCAGCAGGCCCTTGGCGTCCTCCGCGGTCGCCGGCGCAACGACCTTGATGCCCGGGGCATGCATGAACCACGCCTCCGGATTCTGGGAGTGGAAAGGGCCCCCTGAGAAGCCACCGCCGGAGGGCAGCCTGACCGTGATCGGAACCGCGAGGCCCTGGCGGTAGTACATCTTCCCGGCGACGTTCACCAGCTGGTCAAAGCCACAGGAGATGAAGTCCGAGAACTGCATCTCGCACACCGGCCGCATCCCGACCACCGCGGCGCCGACCGCCGCGCCGATGATCGCCGACTCCGCTAGCGGGGTGTCCATCACCCGCTCGGCGCCGAACTCATCGATGAACCCGTCGGTTACCTTGAACGCGCCGCCGAACACGCCGATGTCCTCCCCCATCAGGAGGACCCGGTCATCGGCACGCAGCTCATCCCGAAGAGCGGCGGAGATCGCCTGTAGGTATGTCAGTGCCGGCATCAGTGAAACCCGCTCCAGGGAGCCCCGCCGTCACCGAGCGGCTCCGCTTCGCCGACGCAGAAGACGCCGTCGGTCGCGGTCGACGGATCGGGCATCGGCGAGGCCAGCGCCTGCTCGGTCGCCGCCTCGATCTCGCTGTGGACCCCGGCGCGGAGCGCCTCGATGTCCACTCCGAGGGGCGCCAGCCGGGCCTGCTGGCGATCGATTGGATCGCGACCCCGCCACTCCTCGACCTGTTCCTTGGGCACGTACTTCATGTCGTCGTGCGCGGCGTGGCCGTGCATCCGCATCGTCACCGCCTGGATCAGCGTCGGGCCGTCACCGGCCAAGGCTCGCGCCCTAGCCTCGGATGCCGCCGCGAACATCGCCTCGACGTCGTTGCCGTCGACCGTGAGGCCGACGAAGCCGTACGCGGTCGCTCGCTGCACCGGGTCGACCGCGAACTGCTTGTCGAGCGGGGTCGAGTAGGCGTATTGATTGTTCTCGAGGATGAACACCACGGGCAGTTTCTGCACCCCGGCCCAGTTCATCGCCTCGTGGAAATCCCCGCGCGAGGTTGAGCCGTCCCCGAACCAGGTCAGTGCGCAGCGAGGCTCGCCGCGGAGCTTGAACGCCATCGCCATCCCGGTCGCCACCAGCATCATGTCGGGCAGCATCGAGACCATCCCCACGCAGCCCAGCTGCCGGTCGCCGAAGTGCACGTTGCCGTCGCGGCCCCGGGTTATGCCACCCTCGCGGCCGAGGTACTGCGCGAGGATCCGCCCGGGCGTGACGCCGCGAACGAGGTGCGCCGCCAGGTCGCGATGCAGCACGCACAGCCGGTCCTCGGGGGCCATCGCGAACGCGGCGCCGGCTGACACCGCCTCTTGGCCGTAGCCATCGTAGAAGGAGCCTGGCACCTTGCCCTGGCGGTAGAGCGTCATCGCCCGCTCCTCGATCCCGCGCATCAACAGCATCGCTCGGAGCAGCGAAATACGGTCCTCGAGCGTGAGACGGCCGCCCGCGGCGATTGCGCCGTCAACGGTCGGCTCGGCAATATGGGTCGCCATGTAAGCGCTTTCCCTTTCGTCCGTGGCCACTCAGGGATCTCCTCGTGGTCCGCTCTCGAGCCGCTCCGGGGTCTCCGGACGGCCTTCCCGATCGGGACCAGTCGAGCTTACCCCACGGATCGGGCGACCAGCCTCGGGGCGCGCAGAACGGGACTAATCTTCGACGAATGGACGGTGTCTGGCTGGCCCGCATGCGCTGGCGGCGGCGTGGTGCGTGGTTGTGGCCGATGTTCGCGGTGATGACGATCGTGGACGCCGTAATCGGGTATCTGCTGCCTCCGGCGGGTCAGACGCAGACGCTGTTTGCCGCGGCGATGCTGGGGCTCGTGGCCAACCTGATCGCGGTGGTGCTCGTCTCGCGCCCGCTCGGCGCGGTGTGGCGCAGGCTCCGTCCGGACGTTCCGGTTGTGGTGGCACGCAACTACGCCGGGACCGCGGCGATCATTGCCGTCGGCGCGGTGCTGCTAGTTGCCGGGTTGGTACATCGGCCCGCGATCATCTCTCAGCGCCGGGCGATGAACGACGCGATCGTGCGCGCTCAGGCTTACATCGGAGACCGGGCGCCGGCGGACTTTCGCCGAAACATCGCGCTCACCAACACGTACGCGATCCAACCAGGCACCATCTATCGCGTGTGCGTGCCGAGCACCGACTGGCGACGGACGTACTGCGTAGTGGTCCAGACCCAGCTTCCCTTTCAGCGCAGCGTCACCTTCTCCGGGTACGAGCCGAACTCGATGTTCTCGCTCGGCACGGGCTGAGCCTGGCCGTCAATTACGCTGGGAGAGGTGAGCGGGAGGACAAAGCGAATCGCCCTGGTGGCGAGCATCCTCGGCTCAGCGATCGTGTTCCTCGACGGAACGATCGTCAATGTGGCACTGCCGGCGATTCGCGCGAGCCTCCACGGCGGGCTTGCCCAGCAGCAGTGGGTGGTCGAGGCATATCTGCTCACGCTCGCTTCGCTGCTGCTGGTCGGGGGCTCGCTGGGCGACCTGCTCGGACGTCGAAGGGTGTTCTCCGCCGGCTTGATCGGTTTCGGCGCCTGCTCGCTGCTGTGCGCGATCGCTCCGAGCAGCACGTTTTTGATCGGCGCGCGCGCGATCCAGGGAGTCGCGGGTGCGCTGCTGGTGCCGAGCACGCTGGCGCTGATCGTCGACACTTTCCCAGAGCACGAGCGCGCCGCCGCGATCGGGTCGTGGACCGCGTGGACGGGGGTGGCCACCGTGATCGGGCCGCTTGGCGGGGGAGTGCTCGTGCAGGAGGCCTCATGGCGCTGGATCTTCGCGATCAATCCGGTTCCGGTCGTGATCACGCTGCTGCTGCTGCGGCGCCTGCCCGCCGACCGGCCGACCCCAGGTCATGTCGACGTGGTCGGCGCCTGCCTCTGCGTACTCGGATTAGGGGGGCCGGTGTTCGCGCTGATCGAGCAGCCGGAATACGGCTGGGGCAGTCCGCTCGTGGCCGTTCCGCTGGTGCTCGGCTTGGCGCTGCTGATCGCGTTCGTGGCCTGGGAGAAGCGCAGTCCGGCGCCGATGATGCCGCTGGATCTGTTCAGGGCCCGCAACTTCGCGGTGGGGAACCTGACGACCCTGACCCTCTACGCGGGGCTCGGGTTCGCCACCTTCTTCCTGGTCGTGTTCATCCAGCAGGTCGGCGGCTATACGCCGCTTCAGGCGGGGCTTGCGCTGCTGCCGATCACGGTGATCATGTTTACGCTGGCCCGGCGCTTCGGCGCGCTCGCAGACCGGCTCGGTCCGCACCTGTTCATGTCGTTCGGGCCGATCGTCGCCGGCCTCGGGCTGCTCGCGCTCAGCCGGGCCGGCGCGAGCGCCTCGTATCTGGACACGATCCTGCCCGGCATCGTGATCTTCGGCCTGGGGCTGGCGGCGACTGTCGCGCCGCTCACCGCCACCGTGCTCGGGTCGGTGGATCCTGGCCACTCGGGACTGGCGAGCGGCATCAACAATGCAGTTTCACGCGTCGCGAGCTTGCTCGCGATCGCGGCGCTCGGGGCGGTGGTCGCGAGCAGCTTCCAGGCTCGCGTCGAGCATGATCTCGCCCACCGCTCGCTGAGCGCGCGGACGCAGGCGGCGGTCACAGGGGCGCGCTCGCGGCCGTTGGTGACCGATGCCAGCGGAGCCTCGCCGCAGGACGCCGCGACCGTCCACGCGACGCTGGTCGACTCCTCGGTCCATTCCTTCCGCATCGGGATGGAGATCGCGGCCGCCCTCGCCGTGCTCGGCGGTGTGCTCGCGCTGGTGGGCATCCAGAACCCCCGCCGGCGGGTGCGGTGCGTGGACTGCGCCGACGGCGCGAGGCTACCCGGTGCCGTCGCGACCGCCGTCGGCGACCGAGCCCGAGGACGCGAGCTCGTCGAACATCCCTCGTAGCCGCTCGAGCACGGCGGCCGCGGCCAGCAACTCCTGATCGCTGAATTCCGCCAAGGTGGCGCGCCACAGAGGTTCATAGCGGGCCCGCCGTTCATCGATCAGCGCGCTGCCGCGCTCGGTCAGGGAGATCAGCACGACCCGGCGGTCACGCTCCGAGCGCCGACGCTTCACCAAACCCGCCGCGACCAGCCCGTCGAGCATCTCGGTCGCGGTCGCGGGGGAGAGGTCGGCGGCCAGCGCCAGCTCGCCCGAAGACAGCTCGTCGTGCTCGCAGAGGCCGAACAGCAGCCCGTACTGCGCGTCGCTGAGCTCTCCTCCTCGCCGCGTCTCACGGCCTCGCAGCCTGCGCACGGCCGCCATCGCGCGCCTGAACGACCGGCCCAGCTCACTCGCGCTGTCGAGCCGCGCCTCGGCGATGGGGTGATCTTTCTCGACACTCATGCGGCGATCACCTCCGCCGCCTCCTCTGCGGACCTCGCCGCCTCGGCGACACCCGCAGTGCGTGCCCGGCGCTCGGCCTTCAGCAGCACCAGGCAGGGGATGATCGCGAGCGCGGTCAACCCCGCCGACCACATGAACGCGGTCCCGTATGCCGAGGCAGCCGCCGCGGTGGTATGGGCGCCCTCCAGCGCTCGCTGCAGTACGACCGCGAGCACGGCTACGCCGATCGATCCGCCCACGCGCTGAAGCACGTTCAGCTGGGGGGTCGCGTCGGACAGCTCCGATGAATCGAGCGAGGCAAACGCGGCGGTCATCGCGGGCATGAACGCAAACCCGATGCCGGCGCCGCGGATCAGCATCACGAACGACAGCAACAGGATCGAGGTGTGATCGGTGATCAGGCCGAAGGGGATCGTGGCGAGGGTTGTCAGGACCACCCCGAACAGGGCCAGCGGGCCACCCCCGAGCCTGTCGGTGAGCTTGCCCGCGAGCGGCATCACCAGCGCCATGCCCAGACCCTGCGGTGCGGTCAGCAGCCCGGTGTCGACGACGCTCTCGTGCCGAACCTGCTGCCAGTAGAGCGGCAGCAGCACCATCCCGCCGAACAGGGCCGCGCCGAGGCAGAACATCGCGATCGAAGCAGCTGAGAACGTTGGCCTGCGGTATAGGCGGAGATCGAGCAGCGGGCGCGGGATCCGCAGCGCGTGCAGCGCAAACGCTGCGATCAGGACCAGCCCGGCGATCAGCGGGACGATCACCTTGACCGAGGTGAACCGGCCGGTGCTTCCGATCTCGGCCAGGCCGTAAGTGATCAGCGGTAGACCGGTGGCCATCAGTGCCAGCCCGAACGTGTCGAGCTTGCCGGCGGGAGCGCGCTCGACCCGGGGCAGCGTCCGCAACGCGGCGACGACCGCGATCACCCCGATCGGGAGGTTGACGAAGAAGATCCAGTGCCAGCTCGCGTTATCGAGGATCAGCCCTCCGATCGTCGGTCCGAGAATCGGGGCCAGCATCGCGGGCACGGCGACGATGCTCATCACCCGGCCCATCCGCTTCGGCCCCGCCGCCTCGGCCATGATCAGCTGGCCAATCGGCAGGATCATCCCGCCCCCGATGCCCTGGATCACCCGGAAGACGATCAGCTCGGTGGTCGAGCTCGCCAGGCCACACAGCGCCGAGCCGGCCGTGAACAGCACCACGGAGACGACGTACACCTGCTTGGCGCCGAACCGCCGCGCCGCCCAGCCGGTGACTGGGATCACGGCGGCGAGCGACAGCATGTAGCCGGTGACCACCCACTGGATCTGGGTGATCGTCGAGTGCAGCTCCTGCGCCAGCGTATCGAGCGCGACGTTGACGATCGTGGTGTCGAGGATCGACATGATCGATCCGACGACCACCACCAGGCTGATGCGCCAGACGTACGCGTCGATCCGGTTTGAGTCGGTTGCCATGGAAAAGGCTGGTTGCTGAGGGACCGAAACATTAGGTCCCGAAACACCACTTGTCAAGCCGCGCCCTCTATCGTCAATGGAGATGACCCGATTCACCGATCTCGGCCTCGCTCCCGAAATCCTGCAAGCGCTACACGACGTCGGCTACGAGGCCCCCAGCCCGATCCAGGAGCAGGCGATCCCACCGCTGCTCGAGGGCTCGGATGTGATCGGCCAGGCCCAAACCGGCTCGGGGAAGACCGCGGCCTTCGGGCTCCCAATGCTCCAATATGTGGACCCCGCCGAGCCGGAGGTGCAGGGGCTTGTGCTCACCCCGACGCGCGAGCTCTGCATCCAGGTGACCCAGGCCCTGCGCGCCTACGGAAACCGCAAGGGGGTCGATGTGGTCGCGGTGTTCGGCGGCGCTCCGATTCGCAGCCAGCAGGCTCAGCTGCGCGCGGGAGGGCACATCGTGGTCGGGACGGTCGGACGGGTGAGGGACCTGATCTCCCGCCATTCTCTGATGCTTCACTCCTGCCGATTCGTGGTCCTCGACGAGGCCGACGAGATGCTCGATCTCGGTTTCCTCGAGGACGTCGAGCGGATCCTTGCGCTGACGCCTTCGAGCCGTCAGACGGCGCTCTTCTCGGCCACCATACCTCCGGCGATTCGACGGCTCGCTGACCAGTATTTGTACGACCCCGTCACGGTGCGAGTGGCAGCCGCCACCCTCACCGTGGAGACCGTCGAGCAGTTCGCGCTCGAGGTCAAGCCGGGGGAGAAGGCCGACCGCTTGCTCGAGGTGCTCGAGTCAGAGCGGCCCGAGCAGGCACTCGTGTTCGTGCGCACCAAGGCCCGGTGCGAGCAGCTGTTCCGAACACTTGCCGGGCGCGGGTTGAGCGTCAAAGCGCTCCACGGCGACATGACGCAAGGGGCGAGAGACGGCGTGATGATCTCGTTCAAGATCGGGCGCTTGCCGCTGCTGGTGGCGACCGACGTCGCCGCTCGCGGGCTGGACATCTCTGGGGTCTCGCACGTGATCAACTTCGACATCCCTACCTCGCCCGACGTGTACGTGCACCGGATCGGAAGGACCGGCCGCGTCGGCCGCTCAGGCAGGGCGATCACGTTCTACGAACGTCGCCAGCAGCGCGAGCTCCAGGCGATCGAACGCAACGCCGGCGTCACGCTGGCGCCGTGGGTCAAGGACGCGCACGTCGCGCCAACCCCGGTCAAGTCCAAGCCGCGCAGGCATTCCAAGCCGCACATGTCCGTCAACGGCGACCAGCCGGCGCGCAAGCTGATCGTCTCAGCAGGGCGCACGGCAGGGCTCGAGCCCTCCGACATCATTCACGCGATCACCGCCGCCACAGGCCTCGACGGCGAGGCGGTGCGCAACGTGCGCGTGCTCGAGCGGTTCGCGTTCGTGGAGGTGCCGAGCGACGATGCCGAGCGCGTGGTCGACCTCGTCAAGGGCGTCGAGGTCCGTGGGCATCCGCTGTTGCTCGAGCCCGCCAACGGCTGAGGCCGGTCGGTGGAGGCCGGATCGCCGGGGCCGGTACGCTGGCCGCATGTCAACCGCAAATATGAACACTACCCACGGCACGATCACGCTCGAGCTCTACGACGAGGACGCGCCGCAGACGGTCGCCAACTTCCGCAAGCTCGCCGGCGATAGCTTCTACGACGGAATCATCTTCCATCGGGTGATTCCCAATTTCATGATCCAGGGCGGGTGTCCGCAGGGAACCGGGACCGGCGGTCCGGGCTACACGTTCGAGGACGAGATCAACCAGCACAAGGTCGTTCGCGGCGCGCTGGCGATGGCCAACGCGGGACCGAACACAAACGGCTCCCAGTTCTTCATCGTCACCACCGAGAGCGCTCCCTGGCTCGATGGCAAGCACACGGTGTTCGGTCGCGTGACGGCGGGCATGGACGCCGTCGATGCGATCGAGGCCTCGCCGACCGGCGCCAACAACAGGCCGGTCGACCCGCCGAAGATCGAGTCAGTCGAGCTCGATCCGCAGTAGCCGGGCGCCTGGGCGGTGCGCATCCTGGTGCTCGAGCACGAGCCCGACACCCCCGCAGGGCTGCTGAGCGAGTGGAGCGCGGCGCGCGGGCACGAGCTTGAGCTGGCTCCCGTCCGACGGCTGCATCAGTGGCCAGAGCCGCGCGCGTACGGCGCGGTCGTGAGCCTCGGCTCGGAGGTGTCGGTGCATACCTCGCGACACTCCTGGATCGAACGGGAGCTCGAGTTTTTGGCCTCCGCTCATGCTGCCGAGATTCCCGTGCTCGGCATCTGCTTCGGCGGCCAGGCCCTGGCCCGAGCGCTCGGCGGCGAGGTCGGACCAGCGGGCCGCACGCAGGTCGGGTGGTTTCAGTCCGACACGGCGGCGCCCGAGCTGATCACCGCCGGTCCCTGGTTTCACTGGCATTCGGACCGCTTCCTGCCACCATCCGGCGCGCGGCTGCTGGCGACCGTCGGCGGCGAGGCGGACGCGTTCGCGTTCGCGCGGAGCATCGGCGTCCAGTTTCATCCCGAGGCCAGCAGCGCGATGCTCGATCTTTGGATCGCGCACGCGGCCGAGCGCGGGATCGATACAGAGGGTGCCCGCGCCGGGCTCGAGGAGCACGGTCCCCGGGTGCGGGCGCGCTCATTCGATCTATTCGACCGGATTGCGACGTGGTGGGGGCGGCGCTAGGGCTGCAGTAGCCTTGAGTCGCAGTCCAAGCCGCTGAAGGAGCGCATGATGGCAGGCGTCGAAGAGCGCTCGCCGACCGCGTCGGGCGGTCCGGCAGCGAATGCGATCCGCGTCGAGAACCCGGCGATCGGTGAACAGATCACGAGCGTCCCGGCGCTCGGCGCCGCCGAGCTCGAGCGGCTCGCCGCGCGCGCGCGGGCTGCACAGCCGGAGTGGGAGGCAATCGGTTTCGAGGGACGGGGCAAGGTGCTCAGACGGGCACAGAAGTGGATGCTCGACAACGCCGACCGGATCATCGACGTGGTCGTCTCCGAGAGCGGCAAGGCGCACGAGGACGCCCAGCTCGTGGATCTCGGCTACACGGCCTCGGCGCTCGGCTTCTGGTCACAACAGGCGCCGAGATACCTCGCGGACGAGCGCGTCCCATCGTGGAACAACCCGCTGGCGGCCGGAAAGAAGCTGATCATCCGGTACACCGCTATCGGCGTCGTCGGCGTGATCGGCCCATGGAACTATCCGATCGCCAACTCGTTCGGGGACTGCGTCCCGGCGCTGGCGGCCGGCAACAGCACGATCCTCAAGCCGAGCGAGCTCACGCCGCTGAGCTCGCTGCTGATGGAAGAGATGTTGCGCGAGTGCGGCCTGCCCGAGGGTGTCTTCCAAGTGGCCACGGGCGACGGATCGACCGGCTCCGCGCTGATCGGGCAAGTCGACTGCGTGATGTTCACCGGATCGGAACGCAGCGGTCGCAAGGTCCTCGAGCAGGCCGCCAAGGCGATGATCCCGTGCTATCTCGAGCTCGGCGGCAAAGATCCGATGATCGTGTGCGCCGATGCCGACCTCGAGCGAGCGGCGAACGCGGCCGCTTACTACTCGATGAGCAATGGCGGCCAGGTCTGCATCTCGATCGAGCGTTTGTACGTCGAAGATCAGGTCTACGACGAGTTCGTCGAGCGGGTCGCGGACAACGTTCGCAAGCTTCGCCAGGGCTCTCCCGATGGAATCGGCAGCGTCGAGGTCGGTGCCGTGACCTCCCCCGCGCAGCTGGAGGTTGTCGATGTACACGTGCAGGACGCGGTGCGCAAGGGTGCCAAGGTGCTCGTCGGCGGCCATGCCCGTCCCGGTCCCGGAAGCTTCTACGAGCCAACCGTGCTCGTCGACGTCGATCACTCGATGAAGTGCATGCAGGAGGAGACCTTCGGCCCGACACTGCCGATCATGAGAATCTCCGATGCCGAGCACGGCGTCCGCCTGGCCAACGACTCTCGCTACGCCCTGCAGGCAAGCGTGTGGACGGGGGACGTCTCGCGTGGCGAGGCGCTGGCCCGGCGGATCGACGCCGGGGTGGTGTGCGTCAACGACGCCGCCTCCAACTACTTTGCCTTGAACCTCCCGATGGGCGGCTGGAAGTCCTCTGGCTTGGGGACGCGCCACGGGGCCAACGGGATCCGCAAGTACTGCAAGCTGCAGTCGCTGCTGGTGACGCGCCGGGGACTGAAGCGTGAACTATTCATGTTTCCCTATCGCCCGGCGCGCACGCTGCTGCTGCGCAGGGTGTTCAGGCTGCTGTACGGACGGGGCTCGCGGGATTGATGCGTTCCGGGCGGGGCCTTCGGCCGAGGATCAGCGGTCGAGGCAGGCCGGGATCTGGAGCGCTCGCCAGGCGCGGTCCTCGCGCGTCTCCAGCGGTGCGAGCCGCGCCTGCAGCGATTTCATCGTGCTCGCCGGATCACTGCCTGTCTGCAGGCCGTGCGCGGTCCGCTCGAGATCACTCAGCTCACGTGAGAACGTAGTCAGCGAGGATCCATAGACCTGGGAGAGCTGCGTCGGCGCCTTCAGCGAGCGGAGGCTGTCGAGCTCGGGTCGGAGCACCGCAATCCCACTGTCCAGGAACGCGAGGCCGCCCGAGGCAGAGGATGGCGTTCGGATCTGATCGCTGCGCCGATCGGCCTGCGCGCAAACATTGTTCGCGCTGCTGCGCAGTTGCGTGGCGCTGAGCGAGCCGCTGCTGCCGCAACCCGCCAGCGCAAGCGTTGCCAGCGCGACTGCAACCGCTCCTGCCCGCACCGTCGCTCAGAAGCCCTCTCGCGTGACCGCGAGCGCCCGGTCGGCCAGGTCGACGACGCCCTGGCTGAAAGACTTCAGATACGGGTCGTCCGTCGATCCCGCCGATGCTCGCTTGTAGTTGCCCTCCATGAAGACGACGGCCTTCCACAGGGCCAGCGTCACATACCAGTCGAGCGCCTGCATCGAGCGTCCGGAGCGCTGCTCGTACCGGCCGATCAATTCGTGGCGATTCGGAAACCCGGGCAGCGAGGTGACGGTCTGAAGCGCGAACTCATCCTGGCGGTCGTCGCCGGTCTGCACCCAGTGGGTCACCAGGTAGCCGACGTCCGCCAGCGGGTCGCCGATCGTGGCCATCTCCCAGTCGAGGATCGCGTTCAAGCGCGCGGGGTTCTGCGCCGCGAACAACACATTCCCGAGCCGGTAGTCGCCGTGCACGATCGCGGCCGGCGGCGACTGCGGAATGTTGGCCGCGAGCCATTCGCCCACCTGCTCGACTTGCGGCAACTCACGGGTGCGGTTGTGCTCCCATAGCCCGGTGAAGCGCCTCAGCTGTCGCTCCAGATAGCCAGTGGGCTTTCCGAACCCTTCGAGTCCAACCGATTGCCAGTCGACTTCATGAAGCTCGACGAGTGCGTCGATCAGCTCATCGGCGACACGGGAGTGCTCGGCCGGGGTATCCAGCGCCGGCGGCAGCGCGTGGCTGAGGACCTCTCCCTCGACCTTCTCCATCAAATAGAACGGGGCGCCGATCAGCTCGGTCTCGTCGCAGACCGCGAATACCTTCGGCACCCGCACCGGGGTAGGCTCGAGTGCTCGTAACAGACGGGCCTCACGGAGCACATCGTGAGCGCTAGGGGGCAGCGGCCCGCGGGGCGGTCGCCGCAGCACGAGCCCGGTCGAAAGCTCGAGGGTGACGCAGGAGTGTCCCTCGCCGATCGGGACGGCACCGAGTTCCTTCGGTGCTGCAAGCTCGTTGGCGGCGAGGAACTCGGTCAGCGGTTCGAGCACCACCAGCGGCTCTCGAGCGTTGGCCGCGCCCTCCTCGTGGGTGCGGACGACGTCGTCGGGTGCCAATGTCACGCTCACGGGCACTCAGCCTAGCGGCGTCGCGTCGGGAACGCGGAGCCGGCATTTCACCGCCTTCTCTACCAGCTGCGCTCTACGGATTCGCCGAGCGCTGGAGCCACTCAGCCGGCGAACGACGGGCGGCCACCGACCACCCTGTCGAAACGCCAGCCGAGCAGCTGATCGCGGCTACCGGCAAGACCGACGACGATCGCTCCCGTCCGCTGCTCGATAGCGTGCAGCAGGGTTGCGATCCGGTCACGAATTGCTCGCCCCCCGGTCGAATCATCCGAGGCCCAGTTGCGGTTTCCGTCCTCGAGCAGGACGGTCACGCGGTCGGGTCGGCGACGGGCGATCTCATCGAGCAGGTCCTGATCGTGGTCTTGCGGTCCGACGATCGCTAGTAGGTCGCTCATGATGCGGAGTCTCGGGCGGGGGGTTAAAGGGTTGCTGAATCGTCACGAACAATTCGCTTAGACCCTCCCGCAACTTGCGCGCGGTACGCTCGTACTAGCCGATGCCAGAGCTACCGGAAGTCGAGATCACCGCCCGCCTGATCGGTGCGGCGACGGCGGCAGCGCGCGTCGAGTCCGCGCTCGCACCCGGGATCAACGCGTTGCGCAGCTACGACCCGCCTTTGACCGCGCTCGAGGGACGCCGGATCGAGCGTGTCGGGCGCCGCGGAAAGCTGTTTCTGGTCGAGTTCGAAGGTGGAGTGACCGCTCTCGTTCACTTGATGTCGGCTGGTCGTCTGCAGCTGTTCAACGCCCGTGCATCGCTGCGCGACCGCACCTCGCGGCTGCTACTTCGCCTCGATGACGGGCGCGAGCTGCGGCTGCGGGAGTTCGGCAGCAAGCAGCGCGCTTGGGTGAAGCTGCTGCAAGCGGCCGAGACGGATGCGGAGGAGACGATCGCCGCGCTCGGCCCCGAGGCATGGCCCGACCCACCGCCCTTCGACGCGCTGCTGGACGAACCGAGACCACTGTACGCGCTGATGCGCGATCAGAACGTGATCGCCGGAATCGGGCGCTCATGGGTCGATGAGATTCTCCATCGGGCGATGCTCTCCCCGTTCAAGCGCGGCTCGGATCTCGAGTCCGACGAGTCCGAGCGGCTACGCGAGGCGACGGTTTCACGACTCGGCGAGGCGATCGCTCATTACGAGCACGCGATCACGCTGCCGATCCCGGACAAGCTCCCGATGCCGCTTACCGTCCATCGCCGCAACGGTGAGCCCTGTCCGCGTTGCGGCGATCGCCTCGAGGCGGTCTTCTACGAGGACTACGTGATGTGCTATTGCCCGACCTGTCAGACGGAAGGCAAGCTGCTCAAGGATCGCCGGCTCTCGCGCCTGCTCAAGTAGGATCCGCGACGATGGCGCTCGCCCCCGGCGACAAGGCTCCTGACTTCACGCTCGCCGATCAGCATGGCGAGCGGGTTTCGCTCTCGGATCTCCGCGGTAAGCAGGTGATCCTGTACTTCTATCCGAAGGCCGACACACCGGGATGTACCACCCAGGCCTGCGGGGTCCGCGATCATCACCCCGAGTATGAGCAGGCCGGCGTGGTGGTGCTGGGCGTCTCGCCGGATCCCGTCAGGCGGATCGCAAACTTCGATCAAAAGTACGGCCTCGGCTTTCCCCTGCTGGCCGACGAAGATCACTCCGTCGCAGAGGCCTATGGTGTGTGGGTAGAGAAGCAGCGCTACGGCCGCACGTACATGGGCAACGAGCGGACGACGTTCTTGATCTCGCCGGACGGCGTCGTGCAAGAGGTCTTTCGCAATGTCAAGCCGGCCGAACACGACGAGCGGGTGCTCGCCGCGCTGTAGCGCCGGTCGCCTCGCCCGAGATCTGCGCCGCGCAGTAGGGCCGGTCGCGCTGCCGGAAACGCGCGCCGCTACTGCAAGCCTTCGCGCGCTTCGCGCACGAGCGTGACGGCTTCGGGAAACACGGTCGCCATCACCGAGCGCAGCTGCTCCGCTTGCTGATCCGTGGTCCCCTGGATGTTGGCTCGGTTCATCGCGGCGACGGTTAGATCGACTGCCAGCTTGATCGCGTTATCGGCCCACGCGAGACGTTGTGCGCCCTGCATCTGCTCCGCGAACTCTCCCAGCCTGCGCTGAAGCTCGTCCGGGTCGCCAAACAGGCCGCCGAAGCCACTGCCTTCCATTGATCGAATGGTACTCATACGGTCACGTCGCTGATCAGATGCCGAGAATCGTGACGCTACCGGCGCGGCCAGCCCCGCGTACACTCGCGTGGCCGCCCTCGATGCGAGCACCGTGCAGGCGCACTTCCCGCTACTAGGATTGACACCTGATGACCGTCGACGAGCGACTTGCGTACGAGAGCCGGGTGCGGATGCGTCAGGCTGCGATCGCGGTCCTCGCCGGTGTCTGCCTGGTCGTCGCGGCGATCCTCCAGCTCGTCGGCCCGCACGCAACAGTCAGCGAGCTCACGCTGGAGCTGATCTACTCCCACAAGCGCTTCCCGCTCGACGTGATCGGCGCGATCTTCAACGGGATCGGTTTGATCGCGGTGGCGATTACGCTCAGCTGGCTGTACGGCGCCCTGCGCGCTCGCAATCCCGCAGCCGGCTCGTACCAGCGTTGGCTCGCCGTGGCGGGCGGCGTGATTGCGGCGATCGTCGCGATCGGTTACGCGATTGACATCGCGATCAAGGCCAGTGACTTCGTCAATAACGGCGATCAGACCTATCAGCAGGCCAAGCATCTCACTCGTGGGATCTTGCTGGGAGTCGTCCCCGTGATTGGCCAGGCGGCCACGTTGCTGCTGGCGGTCGGGTTCGTGATGATCGCGCTCGGGGCGATGCGCGTCGGACTGCTGACGAAATTCATGGGATACCTGGGCATGTTCGTGGGGATCCTGGTTCTGATTCCGATCGGGTCGCCGGTTCCGATCGTGCAGGCGTTCTGGTTGCTGGCCCTCGCGTATCTGCTCTCCGGGCGCTGGCCCAGCGGCTTCCCGCCCGCCTGGCAAACTGGTCGCGCCGAGCCGTGGCCGTCTTCCTCGACAAGGCGCGAACAGGCGACAAACTCAAACCGCGGCGGTGGCAGGAGCAAGCGCGGGCCCGCGCCGGCGCCGCAGGCGGTCGGCGCAGCTGCGCCGGCAGGGGCCTCGGGAGCGCCGAAGCGCAAGCGCAAGCGACGCAAGTAGGCCCCGCCCGCGTGCCTTGCGCGCGCTAGAAGTAAGGAATCAAACGCTGTAGCCTCAGGGTGCCGGCGGAGGTCGCTGGCGCGGTGGGCTGTAGTTTTCGAGATGCCGAAGTTAGAAGGAGAGGCTTTATATGGCTGACACGGCAACCGGCTCTAAGTCACTGGAGGATCAGCTCGAATCGATGCTCGACATCGAGCAGTTCGAGCCGCCAAGCGAGTTCCGTGAGAAGGCGCTGTTGCGCGATTCGTCGGTCTACGACGAGGCCGAGCAGGACTGGAAGGGCTGGTGGATGGCGCAGGCGAAGGAGCTCGATTGGTTCAAGGAGCCGAGCGAGACCGTCGATGACTCCGATCCGCCGTTCTACAAGTGGTTCAAGGACGGCAAGCTCAACGCCTGCCATAACTGCGTGGACCGGCATGTCGAGGCCGGCAACGGCGAGCGAGTCGCGTTCCACTGGCGGGGCGAGGAGGGCGAGGAACGAGACGTCACCTACGCCGACCTGCATCGCGAGGTGCAGAAGTTCGCCAACGCACTCAAGGATCTGGGCATCAAGAAGGGCGACGTCGTCGGCATCTACCTGCCGATGGTCCCCGAGGTCGCGGTGGCGATGCTCGCCTGCGCGCGCATCGGCGCCCCCCACAACGTCGTATTCGGGGGTTTCTCGGCCGACTCGGTGAGGGAGCGGATGGAGTTCTCCGAGGCGAAGGCGCTGATCACGGTCGACGGCGCGCGGCGCAAGGGAAAGACCGCCCCGATCAAGCAGCAGGTCGATCAGGCGCTCGGAGACTTGAAGTCGATGGAGCACATCATCGTGGTCAAGCAGACCGGCGCTGATTGCGAGATGAAGGACGGCAGAGACGTGTGGTACCACGAGGCGCTCGAGCAGGCCGCGGACGAGTGCCCCGCCGAGGAGCTCGACGCCGAGCACCCGCTGTACGTGCTCTACACGAGTGGTTCGACGGCCAAGCCCAAGGGCGTGCTGCACACCACCGGGGGCTATCTCACCGGGGTGTCGGCGACACACAAGTACGTGTTCGACTTGAAGCCAGAGGAGGACGTGTTCTGGTGCTCGGCCGATGTGGGGTGGGTCACCGGGCACTCGTACATCGTCTACGGCCCACTCGCGAATGGCACCACCAGCGTGATGTACGAGGGAGCTCCGGATTACCCGCACAAGGGCATCTGGTGGGAGCTGTGCGAGCGTTACGGCGTGTCGATCTTCTATACCGCGCCGACCGCGATTCGTGCCTGCATCAAGTGGGGAGTGCAGCACGTCGAGAAGTTCGACCTCTCGAAGCTGCGGCTGCTCGGTTCGGTCGGTGAGCCGATCAATCCAAAGGCGTGGCTGTGGTACTACAAGGTCGTCGGCGGCGAGCGCTGCCCAATCGTCGACACGTGGTGGCAGACGGAGACCGGGGCGATCATGATCACCCCGCTGCCGGGGATCGTGGCCACCAAGCCGGGCTCGGCGACGCGGCCGTTCCCGGGCGTCTCGGCGGACGTGGTCGACGAACGCGAGGGAACGCCGGTCGAAGAGGGTCAGGGCCTGCTGATCCTCAAGCGCCCCTGGCCATCGATGCTCCGGACGCTCTACAAGGAGGACGAGCGGTTCGTCGAGACCTACTTCTCGAAGTTCGGGAAGGAGACCTACCTCGTCGGTGATGCCGCGCGCAAGGACAAGGATGGCTACTTCTGGATCATCGGGCGGATCGACGATGTCGTCAACGTCTCCGGGCATCGGCTCTCGACCGCAGAGGTCGAGTCGGCGATCGTCTCCCATCCGAAGGTCGCCGAGTCGGCGGTGATCGGGCAGACCGACGAGGACACCGGGCAGGCAATCTGCGCGTTTGTGACCCTGGAGGGCGATGACGCCGAAGGTTCGGACGCGCTGATCGAGGAGGTCCGCGTTCGCGTTGCCGATCGGATCGGGAAGTTCGCACGGCCCAAGCGCATCATCTGGGCCGACGACCTCCCGAAGACGCGCTCGGGGAAGATCATGCGCCGGCTCTTGCGCGACATCGCCGAAGGAAGGGCGCTCGGTGACGTGACCACACTACGCGACCCCGAGGTGATGTCGCAGCTCGAGGGCAAGATCAACGAAGAGCAGGCCAGCGAGGAAGGTTGAGCCTTGACCGGCGGAGGGCATCGAGTTTGGCTCGAGGCCCTCCGCCGGCTCTCACATCGGTTGGCCTTCTGACAGGGCCGGCGGACCGGCGCGACCACCCCCACCCCGGCGCTCGACCTCCGGCCTATACCCCGAGCATCCGGGCGAGCTCGCTGACGTGACGGCGGGCGATCGGGATCGTCTCCCCGCCCGCGAACGCCATCTCCGCCGTCCCCCTGAGTTGCGGCCGTAACTCGACCGCCCTGGTCAGGTTGGCCACATACTGGCGATGGACGCGGACGAAGCCGAACGTCTCCCAACGTTGCTCGATGTCGCTCAGCGTCGCCCGCAGCAGGTAGCGGCCTTCGTCGGCCACGATCCGGACGAAGTCACCGTGCGATTGCACGTACAGAATCGAGCTGCGGGCGACCAGCCGAATCGAGCCGGTACGGGTGTTCGTGACCGCCACCAGTTCATGCTCGGCCGGGTCGTGAGCCGCTGGCCGCATGTGGCCGTTGCCGCCGTCTCGAGTCGCGGACTCACCGCCCTGATCCGCGGACTCGATCGCGTTGACAACCCGGTCCAGGGCCTCTTCCACCCGTGCCCGGCCGACCGGCTTGCGGAGGTAGTCGAGGGCCCGCAGCTCAAAAGCGTCGACCGCCGCCGCGTCATAGGCACTGACGAACACGAGCTGTGGCGGTGATGCAAACCGCCGCAGCACCCGCCCAAGCTCCAGCCCATCGAGATCGGGCATCCGGACATCGAGGAAGATTGCGTCATACGGGTGAGTCGAGACTTTGATCAGCGCATCGTGTCCGTCGGAGGCGCATTCGACCTCCTCCACGCAGGGAGAACCTCTCAGCAGCCGGGCGAGATCCTCGAGCTGTGTATGCTCGTCGTCGACCGCGAGGATTCGCAGGCGATCGGCCATCACGCCGCTCTCGCTTCGCCCTGCAGGTTCGGGACCGTCATCACCGCGGTCGTGCCCTCGCCGACATGCGATTCAATCCGCAGCGCGTAGCGCTCGCCGAAGGTCGCGCGAAGACGCGCGTTGACATTCGAGAGCCCGATTCCGCCGCCCGTCCCGGCGAGCACGAGATCGATCCGCTGCGCCTCGATCCCGGCGCCGTCGTCGCTCACGCGCAGCTCGACGTCGCCTCCAACCAGCCGGGCGCTGATCCGCACGCGACCCGAGCCGGCGCGGCGCTCGGCTCCGTGGCGGACCGCGTTCTCGACCAGCGGCTGCACCGACATCACGGGTACGACGACGCCGGTCGTTTGCGGGTCGACGTCGACGCTCACCTGCAGCCCGTCCCGAAACCTGGCCTGCTCGAGCCGCAGATAACGCTCGACGTGCGCGAGCTCCTCGCCGAGCGTCACATACGGTCGGCCATCACGAAACAGGTAACGGGTGAACTCGGCGAAGTCGATCAGCAGCTCGCGGGCCTCCTCCGGACGCGCGTGGATATCGCCGGCGACCGCGGCGAGCGCGTTGTAGATGAAGTGCGGGGAGATCTGCGCACGCAGAGCCCGCAGCTCGGCCCGCGCCAAGCGCTCCTCCTGTTCGTCTACGACCGACAGCTCGACCTGCGCACAGACCAGGCTCGCCGCCTCCTGGACCACTCTGAGCTCAGCGCCCAACGGCTGTCCAATCGAGCGGTAGAAGATGATCAGCGTCCCCACCCGGCGGCCTTGAACGGTGAGCGGCGCGAGCACCGCCGAGCGCAGGGGACAAGTCGGATCCGAGGAGATCAGCCGCGGCACGATCTGGATCCGGTGATCGCGTGTCTGCTCGAGCAGCTTCGAGAGCAGGTCGCCCGGTCGCACCTGCTCGCGGCCTTCGCCGTCGATCGCGAGTACGGCCCGCGTGTCCGCCAAGGCGACCGCGGCCGCTCCGGTCAACGCCCGAAGATGCGGAAGCGCCTCGTCCGCGGAACGTGCAGTAAGCCCTCGACGGAGATACGGGAGCGTCGAGGTGGCAGCGTGCAGCGCGGATTGCATTCCCGCGGCCAGCGGCGTGGGGACCGCGCGAGGGGCGCGGGCACTTCGCCACGCCATGAAAACCAAAGCGGCCAAGCCGCTCCCAAGCACCACGCCCAGCGCGAAGTCCATCAAGCTGGCGTTTAGCTTACTCCCGCTTGTGTCGGATGCGCGGTAGCGAGATGATGGGACGATGAGCTCAACATCTACAAGCGCCTCATACGACGAGGCGCGCGCGAACCATCGTTGGAACGTTCCCGAGCGCTACAACATCGCCGCCGATGTCTGCGATCGTCATCCGCGCGACAAGCTGGCGATGATTCACGAAGACTTCGAGGGCGAAGTCCGACGCGTCTCTTGGGGCGAGCTTCAGGACGACTCCAACCGTTTCGCGAATGTGCTCCAAGCCTCAGGAGTGCAAAAAGGCGACCGAGTTGCGATGTTGCTGCCACCGACGCCCCAGACCGCGGCGGCGTTCTTCGGCACCTGGAAGGTGGGGGCGATCCTGCTGTCGATGTCCGTGCTGTACGGCAACGAGGGGATTCGTCACCGGGTCGAGGACTCGCAGGCGAAGGTGCTGATCACCAATGAAGCCAACGCGGATCGAGTCGAGCGCTCGCTCGTCGAGCAGTTGCTGCTGCTCGACGACCATCTGCTCAGCCGCGGGTCGACCTCGTTCAACACCGAGGACACAGCGGCCGATGATCCAGCCCAGCTCTATTACTCCTCGGGGACCACTGGGCTCGCGAAGGGGATCCTGCATGCCCACCGCTACGTGCTCGCGCACGAGGAATTCATCTACTGCCACGATATCCAGGACGGCGAGCTCTTCCACGGCATGGGCGAGTGGGCCTGGGCTGCCGGCATTTGCCCGCTGCTCGGCCCCTGGCGCCTCGGTGCGGTGCAGGCGGTGTACCAGCGCGAGGGCGGGTTCGATCCCCGCAAGCAACTGGCCTTCCTCTCGCGTCACGAGGTCAGCAACGTGTTCGGGACGCCGACCGCGATCCGCTCGATGATGTCGATCACCGATGCCGGCACACGCTACCCGCAGAAGTTCAGAATCGTGTGTTCGGCCGGCGAGCCGCTGAACCCCGAGGCGATCCGCTGGTTCCGCGAGCAGTACGGGATCACGGTGCTCGACTATTACGGGCTGACGGAGTCCTATCCGCTGTGCGCGAACTACCCCTTCATGGACGTGCGGGAGGGCTCGATGGGCAAGCCGATGCCCGGCTGGGAGGTCGAGATCCTCGACGAGGACGAACGCCCGGTGTCCTCCGGAGAGCGGGGCGAGATCTGTCTCAAGGCGCGCTCGAACCCGCACTATCCGCTTGGGTACTGGAACCGGCCGGCGTCGGACTCCGAAGAGGTGTTCGGCGGCCAGTGGTTCCACACCAAGGATGCAGCTCGCGCCGACGAGGACGGCTATTTCTGGTACGAGGGCAGGGCCGATGACGTGATCATCTCCGCCGGCTACCGGATCGGCCCGTTCGAGGTGGAGTCGGTCTGCCTCGAGCACCCGGCGGTTGCCGAGGCGGCCGTCGTCGCTTCGCCCGACGAGCGGCGCGGCAACGTGGTCAAGGCGTTCGTGATTCCCGCCGCCGGCCACGAGCCCTCGGATGCGCTCGCGGAGGAGATCAAGGCCTACGTCCGCGACCACCTCTCCGCCTACGCCTATCCGCGCCGGCTCGAGTTCGTCTCCGAGCTGCCAAAAACGCTGACCGGCAAGATCAGGCGGATCGAGCTGCGCCAGGGCGAGCTGGAGCGCTGAGCGCGTATGCCGAGGCAGCTCGGGCCGCAACCGGCAGTGACAGTCCGCGCCGCGCGCAAGCGCGACTGTCTCACGGGCTGCGGTGCCCGCATTCCGCGGGCACCGCAGGCGTGGATCAATAACCGGCGACCGAGCTTGACGAGGAGCTGGTTGCGGCGACGCCGGCATCGGAGTCGCTCTTCATGATCGCTGCGCCGGACGGCGCGACCAGCCACCAGTCGGCACCGAACCCCTTGTTCCCCTGACCCCTGGTCGTCCCGGCACCCGGGTCGCCGGCGAAGTAGTACAGCGGGTGACCGTTATAGGTCACCTGCTTACTCCCGTCGGCGCGGGTGATTGTTCCTAGATCGGCTGCCTTCACCCCGCCTGACGCGATCGGCGTCGACTTCGCGATCAGCGGCGGCCACGCGCCGGCGCATGCTCCCGAGCAGTTGGACTTTCCGCCGCTATCGGCGACCCAGAGGTACACCGCCCGTCCCGATGCGCCTGTCAGGTAGGTGCCATTGGATCCCTTCGCCGTGCTGATCGCAAGACCGGTTGCAGCCGCGCTCGACGACGTCGGGGCCTTGGCCGCGGAGGCGTTCGTCGCCGAACCCGACGGCGTGGGGGGCTTGACGGCGGAGGTATTCGCCGCCGAACTCGAGCTGCTGCTGCCGCCGCATGCCGCGACGAGCAACGCGACGCCAACGGCAGCGGCGACCCCGCCTGCGCGTAGCTTCGCTTGTTTGAACTTGGCCATCATCATGCTCCTAGTCGTATTTGGATCGAACTCGCGCGTCATCAACTCACGACCCCGGCGGCGCTCCGATCCTTCCCGCAGATCTCAAGCTATGGTGAGAAGGTGGCCGACCCGCAGCCAGTCAAGACCCGTGCGGCCGGCGTCTCGATCGTTTCCAATCTGTGCCTGGTAGCACTGAAGGTCGGTGGCGGAATCGTGACCGGCTCGGTCGGGATCCTCAGTGACGCGATCCATTCGCTGATGGACCTGGTCGCTTCGCTGATCGCGTTCGCATCGGTGCGGAAGGCCGATGCTCCCGCGGACGCGTCCCATCGCTACGGTCATCAAAAGCTCGAGGACCTCGCCGCGGGCGCGCAGGCGCTGTTGCTGCTGATGGGAGCGGCGTTCATCGCTTTCGAGGCGGTCCGCCGGCTGATCAACGGCGGGCGTGTCGAGTCGATCGGGATCGGAATCGCGATCGCGGCCCTCGCCGCCGCAACCAACCTGGTCGTCTCGACTTATCTGATCCGGACCGGCCGCGCGACCGGCTCGGCCGCGCTCGGCGCCAACGGCGCCGATCTGCGTACCGATGCGATCGTGTCCTTGGGGGTGCTCGTGTCGCTGCTGATCGTCAAGCTGACACACGCCGCCTGGGTCGATCCCATGGTCGGCCTGGCAATCGCCGCCGCGATCGCCAGCACCGGCGTCCGCATCCTGCTCGACGCAGGTCGTCGCCTGGCCGACGAAGCGCTACCGGTCGAGGAGCTCCACCGCCTCCGTGAAGTGCTCGATTCATTTCTCGGCGACGAGGTGGTCGGGTTTCACGATCTCCGGGCCCGCCACGTCGGCAGCCACCACGAGGTAGATGTGCATCTCCAGTTCGCCGCGGGCACCAGTCTCGACCGGGCACACGAAATCTCTCACGCGCTCCAAGATGCGATCATCGCGCGGCTGCCGGGGACCACAGTGCTCGTTCACCTCGAGCCGCAGCACCGCGTTCGTCCCGATCGTTTCGGCGACACCGATGCGCTGTCGGTGGTCCGGGATCACCACTGAGGCGCGACCGAGACGGGGCCGATGCGGCGATCCGGCGGTCCGCGATCGCCGCAGCGCAGGTCGGCCCCGCCGCTGGTCTGCGATCGCCCCAGCTGCGAACTATTGCGATTTTTGTCCGCCCTCCGCGAACAATTGCGATTTATGTCCGACATCCGGACATAAATCGCGAAAGTTCACAGCGAGCTACCGCACCGTCTTACCAGCCGCACTGATCGCGTACCAGACGCCGCCGAACTCGGGCGCGCCGACGTAGCCGGTCTGTCCGGGTCCGGTGTCGAAGGCGTACGTGTACAACGGGTGCCCGGCGTAGGTGACCTGCCTGACGCCGCCGGCGAGCCTGATCGTCCCGAGCAGCGACCGCTTGAGCCCGGGTCCCGCGACTGGGCTGCCCTTCACCGTAAGCGGCGGCCAAACCGACAAGCAGCCGCTGATAATCGCGCAGGCATCCCGGTTCCGGCGATCGCGAGTGAACTCGTACGCCGTTCGCCCGCGGCCGTTGACGATCACCTTCCCGAGTGCCGTGGCGCGAAGCTGGATCGTCGGAGGCTGCTTCCCGCCGCCGCCGCCGCCGCAGACGCTGCCAGCGCCAGAACGCCAATGCCGATCAGCACGGAAACTATCCGTTTCACCTGAACACCTCCCGATGGTTGGGGTCGATACCCGCGATGACGCCGCCGAGCGAGACTTCCTTCCCGCCGCCCGCTCGATCACCGCTTGTTCGAGCCGCCCGCTTGGGAGTGGAGCGGTCAGGTCAGGTCACTAGTCGGCCGCCCTGCGGCGCGCGATCGGTTGGCTGTGGCACGCGCCCTCGGCCACACCCAGAGCGCGATGTCTGAGGGCCGGCCGCGCCGGATCAGACCTTCCGGTACTGCGGCAGCCAGCTCCCGTCTTGGTCGCGGTGAAAATCCTGGAACAGGCTCGGGGCCTCGCTCTGCATCACATGTGCCACCTGGTCGAAGACCGACCGAAGCTCCTCCTCGGCGCCGGGAGCAGTCCTCATCTCGATCACGTGGCGCAGAGTCCGGACGTTTGCGGTCCAGACGATGTCAGTGCTGAGACCGAGCGGCGCTAACCGCCGGAGCGCGGAAGTGACCTCTTTCTTGACCGCGAAAGGCAAGCCCTCCTCGTCGAGCCCGAGGGCTTCGGCCGCTGTGAGCTGAAACTCCTCGAGCTGCTCCACGATCGCAACCACCTGGTCGCGGATTGGCTCGAGCGCCGCAGGGACCCGAAAGCCAATGTCGGTCAGGCGCACGTAACGGAGGCTCTCCTGGCTGAACGCCGACCCGGCCCGGTGGCGAACGAGCTCATGGGTAAACACCCGGGAGACCTGTCGGAAGGCGAACGTGTAGTTGGCATGCTCGAGAACGCTCCCATGCATGCTGCTGAGGAGGTTCTTGAAATATTCGCCCTGGTCCTCTCGGATCCGCGTGACGTTTCGGTTCAAGCCCGGCTCCCAGCTGCGGTAGCACATTCGGCCACAGAATTCGATCAGCAGTTGGGCGCTATTGGTCGGCTCCTCGTCAGCGGCAAGCCTTCGCTCGAGCCACGACGTTCCGCCGACGTCGTCGAGGTAGGCACCCATCGCCTCGAAGTCGATCGAGGGCCGCGAAATGAGAAACACGGTGGGCTTGGTTTCGCGCATCGGAGACTGGGTGCCACCAGGGTCTTGGAACGCCGTTGGTCGGCTCATGTCCGCAATCCTCCTGGGCGGTCCGGACAGAACTTGCGCCGCGGCGGCTCGATCACACCTCTTGCATGTTCGCACGGCGCGTGCCCAGCGGAACGGTCCGGGGAGGGGGTTGGTGGGGCGGGCCGATGCGGCTCACGCGACGGGCGGTGGGGCTTGAACGTGGCGCGCCGGTGGGAAGCGTGGCGGGCCGATGGAGAGCGTGGCGGGCCGATGGGGAACTACCTCCCGTTCAACGCCCCACTGGCCATTTTCGGGTGCTCGAGTGGGATGTTTTCCCCGGGACGCCTCGCTGCGGCCCGCTCCTACCCAGCGGCCTGCGGGTTCCCGGTGGCCTGGGATTCTTCCCCGGCGCCGCCAGGATTAGCGCCTGCGTCCGAATCGCGCTCGTCGTCCTGGCGGCCGGAAGGGGAGGATTCGCCCTCCGAGCTTCCGGGGCCGCTGCCTGCCTCTGCGTTCTGGTTCGAGGCGTCGGGGCCGCTGGCTTCCTCTGCGTTCTGGTTCGAGACGTCGCCGGCCGGTGCTTGGTCGCCGAACGTCTCCTCGGTGTCTGACCGTCGCTCTTCCATGCCGAAGCGATACCCGGCGGGAGGGTACCCGCAAACGGCGGCCCCACAGAGCCGGCGCCGACATCGGAGACTCGCGAATCGGCGGCTCGCGGTCGTAGCCTCGATAATCATCGTGTGGCCAGCTTTGCTCAGCCCTTGCTGGAGCCAGACGTCGATCCCGATCCCCTACGCCAGTTCGCCGTCTGGTTTCAGGCCGCCACCGACGTCGGCACCCGTGCTCCAGAGGCGGTGGCGCTCGCCACCGCCACACCCGCTGGCGTTCCATCCGTGCGGATGGTGCTGATGAAGCAGTTCGACGAGCGGGGATTCGTGTTCTTCACGAACTACGAGAGCCGCAAGGCCGTCGACCTCGCCATCAACCCGGTCGCGGCGCTGTTGTTCCACTGGGACCTGCTGGGTCGGCAGGTGCGGATCGAAGGTCCCGTCGAGCGCACAAGCGTCGAGGAGTCGGAGGCGTACGTGCGCAGCCGCCCACGCGGAAGTCAGCTGAGCGCGCTGGCCTCGCCGCAGAGCCAGGTGGTCGCAAATCGTCCGGCGCTCGAGCAACGGGTGGCGGAGCTCGCCACCCAGCACGAGCGAGGCGAACTGCCGCTTCCGGAGATCTGGGGCGGTTTCAGGCTCCGCCCGCAGAACTATGAGTTCTGGCAGCACCGCGAGGACCGTCTCCACGACCGGCTGCGCTACCGGCCCGGCCCGGGTGGTGCTTGGGTGATCGAGCGGCTCGCGCCCTAGCGGGAAGATCCTGCTGAGCGCGTGCCCGGCGTGGGCGACCGAGCAAACGACGGCCTAGAAGATCCCGCTGATGGCGTGCCCGGCGTGGGCGGTGAGCGTGAACAGCGGCTCGGGGAAGATGCCGAAGAAGATGCTTGCCGCCGCAAACAGGACCGCCACGAACACCAACTCGGGCTTGGGAACAGCCTCCGCGGAAACGGGCCAGACGTGTCCATTGCCAGCTTGACCGTCGCCCGCGGCGGAGGCCGCCGCCGGCTGGGGCTGATCGTCGGCCTCGGGCGACCCCCCGGCGATCGGCGCATAGGCGCCGGGTTGTCCGGGGACCGGCCTCGGCTCCTCGGCGCCTCGCATCCAGATCGTCGCAATCACTCGTAGGTAGTAACCGAGCGAGATCATCGAGCCGATCACGAGCACGATCGCCAGCCAGGTGTAGCTGCCGTTGACGAGCGCGTGGATCAACTGGAACTTACCGATGAACCCAACCGTGGCCGGGATTCCCGCGAGCGACAGCATCGCGATCGTCATCGGCCAGGCGAGCCAGGGCTGCCGGCGGCCCAAGCCCGCAAGCACCGAGATGTCATCGCCGGCCACATCGTCTTGCTCGCAGGCCGCGATCACCGCGAAGGCGGCGAGGTTCATCGCGAGGTAGACCGCCAGATAGAGCACGGTCGCCTGGATCCCAAGCTGGCTTGCAACGACCACGCCGCTTAGCATGTAGCCGGCCTGGGCGACCCCCGAGTAGCCGAGCATCCGCTTGAGCGAGGACTGGCCGAGCGCGCCGACGTTACCGACGATCATCGTGATTGCGGCGACAGTCGCGATCACCGGGGCCCAGGTGTCCTGCGCGCCGATCGCTGCGACATCGAAGAAGCGCAGAAACACTCCGAGTGCGGCGGCCTTGGTGGCCGTGGCCATGAACGCGGTGATCGGGGTGGGAGCCCCTTCATAGACGTCGGGTGTCCACTGGTGGAAGGGGGCCACAGAAGCCTTGAAGGCGAAGCCGACGATCACCAGGCCGAGGCCGGTGAACAGCAGCGGATCGCCGAGGATGCCGCCCCCGAGCTTGCCGACCGTGACCGCGGAGCCGATGCCGGAGAAGTCGGTCGATCCGGTGGCGCCGTAGACGAGCGCCAGCCCGTAGAGGAGCGTCGCGGAACCGACGGAGCCGATCACCAGGTACTTGAGACCCGACTCGAGCGAGCCCTCGCGCCGGAACTCGGAAGCGCAGAGAATGTAAAGGGGGATCGAGAGCAGCTCAAATCCGAGGAACAGCGTCACCAAGTTCTGGGCGGAGACGAGGACCGCCATGCCGAGAACGCTGAAGATCAGTAGCGAGTGAAACTCGCCCTGACCGGCCGACTCGGCAGCGGGTGAGCGCAACGACATCAGCACCGCCGCCATCCCCGCGACCAGGAAGATCATGTCGAGCACCAGGGCCAGGTCGTCGATCATCAGCGCGCCCGAGATGATCGAGTGGTGATCCCCGAAGCGGCTGATCACCGCCGCGAGCGCGCCTGCGAGCGTGATCAGCGAAAGCAGGGGGACGACCCGCGCGCGCACCACGAGGCTTCGCGCCAGGCCGACCATCAGCACCAGCAGCCCGCCGACGATCAACACCAGGAACGGCGACAGCGAAGCCCAGTCGATGTGCGGGCCCTTGATCTGGGAAGCGGCGAACGGGATCATCGGCTCGCCCCCTGGGGCGGGCATCCAATGCTGGAAGCGGCGAACGGGATCACCGGCTCGCCACCTTGAGCGGACCTGGCTGTGCCGTCGCTGCGACGGCAGCGGTGGTCGAGGCCTGAGTTCGCTTGAGCACGAACTGCGGATACACGGCGAGTACCAGGATCACCGCAATCACCGGGGCGACCGCGGCGGCCTCGGGCAAGCCGATCTCACGCGAGGCGACCGGCTTGCCGACGCGATTGTGCATCGAGTCGATTAGCAGGCGCAGCGCGTATACGGCGGCCCCAACCACCCCGGTGAACGCGATCACGGCGATCGCCAGCTTCGACTTGAAGACGCCGAGCAGGATCAGGAACTCGCCGACGAAGTTTGAGGATCCGGGCATCGCCAGCGTGGCGAAAACGGCGATCAGGAACAGCGACGCGAGCACGGGCGCTCGGAACGCGATTCCTCCCATGTCGCGGAGCCTCTCCGAGCCGCCCGCGCGGGCGGCCAGCGCTGCGACGACCATGAACAGAGGGACCGTTACTAGCGCATGGTTGACCATCTGCAGGATCGCGCCCTGGGCTCCCTGGGAGCGGAGCGAGAAGATCCCGAGCGTGATGAATCCGAGCTGGGCGATGCTCGAGTAAGCGACGACCAAGCGGGCTTGATCGGTGCTGAACGCGACCGCGGTTCCCCAGAAAATCGACGCCAGCGCGATGATCAGCATCAGCATTTGGAAATGCACGGTGGCGTAGGGAAACAAGGGCAGGACGATCCGCAGAAACCCGTAAGCGGCGACCTTCGAGAGGATCCCCGAGAACACCGCGACGGCCGGAATCGGCATCGCCCGGTAGCCGTCGCGCAGCCAGCCATGGAAGGGGACCAGCGGCATCTTCACCAAGAAGGCGACCGCGAAGCTGAGGAAGATCCACTCCTGCGAGCTCTTTGAGAGCGGCAGACGCCGCAGCGCGGAGATCGTGAAGTTGAGCGGGGTGCCGTGCTCGTTCGCGGCGATCACGCCGGTCGCGATCGCGGCGGCAAGCATGAAGAACGATCCGACCAGGGTGTAGATCACGAGCTTCGTGGTCGCGCGGACCCGCTCGCCGCTGCCCCACACCCCGATCAGGAAGTAGAACGGAATCAGCATCAGGTCAAAGAACGCGACGAACAAGGCCAGATCCTGGGCGCAGAACGCTCCGAGCACCGCGCTCTCGGCGAGGCCGAAGTGGAAGTAGAAGATGCCCGGACGCTCCCAGTCCCGGAACGACGCCCACACGAGCGCGGCGCTGAAAGCGATCGCGCTCACCAGCACCAAAGCGACGTTGAGACCGTCGAGTCCCAGCTTGTAGTGGATCCCGAGCGCCGAGATCCACACCTTGTCGGTGACGAACTGCAGGCCGACCTGGCCGCTCTTGAAGCGCGCGACGAACGAGATCGCGACCCCGAGCGTGACCAAGCTGCCAATCGCCACCGCTCGTCCCACCAGCCGGCTCGGGAGTTGAGAGGAGACGATCGAGATCGCCAGCGGCAGCCAGATCAGGATCGACAGAGTCATGAGCTCGAGATCAGGAAGTAGAGGGCGACGCCGAACGCGCCGACGACCATCAGCGCGGCGTAATAGCGCAGAAAGCCGGTCTGGGCTCGCCGCACCGCCGCGGAGCCGGCGCGGACCAGAGCGGTGGTACCGCCCGTGATCCCCTCTCCGACCACCACGCGCTCGAGCACGGAGTCCGCCATCCGCCCGAACCACAGCGCGGGTCGCACGATCACCAAGTCGATCAGCTCATCGAAGTACCACTTGTTCACGAACAGCGTGTAGAGCGGCGCCAAGCGCTGTCGGAACGCGAGCGCCGTCCCGGGCGCGGCGACCCAGACCCGATACGCGATCCCGATCCCGATCAGAGCGATGACCGCCCCGAGCGCCAGCCCCGCCCAGGAGGACCCGGTCGAAGGCTCCGCGATGTGGGAATCGGCGAACGTGGGGGCGAGGAAACGGGTGATTCCGAGGTCGACCCCTGGAATCTGGATCAGCCCACCGACCACGGCCAGGACCGCCAACGCCGACATCGCGATCTTCATCGGCATGTCGCGCTCGGCGATGTGGTGCTCGGGGCCCGGGAAGCCGACGTCGGTGTCCTCGGCTTCGCCCGTCCCCGGGTTGAAAGGCACCTGCGCGTGGGCGAGGTGGCCATGCTCGAGCTCACGCGCCTCTTCGCAGGGCTCGCCGAAGAACGCGCGGAAGATCATCCGGAAGGTGTAGACGCCCGTCAGCAAGGCGCCGACGTACCCGGCGACTCCGAGCACCACGTACCCGCCGCCGCGGTTGTCGAGGAACGCGAGGATGTCGTCCTTGGACAGCCAGCCCGAGAACGGCGGCATGCCCGAGAGGGCCAGTCCACCGACCAGGAAGCAGATGAATGTAAACGGCATCGCCTTGCGAAAGCCGCTCATGCGGTCGAGCGACTGAGACCCGGCCATCGCGCTGATCACCGAGCCCGCGGCCATGAACAGCAACGCCTTGAAGAACGCGTGCGTCATCAGGTGAAACAGCCCCGCCGCGTAGGCGCCGCCGCACACGGCCATGATCATGTACCCGATCTGAGACATCGTCGAATAGGCGATCACCCGTTTGATGTCGACGCTCACGAGCGCGATCGTCCCGGCGATCAGCAACGTCAGGCAACCCCCGATGGCGCCGACGTCCTCGGCGGTGGGAGCGAGCTCGAACAAGGGATGCATGCGCGCGATCAAATACACGCCCGCCGTCACCATCGTGGCGGCATGGATCAGCGCGGAGACCGGAGTCGGACCTTCCATGGCGTCGGGAAGCCAGGTGTGGAGCGGGATCTGGGCGGACTTGGCAAATGCCCCGACGAGCAGCAGCAGACAGGCCACAACGATGTCGGTGCTGTTGGAAACGAATACGTGCGGCGCGAGCGCGAACACGGTCCCGAAGTTCAGCGAGTTAGTGTGCTTGAAGATGAAGAACGTGCCCAGCACCAGGCCGACGTCGCCGACGACGTTGATCACGAACGCCTTCAGTCCGGCGCGGGTCGCGGTGGTGCGCCGGTACCAGAACGAGATCAGCATGTAGGAGGCGGCGCCGACGAACGCCCAGCCCACGATCAGGAGCAGGAAGTTGGCGGCGAGCACCAGCAGCAGCATCGAGAAGACGAAGTAGTTGAGGTAGGCGAAGTAGCGCGAATAGCCGCGGTCGGAGTCGAGGTAGGCGACCGAATACAGGTGGATCAGCGCTGAGACCCCGGAGACGACCAGAATCATGAACACCGACAGCGGGTCGACCAGGATCGAGAGCTTGGCGTCGAGCCCGTCGGTCACCGCGTAGTTCCAGAGACTCGAGGTCAGCTCGCGGTGTGCTTCGGGATGGTGCAGTAACGCCACCAGCGCGGCCACCGCAAATCCAAACGAAAGCGTGATCGCGGCGGTTCCGATGAAGCCGGCAGTGCGATGGTGCAGCCGCGGATAGCTGAAGCTGATCACGGCGATGCCCAGCAGCGGACACAACAGGACCAGCCAACCGAAGGTAGTCGCTGCCATGGACGCTCCCGCTTACCCCTGCAGCTCGTTCATCTCATCGACGTCGATCGGCAGCCGCCGGCGGTAGATCGCGACGATCAGGCCGAGACCGACGGTCACCTCACAAGCCGCCACCACCATCACGATCAGCGCGAACACCTGGCCGTCCTCGCCGCCCCACATGCGTGAGAACGCCACCAACGCGAGATTCGCCGCGTTTAGCATCAGCTCGAGGCAGAGCAGGACCACCAAGGGGTTACGGCGCGTCATCACGCCGGCGAGGCCAGTGCAGAAGATCAGCGCCGAGACGGTCAGATACCAGCCGATCGCCATCAGCCGGAGCTCCGCGCCCTCAATGCCATCATCAGCCTCCCTCGTCTTGCTCGGCTCCGGTGGGAACACGATCCGCCTCGTCGTCCGCTCCGGTCGGGATTCGCTCCACTTCCGGCGGCGGCGGAGATTCGGCCACCCGAGTCCCGGCCGCCTCGGCCATCGTCCCGGTGTAGGCGGGACGGGGAGCGTGAACTCGCAGCTCGAACTGCTCGTCGGGCTTCTCCAACCCTCGGCGGCGGCGCGCGAGCACGACCGCGCCGACCGCCGCCACCAGCAACAGGATCGAGGCCAGCTCGAATGGGAACAGGTACTTGGTCAAAAACAGGGTGCCGATCTGGCCCGGCGTGCCGAAGCCGAGCACGTAGGGGGCCCCCTTTCCCGAGATCCCCTTGAGCGCCGACCCGAGCATCGCGATGCAAAGCTCCACGGCGAGCGCCAGCGCCATCAACGGCCCGACGATTCGCAACGCGCTGCCGGCGGCCAGCTCCTCGCCGCCGCCGACATAGGCGACCACGAACACGTACAGCACCATCACCGCGCCTGCATAGACGACGACCTGGGCCGCGGCGACGAACTCCGCCCGCAGCAGCAGGAACAGGGCGGCGAGCGAGATCAAGTGACAGACGAGCGCCAGCACGCTGTAGAACGGGTTGCGGACCACGATCACCCCGATCGCCCCCGCCAGGGCGCCGATCGCCGCGAGGAAGAAGATGACCTGGCTCACTCGCCCTCCGCCCGCAGCGGGCTGCGCTCGATCGCCTCGGCCAGCAACATCTCCTTGGTGAAGATCAGATCCGAGCGCGTGTAGTCCGAGAGCTCGTAGTCGTGGCCCATCGTGATCGCATCGAACGGGCACGCCACCTCGCAGTAGCCGCAGAAGATGCAGCGGCTCATGTTGATCTCATACACGGCGGCGTAGCGCTCCCCGGCGGAGACGCGGTTCTCGGGCGTGTTCTCGGCCGCCACCACGCGAATGCAGTCGGCCGGACAGGCGGCCGCGCACAATGAGCAGCCAACGCACTTCTCGAGCCCAGTGTCCTCGAAGCGGTGGAGCTTGTGGCGTCCTCGGAAGCGGGGATAGACGGGAGTCTTCTCCTCGGGGTACTGCATCGTCACCGGACCTTCCACGATCCGCGCAAACGTCGTCTTCAGGCCGCGCAGGGTCTCGCCGAAAGCCCGGTAGGCGCCGTACGCGGGCCCCCGTTTCGGGACTCGGATCACCTCGATCACGTCGGAACCTGGGTCGTAGCTCATGCCACCACCACGATTGCGGTTACGAGCAGGTTGAGCGTCGCCAGCGGAAGCAGAATCTTCCAGCCGAAAGCCATCAACTGGTCATATCGCAGGCGGGGCAGCGTCGCGCGCACCCAGACGAAGAAGGTGATGAACAGCATCATCTTCGCGATCACCACGATTGGATCGACCCATCCGGGCGGGTGGATTCCGAAGGGCATCAGCCAGCCACCCAGGAACATCGTCGTCGCGATCCCCGAGACCACCGCCATGTTCATGTACTCGGCGAACAGGTAGGCGACGAACGGAGTGCCGCCGTACTCAGTGAAGTAGCCCGCGACCAGCTCGGTATCGGCCTCGGTCAGATCGAACGGGGCTCGGTTGGTCTCCGCGAACGACGCGACCATGAAAATCAAAAAGCCCACAAACTGCGGGAAGATGAACCACAGACTCCGCTGGGCATGGACGATCCCGGTCAGCGACAGGGTCTGGGAGATGATCACCACGCCGACCAGCGAGAGGCCCTGCGAGACCTCGTAGGAGATCAGCTGAGCGGCGCCGCGCATCGCGCCCAGGAACGAGTACTTGGAGCCCGATGACCACCCTCCGAGCATGATCCCGTAGAACGAGATCCCGGCCAGCGCGAACACGTAAAGGGGCCCGATCGAAACGTCGATCCCGTACAGCCCGACGCGGTGGCCGAAGATCGTCTGAACATCTCCGAACGGGATCAGCGCCAGCGCCCCGATCGCGGTGATGATCGCGATCATCGGCGCAATCCGGAACAGATAGCCGACCGAAGTCGTCGTCCGGAACGGCTCCTTCATCGCGAACTTGACGATTTCGGCGATCGGTTGCAGCAGTCCAAACGGCCCGACGCGGTTGGGACCGTAGCGGCCCTGGAAGCGGCCGAGCAGCTTGCGCTCGTAGATCGTGAGCATCGGCAGGATCGCGAATGCGACCGCGAAGATCACGATCGCTTTGATGATCTGAATCCACCAGGCCTCGTAGAAGTAGACGTCGCCAAACGGGGTCATCGCGCTCGGTGTACCTCGACCGTTGCGTCCGTGAACGCATTCGCGGAGTCGGTCTCGATTCCGTCGGCGAGGAACGCGGTGCCGACCGGGACGGCGTTGCGCACCACCGCCCTCGCCTGCAGCCGGGTCCCGTTCTGCGCGACCTCAACCCGCTCGCCATCCCTGATCCCGAGCGCCAGCGCGTCCTCGGGCGAGAGCTCGACCTGCTGGCGAGCGATCGCGAACTTGAGCGCGGGGGAGATCTCGACCTCCGGCGCGGCCCAGATCGGGCGATAGACGCCCAGCCGGAGCGCTCCGTTGACCGAGCTCGCCGACGGCGTCAACGCTTCCGAGCTGGTCACGCCGGCCGGCGGCGTGGGCGGTTCCGAGCTGGTCACGCTGGCCGGCGATGTCACCGGCCGGGCGGTGACCGCGCCCGCCGGCATCGCCGAGGCCTGCTGTCTGCCGGGCCAGCGGATGCCGCGGCCCCCGATCTCCTCGAGTGTCAGCCCGGCGTAGAAGGGCACCGCGGCCACGATCTCGCTGAACACCATGCTGCTCGTGAGCGCGCGCTGGTCGAACCCGGCCCGCTTTGAGACCTCCGCGATCACCCACCAGCCGGGTCGCACGCTGCCCGGGTGCGCGATCGCCGTGCGCAGGCGCTGTAGGCGGCCGTCGGGATGCACGACCGTGCCCTCCTTCTCGGCGTAGGAGTCGGCCGGAAACACGACGTTCGCGTGCTCCCGGATCCCGTCGGTGATTACCGAGGCGTGCGCCACGACCAGCCCCGCGCGATGTAGCGCACGGTTCCACAGGGCGCTGTCGGGCAGGTCGCGAAGGGGGTCGGTCTGGAACAGGTACAGCGCGGTGATCTCGCCGTCAGCCGCGGCTTGGGCCATCTCCGCTGCGCCGCGCCCGGCACCGGGGAGCGGCTCGCCGTATCCCGGGCCCGAGACCGGCAGCACGCCTGCCTCGCGCAGCCCACGGCCGTTGGATCCCGCTGGTATCTCCAGCAGCCCAGCTCCTTCACGCTCCCCGAGGCCGAGCTGTCCCACGATGCTGAGCAGGTACGGCAGCGCGTCCGACTCAAGCCGCTCGCCCCACACGATCACCACGTCATCGCCGCCGTCGCGCAGCAGCGCCGCGAGCGTCCCTGGCTCGGGCTCGCCCGCCAGTGCTCGATCCAGCTCCGCGAGGAACGTGGCGCTGTCGCCCGGCGCGTAGCGCGCGATCAGGGTGGCGTTCTCATCCAGGGCACTCGGGCGCGAGGTAGCGACCGCTAGCTGGACCCCGCGGCGCCGCACGCCCTTCCTGATCCACAGATCCAGAATCGGAGCGTCGTCGAGCGGCTCGCAGCCGAGCACCAGCACCGTGTGCGCGAACTCCAGGTCCGGGACAGTGGCCTGCAAGGCGGGGTCAGCTAGCGCGCGAGCGAGCTCCAGCGGCACCGTGGACCCTTCGCGCGAGTCGATGTTGGGCGACTCGAGGCCCTCGCGCACGAGCCGCTGAAGCAAAAAGCCCTCCTCGTTGGTGGCCTGGCCACCCACCAGTGCACCGACCCGCCCCCGGTGACGGGCGAGACCCGCGGCCACGCCGAGCGCTCGCTCCCAGGAGACCTCGCGCAGCTCTCCGCCATCGCGTACCAGCGGCGCGGTGATCCGCTCGTCGACGTGGATCGCCTGGTAGGCAAAGCGGCCCTTGTCGCACAGCCATCCGTCATCGACCTCGTAGTTGTCGCGCGCCAGCACGCGCAGCACTTTCTCGTCGCGGACCGTGAATTCGACGTTGCACTGCGATGGGCACAGGGTGCAGATCCCGCCGGCACCCTCGATGTCCCACGGCCGCGCCCGGAACCGGTAGGGCTGGGAGGTCAGCGCGCCGACCGGACAGAGTTCGATGATGTTGCCGCTGAACGGGGCGACATATGGGTGTCCATTGTGAGTCGAGACGAATGTGTGGGCGCCGCGCTCGGCAAAGATCAGCTGATAGTCCTCGGCGATCTCCTGGGAGAAGCGCACGCAGCGATAACAAAGGATGCAGCGCTCGCGGTCGATCGCGACCAAAGGAGAGAGCGCAAGCGGCTTCTCGAAGTGACGCTTGGGCTCGATGAAGCGCGAGCGGCCGAGCCCCCAGCCGAAGGTGATGTCTTGCAACGGGCATTCGCCGCCCTTGTCACAGACCGGACAGTCGAGCGGATGGTTGACGAGCAGGAACTCGACGATCGCGTTCTGCGCGTGGCGGACGCGATCGGTCTGGGTGTGCACGACCATCCCATCCTTGACCGGCGTCGAACAGGAGGTCTGGAGCTTCGGGATGCCCTCGATCTCGACCAGGCACATCCGGCAGGCGCCGACCGGGTTGCCGAGCTTCGCGTGATAACAGAAGTAGGGAATCTCGACGTCCCCGTACTTGGCGGCGTCGACCAGCATCATCCCTTCGGCTGCCCGCACTTCGCGGCCGTCGACGGTCAGCTGGATGATCTTGTGCTCGGGGCGGGGCATCGTCGGAGTCGCTTACTCGTGTGCTCGAGATCGCGTCAGTGCACCGGATACGGGCCGGCGTACTCGTCGGCCACCCCGACCGGGATGACGTCCTCGAGGTCGACCCCGGCACGTTCGCGCGCCTCCTCGATCTCGGCTTCGAGCTCGCCGCGGAACTTCTCGATCATCGAGCCGATCGGCATCGCCATCGCGTCCCCCAGCACGCACAGGCAGTTGCCGATGATCTGCTCCTGTACCGAGGCCATGATGTCGAGGTCCATCGGGGTGGCCTCGCCTGACTGGATCCGCTGCAGCATCTTGACCGTCCAGTTCGTGCCCTCGCGGCAAGGAACGCATTTGCCGCACGACTCGTGCGCGTAGAACTTCGCGAGCTTGATCGCCACCTCCAGCACGCTGTGGCTGTCGTCGACGACGATGATCGCGCCGGAGCCGAGCATCGAGCCCGCCTTAGCCATCGAGTCGAAGTCGTAGGGCACGTCGAGGTCGTCTTTGGTCAGGACTGGAGCGCTCGAACCGCCGGGAAACCAGAACTTGACCTCATGGCCCTCCGGCGGGCCGCCGGCGAGCCCATAGATGATCTCGCGCGAGGGGATGCCGAGCTCGATCTCGAAGTTGCCGGGTCGCTGCACATCGCCCGACACCGACACGAGCTTGGTTCCGGTCGAGGTCTCCGTACCGATCTTCGCGTAATCGTCGCCTCCCAGGCGGATGATCGTCGGAACGGTCGCGAGTGTCTCGACGTTGTTGATCAGCGTCGGCCCGTGATACAGGCCCTCGATCGCAGGGAACGGCGGCTTCAGCCGCGGATTGCCGCGCTTGCCCTCGAGCGAGTCGAGCAGGCCGGTCTCCTCGCCGCAGATGTACGCCCCCGCGCCGCGGTGCAGCACAAGCGTGAGCGAATGATCTGAGCCGAGGATGTTCGGCCCGAGGTAACCCGCCTGCTCGGCTTCGGCGATCGCGGCCTCGAGGATGTCCGCTTGCAGGACGTACTCGCCACGGATGTAGATGAACGCGCGATCGATCTCGGTCGCGTAGGAGGTGATCGCGATTCCCTCGATCAGCGTGTGTGGGGTCTTCTGCATCAGCTCGCGGTCCTTGAAGGTCCCGGGCTCGGACTCGTCGGCGTTGCAGACCAGGTACTTCTGCATCCCGCCGTGAGGCAGGAACGACGCCTTCTGCCCCATTCGGAAACCGGCCCCGCCGCGACCGCGCAGGGAGGAGTCCGAGATGTTGCTGAGGACCTCGTCGCGGGGCATCGTCAGCGCCTTGCGGAGCATCTCGTAGCCACCCCGGCGCTCGTACACCGCCAAGGTGTTGAGCCCGGGCTCATCGATGCCGTCAAACAGGAGCTTCATCATTCTTCCTCGTCGGATGGGATCTCGTCCGGTGGGGTCTCGACCGCCGCCGTCGGGCCCGGCCGATCGACGGTGTCGCCCTCGGGCGGCAGGCCAGCCCTGTCGGTCCTGAGCGCGTCGGGCGGTGGAGGGCCGAATTCGTCGCTTCCTGCGGCGACCCCCGGATCCACGCAACGCCGGTAGCGCAGTTGCTTGTGCTCGAGCACCGTCCTTCCGGCCGCCAGATCCTCCACGATGCGGGCGGCATCGTCGGCGTTCAGAGGCCCGACGTACTCGCCGTCGACCGATGCCATCGGCGCGATGTCGCAGGCACCGAGGCACTCGAACGACTTCACATGGATGTCCTCGCCCTCGGCCGCAGCGGCGATCATCGCCTCGTAGAACTCGTCGGCGCCGCGCAGCGAGCAGGAGATGTTCGTGCACACGTAAACGTCGTGATGGACCGGCCGCGGCTCGGTCTCGAGCATGTCGTAGAAGGTCGCGATCGAGTTCAGGAACGCGGGAGTCACCTGCATCACGGCCGCAACCTGATCGATCGCCTCCGGCGAGCACCAGCCGTAAATTTGCTGCGCGGCGTGCAGAGCGGGAATCGAAGCCGAACGGCGGTCGGGGTACTTGGCCATCGCGGCCTCGATCTCGCGGCGCAGCCCGTCCGGCACCGGCGTCGTTGCCGGGTCGGGGACGACCGCGGGATCCTTTGTCAGATCAACCGCTTGATCCCAGCCGGGAACGCGCGAGCCATGGCCGAAACGAGGAACCGGAGCGCTCGTACGGCGGCGGTCGGCAGCGCCGTCGGAGCCTTGATTGCTCGCGGGGTCGAGTCGCGGATCGCCGGTGTGAACGCTCATCTGTCGATCCCTCCGAGGATCGGATCGAGCATCGCGAGCGTCGCGATCAGATCCGCGATGTAGGCGTCGCGAACCATGTACGCGAGCGCTTGCAGGTTGACGAAGCTGGGATCGCGCATGTGCACGCGGGCCGGCTTCGAGGAGCCGTCGGCGCGCACGAAACAGCCGAGCTCGCCGCGGGGCCCTTCGATCGGGTAGTACACCTCTCCGGGCGGCACGCGGAAGCCCTCGGTCACGAGCTTGAAGTGATGAATCAGTGCCTCCATCGAGGTGGCCAGCTCGTGTCTCGGCGGCAGCGCCACCTTGCGATCGGGAGTGATGAACGGTCCTTCGGGCATCCCATCCAGCGCCTGTTCGATGATCTTCGTCGACTCGTACAGCTCCGCGTGGCGGACGCGGAAGCGGTCGTAGTTATCCCCGACCGTGCCCACCGGAATCTTGAAATCGAAGTGGTCGTAGCTGGAGTAGGGCCGCGCTTTGCGCAGATCCCAGGGCCTACCGCTCGCCCGCAGCAGCGGCCCTGTGACGCCAAGCTTCAGCAGCGTCTCTTGATCGACGACGCCGGTCCCGCGCAGGCGCTCGAGCACGATCTCGTTCTTCTCCAGCAGATCCGCGTACTGGTCGGCGCGATTTGGCATCTCCTTGACGAACCTGCGCACCTTGTCCTCGAAGCCGTGGGGAATGTCCTCGATCACCCCGCCCACCTGGATGTAGCGCGTATGCATCCGCTGGCCGGAGGACATCTCGAACAAATCCAGGATCACCTCGCGCTCTCGGAAGCAGTACCAGAACATCGAGATCGCGCCGAGGTCCAGCGCGCTGGTCCCGAGCCACACCAGGTGAGACATGATCCGGTTGAGCTCGAGGTGCAGGACCCTCAGATACTGCGCTCGCGGCGGCACCTCCACTCCAAGCAGGGTCTCGACCGCACAGCAGTAGGTCATTGCGTTGAAGTAGTAGGCCAAGTAGTCCATCCGCTCGATGACCGGTATCACCTTCCAGTAGGACTTGTCCTCGGCGGTTTTCTCGATTCCGGTGTGGACGTAGCCGATGATCGGTTTGATGTCGCGGACGATCTCGCCTTCGAGCGTCGCCAGCAGTCGCAACACTCCGTGTGTAGCGGGATGGTGCGGTCCGATGTTGAGCGTCAGCAGCTCATGTGTCTCGCCCTCGCCGGCGACTTCACCGGTGAGCGTGATCGACTCCTCCCGGCGGCGATAGTCCTCAGAAAGCGTGGTCATTGCCACTTCCCATAGTTCTGCTCTTCGTTGTAGGTGAACAGCACCGGCTCGCCACCCACGGGAAAGTCGCGGCGCTGCGGGTGGCCCTCGTAGTCCTCTGGCATCAAGATCCGGCGCAGGTCCGGATGGCCTTCGAATACGACCCCGAACATGTCATAGACCTCGCGCTCGGGAAAGTCGGCGCCAGGGAACAGCTCGACGACCGAGGGGACGCTCGGCGCATCGATCGAGACCCGAACCTTGACCCCGATCCGGTCGGCCCGTTCCATGTCCAGCAGCTCGTAGATGACGCCGAGCCGGGGCTCCTCCGGGTAGTAGTCGACTCCGTGCAGGCTCGAGAGGAACCGATAACCCTTGGCCTGCAGCCGCCGCAACACGGTTTGAATCTGTGCCGGGCTCGCGATCAAGGTCGCCTGTTCGCGAAAGAACGCCGTGTCGAGGATCGAGCCGGGATCGGCCTCGCGGAGCTCCTGGGCGGTGAGCTCGAGCTCGGTCGCGTCAGGCACCGGCGGTGTCCCCCGCCTTGAACACGTTCACCGCTGCATCGGCCGGCTGAGCCTCCTCCGGGAGCAGCTCCTCGGTCCCTTTCGCGCCGTAGCGCTCGCGCCAGCCATCCTTCGGGTGTCCCTGGATCTTTTCGCGAAGCCTGAGGATGCCGTGCATCAGTGCCTCGGGACGGGGCGGACAGCCGGGGACATGCACGTCGATCGGCATGAACTTGTCCGACGGCACGAGCGCGTAGTTGTTGAAGACCCCCATCGAAGAGCAGCAGGCACCCATCGAGATCGCCCATCGCGGCTCGAGCATCTGGTCGTAGATCCGGCGGATCACCGGGGCCATCTTGATCGAGACGCGGCCCGAGAGAATGATCAGATCGGCCTGGCGAGGCGAGGCGCGGAAGGCCTCGAACCCGAACCGAGCGATGTCCATCCGGGCGCCCACGACCGTCATCATCTCGATCGCGCAGCAGGCGAGGCCAAACGTGAGCGGGTAGATCGAGTTGCCCTGAGCCCAGCCCACGGCCCGCTCGACCGTCGTCGTGAGCACGCCCTCCTCGATGTAGCGCTCGAGCTCCTCGTCGTCGATGTCGCCCCGCAGCATGTCGCGCGCCCGCAGCTGACGGACGCGGAAGTCCTCGCTCGCGATCGGCTCGCGCTTTATCTCCATTCGAGCGCTCCCCGCCGCCATACGTAGACGAAGGCGATCATCAACAGGACCACGAACACGATCGTCTCACTCATCGCGAACGTCCCGAACGCCCGCAGCTGGACCGCGATCGGGTAGAGGAAGATCACCTCGATGTCGAACAGGATGAACAGCATCGCGACGAGGTAGAAGCTGATCCCGAACCGGAATCCGCGCTGCACCTCCGACGGCAGCCCGCACTCGTATGGAGCCACCTTCGAGCGGTTTGGACGACGCCGCCCTACGAGCAAGTTCAAGACTCCGAACGTGACGCCGATCACGCCGCCGAGGATCAGAAACACGAGCGCTGGGAGGTAGCTTCGGAGCATCGGAGGATCCTTATATCACCGTGGTCTCTTAGTTTGTAACACAATGTTACTTAGTGCGAAATGCGGCTATCGACAAAAGACAAGGCCGTTGTTGGCTTCTGACGGCGCAACCGCATGAAGGACGTCCACATCGCTGTCGGCGGGCTCGCGATCGCACTTAGTGCCGCGGCGGGATTGTACGGCGCCTGGTGCTGGTACCGGACTAGTCACAGCGTCTGGTTCTGGCGGATCCTGCGCGCCGCCCAGGTGGCGATCGTGGTCGAGGCGGTGCTGGGGGGTGTGTTGGAGCTGGTGGGTCCCAAGGCGTCCTCGCTGCATCTGATCTATGGCGTGCTGCCGCTGCTCGTGTCGTTCATGGCCGAGCAGCTGCGGATCTCCTCGGCGCAGATGGTGCTCGACGCCAGGGGCCTCGAGTCGGCCTCGGCGGTGGGGAAGCTGCCCGAAGATCAGCAGCGCGCAATCGTGCTCGCGATCCTCAGACGCGAGCTGGGGGTGATGGTGCTCGCGGCGATCGTGATCGTGGTGCTGCTGGCCCGGGCGGCCGGGACGGGATGAGCAGAGGTGTGAGGGCAGCGCTCAAGCCTGCAGCTTTCTCAAGTGATAGCGGCCCGCGTACCAGATCAGCGGGTCGCCCTTCCCGAGGCCCATCGCCGTGACCTCGCCGATCGCGATCGTGTGATCGCCGCCGGCGATCATGTCTTTGAGATCGCAGGCCGCCCACGCGAGCGTGCCCTCGACGATCGGAAGCCCTTGCTCGAAGCGGTGCTCTATTCCCTCGAGCTTTTCGTGTTCGGGCAGCTTGGAGGCGAATACTCGCGCGACCGGCTCCTGGCTGGCGCTCAGCAGGTTGACCGCGAAGCGGCCGCCCTCCCGCACGATCGGAAGCGTGCGTGCCCCGTTCTCGAAGCACACCAGCGCGAGCAGCGGCTCGAGCGAAACTGAGCACAGCGCATTCGCGGTCATGCCGCCGGCGCCGGCCGGCCCGGCGGACGTGATCACGGCGACGCCCGTCGCAAACCGTCCAAAGACCTCGCGGAAAAGCTCCGGATCGGGTGATGCCATCGCGGGCCCCGTTATATCGTCCCCGGCGCCGACCTTCTCTTTGGTTGCCGCCGTTGGAGGGCGCTCGCGCAGTCAAGTCGTGCGAGCGCCATCGGCCGGCGTCGGGGACGGCCCTTGTTTCGGCGTTGACTCCGCCGCTCCTGCCCGCCTAGGAGCTGACCTTCAGCGTCCCGTACTCGCCGAGCGCCTGATCTGAGAGGATCGTCGATGCCATCTGGTAGGTGCCCGGCTCGAGCGTGAGCGTCAGCTCGGCGCTCTGCCCCGGCGAGATCGGTCTCGTTGTGACGCTCGAGCCGCCTTCGAGCGAGACCGCCAGATTGTGCGTGAGGCGGCCGTAGTTATGCGCGAGAATGGTCAAGGAGCCGGAGCTGACCAGCACGTTCTGAGGCAGTACCCGGTAATCGGTCAGCGCGACGAACAGCGTCCGATCGCTGCCGCTCAGCCGCGTCTGGCCGCAGCCGACGAGCGCCGCCAGCGTCGCGAACAAGAGCAGCAGGGTCAGTGCGCGGCGCCCGGGCATCAGCATCCGATTATGATCTCCGACTCGATGTCCCGACCGGTCAAGGTCCTGCTGCTACTGGGTGCGGCGTTTGCAGTGCTGGAGCTCGCCAGCGCCTGCGGAACCCAGAAGATCACCGTTCCAAGCTCGCAGACGGCGCTGCACCATGGCGCCGTGCTGTTCAACCAGCGCTGCTCGGGATGCCACACGCTCTCGTACGCCGCCGCGAACGGCTCCGCTGCAAACGTCCGCAGCTCCGAGTTCAACAACGGACCGAACTTCAACGTTCGCTGTGAGCGTCCCGTGACCAGAGTTCTGTACGCGATCGAGAACGGCGGTTTCTCCGGCGCGATCATGCCGCAGAACATCGTCGTGGGCCAGGATGCCATCGATGTTGCGCAGTTCGTCTCCACCTACGCCGGCCGCCAGGCGCCGATGGTGCCCGGGGTGGTGGTGTGTGACACCAAGCCGATTGGAACGATTCCTGCGCCCCCGGCCAGTCCCACTGCGCCCTACACGGGGACTACAACCGCCACCGCTGCCGCCGCGACCACCCACCCGCGCACCAAGAGCACCAAGGCAACGGACAAGGGCAAGAAGACTTAGCCATCTCGGCAGCGAGGTCCGGGTCTCGTTCTCGACATCAGGCTGATACGTCAAGACCCCGAGGCCGTGCGAGCGGCGCTCGCGCGACGGGGCCCTGAGGCTGCTGCCTCGGTGGAGCGGGTGCTCGAGCTCGATCGGCGCTGGCGCGCGGCGACCGCCGGGCTCGAGGAGTTGCGCGCCGAGCAGAACCGCGCCAGCCGAGGTCGCCATGGGGCTCCGAGCGCCGAGGAGCGCGACGCGCTGGCGAGCCTGGCCGCGCGCGGTCGCTCGCTCAGCGACGAGGAGTCGAGGCTGAAGGGCCAGCGTGATGCCGAGCTGGCGGCGCTGCCTAATCTGCCCTCCCTCGACGCGCCCGACGCGGACCTGGTCTTGCGCGAGGTCGGCACCGCCGGGAGGCTGGGCCGCGATCACCTCGAGCTCGCGGGGGAGCGGATCGACATGGAACGCGGGGCGCGGCTTGCGGGCTCACGCTTCGCATACCTCCGCGGCGAGCTCGTGTTGCTCGAGCTGGCGCTGGTTCGGTTCGCGTTCGAGAGGCTTAGCGGCGAGGGCTTCGAGCCCGTGGTCCCGCCGGTGCTGGTCCGCGAGCAGGCTCTCTACGGGACCGGAATGCTGCCCGACACCGAGCAGCAGATCTATCGTCTCGCCGACGACGATCTCTATCTCGTCGGCACCTCCGAGGTGTCGCTCGCCTCTTTTCACCGGGGTGAGATCGTGGATGCGCTTCCGATCCGCTACGCCGGATTCTCGACCTGCTTCCGGCGCGAAGCGGGCGCCGCCGGCAAGGACACGCGAGGAATCTTCCGCGTCCACCAGTTCGACAAGGTCGAGATGTTCTGCTTCGTTGAGCCCGATCAGTCGATCGACGAACACGAGCGCTTGCTGGCGATCGAGGAGTCGATCCTGCAGGAGCTCGAGATTCCCTACCGAGTGGTGGCAATCGCGGTCAACGACTTGGGCGCGTCGGCGGCCAAGAAGTACGACTGCGAGGCCTGGCTGCCCGGCCAGGGCCGCTACCGGGAGCTGACCTCGTGCTCGAACACCACCGACTTCCAAGCACGCCGGCTGGACATCCGCTACCGCCCGCGCGGAGGCCGGCCCACGTATGTGCACACCTTGAACGGCACCGCCTGCGCGGTGGGGCGGACGATCATCGCCTTGCTCGAGAACGGCCAGCGGGACGATGGGTCGGTGGGGCTGCCCGCCGCGCTGGTGGATTACGGAGCTCCGGCAATCCTGCCGTCCGCGGGCTGATCGGGCACTCGCGCGACTCCCGGCGCTCGCGCTCGAGTCGGTGTCGCTCGGGTCGCCTCAGGCGTCAACCGCGCATAGGTTCTTCCCCTGCCCGCCGAGCACGAGCAGTGCCGCCCGCGGCGGCCCGCATCGGCGCGATCCGCGCCCGCATCCTCACCCCGAAAGTGTTCCAGGGCCTCACGAACGCAGTTGCGACCGTATCGCCGCCCGCGATCGCGTCCGCTACCGCTTGGGCTAGCCCGCCGACGCGGCTCGCTTCGGCATCAGCCGGGACCAGCAACTCGCTCAACGGGCGATGAACCGCCAGCTCCTCGCTCACCGCAAGCAGCCCCTCGGCCCGGCGGGACATCGCCTGTACGAGGAGCGCCGAGTCGATCACCAAGAACGCGTCATCGCCGCCCGGGATCGCGTCGGCAGGCGCCTCCAGCAGCAGGCCGAGCCCGCACGTCTTGCACACCCGCGCGATCGGCGCCGGCGCCTGATCCCCGGGGTACCGCGATGCACAATGGCCGCAGAACCACGACCAGCCGGCATCGTCGAGCGAACCGGGAAGGACGCGAAGCTGCGGCCTTCCTGCTCGTATCGGTGTGCTCATCTGCTTGCTCTCATCATCTGCTGCGTACTACCCCGCTGGCGATCAACATGTCGGCCGCGACTCGTCCCGTGCAAGAGGCCAGGACTCTAGACCGTCGCCGTCTCCCATAAACGTCCGATATTCGTCGAGGGGTGTGTTCCGCCGTCGGAATCGAGACGCATTTCCCGCAAATTGCACATCTTTCCGAGGGGCGGTTGCCGCGGTGAACATCGCCGGGCGCTCGCCGACGGAGAGGGGGGGATTCGAACCCAGCACCTAGCGGTCCCGACCGTCCCGCAGCGGTCAGAACGTCCGCAAATGCAGGGCGAGCGGTCCCGACCGTCCCGCAGCGTTCAGGCGGAAGGGGTCACGCAGGGGTCACGCACGGGTCCCGCGGCCGTTCCGCCCCGGGATCATCGCCATGATCTCCGCCGTCAGCTCGGGGTTGCCGAACAATCGTTCGATCGCCGCCGCAAGCTCGCCGGTGACTGGCGCGTCTGTCAGCAGCCGATACGCCATGCTCTTCGAGCACTCCAGCGCGCGGGCGAGATCACCGCAGGAGACTCCGGCCGCGTTCAACGCGCGGATCGCCGGGTTTGCCGCCTGGCGGGCGCCGTCATCGGAGCGGGTCTTGACCGGCGAGCTCGGCTCACTGTCCCAGTCCGGTTCGATGCTGACAAGCAGACGCGGATCGAGCCGCAAGCAACGCACTGCGGCTGTCAGATGCTCTACGGGGATCTGACGGCCGCCCGGAAGCGTGCAGACGATCGGGTCGGGGTCGGGTGTCTCGTCCGGAAAGGAGCGCAGCCAGAGCGCCTGATGAGCTTGTTGCTCAATCGCCGCGTGGACGATCTCCAGGCGGCTCACGAGCCCCTGGTATTCCTCGTAGTGGGCGCGCAAGAGGCTATGGATCGCCGTCTCCAGTTCTGCGCCGTGACGGTCTACCGCGGCCTCGAGCTGCTGGTGGCTGCCGCCCTGGCGGTAGCGCCGGATCGCTGACCGCACCGCCCTGACCGGCAGCAATCCGAGAGGTAGCGGCACCTCCAGTCGCGGCGGTTTCGATGGGGCGAGCAGCGACACGGCGTCAGGCTAGCGACGCGATCGGGCGGTGCCCGAGGCGAGACTCGGCGAGAAACCTCACCGCACCCACCCCCTGAGCGCATGCCAGAGCAGCGCTATGGCCGCCACCCCGAGCATGACAGCGGTGATCGTCTGAGCGGTGTTCGGAGCGCTGACGCGACTCATCTGGAAGACCAGCAGCACCAAGCAGATCGCGGCCACGATCAGCTCGGCGATCCGCCGCCACATGGTGTCCTCAGAATCCCGCAAGGTCCGTTCGTCATCGCACCGAATGAGGGCCGGGACTCGCGCAATCCAGCGTTCTTGGGCCCGGCAGTTCGCGGTGCGGCGTACGCTTGCGTCAACAACGAGGGAGGGCATCATGCGAGTTTCCAGGCTTGCTGCGACGGCTCTGGCGAGCGCAACGTTCGGCGGCGCGATCGGCGCGTCATTAGCGACGGTAGCCCAATCGGAGGCGAGTCCGCAGGCGGTCGCGACCAAAGCGTGCGCGCGCAGTTCCACGCGCGCGGTGATCAACCATAAGGTCGACTGCCTGCGTCCCGGTGAGTACTGCAGCCATCGGTACGAGTCGCAATACCGCCGCTACGGATTCACGTGCAAGGTCGTGCGCGGCGTGTACCGGCTCGAGAGACGTACGTAATTCATCCTGACTCGGCTGTCGTGTGGTGTCTCGGCTGTCGTGCGGTGTAAGAAGTGCGGCGCCGAAGCGCCACCCAGCGTCGTGGCCGTGCTGCCCTGTTGGGTGGCGGTCCGCTCTATCACGCCGGATTCTAAATTTGGCCTCCGATGCGTCAGAAGGACGAGCAATGAACGCGTGGTGGCGGGGACGTGGCCGCGACCGCCAACTCGTGCCCGAGGGCCGCGTCGACGATCCGCAGGCGGGCGGCGAGCGCTCACCCGTACCCGACGACTTCTACACGCTCCACACGCCGCAGGAGAAGGCCAAGGGCCGAGGAAAGCGCGGCCGTCTCCCCGACCCGGACCGCAGGCAGCAGGGCCGCGAGCCACCACCAGGGTGGGGTTCAGGCGGCGGCTTCTACCGGCAGAGGTTCTGAGCCATTTCGGCAGCCATGTAGGGCCACGCGAGGGTCGTCGATGCACGACTGCAGACGCTGCGACCCTTATGGGCATGACCCTACATCGCTGTCAATGAAAGCTCCACCAGGTCGGGTCGGCCTGCCACAGCTGCGTCGCGGTCGAGGTGAGCACGACCTGGCTGGCGCCGCCGATGAGCTTCTCGAAGCTGACCCCGGGCAGGCGCTCGGGGCGGGTGATCTCCGGGTCGACGAACGGGCCCATCCAGGTCGCGTAGCAGGAGGCACTCATCAGCTACGACTTCCCAGCGCTGCGCACCGTCGCGAGCAGTATCTCCGTGGAGGACTGCTGCTACGCGGGGGCGTGGCGTCGAACGCCTCGCCGCAGTACCCGCACAGCACCAACACCGGTGTGGGCGTGGGCGTGGGCGTGGGCGCCGGCGTGGATGTTGTCCTAACCCCGTACCGCTTCCGCTCCTCGTCCGTGGCGTGACGGATCACCAGTTCGCCCGAGGCGATCTGGTCCTCGATGTGCTGTCGGGCGGCGAGGTCGTGCTGCTGTTTGCGGGACAGGCTCATGGGGGTCAGTTCGGCTGGCTCGAACCGGACGGCTGACCGGAGTACGAGGCGTTCAGACGATCGCTCCAGAACACGCGGGCGTCGGCTTCGATCCGGGACAGCTCCGTGGGGTCGCTGATCCCGCGTGCCATCGCGCCAGCCACGATCGTGGCGACGTACGCCGCCTGACTGAAAGCGGCGGTCATCTCAGGGCCTTTCGCATCGCCGCGAGCTCGTTTTCGCGGTCGATGACCGCGAACGCGGTCTCGATCCTCCCCAACCGCCATTCGACGGTCGCGACGTCGATCCCGGCGTGCGCGAGCGCTTCGCGGGCGGTGACAGTGGTCTCGGCCATTCCAATCTGCGTGACGGCGTTCTCGAGCAGCTCGTAGGCCTGGTCGGCGTCGTCGACCACGTCGGCGCGCTCGATCGCTCGCAAGAGCATCGCCAGCTTCGACCGGGTCCATGGCGCGCGCTCAGCGCGCAACGCGAACCACGATTCGTCGAGCGCGCTCATTCCCCCTGCTCCAGGCCTGCGAGCTCGTCGGCCATCGCGAGCGCGGCGAGCATTGCCGCTTCCGCCTCCGCGCGCGTCGAGCGGTCGTGTGCGTTGAGACCGAGGTGCACTGCTTCGCCGACCTTGCTCTCGGCTGCCTGCAGCTCGCTGCGTGCGTGCTCCTCGATCGCGGCGAGCTCCTGGCGCAATAACCCGATGCGGACAGCGCCGCCGAGCGCGACCGTGCGCATCGCGTCGAGCTCGGCGCGGACCGTCTCCAGCTCACGCTCGAGCTGCTCGCAGCGGGCGCAGGGTTTACGCCGCATCGTCGCCGATGACCTCTTCGAGCGTGCGGACGTAATCGCTCTCGCCACGGTGAAGCTGGCGCATCCGCTCACGCACGCGCTGGTCAAGCTGGTGGCTGCCGGGATGCACGCCCGGTGGCATCCGCTCGGACGGGGCGGGTGTCGGCTCAGGCTCGCGCTTGGGTGGCGCCGGCGTGTCGAGCACCCGCAAAACCACCTCGGTGTAAGGCGTCGCGTCCGCAGCAGTCGCCGAGGAATCCGCACTCAACAACTGCAGATAATGCTGGCGGTCGCGGGGTTCTTGGGCGTTGATTCTCGCGGCGATCTCGCGCGCTTTGGGCGACAGGCTCTTGCCAACACTGGCGCCGCCAGTGTCGTCGTCGAGGAGTCGCAGTCCAACAGTGTTGGACTCCGGGCCGCTCGTGCCAGCTTGCGGCTGTGTGGTCTCCAGCTCTCGCCGCCGGCCCGTCAGCTGTTCAACCTCGCGATCGAGGAGCTTGAGGCGATGCTTGTGGTCGGCGCCGTCCTTTAAGGCCTGGTCGAGCGTGCGTGCAACGCCGCCGGCGTGCTGGCGCGCTTGCGCGAGCTGCCTCGGGCGCTCGTAAGTGGCGACCATGTCGAGCTGCTGTTCGAGCAGCTCCCGGTCGAGCTTGCGGAACGCTTCGCGGCCCTGGTCGCCAAGCCACTGGTTCGGTGCAAGCTCTCTGGTGGTCATCAGCCTGCGCTCGAAGGTTGCCTGGTCGGCGGCCAGCAGCCTTGCGGCAGCATCGGCGTCGAGCCTCACCATTCCGCGAGCGTCGAGATCCTGCTCGAGCAACGTCGGTCCGGCCTGCTGCTGGTAGGCGTCGTCGACCGCGTGATCGCGCTGCTCGAGCAGCGTCAAGCTGGCGTTGATGTCGTCGGGGTCGCCAATGTGGCTCAGCGCGGCACGGAGCGTGCCATCGCCACCGAACTGGTGTGATTGGTCAACGGCGTCGTGCAGCTGTTGCAGCGCGTCCGCATAGCTGACGCTTTGGTCGAGCGCGATCGAGCGTGCGATCCGGTCGATCAGCGGCCGGTCGGTAAAAACGAGCCGGACGGGCGCATCAAGCGCGCTGGGGTAAGAGATCGGTTCGGGCATTTGCATACGACTATGCGCCGGATTGGCCGGTAGGGCCAACGGCGGCGGGGATTGGGGGCAGCGGCCGTGAGCGAGCAGCAGCGACGTGCCCCTCGGCAAGCAGCCGAGCAGCCCGCGCAATGTCGCCTGTAGCGGTCGATTTGCTGATCGCGAGCGTCTCAGTCACGTCGGTTTGCTTGACCCGCCAGGCGTACCGGAGGAGCAGCTGCGCGGTTGTGCGGCGAGCGACCCTATGCGCCGCCCGGTAGTCCATCCCCTCGCCGGTCAGCGACTCGTACTGCGTCCAGTACAGGGCCCGGAATACCTGGTCGCGGTCCTCGCCACCACCATCGAGCTCGCATTCTTTCGCGAGCCGGTCAAGCCAATCCTCCCGGCGATATCTCGCGGGTCTCCACCCGTTCTCGGGCCGGTCGCGCCAGTCCGGTACCGCGTCGATTCTCGGCACGATCTGACCCGTTTTCTTGTTGCGTCCGACGATCATGGTGATCGTGTGTAGTCCGGCATCGGGCCGACGCCGAGCGCGACCCCCAGCTCGCTGTTCAAACGCTTGATCTCCTCCCGGCACGAGCCGGACGGGCGCATCAAGCGCGCTGGGGTAAGAGATCGGTTCGGGCATTTGCATACGACTATGCGCCGGATTGGCCGGTAGGGCCAACGGCGGCGGGGATTGGGGGCAGCGGCCGTGAGCGAGCAGCAGCGACGTGCCCCTCGGCAAGCAGCCGAGCAGCCCGCGCAATGTCGCCTGTAGCGGTCGATTTGCTGATCGCGAGCGTCTCAGTCACGTCGGTTTGCTTGACCCGCCAGGCGTACCGGAGGAGCAGCTGCGCGGTTGTGCGGCGAGCGACCCTATGCGCCGCCCGGTAGTCCATCCCCTCGCCGGTCAGCGACTCGTACTGCGTCCAGTACAGGGCCCGGAATACCTGGTCGCGGTCCTCGCCACCACCATCGAGCTCGCATTCTTTCGCGAGCCGGTCAAGCCAATCCTCCCGGCGATATCTCGCGGGTCTCCACCCGTTCTCGGGCCGGTCGCGCCAGTCCGGTACCGCGTCGATTCTCGGCACGATCTGACCCGTTTTCTTGTTGCGTCCGACGATCATGGTGATCGTGTGTAGTCCGGCATCGGGCCGACGCCGAGCGCGACCCCCAGCTCGCTGTTCAAACGCTTGATCTCCTCCCGGCGGTATTCGATCGTGAGCCGCTCCGGCGGGATCTCCTGCCACCGCTTGCCCGGCACGATCTCCTCCTTGTTGCCGCCACTGATCCGGAGCACCCCGTGGCACCAGTCGACGAGCAGCTTGTCGCCGACCGGCCGCGCTTGCACCGCCCTGCACACGCGCGTCCACCACACCCGGTATGCGGGGCTTCTGCTGCTGGCACCGTCGCCCCACAACGCCTGAAACAGCTCCGGCCCTCGCTGCGGCCCCTGGTTGTGGTCCGTGTCGCTCACGACCGGTCCCGTCCCTTTTCAAGCAGCTGCTGCAGCTGGGTCAGCTCACTGTCAGACAGCTTCGAGAGATCACCCAACACGTCCAAGTCAACCGGACCGCCATCCGCGCCCGTGTGCTCAAGCCGCGTCGCCGGCGGCCCGAAACTCTCCGGATCGCGACGCTCCAAAAACCACGCCGCAGCCCGCCAATCAGACTCCGCCGCCCTGAACAGCAGCGCGGCGGCACGAACCTCCGCCCGCGCCGACGCCTCCTCCACGCCCTCCACCAGCTCCACGTACGGCCGCTCACCAGCAGCCTGCTTGCGCGCCCCGCGCTCCGCCCGACCGCGAGCCAACCACGAGCGAAGCGTCGACTCGCCAACCCCCGCGCTAGCCGCCGCCGCCCGATAGCTCGCGCCCGCAGACACGGCCAGCTCAATCCGCTCGCGAACCGCCGGGGTCAACTTCAAAGGCCGAGACACCGCTCACGCCTCGCGCGCGCGCACAAAGGTGCCGCTAGAAACTCCAGAAACTGAGCGCACAAAGGTGCCGCTAGAAACTCCAGAAACTGTGGTCACGGGCGACGACTATCCGATAGTGATCGTCGTCGGCGCATCCGCGCGATTTAGAAAGATTTAGAAGCCGCCCGATAGAGCGCCGGTTATGCGAGGCGCCGGTGCCCGTTTCGCCGTTGAATAGAGGTGTCACGGTGCGAAGCGCCGCTACCGGGGCCCATGCCACCCCACATAGAGCGGCCTTAACCCTTATAAGCATCGCGCTATCGACCCAGTGCAACGTGTTGCACCGACGGCCCGAACGGCCGCAATCCCTGGTGGGATAAGGGTTTCGCGGGTTCGGCGGGAGCTCGTCCCGGAAGGTGTGCTCTATTCGGAGCGTCGGGTAGCGCCGCGGCTGTCCGAAGCAGCGTCGTGCGCAACGGCTCCTTTTCGAGGGTGGCAGCGATCATCAGCATCCGGCGGGCGGTCTCAATCGGATGTTCGCCGCTGGGCGGCTCCTCGGTCTCGTCGTCGGGCGCTTTGACGGCGCGCAGCCGGCCTCGCGTCATCCGAGCCGCCATGCGCAGTCATCGGCGTAGCTGCACCCGCGGCAGAGCCACGCCAAATCAGAGGGAACACGCTGCGGCGGTAGTCCCATTCGGCGGAGAACTCGTCGAGCAGCTCCTCGGTCGAGAGCCCTTGACCACGTCCGACCAGGTGGCCATAGAACTGGGCGAGCGCGCCGTGGACGGCGCCGCCGAGGATCATCCGGCCGTTGGGCCGCTCGGGCTCGCGCAACAGGTATCTGCGCCGAAAGGACTCCGGGCAACGCATAAAGAGGTTCAGGCTGCTGACGCTCAAGGTGGTCGACCGGCAGCGAGGTTGGTGGCTCGACGGTGATGCTCATCGCCCGGCCCGCCCCGTCTGCGCCTGGGCACGTTTGGCGCGGTAGATCGCCTGCTGCTGACGTATCCGCAGCTCGAGCTTCGCCTGCATCCGCTCGGTCAGCAGCCGCTGACGCTCCGCGGCCCGCTCCTGTTGAGTGCGGATCTTCGGCACGGTCATGATGTCCCCCCGTTCATGCCGCCGATGCCCTCTAGCACCGCGTCGACGTGGCGGGCTGGTAGCCGGTCGAGCGCTCGGGCAAGCCAACGCCCAGCCGCGTCGTCGTCAATCCATGGGCGAGGCTCATCGCCAGCGGCGCGCTTGATCACGTCCGCGAACTCGGCGTCGCTGAGCCTGGCTGCTTGGGCGCGGGCCTGGATCATCCCCCTCTGTCGTACGCTCGCGGGCCGCTCCGACTGTCGAGGCGCCGCCGCGACCGGTTCTCTTGTTGCTTGGGCGCGGGCATGGATCATGCCCCTCTGTCGTACGCTCGCGGGCCGCTCCGACTGTCGAGGCGCCGCCGCGACCGGTTCTCTTGTGGTTCCGTTTTGGTTCCCGTTCTGGGTGGCGTGGCCGTTGCGGGACCTGGCGGCGTTGCCGTCGTCGTCGGGGTCGGGGACCAGGTCGAGGATCGCGGTCAGCGTGTAGCGGCGCATGTATGTGATCGCCGAACCGAACGATTGCGAGTCTGAGACGCCCACCAGCGAGAACGGTGTCCTCGATCGCCTCGCCGCTCGGCACGTGCGTGAGCCTGTAGGTCAGCGCCGGACCACCGTCCTTGCCGGTGGTCGGCAGGCCCAGCCACACCAGCTCGTGCTCTGCGAGCAGCGGGCCCACATCCTCCTTTAGCGAGCTGATCGTGGTGTATGGGTAGGTGCGGCTCTGGACCTGGCCGGTGGCATCGCGGCGCAGCTTAGGAGCGGCGGCCTGCACGGCCAACAGGGCCGCCATCAGCGATGAGGGCTGAGGGGTGGTGGCGCTAGTCATGCTCGGCCTCCCCGAGCACCGCGCGGAGCTGCTCCAGCGCGCGCTCGATCAGGTATGCGACGGCGGTTGCGTCGTCATCGGCGCTTTCGACTGCGCGGGTGATATGCGCGACATCCGCGCGCCAGACCTTGACTCTCGCCATCAGCTCCTGCCCCTCGCCGATCGCGCTGTGCAATCCTCGGTCCTGCATGGAGATCACTCCTCCGTGCCATGGGGTCCGGGCCGTTTGCCGCGGTCGCGGGCCCCGCTTGATTTGTTCCTGGATTCTACCGCGCAAGAGGGGCCAAAGCTAGCGATTTCCAGCATCTTTATGTGTTGCAGGCCTTCCTACACTGCCGTCAGATTCGCCGACGTCCGCGACCGATCGAGCCCCCATCCGGCGCCAGCGGATCGTCGGCTGCGAGCTGATCACGGAAGGCGCTGCTAAGGACGGCCGGCTGTGGCGGCTGTTCGCCGTCGACGCCAACGACGAGCACGGCAAGCGGGTGCTCGAGGAGCTGCGGTCCTTCGATCAGCTCGAGCCCGGGGAGGCCGACTTCACCGTGACGCGCCGTGATCACGAGCGCCACGGCACTTCGTTCCTGGCGCGGCCGGTGTGCGGGAAGGTCGCCGATCGCGTCGAGGAGCTCGGGGGCCAGGTCGCGGATCACGAGCGGCGGATCGCCGGGCTCGAGGCCGCGCCACCGTTCTGAGCGGCTGCGGCGCTGCCGCGACCCGGCGGGTGGGAGCAGATTCCGCCGATGCGCTCTTACGTTTCTGGCCTGGACGGCGGGGCTGCCATCGGGTGCTCGTTCCACCAGCGTACCTGAATTACCTGGCCCGGCAGGAGCGTGCCGGGAAGCTGCTGCGTGCGCGGTCCTATCTCACGAACCTCCGACTGCCTGCGGTTGCCGAACATCACGCGCCAGGCGATCCCCTCGGGGGCGCGGACCGTGACCCGAGGATTGGCGGTGGCGACAAGGATGTTCAGAAACAGTGCGTCGTTTGCGTGCCTGGTTTCCTCCGCTTCGGTCACGAACGTCACGCGTTCATCTGGCTCGAGCGTTATCTCTTCGGTCAACTGCTTGGCGACGGCGAAGGGATCGCTAGGCAGGGTCTCAATTTGGCTGCGCGTGACGCCGTTCTGCGTGCAGCGGAGCGCGATCACCTGCGACGGCCGTCCCTCGTGGAACCACTCATCGACGGCAATGAGTGGTCGCCACGGAACATTGTGTGACGTCACATTGCGGAGATCGCGCCGCGCCTCAAGCTGAGCGGTCAGAAGGTCGCTGCCCTCAATCGGAGCGAGCGTCAGCGTGAAGTCGTACCGATCACACAACAGCTCCTGGCCATACACCCAGCCCAACTCCTCGCGCAACTCTGCGGGGAGCATGTAGCCAAAGAGCGACTGGAAGGCATCGCGCAGCAGACCCTGCTTAAGCCAGCGGTCGACGCTCGCTCCGAGAATCGCCGCGACCAGGAGCGCGGTGCCGATGGCGAGAGCGAAATCGTGCAGGAAGCGCGAAAAATGAAAAACCTCGGGGAGTGCTAGCAACCCGATGCCGATGGCCATGAGAAGGCCTAGGACCAGCCAGAGCTGCTTCCGGTTGCGATCAGGCATTAGGTCGGGCGGGTCAAGCGGCCGTGGTGGTCCATCGAAGAAGGCCGCAAGCTGCTGGTCCCATACGGGCGCAAGCGGCGGCGGCAACTATCCCACCAACCCTGTGAGCATGCGAGGGATCGTTCTCTGGCACAGGCGTCGCTTGCTCACGCATTCATTCTGTCGTCGCCGCGAGGAGACCGCTCCTCCCTCCTAGCAGGGCGCTGACAAGACAGACGCCGCCCCGTTGCCGGCGGCGGCGTCTCGGTTGCCCTGCGTTTGTGACAACGAGGAGCAGTCGACCGATTCTTACAGGGGCCGAGACGGCAGGATGTCGTTCTCGCGTCCGTCCGGCCGCGGTGAGAAGATCCCCTGCTGTGGCGCAGCACAGAGCTTCCGACCAGCTTGTACAACCCGAGCCGTCAATCTTGTCGCTTCGAGCAGCGTCGCGGACACGGCGAGTTCGCCTCGCTTCACTGCGCGCCGCAATCAACCGCGGCGACGTGCCAGCAGAGCGCGTTGTCTGCGGCAGTCGGATCGAGTATCGCCTCGGCGCGCCCGAGCTCGATCAAGCCCTTGAGCGGCTGCGATGCCGATATCCCGGATGCAACCATCTCGCGCTAGGCGCGAGCCGTGGTTGCTCGCCTGCGCATGCCGCTGTCCTCGTGCTCACGGGCCGCGAGCGGCCAGACGAGGTCGTCGCCAAGATCGCCGAGGCAAATCGGCGCTACCCGCTCGTCGAGCAATCCTGTGTTCGATGCGGCGACAGTCTCGGGCTCGTCTCCGAGGCAGAAGTGCGCCGCGGGAAGAAGAGGCTGTGCCCACGCTGCGTGCGGACGCCGAAGTATCCGGCCGAGGAACGCTTCTGCGAGTGGTGCGGGGAGAGCCTCGGCGTCGTGGCCGGCTGGATCATTCATGCGGGCGGCGGCCGGTTCTGCAACCGCAGCCATGCGAAGAAATGGGAAGCCGAGAACCATCCTGAGGCGTTCCGTAAAGACCACTTGCGGACTGGAAAAGAGATGACCTGTCCGGGCTGTAGCAGGACCCGCTATTACGCACCGTCGGAAGTGCCGAAGACCGAATACTGTCCGGCCTGCCTGCCGAGCGCGGTTCGCGCAGAAGCTCGCGTCGGCATTCGTGATAGGCAGATCGCTTTCGCGCGCGAAGAGGGCACGTTGCTTCCCCACGAGTTGCTTGTCGCCGACGCGGCCCCGCGCCTAGGACTGTCCCGTCCCTCGGTAACCGCCCATCGCATTCGAAGCGGTCAGCTCACCGCGGAGCGCCGCAAAATCGCCGGCGTCTGGGAATGGGTCTTATCCAACAGCGATCTCCGCCGGTTCCAACGGGACCGGACGCCGGGCGTCGACGTACTCGGGCGAACGCACTACTGGGACGATCGCGACTGGGTGGCGAGTCAGGCGCTCGATCGTGGCTGGGTCGACGCCCACGCAGCCAGAGCCGGGATCTCGAAATCGCAGGCGCGCGAGCAGATCCTCGCGGCAGTGGACGCACGGCGCCGGCGACCAGTCGGCGCTACGCCCAAGGAAGCGCTGCGCGAGGATCTGCGGGCGATCCTCTTCGAGCTGGCGGATCGATACGCGAGTCTCACAGGCTTCAGCGAGAATGAGCTCGCCGCGGACGTCGGAGAGCTCGCATGGCAGCGCAGTCTCAGCGACTTCCGGCAACGCTATCCCGCTGATCGGTTCGGAGACTTCGACTTCCAATATCGCCGAAACGTGATTGGGCGAATTCGCGGTCTCATCGGCAACGACATAAAAGCGCTGCGTAGCCCTGCAAAAAAATTGCCGCCTCGGGATTTTTTGTAGGCCACCCAGCGGGCGCGCTGTCATGGGTGGGCAATGGCATCCACCGTTTGGTTCCCCGCGCCCACTGCGTCCGGCCCGTTGTACGAGCTGCGGCGCGAGCGTGGGCTTAGCCGGCGCGAACTGGCCGAGCTCTCGGGCGTCACGGTCCGTACGATCGCACGCATCGAGCGCGGCGTAGGCGGACCGTCACGTCGCTCGACGCTGCTGGCGCTAGCCCTGGCGCTCGACGCTCCGGTTGATGCCCTTTTGTCGAGCTCCGGGCACGGCGGATGAGCGAGCTAGACGGATTGCGAGACTACGAGGCGCGGCACAACGGCCGCCCGCACGCTGCCCGCTGCCGCTGCGACGACCCGCTCGCGCTGAAGTACGGCGCAGACCGGGTCTGCTGGCGCTGCTGGGACATGGCGAACGGCGGCGACGGCACAAGCGCGGAGCCTGAATCCGACGACGAGCGCGCGGTGCTCGAGGCGCTCGCTGCGGAGCCGATGCCAGCGGACCTCAGCTACATGGAGCCGTACGCTGCAACCGCCGGCGCAAGGATCGTCACGCTCGAGGAGTTTGCCGCGACGGACGAGCCGGGCGCGGGCGCGATTGTTGGCGAGCCGACGCAAATCCTTATCCCCGAGGGCGCCGATGTGATGCTCTACGGGGACGGAGGCGCGGGAAAAACCACCCTCGCGATCGACCTCGCCGTTCACCTAGGCGCCGGTGACGACTGGCTTGAGATCCCGGTGCCGCAGCCGAGGCGCGTGCTCCTGATCGAAAACGAAGGACCGCGCCCATACTTCCGCAAGAAGGTTGCTCGGAAGCTAGAAGCATGGAAAGGCGCGGCGCTCGACGGCCGCGTGATGGTGTTCGAACATCCCTGGGCGCAGGTCACATTCGCCGAGGAGGCGTGGCGAGCCAAGCTCGCGCAGAGCGTCAAGGACCACGAGATTGACGTGCTGATCGCCGGGCCGCTGACGCGGCTCGGGATGGACGTCGGAGGCACGTTGCAAGAGGTCCGCGCGTTCACGGAGCTCGTCGCCGACGTGCGCAGGCAGTCCGAGCGGCAGCTGACCGACGTCTTGATCCATCACGAGAACAAGGGCGGCGCCGTATCGGGCGCGTGGGAAGGTGCTGGGGACACGCTCCTCCACGTCCAGAAAGCCGGCAACGGTCACACGATCGTGTTCGTCCAGAAGGCACGATGGGACAGCCAACGACACGGCAAGACGCTGCAACTCGAGTGGACGGAGGGCGAGTGCTACCGGCTCGAGGGCGAGCGCGACTACCTAGCCGAGATCCTCTCGCTCCTGTCCGATGGCCAGTGGCGCACCACGAAGGCCATCGCGGCGCGCGAGGACGAGGGCGGAATCGGTGCCGGTGAGAAGGCCATCAAGGCCACACTGGACGCTCATCCGGAACGGTTCGAGTCGCGCACCGGTGACGACGCGAAGGCGGTTGGCCGGCATCCTTCGGCGACCCTCTGGCAGGTGCGTTCAGGGTCCAACGCACCCGACGCACCTTGTGCGTTCTCGGGGGGTGCGGAGGAGGGTGCTGCGCTGCGCCCTGCCCTTAAGGGCGCAGCACCAGACGAACACACCCCCACCGCCTCAGGCGAAGGTGCGCCGGACCGCTCAGAGCACCCGATGCAGGTCGACGCTGACGCGGAGCTTGACCGCGTCGCCGCGAAGTTCCCGGAGCTCGCCGAGGACGACGCATGACCGTCGCGGCAGAGACCATCGACCGGCTGCTCGGAAGTCATTGCGTTTCCCCCCGTGAGAAGCAGTTCATGGCCGCGGTCCTCGATCTGGCTCGCTGGATGGGCTGGCGCACCTATCACCCCTGGGATAGCCGCCGGTCCGCCAGCGGCTGGCCGGACCTGACCTTGGTGCGCGACGAGCGCTTGCTGTTCGCCGAGTTGAAAACCGAGCGTGGTCGCCTGTCGGGCGCGCAGCAAGAGTGGATCGATGCGCTCAGACGCGCCGGTTGCGACGTGCGGGTGTGGCGCCCAATGGATTGGCCAGAGATCGAGCAGACGCTTCAGCGGATCCCCGTGGAGGCGCTCGGGTGAGCCGCCCTCACCCCGAGGTTACGATCCCCGCGCTGGCGTTGCGTCGCGCGGACGCAGCAGCGGCGCTCGGGGTCTCGCTCGAGACCTTCGACGCGCACATCAGACCCCAGCTGGCGGCGGTCAAGACCGGGAGCGTGATCACCTATCCCACTACGGAGCTGCAGCGGTTCCTGGCCGAGAACATGGCCGTAGCGGAGCGCCCTGATTAGGATGCCTGCCGTCCATGAAGAATGGCGCCGCGCGGTGCTGACCCGCCGGCGCCGTGGCCCCGGAGGGTGTGCTCCATGAGCGAGATCCACGCTAGCGACGCCGGCGAGCACGGGAGCGTGTTCTGATGTCTTTACCGGAGGGCATCCGGCTCCGTCACGGGCGCGGCTGCCCGATCGACCCCTGCGACTGCTCGCCGGCCTACCAGGCGGTGGTGCGCGCCCGCGACGGGCGGAAGCTCCGCCGCAGCTTCCGCAAGCTCTCTGACGCCGTCGCCTGGCGGGACGAGGCGCGCATCGGGGTCCGCCAGCGGACCGTGATCACCCCCACCTCGCTCACGTTTCGGGAGTACGCCGAACGGTGGCTCGAGGGCGCCCGCGCCGGTATCAATCTCACGCGCGATCTGTCGGCGTACAAGCCCTCGACCGTCCGCTCGTACGCCAAGCACATCAAGCGGGTCTACCCGGCGCTCGGCCGGATGCGGCTCTCGGATATCGAGCTGCAGGACCTCCAGGACGCGGCGAACCAGCTGACGGCTTCCGGGCTGAAGCGCCTCGAGCGTCAGGAACACGTTCGACCCGGTGCGCAAGATCTTCGCGCGAGCGGTCAGGGAGCGGCTGATCGCGGTCAACCCCACGGCAGGGATGGAGCTGAAGGCCCCGGACGGCCGGCGTGACTGGGTCGACAGACCGGAGCGGGTCGCGCGAGCGCTCGCCGCGCTGGGCGACCGCGAGCGGGGCCCGTGGACGGTCGCGTTCTACGCCGGGCTGAGAGCGGGGGAAATCCAGGCGCTCAGATGGTCAGACGTCGACTTTGAACGCGGCGTGATCTGCGTCGAGCGCTCCTGGGACCGGAAGGTAGGTCCGATCGCGCCGAAAAGCCGCGCGGGACGCCGCCGGGTGCCAATGTCGATGCTGGTCCGCCGGGAGCTGCGCGACCTGCAGCTGCGCTCCGGGCGCCGCGGCGAGGAGCTGGTATTCGGCCGCACCCCGGAGGAGGCGTTCGCGCCGCAGAAGCTTGCACCGCTGGACGAAGGCGGCGTGGCTCGAGGCGGGTGATGACGGCCGAGTGGGCGGCGGACGGGATGGCGATGCCGGGCTTGCACGACGCGCGCCATCACTGCCTGACCCACTGGGGCCGGGTGTGGGACGTGGGCCGCCTGCATCAGGCCAGCGGGCATTCGGACATTCGCCAGACACAGCGCTACCTGCACGTGCCGCCGGGGCGCGACGCGGAGGACGCCGCGCGGCTCGACGCCTACCTCGGCACAGCCTGACCAAGGACGGCCAAGACTCTCTCAGGCATGAAGTCGCGAGACGGGACCGGGCGTCGCCTCGCCTACTGGTCGGCCATCGTCGTCGTAGCGAAACACCGCGTACTGGTCCGCGTGCTCGGGGTCTTGGCGGTCTAACTCTTCTAGTGCAGCCAAGGCTTCGCTTTCCTCGTCGAACGAATCGACGAGGTTCCCATCGCTAGTCAGGATCACGAAATAAGCCATGACTTCAAACAGGCCTTACATCGACCACAGCCTCACGTAGCTTGACGGGGTCGGCCCATATCGTCAAATGTTGTGGCTGGCCGGTATAGGCGAAGTTGAAACCGCGACCCGGCATTAGCCGTACCTCAGCGATGTAGTCCCCGAGCTTCTCCCATCGTTGCGCAGTTTGCTGCGCAAGGTACTCACTGATGTAGGCCGAGATTCCCATATGGATTACGGTAGATGACCGCTCGACCCTTCGTGGAGGATGATCAAGCTCGTAGTTCGATCGAAGGGAGTTTAGGAAAACGGGGTCGTCCGGGTTGTCGGACCGCACGATTCGATAGACGACGAATCCCCGTCCCGGATCGACTTCAAGGACGACGATCCTGGCAGGCCCTACCGTTTTCCTCATGTGCTGCGACCCCTAATCGTCGGAACGGGTCACGCAGGGGGTCACGCCCCCGCGCAAAGCCAGCAAATAAAGCGGAGAGGGGGGGATTCGAACCCCCGAACGAGGTCAACCCCCGTTACGCGATTTCCAGTCGCGCCCGTTCAACCGCTCCGGCACCTCTCCAGGAGAGGCTCTAGGGTAGCGTGGGCCCGGCGCTGGCTGGGTCGTGGGTGATTCGCGTGGGGCGGCGTGGGTAGCGCGCAGGTCTGAAGCGCTTCCGCCCCGGGCGGTCGTACGTCGAAGGAGGGCTTCCGACCCGGGCGGTCGTGCGCAAGACGAGGCTTCCCGACCCGGGCGGTCGTGCGTAGGAGAAGCGCTCCCCACCCGGGGTTAACGTGACGTTCGATCAGCGTGCTGGTCGAGTGTGACGTTGGCCCGTCTGACGCGGGCTAGCGTGACATTCGATGAGGCGGTTGATTCGAGTGTGACATTGGCCCGCGCCACGCGGGCTACCGTTACATTCGAGGCCGCCGGTATGTCGAGCGTCACGTTAGGCCGCTAAACGTCCACCGCGACACTGGCCCAGAGGCTGTCTCGAACCCACCGCTGCGCCCGATCTCGCATCCGTGGCGGCCGATCTCGCCCCATCCATCCCCGCTCGCCGAGGTCCCGCCCACCGATACCGCACCCGCCGTGCGGTGCTCATAGCTGCCAAACGCCACCGCGCAGCAACGGCACCGTCCCACCGTCGCGGGTCACCCCGGTGACCGTCACCTCGTCGCTGCCGATCATAAAATCGATGTGCAGGTCGCTGTGGTTGATCCGCTCCACATCCTTCGGATCGTCCACCGCGAACTCGAGTCCCTGGCCGAGAGCGATGTGGCTGGCCGCGTTCTCGTCCAGGAGCGTGTCGAAGAAGACGGTGCCGAGCGGTCCGATCCGCCCCTCGCGATCGACTAGCGCAAGCTCGCCGAGGCGCGCGCTGCCGGAATCGTGGGCCGACAGCGCTTGCAGCGTCTCCGCGCCTTCCTCGGCGGTGATCTCGACTGCCCTCCCGCGCTCGAATCGCACCCGCAGGCCAGTGATCACCCGGCCCGAGACAAACAGCGGCTTGGTCGCGGTCACGATGCCGTCGACGCGCTCGGGATCCGGCGTCGTGAAAACCTCCTCCGTCGGGATGTTGGGCAGATGAGAGATGCCCTCGACGGTTTGTAACCGCGCGGCGTGCCAGCGCCCGCTGGCGAAGAGCCCGACGGTGAGGTCTGTGCCGGGGCCTTGCAGCCGCACTGCGTCGAGCTGCAACCGACCAAGGTCCTCGGCGACGCCCTCGAGCCGGGCGATTCGCGACTTCCAGGCGCTCACTGGGTCGGGCTCATCGAGCCGGCAAACGTGGGCGATCTCCTGCCACAGCTGCGACAGGGCCGCCTCGGGCTCGAGCTCGGGATGCGCCAGCGTCGCCCAGCCCGGAGTTGGGCACGGGGCCACGGTCCAGTTGGTCGTGCGCTGGTTGACCACAGCGATCGATTCCTTGACCGACGGGAGCATGTCCCTGCCGAGCAGGCCCGGATCGACTCCATCCATGAGCTGCGGGGCGACCGGACCGGTCAGCGCCACCCGCGCGGCGCGGTGCTCGCCCAGCGCCAGCACCCGCTCGCCGTACCACGGTGGCACGTAGCCGAGCGTCGACGGATCGGCGTTGAGAACGCGAGCTCGTTTGAAGTGCAGGTCGAACACGGTCAAGTCAACGAACTTCGCGCCGTGTTCATAGGCCACGTCCGCGATCGCACGTGTGAGCGGCTCCTTGCCGGGTTCGGAGCTGACCGAGACGATCTGTCCCGGTTGCACGTTGGCCCCGAGGCGGACGATCAGCTCCGCAAGCGGGCGCGTGTAATCGGGCTGGTTCAATCGACTGGTTATCCGGAGTTGCGTTGATCGGCTGCGACAGCGTAGCCCGGCAGTTGCACTAAATCCTCCCGCCGATCATGATTTCGGCAAAGCAGGTAGGCCAGTGGACGGAGGAGAGGATGGGCGGCACGATCTTAGAGGGCTTGATGATGGATGACTATCCGCTCACGCTGACGCCGTTGGTCGAACGGGCGGAGCTCTTCAGCCCGGGACGCAAAGTGGTCTTTCGCCGCCCCGACGGCTCGGTCCACCGTGCGACCTTCGGCGCCCGCGCGGAGCGTGCCCGCCGCATCGCGGGCGGCCTCGCCGAGCTCGGTATCGGGGACGGTGACCGCGTCGCGACGTTGCTCTGGAATCAACCTGAGCACCTGGAGTTGTACTTCGCGGTGCCGCTGATGGGCGCTGTGATCCACACCCTCAACCCGCGCCTGCCCCGCGACGAACTCTCGTTCATCGCCGGCGATGCCGACGATCGCGCGATCATCGTCGACGAGTCGCTGCTCGAGGTGTTCGAGTCGTTTCGCGATGCGCAGCCGTTCGAGCACGTGGTTGTCGTCTCCCACTCCGGTGCGGTGCCAGAGGGCACGATCGACTACGAGTCGCTGATCGCGGCTTCAGAGCCAATCGATTGGCCGCAGCTCGAGGAACGCAGAGCCGCCGCGATGTGCTACACGTCGGGCACCACGGGCCGTCCTAAGGGCGTCGTCTATTCGCACCGCTCGGTGGTGATGCACTCGCTCGCCGCGGCGCTGCCGAACCAGATCGGAGTCTCTTCGAGAGACACCATCCTCCCGGTCGTGCCGATGTTCCATGTGAATGCATGGGGCCTGATCTACGCGGCTGCTTTCGCGGGTGCGGCGGTGGTGCTGCCCGGCCCCCGGCTCGACCCGATCAACGTGCTCGATTTGCTGGCCGACGAGCGCGTCACGATGACCGCGGGGGTGCCGACGGTGTGGATGGCGGTTCTGCAAGCGATCAACGCCGAGCCGAACCGCTGGGACCTCGGCGCTCTGCAGCGCTTGATCGTCGGTGGCTCGGCGGTTCCGCGGAGCCTCTTCGAGGGATTTGATCGCCATCACCTGACGATCATCCAGGCGTGGGGGATGACCGAGACCTCGCCGCTGGGCAGCGTCTGTCGGCTGCCCCCGGAGCTCGACGACGCCTCTACCGAGGAGCAGTACGACTACCGCACGCGGGTCGGGCCGCCGTCGCCGTTCGTGGATATCCGCGTCCGCGGTGAGAACGGGGAGCTGATCGCCTGGGACGATCAGGCAATGGGCGAACTCGAGGTCCGGGGTCCGTGGGTGGCATCCGCCTATCACGGCGGAGCCGGCGAGGAGAAGTTCACCGCCGACGGCTGGTTTCAGACGGGCGACGTCGTCCGCGTCAACTCGCTTGGCTGCATCCGAATCTGCGATCGCTCGAAGGATCTCGTGAAATCTGGCGGCGAGTGGATCTCCTCGGTCGACATGGAGAACTTCTTGATGGCCCACCCGGCGGTGTCGGAAGCGGCGGTGATCGCGGTTCCGGACGAGCGTTGGGGGGAGAGGCCGCTCGCCGCTGTGGTGCTGGGTGACGGCCAACAGGCGTCGACCAATGAGCTGCGCGATCACCTCGGGACGGAGTTCGCGAAGTGGCAGCTCCCAGATCGAATCGAGTTCGTCGACCAGATCCCCCGAACGGCGACCGGAAAGTTCAAGAAGACGGTGCTGCGGGACCAGTTCCTGGGGGCGCGCGTCTAGATCCACCAAGTTAGACGAACCGCGGCCCGCGGACCGAGGCGTCTCTCGCCGCGAATTTGATCATCCGCTCCCCCTCCTGCGCGACCTCCTCCCGCTCCAGCTTCGAGAACTTGCGCAGCGGATGGATCGCCAGGACCGCGCGCCCAGGCGATTCGCGCTCGATCCACCACGCCCCTCGCAGCAGCCCGTCGACGAGCAGGTGGTTCACGAACCGCTCCTTGTCCCGTCCTTGGGTGAGCTGCGTCGCGAACGGTATTTCCGGCGGGATGATGCGGCGGCGGTCAGCGTGGCTCAAGAGAACGTTGTCGAACTGACCGAGAAACCGGGGTGGCGCCGGGGTCTCGGGATCGGGCCGCGGGGCGTCGGGGAGGTCGAAGAGCTCCCTCCCGTCCTCGCTACGAAAGCCGACCAGCTGAGCTCGCAGCCGTTCCAGCACCTCCTTCAGCCGGGTGAGGCCGGACCAGCGCTGGAGATCGAGTACCGACGCAGGACCGAACGCGCGTAAGTAGCGGAGGGTCACCGCCTCGATCGACGGGTCCGGTTCGAGCTCGCGCCCAGTCCAGGACTCGAGCGTCGCGAACCGCGCTTGGCCCCCCGACTCCCACAGTCCTCGCGGCGGTACTTGCACCAGCGGGGCGTAAGTGTGGGTCGCGCTGGTGATCGACGCGAGGTCCTCCCCAACGCCTCGATCGATCAGTTGCCGGGCCAGTTCGCGGGCGGTTAGCGGGGGGCCGGCGGCGAGCAGCTCGCGCACCATGGTCGCCAGCCGCTCGCCGTCGACGCCTGACATGGTGCGCCGGAAAGCGCCGCTGTGGCCGCGCTCGATCACCGGCTGTACGAGCGGGCGGAGCAGGAGCGCGTCGCGGACGGTGACCAGATGGACGGTTCCGCGCATCAGCTTGATCCGGACCGTCTCGCGCTCGATCAACGTGCGCTCGAGCTCGTGCGGATCAAAGTCGCACAATCGCGACCAGAGTCCGAAGTAAGGTGGCGTCGACGCCTGCGCCTGAAGTCCCAGCAGATGCTCGACCGCGGCGGTCACGGGCATCTCGACACGCCCCAACAGCAGCTGGCGGTCGAGCAGCGCGCGGCCGAGGGCGCGAGTGCTGAGCACAGGAGTGGAGCTTGCCAGCTGGGAGCGGGGCAATCGGGATACCGTCGGGGGGACAGGAAGCAGCAAGCCAGTTCAGCACAGGACCTCGCTGGCAGCAGAGTCAACGCCCGAACCAGCCCGGCCGAGCCTGGCCCCCCCGACGGAGACCGCCGTGGGTCAGATCGCACGGCTCGGCGCCCGGGAACGGAGAGTTCCGTTCCGCTAGACTCGGAGGATGAAGCCATCGCCGCTGAGCGGCCGTCGCTTGGAGGCGGCTCGCAACGACGCGCGGATCCTCGAGTCGGCGCGGGCGGTGTTCGTCGCTGACCCGAGAGCACCGATCACCGCCGTCGCCAAGCATGCGTCCGTCGGGATCAGTGCGCTGTATGCGCGGTATCCCAGCAAAGAGGACTTGCTGAGAAAGATTTGCCTCGACGGCCTCCAGCTGTTCGTCGACGAGACGCAAGCGGCGCTCGAGGACGACCGCGACACCTGGACGACCTTCGCCGCCTACATGACCCGCCTGGCCGACGCCGACACCACCTCGATGACCCGCGCGCTGGCGGGAAAGTTCACGCCTACAGAGGACATGTTCATGCTCGCCGAACGCGCGAACAAGCTGCTGGCCGCGTTGTTTGCGCGCATACGGAGGGAGCTCCGGCAGGACGCCGAGGTCCACGATCTGTCACTGATCCTCGAGCTCGTCGCGGCGCTCAGGATCTCCGACACGGCCCGCACCAAGCAGCTGCGCCGTCGCTATCTGGCAGTCCTGCTCGACGGACTGCGGGCCGGTCGCTCGGATCCGCTGCCCGGGCCCGCGCCCAGCTGGCGGGAGCTGAGCGAGCGCTGGGTCGCGTGAGCGAGGGCGTCTGCGACCGCGTGAGCGACGGCGTGAGCGAGGTCATCAGCGACCGCGTGAGCGAGGGCCTGAGGCAGACACGACGGAAGGTCCGATCAACTTCCACGACTGGATCGGCGACTCGTGGACAGTGCTGTTCTCGCACCCCAGGGCCTTCACTCCCGTGTGCACAAGGGCAAGCGCCCAACTACCCCTTGATCGGCGACGCCGACTTCACGGTTTCGAAGCTTTACGGGATGCTGCCGGCCAAGACCTCGGGCGACCCGCTCAAGCGGACGCCGGCCGACAACCAAACGGTGCGCAACGTGTGCGTGATTGGCCCCGACAAGAAGGTCAAGCTGATCCTTGTCTATCCGATGACGACCGGCCGCAATTTCGATGAGGTCCTGCGCGTGACCGACTCTCTCCAGTTGACGGCCAACCACCGGCTTTCGACGCCGGTCAATTGGCAGCAGGGCGAAGACGTCATCATCGCCGGATCTGTCTCGGATGACGAGGCGAACGACATATCCAGAGGGCTGGGACTCGCCGAAGCCCTACATCCGCATCGTGAAGGCGCCTTAGCAGCGCAGACGCTTCCGGCGGGCGGGTCTAAAGGCGTCTTCCCAGCGCGGTCGCTCCCCGCGGGCGCGCGCAGCCGGATCGCTAGGTATCCGCTTTCCGCTCGGCTCCGAGGCGCGGACCCGGCCGCTCCAGCTCGAACCACACATGGGTGGTTCCCTCGTGAATCCCCCATCGGCTGGCCAACGAGTCGACGATCGCGAGCCCTCTGCCGTGTAGATCATCGAAGTCGTGACGGCGGACTTCGCGCTCGAAGCCCTCTCCTTCGTCGATCACCTCAATGATGATGCGATCATCGTTGAGGTTGGCGCGGATCGTGATCGTGCCCTGTCCGTGGACGACTGCGTTTGAGACCAATTCACTGATGAGGAGTTGCGAGGTTTCCAGCTCCTCTTCGGCCAGCGTCGCTCCTAACCATGAGGCGAGGAAGCGGCGCGCGATCCGGGGCGCCTCGCGGGTTCGCTCGAGCCGGTTTTCGAACGTGCCGGGGGTCATGAATGGTCGAGTCGAGGCCGATTCGGGCTCATGACCTTCGGAACGGGGGGCGATTTCGGCCCCAAGCTGTTGCCTCGATTCCCATAGCGCGCGAACTCGGCCCAACGGACGACCGGCGGCACGCTCACAACCTTACCCTCCTCTGCGATCAGGGCAAGCCGCAACTCAAGTGAGCGCGATCTCGAGAAGCAGCGGCTCGGCGCGGGAGGCCAGGCCGGGAAGCACTTCTCCGAAGGTGGCTTCGAGCTCGTCGAAGGTAGTTACTCGCCTCGCTGCACAGCTAAATCCGGCCGCGATGCCGGCGATGTCGACGCCTTCGAAGGAAGGCCAGGGACCGCGGCCTCCATGCGCTCCGGCGAGCCCATCCATCACGGCGTAGCGACCGTTGGCCATCACGATCAGCAGCACGCCAACGCCATATCGGGCGGCACTCCACAGCGCCTGGATCCCGTAGATGATCGAGCCGTCGCCAACCACTGCCACCACTGGACGCTCGGGAAGGCCCATCTTCATCCCGATTGCGCCCGCCGTCCCGAATCCGAGACCACCGTTGGCGCCTGCGATGAACCCGAGCGGTGCTCGGATCGGAACCCGCTGGTAGAGCTCGGGTTGGCTCGAGGGAGTCTCTTCGAACAGCACCGCATCGGCCGGCAGGTGCCGAGCGAGCGCGGCGAGCACGTGACCTGGCTGCAGTGGCTCGCCCGGGCGGGGTCGTGGCAGCGGCTGCGGCCGGCTCATCGGCTGGGGCCAGGCACCGTCGCGACTGGCGATGCCGGCGCAGAGCGCTTTGCAGGCCGACGGAACCGATGCGATCACTGCAGCGTCGCAGGGGCTTCGGTGAGCCTCGGCCGGGTCGTCGGTTATCACCGCCACTGTCGTGCCGTCCTCGACGAGCGGACTCGGCTGATCGAACAGGTACATCCGGAACGCGCCGGTGCCGATCGCCAGCACGAGGTCGTGCGCGGCAAGCGTCTTGTGCATCTCGGCGCGCCGCCATGGCAGGTGTCCGGCGAACAGGGGATGGTCACCGGGGAACCCGGCGCGGCGGCTGAACGGCTCTTGCCAGACGGGGGCGCCGAGCCGCTCGGCCAGCGCCACGACAGCGTCCCACCCCTCCCGGCTGTCAGTCCCGGGACCGACGATCACCACCGGCGCTCGGGAGTCCGCGATCAGCCCGGCGATCTCCGCCAGGTCTTCCTCGATGACGGTCTGCGGGCGGGAGACGACCTGGGGGCTACCGGCAGCGAGCCGATCGGACGGCTCCGACCAATCGCCCATCGGCACGACCACGAGCGCCGGGCCGCGTTGCCCCTCGGCCTCGTGATAGGCGCGGGCGACGGCCCCGGGCACGTCCCCAGCTCGAACCGGCAGGCTGGTCCAGACCGGATAGTCTCCCGCCATCCGCTCGAGCGCCCGGCCGGTCAGGAACGGCTCGAACGCCAGCTGTCGGCGATCTTGCTGACCGACGACGATGACCAGCGGAACGCGGGTATCACGGGCGTTCGCGATCGCGTTGATCGCGTTACCGAGACCTGGCGCGGTGTGGAGGTTGACGAACGCCGGCTTCCGGCGCGCGATCGCATAGCCCGAAGCCATTCCCACGACCGCTCCTTCGTGCAACCCGAGCACGTATCGGATGTCCGGCGGAAGGTCTGTGAGGAACTTGATTTCGGTGGACCCGGGGTTGCCGAAGATCGTCGTCATCCCAAGGCGTCGCATCACCGCAAACGTCGCCTCACGCACGGATGGGGCGTTGTCGACCCGCGCGCCGCGCTGCTGCCCGGGCGCGCTGGTCTGCTCGAGCTGCTCGGTCATCGCCTCATTCTCCTCGACATCGGCCACGATCGCCTCCCGCTGAGGGCTGGTGCCTATGCTGGGTGGGCGATGTCCGCGCTGAGCGATCTACAGGCGCCGGTGGTGCTGGCGCCGCTCGCCGGGGGCCCGGCCACGGTCGAGCTCGCGCTGGCGGTCTCGGAGGCGGGCGGCCTTGGGTTCCTCGCCGCCGGCTACCGAACCACCGCCGCCACGCGCGAGCAGATCGACGAGTTCCGCCGCGTCAGCGACAAACCCTTTGGCGTCAACCTGTTCACGGCGCCCTCCGAGCGAGCCGATCCCGCCGTCTACAGCTCATATGTCGAGCGGATCCGAGCGGAGGGCGAGCGCCTCGGAGTGGAGCTCGGGGAACCGCGTTTCGACGACGACCAGTTCGCGGACAAGATCGACCTGCTGCTGGAGGCCCGTCCACGATTCGCGTCGTTCGTCTTCGGATGGCCTTCGCCGGAGATCATCGGCGATCTGCAAGCCGCCGGCATCACTGTGCTCGCGACGGTGACCACGCCCGAGGAAGCGCAGGACGCCGCCGCGAGCGGCGTGGACGCGCTCGTCGTCCAGGGATACGAAGCCGGTGGGCATCGGGGCTCGGCGGTCAACGCCGAGCAGCCGAGCTACGGCCTGCTGGCGTTGCTCGCCTTGGTGGGCGAGCGGGTGCGGCTGCCGCTGGTCGCGGCCGGTGGGCTCACCACGGGCCGCGCGCTCGCGGCGGTGCTCGCTTCCGGCGCAGTCGCGGGACAAGTGGGGACCGCGTTTCTGCTCTGTCCGGAGGCGGGAACCTCGGCGGTCCACCGTAGGGCGATTGCAAGCGGCGATCCCACCGCGGTCACCCGGGCGTTCACCGGCAAACCAGCGCGCGGCGTCGTCAACCGATTCATGCGCGAGCACGGTCAAGCGGCTCCTGCCGCGTATCCGGAGATTCACTACGTGACTGCTCCGCTGCGCGCGGCCGCGCGAAAGGCGGACGATCCCGATCCGGTCAACCTATGGGCAGGTCAGGCTCACCCGCTCGCGCGCGCCGAGCCTGCGGCCGAGGTGGTGGCCCGCCTGGTGCGCGAGGCTAGTCAGGCGCTGCAAGAGACTGCCTCACGTCTCACCGCTGGTACGGGCGCCGGGATCGAGCAGCACCGCGAGTCGTGATCGCGCTCCCGGCAGGCGAGGGATATTTGGGTCGCTGGGCGACCCTTATCTACCACGCCCCCCCGCGCCGCTCGGCTCCGGAAGCCGCAGGCGCTCTCTCAGTCCGAACCGTAAAGCGAACAGGCGAGCAGTTCGATCGGGTGCATGATCTGAATCGGACGCTCGAGATAGCGCTCGATCTGAATCGCGCAGCCCGGGTTCGCGGCGGCGATCACCTGAGCGTCCGTGTCGGCGAGATTCGCCGCCTTGCGCGCGCCCAGCTCGCTCGCCGCCTCGGGCTGGAGCAGGTTGTAGATCCCAGCCGAGCCGCAGCACAGCTCCCACTCCGCCGGCTCGATCAGCTCGATCCCGGGGATTGCCCGCAGCAGCTCGCGCGGCTCGCTGCGGATCCCCTGGGCATGAGCCAGATGGCATGGGTCGTGGTAGGCGACGCGCAGCGGCAGCGGGTGGCGCCTCGCGCGCGGCTCCACCGCGGCGAGAAACTCGTGCACGTCCTTGACCTTCGCCGCAAACTCGGGTTCGTCGATGAGGTGCGCGTAGTCCTTCATCCCTGATCCGCAGCCCGCGGCGTTGACGATCACGGTCTCGTAGCTCCCCAGCGCGGCAGCCATCTCGCGGGCGTGCGTCTGGGCCTCGGGCTCGTAGCCGGTGTGCAGCTGCAAGGAGCCGCAGCATGCCGGCGTACGCGGCGCGTGCACCTCGAACCCCTCGGCCGCGAGCACCGCCGCGGTTGCACGGTTGACGCCGGAGAAGAAGACTCGCTGTACGCATCCTTGAAGCATGGCCACCGTGCCGCGCTTCTCCCCTTGGGCTGGAATCACCTCGGGAAGGCGCTCCCAGATCGCGCTGAACGACACCGGCGGCGCCATCTCCGCCATTCCGCGCAGCCGCTTGAAGCGTCGCGGTACCAACGGCCCCAAGCCAAGCCGCTCCCGTGCCGCGATTACCGGGACAAGCGCCCGCAAGCGTGCCGGGTGCGGAAACAGAGAGAACACCAGCCGCCGGAAGAAGCGGTCGCTCGGTGAGCGTTCAAAGTGACGCTCGATTTGGGGCCGGGTCTGCAGCAGCAGATGGTCGTACTTGACTCCCGAAGGACACGCGGTCACGCAAGCCATGCATCCGAGGCAGCGATCGAAGTGAGTGACCATTTCCTCCGACAGCGTCGACTGCTGATGGCCGAGCCGCATCAACTGCAGGCGCCCGCGCGGGGTGTCCATCTCCTCGCCCCACACAGCGTAGGTCGGGCAGGTCGGTAGGCAAAAACCGCAATGCACACAGTCGTCGATCAGCTCCGGCGACGGTGGCCGCTGTGCGTCCCAGACGCTCATCACAGGCCGCCGACGAACACGCCCCGGTTGCAGATCCCATCGGGATCGAACCGGGACTTGACTCGCTCCATCAGCGCCAGCTCGGGCCCTTCGGGCAGGCCCCAGACGTCGACGGCTGAGCGCAGCGACTGCGGCCCGTCGAGCAGCACGCAGGGACACGGGGCGAGCGCGGCACGCAGCGCGGCGAGCGCGTCCGGATGCGGCTCGATCGAGACCCAGGCCAGACCAGCGCCGGCGCGCCCCACAGCTGCCGGTGCCGCTTTCAGCACTCGCTCGAGCTCGACCGGCGCAAACGCCACCCGCACCACCGCCTCGCGATCGTCGCCGGCGCGCTGCCGAGCGCCCTGCGAGGCCCACAACTGCTCGTCTGCTTCGACCAGCTCGGTCTCGAGCCCTTCGGCGCCCATCACCTCGGTGACCACTTCGGCGATCGTGTGCGAGGCGCGACCCGCAGCCTGCGCCAGTACCGCTCCCGCGTCGCCGTTCCAATCGACGTCGAGCGCCTCGAGCTCGAGCGGCCGGCGCGTGAGCGCCTTGACGGCTCGCGCGAGGGTCTCCGCGCCACCGCCTCGCCCGACGATCGTGACCGTCTGCGCCGGCCGGGGATGCAAGCGCATGATCACTTCGCAGACCACTCCGAGGGTCCCAAGCGCTCCACACATGAGCTTCGCCAGGTCGTATCCGGCGACGTTCTTGATCACCCGCGAACCCGCGCGGGCCACCGTGCCGTCTGGCAGCGCAACCCGAACGCCGAGGATCAGTTCTCGCGCGCCCCCATAGCGATGACGCAGCGGCCCGGAATCCGCCGCCGCCACGATCCCGCCGATCGTCGCCCGGCGATCGAGATCAGGAGGGTCGAGGGCCAGTCGCTGCCCGGCGCCGGCGAACGACTCCTGAGCATCGCTCAGCCGCACCCCCGCCTGCATCACCGCGGTGAAGTCGCCGGCGTTGTGCTCGATCAGCTGATCGAGGCGCTCGGTCGAGAGCTCGACCTCTGCAGCGGCGCCGATCGCTCCCCAGTTCTTGGTCCCGCCGCCGATCGGCCGGATGCACCGACCCTGAGCGAGCACGGCCGCGACTTCCTCGGCACTCGCGGGGCGCTCCCGCACCAGTTCGCCGGCGGTCACCTAAAAGCGCTCCGCCAGACCGGCCGCCTCGAGCGGATGCACACGGTAGGGCCCCGGGACCTCGCCGCAAAGCCGCGGCGTGGGCATCACCTTCCCGGGGTTCGCAAGCCCATCGGGATCAAAAGCACAGCGCAGCTTCTGAAACGCGGCCAGGTCCGGCTCGTCGAACATCTGCGGCATGTACTGCTTCTTGTCCACCCCGACCCCGTGCTCGCCGGTGAGCGATCCGCCCGCCTCGAGGCAGGCCTTGAGGATCAGCCCCGACAACCGCTCCGCACGCTTTGCCTCTCCGTCCACGTGGCCGTCGTAGCAGACCAGCGGATGCAGGTTGCCATCGCCCGCGTGAAACACGTTCGCAACTCTCAAGCCGAACTCCTCTGAGAGCGATTCGATCCGGCCGAGCACCTCGGGCAGCCGGGTCCGCGGGACCACGCCGTCTTGCACGAAGTAGTGAGGAGAAACTCTGCCGGCGGCGGGAAACGCCGACTTGCGCATCTTCCAGAAGATGTCTCGCTCCTGCATGTCGCGGGCCACGCGGAGCTCGTTCGCGCCGGCTTCCCGGCAAAGCTCAGCGACCTCGTCAAAGCGCGCCTCGCACTCGGCCAGCGGGCCATCGAGCTCGACCAGCAGTGCCGCGCCGGCGTCCTGGGGCCAGCCGGCATGAGCCATCTGCTCGGAGGCGTTGATCGACAGCGAGTCCATCATCTCGATTGCTCCCGGCACCGTTCCACTGCCGACGATCGCGGACACCGCTTCCGCGGCCGCGCGGACCCCGTCGAAGAACGCCACCAGGCACTTCACCGCCTCCGGCGAGGGCATGACGCGGACGGTGATCCGGGTTGCCACGCCGAGCGTCCCCTCTGACCCCACGAACGCGCCCAGCAGGTCGTAGCCGGGTCCCTCGAGCGCCTTACCTCCGAGCTCAACGACCTGGCCATCGGAGAGCACGATCTGGAGGCCGGTGACGTAGTTCGTGGTGAAGCCGTACTTGAAGCAGTGGGCGCCACCGGAGTTTTCCGAGACATTGCCGCCGATCGAGCAGACGATCTGACTCGAGGGATCCGGTGGATAGAAGAAGCCCGGCGCCACCGCATGCGAGATCGAGATGTTGGTGACCCCCGGCTCGACGACCACGCGCTGGTTGTCGAGGTCGACCTCGAGGATCCGGCGCATGCGGCTGAGCACGATCAGCAGCCCGTTCGCGACCGGCAGCGCCCCGCCGGACAACCCCGAACCGGATCCTCTCGCGACGAATGGGACCTCGAGCTCGTGGCAGGCACTGACGATCTGCTGGACCTCCTCGGCGGATCCGGGGAGCACTGCCGCGGCCGGCATCACGTGGTACTGGAGGAGCCCGTCGGAAGCGTACGTGTACAGGTCGTGCTCGTGGACGAGCACGTTCTCCTCTCCGCTGATCTGCTGCAAGCGCCGCGTCAACTCGCGGTAGCTCTTCTCCACGGAGCTATGTATAGCGCGGACCGCCAAACTACGCGAGATTTGTCACCAAGGAGCAAGCAAGGCCCGCTGCTGCTGGTCGGTCTGTTCGTCGCGTCCCTGGCTCTGCGCCCGCAGCTGGTGGGGATCGGTCCGCTGCTGTCCTCGATCCAGCAAAGCCTCGGCGTATCGCACGCGGTCGCGGGGCTGCTGTCGACGGTTGTGGTGCTGTGCATGGGCCTGTTCGCGCCGTCCGCGTTCTGGTTTGCCCGCCACGTCGGGCCGCGCTGGGCGATCGCCGGCGCGCTGGTGCTGATCGCCGGCTTCGGGGTCGGCCGAGTGTTGGTGGCACCCGCGCTCGCCCTGATCCTGTTGACAATCCCCGTGGGCTTCGGGATCGCGGTCGCGGGCAGCTTGATGCCGCTGGTCGTAAGGCACTCGTGGCCGGAGCGCCCGGTGCTGGGCACTGCGATCTACGCGACCGGGATCAACGCCGGCGCGGCGATCGCGGCGGCCGCGGCGGTGCCCCTGGCGCATTCGCTCGGGAGCTGGCGCGACTCGCTCGAGGTGTTCTCGTTCGCGACGCTCGCGCTGGCACTGGTCTGGGTCGCCTCGAGCGGCGGTTACCACGCGCGCGCGCCGACCGCGACGCCGCTGTCGCGGCTGCCGATCCGGACCGGGACGGGGTGGATGCTGGTCGCGATCTTCTCCCTGCTGTCGATCACCTACTACGGGATCAACGCCTGGCTGCCGGCGGCGTTCACCCAGCGTGGCTGGAGTGAGAGCAGCGCTGGAGGGCTGCTCACGGTCATCAACGCCGTCACGGTCCCGGTCTCGCTGCTGTTGGCATTCCGGGGCGATGTCTTCGGAACCCGCCGGTTCTGGCTGACCAGCGGGGCGACGTTGCTGTTTGGCGGCGTGCTCGGCGTGATCCTGCTGCCGGCGGGCGGATGGGCGTGGGCGGCGATGATCGGGGCGGCGATCGGGCTGTTGTTTCCGTCGGTCATGACGCTGCCGCTGGATGTAGCCGATCACCCATCCGACGTCGGCTCGATGACGGCGATGATGCTCGGCGCCGGCTACCTGATATCCGCGGCCGGCCCGTTCCTGCTGGGTCTGCTGCGGGATGTCGCGGGCTCGTTCACGCTCTCGATGTGGCTGATGGCCGCAACCAGCGCCGGTCTGCTGCTGATCGCCCTGCTGAACTCACACGACCGACTTCGCCGAGATCCTCGCGAGCCGCGGGCGACCGAAGGGGCCCAGTCGGCAGCCGTCCTCAACTAGTGGTCGCTAGGCGGAGCTCCGCGTGCCCCGTCCCGAGAGGGCAAGGCGTTAGTATCGCCGCCGAAACCGGAGGTGCCGCCGTGATCGTCGAAATTCGCGAATACACGCTCCAGTCGGGGAAGGTTCCCGAGTATCTGAAGCTATACGAGGGCGAGGGACTGGCGATTCAGCGACCGATCCTCGGACATCTGGTCGGTTACTACTCGACCGAGGTGGGCGGCATCAACGAGATCGTGCACCTGTGGGCGTACGAGACCTTCGAGGATCGACTCGAGCGGCGCAGGCGGCTGGCGGCGGATCCGGGATGGCAGGCGTATCTGGCGAAGATCAGGCCGATGCTGCTCGAGCAACGAAATCGGATCCTGAATCCGGCGCCGTTCTTCGAAGCAGAGCTGCGGTCGGCGGGGTAAGCCGATCAGTCGACCTGAGCGTGGATTCGCTGCGCCGCAGTTCGCAGGCGCCCACCGTCGCGGTCGGCTCGCACCGCCAGGATCTCGGCGATGATCGAGATCGCAGTCTCCTCCTGTGTCTCGGCGCCGATATCGAGGCCACAGGGTCCCGAGAGCCGCTCGAGCGCGTCCTCGTCGACTCCTCCCTCCACCAGGCGGGCACGGCGGCGCTCTTGATTGCGGCGTGAGCCAAGCGCGCCGATATAGAACGCCTCGGTTCGCAGCGCAGCCGCCAGTGCGGGACGGTCGAACTTGTCCTCGTGGGTCAAGACCAGCACCGCCGTCTGGTGGTCGGGCGACACCCGCCCGAATGCGTCGTCGGGCCAGGCGACGATCAGCTCATCGGCGCTCGGGATCCGCGCCTCGGTCGCGAACACCGGTCTCGCGTCCGCGACGATCGTCTTCCATCCGATCAACTTCGCCGCCCGCGCGAGCGCCTCGGCGGTATCCACCGCTCCGTAGATGAACAGCCGCGGCGGCGGCCCGTAGACCTCGGCGAACACCCGATCTCCGGCAACCTCGAGCAGTCGGTTGCGACCGCCGCGGACTACCTCACGGGCAGCTTCGTCGAGCGGCTCCGACACCTGATCGCCGCCGCCCCCCTCGATCCACAACAGCTTGGTCCCTGCCTCCTCGCCGTCGACGAATGTCAGCAAGACCCCCCGCCGGCCGGCTTCCGCGAGCGCGGCCAGCCGTCCGAGCAGCGGTTTCAAGGCAGCCGCTCCAAGAACACGTCGATCTCGCCACCGCAGGGCAGACCGACCTCCCACCCCTCCTCGTCGGCGATCCCGTAGCTCAGCAGCTTCGGGTCACCGGTACTGAACACCTCCTGTGCCTCCTGGTAGATGTCGCTCTCGACGCAACCACCTGAGACCGATCCGGCGAGCTTTCCGCTCTCGGAGATCGCAAAGCTGGAACCGACGGGCCGAGGCGCCGAGCGGCGGGTGGCGATCACGGTGGCAACGCAAACCCGCTCGCCCTGCTCGCGCCAGCCCTCGATGTCCTCCAACAACTCCTTCATCCTGCTTCCTCCTATCTGCTGCTCGGCGTCCACTTTAGCTGGGGCATGCCGCGCTCTCACGGATATACAATCGCTCGCCGCGTAGCTGATGGTTCTCGGTCGAGCGCTTAGCTGGACGGCCCAGCGGTACCCAGAGCGAACCGCCGTTGGCGGGGCTCGCCCGTTCACCTACCGCGAGTGGGACGCCAGGACCAATCAGCTGGCGCGGGCGCTCGCCGGGCTCGGCGTCCGCAGGGGCGATCGCGTCGCGCTCGTCACCGCCAACGGCGAGCCGATGGCCAGCACGCATCTGGCGGCTCAGAAGCTGGGCGCCGCGTCGGTGCCGCTGAATGTGCGCTACTCGCCCGACGAGCTCGCGTACTGCTTGAGCGACGCCGCGCCAAGGGCGCTGCTCAGTGACGACAGCACCTCCGCGCTGGTACGCGATGCGCTTGTGCGGCTCGAGCGAGGCGACGCGCCGGCATTGCTGCACGTGGGCCAGGAGCCGCCGGCGAAGGACGCCGCCGCCTTCGAGGAGCTGGTCGCAGGCGAGCCGGATGGCCCGCTGGAGTTGCCGGTGGACGCGCAGGACATCAGCGTGATGCTCTACACCGCGGGGACTACGGGCCGGCCGAAGGGCGTGCCGCGGCGCCAGCACGCGGAGGTCTCGGCGGGCCTCGCGCACATCGTCCAGGCGCGCTACGGACCTGGCGAGTCGACGCTGTGCGCGATGCCGATGTACCACACGATGGGTCTGCGCTCGCTGGTGTCGATGGTGCTGATCGGAGGCAAGCTCGTGTTCGCGAAGTCGCCGGCGCCTGTGCCGGCGCTAGAGGCGATCGAGCGTGAGCGGCTGAGCGCTCTCTATCTGGTGCCGACCGCCTACTGGGCGCTGATCGCGGAGAGCGGGGCGGCCGAGGCATGCGCGAGCGTCACCAAGCTCGCGTACGCGGGCGCGGCGATGACCGAAAGTTTGACCGTCCGGCTGGCGGAAACACTGCATCCTCAGGTGTTCATCAATCACTACGGATCGACCGAGATCTACACCTTCAGCATCGAGGAGGACGCCGCAGCGCGACCGGGCAGTGCCGGGCGGCCCGGGCTGCTGACGGGCCTGCGGCTCGTCGACCCCGATCCAAACCGCCGCGTCGGGCCCGAAGAGATCGTGCAACCCGGAGAGATCGGCGAGATCATCGCCTCGCTGGAAGCAGACGAGGCGTTCTCGGGCTACTGGAACCGTCCCGACGCGAACGAGCGCGCGTTGCGAGCCGGCTGGTACTTCACGGGCGACCTTGGACGCGTCGACGAGCAGGGCAACCTGTACCTCTCCGGCCGGATCGACGACATGGTGATCACGGGCGGGGAGAACGTTCATCCACTCGAAGTCGAGGACGCGATCGCGGGCTGCCCCGAGGTCGAAGAGGTTGCGGTGGCAGGCGTGCCCGACGAGAAGTGGGGTCAGGCGGTGACCGCGTTCGTCGTCCTTGCCGCTGCCAATGACGCCCCTGAGGAGCGCGCGCGGCGGATCGCCGAGTGGACGCGATCCGACAGCGGGCTGGCGTCCTACAAGCGGCCGAAACGCGTGGTGGTGATCGACCAGCTGCCCAAGAGCCCGGTCGGCAAGATCCTGCGCCGTGAGCTGGTCGCGGGCCATTATGAGCCGCGCGGCGAGGCGGAGCCGTGACCGCGGTCACCTCCCCGGTGCAGCCGCGCGAACGCCCGGGCGTCCACGTGGGGAGCGCGAGCGAGCGGATCGAGGACGCCGCGCTGCTCGTCGGGCGCGGGCGCTTCATCGACGACCTCGAGCCGCTCCCCGGCACGCTCGAGGCGGCGATCGTCCGCAGCCCCCACCCACACGCCAGGATCGTCGCCTTCGACGCCCGGCGTGCTCGCTCGGCACCGGGCGTGCGTTGCGTCATCGGGCCTGCGGAGATCGAACAGCTACGCCCATTTCCGCTGACGCTGCGCGCCCCGATGCACTACCGACCGGCCGCGACCGACCGGGTGCGGTACGTCGGGGAGCCGGTCGCGGTGGTGGTCGCGACGAGCCGTCATCTCGCCGAGGACGCCGCCGAGCTCGTCGAGCTCGAGTACGAGGCGCTCGAGCCCGTGGTCGAGGTGCACGACGCGATCGCTCGCGCGGCACCGCTGCTCCACGACGAGGCAGGGACCAACGTTGCGACTGACCGCGAGCTCGCCTTCGGCGATGTCGAGGGCGCCTTCGCCGCCGCGCACCAGGTCATCGAGGGCAGCTTCTCGTTCCCTCGTTACTCCTCCACCCCGATCGAGACCTACGGCGTCGTCGCGCACTGGGAGTACGACGGCACCGGCGAACGGGTCACGGCCTGGTGCAATTTCCATGGCCCGTTCACGATGCAGCCGGTCATCGCCGGCGCGCTCGGGCTCACGCCGGGTCGGGTTCGGTTGATCGTCCCCGAGGACATTGGTGGCTCATTCGGAATCAAATCCGGGGTCTACGCGTACGTCACCCTGATCGCGCTGGCCTCGAGGCATGCTGCCGCCCCGGTGCGCTGGATCGAGGATCGGATCGAGCACCTGCTCGCGAGCTCGGCCGGTAACGACCGCGAGATGGAGTTTGCCGCCGCGGTGGATCGCGATGGGCGGGTGCTCGGCCTCCGGGCCGACCTGATCGACAACGTGGGCGCCTACCTGCGGCCGCCCGAGCCGGCGACGCTTTACCGCTGCTTCGGCAACATCACCGGCGCATACAAGATCGAGGCGGTCGCGTTGCGCTCTCGCGCCGTGGTCACCAATAAGGCGCCGACCGGGCTCAACCGCGGCTTCGGAGGGCAGCAGCTGTACTTCGGCCTCGAGCGGTTGATGGACAAGATCGCCGCCCGGTATCGCCTCGACCCAGCCGAGCTGCGCCGGCGCAACCTGATCTCCTCCGACTCGTTCCCTTATTCGACGCCGACCGGAGGTCAGTACGACTCCGGCAACTATCAGGCCGCGCTCGAGCTGGCACTCGAGCGCAGCGGATATGAGCGGCTCTGCCGGCGCCGCGATGAGGGCCGCGCGAATGGTCGCCTTTACGGCATCGGCCTGGCCACGGTGGTCGACCCATCGGGCACCAACCTCGGCTACGTCAGCATCGCCACGCCACCCGAGCAGCGCGTGCCCGGCCGCGAGAAGTCAGGCTCCACCGAACACGTACGGGTTGCGGTCGACCCTGGAGGCGAGGTGACCGTGATGCTCGGCTCGACGCCTCAAGGCCAGGGCCATCGCACTGTCGCGCGCCAGGTCGTCGCTGACCAGCTCGGACTGGCGTCCGAGCGGGTCCACACGATCGTCGAAATGGACACCGCGACGACCCCGTGGACGGTCTCCTCGGGGAGCTACTCGAGCCGGTTTGCGCCGCTGACGACGAGCGCCCTGATCGCCGCCGCGGAGCGGGTCGCGGACAGCCTGCGCCGGGCGGCGGCGGTGCTGCTCGAGTGCGATCCGGACGAGCTCGAGCTCGCCGACGGCGAGGTTCGGGTCGCCGCCGACCCCGAGCGCGCGATCCAGTTCCGCCATGCCGCGGGGCTGGTCCATTGGGATCCCGGGATGCTCGGCGGCGAGGCGCGCCTGTACGCCGACGCGGCGTTCACCCCTCCTCAGGCCCGCCACGCGACCACCAACGATGAGATCAATTCGTCGCTTTGCTACGGGTTCGTCGCGGATGTGGTCGTAGTCGAAGTCGACTCCGAGACGCTCGAGGTTCGGGTCGAGGCGATTACCTCCGTCCACGACTGCGGCACGATTCTGAACCCATTGCTGCTGAGCGGGCAGACCAGCGGGTCGATCGCCCACGGGCTCGGCGGCGCCACCCTGGAAGAGCTGCGCTACGGGCCAGACGGGCAGATGGTCGCGGCTTCGTTCATGGATTACCTCTGTCCCACCGCCGCCGAGCTCGGATTCGAGCTGACCTACGACCACCTCGTGACCCCGTCGCCGCATACGCCGCTCGGCGCGAAGGGCGCAGCGGAAGGGAGCGCGATGAGCATCCCGGTCGCGCTCGCCAACGCGGTGAGCGACGCGCTGCGCCCTCACGGAGTGGAGATCGATCGCCTGCCGGTTCACGGAGCCACGATCCACGAACTGCTCGCCAATCGAGAGAAAGGACCTTAATGGCGCTGACCGGTGGAGAAATCCGCTTCACGCGCGACCAGGAGGGCCGCGTCGCCGTGCTCACCCTCTCTCGCCCTGACCGGCTGAACGCGATCACCTGGGAGATGCGCGAACGAATGCTCGAGCACTTTCGCGAGATCGATCGCGACGAGCGAGTGCAGGTCGTGGTGATCCGCGGAGAGGGGGAGGTGTTCAGTCCTGGCGGCGACATCCCGGGGTTCATGGAGGTCGAGCCGCACCAGTTCATCGACCTCGGCCACAACTTGACCGCGCCGGCGCGCAGTCCCAAGCCGGTGATCGTCGCGATCGACGGCTACTGCTTCGGCGCCGGGCTCGAATTGTCGATGTCGTGCGACATTCGCGTCGCGACCCACCGCTCGCAGTTCGGTCAGCCCGAGATCCGGCTCGGGATGATCCCGGGCAGCGGCGGCAGCCAGCGGTTGGTCCGCTACCTCGGCCGCTCGCGCGCGAAGTACTTCATCATGACCGGCGAGCGATTCTCCGCCCAGCAGGCTCACGACTGGGGACTTGTCGCTTCGCTGGCGGAGGATGCGCAGGCGCTCGATGCCGAGGTGCAGCGGATCGTCGAGCAGCTGCTCGGGTATTCGCCGCTCGCGCTGCGTATGGCCAAAGAGGTGATCGATGCCGGTGCCGACGGTCCACTGCAGACCGGCATCGAGCTGGAGCGCAAGGCATATTCGCTGCTGCGGGCGACCCACGATTTCGCCGAGGGCGTCGACGCCTACATGAACAAGCGAAAGCCCGAGTTCACGGGAACCTGATGCGGTGAAGGCAGCCCCGTTCCGCTACGAGCGCCCGGACAGCCTCGAGCAGGCGCTCGAGTTGCTCGGCGACCCGGAATCGAAGGCGCTTGCCGGCGGCCAGAGCCTGGTCCCGATGATGGCGATGCGGCTCGCGCGACCGCGCATGCTGGTCGACCTCAGTCAGCTCGCTGAGCTCGCCCAGATCGAGGAGCAGGACGGGGAGCTCGGTACCGGCGCGATGGTGCGCCAGCGCTCGCTGGAGCGGCTGGTCGATCTGGCGCGCAAGGTGCCTCTCTTAGCCGCCGCCCTCCCGCACGTCGGCCACCGTGAAATCCGCAACCGCGGGACAATCGGAGGAAGCATCGCCCACGCCGATCCCGCGGCCGAGCTCGGGCTCGTGGCCGCAACCTTGCGGGCGAAGATCGTGGCTCGGGGAGCGGACGGCTCGCGTGATATCGCCGCCGAGGAACTTGTCACGGGGCCGTTCTCGACGCAGCTCGCGAGCGATGAGTTGCTGCTCTCGGTCCGATGGCCGAAGGCCGGAGCGGGTGACGGGTTCGCATTCGCCGAGGTGGCCCGGCGCCACGGCGACTTCGCGCTCTGCGGCACGGCGGTACACGTTCGGCGCAGCGATCACGGAATCGAGCTCGCGCGCGTCGGGCTGCTCGGGGTGGGCCCGACTCCGGTGGTGCACGAAGTGACGACTGCCGTGGGGGATCGCGGCTCCGAACAACGCATCGGCGATGTCGCGGCCGAGCTGTCCGAGCGGGTGCAGCCTTCCAGCGATATGCACGCGAGCGCGGGCTACCGGCGCCGGCTAGTCGAGGGTGCTGGTGGCGCGGTGCCTCGCTCGCGCGCTCAGCGGCGCGTCCTCAGGCAGCGGGCGATGAACGAGGTGACGCTGACGGTCAACGGCACTGAAGTGACACTCGAAGTCGAGCCGCGACTGACGCTCGCCGATGCCTTGCGACACCGCCTCGGGCTCACCGGCACGCATCTCGGGTGCGAGCACGGCGTGTGCGGCGCCTGCACGGTGCTGGTCGACGGCGCCGCCGCGCGCTCGTGCCTGCTCTTCTGCGTCCAGGCGGACGGCGCCGAGATCACGACCGTCGAGGCGCTCGGCACGGTCGACGACATGCATCCGCTACAACAGGCATTCCGCCACCGGCACGGTCTCCAGTGTGGCTTCTGCACGCCTGGGTTCTTGATCAGCGCCTACGAGCTGCTGCGCGATGGCAACGCCGGCCTCGACGATGAGCGCTACCTGCGCGAGCAGCTATCGGGCGTTCTCTGTCGCTGCACCGGCTACGCCGGCATCGTCGAGGCGGTGAGAGAGGTCGCCGCGGCCCATCCTCGAGGCGTGCCGCCGCCGAAGCGCCTGGGCGTGCCGATCACCGTGCTCCGCTCGGTGCCGCCGTCCGGGGAAGAGCACGCGCTCGCGGTCGCCAGCTCCGAGCCGCCGGCCACCGCGGCCGCCCGGCAGAGCTCGGAGCTGGCGATTCCACAGGGCCGGCCCAACGAGGCGATCGAGGTCACGACGACGATCTCGCCCGCTCCCGAAGAGACCTGGAAGCTGCTCAGCGATTTCAAGTCGATGAGCCGCTGTATGCCAGGGGTCGAGCTCGACAGTGAAGAGGCGCAGGACACCTACTCCGGACATGTGCGCGTGCACCTCGGGCCGATGCGGCTCGATTTCGCCGGCGGGGCGCGAGTCCTGGAGCGCGACGCCGAACGAAGAAGACTGCGCGCGGTGGCCTCCGGTCGCGACGCCTCGGGCAGCGGGGTGCAGGCTGATGTAGTACTCCGCGCGGACGCCGCCGGCTCGGGCGGGACGTCGCTGGCCGCTGAGGCGAAGCTGTATCTGAGCGGCCGCGCCGCGCAGTTTGGCCGCTCGCTTGCCGGAGACGTCAGCCGGCAGCTGTTCGCCGAGTTCGGGAAATGCGTCGAGCGGACGTTGATTACGGGAGAAGCGGCGCAGCCTCGGCGACTGGCGGGTGCGGCGCTCGGGTGGCGGCTCTTCAAGATGCGCCTTCGCTCACTGTCGCGCCGAATCCCCGGCCGCGGAGACCCCTGAGTCGGCCCGGCGCGCAATCATTCGCGATCGTGACCCGCGGCGGGATCTGCTCATGGTTAATGGACATGGATGGCGTGCTGGTCCGCGAGGAGTACCCGATTCCCGGTGCTGAGGCGTTCATCGGCCGCCTGCGGGAGCGGCAAATACCGTTCCTGGTGCTGACTAACAACTCGATTTACACCCGCCGCGACCTAGCGGCCAGGCTGAGGACCAGCGGGATCGACGTCCCCGAGGAGTCGATCTGGACCTCGGCGCTCGCTACCGCTCGGTTTCTCGAGGATCAACGTCCAGGAGGCACCGCCTATGTCATCGGCGAAGCGGGGCTGACGACCGCCCTGCACTCGGCCGGTTACATCCTCACCGAACGCTCACCGGACTACGTGGTGCTCGGTGAGACGCGGACATACTCCTTCGAACGGATCACGCAGGCGATCCGGCTCGTCGACGAGGGAGCGCGGTTCATCGCCACCAATCCCGACGCGACCGGGCCGAGCGTCGACGGCCCGCTACCGGCGACCGGATCGGTCGCTGCGCTGATCAGCCGCGCAACCGGCGTCACGCCTTACTTCGTCGGCAAGCCGAATCCGCTGATGATGCGTTCGGCGCTCAACGCGATCGGCGCCCACTCCGAAACCACGGCGATGATCGGAGACCGGATGGACACAGATATCGTCGCTGGGCTTGAAGCCGGCGTGGAAACAGTTCTTGTCCTCACCGGCTCGACCCCCCGCGAGCACGTCGAGCGGTTTCCCTACCGCGCTTCCCGAATCGTCGACTCCGTCGGCGACCTGCTCAGCGAGCTGGACTAGCGGAGTGCTCGACCCCCGGGGAGGGATCCCCGCCGGGACGGCCCGCGCCGCTGTAATGCGCGTTGGGCAGCATGTTCGTGGCCATCGCCATGCGATTGGTGAGGTTGTACATCGCGCTGATCTCCGCCACATCCCACGCCTCCTCGAACGACAGGCCGACGTCGAGCAGCGTCTGGAGATCCTGGCGCGTGACCTCGCGAGGATTGCGCGTCAGCTTCTCGACGTAGGCGCAGATGGCGCGCTGGCGTGGACCGAGCTCCGCCCGGCGCCAGTCGTACGAGATGCGCTCGCCGAGGACGGGATCACCGAGCTCCTCGCGCAAGGCCGCCCCGTGGGCGACCAGACAGTACAGGCAGCCGTTGGCCGCGCTGACGACCACCGCGATCATCTCTCGGTCCGCGGCGCTGAGGCCCTCGGTGGGCTGGTGGAGCTGGCGGTAGTGCGCAAACCAGGCGCTGAGGCGCTCGGGCCTGAAGGCGTAGACGCGAAATACGTTCGGCACAAACCCCAGTCGCTCGCGCGCCTTCGCGAACAGGCTCCGCAGCTCGGAGGGGAGGTCGTCCTCGTCCGGAACCGGGAACCATGAGCCGGTCTGCTCGGCTGTCACAGGGGAATCTTACGTCGGCGGCCTCGATTCGCCGGCTGCGCTCGCGTCTCGATCCGCCGGATGCGACGATCCGGCGGGATGATTGAGATCTGCGCGGTGCACACGGCTGACCTCGACCCCGCCACCCTGCGGACGGCGCGTGCCTTGCTCGACGACGTGTTTGCGGATGAGATGACCGACGAGGACTGGGATCACGGCTTGGGTGGGATCCATGCCTTGGTCTGGGAAGACGGCGAGCTGATCGCGCATGCTTCCGTGGTCGCGCGCAGACTGCTGCACGGTGGCCGCGCGCTGCGAGCGGGCTATGTGGAGGGTGTCGCGGTGCGCGCCGACCGTCGCCGGCGGGGACACGGGAGCGCGACCATGGAGCTGCTCGAGCAAGTGATCCGCGGCGCGTATGAGCTGGGCGCGCTGGGCGCCAGCGACGAGGGCGCTCTGCTCTACGAGGCTCGCGGGTGGAGGCGTTGGCAGGGGCCCACGTCGGCGCTGACGCCGAACGGGATCAAGCGGACCCCGGAGGAAGACGGATCGATCTACGTGCTGCCCGTTAGTACCCGGCTGCATCTCTGCGCGGAGCTCGTTTGTGACTGGCGAGACGGGGAGCTTTGGTGACCCCGGCGATCGCCGCTGACTGCCGGGACCCCGCTCGACTACAGGTTGGGGAACGCCATAATCCGGCGATGGGCTACGACGAAGACCTCGCGAACCGCGTTCGCGAGCTGATTGCGAGCGAGCCGGGAGTCACCGAAAAGCGCATGTTCGGCGGCCTGGCATTCCTGATCGACGGCAAAATGTCGGTGGCCGCTAGTCACCAAGGCGGACTGTTGTTGCGAGTGGATCCCGAGCAGAGCGACGCGCTGTCGCGCAAACCGTACGCAGGGCCGTTCGAAATGCGAGGCCGCCCGATGCAGGGGTGGCTACGGATCGATGTGGAGGGCGTGCGCAGCAAGCGCCAGCTCGAGCGATGGGTCGCGCGCGGGGTCGCGTACGCCCGCTCGCTTCCAAGCAAGCGATAGCCGGACGCCCGATCGGGGTATGACGGTGCGCAACGCTAGTCAGGGCGAAGCCAGTGGCAGGCAGACAAACCCTGATAGTGGAGGAGCGTTACGGCGCGAACTCTGTCCGACGTCGCCCTGACTAGCAGCCGGCTATCAGCGCCGGTCCGCGTGGGCAGTCACTCTTCGTCCAGCGATGCGGCGAGCTCAGGACCGTCCTCGCGTTTCTCGACCATCGCTTCGAGCGTGACAAACGCGTCGTGGTCCAGGCGCCGCGGCACCTCGGTTCGCATGATCTCGAGCGCGTGCTCGGGCCGGTACGCGGAGCGGTACGGGCGCTCGGCGGTCAGCGCGTCGTAGACGTCGGCGACGGCAAGGATCCGCATCGGCATCGTCAGCTCGTCCGCGGCCAGGCCTCGAGGATAGCCCTGACCGTCGAGTCGCTCATGGTGCGCGCCGGCCAGCGAGGCCAGCTCCGAGAATCCCGGAACGCGCTCGAGGATCCGCTGGGTCAACATCGGATGCTCTTTGATCTTGGCGAATTCCGCGTCCGTCAGCCGCTCGGGCTTGTCCAGGATGCGGTTGGAGATCGCGAGCTTGCCGATGTCGTGGAGCTGTGCCGCCCGACCCAGGTCGCGCACCGCCGTGCCATCCAGCCCGAGCAGCACGGCGATGTTGGTAGCGACGGCGCAGACGCGGACGGAATGTCGGCGAGTCCACGGCGACTTTGCGTCGATCACCTGAGCGAACGCGTCGGCGATCTGATCGAGCCGGTTCTCGTCGGCGGTGAGCAGCCGGTCGGGCGGTTCGACCGCCGACAAGTCGGGCGTGGACAGCGATGCCCAGAAGTCGGCGTCCCGCCGGAAGCCGGCGATCGCCTCGACCAGCGTGGGATCGAACCAGTGCCCGCTGCGTCTGCGGGCCATTCGATATGCGGCCTTGACCCCGCGCGCCCCGTGGAACACCTCCAGGGTCTGCGCCAGGCAGATGATCCGGCCGGCCAGCGGAATCTCCTCTTCGCGCAGGCCGCGCGGCTGGCCGCGTCCGTTCCAGTGCTCATCGAGCGTCCGGATCGCCTCCGCCGTCGCGCGCGAGAACCCGAGCATCAGCGCAATCTCTGCCCCCCGGTCGCAGCGCGCCTGCATCAGCGACTGCGTGACCTTGCCTTCATCGCGGACCGCCAGCAGCCGCTCGGCGCGGTCGCCCAGCGATCCGCCGGGGGCAACGGTCCGCACCGCCCACAGGAAGGCAAATAGCGGGCGTGCCCAGTCGACGCGCTTCGATGTCCGCTTCGCGGTCTGATCATCGGCACCGAACAACGCCGCCATTCGCGCCGAGTTCGCGGAGCATCCCGCGTCCTTGAGCAACGCCGCATAGAACAGGTCCGATCGCGCATCGCGATCGAGGCGCAACTCCTCTGCCACGCGCATTGAGATGAGGCAAGAACGCGTCGCGTGGCCGGGTCGCTCCCCCTCGGCCATGTCAAGCGCATATGACAGCGCACCAACCAGCTTCGACAGCGGGATCTCGGCAGGGCCCGCGAGCACGGCCGCAGTATCACCCATCTCCACGCGTCCCGGAACGACAGCAGCGCCGCTGCGACTAGCCGGGCGAGCGAGCGGCATTCGCGGCGCGCGAGTGCGCGGACGGAGCCCAGACCCCACGTTCCTGCAGGAGCTCAACCTGCTTGCGCGTCACCTGCTCGCGATATTCGGCGTGTCGGGGCGGGGTGCTTTCGAGGTACAGGTTCTTCGGATAAATCGGATCCTCGTAGATCAGCTGGTACTGCTCGGTCGTGAGGTCCTTCATCCAGTTGTCCCACTGAGCTGCTTCCCGGAAATGCCGGAGCGCTTCGATGTCGATCGTTCCCGCGATCCATGTCGAGCCGGCGCCATGGGGCACCTCGGTCACGATCTGACCGCGGTAATCGATGATCTGCGAGCCGCCGGAGAAGGTGTCGATCGGGATCGTCGAGTCTTTGTCGAGGTAATAGGTGCCGAGGTTGACGCCAATCACATACATGTTGTTGTCGAGCGCCCGGGCGCGGTTCTGGACCGAGAACATCCCGCTCATCACCCCAGGCGCCGGATACGGCCCTCGGTAGGCGACCTCACAGCCGTTCATCGCCAGGCCACGCGCATTCTCGGGGTATGACGCCTCGTTGGCCATCATGATCCCGATCCGTCCGAGTTCCGTTTCCGCCACCGGATAGAACGCGTTCAGATCGCGTCCGTACAACTCGACCCATCTGTCCCACACGTTGTGGGGGGTTATCGAGTGCTCTACGGGAAGCAGCGGCACCAGCTTGTAGTGCCGGAGGATCACCGTTCCGTCCTCGGGTTCGATCACGAACCCGACGTTGAAGAAACGTCCCGGAAACTCGGGATGGCGCGCCTTAGCCTGCGCGATCACATACGCGCTCCACTGTCTCGCCAGCCGGCCGAGGTAGGCGGTCTCCGGGCCGGGGATGTCGATCGCGCACTCGCGCGCATATGTCTCGTGATCGAGATCGAGGACTTCGTCGGTGAACCCCTGCAGTCCGCCTTCGGGGAGGCAGATCAGCCTCACCGGGAGATCCATACTCGAAAGCCACGATGCCGCCTTGACCATGTGTGAGATGTGCTCGAGATTCCAGCTGATCTCCTCACGACGGCGAATTCCGCGCATCGTCTGAATCAGGCCTACGGCCTGGTAAGGCTCGATCATCGAAGGCTCCTCTCCATCGCCGGATCGGATCGTTGTCAGCTCCGATCCTCAGCCGCCAGGGGGCTTCTGCCGATCCTCACCCGCCTAGCCGCCAAGGGCTCCTGCCCGTCCTCATCCGCCAAGCCGCTCCTGCTCCTCCAAGGTGCGCTCCGCTGTCGGCAGCGCCTCCAGACGAGCGTCGGGGATCGGCTTGCCGCTCTCGACCGATAGCCCATACCTGCCCGCTTCCAGCCGCGACTCCGCGCGCTCGATCGCGGCAAGCTGGCGGCGGAGGTCCTCCGCCAACCCTTGATTCAACTCGTCCTGAAAGAGGTCCTCGGAGTCGAAATCGCCTGGCTCCACGCGATCGGAAGCCTCGAGCGGGCCCTCGCCCTGCAGCGCAGCAAGCTGGTCTTGCACGCGCGCTCGCTCCTGTGCAAGTAGTTCGCGGGCGCGATCGGGATCCACCTGTTCCAGGCTACTCGATGAGCGCCTCGGCGGGTCTCGGCAGGCTCGCCGCGGGGTCTCGGCAGGCTCGCCGCGGGGTCTCGGCAGGCTCGCCGCGGGGTCTCGGCAGGCTCGCCGCGGGATTGCCTACTCCCCGGCCTCGTCGCCTCCGCCCTGATTGTTCTCACGTCGCTGGCGCAGAACCGCGGCGACCTCGCTGGCCAAACCGATCGATGGTCCCCCGATCAGCTCCCACGATCGGGCGACGCCGATCAGGAAGGAGACGACCACGAGCACCGCAATCGCGTCGCTCGAATGCGTGTCGTGAGATCGCGCAAGCAGGTTGCGGCCGTACACCACCTCCAGCGCCGTCGTGACCACCAGCCCGATCAAGAACAACGCATCCCGCGGTGCCTGCGGTTGGTAGCTGTGGACACGGACGAGCGACACCAGTGACGCCGCGACGAACAAAAGCCCCACCAGCCCGACGACGAGCGCGGTCACGCCGAGCGAGACCCCGGGAATCAGCGCGAACAGCGAAATCGCCAGCGCATTCGTAAACGAGGTCAGCGCGGCCGAGGCCCGCAGGCGGTGACTGTGCTCGGCATCGTCCGCGGTCAGCCGCTCGTGAGCGACCGAGATCGCGACGAACAACAGCCCGATCAGCGCTCCCGCCACGCTGGCTGCGGCCACGAAGAAATCATGCAGCGCCGGCGGAGTCACGCGCTAATACTCGCAGTGCGCTCAGCGGCGGGACGTCCCGCGCATGGGGGTAATCAAGCACCCTAGATGCGACTGCGGAGCCGCGACCCGATTTTCCTGGGTGTAACGAAGGCCCGCGTGCGGTTTTGCTCTCGGTATGAGCAAAAGACCGATCACGGTCGCCCGCGAGCGGCTGAGCGGCCACTTGTGGCCAATCGCACAGACGGCCGTGGCCGCGGTCGTGGCGTGGTATCTGGCCGTGCTGGTCGGCGCCGAGCAGCGCCCCGTGTTCGCCTCGATCGCAGCTGTGATCTCGCTTGGCGCGACCTTCGGGGAACGACGCGAACGGGCCGTGCAGCTGGTCTGCGGAGTGATGCTCGGGATTGTGGTGGCGGACCTGCTGATGCGGGCGATCGGTAGCGGCTTGCCGCAAATCGGATTGCTGGTCGTGGCGGCGATGGTGGCGGCCACGATCCTCGGAGGAGGCGAGCTGCTGGTGACCGAATCCGCGGTGTCCGCAATTCTCGTCGCGTCGCTGGCTCACTCGACGGCTGGAGTGCGTCTGCTCGAGGTGCTGATCGGCGGCGGCGTGGCGCTGGTCGTGCACTCGCTCGTTTTCCCGCCTGATCCGGTGCTGGCGGTTGCCCGCGCCGTGAGCGCCGTCTTCGGCGAGCTCGGAGGTGTCTTGCGCGATTCGGCGGCGGCGCTCGCGACCGGCGACGTGCGCCGCGCCGAGGCGGCGGTGCGGGCTGCAGATCGAGTCGAGGCCCGTGTCGGCGAGCTGCGCCACGCGGTCCTGGTAGGAGCCGACACGACCCGCTGGGCACCGCTGCGCCGGCCGGCCCGTCCGGAGTTCGAGGGCTATGCGCGCACCGTCGACCGCGCCGAGTTCGCGGTCCGGAACACCCAGGTGCTGGCCCGACACGTCCTGCATTACGTCCGCAGCGGTCGCCCTTCGCAAACCGAACTGGGGGACGCGATCCGCGACCTTGGCCTGGCGGTGTGGGAGCTGCCCGCCCAGTTTCAGGAGCCCTGGCGCAGCGGCGACGTGCTGCGAATCGCGCTCGAGGCGGCAGGTCGCGCCACCGCGGTCGCGGCCCGCTGTCCGGACATCGCCCTGCACGAGATCGCCGGTCAGGTTCGCTCGATCGCGATCGACATCGTCAAGGCCTCAGACGCGGGTGAAACCGACCGTGGAGCCCTACTCGAAGCTCCCACGGAGGAGCTCCTCGCGGGCCTGCCGGTACCGGCGTCCGGCGCCGCCCTCTCTTGAGGCGCGGTTCGAGCGCCAGCAGGTGGGAGCGGCGGTGGCGGCTCGCAAGTGGGAGCGCGGCCGTGTCGGCTCGCAGGTGGGAGCGGCGGCACCGACGGCTCGCAGGTGGGAGCGGCAGCGGCTAAAGTCACCTCACTTGTTCTGCGGGAGAGCGACCCAGGGGCGCGCTTCGCCTTACCGGCTGAGCTGCCGGACGGCCCGCGGCTGGCTGGCGTGCGTGATCGTCGGAGTGTGCGCGCTTGCCGGCGGCCCGAGTGTGGCGCTGGCTGCTCGGGTGGTCGTGTTCGGGGCGCATGGCGCCAAGGTCACCAATGATCCGTTTCTCACCGGCCCCGCGCTGACGCCACAGCCGAGCGCCGGCGCTGGCGGTCCCGTCGCGGGCGCGAGCAAGCGCGCTCCCGATCCAGGCGCGAACGTCCGCTCCGCGCTGTCGCGACTGCTGCGTGGCAACCAGATAAACGCGGCCGAGTACCGGCGCTATAGCGCCAGTCTCAACGCCGCGCAGAACGCTCTGGGGCGCCTTCGCGGCACTCGCGCCGGGGAGCTCGAAGCGGTGATCGAGAATCTCCACGAGATCGCCGCCGGGGGCGCGCTGACCGCCTCCAGGCTGCCCGCGCTGTTCCTCACGCTTGACCGCAATCGCCAGTGGTGGACGACGGGACCGCTGCTCGGCTACGGACAACGGGTGGAGTTCTCCGGCTCGCAGCTGGTCTGGGAGTACTACCCAGGCCAGGGAATCCAGCTCCAGGAGCTCGGCAGCTTCGGAAAGGCGAATGGGCTCTACACGGCGGGGCCGAACTACTACTCCCAAGAGCTCGGGCTGCTCGCCGAGCTGATCCCGTTGGCCGCCAACCGCGCCGGCGGCCTGGCCTGGGAGTACTACTTCCACTTCGACGGCGGCGTGCCGCCGTGGACGAGTGCCATGTCTCAGGGCACCGCGCTTGACGCCCTCACGCGCGCATCTCAGGCTTCCGGGAACAGCTCATACCTGGCCCTGGCGCAGCGCGCGTTGCCCGTCTTCGGGGTAGCGCCACCGGTCGGCGTCGGGGTGAGAACGCGGCTTGGCGCGCGGTACCTGCTGTACTCGTTCGCACCGGGTGCCGCCGTCATCAACGGCTTCCTGCAATCCCTGATCGGCCTCTACGACTTCGCTCACGTCAGCGGCAGCCAGACGGCGGCGCGACTGTTCGCGGCGGGCGATGCCGAAGCGCGCGCCGAGGTGCCCCGTTACGACACCGGCGCCTGGTCGCTTTACCAACCGGGCGTCGAGGACACGCTCAGCTATCACACGCTGGTCACCGGGTTCCTGCAGCAACTGTGCACACGCACCGACGCCTCCGTCTACTGCGTGACCGGCAGCCATTTCACCAGCTACCTGAAGATCCCGCCCTCCTTGAGACTGCTCACTGCCAGTCTGCGTCTAGGCCGTCCAGGCGTGGTCCACTTCGCCCTCTCGAAGATCTCGCGGGTCGGGATCACGCTACTGCACAACGGCCAGAGCACCTTCCTGACCAGCGCACCATTCAGCTACGGCAGCCACGCGTTCGCCGTTCCCAAACCCACCCACACCGGCATCTACGTGGTTCACCTGACCGCGACCGATCTCGCGGGCAACTTCACTCGGCTCATCGGGTCGATTCAGGTCTACCGATAGCCGGCCGGCTGGCAACCTAGTGGTGACGGTTGTCCGGGGTGGGCGGGGAGTCTCCCGGGTGGGCGAGCGGGGAGCCTTCCCGAGTGGGCGAGCGAAAACCACTCCGGAAACGTCCCACTCCACGCGGTCCGAAACTCGAGTGGTCTGTTCCCTTCTACTACAAGGTCAACGCCCCAGCCGCCGTAAACGGTGGCTCCACTGGGACGTTGCCCAGGTTCCAAGACGACCTCATGCGGCCGCAATCTGATCCGGCTCCCGCCGCCGGGGAGACAGACACCGCCCAGCTGCGCGGCGCGGACACGCGATCGCCCCCGCCAATCTCACATTCGCCTGCCCTGGCCCGTTCTAGCCACGACGACGATCGACAAGGAGCACGGGTCATGAGCACCATCACCGAGATCGCGACGGTCGCCGAGCGCGTACACAGCCTCCACTGGGATGCGCTCGGCTGGGACCTCGACGAGCGTGGATTCGCGCTCACCCCACCGGTGTTCACAGCCGAGGAGTGCGAAGCGCTGGTGGGGCTGTTTGACGAGGACGGATTTCGGTCGACGATCGAGATGGCTCGCCACCGTTTCGGCGACGGTCGCTATCGCTATTTCGCATATCCGCTGCCGCCGCTGGTAGCGGGCGCTCGGGGGGCCTTCTACGAGCACCTGGCGCCGGTCGCCAATGCATGGGCGGAGCGGCTGTCCGGCGTCAATCCCCGGTTTCCGGCGACGCACGAGGAACTACTGCAGCGCTGCCGCGAGGCCGGCCAGGAGCGGCCGACTCCACTCATCCTGCGCTACCGCGAGGGCGACTGGAACGCACTGCACCAGGATCTCTACGGCGAGGTGTACTTCCCGTTCCAGATAGTGACCGTGCTCTCGTCTGAGGAGCGATACAGCGGGGGAGAGTTCGTGCTGCTCGAGCAGCGCCCGCGTGCCCAGAGCCGCGCCCACGTGCTGCGCCCACAGCAAGGAGCGTTTCTGATCTTCCCGACCAGAGAGCGGCCCAACCGGGGCAGGCATGGCTATCACCGCGCCCGCCTGCGTCACGGGGTCAGCACGGTCACCGCGGGCGAGCGGCTCGCGCTCGGCGTGATATTCCACGACTCACACTGAGCCGCCGTGTACTGGTCGACCGGTGGGCACCAGCGCCGCGCTGCCGGAGCGAGCACGCCCCGGACATCGCGGCCGGATACCGTCGGTGCGCGCTCTCTCACCGACGCATATCGTGAGCAGGTCCGGTAGAAGCAGGACCAGCCGGGATCGGGCTGAGACGAGGAGCGGGGCTCTCGGCGAGGTTCTCGCTCGCGGCGGCGACGGATTTCGTCAGCCCGCGGAGCCTCGCACGTAGCTCATCGAACTCTTGCGGCCCGATGCCGTAGGCGTCCACGATGACTTGCGGGACCGCAGCCGCGCGCTGCTGGAGTGCACGCCCCGCTGTGGTAAGCACGACATCGACGACGCGCTCGTCATCGGCGCGCCGTTGTCGCTGGACCAGCGCCGCCGCTTCGAGCCGTTTCACCAGCGGGGAAAGGGTGCCGTGATCGAGCTCCAACGCGTTGGCGAGGTCGCCGATCGTTGCTCCGTCGCGCTCCCATAGCACCAGCATCGCCAGATACTGGGGGTATGTCAGCCCCAAGTCGTCGAGCAGCGGACGGTATAACTGCGTGACCGCTCTCGATGCTGCGTACAAAGCGAAGCAAAGCTGTTCGTCTAGTAACAGCGATCCAGTCTGCGGGGGCCGATCGGGGAGAGGGTCGTTCGCCATAGGAGTATTGTACACAATAAGCTGCTACAGCATAACCTTGTGCACAATTGATCTGATGCTAGAGTTTTCCCCACGCTTCTCTGCGTCGGCAGCTGCAGCAAGAGCTTCGGAACCACCGCGAACGGACGCATGTGTCCTGAAATGAGCCTGCTGAGCCTGAAAGCTCGCCTGAGGCGCGTGTGACGTTCGGAGGTTCGAAGCCTCGCCGGGGAACTGCGGGCGCTCCGGCATCACAGGCGTCCGGCGAATCCGCTCCGGCCGAGCGCCGTCTCGATCCTGAGTCGCTCGCCAACCATGTGCAGCGCCTCTACCGGGCCGCGTATGGCCTCTGCGGCTCGCGCGAAGAGGCCGAGGATCTCGTCCAGGACACCTATGAGCGCGTTCTGCGTCGCCCGCGCTTTCTGCGGCGCGAGCAGGATCTCGCGTATCTGCTGCGGGTTCTGCGCAACACCTGGATCAGCTCCAAGCGCACCAGCAAGCCGGTCACGTACATCGGCGGCGAGGAGGAGCTCGATGCGCTCCGTGCTCAGCACGACGCGATCGCCGATACGTTGGACACTCGCGCGTTGTATGACGCGCTTCGGGATCTCTCGCAGCCGCTCCGCGAGGCGGTGGTCGCCGTCGACGTGCTCGGGCTCTCGTACAAGGACGCTGCGCGAGCGCTGAAGACCCGAGAAGGAACGATCATGAGCCGCCTCCACCGTGGCCGCGGTCAGCTTGCAGCGCAGCTGCCGAACTGAGCGTGTCCCGCTGATGGCGCGCAAGCCGGTGGCGGGCAGGCTGGTGGCCGGCAAGCTGGTGGCAGGTAAGCTGGTGGCGGGCAAGGTGGCCGCCTCCCCAGTGCCGGCGGCTGTCCGGACAAAAACTGGGCCGCCCTTTCGGACGGCCCAGTCTCACTCGCCCTGCCCCGTCGCTTGGCTAGTAGCCGGGTGTGGCGAGCATGCCGTCGGTGTTGCCCTTGCTGTCGACGTAGAATCCGACCAGCTTGCCCTGGTCGTTGACTCCGTTGACCGTGGTCGTTCCGACGCCGGCCGGATCGTCGACCGTGTGGAAGCCACCGCCGCGCGTCCAAATGAACCCATGCATCATCGCGTTGTCGCCGCTGCCCACCGTGTAGACGCCCACGACCTCGCCGTTGTCGTTGAGGCCGAGAGCTTGGGTCATCGTCGCCCCCGGCACCGTCAGGGAGGTCAGAGAACCGTTGTGGCTGAGCAGAAAGGCGCTCACGACGTTCGCTGAGTTCGTCTCGAAGCCGGCGATGTCGTTGTGGTTGTTGATCGCGGCTCCTGTCACGCTACTCGCCCCTGCGATCGTGATCTCATGGAAGCGGCGTGTCGAGATGTTATAGGTATAACCGTGACTGTTACCAGCGGCGTCGTTGTAGAAGCCGACCGCGATGTCATGATTGTTGACACCCAGTAGCTGATTGACTGGGGGAGTCGAGTTATCGGTCGTGGGGAAGGTCACCGTGTGGAAGTGACGCCCGTCTAGCGAGTAGAACCCGAAGTTGTCGTTCATCTGGTTCGCGGTGTTCATGTCTGACCAGAACCCGACCGTCACGCCGCGGTCGTTCAGGCCGGTGACTTGCGTCTGTGTCGATCCGCGGACATTCTCGCTGCGATAGTTTCGCTGACCGTACGGCCGGCTGAGCAGATACCCCTTATTCGGATGACCTTGGGCCCCTGAGCCGAAGTAACCCGCGATGACGCCGTACTTGTTGATCCCGAGCAGCTGGTTGAACGTCAGGTCCTTCTTGTTATTCAGTGTTCGGAACTGGTAATGAGTGGTGTTACCGTAGTAGTTCGAAGCGACCGCGGGACCCGCGACCGCGCCGATACCAAGCGCCGACACCGTGCCGGCCAGCGCCAGGCGCCGGGCCCGCGAGACCAGCCGACGGCGACGGCTCGAGGCGACGGGCGCCATATCGTCGTGCGCAGGGATGCTTGTAAGAGACACGAGTTCTCCTCCTTAAGTGACTGTTAGTTAATGAACGGCGACAGACGGTCTGCCCAGGGCGGTTAGGCCTGCCGCCGCGATTTGCCCAATACCGACATAAGACGCAGGCTGCGCCCGGCGCATTCCATCCGTTCGAAATTTTTGTGGCCTCAGGAGCAATCGGCCGCTCCCACGTTCCGGACATGGCGGCGCTGAGCGCCGCCGGCAGGGGCGAGCTCGGGGTTGGCGCGATCGCCTCGGCGCCAACAAAGTCCGCGCTCAGATGGAATGCCGGGGAGCCAAACAGCGTCTGCTTAAGCAGAGGGCGAACCCAACCAGCGAAGGAGGCCCATCAATGACCGACAAGATCGAGGCGATCGGCGCCGATCCGGGGTGCGGCGAGCGCGGCAGCCGAGGCCGCTCGCGCCGTGAGCTGCTGCTCGCGGGCAGTGCGGGCGCAGTCGGAGTCGCGCTCGCCACGGCTCCGGGCGCAGCGGCGCGGGGAGGACGGCACTACGCGGGGCGCACGCAGGAGGTGCTCAATGTCGCCGCCACGGTCGAGGTGCTGACAACGGTCGTTACCACCACCGCGCTGCAGAAGCTCACCCTGCCTCAGGCTGCGGTCGATACGGTCGGAGCCGCATCGCGAGAGGAGCTCGACCACTACAACGTCCTCACCCGGGAGTTCGGAGGGCGCGCCTCGACCGATCGCGTCTGGATCCCGGACGCGGTATTCGCGAGCCCCACATCCCTGTTCACGACGCTGGTCGTAGGGGAGCAGATCTGCATCAACCTGTACCTCGTTGCGACGACCGTATGGGCGGAGAATGGATTGATCGACCTCGCGCGCGCCGGCGCGGAGCTGGTTGGAAACGAGGGCGTTCATCGGGCACTCGCCCGCCAGGCCCTGGGCCTGCAGCCGAACGACCGCGCATTCATGAAGTACAACCAGGTCGACCGGGCAGACGGTCCCGGCCATGGCACCACCGGCTTTACCGGAGCCCAGGGGGCGATCAAGAGCTTCGAGGCTGCCGGCGTCGGCTTTGGTGCGCGCGGAGCAACCCCCGGCGCTTTCTACGACTTCAACAGCGTCAAGCAGCACACGCCGAACCCCTCGTTCGTCAACACCCTTGCACCGCACTGAACCTGCCCACGACCACCAGACCACCGTTCCGTTGAGCACTAGACCCCAGCTCCGCTCTCATTTGCCCGCGGCCGCCGTGACCTCCTCGTGGCGAGCCGCGGGCGAATCATCCCCGCCGCTGGTGAGGCACGCCATCCGGTTAGGCCGCTCTCCTATGATGGGACGACACCATGCGATTCACCCCGAAATCCGAAGAAGAGGAGGCACGAGCGATCACCCGGCTTGTCGACGAGTCGTTGAGCGACACCGAACGCCCAGCGGTCGACGAGTGGGCCAGTCAACAGCCTGAGGTCAAGCGCCAGGTCGCCTCAGAGCGACGCGTCGCCGATGCGCTGCGCGGCGGCGGACCGGCCCCCCCTGACCGCTTGCTGCAAGCGATCAAGGACCGAGTCGAGCTCGCCGATCAATTACAACGCCGCTCGCCGGCAGGGTGGTTCGGGGCGCTTCCAAGGTGGCAGCCTGCGGTCGCCGGGGCTGCAGTCGTGGCCTTGTGTGCGGTCGTGGCGATCGTGGTCATCGGAATCGGTAGCGGTGGCAACTCGCCCAGTATCCCCGGTGCCGCGAAGCTGGCTTTCGCCCCGTCGACCGGTTCTGCTCCGGTGGCAAAGAGCGCGAAGTTGCTCGACGTCTCATACGGCGGGGTGACTTATCCGAATTACTCGCGGTTTGCGGTGCTGCCCGCGGGGACGCGGATCGATCGCATCGGGGGTCGCCAGGCGCTGACGGTCTTCTATCGCCTGCCCGACGGGAGGCGGCTGAGCTACACCGTCTTCTCCGGGAAGCCGGTGCCAGTGCCTCGCGATGCAAAGGCTGTCGTGTTCGACGGCGTTCCCCTGCACGTCTTCTCGACTCAATCCGGTCTCGCCGTCGTGACCCTCGTGCGGTTCGGGCGCACCTGCGTGCTGGCGGCACCGACGAGCCAAGACGCGGTACTCGCTCTCGCCGCCGCTCCGGTCCGCGCCGAAGCTGCCTAGCCACTCGCTCCCCGCACCGATTGTCTTCGCGAGCAGCAGGGTAGGGTTCGCTTGACAGCTTGGTCCGTTCCAAAGGGGAGTACACATGTCCAATTTTGAGCAGGAAATCGAGCAAAAGGGCGAGGAGGAGGTCAAGAACAAGCTCGACAGCGGTGGTGGCCAGCAGCAGGGAGGCGATCCGTCCCAGCAGCAGCAGGGAGGCGATCCGTCCCAGCAGCAGCAGGGCGGGGACCCCAACGCGCCTCAGGATCAGGGCGACCAGCAGCAGCAGCAGTAAATAGTCGACCGCGCTGCCCGCGGCCGGCGGGGCCGCGCGCTCCCCCACCACGAAACCTGGAAAACGTCCCACTCGTCGCTGCCGAAATCTCGATTGGGATGTTGACCCCTCCATCAGAGGGGAAACGTCCCACTGGGGTTTTCGGGTGCGTGACTGGGACGTTGTCCAGGTCGAACGCCGCCGCGCGGGGTGGAACCTCCGCGGGACGGCTCGGCGCCGCCGGATCAAGCCGCGCCGATCCGCTTATCGCGCCGCCGGATCAAGCCGCGCCGATCCGCTCATCGCGCCGCCGGATCAAGCCGCGCCGATCCGCTTATCGCGCCCCGCCCACTCCCGCTCGCGAAGCACGAACTTCTGCACCTTGCCGGTGGAGGTCTTAGGCAGCGGGCCGAACTCGACCGCGTCCGGGCACTTGTAATGGGCAAGGTGCTCGCGGCAGAACGTGATGATCTCATCGCCGGTCGGTGTCGCGCCCTCTCGCAGTGTCACAAACGCCTTCGGCCGCTCACCCCACTTCTCATCGGGAATCCCGATCACGGCCGCGTCCACCACGTCAGGGTGCGCCATCAGGGTTTGCTGGACCTCGATGCTCGAGATGTTCTCGCCGCCCGAGATGATGATGTCCTTGCTGCGGTCGCGCAGCTCGATGTTCCCGTCGGGATGCCATACGGCGAGATCGCCCGAGTGAAACCATCCGCCGGCGAAGGCCTTATCGGTCGCTGGTTCGTCGTCGAAGTAGCCGCTCATCACGTTGTTGCCGCGCATCACCACCTCGCCCATCGTTTGCGCGTCGCGCGGGACGTCTTGCATCTGCTCGTCGACGACCCTGATCAGGTCCGAGGAGATGTACGCCTGACCCTGGCGGGACAGGAGCGTGGCCCGCTCCTCGAGCGTGAGGTCCGACCAGGTGTCCTGCTCCGGGGCAACCGTCGTCGGGCCGTAGGTCTCGGTGAGGCCGTAGACGTGCACGACCCGGAAGTTCAGCTCGCTCATGCGCGCTAACAGCGTCGGGGAAGGGGGAGCGGCAGCCACGGTCGCGGTCACGGGCCGCTCCAGCCGGTGTGCCTTGGGATGATCGATCACCGACCAGTGAACGGTCGGCGCGCCGTTGTAGTGGGTGACCCCCTCGCCATCGATCAGCTCCCAGACGCGCTGAGGATCAACTGCGCGGATCGTCACGTGAGTTCCCGCGACCGCGGTGACGGCCCACGGGAAGCACCAGCCGTTGCAATGGAACATCGGCAGCGTCCATAGGTAAACCGAATCCATCGACATGCCGGTGTGGATCACCTCGGCCAATGCGTTCAGGTGGGCGCCTCGATACGTGTACTGCACCCCCTTCGGTCGCCCTGTGGTCCCTGACGTGTAGTTGATCGAGATCGTCTGCTCCTCGTCCTCGAGCAAGCTCTCGGGCTGCAGGTCAGATGCCGTGGCGAGAAAATCCTCGTACGGATCTCCTGGGGCGCCGGTATCTTCGCAACGAATCGCGGAGACACCCTCTAGCTCGAGCGGCTCGAGCAGCGCTTCCAGCTCCGCGTCTACCAGCAGATAGCTCGCTCCGCTGTGAGTCAGGATGTATCCCACCTCGTCACTGGAGAGGCGTGTGTTGACCGCGACGAGGATGCCGCCGGCCGCCGGAACCGCGAAGTGCGCCTCTAGAAGCGGCGGCGAGTTGAGCAGCAGCGCCGCGACTCGATCTCCTTGTTGCAGGCCCGCCGACTTCAGGGCGTTCGCGAGCCGCCACGATCGCTGCGCGAGCTCACGGTACGTGTAGCGGCGGTCGCCGTGTACCAGCGCGACCTTCTCGGGATATATGTACGCCGCTCGGGACAGGAAGTCGACCGGGTTCAACTCCGTTCGAAAAACCTTGCTGGGCACAGCTCCAGGACTCGCTGCATCCACGGTCGCTGAGGTCATTGTCCGACTCCTTCATCGTTGTGATTGGCGGCGGCGGGCGGCGCCATCAGCACCCCCGGGTTCATGATCCCACCGGGGTCCAGCTCCGTCTTGGCGGCTCCGAGGGCGCCGATGAACAGCTCGGGTGCCTCGCGCAGGTACCACTGGCGTTGATCGCGCCCGACTGCGTGGTGATGGGTGATCGTCCCTCCGAGGGCGAGGATCGCCTCGGAAGCCGCGAGCTTGATCGCGTCCCATTGCTCGAGCTCCTCGCCCGGGCGGCCCGGGGCGTAGACGGAGTAGTACGGCGCCGGGCCGTCCGGATACACGTAGGCGAAGCGACAAGAGATCGCGCCGCCCCCGCACTCCTCGCGCATGGCGCGCCGGGCCGCCTCGAGCACGCCCCCGTGAAACTCCGAGAACCGATCCCAGGTGACGGCTGTCTCGAACGTCTCATGGATTAGTCCGAGCCGCGCAAACGCGTCGCGCAGATGCGGGCCTCGCAGGAACGCCGACCGCCAGATCGCCGCCGCGTCTGGCCTTTGTTCGTCGCGCAGTTCGCCGCTGCGAGATCGGCAGATGTCGATCGCGCGCTCGAGCCAAGCTCCGAGCTCGTGATCGGCGGACTCGAACCCAAGTACCAGAATCGACTCCGAGCCATCGCTGCTTCCGGACAACACCGCCTCATCCGGGTCGAGCAGCCGGCAGTTGCTGGGATACAGGCCCGACTGAGCGAGCTCGCGGGCCGCGTCCACCGCGTCGGGGAAGTCGGCGAAATAGACAGAGGCGCCGGCGCGAAACCGCGGTCGCGGCTGCACGCGCATCCATGCCTCGGTTATCACGCCAAGCGTGCCTTCTGAACCCTCGAACAGACGCTCCACCGAGGGGCCCGCTCCGGAGGCGGGAAGGCGCCGGGTCTCGAGCACTCCACGGGGCGTCACCACCCGGACCGCTTCGACGAATTCATCGATATGGGTCTGCAGCGTCGCGAAGTGTCCGCCCGAGCGCGTTGCGATCCATCCGCCCAGGGTGGAGAACTCAAACGACTGTGGGAAGTGTCGCAGCGTCAGCTCGTGAGGCTTCAGCTGCGCCTCGAGTGCCGGCCCGAGCGTCCCCGCCCCGATCCGTGCAGCGAGGGACTCGCGATCGATGTCGAGGACCCCCTGAAGGTTTTCTAGGTCGACGCTCACCGTTGCGCGATAACTCTCGCCGACGTCGGGCTCCACGCCCCCGACGACGCTCGATCCCCCACCGAATGGAATCACCGCAGCGCGATCTCGGTCGCACCACTCGAGGATCGAGATCAGCTCCCGCTCGTCGCGCGGAAACGCGACAAGGTCGGGCGCGTTGGCGTAGTCGCGGCGAAACGCCCGCACCAGATCTCGAAACGAGCGGCCGTAGGCGTGGCGCGCCCGTTCATAAGGATCGTCGCTGATCGCCCCTTCGAGCGATGATGGCGCCCTCACGCGCGCAGGACGCAATTTCAGCTCGGCAATCTGCGGCGGCTCTTGTATCCGGACCCCATCAAGTCCGAAACGTTCCGAGAACGTCTCGCCGAGCTCCCTCACTTCACCCGGTGTCAGCCCCTGGTCCTCGAGCCCCCATCCCCAGAACTTCCGCCTCGTCCCAGTCGCCTGCGGATCCTCGGTTCCTCGAGCGCTAGCCATCAACCCTCCTAATCGTGGACCGGCTTCCCGACGCGCCTGCCACCGGACCGGCTGCCGCGTCCCGGAGCCGGTCCGGTTACCATCCGCGAGCGCATGTTGGTTGGCGTCCATCTGCCTCCAGCGAAACGATATCGGCCCCGCATACCGCTCCCACAACATAACCTCCGTCGCTGAGCCGTGCCCCTCTCGCTGCCGCCGCTGGTGGACCCCGCAACGCTGGCAGAGCGCCTCGAGGATCCGAGTGGACCCGCGATCCGGCCTTGCCCGTCGAGCTCGGCTGACCGTCGGGCAGCGCCACGTACAAGCGGGCGCTCGACGCGCGCGGGGCGCATCGGCGAGTGGTCAGGTGGGTCACCCGGCACCCAGCACCAACCGCGCTCCCCGGTAATCAAATAGGACCGAGCCGAAGCGGCTCATCTGGTCTGATCCCAGGAGCCCCGCGGCAGGCCCGGACGTCAGCAGGCTGGTCGTGGCGATCGGCTGCGGGTGCAGAGGCTCGCCTGCGATCGACCATGAGCCCGTGAGCACCTCGGGGGCGGTCACGACGGAGCAGACGGTGTTTTGCCGCGCCTTGACGTCAGCGGGGTCCAGCCTCGCCTGCTTGGCGACGGTCGAGTCGACCACCGAAATCGAGGCGCCGGTGTCGGGAGTGAAGTCCGCCGCGGGGTGCGAGCCGAACGCCACTTGGACGAAGAGCAAAGTTTGCCCGGGACTGGCATCGACCGCCATCGGCGCGATCATCTGGGGACGGCCTGTCAAGAGCACGGAAGGTAGCGGTGAGCTCGCCGGCTTCTTGATCACCGCCTCTTTGCGCGGCAGCTGTCCTTCTCGGCCTGGAACGACCAGATCGCCGTGGCGAAAGTCGATTCGCACAGCGCCGAACGCACCCCAGGCGTCAGAGCCGATCAGTCCGACCGGTTGACCGGGACCGCCGAAGTCCGGCACCCTTGCGCCCGTGGCGGTCTGGGGACGAAGTGCAACCCCCGCCACGCTCCAGGAAGTGAGGCGGCGTTCCTGCCCACTGGCGGTGCAGCCGGCACCGCTGAATGTCTCGACGCTGCCCACCCGCGGCAGCCCCAGCCGATCGGCCAAGCCGGCATCGATGGTCACGCTCGAGGCGCCCGTGTCGACCACGAACGGAAACGGGCCCTTGCCGTCGATACAGACGTTCACGAGGACTGCGACATTGGGACCGACCTTGCCCACCCGCACCGGGATCCGCATCGCCCCCGCGCCGGCGGAGGTGGCGCCGTGGCAGTCGGCTGTCTTTGAGGGCAGCGCGAAGGCAGGGATCGGAATCGTGCGGGCGGATGCGGTACCGGAGGTCGTCGTCGCGCTGGTTGCGCTACTCGTGGTGTCGCTGCGGGAAGCCGAGCCGCTTCCCGCGTGCGAGCTGCTTCCGCATCCATACAGCATGATCGTGATGGCGCCGGCGATCACGCCGATGATTCCCCGCATCGGTACCCACCTCACGGTCCTAGACGGTAACAGCGCGCGAAGCCGATGGGCTCGGGGCACAGTGGACTGACGGACGTCGCACGAACGTCTTCACCGCGGGGTGGCGAGCGTTCCGGTCGGTACCCTCAGAGGCCGTGAATGATCAGTTGCGTCGCCGATCGGTTGGAGCGCCGGCGGCCCGGTCCGCGCTCCTCACGATTCTCGGAGAGTACGTGCTGCCCGCCCGGGACGGCGTGTGGCAGGAAACGCTGGTCAGCTCGCTGGAGAACCTGGGCTACAAGGAGCACACGGCGCGTCAGGCTCTGGCGCGGAGCGTGGGCGCCGGTTGGCTGCGGGCCGAGCGCCACGGTCGCCGCTCGCGCGTCTTCCTGACCGACGACACGGCTCAGATGCTGCGCACTGGAGCGGAGCGAATCTACAGCTTCGGCGAGCCCTGGGAATGGCAAGGACAGTGGCTGTTGGTGGTGCTGCGGGTGCCCGAGGAGCGCAGAGACGTGCGCCATCGAGCCCGCACCCAGCTCGCCTGGGCCGGATTCGGGTCGCTCGGCGGTGGCCTCTGGATCTCGCCGCACATCGAACGCGAGAGCGATCTGCGATCCCTATCCGGAAACGGTTCGGTTGCCGAGCTGCAATCGTTCCGCGCCGAAGTCGGCGACCTCGGGGATCCTCGCGCACTGGTCGCTGACGCATGGGACCTGGAGCAGGTCGCGAGCGAGTACCGCGACTTCACCTCGAGCTTCGGGCGCCTGCGGCCAAAGACCCCCGAGAGCGTTTTCCGAGCCCAGACGCTGCTCGTGCATCGCTGGCGCAAGTTCCCGTTTCTCGATCCGGATCTACCCGTGCGCATGCTCCCGGCCCGTTGGCCGCGGTCCCGCGCCCACAACCTGTTCCATGCCCGCCACGGGGAGTGGCGAGATACGGCTGAGGCTTACTTCGCGTCGCTCGAAGCGATGTTGAGCCCCGCCCGCTGACGCTCAGCCGCAGATGACGTCCGCGCGACGGGCGTCATCGCTCAGTGCACAAAGCGCCGGAGGTGACGCGAGAATCGGGCGATGTGGCCGTGTCCGGCACTCGTCAGACCGGTAACGCCGAGCACCGTCACGAACACGCCGGCGAGCAGCGCGATGCCGGCTAGGATCGCCGGCCAGTGACTCTGCAGCAGATCTCGTGCCGCTCTCAGGATCCGCTCCGCTTGATCGCCGGCGACGATCAGCGTCAGCAGGATCAGCAGTAGCGGCAGCACGAAGCACACGTTGTAGATCAGCAGCGCGATCAGTCGATGTCCGGGCCCCAGTCCGGAACCCACGATCGCCGCGATCGCCGCGAAGTACGGGAACGCGGTGGGAAGCTCTACCGCACTGATCGTCGCCCCTACGAGCAGACTTGACTTGCCGCTCGCCGGCGGCGATGGGAGCTGCCGCTTGGCGAGCCTGTCGCGGTGGTACCAGAGGACGCCGGCCCCGACCAACATCACGACTCCCGCCAGGATCTCGAGTACGTATCGAACGGTGGGCCTCGGATGAGGCACGAGCGATAGCAGCAGTTGGCCTGGACCGTAGACGAGCACGGCTCCGCCGAGGATGTACACCGCGGCGACCCCGAGCGTGAACTGCAACACTCCACGCCGCGGTTCTCTGCCGGAGGCCAGGTACAGCGCCGGGGCGATCGTGGTCGGATTCAGCGAGTCGGCCAAGCCAATCGAGGCCACGACGCCGATCAGGCGGAGCATCGAGCGCGGCTAGTTGACCGACTTGCCGGGCCGGTTGACGGCCAACCAGCGGCCGCCGAACTCCTCAGCGCCGACGTAGAAGGTCGATCGCGTGTATCCGCTGCGGTCGACGAGGATCTTCCCGACGCCGGTTTGCTCGAGCCGGACCGTCGGGCCCCCAGCGGCGGCACTCGCAGCGCTGGCTTGCAGGGCGCACGCCGCGGCGAGGAATGAAAACCCTGCGACCAGCAGCAAGATGCGGATGCGCTTCACAAAGACCCCCTCAAGATCAGCTTCGAGCCCACAGCATACGCTGACATTGATCGGATCCGGCCTGGGTGATGGCGTGCCAGGCCGGATTTGGCATGAGGCCAGAGGGCGAAAGTGAAGGGCGATCGCTAAGCCGCCGGGGGTTCTTGGTCGGCTCGGCGCTGGCCGCCGGCCTCGCGGCGGGCATCCGCGCAAACCGGGCGCTCGCCGGCAACGTCGTGCTGACGGTGACGCTCGGCGGTCAGCCGGCTGCGCTCCCGGCGCGCCAGCACGCATGGGTCGCCACTCTGGCGTCGATCGCCTGGATGATCCAATCGTTCCGAAGTTCAACCGGCTGCTGTTCTTCGACCTCGTGGGCCGCCCGACGCCCGCTCACGCTCGCTTGCTTGAGGTGGCGCTGCGTACGCTCGAGCGCCGCTTTCGCTGGGGGCCGGATGGACTGCTGTTCACCGCCGGATGGAGCCCGGTGTATTTCAGGCACGTGCTGCACATGAGCTCGCCGATTCCCGCGGCAACGGGTCTGTCGAGCTTCGAGTCGCCCGCGATCGACGACTATCACCTCTGCCTGCATCTCGCCTGCGATCACGAACAGCGTCTCGCTGAGATCGAGTCAGCGCTGGTCGATGGCGGGAAACTGCAGGGCGCCGACGGCCCGCTTCAGATCTCGAGCGCGCTTCGATGGCGTGAGACGCGGACCGGCTTCGTCGGTACCCGGCTGCCGGCGGCCCACCAGCACGTCAGCGGCATTCCCGCCGGGCACCCCGTCGCGGCGAGCTCGCCGTTGTTCATGGGCTTCAAATCGGGGCTGCGCAAGAACCAGGCGACAGAAGACTTCGTGACGATCGGCAACGGGCCCTTTGCGGAAGGCACCACGATGCAGGTGAGCTACATGCGTTTGCGGCTCGAGCGCTGGTATCACGGGCTGTCCTATCGAGAACGCGCGGCGAGGATGTATGCGCCCCAGGTGACGCCCGAGCAGGTCAAGCACTTCACGACCGCTCGATCGAGGACTTCGTCGTCACTCGCAACGCGATGAACGCGACCGGCGCACACCTTCAGAATCCAGCGATCACCGACACCGTCAACAACGGAATCAACGAGGTCATGTTCGTGCTCAAACGCGCCAACTACATCTTGCCGTCGCGAGCAAACCGTTCCTTCCCGCTGCTGCCCGGACGCGAGGCGGCGCTCGTCTGACGCCTGTGTACCGGGAGATTCCGGGGCTTCCCGGCAGCGGCCACAGTGCCGATCGCTCCCGGCTTCGAGGGCTCGTCACGTGCTCGGCAAACCCGGTGGAGGGGTGTACTCTGATCGGTGACCGATGGACGAGCATCGGAGCGAGGCAAGCGTGGCGACTTCGCAAACATCGAGCAAGAGCGGTGCGCGCCGGCGCGCCCGTCCACCGGGTCCGAAAAGGCTGAGCCGTCAAGCCGAGGTCACCGAGGCGGCCTGCGAGATCTTCTGGGAGAAGGGCTACCGGGCCGCATCGCTCCAGGACGTAGCCGACAGGTTCGGCGTGCTCAAGGGCAGCCTTTATTACTACATCGAATCCAAGGAGGATCTGCTCTGGAGGATCGTCGAGGACATGCACCTGGAGGCGATCGAGATCCTCGACGAAGCACTTGCACTCGATGTCTCGCCGATCGAGCGGATTCGGGTCTACATCGACCGCCACGTCGAGTGGTATCTATCGAATATCCAGGCGGTAACGGTCTTCTTTCGCGAGTGGCGCAACCTCACCGATGAGCGATTGCGCACCGAGAAAGATCGCCGACGTGGCTACGAGCAGGTGATCCGCGATCTGATCGCCTCCGCGCAAGAAGCGGGGCAGGTCTCGCCAGAGCTGGACCTTCAGTACGCGGCCCTCTACGTGCTCGCGGCGGTCAATGCGGTGCCGGACTGGTACCGCCCGAATCGCGGCGACTCGCCCGGTCGCGTTGCCCAGGTGTATGCGGAGATGACGGTCGGCATGCTCACCGGGACAAGATCCGCGGGCAGCGACTGACCAGTCGCAAGGAGCCTAACCGCGGCCGGCTTCGGGATCGAGTTCGACCTGCGGCTCCCGCGCCCGGAAGTCCAACCGCAACCGGCCGCGTCCGGAAGCTAGACGCGGCCGTTGTGCTTGTGAGGTTTAGTGGGCTTCAGCTGTCGCTACGGTGAGACTACGCTCCACGTACCGCCGAAGGCCTTGATGCCATTGCCCTTGGCCGAACCTTCTTTGTTCTTGTCGCCGGCGAACGTGTAGAGCGGGCGTCCGTTCAGCATCACTTGGTAGAACTTTGCCTTGACTCGTCTCAGCCTGCTGACCGTCCCACTGATGCCCGCTGACTTTGTCAGCTTGCCGGTGCGGCTGACCTTGTACGGGAGCCATACCTTGAAGCATGTGCTGTTGATGCACTTGAGCCTGCCGACTCGCTCGCCACTGAGCGCGTAAAGAGTGACACCGGCGGAATTAACTACGACCGTCCTGCGCTTGCCGTTGACTGTGGCTCTGCCGGTGGCAAGCGTGGTTCCAGCCGCGACAGCGACGGCAGTGACGGACAGAACCAGGACGGCGACCAAGATCGCGGCCAGCGTCGTCCTGGGAGCGCGGCCAGCGCTGAAGCCGCGGTGCGCAAGATTGCGTGGAGTGAACACGATTCTCCCCTCGAGTAGTTGAGTGCGCCGGACGCCGGCTCGAGGTTCTCATGCCGGCCGCGGAGCACCCTCGATACGGCGGGCGCGAGAATACACGCGGCCCCGGACGACGATGCGAAATCGCAACAAACTCTTAGCGCGACGGCGTCATGGGCGGTATCGTGCGCCTTCGGCGCGGCCTGATGACATTGTTCCAGCGCCGAGTCAGCCCACCTGCGAGGTTAGGCCCCGTCCGCCTCCGGCTCCGCGCGGCTTTCGCCGGTCAGCTGACCTTCGTAAACGCGGATTTCAGCACGATAACGCGGCCCTGGCAGGCGGGGTTCGGATCGCTGACCTTGGTGAACTTAAGCGTCTTGCCCTTCAGCTTGAACTTGTAGACGCCGGCTGCGGGGCAGGCGTCCGGTCCGCTCTTGTCGCGCAGCGTGACCTTGTTGCCTTTGATCGTGTACTTGCCGTCGATGACGGCCTTGCCGTTGTCGGCGACTGTGTATTTCCCGCCCTTGAAGGAGAGCGTCCAGGTGCCGTTCAGCAGGCCTCCCAGAGCGTTCGAGTGGAGCTTCGTCTGATAGGTACCGCTCACCTTACTCGCGGCCAGCGCCGCCGAAGCAAGCGCCAAAGCCGCCAGCACCGTTGTCACGATCGCGAGTCGTTTCATCTTTGCCCCCCCGGGTCGAGTGAGGGACGAGTGTACCGCTGTCTCTGGCGGCGGGACGCCGAGTGCGCTCATGTAAAGGGCTGCTGGCGGTGACCGCCGCGATCCAGCGGGCGGGCGGCATCGGCGTCGGCGCCGGCATCAGCGTCGGCGCCGGCATCAGCGTCGGCGCCGGCGTCGGCGCGCGCACCTGGGAGAGCCCGAACACCGTCCGCGGCCGCGAGCATCACCAGTCTTGAGGGCCCGGCCGGGGCAGCGGAGCTCGAGCGCAGCAGGCCGGGTATCTCGAATGCGACCCTCGCCCCGCCATGCTCGCTGTCCTCTGCGTGAGCTTGCCCACCATGGGCCTCGGCGATCGCCTGCACGATTGCGAGACCAAGCCCCGTCCCGCCCGCGCTGCGGCTGCGCGACTGGTCAGTTCGGTGGAAGCGCTCAAACACCCGATCGCGATGATCGGGGTCGATTCCGGGACCATCATCGAGCACTACGAACCGCATCACGCCCTCTGGATGGACCTCGAGCTCGAGCCGCACCAGGCCTTCAGGTTCGCTGGTGTGCTCGATCGCGTTGCGAATCAGGTTGCGTAGCGCCTGAGCGAGTCGATCCGGGTCGGCTACGAGGATCGCGTCCGGCAGCTCCGCGAGCTCGAAGCGACGCTCGTCGTTGACGGTCGTCGATGCCCACAGGTCAATGATGAACGGCGCGAGCTCGATTGGTTCTCTGTGCAGGAAGTCGTCTCGCTCGGAGCGAGCGAGCAGCAGCATGTCGTCGACAAGGCGCGAGGTTCGCGCGATCTCCGCCGCGACCAGCCGTCCCACGCGACGGATCTCCTCGGCGTCGGGCGACTGCTGTGCTGCCAGCACCTCCATCTGACCGGCGATCACGGTCAGCGGAGTCCGCAGTTCATGCGACGCATCGGCGACGAAGTCACGCTGAGCCGCAAACGCCTCCGTCAGCCGGTCCAGCATATGGTTGAACGACTCGGCGAGGACGCGGATCTCCTCGCTGGCGGAGGCCGGTGCTGTCATCCGGGGCTCCAGGTCTCCCTCGCTGACGCGGGCCGCCACCCTCGCCATCCGTCGCAGTGGCAGCGACACCGACGCCGCGGCGAGGTACGAGGCCAGCAGCGCGAGTACCAGCGCGACCGCCCCCGCGGTCAGAAAAGCGCGAGCGACGCTGTGCTGGGCGCGGGTGACGATCGTGAGCGGCTCGCCGGCGCCGAGGCGAACCTCGCTTCCCCGTACCGCCAACAGCCGCTCGTCGACTCGCACCTCGCCGACGTCAGGGACCTGGCGCGTGCTGAGACCGGTCTGGCCTCTCAGCAGCGCCTGACCCAGCGCATTTTCGTGACCCTGGGTGGCTTCGCTTTCACCGTTGTCGCTACGCGCCTCGCCGAAGAGCTCGGGGTGGTTGCTCACCGTTTCGCGACCTTCGAGCACCGCGAACAGCAGCGAGGAGCTGCCGGTGAACGGTTGCGCATGCACGTAACTACGAATCTGCCCCAGCAAAGCGTTGGGCGACTGCGCCTTGAACCCGCGTACGGCCTGCGAGAGCTGCGACATGTCGCCGGCGACGTCGGCGTCGACTTGGGCACGCAACTGACTCCCGGTCTGCTCGTAGACGACAGCGAAGGTCACCGCCAGCACAATCAGCAGCACCCCCGTAACCCAGGCAGCGAGCCGCCAGCGAATACTCGCCCGCGCGATCAAGTCGGGACCTCGAAGCGATATCCGACGTTGCGCACGGTCTTGATTGGCCACGGGCGATCGGGGCTAGAGAGCTTGCGCCGCAGGTATCCGACATACACGTCGACCACGTTGGTGGCCGGATCGTGTTGGTAGCGCCAGACGGTGCGGAGGATCTGCTCGCGTACCAGCACCCGCCCGGGGTTGCGCATGAAGTACGCCAGCAGCTCGAATTCCGTCTTGGTCAGATGAACCACTTGGCCGTCCTGGCGGACCTCGCGACTGAGCAGATCGATTTTGAGGCCCGCAATGGTGATCGTGGTGGCCGGAGCTTGTCGGGCCGCCCGCAGCTGTGCACGAATCCGCGCCTCGAGCTCCGCGAGGGCAAATGGCTTCACCAGATAGTCCACTGCGCCTGCTTCTAAGCCGGCGACCCGGTCTTCGATCTCCCCCCGCGCCGTCAGCACGATCACCGGGAGCCCGGGACGCCGCTCGACGAGCTCGGCCAGCACCTCGGTCCCGCTGCGCAGCGGCAGCATCAAGTCGAGCACTACGAGCTCGACTTCATCGGCCAGCGCATATCTGAGACCGGTTTCGCCATCGAGCGCCGAGGCGATCGTGAAGCCCCGGCCTCGCAATCCGCGTTCGACGAAGTCGACGATTCCGGGTTCGTCCTCGATCAAGACGATCCTGGGCACGAAAGGATCATAGGAGGCGATCAAGCCTGCAAACGAACCAAAAAGAGGCTTCTCATAAACGGGTAAAGGCGCGTTAAGAGAGGCTCGCGAGATTGCTCGAATGAGCACCATCGCGCCTCGCGCAACCAGTTCAAGGCGGCGTGACGAAGCGCTGAGACGGTTGCGGATCGTGAACCGGTCGCTCGCGATCGGAATGATCGTGCTGACGCTCGTGCTCGCCGAGCTGGCCGCGCGGGCGTTTGCAGGTCATCCGCGCCAGCCGTTGCGCAGCGCCGTCAGGACCAGCGAGGCGACCTCGGCGCCGGCCCGGCGAGCCCCCCCGGTCGCGCGGGTGATCAGTCGATCGCCGGCCCGCTCCCGAAGATTACGACCGCCTGCGCGTCCTCCCGCAGCAAGCCCGGCTCCGCAAGCCTCCGCTCCGGCCCCGGTGGTATCCGGCGGTTCGTGATGCTCTCTGCGGTCCCTCTGTGTTGCGAGAGTTGGCGGACAGAGACCTGGGAGGCGCTCGGGACGACGGCGGTTTTGCGCGTGCACGCACATCCGACTGCCGGCATCCGCGCCGTGGTTCAGCTCGAGCTCGATGCGATCGATCGTGCGGCCAGCCGATTCCGCCGCGATTCGGAGCTCTCGCGGCTCAACTATGCGCGCGGTGCCAGGTTGAGCGTCACGCCGTTGTTCCTCGCGGCGTTGAAGCTCGCAATCAGGGCTGCCGCGACGACCGAGGGGAGGGTCGATCCGACGCTGGAGACGAGCCTCGTCGCCGCCGGCTACGACTGTGACTGGCGCGAGCTGACGCCGGTGCCGTCACGGCTCCCGGCCTCCGGCGCGGTCCCACAGGCAGTCACGCGGCGAGCGATCGCGCAGTGGCGCGCGATTGAAGTCTGGGACGACCCTCCGAGCGTCCGCTTGCCAGAGGGCGTCCGGTTGGATCTGGGCGCGACCGCCAAGGCGCTGGCCGCTGACCGGGCGGCCGCGGCTGCGCACGCGGCCACTGGCGCCTCGGTGCTGGTCGCCCTCGGAGGCGACATCGCGACCGGCGGGCCAGCGCCTCCTGGAGGCTGGATGATCCACGTGACCGACGATCATCGCGGCGGTCCGGAGAGCGATGGCCAGACCGTGTCGATCGAGTCCGGCGGCGTGGCGACGTCGAGCACCAGCGTCCGTCGCTGGCTGCACCGAGGGAGAGTCATGCATCACATCCTCGACCCGCGTAGCGGACAGCCGGTGAAGGTGATCTGGCGCACCGCCAGCGTCGCCGCCGCCACTTGCGCGGAGGCCAACATCGCCTCAACGGCCGCGATTGTGTTAGGCCCACAAGCCCCTGAGTGGCTCGCCGAACAGCGTCTACCGGCGCGCCTCGTTGCGCTCGACGGGACCGTGACCGCCCAAGGCGGCTGGCCGCGGTGAAGACCTACTGGTACCTGACACGCTCAACCGGCGCGGTAGCGCTACTGCTGCTCACGCTCAGCGTGGTGATTGGAATCGCGGCCGTGGGCCGGCTTCGCACGGGAGCATGGCCTCGGTTCGCGATCGATGAACTGCATCGATCGAGCTCGCTGTTTGCGTTCGTGTTCCTGCTGATCCACATCGCCACCTCGGTGATGGACAGCTTCGCGCCGATCTCTCTCACCGATGCGGTGATCCCGTTCGCCGGCACCTACCGGCCGCTGTGGCTGGGGCTCGGGGCGGTCAGCTTCGACATGGTGCTGGCGCTTTTGGTCACAAGCCTCCTGCGTCAGCGTCTCGGTTACAGGTCGTGGCGCGCAATGCACTGGCTCGCCTACGCTGCCTGGCCGATCGCCCTGCTGCACGGTCTCGGAACCGGCAGCGACGCAGGTCAGACCTGGATGCTCGTAATCGACGCGCTCTGCGTGGTGGCCGTGCTCACCGCGGTCATCGCTCGCGTCAGCATCGGCTGGCCGACCCGCGCGGGTCTGCGGATCGGCATGCTCGGTCTCGCCGCAGCGTTCCTCCTCGGGCTGCTGGTCTGGGTTCCCGCCGGCCCACTGGCGGCGCACTGGGCTTCGCGAGCGGGGACGCCGGCCGCGTTGCTCGCGCCTTCCTCGCACCGGGGGCACTCGTGAGCGAACCTCGGCTGCTTGCCGGCGCGAGCGACGAGCCGATGTCCTATGAGGAGCATTTGCGCCTGCATGGAAGCGTGCCCAGTCATGCCACCGCCGCAGCGGGGCGGAAGTCATGGCTTTGGGGGGAGCTCACCCAGGCTGGGCTGCGCGGTCGCGGCGGCGGCGGGTTCTCGCTCGGCGCCAAGCTCGAGACGGTCCGCCGCGGAAAGCGTCGCGCGGTGGTCGTGATCAACGGCTGCGAAGGTGAGCCGATGAGCTTCAAGGATCGGGCGCTGCTGCAGTCCCTTCCGCATCTGGTGATCGACGGCGCGGTCTGCTGCGCTCGCGTCCTCGAGACCCCCGACGTGGTGATCGCGGTCGAGGCTTCCTCGCCGCAGGCTCGGCGCTCGCTGGAATCGGCGCTGGCGCAGCGGCGAGCTGAGCCCAGGGAGAAGGAGCTCGTGACGAGGCTCGTGACGGTCCCCTCGGGGTACGTCGCGGGACATGAGGCATCGGTCGTCAGCTTTCTGAATGGTCGCCCGGCGCGGCCCTCTCCGGCGCCGCCCAGGGTCAGCGAGCGAGGCGTGTCACGGCGACCCACGCTGGTCTCAAACCCGGAAACGCTCGCCTATGCGGCCCTGATCGCCCGCTACGGCGCCGGGTGGTATCGGCAGGTGGGATTCGGAACCGATGCCGGAACGGTCCTGGTGACCCTGAGCGGGTCGGTGCGATATCCGGGGGTCTACGAGATCGAGTACGGGCAAGAGCTGCGCTCGCTGCTGCACGATGCCGGCGGCGCCACCGCGCCGGCGAGAGCGGTCCTGCTCGGCGGCTATGCCGGAAGCTGGATCGATATCCAAACGGCGCTCGCGATGCGCTTGGCGCCGGCGCTGCTAGCGCAAGCGGATGCCTCGCTTGGGGCCGGGATCATCGTCGTCCTGCCCGCGAGTGCCTGCCCCGTGGCCGAGACCGCTCGTGTCGCCGCGTGGATGGGGGCGCAGAGCGCCGGCCAATGCGGTCCCTGCAGCAACGGACTGCACAGCATCGCCCGGACGCTCGGCGAGCTGCGCGCGGGCAGCGCCGACCGGCGCGCCCAGTTTGACCTTCGGCGCTGGGCCAAGCTCGTCACCGGGCGTGGAGCTTGCGCTCACCCCGATGGAGCTGCCCGCTTCGTCGTCTCCGCCCTGCGCGTGTTCGCGGAGGAGTTCGATGACCACGCTCGGCGGGGACCGTGCGAGGCCTGCGACCGCACACCGGTGCTTCGCACGCCTGAACTGCCTGCGCTGGTGGCGTAAGCATGCGAATCGAGATCAACCCGGTTGCCTGCAAGGCCCACGGGCTCTGTGCTGAGCTGCTTCCGGAGCGCATCACCTTGGATGAATGGGGTTATCCGCTCGTCGATGACACTCCACTGCCGCCCGATTTGGACAGTCTCGGCCGCCGGGCGGAGCGGGTGTGCCCCACGCTCGCGTTGAAGTTGGTTGCTGACGGGATCGCGGAGCTCAGGCTCGCGCGCGAAGAACTCAGACGCCCGAACCGGTCAGTGGGTCCAGACCGCGAACTGCGGTATCAACGCCGCCGCCAGGCCTAGCCCGGCGATCACAGCGGCGAGGAGCGAAAGCGCCCGGCCAACGCCACCAGGCACCGCCGCAGACGGGGCGCGGTAGTGATCGGCTGCCTCGTGCAAAGCTCGGATGTCGGCTCGGGTGCTCGACCCGCCTCCAAACAAGTCGGCGATCTCCGGAAGATGACCGATGATGTGTAGCGCGGTCACCGCGGCCCAGGCGATGAAGCTTGCCTTATGGATCAGGACCAGCGGCCGGCGCGAGCTGGGGCCCAGGTACAACAACACCACGCCGCTCGCGAACACGGTCAGGGTGCAGAGAACCACGAGCGGAGCGAGCATCCGCAGCGGAGCCGCCGGCGGCCCGCGATGCCGGTAGCGCGGACTCGCCGTGTAGTAGCGGAGGAACCGGTAGCCCGTGCTCAGCAGCTTCAGCGTGATCGGCCCGAGCAGCACCAGCCCGAGAAATAGGTGCAGCCAGAGAAGCTGTCCGATCCGGACGATGGTCACGCCGAGGGCGGCAAGCAGGACGATCAGCATCACCCCGGTCAGCGCCGTCAGGCGCTCGTTGCCGTCCACACCTCCTTCGGTCAGCATCGCAGGGCAAGTGTTCGCGCGTCGGATAACCGAGCGCTAACCCGACCGTGAGAAGGCTCTTGCGAAGCGCCATCGGCGAGCGCGGCTCAGGTGACGCGAGTCCTAAGCTCTGCGAGTGGCTTCCGCGGCGACCGCCGACGTAGTCCTGCAAGCGCCGCGGATTGATCGTCGCGGGCAGAACCTGGTGTTCGCGACGGTTGCGCTCGGAATCCTGATGGCGGCCCTTGACCAGACGATCGTCTCGACCGCTTTACCGACGATCGTAGGGGACCTTGGAGGGGCGGGCCATCAGTCGTGGGTGGTCACCTCATATCTGCTTGCTGACACGATCACCGTAGTCGTGGTCGGGAGGTTCGGTGACCTTTTCGGCCGCAAGGCGGTTTTTCAGGTGAGCACGGTCGTGTTCATCGTCGGCTCGGCGTTGAGCGGCGCCTCGCAGAGCATGGAATGGCTGATTGCCGCACGAGCGATTCAGGGGCTCGGCGCGGGCGGAATCACCGTCACCGCGACCGCACTGATAGGGGATGTGATCCCGCTGCGCGAGCGCGGAAAATATCAAGGCGCCCTGGGCGCTGTATTCGGGATCACCACCGTCGCCGGACCGCTGCTGGGCGGGTATTTCACAGACCACTTGTCCTGGCGGTGGGCGTTCTATGTGAACGTCCCAGTCGCGATCGCGGTGGTCGGGATGACCGCGCTGACGATTCCGGCGGTCCGTGCGACCGCGAAGCCGATTATCGACTGGGCGGGGATCGTGTTCATCGCGATCGGGGCCGGGGGATTGACGCTTGCGACCAGCTGGGGCGGGACGACGTATTCGTGGGGGTCGGTTCAGATCGTCGGCCTGGTGTGCCTGTCGCTGGTGGCCTTTGCCGTGTTCGTGTTCGTCGAGCGGCGCGCGGCAGAGCCGATCCTGCCGATCCGGTTGTTCGCGGGCCGCGTGTTCACGGTCTGCTGCGCCCTGGCGTTCGTGGTCGGATTCGCGTTGCTTGGCTCGATCACGTTCTTGCCGACGTTCCTGCAATACGTCAACGGAGTGTCCGCGACCTCGTCGGGAGTGCGGATGCTGCCTCTGGTTCTCGGCTTGCTGACCACATCGATCGCGGCGGGAACGATCGTCGGCAGGACCGGCCGCTACAAAGTCTTCCCGCTCGCGGGAACGCTGATCATGGCGATCGGGCTGCTGCTCGTCTCGCGTCTGAACGAGCACACGTCCGTGCTCGTCGCGAGCTTGTACATGCTGGTGCTAGGCGCGGGCATCGGACTGTGCATGCAGGTGCTGACCCTGATCGTCCAGAACACCTCCAGTTACGAGGACCTCGGTGTCGCGACTTCGGGAGTGACGTTTCTCCGCACGCTCGGCTCGTCGTTCGGGGCGGCGGTGTTCGGATCGCTGTTCGCGAACTTCCTCGCCGACCGACTGCCCGCGGCGTTACGCGCGAGCCCCGGGCTGAGCCCAGCCGTAACCCACACGCCGAAGGCATTGCACTCGCTGCCGGCGTCGCAGATCGAGCCGGTTGTGCACGCCTACGCGGAGTCGCTTCAGAAGGTCTTCCTTTGGGCAGTGCCGGTCGCGCTGATCGGGTTCCTGGTGGCGCTGGCGCTCAAAGAGGTGCCGCTGCGCGGAAGCGCCAAAGCAAGCGCGGGTGACCTCGGCGATGGCTTTGGGATGCCCACCGAGGAGAGCTCGGAGCGCTGCCTCGAGCGCGCGATCGCGGCGATCCTGCGGGAGCGCGGACGCGCGCAAGCGCCTCGGATTCTGGAGCGGTCGGGGACGACGCTTTTGACCGCCGCAGCGTGGGGTGTGATCGAGATCATGCGCTTCACCCGCGTTCGCGGCGATGCCAAGATCGACCAGATCGCGCGCTGGCACCGCCTGCCCGCGGCGGTGCTGGAGCCGACCTTCAGCCAGCTCGCGGATCAGGGCATGGTCGTGCGCGCCGACGGCTCGATGACGCTCACGCCCGCGGGACAGACACAGGTCGACCGGCTGACGACGGCGATGCGAAGCTGGCTGGCCGAACAGTTCGCCGATTGGAACCAGAGTCCCGACGATCAGCAGATCGGCCGGGCGCTTGAGCGGATCGCCCGCCGCATGCTCGACGACGACGCCGAGGATGGGACACCGCGACTCGCCACCGCTACCAGTGGCTAGATGAACGATTCCCGTCGCAAGTTTGCCGATCGCTTGTACGCGGCTAGCCGAGACCATGACCGGGCGCGCCGCGATCGGCTCGAGCGGTTTCGGAACCTCGAGCCGGAGACGGCCGAGCTACTGGCGGTATTGATTCGCGCCTGCCGGGCGCGCACGGTGCATCACGGAAACGACCGAGGGCGAGGCCGACCTGTCGCAGACCGTGGTGCCGGTGGGGGCCGGGCTGAGGCTCGCCGTCCGTGCTCCGCGGCATTGAGGTCCCGCCGAGCCGGCGGGGACTGAAGCGGCTAGGCTACCCCTACCGGAACCGGGGCTGGCTCGGAGATCTCCGCGCGTACCCGGGCGGCGGCCCGCGATAGCGCCCTGAGCTTCTCGAAGGCGCAGAACCGGGGCAGCGCCTTCAATCCACAGTCCGTACTGAGGTACACCCGCTCTGGCTCGATGTGCTCGAGCACCTTGTGGATCCGCTCGACGATCTCATCGTCTGACTCGATGTAGAGCGTGCGGATGTCGATCACCCCAGCCTGTACCTCGCGATCTTTCGGCAGCACCTCGAGGACCTTTACGTCCACCATGTCGCGTAGGGCAAAGTCGAGCGCGAACTGCTCGACGTTGACCTCAGACCAACGCTCGATCACGCGCGGCAGCGCGTCCTCGATCGTGCGGAAGGTGTTGCCATAGCCCGCTCCCAGGCAGCAGTGCCAGGCGAGCTTCGCGTCAACGCCATCGATCCAGGCGTTGAGGACGTCGATCACCCAGTCGCTGTCTTCCTCGAGCGCGAGCCTCCAGGCGCCGAGATCTTCGATCTGGATGAACCTCGCGCCCCGCGCGACCAGGTCTTTGAGGTCCGCGTTGAAGATCGGAACCAGGTCCTCGGCCAGCTGTCGCGCTGAGCTGTACTTGGACCCGGGGGCGTCGTAGTCGACGTGGAAGGTCAGATTCGGTGGACCGGCGCCAACGGACACCTTCAGTGGGCGGTCGGTTAGCTTCGAGGCGACTTCGAACATCTCCCCAAGCCGGCCGGGGGTCCCGCGCGAGACCTCCGCGGTGACTGCCGTCCCACCCCAGTTGTGCATCCACGCGGCCTGACTGAGGTCTCCGTCTTCGCTCTGCTCGATCTGGCGCCCTAAGGGGTTGGGCAGCTTCGCCTTGGTGAAGCCGCCAAGTCGTTCATACCAGTACCAGACGAAGGAGCCGATTCCGCCGCCGTAGTCGTCGAAGTGCATCTGGCCGTCGGTCACGATGTCGAGGCCTGCGAGCTCCTGGTCTTTGATGCAGGCAGTCGTCGCATCCCAGTATGCGTGCCAGTTCTCCTCGAGCTTCCACCACTCGAGCAGGTCGGAGCCGGCGAGGTTGTATCGGGTGTACCAGCGCGGCTTCGGATAGGACCCGATCATCGTGGTCGGCAGGATCGTGTCGGTCACCTTCGTGGGCATCGGCGCTCCTCGGCTCGGGCCTATGTACTTCCGGGGCGTGCTGAGGCTACGCTGGGGCGCTGCGGCCTGGCGTTTGAGCACACGCAAGGCGACCAAAACCGGGCAGGGGCCGGGTCGGGGTGACGCGCGAAGTCACCCCGACCCTGTGTGTGTGGGGCGTGCCTTCCCTAGAAGCCTGCTGGGTGGCGGACCACGTAGTCGCCGCCGTCGGCGAGGTTCCCGGTTGGGTTGTAGCGCCAGCGGGGTCCAGAGCCGGCGGGGATGTTCGGCCCGCCGAAGTCGGCGGTGTCGAACGCCAGCCCGGCGATCGCCGCGAACACGTGCTCGGAGTCGGCATAGACCGTGATCCAGCGTCCCGGGCCGGGCAGCCCGTAGCCCTCGAACTCGACCGCCAGCGGTGCCGAGAGCAGCCCGCCGCCGTGCAGCGCATAGCTGACCGCCCCCGAGCAGTCATACCCGGGCGCGATCCAGCTGGCGTGGCCACCGGCGTAGATGTAGGGCTTGTCGATGATCTGGTTGGCCGCCGCGATCACCGCCTTCACCTGCGGCGGCGCGTTCGCCGGGGCGGTCGCCGTCCCGTTGGGATTGATATGCGCCTTCCCCACAGGCCCGCTGCTCGAAGTGTTGGTAGACAACGTCGGTTGTGCCTTGGTGGCCTTGGCGACCGCGGTACGCAACGCTGCCGAGGTGCGGTTGCCAACCGTGCCGCTCGCCGGAGTCAGGTTGCGCGCGATCTGGAAGCGCCGGACGGCAGACTTGGTCTGAGTGCCGAAATAGCCGGTCGCCGGGACCTGATAGCCGACATCCGACAGCCAGACTTGCAGCGTCGTCACATCAGATCCGGACTCCCCGGCACGCAGCGTGCGCGCGAACACCGGCGCTGAGGCCTTGCGTGCAACCACCTTGCCCTTCACCGTCGCTCCACCGGTGCTCGCAAACGCAGCGGAGCAACAGCAAAGCCCCGCCACGAGCACGAACCCTGCCCCGCCACCTCTCCGAGACATCGCCCGCATTCGTTTCACGACGGTCCTCCCCGCACGGTGTCGATGGCCGTACTGGCACACGGGAAACACAAAAGGGCTGCAGGAGCTGAACGCATGCACAAACCTCCGCCGGCGCGGTGTTGCGATTGACGCCTTGGCCTGCGGAGTTAGCTGACGGGCTAGCGCTGTTCTCTTAGCGCCTCTCGCGGACCACCGCGAGACTCGCCCCAAAAATTGGGTTCCCCGCTCCCCGGGGCGGCACTCCGGGGATTCGGCGCCCGGCAACCTATCAAAGAAACCGGTTGTGTGTCCAAAAGTCCGATCTGCGACCACGATCGATGTGGTCGGCAAGCGGCGCCGGCGGATCCTCGCCATGCCTGGGCGGCCCCGCCGCTGGCATGATTGCCGCATTCGCGGATCAGGATCGGCTCGCCGTCGAGACCCTGGCGGGAATCCTGGCCAAAAGCGTCGAGGAGGAAGAGCCGATGTTCGTCAACGAGTACTACACGGAGGATGTCCAGGGCCCCTACAAGGAGCTCGAGCTCGGCAGCTTCCCGCTCACCAGCGGGTTCACCGTGCCCGAGGCGCGGCTTGCTTACAGGACTCACGGCGCGCTCAGCTCGTCGAAGGACAACGCAATTCTGCTGCCCCACATGTATTCAGGGACGCTGGCGTTCATGGACCTCTACGTTGGCGAAGGACGGCCGATCGATCCCAACGAGTACTTCGTCATCCAGCCGGCACAGCTTGGTAGCGGAATGGGTTCCTCGCCGAGCAACAACCCCCGAGCCTTTCAACGCGGGCGCGTTCCGCTCGTCGCGATCGCCGACGATGTTCGGGCACAGCACAAGCTCGTTCATGAACATCTCGGGATCTAGACCCGGCAACTCGTCAGCGGCTGGTCGATGGGTGGCCAGCAAACCTACGAGTGGGCGTCCCAGGCTTCTACCAGCAGCCGCACGCCGTCCATCGCGGTCTCCGCCGACACGCCGAGGCGCTCGCGCTGATGGGCGCGACGGCGCAGATGTTCAAGGAGGAAGTGTGGCGCGAGCTGGGCTTTATCTCCCCCGCGGATTTCCTGCGCGGCTTCGTCGAGGCCTACTTCTTGCCGATGGCCCCGAACAACTTGCTCTCCCAGGCGCGGAAATGGCGCGCCGCGGACATCGGCTGGGAGAACGGAGACATCGACGCCGCGCTCGGCGGATCACGGCCCGGACGATCGCCGTGGCGTTCGCCGGCGACCTGTTCTTCCCGCCCGAGGGCATCGAGGAGGACGCTTCGAAGATCGCGAGGGCGGAAGCTCGCACCGCCGGCAGCGTTTGGGGGCACTTCACCATGTTCGGCCCCCGCGAGCGGGACGTCGCTGAGGTCGACGCCTTGTGCGCCGCGATCCTGGCGAGCTGACGCGCTTTCCGCCTCGCGGCGTGTCACCGCGAGGTTGGTCCGTCGCTGCCGGCCGGTCGATGGATCTCGTTCTTGCGCGCCGGCAAGGTCGCGGACTGTGGTGCCGGCGCGACCCGGGACCCGGCTCCGGGCGTTTGGCTTCGGCGCGAGGAGTGGGCAGTCGCCGCCCAGCTCACCCTCACCGCGGGCAGGCGCAGCAGCGCCCGCCATGTGCGCGGCCCAGTTTCGCCCGTGGCAGGGATGCCGTGGCGCACCTGGAAGGCGCGAAGATTGGCGAGCGTCTCCGAGGCAAAGTTGCCAGTCGTCCGCTGAGAAGGGATCGCACTCGCCAGCAGCTCCTGCATCCACAGAACAGTGTCGCCCTGCGAGCCATAGCGAAGTAGCGGATAGCCGAGCGGCGGGGTCCGCGCGACTGGGGTGTAGGGACCATCGAGCGCTGACCAGAGCCCCCTCGCCGATGTCCACGCGAAGTCCCACCACGAGAGGCCCCCAGCGTGATACGCCACGGACATGCCGCGGAACAGCTCGATCTCGCTCGCGGTCGCCCCGTTGTACGTCTCCCCCAAGGGGCGAATCGGCCGGCGGTAGATGCGGTTGACCGAGTAGGTGTGCGCATAGACGGCTTGCACGCTAGTGCCGATATCCCGCCAGTACATCTGAGGAAGGTTGAACTGTGCACCCTCGTGACCGAGAAACACCGAGTACGGAAAGCCCGGGTGATAGTCGACATACGGGAACGAGGCCAGCCCGACCGGATAGCGGCGCCCGACGGCGGCGCGCAGCGCGTAGATGTAGGTTTGCGCTGCCGCGTACCGCCCCTGATACTCGGCTTCGGCGTCGATCACCACGCAGTCGGCGCCATCGCGGACCGCTTGCGCGCCCACTTCGGCTTCAGCGAGCGGATCCGCACCGTAGACGTACTGCCAGGCGCATACGTGCACACCGGCGGAGTGGACGGCTCGCACTAGCCGCAAATTGAACTGTCCCCAGTAGCTCGTACCATCGCCGCTCTTGATGAACAGCGTCTTGACCCCGGTGGACCGCGCCTGCGCGGCGATCGCGTACGGGTTACCCCCGTCGCTACGACTGACAAACCAAATCCACATCCCGCGGCCATAGAACGGGCTGGACGCCGCTGCTGGGCCCGCAAGCGCGCACGAGATACCCAGAACCAAGGCGCACGCACTGCTGACCATCATGAGTCGCACGGGCAAGTCGCTCGCAGCATAGGCACGATCCTTCGAGAGCTCAGCCGCGAATGGACTCTTGCAAGCGGCTACTCGCGGCCCGCAGGAGCGAGCGACGCGCCACCGTGGCTCAGGTTGGCACGCCCACAGATGAGAGAAACCCGACCAGATCTCCGCCTATGTCACCGGTTGTCTGGTTTGCGCAGCGGTACGCACTCCAGCCGGACCGGCGTGGCGTGCCCCTGAACGATCACAACCGAGACCTTATAGCCCCCTGCACATCCGTTGCCGGACGAGTTAGATGTCTTCGTGATGTGATGCGCATTCAGCGCTGCCGTCAGGTGTACAACCTGACTGGGCGTTGCGAACACCTTGGTCTTCGGAAGGCCCCCCGGTGGCGGCAGCCCAGGTCGGCTTACCGTGATACGAGCGCTGCGCACACCTGCCCAAAGCGACGATGTGGTTACGGCCGACGAGCTGGTGGAGGATGAGCTACCTCCACAACTGCCCAATATCACTGCGGCGCATATCGCAGCGACAGATATTCGTATGGACGGATTATGCTCCGCGCACAGGACCTCGATGCGAGAAGATGCGCCGGTATCAGCATCGCCGAGACCGTGGAGCGCCCGACAAGCGCGCAAGCCCAGAGGAGGCGCCCGTGCCGTTCTATCAATTCACCGTACCCGCCGGTAGCCCAACGACGGATCACAAGGCGGCGATCGCCGCCGCGGTGACCAAGGCGCACACCGAAATCACCGGCGCACCCGCTGCGTATGTCAACTGCTCGTTCGTCGAGGTGCCCGCAGGAAGTATCTACGTCGCAGGTGAGCCCGTCGAGCACGGGCGAATGGTGGGCTTGATTCGTGCCGGCCGCTCTGAGGAGGTCAAACGCAAGCTCCTGCAGGCGCTGGCCGAGGCTTGGACCTCGATCACGGGAGAGCCGATCGAGGAGGTTGCGCTGTTCTTGCACGAGGTTCCGGGCTACCAGGTGATGGAGATGGGCGCTCTGCTTACTGAAGCGTCTGAGGATCACAAGCGGCAAACAGCGCCGATCGTGTAGACGTCAGACGCCGTGCTCGCGCGCTTGCCTCCGGGTTACAGCTCGCGCAGAAGCTTCGGCAAGCTCACCAGCAGGCGCGGCAGGTCGTGCCGTGACTCGGCGAGCGCCTCGTGCAGAGCCGCATCCGCGCCGCCTTGGAGCGGCTGCCCGTGTCCGACGAACAGGCGCTCCGGTCTACAGCTCGAGAGCTGCTTGCGGGGCGGCGTCAACCGCAGCGCCGGATGGACGCCCGCCGCCCGCCCGAGAGCGAACCCCGGAGCGGTGCCGATTGCCTCGGCGACCATCAGCGCTCGGGCGCCGGGCCACCACAGCGCGACCTCCCGCCAGGGCGCGCGGGAGAGGATCGGAATCGGCACAAACGGCGTCCCAGGCGCGTCTGCCGGTAGCCGAATCAGCGGCACTCGCAACCGCTTCGCGAGCTCCTCGCAGTCGCGATTGTGTCGATCGAGCAGCTGGAACACTCCCGCGGGACTCCCGAGCTCGGCCGCCGCCGCCAGCGCCTCGGGGTGCTCGTAGGGGTCGACCAGCCAGACTCGCTGATCGTCGAGGAGCGCGTGCGCCGCCCGTGCGATCGCGGTTTCCTCGACCCAGCTGAGCCCGAGCGCGTGTCGTTGGAGAATTACGCCGATGACGACACCATGTCAGACGCGCCCGCGCCCCCGGGGCGCGACCGGGCCGCGGACGAAAGACGCTCGCTCCCGGGCGGTCACAATGCCTCGAGCGGAGGACGCGTCCTTCGCCGTGCGAGAGCAGATACGACGAATAGAGGAGTAGCTCCAGTGCCAGGGACAAGCGATGCGCCCGCGATCACCAGAGTCGACTTCATCGGCCTGTCGACCCACGACCTGACCGCCGCGGTCGAGTTCTACGGCGAGGTGCTCGGACTGCAGCGGTCCGCCTATCGGCCCGACCGCCACCATGCGGAGTTCGAGACCTGGAATCTGACGCTCAACATCATGGACGCCGAGGAGATGGGCCTCGAGCATGCGGTCAACCGCAACGCGATCGCCCTTCATGTCGAGGATGTCGCCGAAGCGCGGGCCGCGCTCGAGGCCCGCGGCGTGGCATTCCGCGGCGAGATCTTCGATACGGGCGTCTGCCACATGGCGTTCTTTGCGGACCCAGACGGCAACGCGTTGATGCTCCACCACCGCTACGCGCCAAAGCAGACCGAACGGTGACCTTCGTGAGCCGGCGCGTGACGCCGGCTCGGCAGGGGCTATCGTTACGCGCGGCGGCCGCCTGGGGTCGAGCGTAACCTTAGCCCGCTCCGGTCCGCTCCCGTCCGAGGCTCTCAGCGGAACTCCTCTCGCTCCACAGCCTCTCGCTCCGGAGCAGGCGCCTGACCGCGCGCGCCCGCCTCCGCCTGCCGGTCCCCGGCGGCGGGCACGGCCGTCGTGCGCCTCGCGCGGAAATCTGGCTCCCCCGACAACGCGCACTCGCACCGTCTCGCCGATCCGCGGCGCAGGGAACGGTGACGCGGCGTACAGGCTCCCGGCCTCAAGCACGAGCTCCAGGCGGGCGCCGTCCTCGAGCGGCACGGCGCGCCGCACGCGCGCCCGCAAGGGGCCGGCGCTGTCGAGGATCACGTGCGCCGGCCTCGTCAGCAGCACGTGATCGCCGTCATCGAGCTCTCCGTCGAAGCCCAAGAAGCGCGCCACGACGATGCTCGGCGGGAACTCGAGCAGGTCCCGAGGGGCTCCGGCGGCCACCAGCGCGCCGTCGATCAGGATCAGCAGACGATCGGCGAGCGCCCAGGCCTCCGCTCGGTCGTGAACGACGACCAGCGTCGCTCTCGTCTCGGAGTGCAGCGCGGAGACGGCATCCTCCAACAGCGTCGCGCGTGCCTCGGCGTCGAGCCCGGAGAACGGCTCGTCGAGCATCAGGATGTCGGGCTGCACTGCGAGCACCCGCGCGATGTGCACGCGGCGCCGTTCTCCGCCTGAAAGGGTGGCGGCCTGGCGTCCCGCCAGGTGCTCGGCACCCATCGTGCGTAGCGCCGCAAGCGCGCGCTGCGTTCGCTCGGGACGGGGGACGCCCCACCAGGCGAGCGCGAGCTTCACGTTCGCGATCGCGGTACGGCGCGCCAGGTCGGGAGCCTGCAGCGCGGTCGCCACCCTTCCCCGTCGCTGGACCGCGCCCCGCGCCGGCGGCAGCGCGCCACCGAGGGCATCGAGCAGCGTGCTCTTGCCGGCCCCGTTGGGGCCCAGCAGCGCGACCAGCTCCCCCCGGCGAAGCTCGAGCGAGACGTCTCGCACGACCTCGCGATCACCGCGGCGCACGGTCAGGTGCTCGCACTGCAGCAGCACGCCCGCCGCCGCCGGACTCAAGCGGCTCCCGCCGTCGGCCGGAAGCGCAGCCCGATCCCGCCCTCTCGGTGTTGCAGCAGGCTCGCCGCGCCCATCAAGATCAGGATCAACCCGATCAGCACGATCGCAATCGCGACGGCTTCGTCGTAATGAGCGGCGTTGGCCTCGTACAGGGCGGCGCTGGCCAGCGTCTGGTCATAGCCGTAGACGTTGCCTCCGACGATCACGATCGCTCCCACCTCCGCCAGCCCGGTTCCGAGCGCGGCGAGCAGCGCCGCGACGACGCCGATCCGTGCCTCCCGCAGCGCAAGTACCGCGAGCTGTGGCCGGCTGGCCCCCAGCATCCGCGCCTGGGCGGCGAGTCCGCCGGGAAGGGCGCGAAATGCTGCCGCCGAGAGCGCGATCACGTATGGAAGCGCGAGCACGGTCTGCGCGATGAAGACGGCGCGCCTGGTGATCGGAAGATGAAGCGAGCCGAGCGGTCCCTGAGGCATGAACACCAAGAACAGGAACAGGCCAACCATCACCGGCGGCACTGCCAGACTGGCGTTCGCCAGCGCCTGCAGCGCCTGCCGGCCAGGGAAGCGCCCGATGCCCAGCGCCAGCCCAACCGGCAAGCCGATCACCGCGGAGACCGCGGTCGCGACCGCGGCGACCTGGATCGTGAACCAGATCACGCTCACCAGGTACGGATTGCCGTGGGTGATCAGCGGCACGGCCCGTTCCAGCACTTGCCACAGCAGGTGCACGTCAGGCCGCCCGGAAACGCAGACGGATGCCCCCGCCGCGCAGCTGGAGCACCGTGAGGATGCCGATCAGGAGCAAGATCAGCGCCAGCAGGACCAGCGAGATCCCGACGGCGTAGGGGTAGTTGGCGTAGTCGTTGACTTGCTGAAGGACGGCGCTGGCGAGAGTCTGGTCGTAGTTCTGGATGTTGCCGCCGACGATCACCACCGCGCCGACCTCGGACAAGGCGGCGCCCAAAGCGGCGATAACCGCCGCGATCACGCCAATTCTCGCCTCGCGCAGCGCGAGCACCGAGAGCTGCCAGCGCCCCGCGCCGAGCAACCGCGCCTGCGCGAGGATGCCCGGCGGCAGGCCCTGAATCGCAGCGGGGGTCAACGCGACGATGTAGGGCAGCGCCAAGATCGTCTGGGCCACATACACCGCCTTCAGCGTGAACGCGATATGCCAGGAGCCGAACGCACCCTGCGGGAGAAGCAGCAGCAGGACCACCACGCCCACGACCACCGGGGGCAGTGCCAGGCTCGTGTTGGCGAGGACGTGGAGCGCGCGGCGACCGCGGAAGTGGCCGAGGCCAATCGTCACGCCGATCGGCAGGCCGATGATCAGGGCTGCCACGGTCGACACGATCGCTACCCGGATCGTCACCCACGCCACCGCCATGATGTAGCCGTTGCCACCGGCGATCAGCGGAATCGCGCTCCGCAGCTCGTGCCACAAGAAGGTCATCTCAGGGGGCCTTGCTGCTCGGGGCGTTTTGAACGTAGACGAGTTGCCCGTTCGCGAGCCGGTACACGACGCCGGCCGCCGTCCCCCGCCCGATCGTGCGCTGGCCGGGCTTGGGCAGCGGCGCCACGGTTTGCCCGGGCGCGATCCGGATCTCGTTCGGCGCCGTCGAGCGCAGGCCTTGGCGGGTGATCGTCGAGCTCAGGTGCAGCGAGGACAGGGCTGCGAGCAGGAACGCCACGGAGAGGACGATCCCCAGGTCGAACAGGTTCACGAGCCCGTCGAGCGGGTCGCCGGCGCGGTCCGCGCGGCTTCGCGAGCGGGGCGTGACCGAGATCATGCGTCGCCTCCGACGCGACCCGGATCGCTGATGATCGCGGCGACGTACTCGAGGTCTGAGAGATCCTGCCCGTACATCCGGTCTCGGGAGAGCGAGATGCCGTACGCCACGGCTCCGATCAGCAGACCGACGACCGTGACGCTGAAGGCCACCCGGAGATTATTGCTGAGCGCCGCGGTGTTTCCGTTGGCGAGCCCGGTCAACGCCGGGGACAGCGGGATCAGCGTACCCATCAGACCAAGCGCCGGCCCTGCCCGGACGAGCAGCCGCGTCCGGCCCAAGCGCCGCTGCGAGTCGAAGTCGAAGTCGGCCAGCGCCTTGTTGAGCTGGTGCTCGCCCTCATCCGTTCTCGCGTGGGAGATGATGAACGACAGCGTCCGTGCCATCGCCGGGCTGCGCGGGACACCGGCGACCGCTTGCTCAGCCGCGGCCCGGTCGCCGAGCAGCAGCGCTTGGCGCGCGCGCTCCGCGTTAGCTGAGAGCATGGTGAATCGCCGCTGCCGTCGTGCCACGACCTCCACCACGTAGCTGCCGAGCTCGAAGATCACCAGCGCCAGCGACAGCAAGGCCAGGATCAGGACGGGAACCTCCAGCACGCTCGCGACGTGGAAGATCACTTCGTCGATGTCATGAGTGCTCAGCGCGAAGATCATGAGAACGTCGGCGATGGTGCCACGGCCGCGAGGTCAGTGTCCCGGCGACACTGACCGCGATCGGCGGCGTCCACGTGACTCGCGCCACGCGCCCAGCGCCAGCAGCACAGCGACGACCAGCGCTGCGCCGGGTGCGGACAGGTTTGACGCGCGTGTTGCCTGTTGAACTGCCGGTGGCGCCGCCGCAGCGGCAGGAGCGAGGTGGACCAGCGGGCTCGAGCCGGCCGGCAGCGGGATCACGTCGCTGATCAGACGGCCGCTCACGAGCGTGCCGGGCTGCGCCGCCGGGGGAGACCGCCGCCGTGGGGTGCGCCTTGCCTTCCGATGAGTGGCGACACGTCCGGAGGAACCGCCCCCCACCGAGGCTGGCGGGGAGCTGGTGCTTGTGGTGGTCGTGGTGGTGGTGGTGGTCGTCGTGGTGGTGGTCGAGCTCGCCTGCGCCGGCGTCGGGCTTGTCGCCGGCGAGGTCGGCGTGGTGGCAGAGGGCGGCTCCGGCGTGGTCGCAGCCGATCGCCCTGAAGAAGGGCTCGAGGGAGAAGCCGACGAGGGCGATGGCTTCGGGCTCGACGAGCCGTTGGCCGAGCCCCCGGCGTTGCCGGAGCCCGGCTTGCCCGCGGGGCGGCTGCCGTGCTTGCCATTCACGGTGCCGGTGCGCGATTTCGACTTGTTTGCCCTGCCGCCGCCGGTCTGCTTGTGCGACCTCGGCGCGGGAGTGCTGGGGGTCGTGAACTGGACCGTGGCCGTTCCCCCGTCGCCGCTGCTCGCGTCGGTCACCTGGACGGTGGCGTCATAGGTTCCGGGGGCGAACTGGTGGGTGGGTGCCGCCGCCGACGAGCTCCCGCCGTCGCCGAAGCTCCAGCTCCAGCTCAGTGCGGACGGCGAGAGCGGAGAACCGCCGGCCGTTTGCACGGTCGCGGTGAACTTCGCGGTCGTCGCCGTCGCGGTCGATGACAGCGTCTGCGCGGAGGCGTTGACCGCCAGTGGCGGTCCGTTCGCGTACACGATCAGCGTGATCGGCGCGCCGTTCTCGGTCACCGAGTCGCGGGAGTTGTCGTCCGATCCTCCGCGGAAGGGACGGATGAAGGTTGTCTGATTCTCGGAGCCGTCGACCGAGATCGCCGGCAGGGCGTCGGCGGCCTGCGTGTCCTGATACTGGTTCGGATCGCTCAGGTCCGCCCTGGACAGCGCCACCTCGTAGCCTTGGCTGGGATTCAGGACCTGAACGCTGTTGAGGTCATTCAGCGGAATCTGCAGGCCACAGGTAACGACCGTTGACAGCGACCAGGCGGTGGAGGTCAGCTGGTAGGGCTGTCCGGGCGGATACAGATAGATCGGGTTGGATCCGTCGTACGCCGGGCAGTTGCCGAGTGCCTGCAGGCCTACCGTCCGTTCGCTGACGCTTCCCTGCGAAGAGGGGTAGATCGTGGCGGCCACCACGGTCTGATCTGAGGAAGCGCTCGGCGCCCACGCTCCCGCGCCGGCCACCAGCAGCGCCAGCGTAAACGCGAACCGCCGCACAGGGAGGGACCCGGGGCGGCGGCGGTCGCGGTTGCGTGGCTCTGTTGAGCGCACTTGGTCTTAGGTGAGGTCGATTGTTCTTAGTCCGGTGTCGCTGGGGGATTGTCCGCTCTGGCGGTTGACCATCCGCAGGACCCAGCGGAGCCCGGTCTTTAGTTTGAAGTGGGCGGTGAACTTGGTTTTGCGGTTGGCGATTTTGACGGTGGTCTTTTGTTCGAATAGGGGTGGTCCGGCGGTGGTTTTCATCGCGAGCACCTCGATCGAGGCGCCGCTTTTGGGGGCTGCGGGTTTGATCGTGCCGGTGACGGTTACCGATCCGCTGTTTGCGGGCTTGAGCGAGTTGAAGCTGACGCTGGTGTTCGGCTTGTTGGCGACGGTCACCGGGATGGTGCGCGATGGTGCCGCGATCACCTGGCCGGGATCCTGGTAGCTCGCACGGACCAGCCAGTTGCCGTTGCCGAGCTTCGGGACCACGGCGAAGTTGGCGTCGCTGGCGGCCAGCTTGACGGTGGTCAGCTTTTTGTAGCCGTTCCTGGATCGGAGCTGGCGAGCGGACAGGGTCACGGTCGCTTTCAGGTGAGCGGAGTCCGGGGAGAGCTGCCCCACAATCAGCGCCTGGCCGTTCTGGGGAACAGATCTCAGCTGGGTGATGAAGCTGTGCACGGTGAGCTTGACGGCCGCCGTCGAGCTCGGCGAGAGCAGATCCCCGAACGGCGGGCTCAGGGTCGCGTTCTCGATCTGCGCGATCTGCGGTGTGCTCACCTGGTAGCTGCCGGTGCTCGGCGGCACGAAGCTGATGCTGTACCTGCCCTGGCTGTTGGTCGTGCCGGTCGCGACCCTCACCGGGACCACGCCCGCGAGCTTGACGATCGAGACCGGCTTTCCCGCCAGCACCGGGTATCCCGGCTGCGCGTTGACCAAGCTGCCGGTCACCGTCAAGCTTCTGCCCGCCCGCGCGAAGTAGTTAGAGGACCGCAGCGAGCTGGTCAGCTCGGGCGAGGCGGTCGGTTTGAACGGCGCGCCACCGGGGTCGCTGGTGCTCGCCAGATAGCTGCGGATTTGTGCCTGGACCGTGGGCGAGGTTATGTAGTTCAGGAAGTCCCTGGCCGCGGGCAGGTTCACCGACTGGCCGGGCTTGCCGGGGTTGATGATGTACCCGTGGAAGTAGTTGATCAGCTCATACGCGCCGCCCGGGACCGAGGCGCTGTTGTTCCGGGAGACGATCCTCAGCGCCGGGATCCTCCCCGCGGGATCGCTCCCCGACGCCAGATAATCGTAGGTCCCCCGGTCGCTGAGCACATAACACGAGTTCGGGCCGCTCGGAAACCCGTTGCAAGCGTTAGCCGCCTGCACGTTGGGACCCTGGGTCAGCCCGGTCGCCGCGTACCACGACGGCAGCGCCGCACCGGCCGGCAGCGCCCCGCCGTTCGGGCACGCCTGGCCCGAGGCGCTCACCCCGTGACCCGCGGCGATCGGCGTCTCACCACCACCACTCGTGGCGTTGACCGCACACAGCAAAAGCCCGGCCGGGCTGAGACCCGAGATATCGACCAGATGCCAGATACCGTGCTCCTCGACCGTGGTCCCCGGCGTCCCGCCGCGAGAGACAAACTGCGCCTTGCCGCCGATCCCCGCCGCGGCCACGCTCGCGAACGCCCCGGCAATGTTATTAGCGCCACTCGCCCCGACACCAGCCGGATCACCGTTCGCTCCCGCGAGCACGAAATCGTTGATCCACAACGCCCGCCCGTAGCGCTCAAACGAATACCCCCCCGCTACAAACTGGTTCTCCAACGACTCCGCATGCACAATCAACGCGCTCGCACCAGCCGCACCCGACTCCGCATTCGCAATCGCGGTACCAGTAGCAGTCCCGACGTACTTAAACGTGAACTGCGGATACGCCCTCTGAAAACCCGCCTGAATCACGTTCTGCATCAGCCCAGAATCGCTCAGATCGCTCGTCCCGATGACCGTGAGCGTCGAGGGAGAGTCGGCACTGGCCAGCGACGGCGCGATCATCATGATCGCCACGGTCGTGAGGCCCAGGCAGGAAGCGCTGAGAAGCTTCCGCGCGGTGCCGGCTCCACCACGAGATTTGCGCGGCCGTGCGAAATGGCCGAATAAGGTGGTCTTTAACATTCAGCCAATATATAGGCAGTGCTTAGGCAACGCGTCCAATTCCTAGGGGAAACTCCTAAACCCGCCGGTCCGCTCGGCGCTACCCGGAGACTGCGGTGCTCCCCGCGCTGGCGCATTGGCTGAGACCGTACTGCCCCGCGAACGTCGCTGCGGGGTTCGTCTGAAGCGTGGCGAGCGCCTGATCCACTCCGTTCTGATCACCGCGACCGGCGGCCGCCGCGAGCGACCGGTAGGCGGAGGACGAGCTGGTCATCGCAGCCACGTAGCGGTCCAGCAGCGCCCGATCCTGGGCTGGCCTCGGCAGCGCGCGAAGGTTCGAGACCTCGCCTTCGACGATTGGCAGCGCATCCTTCAGGTATGCGGACAGCGCCGGCAGCGAGGTACCTCCGGAGCTGGGAGGCGGGATCGCGCGCAACTCGCGTAACGCGCCGGCGCAGATCGCGTTGCCGCGAGCGATCACGTCCTGCTTGGTGGCGGGATGGCTCCCGCAAGCCGCAAGCACGATCGATGCGAAACCGGCGTTAACGAGCAGCCGCAGGCGAGACGATGCCGTGCGGCGCTCGCGGCGGCCCGTCCCGGCGGGCGGACCGGTGCCGCGGTGCTCGCTGCTGCGGGTACGAAACATGACCTTGGGCATTTTCGCGTGCTCTACTGCCGTCGAGAGACCGAGCGCCCGGTACCGTCCCCTGGCAATGTCAGGAGACCTGTCGCTGGGAGAAGCCGCCGCCGCGCTGGGCGTCAGCGTTGACACGCTCCGACGCTGGGATCGCAAGGGGCAGATCAAGCTGGGGCGCGACGCGCGCAATCACCGGCTGGTCCCCGCGTCGGAGATCAGCCGGCTGACGGAACGACCGCTGCGCCATCGCACCGGCACCGAGCGCTCGGCCCGGAACCGCTTCGCCGGTGTGGTGCGTTCGGTGGAGTGCGATGGCGTAATGGCGCTCGTCGAGCTCGAAGCGAGCCCGTTCCTGGTTACCGCCGCGATCACGCGCGACTCGATCGAGGAGCTCGGGCTCGCGGCGGGGGTGCGTGCGACTGCCGTTGTGAAGGCCACTTCGGTGATGATCGAGCGGGACGGAACCGCTTGAGCTCGGCCGCGGGTCAGCGCACCGACGCGAGCGGATCGATCACGTCGTGTGGACCGCGGTGCCCGGGTTCCGTCACGCAGCACGGCTTGGGCTCGCTGTGCGCGAGCCGGCGCTCGTAGCACGTCAGCAGCTCGGCCTGGCCGCGAGCGACCAGGGCCCGCCAACGCGTTGGCTCGCGCATCTCGTAGGCGACCGCCAAGCGCCTCTCGCCCCCCTTCATCGGCACGACCTCGATTTCGCTGCGCACGTACAAACCAGGCGGCCGCTCCGCGGGATCGCAAGACTCGAGTCTGTCGATCGCGGCAACTGCGGCTGGTTCGATTTCGAACAGATCGCCCTCGACTCGAAAGCCTTCGACTCCGCGTACCAGCGCTGCCATCCGGTGCAGCAGTCCGCACCGCGGGTTCCCGCATCCGGGCTCGATCGGCACCACCAATGCAAACGGCTGCACAGTGCGGAACCGCCCCACCGGATCGCCCAACTCGACGGCGAGATCGGGCCAGTTTGCAAATCCCCTCTGCAATGTCCCGTACGCGAAATAGCCGATATCCCGAGCCATGTTCCTCAAACCCCTGCGACGTTATCGTCACCGGCCAACGCCGTAGTAGAGTCGGCTGGATAGCCATTCGGGCAGCCGTGGGGGCTGACCGTCGACGGCTGAGACAGTGACAAAGGTACGTCGGATGATCATGCTGCTGGGGCTGGCGGTCGTGGCCGCCATCGCGGGGTGTGGCGGAGGAGGCAGTTCGACCACTGCGATCAGCGCGACGCCGTCGGTCGCGCTGTGGGACCAGGCGAGAACGATGATGATCACCAACCTCGGCTCGAAGGAGTTGGTGACCGTGACTGCGCGCTCGGAACGACCCGATGGTCTGTGGACCGCGAGCGCCACGTTCAGGGCAACGGGCAAGGGCAGCATCGACGTCAGTGACGAGGCTCCGATCGCGGGCAGCTACCAGGGCGTCTCTCCGATGGGGCTGCTCTGGTCCGAGCGCCCCAGCGGCGGCGCCCGCGCACCGTCGAACGGAATCACGATTACGACGCTGACCGTCAGCGCCGACAAACGCGCGCTTGCCTCGACCCGAATACTGCAGGTCCTCAGCGGTCCGGGAGTGAGCGAGCATCAAGAGCGCGTTGCGAGCGCCGGCTTCTTCGGCCGCTACTTCACGCCCGGCGACGATCGGGTCCGTCGTCCAGCGGTGATTCTCTGGGGCGGTTCCGAAGGGGGGCTCGGACCGACTGCCGACGAGGCCGCGCTGCTCGCCTCACACCAGGTCTCGGCGCTCGCGGTCGCTTACTTCGACGAGCCCGGGTTGCCCTGCAGGCTCGAGGGCATTCCACTCGAGTACTTCGTGAAAGCGATCAAGTGGCTGCGCTCGCAACCTCAGGTCGATCCCAATCGAGTCTGGATCCTCAGCGGCTCTCGCGGCACCGAAGCCGCTTTGCTCGTGGCTGCACATTGGTCCAGGCTTGTACATGGCGTCGTCGCCGAGTCCCCGAGCGCGTTTGTCAACGGCGCGTATACGGGAGCGTGCACGACGACTGGAGCCAGCGGTCTGCGGCCGGCGTGGACCATGAATGGTGTCGGGCTCCCGGCCGGAACTTCGATTCCGGTGCGACAGATCCGCGGGCAAGTCCTGGTGATAACCGGCGGAGAGGACCTCGTTTGGAATTCTGAGGTCTTCGCCGAGCGGATCATGAGCTTGCTGCCGCGTACCGGCTCTGCCCATCTTCACCTCAACTACCCCGCTGCCGGCCACTTCGTGCTCGCGATTCCCTACACCCCGATACCCGCACCCGAGCTCGCGGATGGGGGAACGGTCGCCGGGGACAGCGCTGCCTATATCAGCGATTGGCCTGCCACGATCAGTTTCATCACCGGCCACTGACGCGTCCGCGACCGGCAACCGCTGGTCGTGCGCGCCGGTAACGCGGCTGCGAGAGAGGAAGTACGCTCTGTCCCGCGCCCGACCTGGAACTGTGGAGGAATCGATGGCCAAGACCGTGTATCGAGCAGAGGCAAGCGTGTCAGGCGGCCGGATCGGCCGTGGCGCGAGCAGCGATGGCGTCCTCGACGTCGATCTCCGCCGTCCTCCGGAGATGGGTGGGGAAGGCGGTGGCACGAATCCCGAGCAGCTGTTCGCGGTCGGCTACGCGGCCTGTTTCGCGAGCGCGATGGGGGTGGTGGCGCGGCGCCAGCACATAGACCTGGGAGAGGTATCGGTGCAGAGCAGCGTCAGCCTGCTGACGACCGAGGATCGTGGCTACAACGTCGCGGTCGAGTTGCACGTGAGCCTGCCCCAGATCGAGGATCCGGAGCACGCCGCCGCGCTCGTGGCCGACACGCATCAAGTCTGCGCCTACTCCAACGCCACCCGCGGCAACATCGACCTGACGTTGACGGCGAACGGACAGGACGTCGCCACCGGCGTCGTCAGCCGGTAACACGCTGGACCGCCAGTCCGGGCGTCGCGAGCCGAGCGGGACGCGCCGGTCCAATGTCCACGCTCGACCGTGGCGGGGTGATGCTCGGCTACGAGGAGGCTGGAAACGGCAGTCCGCCGCTCGTATTCGTGCACGGCCTGGCTTGCCATCGCGGCTTCTGGCCGCGGCAAGTGGAGTATTTCTCCCGGTCTCACCGCGTCCTTGCGGTCGATCTCCGCGGTCACGGGGAGAGCGGCGCGCCCGAGCAGCGCTACACGATGCAGGCGCTCGCTGACGACGTGGCGTGGATGTGCTCACGGCTGGCCGTCGAGCGGCCGGTCGTGATCGGCCACAGCCTTGGCGGACTCGTCGCGCTGGAGCTGTCGGCCGGCTACCCAGACCAGCTCAGTGCCGCGGCGCTGGTCGATTCTGTGCTGCTGCCGGGCGGCGACCGGACCGAGTTCGTGCGAGCGCTCGTCGCCGGTCTCCGCGCTCCCGGCGGCTGGGACCGGCTGCGCGAGTACTACACGAGCTTCTTCGGTCCCTACGACGACTCGGCGCGCAAGAGCTGGATCCTCGATCAGACTCGCGTTACGCCGGCCCATGTGACGAGCTCGATTCTGGAGGAGTCGATCCGCTCATGGGACGACGCTGATGCACTCTTGCGCTGTCGGGTCCCGCTTCTGTATCTCGATGCGGGCACTCCGAACGCGAACCTCGAGCACGCTGCGAGGTTGCGCCCGGAGCTGATCGTGGGGCGGACGATCGGCTCCGGGCATTTCAGCCAGTGCGAGGTGCCCGAGCAGGTCAACGCGGCGCTCGGTCGTTTCCTCCAGATCGCGCTGGCTCAGCGGCCGCCGAGCCAGCGGCCGGCGTGGTTCCCTCGATGATCGCGAGGGCTCGCAAAGCCGATGTGATCGTGGTCGGATTGGGCGCGATCGGCAGCGCCGCTTGCTCGGAGCTGGCTCGGCGGGGCCTCAGCGTGATCGGGATCGACCAGTACGTGCCGCCGCATCCGTGGGGCTCCACTCACGGCGAGACGCGGATCACCCGTCGCGCGATCGGGGAAGGACGTGAGTACGCGCCGCTGGCACGCCGCTCCCACCAGCTCTGGCGCGAGATCGAGGGGGAGACCGGCAAGCAGCTGCTGACCGAGTCCGGAATCGTTATCCTCGCGCACCCCTCGAGCCGGTTCCTGAACGAGACGCGGGCGTCGGCGCGGGAGCAGAGGATCGAGTATCGCGATCTGACCCGCGCCGAGCTACGAGCGCGCTTCCCAATGTTCGCGGCCGACGAGCAGACCGAGGGCTACTACGAACCGGAGGCCGGATTTCTCCGGCCCGAGGCGGCCGTCGCCACCCAGCTCGAGCTCGCTCGACGACGCGGCGCGCGCCTCGAGCTGGGGGAGCGCGTCGAGCGCTGGACGGCGTCAGCGAACGGCGTGACCGTTACCACCGACACGAGCAGGTATGGAGCGGCGCAACTGCTGCTGTGCGCCGGAGCCTGGATCGGCGAGCTATTCCCGGAGGGGGCCGCACTGTTCGGGGTCTACCGCCAGCTGCTCTACTGGTTCCCGATTCGCGAGGGATATCCGCGGCTGCGCGAAATGCCGGCGTTCGTGTGGGACCTTGGTGGCGATCAGCGAGGCTTCGTTCATCTCGACGGCTTTTATGGGTTCCCGGCGATCGACGGTCCCCATGGGGGGGTGAAGGTGGCGACCGAGTCCTACGAGCGCACCACCGCGCCGGATGGCCGCCAGCACCCCGCGACGAGGCCCGAAATCGACCGGATGTACGCGCGTTACATTGCGCCGTACCTGCCGTGGCTCGGGGCGGAGCCGCTGAGGACCGTCTCCTGTCTCTACACCAGCACGCGCGGCTGCCGGTTCGTGATCGACCGTCATCCTGAGTACGACTCGGTCGTGATCGTCTCCGCCTGCTCAGGCCACGGGTTCAAGCACTCCCCGGCGATCGGCGAGGCGGTCGCGCAGTGGCTGGCGGGAGAATCGCCCGGCAACGATCTCGGCGCCTTCAGCTTCTCGCGGGCGCGGATGGTTTGATCACCCGGTGCGGGTCGGACTAAGGTGACCGGCATGAAGCCAATTCAGAAGTGTCTGGTCGTCGGCGCCGGCATCGGGGGGCTCGGGGCTACGGCCGCGCTGTCCCAGGAGGGCGTGCAGGTCGACCTGATCGAGATCGAACCGGAACCCGAGGTATATGGCGTTGGCATCAACCAACCTGCCAACTCGCTGCGGGCGCTCGAGAAGCTGGGGGTACTGGATCAGGTATGCGCTGCGGGCTATCAGTTCGGAGGCTGGGACTTCCACGATGCCGCCGGGAACCTCGTCGTCGCCGTCGACAATCACCTCTCCGACGACGACCGGATCCCTCAGAACAACGGACTGTCTCGTCGCGACCTGCATACAGTCTTGATCGGCGCAGTTGAGCGTACGGAGACACGTGTGCGCTACTCCACCACGATCGAGCGGCTGGATGATCGATCCGACGAGATCGCGGTGATGTTATCGGACGGCACGAGCGGTACCTATGACCTCGTGGTCGGATTCGACGGAATCCGCTCGCCGTTGCGCCGCGAACTGTTCGGGCCTGAATACGACCCGGCCTATGCCGGGGTTGCGATCTGGCGGGTGACGATTCCGAAACCGCCGGAGATCACCCGCGGCGCGCTGTTCCAAGCCGTGGGCGCGAAGGCGGGCTACATCCCCTTATCGGAGAAGTCGATGTACCTGTTGCTCGTGACGCCCGAGCCTCGAGGGCAGCGGCTATCCAAGGCCGAATGCGTCGATGCCCTTAGGAACCGGCTGCGGGACTTCTCCGGTGTGATCGGAGAGATCCGTGACAGCCTAGAGCCCGGAGACGATGTCATCTACAGCCCGCTGAACGAGGTCATGCTGCCCTCGCCGTGGTTCAAGGGACGCGTCGTCGTCTGCGGCGATGGCGCCCACGCCTGCGCCCCCCACCTCACTCAGGGAGCCGCGATGGCACTCGAGGATGCCGTCGTGCTCGCCGAGGAGGTCGGCAGACAGCGTTCGCTGCAGGAGACGCTGATCAGATTCGACGAGCGGCGATACCCGCGGGCGAACTTCGTCCAGATGGCCTCGCGGGGGATCCTCGACGCCGAGATGTCGATCACCGACGAGACCTTGCCCGATGCACTCGAGCATATGCGCGAGGCGTTACCTGGTCAGTTTGCTCAGGTCGACTCAATGCTTGCCCAGCCGGCCTGATCGGCGGTACTGCGGGGTTAGTCCTCGAACGTCTGAGCTCAGTCCTCCGTGGGCTGGAGGGAGAACTTCGAGCCTCCCGTCCACCAGATCTCGAGCTCGACACTACGAAACCGCCACCCTTCGGCGGTGCGGACGCACTGGCACCGGTACTGTCCTCCGACGTCCGCGTGCTCATCCGGGCGCTCCGCATCGAGGACGTGCACCGCGTATAGATAGTGACTCGCGGTCGCGGTGTCGCCGGCGAGCTGAACCCTGTGGTTGCTCGAGAAGTGCTGCGTGCGGGCGAATACGGTCAGGTCTCGTGCCGGCCCTGCCGCGATCGCGGCTCGACCGGTGCGGCGCTGGCCCATGATCTCGAACACGCCGTCCTCGGTGAACGTGTTCGCGTACGCCTCCCAGTCGCGCCGGTCCAAGCTCTCGCCGAAGGTCAGTATCAGCTGTTTGATCTCGGCCTCGTCCAAGAGCTGCTCGAGGGAGGTGGCGGTGCGGTTACTCACTAGCCCAAGGGATACGGAATCACCGGCGGTCTCCTAATAATTATATCCATTTCATCGATCTGGCGACAGCCACCAGTTTTGGCGTAGAAGACCGCTGCCCGCAGGCGTGGCTCACGCTGCAGCTGCGGCCCGCGCTTCCTCGCCTGCCCGCGCTCCCTCGCCTGGCCCGGTCATGCGGCGCCCGCCACACGGGCCTGTGCAACTGCCGCCTCGATGCCCCCGGTCCACGGCTCGCCGTGGCCGACGAGCACGGTGGACGCTTCGGTGCGTGCCAGCGCGTCGAGCGAGCGGAGATTACGTTCGCTGTCGACTGTCGCCGCGCGAGCGACCAGCCGCGGACCAGTTTGACCGGTGTACGGATCGAGCGTGACGATCGCGTCGCCCGCGATGACGGCATCGCGGTCGGGGAAATGCAGCGCGCAATGACCGAGCGTGTGTCCCGGGGTCGGCACCACCCGCGGGGAGCCGGCAATATCGAGCGTCTCGGCGTCGCTGAAGCGGACGACCTCTGCCAGCGGTGACGGCCAAAACGCGCGATGGCGTAAGTAAGTGGCGAAGATCGGGAACGCGCGAGTCTGCGTGGTGAAGTAGGGCGCTCGCGCGCGTTCGTGGTCATAGCGCCAGGGGTGTGAGGTCAGCGGCACGTCGTTCTCGTGCACGTACACCGGCACGCCCAGCTCAGCGCGGGCCCGCTCGGCGAAGCCCATGTGATCGAAATGGCCATGGGTCAGAACCACCGCGGCGATGTCCACCGGCGAGCGGCCAAGCCGCGCGAGTGCGGCGTGCAGCGAGTCCCACGAGCACGGAAGCCCCGCATCCACCACGGTGAGACGGTCGTCGTCCTCGATCAGGTACCAGTTGTTGTATGAGTCGCCAAGCCCGATCCGGTGGATCCCTGGCGCGGCGTGTGTTTGTAACAGCATGATCCGCGTCTACCCACCTCTCCAGCCTGCGATCCTGAATCGATCAGCTGCGGGCGTGCCCGGGCGGGGAATCGCGGCCCGCGGCGATCCTGGACAACGTCCCTCTCGACGCTGCTCCAATCTCGATTGGGATCTTGACCCTGAAGCTGAAGGGCAACGACCCACTCGCCTCGAGCGCCTGCTCGACTGGGACGTTTCCCGGGTGGTGGGGTTATCCCCCCAACAAACAACGGGGGCTGGCTGCCGTGATGACGCCTGCCTGCCGCAAAGACTGGCGCACGATCCGAAGGCAGTCTGGCGCCATGGCAATCACACCCACTCACACACATCCATCTCTGGGGGCGGGTGGCCGCTCCGACCGCGCCCCGGACGGGCCCGAGCGCGCTCACGACGTGTCCGGCCCCCACGGCCTGCTGGCCCGCTTCGTCGCCGCGGCGGCACGCACCGCGGCGCGCCGTCCGAGGCTGACGATCGCGCTTTGGTTCGCATTGATCGCGGCGTGCGTCGCCGCCGGCTCGATCGCCGGCATGCGATCGCTGTCGACCGCCGCCTCGGGGACCGGTGAGTCGGCCCGTGCGGACGCTTGGCTGACCGCCGCGGGTCTTCACAACGAGTCAACCGAGAACGTGCTGGTGACCTCCAATTCCGCGGCGCGCACCGGGCGCGCCGTGGTGGCGCTCGAGGCGCACGCTAGGCGTCTGCCGGTCGTGGCCTCCGTTGACGGGCCCGACCGCTCGCCCGAGCTCTCGCGGGCGGGCGGTCGCGCCGCGCTCGTGGCCATCAGCGTGCGCGGAGACCCCAACCAGGTCGATAGCCATGCGGCCGAGGTTCAGCGGCTCGTTGGACAGCTCGCGGCCGGACAGCCGGGGGTCAGCTTCCAGGAAGCCGGCAGCGGCTCAGTCGACAACGGCATCACGAAGATCGTCGACAGCAGCCTGCACCGTGCGGAGCTGATCTCGATCCCGATCACCCTGCTGATCCTGGTGCTGGCGTTCGGCGCGCTGGTGGCCGCCTCGGTACCTCTGTTGCTCGGCCTGACCTCGGTTGGTGCCACGCTCGGCGCGCTGGGGCTGGTGTCCCACATCGCGCCCAACGGCTCCTCGACGGCACCGGTCGTGGTGCTGATCGGGCTCGCGGTGGGGATCGACTACTCGCTGTTCTACATCCGCCGTGAGCGCGTCGAACGCCGCCGGGGAGCCAGCGCCGACGGTGCGCTCGCGGTCGCCTCGGGGACCGTGGGACGAGCGATCATGGTGGCCGGGATGACGGTCGTGATCGGCCTCGCGGGGCTGCTGTTCACAGGCTTTGGCGTGTTCACATCGATGGCGCTGGGGGCGATCGTGGTGGTCGCGATCGCCGTGCTCGGCTCGCTGACCGTGCTTCCCGCGATGCTTGCCTTGCTCGGTGACCGGGTCGACCGCGGGCGCCTGTGGCCTCGCCGTTGGGCCAGGAGGAGGAGACCGCGGCGGCGCTCTGCATGGAACGCGGTGGCGGCCGCCGTCACTGGTCGTCCGCGCCTCGCGCTCGCCACTGCCGTCGTGCTGCTCGTCGCGCTTGCGCTGCCGTTGCTCTCGATCCAGACCGCCGACCCCGGCGAGCACGACTTCCCGGCGAACATGCCGGTGCTGGTCGCCGAGCACGCGATCGAGCGGGCGTTTCCCGGCTCCTCGGACACCGCCGACCTGGTCGTCCGTGGCAGCCATCTCGGGCAGCCGGAAGCCCTTGCAGGGCTGCGTGCAATCGGCCGGCAGGGACTCGCGATCACCGGCGGACGGGGTGCGGTGACCGTCCGTGTCTCGCGCGGCGGCCGTACCGCGCTGGTGTCGATCCCGATGCCGCAAGGCAGCCTCAGCGCGGCCGACCGCAAGGTGCAAAGCCTCCGCCGGACGCTCGAGCCGGCTACCGCCAGGACGATCCCCGGGGCTCGCGCGCAGCTGACCGGCGAGGACGCGGGCAACCTGGACGCCTCGAGCCGGCTGTCGAGCGTTACGCCGTTGGTGATCGCGTTCGTGCTCGGACTCGCGTTGGTGCTGCTGCTGGGGACGTTCGGCTCACCGCTGCTGGCGCTGTCGGTGATCTCCCTGAACCTGCTGTCGGTCGGCGCCGCGTTCGGCGTGCTGGTCGCGGTTTTCCAGCACGCGTGGGCGCAGTCGCTGCTCGGCTTCCACTCTGACGGCGCGGTCGTGGAATGGCTGCCGCTGTTCGCGTTCGTGGTCCTGTTCGGCCTCTCGATGGATTACACGGTGCTGATCCTCGAGCGCGCCCGCGAGGCCCGGCGCGCCGGGGCAAGCGCGCGTGACGCCGCCACCGAGGCGTTGGGCTCGACCGGCGGGACGGTCACCAGCGCGGCGATCGTGATGATCGCCGTGTTCTCGGTCTTCGCCACGTTGCCGCTGCTCGAGTTCAAGCAGCTCGGGGTCGGACTCGCGACGGCGATCGCGCTCGACGCGACGATCGTTCGCGGCGTGGCGCTGCCCGCGGCCTTGACGTTGCTCGGCGACCGCGGTGTGGCGCCCGCCCGTGAGCGTCCCAGCCGGCGGCTCGGCTGGGATCATGGGGGATGTGTCGAGGCGCTTGGACCGGCCCATGAGTGAGCACCGCGATCGCACGACAAGGCGCTCGCTGGTGCAGCGGGCGGCGCTCACGCCGCCCGCCGTGCTGGTGATTTCGCTGGTGGTGATCTGGGCGGCCGCCGGAGCGGGCTACTTCTGGCCGATGTGGCCCGCGTTGGGGGTCGCAATCGCAACTGGAATCTGGGCCGCCGTGCGGTGGGGGCGCCTGCAGCCTCCAGGTGCCAGCCGCGGGTTCGCGATCCAGGCCGGCGTCTCGGCGGTACTGGTGATCTCGTGCGTCGCGATCTGGGCGATGTCGGGTGCCGGCTACTTCTGGCCGATCTGGCCGCTGCTGGGGCTTGGTGGCCTGCTGCTAGTGCATCGCGCGATCCTCCGGCCCGGCCAGCGCTCGCTCGAGCTTCGCGTGGATGAGCTCAAGCGCACCCGCAGGGGTGCCCTCGACGTCCAGGCATCGGAGCTGCGCCGGATCGAGCGCGACCTCCACGACGGCGCGCAAGCGCGCCTGGTCGCGCTCAGCATGCAGCTCGGCCGGGCCGAGGAGCGACTCGCCGACCGTCCGGAAACGGCGGCGCTGGTACGCCGGGCGCGCGAGGAGGCGACGGCCGCGATCGCGGAGCTGCGCGATCTGGCGCGGGGGATCGCCCCGCCCGTGCTCGCCGATCGCGGCCTCGAGGCGGCCGTGCGCTCGCTCGCCGACCGCTCGACCGCCTCCGTCGAGCTGAACGTGGAGCTCACCGACCGGCTGCCGCCGGTGGTCGAAACCGCCGCCTACTTCGTCGTTGCCGAGTCGCTGACCAACATCGTCAAGCACGCGCCTGGGGCGTCCGCGCGGGTAACGGTGCACCAGGACGGCGCGATGCTCGTCGTCGAGGTGATCGACAACGGTCCCGGCGGGGCCGATCCGTCCGGCGGCGGCCTGATCGGCCTGAGGCAGCGCGTCGAGGCACTCGACGGCCGGCTCGAGGTCCACAGCGTCGCCGGGGAAGGAACGGTCGTGTGGGCCGTGATGCCATGCGGGTAGTGGTGGTCGAGGATCAGGCGCTGCTGCGCGAGGGGCTGGTGGCGCTGCTGGCCGAGAACGGGATCGAGGTCGTGGCGCAGGCCGCCGACGGTGACGGGCTGTTGCGGATCGTGGCCGGCCACAAGCCCGACCTGGCGATCGTCGACGTCCGCCTGCCGCCGACGTTCACCGACGAGGGCGTCCGCGCTGCGATCGAGGCGCGCGCCCGCCAGCCGGGTCTGGGAATCTTGATCCTCTCTCAGTACGTCGAGCCGGTCTACACGCAGGAGCTACTGGCGGCCGGCGAGGGGGGCGTCGGCTACCTGCTGAAGGAACGCGTTGGCGAAGTGCGAGCGTTCGTGGACGCCGTACGGCGCGTCGCTGCAGGCGGCACCGCGCTCGATCGCGAAGTTGTCGCTCAGCTGCTGGGGGCCAGCCGCAGTCCGATAAGCGAAACCGGTCTCGAGGTGCTGACACCCCGCGAGCGCGAAGTGCTCGAACTGATGGCGGAGGGCCGTACGAACGCGGCGATTGCACGGGCGATGGTGATCACGCCGGGCGCGGTCGAGAAGCACATCTCGAATGTGTTCGGGAAGCTCGACCTGCCGGCGACCGACGACGATCACCGCCGCGTGCTCGCGGTGCTCGCGTTCCTGCAAGCCGGGTAGCGATCGCGCCGTCGCCGCGAGCCGAGCAATGTGGGCACGCTCGCCGTTGCGCGAGCAACGGACTAGGCTTCTCGACTCACGGCCCGTCGAGGAGATGGAGGTAATCGATGGCTTTCACCGCAACTGCCGAGCTCAGCTTGCCGACCACGGTGATCGGGTCTTGGCCGCGCCCGTCCTGGTTCACCGAGAGCATGAGAGAACGGTCTCCCGGAGACTTACGTCCCAGCTGCGGACGAGCAGCTGGCGATCGATCAGGTCCCCGCTACATACATCGAATAGACCGCCGGGCCGAGACTCATCGCCCATTCTGCGCTTGATCTGCCGCCGGGCCACGTGGATTAGGATCAGCTAGTGAGCGAAGCGGCCGCCGCGCGGGAGGCAGTTGCGCCGGTCAGCGTGGAGGCGCGGCCGACGAGCCGTTGGTGGATTCTGGGGGTGGTCGGGCTCGCGCAGCTGATGGTCGTGCTCGACGCGACGATCGTGAACATCGCGCTCCCGTCGGCCCAGCGCGCGCTCGGCTTCTCGAACGCCGATCGCCAGTGGATCGTGACCGCATACTCGCTGGCGTTCGGCGGGCTGCTGTTGGTGGGCGGCCGGCTTTCGGATCTCGTCGGCCGACGGCGGATGTTGTTGATCGGGTTAGTGGGGTTCGCGGCAGCGTCGGGGGTGGGCGGCGCGGCGACTGGGTTCGCGATGCTGGTGTGCGCGCGCGGCGTGCAAGGAGCGTTTGGCGCGATGCTCGCGCCGGCGGCGCTGTCGACGCTGACGGTGACGTTCAGCGATCCGGCCGAGCGTGGCAAGGCGTTTGGGATCTATGGCGCAATCGCCGGTGCGGGGGGAGCGGTCGGGCTTTTGATCGGCGGCATTCTCACCCAATATTTGAGCTGGCGGTGGTGCCTATATGTCAACGTGGTGTTGGCGGCGATCGCGGTGCTGGGAGCGGTGCGGTTCTTGGGTGGCCAGACGCGTGATCCAAGCGTGAAGCTCGACTACCCCGGAAGCGTGCTGGAGATCGTCGGTCTCGTGATGCTGGTTTACGGTTTATCGGAGGCCGAGCGAAAGGGCTGGGGCGCCCCCGAGACGATCGTCCTGCTCGCCGTCGGGATCATCCTGTTGATCGGCTTCGTGCTCGTCGAGCGGCGTGTCCAGCACCCTCTGTTGCCGTTGCGGATCGTGACCAATCGTTTTCGCGGCGGGTCATACCTGGCGATCGGGCTGAGCGCGATCGCGATGTTCGGGATTTTCCTGTTTCTTACTTACTACCTGCAGGAGACACTTGACTACTCGCCGGTGAAGACCGGGGTGGCGTTCTTGCCGATGATCGGGGCATTGATGATCAGCTCGACTTCGTCGAGCACGGTGCTGCTGCCGCGGGTTGGTCCGCGGCCGCTGATCCCGCTGGGAATGGTGCTGGCGGCCGCCGGGATGGTCGTCTTCACCCAGATCGGGCTGCACACCAGCTACGCGAGCGGGATACTGCCCGGCTTGTTGCTGGTGGGGCTGGGCCTGGGACTGGTATTCGGGTGTGCGATGAACATGGCGACCTACGGCGCCCGCCCGGCTGACGCCGGGGTCGCGTCGGCGCTCGTGAATACCAACCAGCAAGTCGGCGGTTCGATCGGCACAGCGCTTCTCAACACCATCGCGGCGAGCGCGCTGAGCAGCTACCTGGCCACCCACGGCCATAGTCCCGCCGCCGTGGCGCAGGCGTCGGTGCACAGCTACGTGGTCGCCTTCTGGGTCGTGGTCGGCATCTTCCTCGTGGCAGCCGTTGTCTGCGCGCTGGTGCTGCCCTCCGGTGCTCCACGGGCGGTCGCCGCCGAACCCGTGCCCGCCGCGCCATGACCAGGAGTGGGGTGATCGCGTGACCGGCGAGGAGCCTGGCAGATCGGCCCGCGATCACCCCGCAGGCGCGCTGATCACCGTCTCGGCGACCTACGGCGCCGGCGGCAGCGTCGTCGCGCCGGCGCTCGCCGGGCGGCTCGAGGTCCCGTTCCTGCAGCGGGTGACCACCGTGTCCGGGGGTCCGCGCGAGCCGACGCGGGCTGGGGAACGGCTCTCAGTACACGAGAAACGGATCACGCCCGTGGGTCGCCTGATCGGCTCCTTGACGCACGCGATGCCGGCGGGTCCGACGCTCTCACCGCCGTCTACTCGCGGCCAGCACGAGGAGCTTCGCCGCCACATCGAAGCCGAGATCGAGAGCCTCGCGGCCTCCGGTCGCGGCGTGATCCTCGGCCGCGCGGCGGCAGTCGTGCTCGGCAGGGATCGCGGCTACCACGTGCGGCTGAACGGACCCCAAGCTGCCCGCGCCGCAAACGGTGCCGCGATCGAGGGCGTCACCGTGGACGAGGCCCGGGCGCATTTGCAGGCGGCCGACAAGGCGCGGACTGCCTACGTCCGTCGCCTTTACGGCGTCGACCCGGCCGACCCGTCTCTGTATCACTTGATGATCGACTCCACCGCGATGCCCCTGGAAGCGGTGATCGAGCTGATCCTGAGCGCCTGGGCAGCGGCACGTGCGCCGGCGACAAGCGCTAAGGCGCGGTATTAGCCGCGAATCCGCAGGACGACGATCGCGAGCAGATAGGCGAGCCCCGCGATCGCGCCGAGCCAGGCGTATGGGGATCCGTCATGCCCGCGCGCGAGCTCGACGATGAACGCGAGGATGATTGCGAGGATGACCGCGAGACCGGCGGTCGTGTCGGTGGCGTATGGCCGCGGCCCGCCCGGGCCACGACCTGACAACCTGACTCGGGACTTCTAGCCTCGTGCGCGGGGGTGGACGTCGCGAGGGCGACCGCGGGGTAGGGCACACTACGAGAAAGGACCTGGAATGGGCCAGGAGCAGTTGCGCGGGGCGCACGTATCGCGCGCTCTGAAGGTCGGGCTGCCGGCGGTCGCGCTCGGCGCCGGAGTGATCGGAACCGCGGCGATCGCGGCCGGTCAGGGTGCGGCCGCGACCAAGAACAACGTCATCACGATCCAGGAACCGTCACAGCTGAATCCGACTGAGATCGTGATGCCGCCGGACAAGATCAAGCCGACGATCGTGGTCGACACTACGGGCCTGACGCCCACCGAGCAGAAGCAGCTCAAGAACCCCATCAACGTCCTCGCCTTTACATTCGGCCTCGGGGTCGCTCAGACCGGCGGCTCGGCGGTGGGTGGCAACACGAAGGCCCCTTCCGCCAGTGAGACCTTCAACTTCAGCAAGAAGGCGGGAAACAACGATGCGGCGCTGCCGCAGCTGGTCGTGGATCATCAGCTGGTGAAGACACTGACCCTTACCGCGGGAACGGTCAAGTATCAACTCAGCAACGTGAGTCTCATTACCTTCTCGCGGGCCCGGAAGACCGACACAGTGACGCTGACGTTCCAGAAGATCGAGACGACGTACACGACGACCGGCAAAAACTCGACGATGATCAGTTCCTGGAACTCGCAGAACGCGGCGCCGATCAACAGCGGTTTCAACATCGCCGTCAACAAGAAGGCGTAGCTGGGGAAGGAAGCTCGGCCAGCGGGTGATGGCGGGTAGCGGAACGGACTACGACGAAGTCGAGTATCCGGGCTTCGCGTTTCCACAGACCCGGCCGGACCGGCTTTCCTCAGTAGCACGGCTGTTGGGGCTGCGGAGCGAGCGCGTCGACGGTAGCCGTGTCCTCGAGCTCGGCTGCGGGGACGGAACGAACCTGCTCGCAATGGCGATCATTCGGCCCGGCAGTGATTTCGTCGGGATCGATACGAGTTCACGGGCGATCGCCACGGCCCACGCGCTTTCCAGTGCAAGCGGGATATCGAACACCGAATTCCACCAGGTCGCGGTCGAGGATCTGCAGCCGGAGCTGGGGAGGTTCGACTACATCGTGGCGCACGGCCTGTACTCGTGGGTGGCGCCTTCAGCCAGGGACGCGCTGCTCGCTCGCTGCCGCGAGCTGCTTGCGCCCAACGGGGTCGCGTACGTCAGCTACAACGCCTACCCGGGCAGTTTCCTGCATGACATGGCGCATGAAATACTCGAGTACCAGTCGAGGGAGTCAGTGACGCGCGAGAACAGGTACGCCGGGCGCGGTGGTTGGCCCACCTGATCGTCGACGCCAACGTCCAGACACCGCAAGCGCGTGCTCTCGGTGCCGAGATGTCCGCTCTGCTCGATCGCAGCGACCAACTGCTCGTTCACGACGACCTCGCCGCTGTGAACACGCCGGTCTTCTTCCACGAGTTCATCGCGCACGCACACGCGAACGGCCTCCAATTCCTCTCGGAATCAGATCTGTTCGAGAGCCAGCCGCTGGGTCTGGCACCGCCCGTTCAGCAAGCGATCGAACAGTTGCACTCGGATGTCATCGTGCGCGAGCAGTACCTGGACTTCGTCAAGAACCGGTCGTTTCGGCAGACGCTTCTCTGTCACCAAGAGGTCGTGCTCGATCGCGAGCTTGACGCGAGCCGGCTCAGCGAGCTCGCAATCGCCTCGCGATTACGACCCGCCGCCGAGGAGCCCGACCTCCAGCGAGGAGTCTCGGAACGCTTCGAGACCTCCACCCAGCAGTCGGTGGAGACGGCTGATCCGCTCGCCAAGGCGGCACTGATGGAACTGGCACAGGCAACGCCCCGGGCACTGCCGTTCGAGGAACTGGAAGCTCGTGTGGGTACGCGGCTGTCAACTCGAGCCTCGCAGCGCTCCGGCGAGCTAGCGTCGATTCTGCTGCAGCTGTCACTTGCCGGCTTGGCTGAATTGTGGAGTGAAAACCCCACCTCTGGCGGCGGAGCCCGGCGCTCGCCCGCGCGCGAGCGAATTGGCTCGAGCACAGATAGCTCAGGGCCGAACCACGGTCGCCACGCTCGAGCACAGCAACGTCACCCTGGAGGACGACGTTGGCCAGGCGCTCGTCGCACTCCTGGATGGAACTCGTGACCGCGACGGGCTGCTCGAAGCCTTATCGACCGTGGCCGGTGAAGCGGTGAGCGCTGGCGAGCTTCCCCAAACCCTCGATGCCTCTCTGCACCAACTGGCGGAGCTCGGACTGTTGTGGGCGACGGGGTCTGCGAGCGCGTTACCGCGCTCGCAGACGGCCAGCAGCGCGATCGCGCCGGACGTGACCGCGCGTGCTGGAACCGTCGGCTGAACACTGCTGAGAGCTTCAGCCGGCTGGGGCGGACGCGAGGGCCGGATCGCCGCGCCTCGCCGCTTGCGCGTAGGCGCGGCTCTCGCGTTGCGAGATCAAGACCGCGGCGAGAATCGCCCCGGCGATCGCGAAGCCAGACCCCACGAGGAAGGCGCGGTCATATCCCTTGGTCAATGCCACCGAGGTCGTATGCACGCCGGCGTGGAGCAGGCTCTGAGTCCGGCTGTTCGCAACCGTCGCGAGGATCGCGAGGCCGAGCGCACCGCCGACCTGCTGGGCGGTGTTGATCAATCCCGACGCCAGACCCGCCTGGCGCGGTTTCGTGCCGGAGACCGCTGCGATCGTCACCGTCACGAATGACAGTCCGAGGCCGACTGCGGCCAGCAGCGACGGCCCGAGCACATCGGCCCAGTAAGAGCCCCCGATCCCCGGAGCCTGCGCGAACCAGACGAGCGCGCCCGCGATCAGCAGCAGGCCGGCGATCAGCGGCGGCTTGAATCCGAGGCGGGTCACTAGCTGCGAGGCGAGGCCGGCTGAGACGATGATTCCCAGCGCCAGCGGCAGATACGAGATCCCGGTCTTGATCGGCGAGAAGTGCAGGACGTCCTGGAGATACAGCGAGATAAAGAAGAACATCGAGAACAGCGACATGCCGATCAGCAGCCCGACGATGTTCGCCCCTCGCAGCGTCCGCAGCCGGAAGATCGAGAATGGCATCAGCGGTTCGCGGTGGTGGAGCTCAATGACGACGAACGCGATCAGCAGCCCGGCGGCGCCGGCGAGGCGCAGCATGGTGGCCGTCGATCCCCAGCCCGTGTTGACCGCGTCCACCACTGCATAGACGAGCAGCGAGAGGCCGGCCGTAACGGTCACGGCGCCGGGGAGGTCGAAGGTCTTCCCGTTCCCCTCAGCGCGGCTCTCGACAAGGAAGCGAGGAGCCAAGACGGCCGCGGTGATCCCAATCGGGAGGTTGACGAACAGCACCCAACGCCAGCTCAACCCGCTGGTGAGGATTCCGCCCAGAAGCACCCCGGCGGCACCGCCGGCGCCGGCGACCGCGCCCCAGATCCCGAGCGCCCGATTACGCTCTGCTCCCTCCGCGAAGGTGGTGGTGATGATCGACAGCGCCGCCGGGGAGACAATCGCGGCGCCGAGACCCTGGACCGCGCGTGCAGCGATCAGCCACGGCTCCGATTGCGCGATCCCGCCGGCGAACGAGGCCAGCGAGAACAGCACCAGGCCGCCCATGAACATGCGCCGGCGTCCGAGCAGATCGGCGAGCCGGCCGCCGAGCAGCAGGAACCCGCCGAAGGTGAGCGTGTAGGCGTTCACGACCCACGAGAGGTCGTCTCGCGAGAAGTGCAGGTGGGCGCCGATTGACGGGAGCGCGACGTTCACGATCGCCGCGTCGATCACGATCACGAATTGCGTCATCGCCAGCAGAATCAGCGCCAGGTTCTTGGCGCGGGCCGTCTCCAGCGTCTTCGGAGATGAGGCCCGCGCCCGGGTGGTGGAGATAAGGGTGTTGATTGGCATGTCGCCACTCTCGCGTAGATTGCGGTCAGCTCCGGTCCGCGATCGCAGCGAGCATAGACATTTGCGGTCAGCATCGGTCCGCAATATCTGCCACCCTTCCCCGGCAATGGTCCAGACTTCCGCTCGCCTCCTGGCGCTGCTCTCATTGCTGCAGGTCCGTCGTGAATGGACCGGCCAGGAGCTCGCGGATCGGCTCGGAGTGATGCCCCGCACGATCCGGCGCGACGTCGAGAAGCTGCGGTCGCTCGGGTACCCGATCATGGCCGCCCCGGGCGTGGCCGGCGGCTACCGCCTCGGGGCCGGCGGCGAGCTGCCCCCGCTGCTGCTCGATGACGCGGAAGCTGTCGCCGTCGCTGTCGGCCTGCGTACCGGCGCTTCGGGCTCGATCGCGGGGATCGAGGAGACCTCGGTGCGAGCGCTGGCCAAGCTCGAGCAGGTTCTACCGAGGCGCTTGCGCCGACGGGTGAGCGCGCTTGCGGGAGCAACCTCGGTGTTCACCGTCGACGGTCCCCAGATCGACGCCGAGATGCTGGCGAACCTCGCCGGCGCCTGCCGCGACAGCGCTCGCATCCGGTTCACCTACACGGCCCGCAACGAGCGGACCTCGCAGCGCCACACCGAGCCCTGCAGCGTCGTGCACACCGGCTACCGCTGGTACCTGGTGGCGTTCGATCTCGACCGCGACGACTGGCGCACGTTCCGGATCGACCGCATCCGCGGCCGCATCCGCTTGGCCGGCCGCGGGCGGCGGCGCACTGTTCCCGGGAGCGATCCGGCCGCGTTCGTCAACCAGCGGCTGCGCGCAACCGCCGCGGAGGATCCCGACGCCGCGCCCGGAAGGATCCGGGTCAAGGCCAGCGCCGCCGAGATCCGCAAGCGCATCCCCGGCCGCCATGCAGCGGTCGATCCGGAAGGCGAGCAAAGCTGCATAGTCACAACGCTCGGTCCTTGGTCGCGCCACTTTCTCGTCTGGATGGCGCTGCTCGAGCAGCCGATCGAGGTCCTCGGTCCTCCCGAGCTGGCTGCTGTCGCGGCCACGCTTGGCCGGTGTTTGACCACGGCGGCGACGAGCGACGTCGGGGCCACGGACGCTCCCGGATTGGACCGCTGACGCTCAGGTCGTGCTGATCGGGCCCGAGGCCTCCGGCGCCTGGACCGTCTTGTGCGCTGAGAGCATGACCGCGACGAGGCACAGGATCAGGCCACGCACCACAAATGACAGACCAACCAATAGCGCGAGCGTGTCGGTGCCGATCTTCGGGCTCGCCACGATGACGGTTCCGGCCGCCACCTCGGTCGCTCACCGCCTGCGCTCGCATGGTCGCTGCTTGATACTACGCGCGGTTGGAGCGGCGAGCGGACCCCGCCGGGGGGCGCGCGTCGGGGTGAGCGCGCGTCGGCCGATCGCGTGCGAGGCGCCAGCGGGCCGCGACGCCTGACGGCGGTCCCGCTGCTCGGGGACGTGGAGAGGTGGTCCGAACCAGCTGCCTCCCTCGTGCCCGGGCTAACGTGACACTCGATCCCGACGGCAGGTCGGATGCAACGGTAGCCCGCTCTCATCGCCTCCGGATCCGATCCGACGGGCCAAGATACGCCGAACGGCGTATCGATGTCGATGCCAGGTATTAGATTTGATCTGCGCAGACCCATCGCCGGTGGGTGGAGTCGTCATGCACTCGGGAGCGGCCGCTCCTGAGAAGCGACGGGGCGGCCCATCGGTCGCACCGAGTGGGAGGCAGAAAGTGACAGTCATCCGGGGATACGTAGCGTTGAAGCACAGCCAGCGGCGATCGCTCCCGGGCGCGCGCTTGGCCGGCCCGGCGAGCCCTGAAGAGCCGCTCTCCATCAGCGTCCGCGTGAGGCGCAGGAGCGATGCTCCGGCGCTTGCGCTCACCGGGGTGCGGGGGCGCGGCGTCCTTTCGAGGCAGGAGTTTGCCGTGCGATTCGGCGCAGCCGAGCGTGATCTGAGCGAGGTCGAGGCGTTCGCGCGCTCACACGGGCTGACCACTACCGAGGAGAGCGTGCCGCGCCGAACGCTAGTCCTCTCGGGCACCGTCGAGCAAGCAAACCGCGCCTTCGGAGTCGAGCTCGGCCGCTACGAAGCGGGAGAGGAGAGCTATCGCGGACGCAAAGGCAGCGTGTACGTACCGGAGCAGCTCGCGGGCATCATCGAGGGAGTGTTCGGATTAGACAACCGCCGGATGGTGCGGCGGCCCAGCGCGATCGTCCCGTTGGAGGAGTGGACGGCCCCGTTGACGCCGCCTGAGCTCGCGGGGCTGTATGACTTCCCGACCGCGGTCGATGCGTCGGGGCAGACGATCGGCTTGGTCGAATTCACCACCGACGTCGATCCGCTGAACGGGTATCAGGCGAGCGACATCGAGGCGTTTTTCCAAGAACTCGGTGTTCCTGTGCCGAACCTGACCGATGTTGGAGTCGACGGCGCGGTGAATCCGGGTATCGATCCACGCGATCCGAATATCGATGCTTGGGCCGCTTGCGACATTGATGTCGCGGGCTCCGTTGCCGTCGGCGCGAGCATCGTCGTTTACTTCACTCCAGGAACGGAGCAGGGCTGGGTCGATGCGATCAGCACCGCTGTCCATGACGCCGACAACAACCCGTCCGTTATCTCGATCAGCTCGGGGTTGGCGGAGTCCGAATGGTCGCAGGGGGCGATCGACGCGATCGGCGCCACCTTGCAAGAGGCAGCGTGGCTAGGGGTCACGGTGCTGGCAAGCTCCGGCAACGGTGGCTCGGGAGGCGGGGTCGACGACGATCGCGCGCACGTGTGCTTCCCGGCATCTGACCCCTTCGTCACCTCCTGCGGCGCCACGCTGATCTCGGACGTCTCGGGATCGTCGTTTCGCGAGACGACCTGGAAGATCTTTGCCTCCGTCGGCGTCGAAGCCACGGGCGGCGGGGTCAGCGACGTCTTCGATCCGCCGCCATGGCAGGCCTGGGCGGGCGTCCCGGCATCCGCAAACGGCGACGGTCGCGTTGGTCGAGGAGTGCCCGACGTCGCCGGGTACGGCGGCCGCTACGCGCTCGTCTGGAACGGCGCCACAATCATGTGGGACGGCGGAACGTACGCCGTGCCGGCGCTGTACGCCGGATTGGTCGCGCTCATCAACGGCGTTCTCGGGGAGCCGGTCGGCTATCTGAATCCGAACCTGTACACGGTTGCGCAGGATTACGCCTTTCGCGACGTCAACGACGATGTCAATAACACCCTCTTCGGTTGGAATTTCACCCCTGGAGCCGGGTGGGAGGCACCGGGTTACAGCTCCGGGCCCGGCTGGGACGCGTGCACCGGCCTGGGCAGCATCGACGGCAATGCCCTGCTCACCGCGTTGCGCGGGCTCGGGCTGCCGCCGGCGCTCGCCGAACTCACTACCGGCACGCTGTACATGGCCTGGAAGGGGATGGAGTTCGACGACACGATCTGGTGGACGACATTCGATGGCACGAACTGGGCTGCCCAACAGCAGGTTCCCGGTGTGCTCAGCAGTTCCGGGGTCACTCTCGCCGAGTTCGACGGGAAGCTGTTCATGGCCTGGAAGGGAAGCTTCACGGACGGGGCGCCGTTCGACGAGCGGATTTGGTGGACGACCTTCAACGGCGGCAAGTGGGCGCGTCAACGGCAGGTTTCCAACGTCTGGACGAGCGCTGGACCGCAGCTCGCGGGATTCGGCGATCTCTTGTACATGGTCTGGAAAGGCGAGTACACCGACGAAAGCATCTGGTGGACCACGTTCGACGGCCACAAATGGGCTCCGGAGCAGGCGATCCCGGGCGTCGGCACGAGCGTCGGCGCCGCCCTGGCGGTGTTCGAAGATCGCTTGTATGCCGCGTGGAAAGGCGTCGATGGTGACCCGGGCCTGTGGTGGTCGAGCTTCGACGGCTCCAGCTGGGATCCCCAGCGACAGGTCCCCGAAGTCGCCAGCAGTCACGGCCCATCACTCTGTGTCTACGAGGGGCGCCTGTATGCGGCGTGGAAAGGCTGGTTCGGCGATCAAGGCATCTACTGGTCGAGCTTCGACGGCGTGAGCTGGTTGCCACAGCAACAGATCCCCGAAGTGGCCACCAGCGTGGGGCCCGCGCTGATCGGCTTCAACGATCGTCTCTACGCGATATGGAAAGGCTGGTTTGGCGATCAGGGCATCTACTGGTCGAGCTTCGACGGCGTCTACTGGGCGCCCCAACAGAGTGTGCCGGAGGTCGGCACGAGTCCCGACCTGTAACTTGTCCCGGGCAGTGAACCCGTGCGGCCAATAGAACGCCAGACGATCCTCGTCACGGGCGCAACGGATGGCCTTGGACACGCGGTCGCGGGCGAGCTCGCTGGTCTTGGCGCGACGCTGCTGTTGCACGGGCGCAGCCAGGAGCGCGGGGAGCGAACCCTGTCGGAGATAAGCGCGCGCACGGGTAACGGCAGGCTGATCTATTACCGGGCTGACTTCGAGTCGTTGACTGAGGTTCGTGCGCTCGCGGAGCGCGTTCTCGACGAGCACGGGCGACTGGATCTGCTGCTCAACAATGCCGCGCTCGGGATCGATCCGGTGCGCCGCGTCAGCGCCGACGGGCACGAGGCGACCTTTCAGGTCGACTACCTGGCGCCTTACATGCTGAGCTACCTGCTCGAGCCACTGCTGATCGCATCTGCCCCGAGCCGAGTCATCAACGTGGCCTCGGCCGGCCAGGCGCCGATCGACTTCGGCGACATCATGCTCGAGCGACGCTATGACGGCATGCAGGCCTACTGCCGGGCGAAGCTGGCCGAGATCATGTTGACGATCGACCAAGCCGCGAAGCTCGCAGGCACCGGCGTAACCGTCAACTGCTTGCACCCCGCGTTCAACATGCCGACCAAGATCGTCACTCACCTGTTCACGCCCCAGAGCGAGCTCGCCGACGGCGTGCGATCGACGCTTGCACTCATCACCGACCCCGCGTTGGACAACGTCACCGGCCGCTACTTCGATCAGATAGACGAAGCTCGCGCTCTTGCTCAGGCCTACGACGAGCGGGCGCGCGCCCGGCTGCGGGCCATCGCCGAGCAGTTGACCGGAGTCTCGGCTGGGATCATGCCGGATTCAGGATCAGGTGAGCGTGGGTTCACACAAGCTTGAGCGGGACTTCACCGTAGGCATCGATCCGATACACCAGCGAGACTCGGTGGTAGCCATCGGCGATGTCGGCGCGTCCGTCATTGCTGACCACCAGCACGGGACTGAGACGCTGCCCTTCGAGGACCCTGATCAGGTCTTTCATGACGCCGGGATCGTCGAGCGGCGCCGCAGTCAACCCGGCGGCACGCAGGATGTCGTTGGCGCGTCTCCGGGTGAGGGGCGCCCTGCGCAGCCGTTTGACCGCCTTGCTGACGACCTCGGGGTCGAGCTTGAGCGACAAGTAGGCCTCCGCGGCGTCATAGTCGTGCGCCGCGACATCATCGAGCCACGTGATCTTCTCCACCGGCTCGCCGTCGAGGGTCTTTGGTTTCGCTTTCGCCATCGGCCGATATTCGCACGCGGAACCCTCTTCATGGGAAGCGCGATTTCCTAGCCGTCGCGCTCGAGCTTTCGCAGTGCCTCCTGATCCAGCGCCTCCTGGTGATGGATGTCGACGGCCGGGGGCAGCTCAACCTGAAGCCTGCTCGCGTCATCGAGGTAAGCGACTCCCTGGCGGAGCGCGAAATCGAGCACGTGGCCGCCGCGAGTGCGGGCATTGGTCGCGAAGTGGAGGTGCCAGCCGATCATCTCGATCCCGTCGAGCGTGTCCGGAAACCCGAACCCGACCATCGTCCCCGGGACTTCGTGGAGATCGCTCACGCGCTGCTGCCCGAGCGCCTCGGCGAGGGTCGGATATGGACGTCGTTGCTTGGGGACCGAGCGGACGCGGACGTGCTCGAAGCGGCCGTCGATGCGGACCGCGACGGGACGGGTGGTGTCCTTCAGGCGGTGTCCGACGGCCTCCCCCAGCGCGAGGAATCGCAGTGGTCCTCGAATCGTCACCGGCGGACCTGGTGAGAACCGCGCAACCACGGCGTAGGGCGTCCTCCACGAACCCGGCACCGGGATCAGCGTGCAATCGGCGCTCGCCTTCCACGCCTCCCCGTCGATGATGATCAGCTCGCCGTCCAGCCCGTTCAGCGTCCCCAGCCCCAGATCACCGTGTTGGAGGATTTCCGAGAGCGACACGTCACCGTCGAAGGCACCCGCCAGCAGAGCCGCGATTGTCGAGGTCTGAAACAGCTCGTGCCGGTGGGCTTGTGGTCGCAGCTCGCTGTGGCGGAGCGTCTGCACGCGCAGCGCGTTGAGGAACTCGAGCTCGCTCATTGTTGGCGCGGCCGTCCACTTGGACCTCAGCCCAAGCGCAACACCCTGGTCGCGTCGACCGTGACGACCACCTTGACCGTGTATCGGCCGAGCGTGATGCGGTGAAGCAGGCGCATTGTCAAAGTCTCCTTTCTGGACTCAACCCGCCGCCGGTCAGCGAGCAGTCAAATGTACCCCGCGAGCAAGCGCAAGCTGCTTGAAGCGATCCCCCTCGCGCGGGCGTCGGGCTCGGCGCTCCGGCTACCGATCAGGATCAGGTGATCGCGAGGGCGGAGCGAAGCGGGCCGGTCAGGGAAGTCTTCCCCTCGCTCCAGCTGCCGAGCAGGTGCTCTGCCCAGCGCGCTTCGAGCGCCAGCAGCGCTCGCGCTCCGAACAAGATGTCGTCCGCCAGTTCGGGCTCGCACCGAGCCAGGGACTGCGCCAGATCCCATGTCGCGATGCTCTCGTGCACGGCGTCGGCTTCGACATGCTCGTCATAGAAGGCGGTCACCTCGGCACCGAATCCAAGTCGCCGGAATCCGTTCCCGTATCTCCGGTTCGGCAGCGAAGAGGTCATCTCGAACACCGCGAGGTGTCCCGCGATCGCCCCTCGAAGCCGCCTGTGCAGCCCGAACAACGACATCAAGTTCACGGTCGCGAGCGTCACGCCGGGGAGCAGGTCTAGGTATGCGCCGTAGCGGCAATCAAGCCCGAGGCCGCGCATCGTCTGCGCGAACAACGCAGCATGGATACGCTCCGCCCTGCCGCCGCCGTATTCGTCCGCCTGGATCTCGACCAACGCGGCCTTCGGCCCACCGGTCAACCGCGGAATCGCCCAAGAGTGAGGGTCTGCTTCCTTGAGCTGGTAGGCCGAGCGGTGCACCACGTGCTCGAGCGCCTCCTCGAGACTGGCCTGAGTCTCGACGTAGCGCGACAACGGCGGTCCGGCGTCCTCTTGGACGAGTCGCTGGAGCTCCTCGCCCACCCCGCTGGCCTGCGAAGGCGCGGCCGGTACGAGCGCTCGCACCGCCGCCTCAAACCGCTGTTCCAGGGAGCGGCGGAAGCTCAGCAATGTCGGATCCCACTCCATCCGGTCATCGACCCCGTTCAGCCCGGCGTAATGAAGCTCGTAGCAGAGATACAGCGCCATCTGCAGATCGTCGTCGCTGAGCACCCCACCGGGGACTGGCGCATCACTCGGCAACTGCAGGGGTGGCGCCGCCCCGGCGAACAGCGACATCAGGGCCTCGGTCCACGGACCGCGCACGGCCGGAAGTGTGACCCGTCGCCCGCTGCGAGCTGCGGTGGCGGCCTTCAGCACCTGCTCGTCTCCGACTCGAGCCGCGCCACGATTGTGCTCAGCTGCGCCGTCAGCGCCGCCAGGCCGTCGTTTTGCGTTGGGTCGGCCGCGAGTTCCTCGATCAGCCAATTCAATTGCCGCTGCACGACGCGCAATTGGCTTTCCACCCGTTCGCGGTCCGCGTCGCCCGGCCGGGTCGTACGCCGCGGAGGTACAGCGGGGCCCACGGATCCATTGCGCTTACGCAGCGAAGCCGGTCGGCTCGCCGATACCGCGCTGACTTCCGGCTGAGACGGCGCCGTGAAACGCACCAGCTGATGCGTGCCGTCGCAGAACGGGCGCATTCTCGACTTCCCGCACCGACACAACGCGAACGTCCGCCGGCCCGGGTCGATTCGGACGCCGTCCTGATCGCGGATGACGGCCGGACCACGGACAAGATATGGCCCGTCGGCGTAGGGCACAATCACGACATCCTCAATCGCCACACGCGAGTGCTACCCACAGCACGAGAGGATTAACTAATCACGCTGTCCGGTGAGCGGATCTCGCGCTGCGCTGGTAACTGGAGCGCTGTCGTTCCCGCGCGCACCGCGTACGATCACGATCTCCTCCGTGCCTTCGTTCGCCAGCAAGCCACGCGCTCGCAGCATCGGCACCCGCTCGCTGACGATCGGCCCGAGCGGCCCTGGCTTGCGCAACACGGTTTCGGCCTCGAGTCCCCCGTCAGTCATCGCCTCGATCGTGGCCTGCTCGGAGCAGATCGAGGAATGAATCACCAGCAGCGCGCCTCCCGGGGCCAGGTGATCCTGCGCCCCTGCGCAGATGCGGTCGAGAAACGCTCGTCCGCGAACGCCCGCGTCGAGCGCTCGCCTGGGCCCACGATTGGGCAACTGGTCGCCTGCGCTCGGGATGTAAGGCGGATTCGAGACGATCAGATCAAACTGCTCACCGCGCACCGGTTCGAACAGATCGCCGCGCAGCGCGCGCACCGGCACCCCGTTGAGCCTCGCGTTCAGCCATGTCGCGATTACGGCGCGCCATGAGACATCGACAGCCGTGACCTCAGCAGCACCGGCGTGCGCGGAGGCGATCCCGAGTAGCCCGCTGCCGGCGCACAGGTCGAGCACGCGGGCGCCATCGGTAAGCGGGTCGCGCGCGATCTGATCCGCGAGCATGTGACTGTCACTGAGCGGTTTGAACACGCCTGGAAGGGGCATCCGGCGCATGACGCTTCGCTTCTTTCCCGGCGTGTGTCGAGCGCAAACTTATGTCAGCCGAGATATCGCCCTGGCCTCCGACGCCGTCCTCGCTGCGGTCGGCGTTCGACGCCGCGCGTCCCTACACCGTCGGCATCGAGGATGAAGTGATGCTGTTGGCGCCGGAGTCGCTGGAGCTGGTCGCCCTTGCACCACAGCTCCTGGCGTTGCTCGACGGCGATCCGCGCTTCAAGCTCGAGCTGCCCGCTTCGCAGATCGAGATCGTGACACCGGTCGCGGCTCAGATCAGCGAAGTCGCTGGTGCCCTCCTCGAGGCGCGCCGGACAGTGGCCGCAAGGGGAGAAGGGCTCGTCCGACTGGCGTCCGCCGGCGTTCATCCGTTCAGCCCCGGCAGCGGCGAGCTCAACCGTCTTCCGCGCTACGAGGCGACGATCGCCGAGTTCGGGGCGATAGCCCGGCGACAGCTGGTGTGCGCGCTGCAAGTGCATGTTGGGGTCGGAAACCCGGACCGCGCGCTCGCCATTTACAACGGGGCGCGCTCGTACCTACCGCTGCTCGCGGCGCTTGCTGCCAACGCCCCGTTCTACGAAGGACGCGACACCGGGCTTGCCTCAGTGCGTCCGAAGATCGGCCAGCTGCTGCCGCGTCAGGGGATTCCCCCAGCGATCGACGGCTGGGACGCCTACGCCGAGGCGTTCAGATGGGGCGCCGCGACGCGAACGTTCGAGACCGCGCAAACCTGGTGGTGGGAGCTTCGCCTGCATCCGAGCTTCGGAACGCTCGAGTTTCGCGTGCCGGACGGCCAGAGCACAGTGGCGGATGCCGCCGCGATCGCCGCGGTGACCCAGGCGCTCGTTGCGTGGCTCGGCGAACGCTTCGATCGTGGGGAGCAACTCGAGGTCGCGGAGTCGTGGCAAATCGAGGAAAATCGCTGGTCGGCGTGCCGTCACGGCGTCGAGGGCGAGATGGCGGAGCTCGGCGCAAGCGCCCGGCCGCGCCCAACCCGTGAGCTGCTGCGCGAGCTGATCGAGCGGCTCGCGCCGGCCGCGACACGGCTGCAGGCAGATCGCGCGCTGGCGCACGCGCGGCGCATGGTCGACGTCAACGGCTCGATCGCACAACGGCAAGCCGCCAGTACGGGCGGCGCCCATGCGGTCGCCCGCTGGCTCAGCGAGCGGTTTCTCGAGCCGCCGGCTTGAAGCGATCAGCTGGAGCCGGGCTCGGCCATCCGGCGATGCATCTCCGCCTTTACGGAGTCCGGTATCACGCGGCTGCCGATTCCCTGCGCCTTCGATGACAACGAGTGAGACACCACCCGCTCGTCGCCGTTCATCAGCGCCTCGAAACCATCGCGCGCGACATCGGCCGGATCATCCTTGTCGCCGCTTCCGACCTTGGTGTCGAGCATCTCGGCGCGCTCGAAGAACTCAGTTTCCACGGGGCCGGGCATCAGCGTGGTCACGCTTACCCCGGTGTCCTTCAGCTCGTTTCGCAGCGCGAGCGCGAACGACTGCACGAATGACTTTGACGCGTTATAGACGGCCTGAAATGGACCAGGCATCGTCGAGGCGATCGACGATGTGAACAAGATGCGGCCCTCGCCGCGCTTGGCCATGTCGCCAACCACGTACTTGGCCAGCTGCACGGTGGAGCGGATGTTGAGATCGACGATCTCGAGCTCGTCCTCCAAGCGGGTGTCGGTGGCAAACGCCCCGCCCGCCCCGCGACCGGCATTCAGTGCCGCGGCGGCGAGCGGCTTACCACTGTCGGTGACATGCCGGTAGAACTCGGATACACCTTCCTCGGTCGCCAGGTCGACACGCACCGCGTCGACCGAGGCGCCGGCCCGCTCGAGGTCGCCGGCGGCGACCGCCAGCTCCTCGTCCTCGGCGGCCACGACCAGGTCATAGCCGTGCTCGGCAAACAGCTTCGCCAGCTCGAAGCCGATGCCGCTCGAGGCCCCCGTGACCAGAGCGAGCGGTCGATTGGTTGTGGCGGACATGTCGGCCTCCTTGTCGGTGTCTGAAAACCCAGTGCCTACCCGGACCCACCCGAGGTGGTCGGGCCGGCAGGCTCTCAGCGGTTGCTTTCGAACCTCACCGGTGAAAGATCGACGGTCGCTTCGGCCGTCTGACCGATCACGGCCGCCACCATCTGCGGGTTATCCCACATCGGTATATGCCCGCAGTCCGGGAGCATCACCCTGCGTGCCTTGCGGATCGCGGGATCAACGGGGCGAATCAGGCGGTCGCGCTCGCCGAACGCGACCGTCACCGGCACGCCGATCTGCGACCCGGCGGCGAAGTGGCTCTGACGCATCGCGGTGGCGGTGGCGTCGTAAGCGGTCGCCCGGCCGTATGAGCTGACCATTCGTACGGTCGCTCGGTATGGCACCTTATTCGGGTCGGCGACAAATGGATGAAGGACCAGGCGCCGCACCCGGCGGCTCGCCAACAGCAACGGCACCAGCGGGCCCAGCCGCTTGACCAGGCGCTGCGCCCGGCCGCGCACGATCGCGCCGGTGGGCAGCGCGGGCGCAGGCCAGAGGCCTGCCGGGCAGAGCGCGGTCACCGACAGCGCTCGCCGGCGCGCTGCCAACTCCAGCGCGACCCAGCCGCCGAGTGAGTTACCTACCAGGTGCGCCCGCTGGATCTGCAGCCGGTCGAGGAACTCGAGGAGCGCGAGCGCCAGCGCCTGCGGGGCCGGCACCACCTCAGGCGGTAGCGGCGCCGAGCGGCCGAAGCCCGGAAGGTCGACCGCGATCACCTCGTGGTGGGATGCCAGTGGCCCCAGCACTGGCTCCCACACGCACAACTCACCGCCGATGCCGTGCAACAACAGCATCGGCGGACCGCTGCCAGCTCGCTCGAAGTGTAAGCCGGCGTCAGCTGCCGCGATCACTCGCCACCGGTCGCCTCGGACACCGCCGTTCTCCTACGCTGCCGCGCCCATCTGTTCGAGGTCATAGGCCGCCACCTGCTCGAGCAACCCGTCGAGCTTCTGCGCCGCCGCCTGCTCCTGCACGAGGATCTGGTCGGCAGCCTGGACGGTCTGTTGGTCGCCCGCTCGCTCCGCGACGACACGCAGCATGCGGTAGCTGGCGATCTCGGTGTGCTCAAACGCATACGCCTGGATCGCGAGCTTGCCGGCCGTATCCGGAGCTGCCTTGGCGACCATCCCGCTCAGCATCGCCCCGCCCTTCTGCGCCATGTCCTTCAGCGTGGAGCTGCTCGCCTCGTAGCGCTCGAGACACTGGCCGATCAGTCGCGCATGCTCCTGAGTCTCGTTCAGGTGCTGTCGAAACGCCTCTTTGAGCGCTTGGTGCCCGGCCTGCTCGGCACCCATCTGCAGCATGCTGATCGCGTTCTGCTCGAGCGAATGTACGTCCGTCAGATAGCTGACTAGCCGTTCCTGGATTTCAGCTGACGCCATGGCGCGCTCCTTTCTTGATGAGGATCATGTGGAGTTGCTACCCACCGGGACGCAACTTGAACAAGCGATATAGAAAAATCTGCTCAGTCGTCCGGAGAAGAGCCGACCAGCAGGTCTTTCCGAGATCGCGAATCAGAGGCCGACCCGGCGCTTGCTGTGGCTGTTTTCTATGCCGCGGTCGCGTTTGTTCCGCAGCACTAGCGAGTCAGGGGCAGGTGCCGGATTTCACGGCAGAGCGATTGTGCGTCCTTCCTCAACGTCGCCTGCTGGAACGCAAACCTCGAGATCGACTCGCGTGGCTCGCGCTTACGGTGCCCATGGCGCCGTCCGGTTGACCGCATCCCAGAAGTTGCAGTGGTGCTCGCTCATGATCGTGCTTGTGGGAACGAGCACGCTGTCGCCGGCGGGCACGAGCGACATCACCGGGCGACCACGGGCGCTGTAGCGCGTCCACTGCGGCGTGTAGGCCACTGTCGGCTGGCCGGTGCGAGCGAACCCCGTCCACTCGGCCAGCACCTGGTTCTGCAGCGCGGCCTGGTTGGCATCCAGCGAAGCGGGAGGATCGTGGGCGAGTCGGTTGATCGCGCTGTGGTTAGCCCCCAGCGGTTGCGTCTCGCCTGGTGAATCGGCGTCATCGTCCTCGTACGCGTACAGCGGAATGTATTTGGAGAGCTGGGCATAACTGACCAGCGCGGGACAGACGCTGAAGGCGTCGGCCATGATCGTGCGATACGCGATGAACGGCGCGGGGGACGGGAAACGCTGTAGCGGATACAGCCGCATCACGGTGCCGGCGCGCGATCTGAATTGTTGACGTACCAGCTGTCGATACTGGGCGGCAGTGTTGGCGACAACCGTGTGGCCAGGTGAATTGGTGTATACGCCGCCGTTGAACTCGTCTCGGCCAACGCCGATCATCAGCTTGACTTTATTGACGCGTCCGCGCCTGAACGCTTGGGCAGCGGATAGCGGCAGCGTCGTGCCGTTCACGATCGGGCCGATCGAGCCGCCAGCGGTCGGGGTCAGATACTGGCCGCCCTTCTCCACCAAAATGTCTGCCGGCACCGCGCGCAGACAGGCCGCGACATTAGCGGCATGACCGCATCCGACCTTCGCCGCAAACGCTGCCCCCACCTTCTGGGCCTGGGCCTCGCTCTGCAGCTTCGACTTGCAGTCCGCCGGCCACCAGATCGTGTTCACGTTGAAGTTGTAGAAGCCGCTAATGCTGATGCCTTGCTGGAATAGGCCTTTCGCGGTCGGCGACGCCACCTGGTCGCAGACGCTGGCCCCACCGGCGGACTCGCCGAAGATCGTGACGTTGTTGGGATTGCCCCCGAAGCGAGCGATGTTGCTCTTCACCCAGCGCAGCGCCGCCTGCTGATCCTGGAGACCGTAGTCGCCCGAATGAGGGCCGAGCCCCTTTTCCGCCAAGAACCCGAGAATCCCAAGCCGATAGCCGACGTACACGTAGATGGCCGGGCCGGTGCGAACGAAATTGCTCCCATCGTCGTCGCGATATTCACCGAGGAACCCACCGCCATGGATTTCGAACATCACCGGCAGCTTCTGCCCGACCCGGGCATTGGCCGGCTTTTGGACCTCCAAGAAGAGACAGTCTTCGCTACTGCCGGCGAGCACCCCTCCCGCGGGAAACCCCGGTTGCAGGCACTCGGGGCCGCGCTGGGTGGCCCGGTAGGTGCTCGTCCACGAGCGCACCGGCTGGGGTGGGCTCCAGCGCAGGTTGCCGAGAGGCGGGGCGGCGTAGCGAATGTCGAGGTAAGACGTCTGCCCGTTCGCGCTCACGCCGCACACCGGGCCGCTCTTCGTCTGTACGAGCGTGCCGGCCGAACAGGGCGGCGGCGACTGCGTCGCCTGAGCCCGCGGCTGGGCCGCAAAGTCGAACCCCGCCAGCGCGGCCACCACCGCCACAGCGACTACCACCGAGACCACGACGACGCGCCTCTGTGCAAAGACCATCATGCCAACCCTCCCCTCTAGGTCGGAGCGATACCTGCAGCTTCAATACCAAACGGGAATGCGTTAGTCAAGACAGGCGCGCCTCGGTGTACGTCTGCGATCGCTTCCGCGGTGAGGGTCGGCGGCGCTGCCGCCCGGCAGCGTCTGCGATCGCTTCCGGGGCGGGGTCGGCGGCGCTGCCGGGCCAGTCATGCGGCAGCCGCGTCCGTCGCGCGCGTCGTGCCCGTCGCCGGCGCGCGTCGCTTCCCAGCCCGGGCTAACGTTCCACTCGACCGCGCTCTCGGGCCGAATGTAACGCTGGCCCGCGTGGCGCGGGCTAGCGTGACGCTCGACTTTCTCGCTGCCTCCAACGTAACGCTGGCCCGCGTCAGCCGGGCTAACGTGACACTCGACCCGCGGCCGGGGGTGCGCGTAACGGTAGCCCGCGCGCCCCGGCCGGCTGCGGGCGCTCAACCCACCCGCCGCGCCCCGGAACCCTCACTGCGCCCAGCGCGAGCGCTTGGAAGCGGAAACCCAACCAGGTGTCGTCGAGCTCACCATCGGGCGTCGGCTGCCTGCGAGGCGTACCGCTCGATATGAGCCTCGCGCGCCGGGTATCGCAACCGCGGTGTGGATCTGACCCTCACGGCAACACCGCTCGCGGACGGCGGCTTCGTTCCTCGGATGAAGCGCGCGAAGACAGAAGTTGATCGCGTCAGAGCCTCGCGAGACCACGCGCTGCCGCGACCGGCGCGCGTGCCCGCGCCTATGCGTCGCGAGCGTCGGTGGTGGGCTTGGCGAGGTCGTTGCCCCAGCGTGGGCGAAACTGGATGCTGATCCGCGCGCCGAGGCAGCGCGCGGTCTTGGGGATCGCGTGCAGCCAGGTTCGCTGGCAGCTTCCGCCCATCACGAGCAGGTCGCCATGCCCGACCTGAAGGCGCAGCCCCGGGCCACCCGACTTCGGCCGTAGCGCGAATGGCCGGCTGGCACCGAGCGAGAGGATCGCCACCATCGTGTCGCTGGAGCTCTCGCGGGCGATGCGGTCCCCGTGCCAAGCGACGCTGTCACCGCCGTCACGGTAAAGGCATAGTCCGGCACTGACGAAGGGCTCGCCCAGCTCGTTGATGTAGTGGGCGTTCAGCGCTGAGCGGGCCTCATCGAGCAGCGGATGGGGCAGCGCGTCGCCCTGCGCGTAGCGGGCGAGGAGCCGCGGGACCCGCACGGTGCTGTCGTACATGTGCATCCGCTCCTCGTGCCATGGCACGGTGCTGGCGAGCGCGTCGAACAGCTCGTCGGCCGCGGTGACAAAACCCGGTCGCAGGTCAATCCAGGCGCCGTCGGAGAGCGGCCGGCGCTCCACGGCCGCACCGAGGTCGGCGATGCCGAGGTCGCCCGAAGAGCCAAATAGTGACGGTTGAACAACGAACGACATGGCATGGAGTCTAGCCTCGGTGGGAACGTGCGTTCGCAAGCTGAGCAAGCTGGACCGCGCACGCCCGGCCGGGCCGGGAACCACCGACGTCGCTTACGTGTGGCGCGGGTGCCAGTCTGCGTAATCAGAGCGGGTAGCGAAGGATCGCTGCGACAGCTCCCTTCCCAGGAATATCGCGGCTGCGGACGGCCAGAACACGCGCACCGCTCAGCCGTGCGATCTCGTCGGTCACGTCGTGGACATCGCCCGCGGCGGCGCGCGCGAACCTCACCGCACCGCTCTCATCGTCGACCGCGCCTGGAACGGCGGCGTCGACGTCCACCAGTAGCGTCTGGACAGCCCCGGAAGTCGCCGCATGCGCGACTTCCGCGACATCGGAGAGCGCACGCCCGTCCGCGGACCGCTGTCCGTAGAGCTCCCGGACATCGCGCAGCTGCGCCGCGTAGACATCGTCGAGGATCGTACGGGTGCCGGCCGCGAGCTCGGCGTCAGAGACCGCCTCCGGATTCCCGGAGATGCCCTGCGCGAGCAGATGGGGATACGTGTTGACCGATCTATAGATGCTGTCAATCGGCTCCGCCGCGGCGAGGATCAACGGCACCTCGAGGCCGTTCAGAAGCGGCCGGAGTGCGGTTCGTCGAGGTCAATGGCGCGGTACCGGATGACGCATGAAACGCCGACCGGCGACGCCGAGCTCATGAGATCGAGCGCCGCCCGTCCGGCCCTCCAACCTGGCACGAGGAAGTAAACGACTCAGACGAGCGGGTCGGTCAGCGGAGAAGGAGGGATTCGACCCCTCCTCGGACGGAACCGCCCAAGCTGGACTTGACCCGTTTTCGACGACACTTGGACGTTTCCGGTGGTAAGCAGGGGAAAGAGAGGTTCCGGTGCCCAGAACTCGACCGCCGTATCCGGAGGAGTTTCGCCGTGAGGCGATCCGCTTAGCCGAGCTTGGTGATAGCTGCAGCGCAAGCTGGCGAAGGATCTGGGGTCTCTGATGTCACATTGCGGCGTTGGATTAAGGAAGAGCAGGCGGCCAAATCGGCTTCCCGAAGTGCCCCCGGTCAATGGCGATCGGTCGGATCGGCTGGAGGGAGCGTGCGTGGTTTCTCGGACACCGCGTGGCTCGAGGTCCAACGAACAGCGTCGGAGGGCGCAGAGCGCCGCTGCGAGATGAAGACGTCGGTAATGCATCGATAGCGCAAGGTGTGGATTTCCGCTATTGGCTGCGGCTCATCCTGCTCAGCCGTGCTTGCAGGCGGTAGATCTGTGCCTGTTGGACGAGTAGCTGACGGTAGAGACCCTGAATCGCCGCGAGCGTGACGCCCCCCTCGTCGAACAGCCCGATTGAGCGGGGATCGTTGCCCACCTCAAACGCGGCCTTGAAGTCCTGCGCGGTGGGGCCGATGTGGCGGGTGCCGGTGGGGTCGGTCTTGTAGCTCCAGGTGTCGATCGGCAGCCGGGCCAGCCGTTGCAGCACCTGCTGGTCGGAGACCGGCGCAAAGTCGCGCTTGGCGTTGCGATCGCTGGTGCAACTCCACGACCCGCCGCCGGCCGCGATCCTGCAGCCGGTGCTGTAAGTGCCGCCGGCGTTGGTCTGGACAGTCACGCCACCGGTCGCGCGCACGTCGAACTGATTTGAGCCCGAGGCGGTGAAGTCGCTGGATTTGGAGCGGCCGAAGTTTTCCGTCGCTCCAGATGAAAGTGTGCGTATCCTCGGCTGGGTCCCGGGCGCCCTCTCCAGCCACGATGTTACTGAGTAGCGGTCGCCGCCGCCGGCGACCGTCGCGCCGTGCGTGCCCGAGACGACGGTGTTCGCATGAGAGCCACCGATCAGGTTCGGGCTGGTGGCGTTCGGTTGTAGCTCGAGCGCGCGGGAACCGTCGACGTCGAGATTCAGCGGCTTGTTATCGGTGGTCCCAAGGTACTCGCTGGGCGGCGGGGCGCCGGCGTTACCAGACAGCGCCCAGCCGGGCGCTTGGTCGAAGGAGATCTTCTCTTGCCCGAGTGGACAGTCCGCCGCCGGGCTCGTCAAGCTCAACGTGTGATACCTGTCCGTGACGCACGCGTATAAACGCCCGCCGGACGGCGAGCTCGGGCTGGTCGCAGCATAAGAGGTGCCGTCCAGCGCGATGAACAACGCCAACATTGCCAGGTGATGACGCCGCACATAGCCAACCAAATCTTGCCCATCTAACCGCTCCAGAAGTCCGAGATCAGATATCCGACCGATCATCTAGCCCCAGGGACCGCGCCACAACGGCATATCCCTATACCGAACCCTGTACCTTCGACCCTCACGCGGGCATTGACCGAGCGCGACACCAGCGACGATCGCCGCGTCCAGCAGCTACTCGGGGCCGACAAGATGCGGCAGCAGCGGCGCCGGGAGATGGACCGTCCCGGCTGCGTCACAAGCCAACTCCAGGTTCAGTCGCGTCCCGCCGCGAGCACCGCCCGCGCGATCCGCTGCGGGTCTGAGAACCACAATTCGTGGCTACCGGGGCATTCGACAAGCCGGAACAGCCCGAGCCGCTCGGACAGGCGGGGATGCCACGGCATGCTGTGGGGCAACGCGACGTCCTGCTGACAGTTGACGTAGGACTTGCCGACCGTCAACTCGGCAAGCGGTTGCTTCAGTCCGAGCGCATCCGTGAACGTGCGGTATGGGTGAGGATTGAGCTTCGCGTACGCCCACTGCGCGAGCGGCAGGGGAGCATCGTTGATGAACGCCTCCCGCCAGATCGCAAACGGCAGCATCACCGCGTTGTCGTTTGCGGCCGCCAGGCTGTCGAACAGCTCGACGTAGGACGCCGGGACCATATCGTTTAGGCACTGGCCGTCGAGCGGCACGAACGCGTTGACATACACGATCCGCCGCAGGCGTTCCGGCACGCGATCCGCGACCCCGGAGATCACCATCCCGCCATAGCTGTGACCGACGAGGCGGACATCGCGCAGATCCTCGTCCTCGAGGAACGCGATGATCGATGCGATCGCCTGTTCGAGCCCGACGGTGCTGCGATCGTCATTGGCACGGTTGCCGGCGACAGTCGGGCAGTGCACCGTGTGGCCGCCCGCACGCATGTACTCCGCCGCGGGCTCGAGCTCGGCGCCCGTGTGCCACGCACCGTGGACGAGGGCGTACGTGTCAGACATCCGGCCTCCTCCGAGGAAGAAGTTGCCCCATACTACCGGGCGCCAGCGCGAGCACGACCGCAGTGAGCGAATTCGAGGCGGGAGACGGCTGGCTGGGAGCAGGACAGCAGGGCGCCGCTAATGGCCAATTGGTCGGGCGGAGAGAGCGCTTTTCGTCGCTGATCTGACAGTAGCGTCCCGCAAACGCCGATCAGCCGACCAGCCGCTCGCGCCAGTTTCGGAACGAGTCGGCGAGGTCGTTTCGATCGAGGGTTTCGAGCCGGGCGATGTGGTCGTCTACGTAGTGGAGGTAGAGCGGCACCATCTGCTGGTCGAGTAGCTCGATGGTGCCCGCGTCGTTAGATGGCGTCTGGGTTCGCCACGCGAGGGCCGCCGCGACCAATTCCTTGCTCGGCGCCTGGTGGTCGTCGAGGTAGCGGTCGACGGCGGCGTCATTCGTGCCCACCCCGCCGGTCGCCGCCGTGTAGAGGAAACGCACCGGGAAAAGCACCAGCTTGGTCACTCGGCGCATGCCGCGGCCAACGAGCAACCGCGAGGAGCGGATCTCCTGAATAGCGTCCTCGCGCGCGAAACGCATCGACCCCAGCGAATCGCCTCCGACATCCGCGCGCATTCTGACTCCGGCTAAATACTCGATTGCGAACTGGGCACCGGTCACGACGAGCTCTTGGCAACTCGGACGCGGCAAGCCACGGCGAGCGTCGTCACTGCCGGCAAGCAAACGACCACTCTCAAGCAGGTCTAAGCGATCAAGGGGCGGGAAACGGCCACCGGACCGCTCCCCTCGCAGTGTGGATGGGGTCCCCCAGAACACGGACAGGCGGGTGTGTAGATCCGACCCTTTGGCCTTTTCAGCCTCCGCCACCTCTTCGATCCTCATCGCGTCGTCCGGCAGGATTGGATCCCTCACGATCAGGCCAAGATCGACGTCGCTTACTAGCGGGCTGAACCCGCCGTGGGCGAGGCTGCCGAGCGCGTACGCGCCAAGCAGGCGGTCGCCCAGAGCGACCCGGTAGGCCGCCACGGCATCCGCCAACACGCTCTCGCCGTCCACGATGCACACCCTAGTCCGCGATCCGTCTTCGAGTTGCATCACGCCAATCCAGATCGTCGCGACCGGGGCCGATGAGAAGCCTCATCCTCCGTGGGCTCCTGGAAGCAGGAGAGCCGGACCGGCGCCGCGTGTGGTCCTGCTCAGCGACTCCAGGTTGTCACAGCTCTCGGGAGGGCGTACGATCAGGGCGAGTCAGCACGCTGTTAGGCCGGGTACTCGTCCTTTCGGTAGTTGAGTGGTTCGTTCCGTTGTTCCTTCGGCGTCCGCTCGAGGAGGAAGCTGAAGTACGGCGCGACGAATGGGTCAGGCGCGGATACGGTATAGGTGTGATAAACGGTCCCGTTGTCCTTGGCGAATGCGATGTAGCTCGGGTTTTCGCGGATGCCATCCTTGAGCTCAGCGCCGACCTGTGACGCCCAGAACGCGAGCCACTCGGGCGGGTTCTCGACCATCTGCCTCACCTCGGGGATCTGCTCGGCTTGCGCTTCGGTCAGCGCCAGTCCGAAATCCCACGGGAAGTCGGTCTCGTAGGTCGAGACGTACGGGAACCCCCAGCCCATCCGCTCCTTATAGGCGGTGAGCCGGTCGATCGGCGCACGCGAGAAACAGATCATGGTCACGTCGCGCTTGTTGAGGTGAAGCAGCGTCGTCTCGTCGAAGCCGTCGGCGAGGTTCGTGCACCCGGGACAGGCGCCGACCGTGTAGTCGGGTCCGTACATGATGTTGTAGGCCAGCAGCTGGGAGCGGCTGTCGAACAGCTCGGCGAGGGTCTTCTTGCCCTCCTGGGTGTCGAACACGTACTCCGTGTCCACGGGGACCCAGGGCAGCTCGCGGCGCATGCGGTTGATCTCCTCCTTGCGCGTGGCCTGCTCGGCTTCGAGCTTCGCCAGCTTCTCGCGCGCGATCTGCCATTCCTCGCGGGTTCCGATCTTGTGCTCAGGCATGTGTCTCCCTCGTCGTTAGGCGCCTCCACTACCTAAGCAGACCGGGCACGCCGGCGAAATTCATCGCCGCGGTGGGAACCGCACCTCACCGAGCCCGGTCCAAGCGGCACGGACTCTCGGCCCGCGAGCTTCCCTGCCAAATCTGTCAGGAGCCTCGCCCCTCAAGGGCAGAAACCGGCCGAGTCCGCCTGCGCCTCGCGCCCGAAGTGATCGTCGGGGTCCCCGAGCCCACTGCCGGTTGCACGAACGACCGGTCGTGAGTCGCCTCGTCCGGGCGAAGCGTGAGCTCTGCCAAGTTACCGCCAGCGCGAGTGGACACTGATCGCTTGACACTGTCTCTGGAGCGACGCCTCGCCACCCTGTCCGCCGGGACGCTTGAGTGTTTGGAGCTGGGATCGGTGCTGGGCAGCTCGTTCGCCCCGACCTGCTGGCCGACCTGAAGGGCGCCACCACAAGCCGGATCCTCGGCATCCTCACGCGAGCAATCCAGGTCGGGATCTTGAGCGAGCGGGGGGATGCGCTCGCGTTCCGCCATGACGTCATGCGAGAGGTGGTCTATGACGGGATCCCACCGGCGGTGAGATCCGCCCTGCACGTCGACGCGGCCCGCGTCCTGCTCACCCGGCGGGCGGCGCCAGCGATCATCGCGGCGCACTTGCTTCGCGGGGCGCGCGATCCGGCAGCAGTGCCGATGCTGGTCGAGGTGGCCGACGAGCTCGGAGCACACACCCCGGGACAGGCCGCCGACCTGCTCGAGCGGGCGCTGGAGCTGATGTCTCCCAGCGACCCGGATCGTCCGCGCGCGGCGGTGGAGCTGGTTCGTTTGCTCGCATTATCGGGACGGGCGCAGGCAGCCGCTGAGCGCGCCCAACACGCACTGAGCGAGGGACTCAACGCAGAGGCCGAGCTGCGGCTGCGGATCGGGTTCGCCGAAGCCATGGCCATGCAGGGCCGGTCGCAGGCGGTGCTAGAGCAGCTCGAGCAAGCGCAACGCCTCCCCGGACTGAGCGATCGAGAGCTGGCGCCGCTGCTGGGAACCGTCGCCCACGCGCGGCTGTTCGTGGGCGAGCTCAGCGAGTCCGAGACCGCTGCCGCGGAGGGGCTTCGGGCGGCGGAGCGCGTCGGCGATCAGGCGGCTGCGTGCTGGGCGCTGATGGCGCGCTCCATCGCGCTGATGCTCCAGGCTCGCCTCGAGCCGTCGCTGCAAGCCATCAGCGACGCCGTCCGCCGGGCCGATCGAGGAACTCCCGACGCCCGGCTACGCCAGCCCCGCCTGTTCCTCGCCCCGACCCTTTCCGCCCTCAACCGGTGACGAAGCCGACCGCGTGTTCGTTACCGGAAGGCGCCAGGCGGAGTCGCTCGGGGCGGTGTTCTCGCTTCCGCCCTGGCTGACATTCCGAGCATTGATGCTGCGCTCGCTCGGCCGCTTCGAGGAAGCGATCGCCGAAGCGGAGGCGGCAATACAGATCGCTGACGAGCTCGGAACCCGCACCGTAACGCTGATGGCATTCGCGATCCTGGCCGAGACCGCGCTGCATCGCAATGATTTCACGAGCGCGGCCGACCGGCTTCAACGCGGCTGGGAGCTCGTACGCGACGGGGTCGACTGGACTGCCCAACACCTGATGTGGAGCAGCGTGCTCCTGGCTCACATGCAAGGCGACAACACGGAGGCGATCACCCGCTTGGACGAGGGACCGAAACCCCTCTCACGCCGGATCGACCTGATCGCCAGTGACCACAGCGTCGGACCCGCGCTCGTGCGAATCGCGCTGTCTGGCGGCGCCAACACCGTCGCGCGCCAGGTCCATACGCTCACGAGCATGGCCGCCAGGCTAAATCCAACCGTCTGCTCGCTCGCGGCAGCCGCCGATCAATGCCACGGGTTGATCGCACATGATCGACACGCGCTCGAACGCGCCGTCGAGGGCTTCCGCGAAAGCCGCCGGCAGCCCGCCCACGCCGCCGCCTGCGAAGACGCCGCGCGAGCTAACGCGGCCGGCGGTGACCGCGCGTCCACAATTGCCCTATTCCGCCAAGCACAGGCCCTCTACGAGCAGATGGACGCTCACGCCGACATCGCGCGCGTCGACGACGCCCTGCGATCGCTCGGCGTGCGCCGCCGACGCACCACGATCCGCGCCGCCGACGCGACCGGCTGGCAAGCACTCACCCCGACCGAGCAAAAGATCGCGGCGCTCGTCGCCGAGGGCCTCAGCAATCCCCAAATCGCCAGCCGACAGTACATCTCTCGCCACACCGTGGAGAGCCACCTCAAACACATCTATCCCAAACTCGGCATCAACTCCCGCCTCGAACTCGCGACCGTCACCATCCAACAACGAGCACGACCACCAGCGCAGCCAAAGACATAACGGTGAGCTCAAGGTCCCAGTGCGCGACCGCGCAGCAAGCCCGGGGAGCTGGACTACCGCAGCCCCGACAGTGTCATTATTTCCAGATCAAGAGGCGTCCGCCGCCTTAGCTGTAGCCAAACGTCGGTGCAGGGCCGGCAGCGTGCTGGCCCGGCGAGTTCAGCGTGCGGGGGGCGACGGGGACCGTGACCAGTGCGGCGCTCTCGCCTCTGACCGACAGGACGTACGACTCGCCTCGGGTCGGCCTGAGGAGCTGCACTTTAGGCCTGCCCTGCCACATCGCCTGGTGGTTAAGGTACTGGCCCCGAAGGGTCACACCCGAGGTTGACGACGCCGAAGGTGCGAGCAGGCGCTGGACGAAGCCCCGGCGGCTCGTAGGTAGCTTGAGGGTGATCCGGGCCGATCCGCGGCCCTTGTTGATCAGCAGCACATTCAGCGGGTTGCGGATGAATGCGACCCCGTCCCCAACGTCCGTCGCGTACGACGCCCTCACCGCCCATGCCTTGAGCTGCAGCGATCGGCCGGCGCGCACGCGTACGGGTACCAGGCGGGCACCGGGACCCAGCATCCTCTTGAACAGGATCAGACCGTAGAGCAGCGGGCGGGTCTCGAGCCCTTGCCGGGTGAAGGAGAACGGGCGGTTAATCGAGCTGACGCGGGCGTGCAGGTTGACTCCCTCCACGCCGGCGTTCATCAGCTCGAACAGGGCATCCGGGGCCCAAAGCGCGGTGGCAAAGGTGTTGCTCACGCCCAGCGTTCCGCCGCAGGTCACCGAGTTGATCTCCGTCAGCCGAAGCGAGAGGCCGGCCTTGTGGGCGGCTGCGACAGCCGGTGCGATCATCTTTGCCATCCCGGCTGTCGCGTTCTCGCTGAGGACCTTCTGGATCGTCGGGTAGCTCGCTTGTCCGGGCTTGGCGCAGGCCGAATACGGATACACGTGAGCGGTGATCACCTTCAGCGACTTGGTTCGATACCGCAGCAGGGTTTTGATCCATCCCAGGTGAGCGGCCGCCTTGGCAAGCGCGGGAGCCATCAGTCGCATGGACGGTGCCACAGAATAGAGCGCGCGAGCGTATGCCTGGAAGCCCTTGGCAAAGCTCGTCGCCGTGATCCGTTGCGGCAGCTTCGCCGGGCACTTCTGCTTCGTGCCGACCCGCTGGTCGGTCGTCTTCAGGAGGCCGCCTGCCCACGCACTGCAGCTATAGATGTCAGGCTCATTGCCGAGCTCGAAGGCCGCGATTCCCCCCCCGAGGACGTTGTGGAGCGAGCTCAGGAGGTGCCGCATCCAGGCGGCCGCGCCTCGCGGGGTGCTGGTGATCGTGTTGATGTCGATGATGACCTGCAACTTCGACGCACTGATGGCCTTGGCCGTGTCATTGACCAGTTTGGGGGTGGGCGAGAAAACCTCCCATGGCGCGAACTGAGGTGGCCTCCTGCCGTAGATGACGTGCTCGGCGGAGTCGCCCCCGATGCGCAGTGACAACACCGGTATGTTGCCGCCCGGGACCACTTCAAATAGCACTCGCTCCCACAGCACAGGGTGCTTCTCGACCACGGGCAGCGTCGAGTATTCGCTCGAGAGCCCCAAAAACTCGTTCGGTATGGCCTTCATCCGCCCTGCGCCCGGGACGGTTACCTCGGCCTGGTTTGGGCCCAGCTCGGGTTTGCCCGAAGCGCGTGCAGGCACGTCGGCCCTGGCGACCGCGCGTAACGCGAGCGACCCGACGTCGCTGCGGCCTGAGCTGGCGCCGAGCAACGATCCCGCCGCCAGCGCCGCGAGCACGAACCATGTCAGCAGGCCACGGCGCCTGCTCCGAGCCTTGAGATCAGGAATCAACTGCGCTCGTGTCGCCGCCACCGCCCACTCGACGATCATTATAAGCCGCCAAGTTCTGCGGAAAACGGTATGCGACCGGCATCAATCCGTCGGTCGGTAATAACCACAGGAGTTGGTCCGAAGCGCCGCGACTAACTGAATTTTGGCCTGGATCTGATGCGCGTGGCCGGCCTGCGCTACGGCATCGGCCTCCCAGCCGCCGCCGACGTGGCGATCACGAGCACGCCCCACGTTGGCCGGGAACCTCGAGTAAGCAACGATTCAGCGTTCGGTGCGGTTCGGGAGCTCCAGTTCGTACACGGCGGCGAGATCGTCATCGGCGTGGCTGTTCTCGACGTCGCCGAACCGCTCGAGGACGGCGTCGAGCAGGGGCAGCTCGACGCCCGAGCTGCTCGCAACCTCCCTGACGAGCTTGAGATCTTTGAGCGCGAGCCGCACGGGAAAGCCCGCCGGATACTCGTGGCGCTGCATCTCGCCGAGCTTCTCGACGCCGTAGGAAGAGCCCAGCGGTCCGCCATCGAGCAGGCCCACGAACTGCTGCTCCTCAAGCCCCATCAACTCGCATAGCTGCATCGCCTCGGCGAGCGCGGCCACCATCGCGACCATCCAATGGTTGGCCGCCAGCTTCAGACGCGAGCCCATGCCGGCCTCCCCCACCCACTGGACCCTCGAGCCGAGTGCTTCGAACACCGGCTGGACCTGCCCGCGAGCGGCGTCAGGTCCCGAGGCGAGAATCGTCAGTTGGCCTTCCTCAGCTGGGTGGGTGCTTCCCGAGACCGGCGCGTCGAAGAGCGTCACGCCATGGTTGTTGGCGACCTCAATGAACTGATCTGCTTCCCCGGCCCCGACGCTGCTCATCTGCAGCCAGATCGTCTCCTCGGGCCACTCATCGAGCACCGGCTCGACGACTGAGAGGACGATTTCAGCCGTCGGCAGCATGGTGATCACTGCTTGAGCGCTGTGCACCACCTCACCGGCAGTGCTCGCCACGACGGCGCCGCGCTCTGCGAGCGGCTGCACATGATCGCGCTGCATGTCCCAGGCGACGACGGCGACCCCCTGATTCAACAGGCGATGCGCCATCGCAGTTCCCATCAAACCCGTCCCGAGCAATCCGACCCGATTATCTGTTGGACCCCGCATCTCGGCCTCCTCATTCTCCGACATCGCGCTAGGTCATCTGTCGAACCCAGCGGCGCTCTGTTCCGGGCAGCGTAACGCCGGACGCCCCCGGGACCGGACAGGCCGAGGCCCTGGACGCCGTAGCCCCAATCGCGTTACGGGGAAAGCGCGTCTGCGCCGCCGTCTGTCACGACGCAAACGGCGCGAGCGCCTCCATGGGGATGCTGCCCGCCCCACTTTTGGTGCAATCAGGCGGAGAGGGAGGGATTCGAACCCTCGTCGGACGGAACCGCCCGAACCGGTTTTCGAGACCGGCGCATTCAACCGCTCTGCCACCTCTCCGTGGTAAGCGCTGCACTACGTTAGAGGACCGCGGAGGTCAGCGGCGCGAGGCGAAGAAGGTCCGCAGAATCTCGGCGCAGTCCTCCTCCAGCAGGCCGAACTCGACTTGAGGGCGATGATTCAGGCGCGGCTCGGCGAGCACGTTCAGGACGCTGCCGGCGGCTCCGGCCTTCGGATCGGCGGTGCCGAACACCACTCGCGGGATGCGGGCCAGGACGATCGCGCCCGCGCACATCGCGCACGGCTCGAGCGTCACGTACATGACTGTGTCCAGCAGCCGCCAGCTGCCGAGGGCACGGGCGGCCTCGCGCAGCGCCACCATCTCGGCGTGGGCGGTCGGGTCGGCGCGCAGCTCGCGCTCGTTCTGGCCGGCCCCGATGACTTCGCCGTCATGGACGATCACCGCCCCGATCGGGACGTCGTCGTGCTCGAGTGCGCGGGACGCTTCGCGCAGCGCGAGGCGCATGAAGTACTCATCGCGGGGAAAGAAATGTGAGCTCATCCCGGGGGCGGCCGTTATGGTCTCTGGAGGGAAACTTTCGGTCTCTCGATGATGTCTTAAGCGGTGCCGATGTCGCTGATGGACACCTGATCCTGTGCTCGATCTGCGAATGATTTGCCGTCCCGTCCTTCCGGCGCTGGCTGCGCTGGTGGCGGGGCTCGCGTTCTCGCCAACGCTCGCTCCGGCAGCGGCGCGAGCGGCCGCCTACGTTCCCGGTCAGGTCGTGGTGGGCTACGCCACGGGACCCCGAGCCTCCGCAGCGAGAGCCTTCGCGGACCGTATCGGGATTCGGGCCGCTGCCGCGCCGTCACCGCGCGTCAGCGTGATGAAGCTGCCGCGCGCGGTCACGGTCACGCAGGCGATCACGAAGCTGCGTCGCGAGCCCGGTGTCGCCTACGCCGTCCCGAACTACATCGCGAAAGCCGCGGGCTCGTTCGTTCCCAATGATCCGGGCCGGGCGAAGCGGGCCGAAGGTTGGGAGGCGATGCAGTGGAATTTCCTCGCCGCGGATGGGATCAACGCGCCCGAGGCGTGGGCCAACCTGATCGCTGACCGACATCCGGGCGGCCGCGGCGTGGTGGTCGCGATCCTCGACACCGGCATCGCTTACCGCAACTGGCACCAGTTCCGGGAATCGCCCGACTTCAGGGGCACCCGCTTCGTGCGCCCGTATGACTTCGTCGCGGGCAATCGCGACCCGCTGGACCGCAACGGTCATGGCACGTTCGTGGCAGGAACCGTGGCAGAGGCGACCAACAACCACTTCGGGTTGACCGGGCTGGCTTACGGCGCATCGATCATGCCCGTGCGAATCCTCGATTCGGGCGGACTCGGGGATGCCTCGACGATCGCGCAGGGAATCCGCTACGCGGCCAACAACGGCGCGAACGTGATCAACCTCAGCCTCGAGTTCGGCTTCGGCGTCACCGCCGCCGACATTCCCGACATCATCAGCGCGATCGAGTACGCCCACCGGCGGGGAGTGGTGGTCGTCGCGGCGGCGGGCAACGAGGGCGCGAGTCAACTCGCCTATCCGGCCGCAGACCCCGTCTCGATCTCGGTCGGCGCCACGACCAGCGATCGCTGCCTGGCTGACTACTCCAACGGCGGCAGCAAGCTCGACCTGGTTGCGCCGGGAGGGGGCGACGACGCGGAGATCGCCACCGACCCCGATTGCCACCCGGGCCCTACTCAGAACCTGCCCTCGATCGAGCAGATGACGCTGCTCGACCCGCCGCACAGCTGGAGCCGGTTCGGGTACCCCGGCGGCGTCTACGGGACCTCGATGGCGGCTCCGCATGTCGCCGCCGGCGCCGCGCTCGTGATCGCGAGTGGGGTACTGGGACGCCATCCCACGCCCGCGCAAGTCCTCAGGCGACTCGAGCAGACCGCCGAGCCACTGGACGGCTCGCAACCGAACTCCGACTACGGCTACGGTCTTGTCAACGCCGGCGCCGCGACCGCGCCGATCGCGGCTGCCACCGCGCGGTCTCGCTGACCGGCGAGATCAGGAGCCGAACTGGGGGATCCTCGATGGCCTCTTCAGGCCAGCTTCGTGATCGCGATCACCATTCCGATCAAGGTGACCACGACGATCGCGACCTGAGTCCAAAACCAGTGGCGGGGCATCGACTTCAAAGCTAGCGCGGTCAACAGCGATCCGCCCCCAGAGCGATACCGTCCAAAGCGTGCCCGAAGCGCTCAGCCCCGCCCTCAAGGCCGTCAGCGACGCGGTGCTCGCGGTCGCTTCGCAGCTTTCGGTCGACGAGGTGCTGCAACGTCTGGTCCACGCCGCGCGGGAGCTGGCGGAGGCCCGCTATGCGGCGCTCGGGATTCCCGATGGGGAGGGCGGGTTCAGACGGTTCCTGGTCTCCGGGATGAGCGACGAGCTGATCACGAGGCTCGGGCCGCTGCCCCGAACTCACGGGATGCTCGGGGCGATGCTCGAGTCAACCGTCCCTTACCGGACCGACGACATCCACGACGACCCGCGCTTTCGCGGCTGGTGGCCCCGCGGCCATCCGGACATGCGCTCGTTCCTGGGCGTCCCGATCGTCGCTCGCGGCGAGGTGATCGGCGCCTTCTATCTCACCGACAAGTTCGATGGCGAGAGCTTCGGCACGGGCGACCAGGAGCTGATCGAACTGCTCGCGGCGCACGCCGCGATCGCGATTACCAACGCGCGCCTGTACGAGCGCAGCCGCGAGCTGTCGGTCGTGTCCGAGCGCAACCGGCTCGCGCTCGAACTCCACGACGTCGTCAGCCAGAAGCTGTTCAGCCTGACCTTGACCGCCGAGGCTGCTGCAACTCAGCTCGATCGCGACCCGGAGGCGGCGCGAAGGCAGCTCCAGCGGCTGCAAACGCTGGCCGGCGAGGCGCTCGAGGAGCTGCGATCGCTGATCCTCGGCCTGCGCCCACCGCTGCTAGAACGCGACGGGCTGGCGGGCGCGCTGGCCAAGGAGGTCGAGATGCTCCGCCACGTCCACGGAATCGCGATCGAGTTGCAAGCGGACTCGCGGACACGAGCGGCGCCAGCCGCGGATCGCGATCCCGCGGTCCTTCGGATCGTCCACGAAGCGCTTCACAATGCGGTCCGCCATGCCCATGCCGAGCGGGTTTCGGTGCGCGCGTCCGGTCACGACGACGGGGCTCTGGTCGTGGAGATCAACGACGATGGCATCGGCTTCAATCCCGACAAGGCCGAGCTCCGCTCGCGCCACCTCGGTCTGACCTCGATGGAGGAGCGCGCGCGCGAGCTCGGCGGCCGGCTCGTGATCCGCTCCGCGCCGGGCGCGGGAACCACCGTCCGCCTGGAGGTGCCCGTGTGATCCGGGTGCTGATCGTCGACGACCACGAGGTCGTGCGTGAGGGGTTGCGTGCGTTCCTCGAGCTGCAGGATGACTTTGATGTCGTTGGCGAGGCGTCCGACGGAGAGCAGGCCCTCGCGGCGGCGCAGGCGCTCCGACCCGATGTGGTCCTGATGGACCTGGTGATGCCTAGGCTCGACGGCGTCGGCGCGATGCGTGAGCTTCGAGCTCGCGCGCCCGACAGCCGGGTGATCGTGCTGACCAGTTTCCTCGACGACGACCGGCTGATGCCGGCGATTCAGGCGGGGGCGGCCGGATACCTGCTCAAAGACGTCAAGCCCACGGAGCTGGCGCGGGCGATTCGAGCCGCCGACGCGGGAGAGGCGATCATCGCGCCAACGGCTGCTGCGCGGTTGGTCCGGGCGATCGCTGACAGCTCGAGGCCGCTGCTCGCGGAGCCCGAGCGCTTGACCCGCCGCGAGCACGAGGTGCTCGAGCTGATCGTTCAGGGGCGCGCGAACAAGCGGATCGCGTTCGAGCTCGGAATCTCGGAGAAGACGGTCAAGACCCACGTCGGCCATCTGCTCGCGAAGCTCGGCGTCAGCGACCGCACCCAGGCGGCGTTGCTCGCCGTGCGCGAGGGCCTCGTCGGTCAACGGTCTTAAGACCAAATACGTCTGGTAACCGCGACTGGCGTCGCTCTAGCTTGGTCGCATGCCTCTTGCCTTGATCACCGGAGCATCGAAGGGCCTCGGCCTCGCGCTGGCCCGCGAACTCGCGCACCGCGAGTGGGCGTTGGTACTCGACGCTCGTGGCGCCCCCGACCTGGAGCGGGTTGCCCGCGAGCTTGGCGCGATCACCGAGATCGCCGCCATCCCCGGCGACGTCAGCGACGACTGGCACCGTCAGACGCTTGCCGATGCGGCTGGCGAAGCTGTCGATCTGCTGGTCAACAACGCCAGCGTGCTTGGGCCAAGCCCGCAGCCGCCGCTCGCGGCCTACCCGCTCGCCGAGCTCGAGCGGGTCTACCGCGTCAACGTGCTGGCGCCGCTCGCGCTCGCGCAGCTCGTGTTACCGCGCATGCCCGACGGCGGGCAAATCATCAACATCACCTCCGACGCCGCGGTCGAGCCGTATGAAGGCTGGGGAGGATACGGCTCCTCGAAGGCGGCGCTCGAGCAGGTGACCGCGATTCTCGCGGCCGAGCAACCGTCGCTTCGGATCTACGCGGTCGACCCGGGCGACATGCGGACCGAACTGCACCAGCAAGCATTCCCCGGAGAAGACATCTCCGATCGGCCGCCGCCGGAGGAGAGCGTCCCGGGGTTGCTGGCGCTGATCGACGAGAAACTGCCAAGCGGCCGGTATTCCGCCAGGGAGCTTGTGAGTGAGCGCGCACGCGTTTGAGCTGCCGGCAACGCTCGAGGCGCGTGAGCCGCCTGAGGCCCGTGGCCTCGCTCGCGACGGGGTCAAGCTGATGATCGGATATCGCGCGCAGCGGCGGATCGAGCACCGCTTGTTCGCTGCTCTGCCGGAGCTCCTCGCCCCGGGCGATCTGCTGGTGGTGAACGTCTCGGCCACGCTGCCGGCGGCGCTACCAGCTCGGCGCGCGGATGGCAGCGCCGTTCGCGTTCACTTCGCGACCCGGGCGCCGCGGCTGGATCAGCGCTGGCGGGTGGTCGAGCTGCGAAGCGCGGACGGGGCTCGACCGGTGCGCGGCCACCGCGAGCAACGCCTCACGCTTGCCGATTCGGACCTCGGGCTTGAGCTGGTGGCGCCGTATGCCTCGGGCGCCCGGCTATGGCTTGCGCGCTACGGCGGTGCGCTGGCGCTCGAGGAGGTCCTGCGCCGCTACGGCGAGCCGATTCGCTACGGCCATGTGTCTGGAAGCTGGCCGCTCGAGAGCTATCAGAACGTGTACGCGGCGACACCAGGAAGCGCCGAGATGGCGAGTGCCGGGCGCCCATTCACGGCTGGGCTGATCACGCGGCTGCTCGCCCGCGGCGTCCTGATCGCGCCGGTCACGCTCCACGCCGGGGTCTCGTCGCCCGAGCGCCCCGAGCCGCCGTTCCCCGAACAGTTCGCGGTCCCCGAAGCGACCGCTCGCGTCGTCAACTGCACGCGCGCGAGCGCCGGCCGGGTGATCGCGGTGGGGACGACGGTGGTGCGTGCGCTCGAGACCGTCGCCGGACCAGATGGCCGAGTTGATCCTGGAGAGGGGTGGACGGGTCTGGTGATCACGCCCGCGCGTGGCGTACGCGTCGTCGAGGGCTTGATCACGGGCTGGCACGAGCCCGAGGCCTCGCATCTTCAGATGCTCGAGGCGATCGCCGGCAGCGAGCTGCTCGAGCGCTCATACCGGATCGCGCTCGAGCGCGGCTATCTGTGGCACGAGTTCGGCGACAGCCAGCTGATCCTGCCATAGCCGCATTGGCCCGGGACGAAGCTCTCGCGCTCCGACGCAAGCGGGCTCCGGCCCGCCTCGGAACCCCGCCGCGAGGCGCGGCGCCAGCGCGCCGGCGCGGGCCGCGCCCCGCAACGAAGCCTTGTTAGTGGGTCGCCGCCGCGAACGCGAAGTGAACAGGGACGCCGCGGGCGACGACCAGTACCGGAACGGTCGAGTTCTCGATCACGTTCTGGGCGTGAGAGGTGATCATCACGCGGCCTTCCGGTGCCTCCGAGCGGGACCCGACAACCAGTAGATCGACGTGGGGCTCGTCGCGCGTCAGCGATGCGCCGAAGCTGTCGGCAAGCTCGCGGGCGGTCTCGATCGCGGCATCATCCCCGGCCTGCGCGAGCAGCCCAACCTTACGGACGTTCGGAGCATGGGCGGTGCTGTAGGCGGCGGGGGCGATCGCGATCGCCGCTGGGCTGCCCTCGAGCAGCGTTTGGGTGGAGTGCTGCGGGGCGACATGGCCGGCCGCGGTGCGGTAGTCGGAGCCGAACACGAGAATGTCCGCCTGTTCCTCCTCCGCCAGCGCCTTCAAGCCTTCCGCGGTCGAGGCGCTCACGACCACACGGCGATCGACGTCCAGATCGCCGAGGAGCTGGGCACCGCGCTCGAGGAGCTCGTGCGCCTCGTGATCCTCGAGCTGCTCGCGCGAGCGCTCGCTCTGGATCGTGTGGCGCACGTACGCGACCGTCAGCTCCGATCCCGCCTCGGCGAGCACGCGCCCGAGCATCAGCGCGTCGCGGTCGTTGCTGGTGTCGTCGTAGGAGATGATCGTCCTGGTGGGCATCCTCTAGCTCCGTTCCTCGAGGTTTTCCGCAAGGCCGCTCAGGCCGGCCACGGTCTTAGGTCAAAGTTGTGTTCGCGCGAGAATGACATCCCCCTACTATCAGATCTAATGAACTTCGTCATCTTTGCGATAAGATTTGCTAATGCTCCATCTCGGGCGCCTGCGCGTGCTGACCGAAGTCCTCCAGCGGGGGTCGTTTTCGGCCGCCGCCGAAGCGCTCTCCTACACCCAATCCGCGGTTTCACAGGCGATCGCGCGGCTCGAGGCCGAGACCGGCACGAGCCTCGTGGTCCGCGACCGGCGGGGCATTCGCGCTACCGCCGCCGGCGCCACGCTGGTGGAGCACGCGGAGGCGATCTTTGCGCAAGTGGAAGCTGCCGAAGCGGATCTTGCAGCCGTGTTGGGAGTGCGGGGCGGCCGTTTGCGGGTGGCGTCGTTTCCCTCGGCGGGAGCAACGCTGATGCCGCTCGCGATCGCGGCGTTTCGCGAACGCCATCCCGAGGTGTCGCTGACGCTCGCCGAAGGGGAGCCTGAAGAGATTGCGCCGCGCCTGCGGGCCGGCGAATTCGATCTGGCGCTGCTGTTCGAATTCCCCGGGGTGCGCGAACGGCCGGGGGCGGGGCTCCGGGCCACCCGGTTGCTCGAGGATCCGATGCACGTCGTGCTTCCCGCGGATCATCGCCTCGCCGGGAAGCGGTCGCTGACGCTGAGCGACCTGCGTGACGAGGAATGGGTGCAGACCTCGGCTCCGAGCCCCTGCGCCCGGCACGTCGTGCGCTCATGCCTGGCGGCGGGGTTCGAGCCCAACGTAACGTTTGAGAGCGACGACTACGAGACCGTTCAAGGGCTGGTTGCGGCGGGGGTCGGCGTGGCCCTGATTCCGGGGCTTGCGCTCACCCACGTGCACTCCGGGATCGTGGTCCGGTCGCTCGCGCCGAGCAGCCCCGTGCGGACCGTGGTCGCGGCGACGATGAGTGAACCGGGCATCGCGCCGGCGGCCAGGACAATGATCGAAGTGTTGACCGATGTCGGCGCTCGCTACACCGCGGCGCCCGCAGCGCGGGCAGCCTGACCGCGGTGTTTCACCGTGGCGATGGAGCATGCACGGAGGCTGTCATTTGGCAAGGTCGCAGAGCTCTACGACAAGACGCGGCCCTCGTATCCGCCGGCGCTCGTGGAAAAGCTGATCTCGGTTACGGAGCTGGGCCCCTCAGAGCGCCTGCTCGAAGTGGGGGCCGGAACCGGAAAGGCGACGATCATGTTCGCCTCCCGCGGCGTGCCGGTATTGGCGATCGAGCCAAGCGCCGAGATGGCGCGAGTCGCACGGCGCAACCTGGCTTCCTACCGTGGCATCAGCCTCGTGCAGTCCGAGTTCGAGCGCTGGCATCCCGGCGGCGAGCGCTTCCCGCTGCTCTACAGCGCTCAGGCGTGGCACTGGATCGCGCCTGCCATCCGCTATCCACACGCGCGCGAGGCGCTCCGCGACGGCGGCTGGCTGGCTGCGTTCTGGAACGCCGCCGATTGGGGCTCGTGCGAGCTGCGCGAGGAGCTGAAGGCAGCTTACCGGCGCGCGGCGCCGGGGTTCGCGCCCGATGGACCGATGCATCCGGCCGGTCTCGAGCGGCCGCAGTCGGGGGCCGGTTGGCGGACCGAGATTGCCTCGGCGCCACGGTTCGACAACCCTGAGATGCAAGCGTTTCCCTGGAGCTGCGCGTACTCGACGGAGGAGTACGTGGCGCTGCTGCGGACGCACTCCGATCACCACCTGCTCGAGCGAGAACAACGGGAGACGCTGCTCGCTGCGGTCGCTGAGGTGATCGACCGGGCGGGCGGAGTGCTACGCCTTCCGTACGTCACGGAGCTCTGCCTCGCGCGCGCACGATGAGCGAGCGCGGGGTGGTGCGGGGCGAGGACGGCGTACGGCGCTGCTGGTGGGCCGGCTCAGCTCCCGAGTATCAGGCCTACCACGACCTCGAGTGGGGCTTCCCGGTCGACGCCGACGCGCGGTTGTTCGAGAAGCTCAGCCTGGAGGGTTTCCAGGCCGGCCTCTCGTGGCTGACGATCCTCCGCAAGCGCGAGGCGTTCCGGCGCGCTTTTGCCGGCTTTGACTACAACGCGGTCGCGCGCTTTCGGTACCCAGATGTCGAGCGGCTGCTCGCCGATGCCTCGATCGTGCGCCATCGCGGCAAGATCGAGGCGGTGATCAACAACGCACACCGGGCGGTCGAGCTCGTGCACGAAACCGGATCGCTGGCCTCCTACGTGTGGCGGTTCGAGCCATCACAGCGTGCCGGGACACTCGACCGCCAGGCGCTGGCGGAGCTCGCTCACACGCCGGAGTCGCGTGCGCTTGCCGGGGACCTCAAGCGGCGTGGTTGGAAGTTCGTGGGACCGACGACCGTGTACGCGTTCATGCAGGCGATGGGCCTTGTCAACGATCATCTCGAGGGGTGCGATGCCCGTGAGATCGTCGCTGAGTCACGCCGGCGGTTTCGGCGGCCAACCGCATGAGCCGTACGCGCTCGGGAATCGAGCTGCGCGTCGCGGCGAGGCCGAGCGAGCGCTGCGAGCGCGGTTTTGAGAGCACCAGTTGCACGTCGCAGATCCGTCGCTCCGCGAACCCCGCTTCGCAGTAGGCGAGATACAGCGTCCACAGACGGCGGAAGCGCTCGTCGTAGCCGCAACGCTCGAGTTCGCTGAACCTGGCGGTGAAGTTCTCGCGCCAGCGCCTCAACGTCTCGACGTAGTGGGGAGTGATGTCATCGAGGTGGACGGCCTGCATGTCGGTCCGGCGCGCCACGTTGCGGGCGATCACCTCGAGTGAGGGCAGGCATCCGCCGGGAAAGATGTAGGTGTTCATGAACGAGCTCGAGGCTTTCTCGACCTCGTAGGCTCGATCGTCGATCGTGATCGCCTGCAGCAGCATCGTGCCGTGGGAAGCGAGCAGCTCGCTGCACTTGGCGAAGAAATGCCCGATCTGCTGCCACCCGACCGCCTCGATCATCTCGATCGAGACCAGCTTGTCGAAGTCGCCACTCAGCTCGCGGTAGTCCCTCATCAGCACGTTGACGCGATCGTCCACGCCGGCCCGCCGGACCTCCGCGACTGCGTAGTCGTACTGCTGACGTGAAATCGTGGTGGTCGTCACGTGGCAGCCCCGGGTGGCTGCGGCATGGATCGCAAATCCTCCCCAACCAGTCCCGATCTCGACGACCCGGTCGTCGCTCGCCAGCTGGAGCTTCTCGCACACCCGTTCGAGCTTGGCGAGCTGCGCCTCCTCCAACGTCATGCCCTCCTGCTCGAACAGTGCGCAGGAGTAGCTCATCGTGCGATCCAGCATCCGCGAGAACAGCTCGTTGCCGAGGTCGTAGTGAGCGGCGATATCACGTCGCCGGCGGCGCGGCGTGCTGCGCCGCGTCAGCGAGCGGGCCCGCTGGAGGGGCCAGCGGATCGGGGCGAGCAAGCCGCGTAAACGGTCGAGGCTGGGAGCGTTTCGAGCCGCCACTCGAATCAGGGCGACCAGGTCGGGCGTATCCCATGCTCCCTCCGCGTAGGCCTCGGCGAGACCGCGGCTGCCCCGCAGCAGCATTCTCCAGGCCCGCGCCGAGCGGACGTGAACGACCGCACTCGGGGTGCCTCGGCCGTAGCGCCGGCGCCGCCCCGCGTCGACCACGAGGATGCTTCCCGCGATCAGCCGCCGCAGGAAGATCGATACCAGACAGCGACTCATATCCGTCGTCGCCGCGGGTGGGCGTGGACCGGAACGCCGGCCAGGGCGAGGCCCAGCGCGTGGGCATATATGAGGGTCAGGACGCGAACCGTCGCCAGCGGATAGCGCGCGGTCATCGAAGCCAGCGACCCTAGCGTGAGCTCACGCCGGCTCAGCGAGAGCGTCGCATCGAACTCGAGTTCTCCCGCGCGACGATTTTCAATGTGGACCGAAAGCGTTCGACCGGGGGTCGCCGCGCGCGCCAGGTAGCGGTGGTCCATGCTCATGAAGGGCGATACGTGCATCGCCTTCTCGAACTCCGTGGCGATCACCGCCCCGCCGCCGGCGGCCGCTTCCGGGCGCAGCACGTAGGCGTGCCGCTCCCCCCAGGGAGTGTTGGTCACCTCGGTGACCACGGCCTCGAGGCGCTCACCTCCGGGAGCGAAGCAGTAATAGAAGCTCGCCGGGTTAAAGCAGTGCCCGAACGAGCGCAGGTGGGTGAGTAACCGGATCGGACCGAGTGGACGCACGCCGGTGTGCGCCTCGACGCAGGCACGAACGGCCGTCCGCAACGGCACCGCGGTATCTCCCAGGTAATCACTGCGCCGGAAACGGACCACTCCGGCACGGCCGGACAGGAGCCGGCCGCCCAGCAGACGAGGCAACTCGTCGAGGTCGAGGTAGGCGAGCGCGAGACGGTGGCTGAACTCCCGCCGAGGGCGCATTCGGCGGTGCCTGACGCTGCCTTCGTACACGCAGCTGGCGCTCACAGCCGTGCTCCGAAGCGTTCGGCCACTCGCGTCGCGCTGATGACGCCATCCTCGTGGAATCCCCAGCCCCAGTACGCGCCGCAGAAATGAGTGCGGTTGCGTCCGCTGATCTCGGTCAGGCGCCGCTGTGCATTGACGCCGGCGCTCGTGTAGACAGGGTGGGCGTACGGGATCGAGCGGATGATCCGATCGGGATCGATCGCTTCGGGGCGGTTCAGCGTCACGCAGAACTCCCGCTCGGCACGCAGCGTCTGCAATGTGTTCATGTGGTAGGTCACCGTCGCGCGGCCGGAGGGCGCCTGCAGCAGATGGAAGTTCCAGCTCGCCCAGGCGCGGCGGCGGCGGGGAAGCATTCGCGCGTCGGTATGCAGCACCGCTTCGTTGCGCTGATAGGGAAACGCGCTCAGGATCGCGTGCTCGGCATCGCTGGCGTCGGCCAGCATCGCGAGCGCTTGGTCGGAGTGCGTGGCGAGCACGATTTCGTCGAAGCGTTGCGCCTCGGCGCCCCGGGCCTTTACCACGACATGATCGCCGGCGCGTCGTACGCTCTGGACCGGCGTCTGCAGGCGCAGGCGGTGCTCGAACGGGCGCGTCAGCGCTTCCACGTACCGCGCGGAGCCGCCCCGGATCGTCCGCCAGCGCGGCCGGCCGTGGAACGAGAGCATTCCGTGGTTGTCGAAGAACTCGGCGAGGAAGCGCGCCGGGAAGCTCCACATCTGGCGGGGGTCCGCCGACCACACGGCCGACACCTGGGGCACGATCAGGCGCTCGATGAACTGCCGCGAAAATCGCTGCTGCTCGAGCCAGTCGCCCAGCGAGATCCGATCATCGCCGTAGCGCAAGAGCTCGTGCGCGCGCCGGTTGAAACGGGCCAGATCGGCAACCATGCGGTGGAACCACGGTGTCACCAGGTGTGCGCGCTTGGCGAACAGGCCGTTCGGCGATCCCCCGCTGTACTCGAAGTCCCCGACGCCGTCACTAACACCGAATGTCATTGTCGATGGCTGCGAGGAGACCTGGATCCGCGCCAGCAGGCGCTCGAAGGCGGGGTAGTTGCGGTCGTTGAAGACTACGAAGCCGGTGTCCACGTGGTGTGTCTCATTGGCGGTATCGACTCGAATCGTGTTGGTATGGCCGCCCGCGTAATCACCGGCCTCGAACACTGTGATCTCGTGCTCGCGGTGCAGCAGATGGGCGACGACCAACCCTGAGATCCCGGCGCCGACGATCGCGATCCTCACCGCCGTGGCCGCCTTCGCGCTGTTCTCATGACCTTGGTTCGTGCGCCGTCATTTCGCGGATCACCGTCACCCCTGCCAGCCGCCATCGACCTCAGTGGCAGTTCAGCGAGCGGCGGTGTAGCGGGCGAGGGCGTCACGGCGGGCATCGAGGTGGTCAACGATCGGCTCGGGGTAATCGCGGCCGATCACACAGCCGACGCTGGCCTGTACGGATTCGGGCATCGTCCACGGCTCGGCCAGGTAGTCATCGGGCACGGGACCCAGCTCGGGAACGTAGTTGCGCACGTATGTGCCACCGGGATCGAGCCGCTGCTGCTGGCGGGCGGGGTTGTAGATACGCCGATACGGCGGCTGTGGATCGACGCCGACAGAAGCGATCCATTGCCAGTTGCCGTTGTTGCTGGCTTCATCGCCGTCGAGCAGCAGCCGCATGAACCAGCGCTCCCCCCAACGCCAATCGATGCCGAGATCCTTGGTCAGGAATGAGCCGACGACGAGCCTCACGCGATTGTGCATCCATCCTTCGCGGCGTAGCTGGCGCATTCCCGCATCCACCAGCGGAAAGCCGGTGCGCCCTTTGCGCCAGGCGTCGAAGCGGCGCTCGGCATGGCTCCAGCGGATCGTTCCGCGGTAGCGCTGCTGGTGCTCGTAGCGAGCGTTCGCCGGGAAGTGGAAGAGCACCTGGGCGTAGAAGTCGCGCCAGCAGAGCTGCCGCCGGAATGCGTCGGCGCCGGCTCCTCGGGGGAGCCGCTGCTCGAGCTCGCGGGCCGAGATGCAGCCAAAATGCAAGTACGGAGACAGCCGCGAGGCGCCTGGCTTGCCGGGCATGTCGCGGTCGTCGTCGTAGTCGCTGACCCTGGCCGAGAAGAATCTGCTCATCGCTTCACGCCCGGCGCTCTCGCCTCCCGGGATCGGATCTTGAACCTCCTGTTGCAAGCCGAGATCGGATAACGCCGGAAGCACGCCCGAGTCGAGCTGAGAGGGGATCGTGGGCAGCGTGCGGGGCGCGCTCAGCGGCTCACGTCGCCTCAGCCTCATCCACGCGCGATAGAACGGCGTGAAGACCGTGTACGGCTCGTTCACGGATGTCTTAATCGCGTCGAGGTCGTCCACGGCGAACATCCCGGGATGCTCGTGGACCGCCACTCCAGCGTCCGTAAGCGCGCTCGTCACCCGCTGATCGCGTTTGCGGGCATACGGCGAGACATCCCCTGTGAAGTGCACGCTGCGGACACCAAGCAGCCGCGCCAGCGAGGGCAGCTCACGCTCGGGCAGGCCGGTGCGTACCACCAGCCGGCTACCACGATCGCGCAGCGACGCTTCGAGGTCGGCCAGCGACTCCAGCATGAACTGGGTACGCGGCCCCGAGGCATGGCGGCCGGCGAGCAGATGCTGGTCGAAGCAGAAGACCGGCACCAGGTGGTCCTGATCGTCAAGCGCAGCGTGCAGCGCCGGGTGGTCATGCACCCGCAGATCGCGCCGGAACCAGAGCAGCGCGGTCATGCCAGGAGCTGCGCGACGGCCGCGCGACGGAAGCCGAAGATGCGTGCGAGATCGCGCCGAACGAAAGCGACGTGTGCGAGCTCTCCCGCCGCCCCGAGTGGCAGCGCGTAGCTGACGCGATCACGGACCACGGTCTGTTCCCCGTCGGAGGTGAACTCGTGGCGGTGGTGCCAGACGCGGTAGGGCCCGCGCAGCTGGCGGTCCACGAAGCTTTTGCCGTCCTCCCACTCTTCGATTCGGGAGACCCAGTGAACGGGAATCCGGTGTAGCTGGAGTCGGTATTCGATCAGCGTTCCCGGTCGCATTTCGATCGGCTCGGGCGTGAGCAGCTTGAACCGAAGCCACGGCGGTGTGATTCGCTCGAGGTTGCCCGCCCGCGAGAAGAACGAGAACACCTCGCCCAGCGGGCGTGCGACACGTTGCTCGCGCTCGAGCACGTGGATCATGAGGCTGCCAGCACCTCGGTCAGGGCTCGTTCGAGCTCCGGCTGACGGAAGCTGTAGCCGAGCTCCTGCAGGCGCCGTGGTATCGCGCGCTGCCCGGTGGTGACCAGTTCCCCCATTTCGCCGAACAGCAAGCGGATCGCGAAGCCGGGCACCGGCAGCACTGCCGGACGTCTCAGGGCCTTCCCGAGAGCTCGCGAGAAATCGGCATTGGTGACTGGGTTCGGTGCCGTCAGGTTGACCGCACCGCTGGCGGCGTCGGTGTCTGCACAGAAGATCAGAGCGCCGACGACATCGTCGAGGTGCACCCACGGTATGTACTGGTGGCCGCCCGCCACCGGACCCCCGACTCCGAGCCGGAAAACCGGCAGCATCTTCCCCAGCGCGCCACCCGCCGGTGACAGCACGATTCCGGTGCGAGTGCGCACGACTCGCGTCAGCGACGCCGCCTGTTCAGCTTCGCGCTCCCAGGCGGTCACGACGTCGGCGAGAAAATCGGATCCTCCAGGCGCCTGCTCGTCGAGAAGCTCGGGCCCCCGGGGTCCGTAATAGCCCGTTGCCGATTGCGAGACGAGCACTCTCGGCCGCTCGCCTTCGCCGAGCGCGCTCAGGCCGGCGACGAGCATTCGCGTCCCCAGTTCGCGTGACTCGCGAATGGCCCGTTTCGCATCATCGGTCCAGCGCTGGTCGATCGGGGCTCCCAGCAGGTGAATGACTGCGTCCGCCCCAGCAAAGGCCGCGGCCGGGGGCGGCGCCGTCGTCGGGCGAGCCCACGCTTGCACCTCCACGCCATCCGGCAGCGCTCCGCGGCCACGCTCGGCGTCACGCGACAATCCCACCACCGAATCTCCGCGCCCCACCAGGGCGCTCGCCAGCGCTTGGCCGATCGTCCCCGTGGCGCCGGTTATCACAACCTTCATCGTTCGCTCATCTCCGTCCGCGATCTCCCCGACTCATGTGGGCTCGTGCGGCCAGCTCCGGGGTGTTCGCGCGAGCGCGGGCCAGCAGGGACTCGCATAGGTTCCACAGCTCTTGGCGGTCGTAGAAGCTGTCATCGGAGGCGCCGAGGGCGTAGTGAGTCGGGCGTTCGCGGCGATCGTGCCAGAACTTGCCGGTGCTGCGGAGAGCGCTCGGCGCCGCACCGAGCCAGACGATCGTGTCGGCGCCCTGCTCGGGGGTGCGAACGATCGGCCGCGTGAGGAAGCTGAACACGGGCAGAGACTGCTGCAAGCCCTGCGTGTCAACCCACCCGGGATGCATCGCGTGCACCACTACCCCGGAGCCGCGCAGTCGCTCAGCCCACTGTTCGCTGATCACAACCTGCTCGCGCTTGGTGCGCGCATAGATCCTCGCCGGCGAATAGCGGGTCCGCTCGGACTGGAGGTCCCCGGCGGGAAGAGATTGGCTGTACATCCCACCCGAGCTGACATTGATGACTCGGGCGGGGGCGCTGCGCGAGAGCAGCCCGGCCAGCATCGAAGTGAGCGCGAACGGCGCAAGCACATGGGTGGCGAACATCAGCTCGTTCCCGTCGGCAGACCGCTCGCGTTGATCGGGCATCACTCCGGCGTTGTTTACGAGCACGTCGAGTCGCGGCTCCTCCGCGGCAAACCGGTGGGCGAAGGTACTGACGGCCCGAAGGCTGCTCAGATCGCACGCGACGCCGCGCACATCGGCGTCGGGCGATGCGGCACGAATCTCCGCGGCGGCGCGCGCTGCCCGCTGCCCGTCGCGAGCGAGCGCACGTACGCTCGCGCCGAGGTCCGCGAATCCCTTGCACGTAGCCAGCCCGATGCCAGAGCCCGAGCCGGTGACCAGGGCCACCTTGCCGTCCATTCGGGGAAGGTCCGAAGGCCAGCTCGGGAGCCGCTTGCGAATCGAGAGCCCGGTGCTTCCGTAACCGAGCGCGAGGGTGCGATCGAGGACGGTATCGAGCGCCATCGAGACCTTTTGTGACATTTCGTTTGCCGATACCCCGAAATTCATGTTCAGAAAACCTATACTAGCTGTTTATCCCGGTCGGGACCCCGCCGGACCGTCGGCGCGATCAGGCCGGCCGTCTCGGCCGGGAGCTCCCTCCTCTCTCTGCCGGGACGGTCCCGGCCGGGGCGTCCTCCTTCCCCGGCCGGGGCCACTTCTCTCTGCCGGCGCGCTCCCACCGAGGGCCGCTCAGGCCGCGGCGGGCGAATGGCAAAGCCGCCTCATCCAGCCGCGGCGGGGCGAATAGCAAGCCGCCTTCTCCAGCCGCGGCGGCGGCGATCGCGGCCGTCGCCGACCGTGTCGCTCGCCTCGCGCGCGACCAGGTCGAGGTACAGAAGCGTTCTCCCGACCCCGACGTATGGGAACAGGAGGCCGAAGATCACCGATCCGATCAGGTTCACGGACGTGACCGGAAGCGTCGTGAACAGCAGCGCCCACCCCACCACCAGCCCCGGGACCTGGCCGAGCAGCCAGAACGTGGCCGCGACTGCCGCCGTGTGCCACCAATGTCCGTGCACGGCGCGGCTACTGCCACGGAGCGCCTCTCGCATCGAACGATCTTCGAACAAGACCTCCTGCTGAGCGAACTGCCAGTCGACGTACTTCTTGATCGCATACGGGATCCCGATAATCGTCAGGGCCAGCCCGAACTGGAGGATCGTGGCCAGCAGCTCTACGCCGATGATCCGCCAGATGCGGCGGAGCACGGGGCGCCAGAGCGCGACCACGCCCAGGTCCCGGCCACCCTCGAGGTTGCGCACGAACACGATCACCACGGAGGAGACAACCGGCGTGGCAAGCGTTCGCCCGATCCCTCCGGAGATCGAGATCTGGAGTGAGCCCGAGGCGGAGTCGGTCGACGAGAGGCCCGAGCCGCTCGCCCCGATGGCGTGCCGCACCAATGTCCCGAGGCCGTCGAGCGCGCCGATCAGCAGCAGCGAGGCCAGCGCGATCATCACCAGCGGTCCTGCATGTCGCCAGTACAAGCGCCCCGAGACCAGAAGCAGCTGACCGAGCGCGCGCGGCTTACGGAGTGGCTGCAACTCGACCGGTCGCCACCTAGTCAGGACGGCCGGCACCAGGATTACCAGCAGCCCTGCGAGAGCCAGGCCGAGCGCGCCGGCCGTGGTCCTTGCCTGAAGGTTGATGAACCCCGAGACGGTCGCCACCGCTCCGCAAAACTCTGTCGCGACCGACGGTCCCATCAGCGAGCTCGCCGGAACCTTGGGGCTCGATGAGCGAGAGCCGTCCATCCAGGTGAACGGCTCCCGCCACACCGTCTTCGTGTTCGGTCCGGCCGGGCCGTTGTTGAAGCCGGCCTCGCGTTGGCCCCAGTGGCCCGTGAAGCTGAGCCACGCGAACGGGCCGCGGGTCGGCGGCACGTTCGGCAGCAGAATTGGCCGCGGCGTGAACGTAGTCAGGGGCGTGGTCGTGTTGTCGCAGCCGACGCCCGAACCGTTGCCGCCGTTCCCGAGCCAGAGAGCGGAGCTGTAGAACGTCGCGTGCGAACCGGCCGCCGAGTAGACGACCGGGTGCGTCCCCTGTTTCTTGACCTTGGCTGCGTTCCAGTCCGCGTGCTCGCCGCCGCTGTGCTGGAACAGCACGATCTCATCCGGCCCGCTGGCAAGCGCCCCGGCCGCGGTGTCGGCGGGAAACGTGATCTGCATCCCCTCCCAGTCGCTCTCGTGCAGATCGTTGAACTGGTTGAAGTAGTAGTAGAACCAGTACTGGAGGGCCAGCCCGGTGTGGCCCGGCTGCCGGTCGAGGTGGGCGTAGGTCACCGCAGGCGCCTTGCCGGCCCGCCGCAGCACGTTGAAGTCTTGCGAGTAAGTGCACCCGGGATCCAGCGGATTGCCGGGCAGGTCGAGATACTCGTTCTTGCCCCGCCCGGCGAGGTCGGCGGCGGTTGGTGCGCGGGTGATCAGCCGGGTGCCGCGCGTGTCGTGAACCAGCAGCCTGACCCGGGGGTTGCCGAGCACCACATCCACGGACGTCGGGGGCCAGTACTGCTCCTCGGAGGAGTCGCAGAGGCCGTTTTGCTGGGCTCGCATCTTCACGATCGGCGCATAGGTCTCGACCAGCCGCTGGGCCGCGCTGGTCGACCCCTCCGCGGCCAGGGTCGCGGCAGCGCGCGCCGTCACCTTCGCGCCTGAGCTCGCGGCCGGGAGCGCCGTCAGCACGGCGATCAGGATCGCCGTCAGCTGCGCAGCCAAGCCCCCAAATCGGCGCACCAGCGTCCCTCACTCCTCCCGGGTGGGGGCGCCCGCGACCATATCCGAGACGCGCCGCCGCCGCGCCTCGATCCTGGCCCACCGCGCCTGCGAGCGGCCTAGCTTGCGCCCGCCCGGCTTGTATCGCCGTCGCGCCCACGGCGAGTCAGGTGAAGCCAGCCGCACCGCTCCGACCAGCGACGCGAACGGCACGAAGATGCCGATCAGCCCAAGCAGCGGCTTCCCTTTGAGGATCGTGATTATCGCGAGCACCACGTCAACCGCGACCGCGATCGTCAGGCTGACGATCGAGCCCCCGCTTTTGAGACTAAAGGGGGCCGCGCCGAGGAGAATCAGCGCTCCGATCATCGCCGCGATCACCACCGCGTCGAATGAGACCCTGCCCTCCTCGGCCCAATAGACATCTTCTAGATGCACCCAGAGCGCGAACTCGTCGAGCGTCAGGCCCGCACCCACGCCGAAGATCGCCGCCAGGATCTCGGTCTTCGGACTACTGGGATCGAGCGCGAACCCGAGAAAGCCCGCCAGCAACATCAGCAGAATGCCCCAGATCAGGTGGTGCAGGTGCAATCCGCCGCCGGTGCTCACGTTCCCCGGCCACCAGGTCACGTTCGGGTTGCGGATCAGCCGAGTACTCGTGCGGATGAATACAAATGAGAGCATGAAGGCGACGAGCAGCACGAATCCCGCGCGCTGACCGCGATCGCTGAGAAAGTGCCCATGGTTCCCGATCGTTACCGCGGGCGAGATCGCCATACCGCAGCGTAATCGCAGCTGCGCCGGCCAGTCCAGCGGCAGGTGAATCTCGGGTCGCGATTTCTGCTGCGCGGGGGCGAGCCGCTGTTCGAGCGTCGCCAGCGTCCGGTTTCAGGGCCGGAGCTACCGATCCTCGTCGCCGAGGTCGAATCGCATGCGCAACTCGGTCCCACCCGAGGAGCGCTCAACGATCGAGAAGCCATCCGTCAGTTGCGAGATCAGCGCCAGCCCGAGCCCGAGGCCCTTGCCCTCGTGGCCGGCGTGCAGCCCGCAGCCACTGTCGGCGACCAGCACCCAAAGCTCTCCGCCCGCGAGCCTCGCGGTGACGTGGATCGGCCCGAGCCGGGACCGATATGCGTACTGGACCACGTTGGTTAGGGCCTCTGAGGCGGCCAGGCGGACGGCCTCCACCTGCGTCTGGGTAGCGCCCGCGGAGGCGGCGAACTCGGCAAGCGCCTGGCGCGCGATCGGCACCGACGTGGCAACTGCCGGGTAGGACTCCTTTAACCGCGGGGTCTGCGATCCAATCGCCCACGGGCCGCTGAGCGGTTGGCCCTTAGCCAAACTAAACACAACGGGTTCGTCACTACCCGTAACAGCAGCGCAGAAATCGCTTGATGGAGAGGAGGCGCTGACGAAACGCTGGCCTCGCTGGCGCGGCGCGAGGGCGAGCGGAAGGCCCGCAAAGTGCGGGTGTCCCGGTTACGCCCTCGTTGGTGTCGGTTCACGGGCCGGGTGTCCCGATTACGCCCTCGCAACTGTCGGTTCCCGCGGCGAATGCCCCGGTTCCCTCGTATCTGAACCTGGTCAACTACCCACTCGAGCACTCGCAAATGACCGCTGGGACGTTCAACGTGAAGTGGAAGGTTTACGTCCCAGTCGAGCTTTCGGGTGCGTCGAGTGGGATGTTTTCCAGGTGTCGTGTCGAGCCGGATCCACGCGGCTCCCCGAGCGATCGACGACCACGACCCGGCCGCGATTGTTCATACTGCTTCGCCCGTCGATGATTATCCGGCGCCTGGCCACAGACACTCTCCGCCCGACGGCAGCGATGACTGAGGATCTTCGCGGGCATCCGGTCGTGCAGCTGCTGCGGCGCCGCCGGGCTGAGGGCTCGAGGCCGGGCGAGCGGCGCGACGGACGAAGGGTGGCATTAGTGATCGAAGGCGGCGGGATGCGCGGGGTCGTCTCAGCTGGAATGACCGCCGCGCTCGAGCAGCTCGAGCTTCGCGATGCATTCGACGAGGTTCACGGAGCCTCAGCGGGAGCTTTCAACGCCGCTTTTTTGCTCGCCGACCAAGCGGCGTATCTCACCGCCCTGTACCAGCACGGGTTTGGCGACCCTCGCTTCGTCAGCGCTCTGCGGGCGCTGCGCGGCGGCCCGGCGCTCGACATGGATTACGTGATCAATGACGTTTGGACCCATCAGCGGCCGCTGCGCTTCGACGCGATCCTGTCAAGCCCGATCGCTTTGCACTGCACCGCCACCGATGCGGACCGCGCCGAGGTCGTGGACCTCACCGACCTCCGTAGCGCGGAGGAGATTCGGCTCGCGCTGCAGGCATCGGCGAGGTTGCCGTGGCTAGCCGGGCCGCCGGTGCTGTTCCGCGGACGCAGGCTGCTGGACGCGACGCTGGCAGAGGCGATCCCGGTCAAGGCCTCCTTCGCTGACGCCACCGACGTGCTGGTATTGCAGACTCGTCCTCAGGGGGTTCCGCACGCTCCGCTCTCGCGCCTGGTCGCACGGCTCACCGACCGCTATCTGTTGGCTATCAACCCGTCCCTCGTGGCACTCCGCCGAACGCGCTCGCGCCGCTATGACGAGCTCAGCGGCACACTTGCCGCGCGCGCTTGCGACCCACGTTCGCGCCCCTCGATCTGCGTGATCCGGCCTCCCAGCGGCTCTGTGCTGATCGGCCAGCTGGAGCACCGCACGCCGCTGCTGCAGCGAGCGGCGAGCGAGGGATTGCGGGCCGCGTGGATGGCGCTGGAAGGCGAAGATCCGGAGCTGCTCTCGACGCTCCGCGCGTATCCGCGCCATCCGGCCGCGCACACGCCTGCCGCCGTGATCACGATCTAGCGCCATCGAGCTCGACCACCCGCTTCGGGTCAAAGCCGCTCACGTTCTGATGCCGGTATCCGCAGGGATTGCTGATGATCCGCGTGCCGCGGATCTCGAGGTCGGCCGCCCGGTGAGTGTGACCGAAGATCCACAGTGCGACCCGCTCGGCCCCCATCAGCTCGGTGACATCACTTGCGAATGCGCCCGCGAGTGCGCGCAGTAGCGGCGCGCGCGGCCGGCGGCGGACCAGAGGCGCATGATGGGTCACGATCACGGTCGGGCCGGGGTGCGGTTCCGTGAGCCGCGAAGCGAGCCAGCGCCGGCTCGCGCGGTGCAGCTTCAGCGTGTCGTCCGCGGTCAGCGTGCGGCCGTCCGGTCCGCATCTGATTCGCGCGTAATCGTTGACGACGCGCTCACACAGACGCATCGCCGGTGGGCGTCGCTCAGGGCCGTCGAAGTCGAAATCGCTCCACAGCGTGCAGCCGAGGAAGCGGATGCCCGCGAGCGTCACCTCGTCATTCTCGAGCACCAGCACCGACGAACCGGCGGCGGCGCGACGCAGCTCCCCGATCAGGCCAGGCAGCTCGTGCCCGTAGAACTCGTGATTGCCGGCGACGTACACGACCGGCCGCCCGCGCGTCCAGGCGCGCGCCCACTCGATGCCGCGCGTCCCGGTCGCGATATCGCCGGCGAGCACCACGACATCGGCCTCGACGCCGTCGGCCGCGAACGATCCCTGCTCGAGGTGCAGGTCGCTGAGCACATGCAGACGCACCGCTACATCATGACCCGCGCTTCCCTCGAGGTCACCGCGTCCAGGCGTGTCGTATCGTGAGGCGCCATGCGTGCGATGAAATGGTGGGGTTGGGGGGATGAGGAGGTCGCGTTCACGCACGAGGACAAGCCCGCGCTCGCTCCCTTCATCGAGCGCGCGATCGCGGTCGACGTCACCCGTGACTTCTCGCGGCCGGTTCCGTTTGCGGACCTCGAACTTGCCGACCCCACGCTTACGGCGACTGTGCGGGCGGCGCTCGAGCGGGCCGTGCGGCCCGAATGGGTCTCGACCGAGGCGCTCGATCGCGTCGTCCACGCGCGTGGCAAGAGCCTGCGCGACCTCGTTCGGCATCGTCGCGGCGAGCTGGGGAGGCTGCCGGACGTGGTGGTCCGCCCAGCGGACGAGAATCAGGTTTCCGCCGTGGTACAGGCGGCGCTCGACGCGGACGCCGTGGTGATCGCGTTTGGCGGCGGCACGAACATCTCGGGAAGCCTCGAGGTGCCGGCAGCCGAGACGCGCACCGTGATCTCGCTCGATCTCGAGCGGATGGATCGAGTGCTGGAGGTCGACGAGCTCTCGCGGCTGGCCCGGGTGCAGGCGGGCGTGTCGGGGCCAAGCCTCGAGCAGCAGCTGAGCGCCCGAGGCTGGACGGTCGGGCACTTTCCGGATAGCTTCACCCACTCGACTCTGGGTGGCTGGATAGCAACCCGCTCCTCCGGGATGCAGTCCGACAAGTACGGGGACGTCGCGGAGCTGACGCGAGGGCTTCGAGTCGTGACGCCCACCGGAACGCTCCGGGTCCGCCCGAACCCGAGCACTTCCAACGGCCCCAGCGTCCGCGAGATGTTACTGGGCAGCGAGGGCCGGCTGGGGATCATCAGCGAGGCCACGATTCACGTCCATCGCGTCCCGAAGCGGCGCGTCATCCTGGGATATCTGTTCCCGTCATGGAACGAGGGTCTCGCCGCGATGCACGACGTCGCAGCCAGCGAGGCTTCTCCGTCGCTGACACGTCTCTCCGACGCGGGAGAGACGGAGTTCTCGTTCGCGACCCGCAAGACGCCGACGATTCTGGATCGCGTTCAGTCGACCGCCTTGACGACCTACCTGCAGCGCCGCCGTCGCTTCGACCTGAGCGCGATGTGCTTGTCGTTCGTGGGATATGAAGGCAGCGACCGGCATGTCGCGGCGCAGCGCAAGGCTGTGGGGCGGATCTTCGGCCGCCATGGGGGGATCTGCATCGGCAGCGGCCCCGGTGCGTTGTATGACCAGAAGAAGTTCGACACGCCTTACATTCGCGACTATCTCCTCGACCGCGGCGCGCTCGCGGATGTGTCCGAGACCTCCGCGCCCTGGGCCCTGCTGCCGACGCTGTACGAGCGTGTGATGGCCTCCGCGCATCGCGCATTTGACCAGCTCGGAACGCGGGGATACATCATGTGTCATCTCTCGCACTCCTACCACGCGGGCGCGTGTCTGTACTTCACGTTTGCGTTCAAACCCGTCGGTACGGAGGAGCCGCTGGCGCAGTATGACATCGTCAAGTCTGCGATCCAGCAGGAGTTCGTCGACTCTGGCGCGACCCTGTCTCACCATCATGCGGTGGGTACCGAGCACGCGCGGTGGTTAGAGGAGGACATCTCAGCTCCCGCCGTCGCGATGCTCCGGGGGTTGTTCGACGGCGTCGACCCCCGCGGGAATCTGAACCCGGGGAAGGTCGTCGATTAGAACCTTCGCTCCGGCTTGCTGCGGCGCCGCCGCGTCGCGCTACCGAGAGCGGAGGCCGCAGGAGGGCAAGCGCGAGACTAGATGCTCAGACCTCCGTCCACCACGAGCGTCGCACCGGTCATGAAGGCACTCTCATCGCTCGCCAGAAACACCACGGCCTGAGCGATCTCAGCTGGGGTCGCATGGCGCGCGAGCGGGATCATTTGCTCAAACACCCTCGCCGATTCCTCGCGTGAGGCCCCCACGGCCTCGATCTCGATCGCATGCTGGAACTCGTTGTCGGTCGGCCCTGGGTGCAGCGAGTTGACCCGGATCCGCTTGGGCGCCATTTCCTTCGCCGCGGTGCGCATCAGCCCGACCACCGCGTGCTTGGAGGTCGCATATCCGCTGATCCCCTGATCGGAGGTAACGCCGACGACGCTCGAGTTGATGATCAGGCTGCCACCCGGCTCCATCACCGCTAGGGCATGCTTGGCGACGTGGAAGCTCCCGAGCACGTTGACCGCCATCACCTGCTCGAACACCTCGACCGGATAATCGGTGACCGGCGAGACCACGCCGAACACACCGGCGTTGGCGAACGCGATGTCAAGCCGCCCGAACTGCGCCACCGCCGCGTCCATCGCCGCCCGCACCTCCACCGAGCTCGTCACGTCGACCGGGCGGCTCGCGACCAGCTGTGCATCGAGGCCGCCGGCCACGCGCTCGAGTTCACGCTCGCTGAGGTCGGTGATCATCACGCTCGCGCCCTCGGCGACGAACGCTCGCGCCGTCGCGGTGCCGATGCTCCCCGCGCCGCCGGTGATCAGGCTGACTTTCCCCGCCAGCCGCCCCGTCGCCCGGCTCACGGGCTCGGTGGACTCTGGCGCTCCTCGGGCTGCAACGGCTCGCTCTCCGGGATGCGGGTCGGCATCGGCGACTCCAGCTCGGGAGGCGGAGCGTGTCCGGGCAGCGGATCCGCTTCAGCGTGCCAGACCTGATTCAGCGACATCTGCAGGTAGGCGAAGAAGCCAATCGAGAGCAGCACGTACAGGATCAGGGCGAGCCATCCATTGACCGGTTCCTTGCCGCTGATTTGCGCGGCTCCCTGGACGCGCTTGGTACCGCGCCAGTACGAGACCAGCGGAGGAACGATGATGAAGCTACCGGGAAACAAGGCCAGTAGCGAAGTGGTCGGGCTATCTCCCAGGTCGTATCCCTTGGTGTGACCGTAATCCTTCAGCTCCCGGTTGATCCTGTACCACCAAACGAGGTGGTAGATGCCAAGCGTGATGATCGGGAGCAGCGCTACCGCCCAGGGGCTGCGGACCTTCACCCGCGCGCCACTGTTTCTTATCTGTAGCTCGTAAGCCATCGCGATCCTTACCTTTCTTTAGCCCCGCGAGGTCTTGTCGTGGATCGATCGCGTCAGGCTACCGGCACTAATCGAGCTGCACACGGCGATACACGAATATTTCAGTCACGTAGCGCAGCGAGACCTGCTCTCCGCTCGCGGGGGCCACGCGGCCGAGACCGTCGATCACGCGGCGCCGATCGGTCTCCCCGAGCGCGGCGATGAAGCTGATCGAGACGACACGGTCGACGAACTGCTCCCGGTTCACGCTCTGCTCGAACGGCAGCGTCACCTCACCCACAGGCGCGAACAGCTCGCTCGATTGCAGCGCGTCCTGCCAGGCGCCGCTGCGATGAGATGGAGTTCCGCGGCGGTATGGCTCGATGATCGCGTCGATCGCTTGGTGCAGCGACTGCTCGAGCACGCGCCGGTTCCAGATCAGCCCGAGCCGTCCGTCGGGGCGCAGCGCCCGGTGAAACTCGGCAAGCGCTCGCGGCCCGTCGAACCAGTGAAATGCCTGGGCGGCAACGATCGCGTCGACCGTCCCGTCGCGCAGCGGGAGTGCCTCCGCGGTCCCGTCCATCACTCGGGCCCTAGCCGCCTCACGTGCAAGCACGGAGCGCATCGCGGCGACGGGCTCGACCGCCACGACCTCGGCGCCTGAGGGCAGCAGCTCTCGAGTGAGCTTCCCGGTCCCGGCGCCCACGTCGACAACCGCGCGCCCGGGCGCAAGCCCGAGCCGCCCGATCAGCGAATCGATCGCCTCGCGCGGGTAGGCGGGTCTGCCCCGCTCGTAGGCAGCAGCGCCGCGTTCGAACCCAAGCTCGGCGGCCTCGTGCATGCTCATCGTCGCACTCAGCGTACCGTGGCCAGTCCACATCCCGGAGGGAGCGGTACGCTTGCGCGATGGCTGGTAGACCTCACCTAGGGGGCGTCGATCTGGTCGGTCTCGCCTGCCCGCCGCGAGCACTCTGAGTCACAAGTCCGTGCAACATCGAGCGTTGTCGGCGGCGTCCGCCCGGCTTCGCCGGCCGGACCGCTCCTCGCTCCAGTTCGCCGCCAGAGCAGCGGTTGCCGCAGCGCTCGCGATGTGGGCGGCTGGCCGGCTCAGTCTCAGCGATCCCTACTGGGCCGGGATTTCGGCCGTGATCGCTTCGGCCGGCACGCTCGGCGCGAGCCTCAGCGCCTCGATCTCGCGCGTCAGCGCCACGATTGTCGGGCTGATCGTCGGGATCGGTGTGGTCGCCCTGCCCGTCGGCGGGGTCCTGATCTCGGGCCTTGCGGTGTTCGTCGCATTGGTGGCAATGGCCATGCTTTCACTCGACACCGGCGCCCGGCTCGGTGCGGCCACCACCCTGATCGTCACCGCCACCCCGCACAGCAGCGCGGTCACCACCGCGCTTACCCGAGGCGCGAACGTTCCGCTTGGATGCGCGGTCGCGGTCGCCGTCGGGCTGGTGCTCTGGCCGCACCGGGCCGCCGACCAGCTCCGGTCGGCTCTCCCGGCCGATGCCCAGCGGGCCGGGGCGCTGATCCAATCGGCGCTGCTGCGCTACTTCGGCGCCGGCACCGGCGACGAGCTGATGACGGAGACCGGAAAGCTCACGCGCAGGAAGGCCGAGCGCGCGGCCCTGTTGCGCGACGCCGCGCGAGAACCCGCGCTGGCCGGGGACCGCCTGCGCGATCTGCGCCGTGACGAGGCAATCCTCGGCGAGCTGATCGATGCGACCGCCTCACTGGTTCCAACCTGCATGGAAGGCCCTGGCGACGGTGGCTCGACACTCCTTCAAACGGAGCTCGGGAACGTCGCGGCGGCGATTGCCGCGACGACGCGCGCGGTCGGACGCGACCGTGACGCCGACCGGCTGCGCGACAGCCTCGCGCGCTTGAAGAGCACCTGCTCGGAGCTCGACGCAGCATTCGCTCGGGCGCGCGCGAGCCGCTCGACGGCCGCGCTTCGAACTGCCGAGCTCGGACAGCTGCTATCGGTAATCCGCGGCGTTCACCGGGTGAGCTCCGCGCTGGCCCGCTTTCAATAGTTCCAGCATCGATGTCCGCGGTTGCTGTTCGCGGGACTCGCGCGTCTAGCGCGCCGCCGGAGGTGGAGAATCACACGGGCGTTGTGAGCCGCCTACCCGACGATCAAAGGAGCACGAGATGCCCCATGGCCCGTATCCGAGCGTCAGCCGCGAACTATCCACCCGGCGCCTGCAAGCCCAGCCCGACATCCACGATGCCTTCCAGGCATTTAGTCGGCAGGTGTTCGCCGACGGTGCGCTGCCGGAGAAGACCAAGCAGCTGATCGCCGTCGCCGTCGCGCACGTCACCCAGTGCCCATACTGCATCCGCGGTCACGCGCGGCTGGCCCAGCGCCGGGGGGCGAGCGAGCAGGAGATCATGGAGGCGATCTGGGTTGCAGCCGAGATGCGAGCGGGCGCGGTGTACGCTCACTCGGTGATCGCGCTCGACGCGCTGCCAGCAGACGACGGCACGAACTGATATCCGGCTGCCGCGATCGCTTCGGCCTCTAAGATCAACCGCCGGTGTTCGATAGCCCGCGCCGCAGCACCCGCGCCAGCACGACCGCGTTGTTGTGCGCAGGGTCGCTGGCGCCATAGACCAGCGTGACGGGCCCCTGGCGGGCCCGTCGCCGCAGCGCAGACAGGCGGTCGCGCTGTTGCTCGAGCTCGAGGCGGTAGCGTCGGCCGAACTCCTCAAAGCGCTCCGGGCGGTGGGCGAACCAGCGGCGAAGCTCGTCGCTGGGAGATAGCTCTTTGGCCCATTCGTCCAGATCAGCGGCCGACTTGCTCACGCCTCGCGGCCACAGTCGGTCGACCAGCACGCGGTAACCGTCGCTGTCTGAGGCGGGCTCGCGGACGCGCTTGAGAGAAACCTCGATCTCCATAACGGCAGATTGTGGGCTGACTGCGGCGTTCGGCGCCTCGCACCCGCGCGGGGGTTTGTGTTGGTGGCCGTGCGAGCCGGGGCGGCCAGAGGATGACGCAATCCTCATCCCCAGGCCACTCTACGGCGCACAGATGGCATAAGCGGTCACCGTGCTGGCGCTCGCACCGAGCGAGCCGGCGTAGTGTTGCGCCGGGATCTCGGTTGTGAGCGTGCTGTCGCCCGCCGGGATGAGAACATCACAATCCGACGGCCGGGCGAAGCGCGCCGGATACGGTCGAGTTGGTTGACTATTGGGGCGACCCCGGCCCAATCTGCCTTTAGCTGGTAGGCGCGGCTGGACGGGTATGGCGAGCTCGCGCGGTCCCGGTCCAGCACCCGACCGCAAGCTCAGTCGCAACCACGCCAACGGGCCGGAGCCTGTCCGTTAGCCGATGGAGGCGCAGGCGGCTGCCAAGCTCGTGCCACCCTTGTTTGAAATGTTGCCATCTCCAGTGATTGCCGAGAAATATAAATTGCGCGAATACTGCAACCAAACGAAGCGGAGAAGGTGATCCCATGGCACGAAAGGTCATCGTCACGGTTGCCCCCACCGGCGGGATGGCGGGCAAGGAACAGAATCCGGCGTTACCGACGCAGCCCGAGGAGATCGCCGACACGGTCGCACGGTGCCATGAGCTCGGCGCTAGCGTTGCCGCTCTCCATGCGCGTCGGGTCGGAGACGACGAGGCGACGTGTCATGTGGAGGTCTATGAGCAAATCAACGCGCTGGTTCGAGAACGTTGCGACATCGTCATTAACAACTCGACTGGCGGAGGTATAAACGGCGACATGGTCGCCGCGCATGGTTTGCCCGGCCTCGAGATCCTCGACTTCGACGAGCGTTTGAAGGGCGCGGAAGCAGGAGCTGAAATGGCCACGGCGGATACTTGGACCGACATCGCCTCGTTCGCCGGGATCGAGCAGCTGATCGACACCCCGCCAAGTAAGTGCGAGCGATTGGTGGCACACCTGAAAGAGCTCGGTGTGAAGCCGGAATGGGAGGTGATGTCGCCGTCTCACATCGTCCGCGGCGCGATTCCGCTGATCGAGGCCGGCTACGACGAGCCGCCCTACTTCATCAACATCGTGCTCGGCATCCGCAATTTTCAGAACGCGATGCCGTACACCCCGAAGTACCTGCAGATGATGGTCGACTTGCTTCCGCCAGATTCGAACTTCTGCGTGAGCGCGATCGGCTCAGCTCAGCTGCCGGCGACGACGATGAGCCTGCTGCTCGGCGGACATATCCGCGTCGGTCTCGAGGACAACAACTATTACTCACGGCGCGAGCCCGCGACGAACGAGATGCTGGTAGAACGCAGCGTGCGCATCATCAGGGAACTCGGCATGGAGCCTGCGACCCCCGATGAGGCCCGCCAGATCCTGGGTCTGCACTCGCTGGTGCGTTGAGATCGGCCGAGGTGCTGCAACTCATCGAAGCCGCGGCGCTCTCGCCGTGGTACCAGCCTGAGGGCGAAGAGATCGGTGACCTTGTAGGCGGGTGCGGGTGCTCGCCCATGACTGGCCAATTGCTCGGCGAGCCGCAGCGTCGTCTTTCTCGCTGTCTGTCGATTTCGACGTGAGGATCGTGAACAGACCGGTGGCGATGAGAGCCCTCCGGCAATCACATTGGCATTTGATCCGATCGCCGTGGCGACCGGCGGCCGATCGTCGGCGCAGACATTCCGGGCCTGTCCTTGGTAGCCAGTCGTTTTCGCGCGGAGAGCTACTGCGCGCCGTGGACGCGGTCGAGCAACGCGAACAGCTCGCTGAAGTGTCGGTCGGCCGCCGCCTCGTCGTATACCGGGGTGTCCGACATCGTGTACCCGTGTGCCGCGCCCTCGTAGAGCTCCGAGCGATAGCGCGCGCCGGCGTCGTCGAGCGCTCGCTCTAGCGCCGCGATCTGCTCAGCGGTCATGTTCTGATCGTTGTCCGCGTGCCCGAAGTAGAGCTCGCCCCGCAGCTCTCCGGCCGATAGGTGCGGGCTGTCGGGATCGTCCGTGACCAGGCCGCCGGCGTGGAAGCTCCCGAGCGCCGCAACGCGGTCCGGATGGGTCGCGGCGATGCGCCAGCCCGCGCGCCCGCCCATGCAGTAGCCGGTGATAGCCACGGGACCGGGCGCCACTTCCGCCAGGTAATCCAGGTACGCGGCGCCATCCCGCTCGAGGCGCTCCGGGGTCAGCGATTCGATCAGCGGGCGAATCTGCTGGAAGAAGTTCGCGCGGCTGTCCACCTCGGTGAAGTCCGGAAACGGCAGCACCGGGGCCCGACCGGCGCGGTAGAAAACATTGGGCGCCAGCACGACGTAACCGTGGGCGGCGATCCGGTCTGCCATCTCCTCGATCCGCGGACGCAGGCCGAACGCGTCGACGATGAACAGCACCCCCGGATGCGGAGCACCATCGTCGGGGCGAGTGAGATAGGCATCCGCTACCCCGTCCTGGGTGGTTACTTCGACGTTCGAGCTCTCCATTGCCAAAGCATTGCAGTTGAGCGCTTCGTATGCGTTGGGCCCGGAGCGTTACTCAGCCGCGGCCCACGAACGGCATCTTCGTGGCCATCACGGTCAGCGACAGCACGTTGGCATCGAGCGGGAGGCTGGCCATATACAGAACGGCGTCGGCTACGTGCTCACTCGAGAATGTCGGCTCAGGGGCGATCGAGCCGTCCGCCTGCTGAGCCGCGGGCGCGAACTGGTCGCTCATTTCGGTCGCCGCATTGCCGATGTCGATTTGACCGCACGCGATGTCGTGCCGCCGCCCCTCTAGCGCCAGCGCCTTAGTGAGCCCGGTCACGCCATGCTTCGCCGCGGTATAGGCGACCGCGTGAGGGCGGGGAACGTGCGCCGCGATCGAGCCGTTGTTGATGATCCGCCCGCCGCGTGGACGCTGCTCGCTCATCTGCCGAAACGCTCTGCGCGCGCACAGGAACGAGCCCGTGAGGTTGGTCTCGATCGTCGCCGACCACAAGTCGAGCGGGAATTCGCCGATCGGAGCGCCGTCGCCGAAGATCCCGGCGTTGTTGACCAGCAGATCGAGCCGGCCGGTCCGCTCGATCACCTGATCGAACAGCCGGTCGACGGCTCCGGGATCGGTGACGTCGGTGGGCACGGCGAAGGTCTGATGCGAATCGCCGAGCTCGGAGAGCGTCGACTCGAGTGCATCCAGCCGCCGGCCGGCAACCGCCACCTGGAACCCGGCGGTGATCAGGCGGCGGCTGACCGCTCGCCCGATTCCGGAACCGGCGCCGGTCACGATCGCCACTGGAGGAGGCTGCCCTGACCTACTGCTCATCGCGGGATTCATACCACCTGATCGCCACCGGGTCGATCGAGGGCCTTTCGCGGCGCTGCGAGCGCTCCGCGCCCTGAACCAGTGTTTGGAGACGGGCGGGCGAGGGAACCGAAATAATCAGCAGAGCCCTAGAAGGAAGCCATGCGGGCTTCGGCCAGACAAAATTCTCCCCCGTACCGGGGTAGCGCCCGGGATGACCTCTTCGTCGAGTACGAGGGGACGCCGTATCTCACCGGGTTGGCGCACCTGTGCTCCGCTCTTGGCGTCTTCATCGGAGCCTGGACGGTGATCGTGCTGCTCGGCGAGATACACCGGGGCCTGGCGAAGTGCTGGACGCTGATCCTGATCCTGGTGATCATCGTCGCCGTCAACGCCACCGTGCAATTGATCCGCCACCGCCGCCGGCGGGCGCTCGGCCTGACCCGAGCACAGCGGCGATGGCGGATCGGGGTCGGGCCTCCTCCAGCCGACAAGCCCTCTCGCGAGCGGCGCTCCAGCCGAGAAGCCTCCCGTTAGCGAAGGCGCGGCCCTTCCTCAGCTCCGGATCTGTCAGCGAGTCAGAGCCGGATCACCTTCTCCAGCGCCTGCGCCAGCAGCGCTTGACCCGCGTCACTGGGGTGAATTCCGCACTTACCCGAGCTGCCGAGCTGCGTCAGCAGGCCCGCCTTGCAGCTGTCGCCGCCAGAGTGAACCGACGCGGCCTGCAGCTCGCCGTAGCCATCGGCGACGACCGGATCGCCGCTGCGATCCGGCTGACGTTGCGGGCGACCACGTAGGTCAGGTGGGCGCTGCGGTAGCGCATGTGCGGGGGAGAGATGCTGCGATAGCCGGGACCGGTATCACCGGCGGTGAGCTCGCACCCGTTGCTCGGGGTGGCGGCGTTGATCAGGCTCGAGCTCGTCTCACCCGGACAGGCCGCGTTGACAACATTGAGGTGCAGCTCTGCCCCTAGCTGACCTGGGTAGCCGAGGAAGCTCGAGGCGTCGGCGCGCGCAGCAACCGGGTGGCCGATGCGCGCAGCGCAGGCCACGCGGTCGCGGGATGTGCGCGGCGAGCAGGCGGAAGCGGCGCACGGGCATCAAGCATCATCTCTCTCCTTCGTGGACGGAACACCGCAGACGCCCGGCCGTGCGAGTGTGCGGGCATCCTACACGGCTCTCGGTCCGGGCCGGCGACGCTCAACGCTCCGTGCCCGAGTGATGGCGGCGAAGCGGTTGACCGCGCGCCCTCGCAGTAGGGTTTATCACCCCACTAGGTGGCGAGATACCGGACGAGGTGGCGAGATGAGCGGGTTGCTGATGACGGCCGAGGACTATCGCGAGTCACTGCGGGAGCTTTCCCCGCGCGTATTCGTAAACGGCCGGGCCGTGGAGAGCGTCGCCGACGAGCCGTTGCTGGCGCCGGGAATCGCGGCGCTCGGAGTCAGCTACGAGATGGCCCTGGCCCCGCAACACCGCGAGCTGATGACCGCGCAGACGGCCGACGGACGCACGGTGAACAGGATGCTGTACCTCGGCGAAGATCAGGACGAGTTACTGCGGAAGCTTGAAGCGGTGCGCCTCGTCTGCCAGGAGTGCGGTTGTGCGCAGCGCTACCTCGTCCGCGACGCGCTCGGCGCGATGTCACAGGCGACGTTCGCCGCCGACTACGAGCACGGCACCGAATATCACGAGCGCCTCCAGGCTTTCGTGCGCGAGGTGCAAGACCGCGACTTGGCGCTCGGCATCGCGATGACCGATGCCAAAGGGGATCGCTCCCGGCGTCCCGCTCAGCAGCACAACAAGGACGTGTACGTGCGGATCAGCGAGCGTCGCCCCGGAGGGATCGTGATCCGGGGCACGAAGGCGATCGTGACGGGGGCTCCCTACATGCACGAGCTGCTCGTGATGCCTTGCCGGACGATGCGCGCGGCCGACAGCGACTTCGCGGTCTCTTGCGCGGTCCCGATCGACTCGCCGGGCGTGACCGTGATCGCGCGTCCTGCAGGACGCCCGGGGGAGCGGGCCGCCAGCTTCTCGGCCCGTTACGGCCAGTCCACCGGTGTGGTCGTATTCGAAGACGTGTTCGTGCCGTGGGAGCGAGTGTTCCTCGCCGGCGAGTGCGAGCAAGCCGGACTGTTGACGACCGCGTACGCCACCCACCATCGCCATACGTGCATCGCCGCTCGGGCCGGTTTTGGCGACCTGCTGATCGGAGCCGCGGCGCTGATGACCGAGGCGAACGGGCTCGATCCAGACTCCCATCCGCATATCCGCGAGAAGATGGTGCAGCTGATCGCAATCATCGAGGGGTTCTACGCCTGCGGGGTCGCGGCCTCCACCTACGCGACCAGCGATCGCTCCGGGGTGGCGGTGCCCGACGCGGTGTTCGCGAACATCGGCAAGCTGCTGCTCTCAAACCAGATCTACGACATGCAGCGTCTCGCGCACGAGCTCGCCGGGGGCCTGATCGTCGCGCTGCCGGGCCCCGAGGAGGACCACAATCCTCACACCCACGCGGCGCTCGCGGAGGTTCTCGCCGGCCGTGAGGAGATCCCCGCCGCCAGGCGCCTTCAGGTCGCACGCATGATCGAGGATCTGACCGCTTCCTACCAAGGGGGCTGGTACTCGGTGATCTCGTTGCACGGGGGCGGCTCGCCCGAGGCGATGAAACGCGAGATCTGGCGCAACTACCCGGTTCCGGAGAGGCGTGCACTCGTCGACCACCTGCTCGACCGTGGCCTTGCCGGCGAGCATCCCGCGACCAGCCGCCAGCCTGGGCGCTGCTGTGCCACCGGCTGCCGCACGCCCGATGAGCAGGAGGCTACGGCGCTACCGAGCGCAGCAGACCGGTGACCTCCTCGGGAGCCTCTCCCGGCAGATAGTGACCGAAGCCGCGCAGGACCACCCCTCTTGTCTGTGGCCAGGTCCGGCTCGCCTCCTCGATCATCACCTGCCCTCGAGCACGCTCGCCGGCGAGAACCAGGACCGGCTTGTCGAGCGACCGGTTATTCACGCGGCTGACGTTGAGCACGTTCGCGAGCCAGTCGTTGGGGTAGCCGTGCAGGAGCACGATCGTCGGGCCGCTGCCACCGCGCACGATGAAGGTGGTGCCGCCGCCGGGCAGTGGGAGGTCGATTCCGGTGAAGCCCCGCTGCGGGCCAGCCGCTCGGGGATGCTCGAGAGATCGACTCGGCGGTCATCGCGTGAGTAGGGTGCTCGGCTGCTGGGCTTCTGGGAGCGATGCGCGGGGGCTAACGTTACATTGGCTCCTCTCAGGATTCGAGTGTCACTTTTAACCCGCGTGGCGCGGGCTATCGTGACATCCGCCGGCCCGCCAGGATCGAGTGTCACATTAACCCGCCTCACGCGGGCTACCGTTACATCCGTCCGACCTGCAGGCTCGAATGTGACATTAGCCCGCGCCCGAGCCGCTGTGTGGGCTCGCCCACGACCGTCCCTGCCGGCCCGCCCCGGCCCCGCGACCGCCCCCGCCAACCGCCCCGCGACCGCCCCCTCCGGCCGCCCAGCGACCGCCCCCTCCAGCCGCCCCGCGACCGCCCGACTCGAGCCGCCCGCGAGCACCGCGGCCCCCCAAAGGCCTACAGGGTGGGAAAGTAGTAATAGCTGGTCATCTTCAGATCCGGGCTCTCGGCCTCGACCTTGGCCACCGCCGCATTCCACGACCCCCATGTGTCCCGCATCGCCCACCCAGGGGTCGTGGGCTTCGATAGCGCCGGGCCCATCTCAGAGCACCACAATGGCAACCTCCGGGCGGCTGCCCAGGCGGCGTCTTGCGGAACCTGCTCCAAGCCTCCCGTGGCCTTGGTGCGGTAGCAGTGCACTGCGATCGCCTGCAGGCCGGGCGGCCTTCCTGCCGCGAAGCCCTGCTGGACGGCGCTGAAGCCCCAGGGGCTGAACTCGCCGTAGACACGGATCGCGTGCGGGACCAGCTTCGCCAGCACCGGCTCGACCGCATTCCAGTCGGCGCGGTAATTCTCTCCGACGCTCCGCCCATGGCCACGCAGCGGATGCGTGCCCTGCGCGCTCGTGCTGGTCGAGGTGAGGTCCTGCTCGTTGCCGACCCCCACCGCCCACGCGTAGGGGGCATAGGCCGGAAGCACCCGGTGAAAGTAGGACGCCAGCTGCCCGGGGCTCCAGCTGTTGGCGAACTGCAGCGACAGGTAGACCTTGTAGCCGGCGGCGTGCGCATCCCTGACGCAGCCGAGGCCTTCGCCGGCCGGCGCCTGCTGTGGGGTGAGGATCAGCCGCAACACGTTCGCGTGATTGGAGCGAAGAAACCCATTTACGTTGTGGTTCGCCAGGCAGTCGTACTGCGTGCTTGCCGCGAACAGCGATGTCTGCGCGGAGGCGCCCGCGGCGCCGATCGTCAGCGCCACGGCCACAGCCGCCGCAAACGTGGCCAAAGCCAATCTGGTTGTGCGAACCCTGATCCCGGTTCGTGTCGCGTCCATGCTTTCTCCTACTCCGAGGAAATCCCGTTTTCCCCGCTGAGACGTTAATCGGCGGGCGCCCAGCGATGCTTGACCCTCAGCGTGCCGAAGCACCGCTAGGGGGTGGGCTCTGCCTCCAGCCCCGCGCGCTGGCGGCGCTTTGTATCGCCGACCTCAGGAGCGCGACCGAAGCCACCACCCACTCCCGAGCCGCGCCGCCCACGACGTGACGCCGGTCAGCGAAAGTTGCGGGCGCGAGCTCTTGCTGACCAGCCGAACCGCGGGGGTCGCCAGCGGCCAGGCAGGCGAAGCGAGAACCGGTGGCGCATGGGGACCGGCCCCTGCCACCGCTTCGGGTCGAGCTCGGCGCCGCAGAGGGCGCAGCCCGCTGCGAAAGGTGTGACCCGCTCGCCACATTGAGGGCACTTACCAGGATGCATACAAGCGAGCATGCCGCCGGCGGATCTCGGGCGGCTAAACCGAATCTGAGTTATTTCGAAGAACGCGGGCGCCGTCTGGCAGGGAGCGGGCTCGCGTCGCTGCGACCGTCTCCGGCGGCGTCCTTTTCTCAGGACGCGATCCGGCCCGCGTGCCCTCGCCGCCGACTGCGTCGATCGCCTTGGCGGTCGCCAGGTGATACAGGATCAGCAGCTGCACGATTCCGAGCGACGAGGAGCGATGGCGCTCCTTGCCGATCTTGAATTCACCTAGCCGTTGCGTTCGCAGGTGGCTGGCGAAGTGCATCTTCTCCCAGATCGCCTCCTCGATTTCGGTCGCGCGCCGGCTGTCGATATCACCGGCGATCCGCAGGCGGATGTCCCGCTGCGAGCCGTCGACCAGCGTCACTCCCCGGCCGCTGTCGTCGGTGAACGGCGACAGGTCGGGATGCGGCAGGCCCTCGCGGAGCACGAGCTCCGCGTCCAGCTTGGTTGGATCGACCTCGTCTCCGCCTGCCGGCGACATGAACGAGATGACCATGTCGGCGTAGCGCTGCTGGGGCCGTATGAACGTCTCGGAGTCGGCCTCGCGCCGCTCTAGCTCCTGCAGCACCTGCTCTGTGCTGTAGCCGCGGTTGGCGGTGTCGCGCTTGACCTTCCACTCGCGGCGGATGTCCTCGGGCGGCGCCAGGTAGACGCGTACATCGTAAGAGTCCCGCATCTCCCTGGTGTGGTAACCGAGCAGCCCCTCGACTACGGTGAAGCGCCGCCGGGCGTACGTACACCGGTGGGCCGAAGCTGCCGTCTTGGTGGTTGTAGACCGGCTTCAGAATCGGCTCCCCGGTGCGCAGCAGCCGCAAATCGCTGGCGAGGATGTCGAGGTAGTTGCAATCGGGGTGCAGCGGCGTAATCCGAAGCTCCGCGCGCTGCCTGCGGTCGTAGCGGTGGTAATCGTCGGCGCTGACGTGGGTCACGTTTTCCTCGCTCAGCAGGCTGACCAGCCCTTTGCTGATCGTGGTCTTGCCCGCCGCTGAGTCGCCGACGACCCCTAGGATGATTGGCCGAGCCATGATCGTCGCCTCAGTCTGCCTCAGGCAGGCGCCAGGCGGGTCGGGCCCTGGTCCTCCGCTGCGCTCTCGTCCTCGGGGATGTCGCGCTCGAAGACGCTGCTCTGGTAGATGTCCTGCGCCTCGATCACCATCAGCTCGCGGCGACCGAGCCTATGGTCGGACTCGAACAGGCGGTTTGCCTGGCGCATCCGGGCTCGGTCGATCGCGTTGCGGATGCTGCGGCCGTGCGCAAACCGTGGCTGGCGCATCCGGCGCTCGATGTATTTCGCGAATGCCTCTCTGGCCTCGTCACCGAGCTCGTAGCTCTGCCCCGCGAGCATCAGCTGTGCGATCTGCATCAGCTCGCCGGGGGTGTAGTCGGGAAACTCGATGTGGTGCGCCACGCGGGAGCCCATGCCGGGGTTCGCCCGGAAGAACTCGTCCATCCGGTCCTTGTAGCCGGCGAACACCACGACGAGCCGTTCGCGCCGTGACTCCATGTACTGGAGCAGGACCTCGATCGTCTCCTGCCCGTAGTCGCGCTCGTTTTCGGGGCGGTAGAGGTAGTAGGCCTCGTCGATGAACAGGACGCCGCCGACCGCCGCCTCGAGGACGTCCTTGGTCTTGGGCGCAGTGTGACCGACGTACTGTCCCACCAGGTCGTCGCGAGTGACGGTGACGAGCTGAGCCTTCTCGATGTAACCGAGGCGATGCAGGATGTCCGCCATCCGCAGCGCGACCGTGGTCTTGCCGGTGCCGGGGCTTCCCGTGAAGCTCATGTGCAGCGAGGGGCGCTGTGAATTCAGCCCCGCCTCGGTTCGCAGCCGCTCGATCACGAGCAGCGCCGCGATCTCGCGGATCCGCTGTTTGACCGGAGCAAGCGCGACCAAATCACGGTCGAGCTGCTCGAGCACCGGCTTGATCTTGGTCTCGCGCAAGATCGTCTGCAGGTTGCGATCGGCGCTCTGGCGCTCGAGCGGCGCCGGAGCCTCGACCGGCTGCCGGCGATCAGGCTCCCCGACGCTGGCTCCGGTCGGCTCTCCAGGCTTTCTGCGCTTCAGCGTGAACTGCTGCTCTGCCATTGGAGCGGCTACTGCTCGCCGAGCACGGCGGGACGGCGTGGGCCGTCCCCGTCTTGGCCATCTCTCTCCGCCGCATGCCCGTAGCGCCGGCCGACCGGATCCTCGGCCGCGTACGGAGAGAGCTTGTAGCGGATCGTGCGGTCGTGCTGATCGGCGCGCTCGAGCCGGAAGCCCGGCTCGTCGCCGGGGCGGTTGACGATGAAGCTGAGCGCCGTCGTCTGCCTGGTGTGACGGGCGTCGTAGGCGGTCACCTTGATGTAGTGGTTGGGGTATTCCCTGCGGCACGCCTGGACTTCCCGCATCGGGATCTCAGCTTCGCCTGGCTCGAGGTCGAACAGCGGCAGGTTCCACATCTCCCAGTACGGGTTGCGGGGATGGGGATCGTCGGTGTATTCGACTCCGATCGCCCATCCTTGCTCCAGCGCATAGCGGATCTGCGCCTCGATCTGCTCGTCGCTGAGGTCGGGAAGGAAGGAGAAGGTGCCTTGAGTGATTCGCATCGGTCTGCCTTTCGCTTGCGGGCGGAGCTCAGCGGGCCGCCGTCGCGGTGGGCGTGGCCACCAGGTCGGGCGTATCGGTGGACTCGAACTCGAACGTGACGTCCTTCCAGACCTGCAGCGCCGCGTCCAGCTCGGGGCAGCCCCTGGCCGCCTGCGCGAGGATGTCCGGGCCCTCGCTGAAGTAGTCGCGGCCCTCGTTACGCGCCTGGATGATCGCCTCCACCGCCACGCGGTTGGCGGTCGCGCCGGCGCCGATCCCCATCGGGTGGCCGATCGTGCCGCCGCCGAACTGCAGTATCGCGTCCTCGCCCAGGTACTGGAGCAGCTGGTGCATCTGACCGGCGTGAATCCCGCCGGAGGCGACCGGCATCACTCCCGGCATCGAGGCCCAGTGCTGGTCGAAATAGATTCCCTTCTCCGGGTTCTCAGGCACGAAGTCCTCGCGACAGACGTCGTAATAGCCTTTGATCATGTTCGGGTCGCCCTCGAGCTTGCCGACGACGGTGCCCGCGTGAATGTGGTCGACGCCGAGCAGGCGACACCACTTCGCGATCACGCGGAAGCTGACCCCGTGGTACTTCTGGCGCGTGAAGGTCGCGTGGCCGGCGCGGTGCAGGTGCAGGATCAGGCCGTTCTTCCGGGCCCACTTTGACATCGAGGTCATCGCGGTGTAGCCGACCGTCAGATCCATCATGATGATCACGCTGCCGATCTCCTTGGCGAACTCGGCGCGTTCGTACATCTCCTCCATCGTCCCCGCGGTCACGTTCATGTAGTGACCCTTGACCTCGCCGGTGGCACTCGAGGCGCGATTGACGCCCTCGATCGAGTACAGGTAGCGGTCGCGCCAGCGCATGAACGGCTGCGAGTTCACATTCTCATCGTCTTTGGTGAAGTCGAGCCCGCCGCGCAGCGCCTCGAATACCACCCGCCCGTAATTCTTCGCCGATAGGCCGAGCTTCGGCTTCACGGTCGCGCCGAGCAATGGTCTCCCGAACTTGTCGAGGTACTCGCGCTCGATCACGATCCCGTGTGGCGGCCCTTGGAAGGTCTTCACGTACTGGGTGGGGATTCGGAGGTCCTCGAGCCGAAGCGCCTTGAGCGCCTTGAAACCGAACACGTTGCCGATGATCGAAGAGGACATGTTGGCGATCGAGCCCTCTTCGAACAGGTCGATCCCGTAGGCGATCTTGGCGATGTACTGGTTGTCGGCTCCCGGAACCGGCTCGACCGAGTAGCACTTGGCCTGGTAGTACTCGTGGTCGGTCAGCCGATCGGTCCAGACCACCGTCCAGGTCGCGGTCGAGGACTCGCCCGCGACCGCGGCCGACGCCTCGGTGGGATCGACTCCCGGTTGCGGAGTCACCCGGAACGCGGCCAGGATGTCCGAGTCGCGAGGCTCATAGTCGGGGTTGTAGTAGCCCATCTCGGCGTAGGGCGTGACGCCCGCAGCCCACCGGCTCTTATGCGTGCCGTTGCCGTTAGCTGCCTGACTCATGCGATCTCATTCCTTCCGGCTTGCTCGTTTGCGGAGGGTAACCGGAACTCAAAGAGTTTCCACTGCTCTTCGCCGCGAATCGATAAGCATTTGTTTATGCGTCAGCCGACGTGCGCGAACTTGTGCGATTTATGTCCGGGGGGTGGACGCGAATTGCGAAAGTTCCCCGCCACCGCCACCGCCACCGCCACCGCCACCGCCGGCCATGGTCTGGTCGACGCGCGTGTCAGACGCGCCGAGCGAGACCGCGGCGCGGGCGGTGACCAGTTGATAGAGCACCAGCAGCTGCGTGATCGCCAGCGACTCCGAGCGGTACAGCTGGGTGCCGGCGGTGAACTCGCCCAGCCTGTCGGTCCGCAGATGGCTGGCGAACTGCATCCGGTTCCAAACCATCTCCTCGATCGCGGCGCTGCGCTCGCGCGGGATCGTGCCGGACACCCACAGCGTGGTCTCGGAGTTGCGCTGCGCCAGCGTGAGGTAGCCGGCCGTCCCGTCCACGAGCGGCGAGAGGTCCGGATGCACGAGCCCGTGGCGCATCACGATGCTGACGTCCAGATGCTCCTGGTCGCCGGGGTCACCGGGTCTGAACGAGATCACCATGTCGGCGTGGCGCCGCTGCGGCCTGACGTAGAAGTCCGAATCCGCCTCCCGGCGGTCGAGCTCCTCGAGCACCTGATCGGTCGTGTAGCCCCGCCGCGAACAGTCTCGCTGCACCTTCCACCTGCGCCGCAGATCCTCCGGAGGATCGAGGTACACCCGCACGTCGTAGGCGTCGCGCATCACCGCCGTATGAAAGCCCAGCAGCCCTTCGATGATCGTGAAATGCGCGGGACGGAGGTACTCCGGGGGCCCGAAGCTGCCGTCGTTGTGACGGTAGACCGGCTTGATGATTGGCTCGCCGGCGCGAAGGTGGGCCAGGTGCTGCTCGAGGATGTCCAGGTAGTTGCACTCCGGCGCCAGCGGCGTCACGCCCCGTTCGGCTCGCTGCGCGCGGTCGTAGCGGTGGTAATGGTCGGCGGCGATGTGGGTCACCTGGGCCTCGCCCAGGATCCGAACCAAGCCCCGCGTAAGCGTTGTCTTGCCCGCGGCCGAGTCGCCGACGATGCCGAGCAGAATCGGCCTCGGCATCTCGTTCACCTCATTTCCCCCGCCCCGCGCGCGCGGCGCTCAGCGTGCGGTCGATCGCGTGGCGAGCACATCGCGGCAGCACACCATTGCCCGGACGCTCGATCAATCGATCTTTGCCCACTTCCTATAAGCGAAAGCCTAATCCTTGGCGAACTCGACGAAGTCGCTCACGACCTGGCGCGTTGGGCCGACCGTCGAGACCAGCACGAACCAAGGTCGCGCCGGTGGTCCATCGGAGAGCTTGATCTCCGCGACGTGGCCGGCGGCCAGGTCGGCTCCCACCGCCGCGCGGGAGAGCAGCGAGATCCCGAGGCCGCAGCTGGCGGCCCGCTTGATGGCACCGTTCGAGCCGAGCGTCAAGGTCCGCGGCGACAGGCCCCGGTCGCGCAGAAACTGCTCGTTCAGCGCCCTCGTCCCCGACCCCGGCTCGCGGAGCAACCAGGCCCGGCTCGACAGCTGCTCCGCGGTCACCGCCGCATCGCCGGCGGCTTCGTCGTCGGCCGCGGTAATGCAGACGATTTCGTTCTCGCCGCACGGTTCCGCGCGAAGCCGCAGATCGGCCGGCGGTGTGCCCGCGATCGCAACATCGGCCATATGACCGAGCACTCGGTCGAGGACTTCCTGACGGTTGCCGACGTCGAGTGCCAGCTCGACATCGGGCTGCCGGACCGCAAATGCGTGGATCAACGGCGGCACGAACGATTCGGCGGCGGTCGTCACCGCGGCGATGCGCAGCCGGCGCCCTGCAACCTCCGCCGCTTCACGCGCGGCGTGCTGGCCGCTCCGCAGCAGTCCAATCACGTCAGTCGCGTACGGCACGAACGCCTGCGCGGCCTCGGTCGGGCGTATCCCGCGCCCCGAGCGCTCGAACAACTCGCAGCCGAGCTCCCGGCTGAGCGACGCGAGCGCCGAGGAGACCGAAGGTTGCGTCACAACCAGCTCGTCCGCGGCCGCCGTCACCGAGCCGCCGCGGATGACCGCTAGGAATGACACAAGCTGGGTCACCGTTATAGCCATACCTTTTGCAGTAAAGCAATAGGTATAGGCAATCGTTTAGCGACCGCCGGCGCTCCCGCTACGGTCGCCGCGATCGGCTTCGTTCCCGCCGGCTCCAGGGAGACTAGTGTTAGGAGCCGTTTGAACACGAACGCACAGGTCGACGAGGAAGCCACACCGCCGGACCTGCGGCTGACGTTGGTGGCGATGACCCTCGCCAGCAGCATGATTCTCGTCGACCAGACCGCCGTGCCTCTGGCCAGCCCGGATGTCGTTCAGGGGCTCGGGGGGAGCCTCGCCGACGGCCCGTGGATTCTCACCGCCAATATCCTGCCGCTGGCCGCGTTCATGGTGCTGGGCGGTCGTCTCGGGGATCTCATCGGGCTGCGGAGGGTGCTCTTGTGCGGCGCGGTGATGTTCGCCGTCGCGACTGCGCTGGCGAGCGCGGCGCAGAGCATGGCGTGGATCATCAGCATGCGCGCGGTGCAGGGCACGGCGGCGGCATTGATGATGCCCACTGCGGTCGCGATCACGAGCGCGGTCTGGCCGCAGGAGCGACGCGGTTACGCGCTCGGGGTGCTGGCGGGAGGATCGGCGTTATTTGCCGCGCTGGGGCCGGTGTTGGGCGGTGTGCTGACTGCCGCCAGCTGGCGACTGGTGTTCCTGATCAACGTCCCGCTGGCGCTCGCAGTGATCGTGCTGACCTTGCGTGCGACGCCGGACCTGGCTCCCGACGCGGGCGCACGGCGCACGATCGACTGGGCCGGGACGGGATTATTCGCGGTGGCGACCGTGGCCCTGATTACGGTCTCTCGCGCGGGCAGCCCGACGGCTGGGACAGCCGCAATGTGGTGGCGCCGATCGCGACAAGGTCGTCGCGTTCGCGATCTTCGTCTGGGCCGAGCGGCGCGCGAGCAATCCGTTGATCGAGTTTCGCCTGTTTGCGTCTCCTGAACTTTCTGGCGTCTTCGATCAGCCAGCTGCTGGCCGGCTCGCTCGAGCTGGGCCTGGGATACCTGCTGCCGTTCTACCTGCTGCTGGTGGTCGGGGTCGGCCCGATCGTCGCGGGCATCGCTTTGATTCCCGGCACGATCCCGATCATCCTCGCCGGTCCTCTCGCGGGACGGGTGTTCGACCGGCGGGGGGGACGGTTGCCCTTGGTCGTGGGGTTCGTGCACCGCAGAGCAGATGGGCGGCGCGATCGGGATCGCGGGACTTGGCGCGCTGCAGCTCAGCTACTACTTTCACCTCCTGTATGCGCGCCTGGCAGCCCAGAAGATCCACCCCACCGCATCCCAGGCCGCGACCGTGCACAACTTCATCGCGCAGGCCGAGACCAAGGGTATTCGCCAGGTTCAGCGCAACCCGGTCGTGGACCGGGTGTATCACGACCTGATCCACGCTCACGCGCAGTCGTTTCAACTCGCGTTCTACGCCTCCGCCGCGATCGCGCTGCTCGGCGCCGTCGCCTGCGCGATCCTGGTTCGCCGTCAGCCGCGCACTCTCGACCATCCGGTCTTCGGCCGGCGATCGCGGTGGGTCGCGGTCAACGTCCCGACGACGCCGGCGCTCACCCGCGTGCCGCCCGAGGTGCTGGAACGCTCGCGACAAAGCGCGTGAGCGGACCCGCGGACTCCTCGCCACTCCTCGTCCGGGAAAGTGAGCGTCAGGCGGGACTGCCGGCGCTGGACTCGGCGGGCGGCTGGGAACTGGCCGGTGCACCGCCAACATGACACACCAGCGCCGGACCAGCCGACCGGCCTGATCTCCCGCCGTAGAGCTTGAGCGATGCAGTGAAGACGGTGCGGTCGCCGTGGTTGCCAGTCGAAGCCGTCTGTGAGGGGAACAGGACGCCGCAGAGAGCCGGCGCACCTGCTTCGCCTCCAACGCCGAGCGAGTTGTCGTAGACACCGTTGCCGTTGTAATCGATGCCGTGTACGACGATCACGGCGAGCCCGTTGCGGATCTGGGCCGCCACTCCCGGTCCCAAGGTGAGGGTTCGGGTGTAGCGGATGTCGGAGCCGGTCGAGAACAGTGGCGAGTCGAGATGAAGGCTGGGGCTGCTGCCGCCGTGCTGCGTCAGCGAGGTCACGACCGGCCCATAAATCCGGTCGCCGGCGCTTGCGCTGATGAACCGCTGGCCGCTTACCACCTGCGCCGCGGAGGCGGTGGGGCACTTTCCGGTACCGCCGTGGATGTGCATCAGGTGGACCGCGTTGAGGAGGCCGTTGGTGTCGACCGTCACGGTCGCGAGATTGCCTTGCAGCGTCACCGTCGCAGCTCCCGCGCCGGAGACATGGTTCGTCGGCACGGGACTCTCCACCCCCGCGAATCGGCCCGCGGCCTGCGCCGGGGTCGAACCGCCGGAGGTGAGCAGGATCACGACTGCGGCGATCGCAGCGACGAGCACCAGACCGCCGAGCAGCGGCCAGCGGTAGCGCTTGCCCGCCGGCGATGACGGCCGTGAGCCGGCCGGCTTGCGGGGATCGCCCGCTGAGCCCGCCGGTTGCTCTGATCCGGCCCGGGCAGCGATCGGCGCCGGCGTCGAGCTCGGGGCGGGCGTCGCTTGCACCGACTCGGCGTCAGCGTGTGCCGGCTGCGGGTCAAGCGCCGGGCGATCGCTGGGAGGCGCCGGCGGTGTGGTCTCCGGCTTGGGCTCGACAGCGAGCCAGTCGCCGGCTTGGAGCGGGCGCGCTGAGGCGGGCGCGGGAGTGTCGGTTGGCCGGGCCTCGCCGGTGGCTACGACCGTGGCCGGCTTCGTGGAGCGCATTCCCCTCAGCGCCGCCGCGGCATCCGCGGCGAAGTCCCCCACCGAGAGGTAGCGATCGGCCGGCTCTTTGGCCATCGCTTTCTCGACCACCGCGCTGAGCGCCGGATAGGAATCGATCAGCGGGGCCTCGAGCGGCGGCGGTGCTTCGTGCACGTGGGCAAACAGCGTCGCGACCGAGTTCTCGCGCTCGTAGGGCACGTTGCCGGTGATCATGTGGAAGAACGTGCATCCGAGCGCATAGATGTCGGTGCGGGCGTCGACCACGCCGCCCGTGACCTGCTCGGGCGACATGTAATCCACCGTGCCGACCACGACCCCTTTCTTGGTCAGCGCGCCGATCGTGTCCGAGCGCTTTGCGAGCCCGAAATCGGTCAGGTAGGCGTCCTCCTCACCATGGCGAACCGTGATCAGCACATTTGCCGGCTTTACGTCCCTGTGGACGAGGCCCTTGCGATGTGCGGCGTCCAGTGCGGAGGACAGCTGTGTCAGCAACTCCACGGCCCGATCTGGCTCGAGCGCGCCGCTCTTGCGGAGCAGTCTGTTGAGATCGGTGCCGTACACGAAGTCCATCACCAGGAACAGCAAGTCCTCGTGCTCGCCGGCGTAATGGATCTCGACCACGTGCGGATGGTGCAGGGACGCCGCGACCCGGATCTCGCGCTTGAATCGCTCCCGGAACTGATCGTCGTCGGCCAGTTCAGGCGCGAGCAACTTGAGCGCGTAGATCCGGTTGAGCGCGACGTTCGTCACCCGGTAGACGACGCCCATCCCCCCGCGGCTGATCAGCTCGTCGATTCGATAGCCCCCGATAACGGAGCCGCGCTCGAGCTGACCGTTTCTGAATGGCATTCGTGAACTCGTCCCAACCAGCCGCTGAGCCGCCCGTTTGAGCGGCCCGGATGCCCGCTCGGGCGAGCATAACGTCCCGGCTGACGCTGTTCAAGACGGTGCGCGAGTCGTGTGCGCACCGTCACTCGCGGGCCGCAATCGGCCCCTGAGACGCCGGCGACGGGGCTCGACTGGTCCGCGCTACAGCTCGCTGTCTCGCACCAGGGCCTGCGCAAAAGCGTGCTCGACCAGCCGGACCCGTTTCTCATTCTGGGGCAGATCTTCGAGCTCGAACTTCGCGAACAAGGCGCGCAGATGGCTCTTGACCGACTCGACGCTCAGAAACAGCTCCTCCGCGATGTCGCGGTTCGAGGCAGGGCGAGCGAACGCCGAATGGTGCTTATACGGCCGGCACAGCGCCACCAGGACCTTCATCTGCGCCGGCGATACGAGCGGGCCATCCAACTCCCGGGCGACGATCACGGTGCGCGAGCGCTTTTGCGTGGTGTCACGGAAGCTCATCTCGGTGTTGCCGAAGCGAAGCTGATCGCGATCGTTCAGCACCCGATGGCCCTGAACGCGTTCTCCATTCAGGAATGTCCCATTGCGCGATAGCCCGCCGTCGTAGATGGTCCAGGAGCCGCCGCTGCGCTCGAGCCGGGCATGCAGCCTGGAAACACGCTCGTCCCAATCGATGCACACCTCGCATCCGTCCTCCCGGCCGACGCTCAGGTATTCGCGAGCGGGATCCAGCGAGATGATCCGCTGCTTGCCCTCGCCGTCCCGGAAATAGATGAACGGCACGCCCTTGCGCTCGGCTTCGATTCGCCGCTTGAGATCCGCCGGGCTGTCCAAAATCCGCGGGGCTTGCACCACTGCCTCGAGAAAAACGCGCGACTGGTCACTTTAGCCGAATCCCCGGGCGATCCGACCCAGCCCCGCAGGTTGCAGCCACGAATTCGGGCCGAGGCCTGCCCATCTACGTCTGGTTGCAAGCTTAACAACCAATCATCGGAGCACTTTCCACATCTTGGTGGGAATCGTTAACCCCGTGGTGGCGGCGCTTCACACCTCGGACCGATGGTCACCTGCTGAGGTCGCTCCTAACGTCCCCTGATGCAACCACCGCACTGGAATGCGTGGTGGATAAGCCATAACTACCACTCTAAAAGGAGTGCAACATGAGCATTCTCCGCAGGTACACCCGCGCACTGGGCGTGCTCGCCATCTGCGCCGTCGCGTTGGCGATGTCGGTCGCCGGAGTTGCCGGCGCCAGCCCCGGCAACACGGGCCCGGTGCCGAACGACAAACCGGTGAGCTCTCAGGCGCAGCCGCTTCACATTCCGGCGCCCCTCCGGATCACCCGTATCGTTCCCTCGGACCGAGTGAACTTCGACATCGAGGCCGTCGCGCTTCATCCGGGACGGGCGGCCGAGGTCGCCGGTGGGCCGTCGCCGTCGTTTGTCTTCAATACTCCCGGCGGCTGGACGCAGGTGACGCACGTGGGCCCCGGCCACTACTGCCTGAACGGCGGTGGCTTCAATTACCCCGCCGTGGTCTCTGTGGCCGATCGCGACGCGAACGTGCCGATCGGCTCGCTGGTCCAGTACGACTCCTTCGGGCGCGGCTGCCCGGGAGTGGGTGTGTACACGTATCAGATCGTCCACTGAGCCGAGTCCTAGCTGAAGCAGTGCCACGCCCCCGGCGCAAGCCGGGGGCGTCGCCGCGCGTCCGCGAGCGGTCGCGTATGTCCATCCGCGTCAGCGAGCGCTCGCGTAGGGACACCGCAACGCTCTCCCCGCGTAGGGTTCCGGGACCATACCCGCGCTGGTTTCGCGGGTGCGTAACGGGCGAAAGGTCGAGGTGAAGATGTCCACGAGCCAGAACAACTCCGAGCGGCCGCTCCACGGCCGGACGATTCTGATGTCGGGCGGCAGCCGCGGGATCGGTCTCGCAATCGCGATCCGTGCCGCTCGCGACGGAGCAAACGTGGCGATTCTGGCCAAGACCGCGGAGCCGCATCCAAAGCTTCCCGGCACGATCCACACCGCCGCGGCCGAGATCGAGGATGCGGGCGGGGCAGCGCTGCCGATCGTCGGAGACGTCCGCGATCCAGACTCGATCGACCGTGCGGTCAAGGCCACGGTCGAGCGGTTCGGAGGGATCAACATCGTCGTCAACAATGCTTCCGCGATCGATCTCTCGCCCACGAGCAAGCTGGAGGTCAAGAAGTTCGATCTGATGCAGCAGATCGAGGTCCGCGGAACCTTCCTGTTGACGCGCGCGGCGATCCCGCACCTCCGCGAATCCGATCACGCCCACATCCTCACCCTCTCGCCGCCGTTGAACTTGTCAAAGCAGTGGCTCGGATCGTGCGTTGGCTACATGCTCGCGAAGTATGGGATGACGCTGGCAGCGCTCGGCTTCGCCGCCGAGCTCGAGCAGGACGGGATCGCTTCCAACACCCTGTGGCCGCGGACGATCATCGCCACGGCGGCCGTTCAGAACCTGCTTGGTGGGGACGAGGCGGTGGCGAAGTCCCGCAAGCCCGAGATCATGGGCGACGCCGCTTACGCGGTCCTCGCCCGCCCCCCGATGGAGCGCACGGGCCAGACGCTGGTGGACGACGAGGTCCTGCAACAGGCGGGGGTCAGCGATCTCTCCATCTATCAGTACCGGGACGGCGCCGATCTGCAAACGGACATCTTCCTCGATCCCGCGCCATCCAGCTGACGGCCGCGGCGAGCGCTCATGACAGCCTCGCCTCTCCATTTCCCAGGTCGCGGCGATCGCTGATCCCGAGCTTCTGCATGCCTCGGTACAGATGTGTCTGCACCGTCCGTACCGACAATACGAGACGGTCGGCGATCTCCGCGTTGCTGAGCCCCGGTGAGGCGAGCTCGATCAGTTGCGCCTCCCGCGGTGTGAGCTCGACCGCGGCAGCATCGAGACCATCGATCTCAGGCAGCTGAGCGCGTGCCGTGGACAATGCCAGCGACCTCGCCGGGCGTCCTGCGTAGTCCACTACGTAATCGGGAGAGCTACGTAGCTGTTTGTTTGGGCGCCCGCGGCGGCGGCGCGCAGCTAACCTCGGCCAGACCAAATGCAGTGAAGAGGAGGCTGAGACGATGGCATTCGACCGGCAACAGATTCGCGAGTCGATCGAACGGGCGGGAGACGCGCATTGGGAGGCCCTCGTCCGGCACCACACAGACGCTTATCCGGAAAGCAATCCGACGCCCGGTGACGTCGCCCGGGCGGAGGCTGAGCGGCTGAACGGGCTCGGCTTCGGCGACAAGCCGAACCTCGAGTTGCTGGAGAGCCGGGTCGAGCAGGTTCCGCCGGCAGTCCGGATCATTCATGTCTTCAAGGATCGCGACGAAGACACCCGGTTCGAGACCGAGCCGTTCACTGGCTACGAATAGGGAAAGCTCGGCGCGGTCTTGGCCGCGGTTTTGGCCGCGCCGGCTGGGGGCGAATGTCCCGGTTCCGGCTCTCGAAGAGGAGATTCAGTCAGGCATCAACGGGCACCATCGTTGGTGGCGGCTTGACCCTGAACGGGCGCTAGGACGACTCGGGCACCTCGTTCCAGGCACGCGGAAGATCCCCGAGTGGTTCTGAGAGGACCAGCCGCGCATCATCGGAGAGCCCATGCAGCATCTCCTGCTCCGGATACAGGGTCCGCAGCGTCGGGATGTCGGTCGTGTAGAAAGTGAGCGCGATTTGCGCTCGCTGGAGTAGAGGAACGCCCACATGCGCTCGCCGTCGGTCGTGGCGATCGTCCCCTGAAACGGTTCCATCCACGTGGTGACAAACGTGGCCAGATTTCGCATCGGCAAGCCGTCGATCATCAACTCCTCGCCCACTAGACGCATCGCATCGACGGCGGGCATCCCGGTGCTGGGCAGCTTCTCGCAGGGGGCTTCCTGGCGCAGGAACCGACTGCCGTAGCGCGCTTGCATCAGGTCGAGGTTTTCGCCGTCGTCGCCGCCCGTTCCGGTGGTCTTCGTCTGCTCCTGCATCTCCTGATCCTCCTTTGAGACGCTAAGCCCGCTCGGCCCAAGTCATCGACCGCAGCTATCAACCTAGTCGCCGATCTAGGCGGCGCATCGCCCGAACCGGGTGATTCGCAGGCTCGGTCGCGGGGGACCTGAACCGGTCTCGGGAGCTCAGCCGCCAGGGTGGCGGTCGTAGAGGCGCGTGGCCCACAGGGCGCAGACGAGACTGATTCCAACGCTCCAAGCGGCGGCCCGGGCGAAGCTGGGTTCGACCGGTGTACCGCCGAGCAGCAGGGCACGCAGCGCGTCCGTTACGGGGGTGAAGGGCTGGTAGCGGGCGAATTGCTGCAGTCCGGCGGGCATCGAGGCGACGGTGACGAAGCCGCTGCTGAGGAACGGCAGCAACGTGAGGAACATCGGTGTGTTACTGGCGGTCTCGACGCTCTTGGCGGCGAGACCCAGCGCGGTGGCCAGCCAGGCGAGCGCGTTTGCGAACAGCGCCAGGATCGCGAGCGCGGCGAGCCAGTGAAGCGGATCTGCGGTCGGGCGAAAGCCGATCGCGACGGCAATCGCGGTGACCACGACCGCGCCGAGCAGGGCCTGGATCACGCTGCCGAGCACATGGCCCGTCAGCACCGAGGCGCGGGCGATCGACATCGTGCGAAACCGCGCGACGATGCCGCCCGTCATGTCGATGGCCACCAGCACGGCGGTCCCGTTGGCGGCTGCTGCCACGGTGATCAGCAGGACACCGGGCACGACGAAGTTCAGGTAGGCACCCCGGCTGCTGTGTCCGGCGGCGTTTTCATGAATCAGACCAGCGCCGAGTTGGCCGCCGAACACGTACACGAACAACAGCAGGAACACGATCGGCATGCCCACCAGCAGCACGGTCATGGACGGGTAGCGCAGCAGGTGCTTGAGCTGGCGGCGCAGCATCGTCAGCGAATCCGTCAGCGTATAGGTGAGCCGTGTCATGGCCGAGGGTTTCGCGTGGTGGTTGGTTGCCCGGTGAGAGCGAGGAACACGTCGTCGAGATCGGCGTCGTGGATCGACAGACGGTCGGGTGCGATCTCGGCCTCGCCAAGGCGGTTCAGGAGGAAGCGCAACGACGCGGGCGAGCCGTCGCCCGGGACCTGTAGCGTCGCGCCGTCGCCCCGGACCTGTAGCGTCGCGCCCTCGACCTCACCGGCCGCAGACTCCAGGACTCGGGCCGCCGCCTGCGTCGTCTCCCGGTCGGCGAAGTGCAGGCTGACGTGGCCGCCGGGCATGCGTCGCTTGAGCTCCTCCGGACTTCCCTCGGCGACGATCCGGCCGCGGTCCAGCACGGCGACCCGATCGGCCAGACGGTCTGCCTCCTCCAAGTATTGGGTTGTGAGAAAGATCGTCACCCCCGCGGTGACCAGCTCGCCGATCAGCTCCCACATGCCGCGACGGCTGCGTGGATCAAGCCCCGTGGTCGGCTCGTCGAGAAAGATCAGCTGCGGCTCGCCCAGGAGCGTCATCGCCAGATCGAGCCGGCGCTTCATCCCGCCCGAATACGTCGATACGGGCTTGCGGGCCGCGTCGGTCAGCTGAAAGCGCTCGAGCAGCTCTCGCACGCGTCCCCGGCCGGCCTCGCGGCCGAGGTGGCGCAGGTCAGCCATCAGCCGGAGGTTCTCCTCGCCGGTCAGCAGATCATCCACCGCGGAGAACTGTCCGGTGACACCGATCGCACTGCGCACCCCCTCGGCGTCGCGGAGCAGGTCATGGCCCGCGATTTGAACCCGCCCGGCGTCGGGCGCGAGCAGCGTGGAGAAGATGTTCACGATCGTGGTCTTCCCAGCCCCGTTGGGCCCGAGCAGCGCGAACACCGTCCCCGAGGCGACGGTCAGGTCGACGCCGTCCAGCACCACTTTCTCTCCGAAGCGCTTGTACAAGTCGACGGCGGCGATCGCGGCGTGCTCGCTCGCGTTCTTCTCGGGTCCGGTCGGCGGCGCGGCGGTTCGCATCGAGATGCCGTCAGCCGGGGAGCGCGCCGCGAGCACGTAGCGCGTCACGGTGTGCCTCCCACTCCTCCCGCAGGGAGCCGGTGCGCTGCACCAGGAAGTCGGCGAACGCGGCCAGCTCCAGCACATCCGCCCTGCGCTCCGCGGGCGCGTCGCGCAGGACCTCGAGACCCTCTCGCGCCAGGTCGCCGAGCTCTTGATATTCGGTGATGTCAAACCCCCGCGACTGGGCCGAGGAGAAGTCCAGACGGACGCGATCCATGCGCTCACCCGCGGCGCGCGAACGCCGGATGGCGTGGATGCGCTCCAAGGTGGCCAGCGCGCCGGTGACCGCGCTGCGGCTGGCCAGCAGCGCCTCGCTCAGCTCGGCGATCGACTGGTCCCGGGGGGTGCAGACGAGCAGGTAGCCCAAGACCCGGCCGACCATTGGCGGAAACGCGTAACGCCGTGCATAAAAGCGGCCCACGTGGTCGGCGAAGGTGATCTCATCGTCGCGCGGCATGAGAGAGTTATAGCAGTAATATCTGAGATAACACAAATTTCTGTTATCTCGACTCGAGATTTTGCTCCGCGCGCTGAGCAGCGCGCGCGGAACCAGGTGCTGACGACCCTCAGCCGCCCGCGGCGACGCCGTGCTCGAGCCCGAGTGCCGGATGGAACCGGCAGTCCGGGTCGTACTTGCTGCGGACCGTCTCGAGCCGCGCGGCGTTCTCCTTGGAGAGGATCTCCTTTGGGAAGGCAGTGAGATCGCAGTCGTTGACCTTGCCTCCGCCGGTCGAGTGCGGTAACAGCCGTCGCATGGATTGCTCGACGTACGCCAGGACCACCGGGTCATCGGCGGGGTCCTGGCAGACGCCGTACGGGTGTACCGAGATCTCGCTGTGCATCGAGTACGACGCGTTTGGGTGCGCAACCGGCGCCGCCGGCGCCCACAGCACGTGCGACCAGCGGTTCGGCAGCGAGAGGATGACGTCCTTGACGGCATTCTGGAACCCCTCACTCTCGGCGTTCATCCAGAGCGCATCGGAGCGGTAGCGGTTGCCCTTCACGTATAGCTGGTCGAGCAGGGCGTACCCCTCCGGGAACGTCCACGGATGCGGTTCCTGGTGAGCGACGGCGTGTGGGAGCAGTGGCGAGCGCTCGAACGGCGCGAGTAGACGCAGCGCCTCCTCGGGGTCGGAAGCGAAAACGATCGGAAACTGCGCAAGGATCGTGCCGTCGTAGTGGGGCAACCAGCTCGCGATCGCCATCCACATCTCCGCCAGCTCCGGCGGCGTCGAGTGCAACAGCTCCACCGACCACGCGAGGAACTCATCGATCACCTCGACGGGGTAGACGTATAAGGCGGTGTACATCGCTCCCGGCAGCGGTTTCAGGTCGAGGTGCAGTCGCGTGACCGCCGCGAAAAAGTTTGGCCCACCACCGCGCGCAGCCCAGATCAGATCCGGGTGACTGCGGTCATCGACATGCAGGAACTCGCCTTCGGCGGTGACCACGTCGATGGCCCGCAGGGCGTGCGCGGCAGGGCCGTCCTTCTTGCCCGTGAACGACGCGCCACCGCCGAGCGTGTACCCCGCGACCGCGACCGATCGACAGGTGCCGGTGGGGAAGTACAGGCCCCGGTCGTTCAGCGCCTGCTGCAGGTCGGCTGCTTTGGTGCCCGGCCCGACTGAGGCGGTGCGGTTCTCGGGGTCGATCGTGAAATCGTTCAGCCTCGAGACGTCCAGGAGGAGCCCGCCGTCGCGGATTGCGTTACCCGACCAGCTATGACCTCCCGATCGGACCCCGATGCGCCAGCCCCGCTCTCGTGCCAGGCGCACCGCGTCTACCACGTCCTCGGCATCCTCCGCGAGGACGATGGCCTCCGGGAAGCGGTTCGGCTTGCGCCCGTTCCAAATCGCACTTAGGCGCGCCTCCTCGTAGCCGGCATCGCCGCGGGTGAGAGTAGTCGCCGTCACCCCGGCCTACCGCGCGCGCGACGCCGCGTCTCGTCCAACCAGGAGCACATGGAGACTATATCCAATCTGCCTTGAACGAATCAACGCTTGTTTTGGCCCTACTTCTTGATGTATATATACAAGCTGGCACGCTATGGCAAGCGAAGCTGCAACTCGACGCGTCCTCGTCGTTGGCGCCGGCATCGGCGGGCTGGCGACAGCCATCGCCATGCGCCGTCGCGGCATCGCGAGTGAGGTGGTCGAGCTTCATCAGCGTCCTCCGATCGTCGGTGTGGGCCTGACGCTGCTCGGTCCCACGCTGCGAGCTCTCGCCATGCTCGGTCTGCTCGACGCGATCGTCGCACGCGGCTGGGGCATGGACGAGCTGCTCTTCTGCGACGCGTCGGGAACGGTGTTCGACACCGTCGTGATCCCGCGGCTGAACGGCCCGGAGTATCCCGGGCAGGTCGGAATTCTGCGTCCCGAGCTCCACGCGGTGCTGGCCGATGCCGCCGAGGCCACGGGCACCCCAGTCCGCCGCAGCGTCACCGTCGCCGAGTTACGACAGCGCCCCGACGCCATCGAAGCGAGCTTCAGCGACGGCACGCAGAACCAGTTTGACCTCGTGGTCGGGGCCGACGGCATCCGTTCAGCCGTACGCAAGATGGCCTTCGCCGACGCCCCTGCCCCCGAATTCCGAGGCCAGGCCGTTTGGCGGGCGGTGCTCGATCGCCCGCCCGAGCTGACCCGCTACCACCTGTTCTACGGGCCAACGTCGAAGGCCGGCATCGACCCGGTGTCCGATACCAAGCTCTACGTGCTGCTTGTGCAGAACGTGCCCGACGCGACGCGTCCGGACCAGCCGCTTCTCCCGGAGCTGCTCCGGTCGCTGCTGGCCGACTACGGCAGCCCGCTGGCCGAGCTGGTCCCGCGGATCCGCGATCCGGGCGCGGTTGACTACCGGCCACTTGAGACCATCCTCGTACCCCGCCCCTGGTACCGCGGGCGCGTCGTGCTCATCGGCGACGCCGCGCATTCCATGACTCCCCACCTCGCGAGCGGGGCCGGGATGGCGATCGAGGATGGCATCGTCCTCAGCGAAGAGCTGGCCGTCGGTGATGCGATCGAGTCCGCGCTCGAGCGATTCATGGAGCGCCGCTGGGAGCGGTGTCGCCAGGTCGTCGAGAACTCGGCGCAGATCAGCGACTGGGAGCGAGAGCCCGAGGGGGCCGGCGGAGACGCCGCCGCCCTCACGGGCGCGTCGATGGCGCTTCTCGCACAGCCCATCTGAGGCGACCTGCCGGGGTGGCCGGCGCCGCCAGATGGTGGATCCTCGTACAGGTGGTGATGCCGGCTCCCGTGGCGGCCCATTCACCTGTTCAGCAGCGTCCGCTGGGACGTTGCCCAGGTTTGCGGGAGGACGTGAGGGCCGTCGTCCAGCGTCGCGCCGCCACGATCGCGGATCACAAGCTCAGGTCAACTAAAACCGCCGAGCGCCTCGAGCCGGCTCCGCAGAAACTTGACCTCGGCGGCATTGTCGGTGCGGTCGATCGCGCCCTGGTAGGCGGCTGCGGCCTCGTGCCGGCGCCCGAGGCGTCGTAGAAGGTCAGCCTGGATCGCGTGGTAGAGGTAGTAGCCATCGAGCGGTAGCCCCTGGATCAGCTCGAGCGCGCTGTCGGCGCCATGCACTTCCGCGACCGCGACCGCCCGGTTGAGCGCCACTATCCCGCTCGGGGAGAACGCCAGAAGCTGGTCGTAGAGCGCGAGAATCTGACTCCAGTCGGTGTCGGCCGCTGTCGCGGCGTCGCTGTGGACGGCGTTGATCGCGGCCTGCAGCTGGTAGGGACCCGGCTCGTTTCGCCGCAAGCATCGCTTGAGGAGCGCGTGTCCTTCCGCGATCAGATCGCGGTCCCAAAGGAGGCGATTCTGTTCGGGAAGCGGTGTCAGCTCCTCCTCGGCGGTCGTCCGTGCCGCCCGTCGTGAGTGCAGGAGCAGCATCAACGCCAGCAGCCCCAGCACCTCGGGCTCGTCGGGCATCAGCTCGGCGAGCAGCCGTCCGACTCGGATCGCTTCGGAGGCGAGCTCCTCGCGGATCAGGCGCTCGCCCGAGCTCGCGGCGTAGCCCTCGTTGAAAATCAGGTACACGACCGCGAGTACCGACGCCAGACGCTCAGGCAAGTCCGCCTCGTCGGGAACCCGGTAGGGGATCCGGGCGTCGCGGATCTTCCCCTTCGCGCGCACCAGCCGCTGCGCCATCGTGGATTCGGGCACCAGGAACGCGTGCGCGATCTCCCAGGTGCGCAGGCCGCCCACCAGCCGAAGCGTCAGCGCCACTTGAGCCGCCGGGCTCAACGCTGGATGGCAGCAGGTGAAGATCAGACGCAGGCGGTCGTCCTGCACAGGGCTTTCTTGCTCCTGCTCGTCGCGAGCCTGCAGCAGCGCTGCCTGCGCGTGTCGGTGATCGCGCGAGGCCTCGCGGCGCAGCTGGTCGATAGCGCGATTGCGAGCGGTGGTGATGATCCAACCCGCCGGTGCCGGCGGCGTGCCGGAGTCAGGCCAGCGCGTGAGCGCTGTCGCGAACGCTTCCTGCACGGCCTCCTCGGCGATGCCGATGTCGCCGAACACGCGGGCGAGCACGGCCACCGCCCGCCCATACTCCTCGCGGAAGACACGCTCGATATCCGAACGCGTGACCGCCGACACCCCGCCGTCAGTCCTCTAGCTCAGCCAGGAACGGACGCACCTCGACCGGCAGCGTGGTCGCCAGCGCGAGCTTCCGTCCCCACGCGAGCGCCTCGTCCAGGCTCTCCGCGTTGATGATGACCAGACCGCCGATGTGCTCTTTGCCCTCCACATAGGGCCCATCGGTCATCGGCATCGCTTCGCTACGGGGGTTGATCACCATCGCAGTGCTCGCGGCGTGCAGTCCGCCTGCGAAAGCCCAGGCCCCCACGGCGCGCATCTCCTCATCCACGGCTCTCACCTGGCCGGAGATCTTCTCGAGCACTTCGGGGGCGGGCAGGTCACCATCGGGCTGATAGATGCTCAGCAGATACTGCTTCATGTTCACTCCTCTCGAGCGTCTTCGGCAAGGCACAGGAGGTCGGCGGGAGCCTGTCAGGTTCCTATCACCGAGCGGGCTCGTATGTGGCGATCAACACGCCCTTGCTGGTGGTGAGACTGTCGAGGAGTCGCAGCGATGCCTGCCTGCCGGCGCCAAACAGCCGCCGTCCGGTGCCCAACAGCAGGGGATGGATCATCAACATGTACTCGTCGACCAAATCGGCGGCCATCAGCGAGCCGATCAGCACGCCGCTACCCATGATCACAAGCTTTGCCTCCGAGCTCTCCTTCAGGGCCGCCACGGCGACGGGAACGTCGCCCTGCAGCAAGCTCGAGTTCGGCCAGTCGAGCCTCGTCTCCGGGTTGCTCGAGGCGACGTACTTGTGAGTGTCGTTCAGCGCGTCTTTGAACGGGCCGCCCCGGGCGTTCCAGGACGCCAGCAGCTGCTCGTAGGTGCGCCGCCCGAACAGAAACGCGCAGGTGCGCCCCATCCGCTCACCCATCTCCGCGACGATCGCTTGATCGCCTCCCGAGATTCCCCAGCCGCCGAGCTCGAACCCGTCCCTGGTGTCTTCGTCGGGGCGACCCGGGCCCTGCATGACGCCGTCAAGCGTCACGTGATTCATCACAATCACCTTTCCCATCTCCCGTCCTTCCAAGAGTCTCAGCAGCGCTACTCGGATTGCACCGCCTGCTTACGCCCTATACGAACGCGGGCACCCGAAATCGACCGCTCCCCCCGGCAGCGAGCGAGCCCAGCGAGCAACCGCTAAAGCTGCACGTCGAGCGACGGGTCCGGGCGCGGCCGGTGGCCCAGCCCGACGGCGAGCGCCAGGGGCGCGTACGAGGCTTCGCGCTCGATCGGATCGAACGTATTGCTCGAGGCGATCACCTCGTCGGCCTGGGTTTGCGCGACGAGCGTTGCGATCCGCTCGCGGGCACGCTCCGGGCTCCCGACGACGTCGGCGCGGCGGTCGATCTTCGCTTCGGCGGCGCGCTCTGCCTCGCTCCAGCGATGCGCGAGCGCGTCCGCGTGCTAGCCGAGCAGGAAGACCGGCGGCAGCTTCACGCCGGCCGGCCCGGCGCGAACGCCGGCGAGCGGGTTTGGGGGTTCCAGCGGGCGTTTGTCGGACGGCCGCATGAAGGCCCTCACCGTCGGTGCCCGCCCGTCGGCGCCTGGTCGAGGACAGAGAACTGCCGGCTCGACGATGAGTTTGGCCGCGTGCGAGAGTCTGAAGGGTCATGTTGAGAGAGTTCGACGCCCAACTTCAGAAGGGCGAGAACCCAGGTGCGTGGACATGTGTGGTGATGGATGATGTGGCCGAGCTGTTCGGTACCCGCGGTCTGGTGAAGATCCGCGGTGCGATCGACGGCGAGCCGTTCACGGGTGCGCTGATGGCCCAGGGCGACGGCACGCACAGGCTCCCGGTCAGGGCGGAGCTGCGCAAGACGGTCGGCAAGGAGGCGGGCGACACCGTCCGCGTCCGGATCGACGAACGGATCGGGTAGCTGACGCGGGTTTTGTGGCGCTGGCGCTGGTCGCGGCGGTGGTTGTAGCGGCGGGAGCGGCCGGTGGTGATCGCACCGCTAGGCGCGTGAGCGTCCCGGGGCGGCTCAGTATTCGCGTGCCCGTGGGCTGGCATGTGCCGCGCCCCGGCCGGGCGACCTCGAGTGCCGTTGGGCGCGACGGTTCAGCTGTTCGCGCAGCTCCCGATCAGACAGCGAGCGCACTCAGACCGCCGGCATGAGGCTCTCCCTTCGCTTCGATAACGCGAAGGCCCTTCGTTTGGCCGGGGTCCTCGCTGTCATCCAACTCGAGCATCTGCGCCAGACCTACAGCAGTGCTCGCATCCATGGCGAAGCACGAGACACGTTGTGCGCTTCGCTCAGAGTGGTGGCTGCTCCTGCAGGAGCGGCGGCGCTCGCAGCGCCAGCCACATGCAGCTAGCACGTCTGGCGGCCGACGACACGGCCCTGGGGAGACTCGCTGTCCTGCTGAGGCGGTGAGCGTGTCTTCCCGTCTACCGCGCGAAGACACGGCATTCGTTGCATTCGTGTTCGCACAGCCCGTGCGAGCCTCCCATCCCAACCTCAGGGCGCAAGTGGCGAACGCGGCCAGCTTCGAACCCCTGGGCGCGCGTGACGCTGTGGGCGCCGCTTCATCAACTGCGAGACCCGAACCCGCTGAAACGGACTCGACCAACATCGGACGACCATTGCCCCCGGCCGTAGGTCAGATGAGGGCCACCGGGCGGGCCATCGACCCAGTCGCGTGGCGCACTCTGAGCGGCAGGCAGATGAAGCAGAACTCGTATACCCGGTCTCGAGCCAGGTCCTCAACGTGGACGAACTCGAGGATGTAAATGCCCTTCTCGATCAGCAGCTCGATGTGGACTGGGTGAGGATTGTCGGGGTCGGGTGACGGGTTGCGCTCGACCGACTCGTTGTCGGCCCCGACCGCCACCACGCCCTGGTTGGCCAACCACGCCGCGACGTCGTGGCCGATGCCCGAGCCGAAGTGCCGCTTCGTGCGCTCCTCATCGGTGCCCCACGCTTGCATGTAACCGGTTCGGATCAACACCACATCCCCTGCGCGCACTTCGGTTCCCTGGCGCCGCAGGGCGCCCTGCACGTCGTCCAGCGAGATCAGCTGCTGGCCCTCGAGGATCTCGACGCCGAGATGACCGGGAAGGTCGACGAGCACGCCTCGGCAGATCAGCGGCGGCAGCGAGGAGGCCTCTGCGGTGAGCGGGCCGAAGTCGCCCAAGTGTTCAGCCTCCGTGTAGCCGCCGTGCCAGTGGCGGTCCTCCCCGCGCGTGATGTGGGACAGCGCGTCGATGTGGGTGCCAGTGTGAGTGGTGCCGGTCATGTACTCGGTGTTCATCCCCATGTTGGCGATATTGCGTCCCAAAAAGTCGTTCAGGTCGCCCTGGTTGTACATCCCGTGCGGGCTGCGATACGCCGCCATTACGAACGGGGGATGGGCCGGGAACCCGGGCATCCCTACCCACCGGCCGGAGTCGAGGTCGTAGACCTCTCCCCGCTTGACCAGCGACAGCGCCGCCATGATCTCCTCCGGTCGCTGGCGCCACGCTCGTCCCAGCTCGCGCTGTTCATACTCCTTGCCCGGAATCGCCCGCAGGTGAACGTGGGCCGGGATCACGCTGCTTTGGCTGTCGCTAGTCATCGTCTCTCACTTCCTCCTCTGGTTTTGGGCACACACGCTCGCGTCAGCGGCCCTTGCCGAACTTGCGCACCCGGATGTCACACGACCGCGCGTGGCCTTCGAAGCGTTCGACCCGACACTGGCGCGCGCACACCTCGCCGATCCGCACGCTCGCCTCCTTGCTCGCCTTCTGGTAGGTCACCGTCTTGAGGTACTTGCCGACCCACAGCCCGCCGGTGTACCGCGCGCCGTTATTGGTCGGCAGGATGTGGTTGGTGCCGATCGTCTTATCGCCATAGGCCACGGTGGTTGTCTCGCCCAAAAACAGCGATCCGTAGTTGCGCAGCCGCTCCAGATACCAATCGGGGTCGCTGGTCTGCACCTCGAGGTGCTCCGGGGCGTACTCGTCGGCCACCCGTACGGCCTCCTCGTCAGAGTCCACGACCCGGATTTCGCCGAACTCGTCCCACGCCTTGCTCGCCACCTCGGCCGTGGGCAGGTCCTTCAGTTGACGCTCGATGTCCTTTTGGACGCGCTCGGCCAGCGACTGAGAGGTGGTTACCAGCCAGGCCGGCGTGGTCGGCCCGTGCTCAGCCTGCCCCAGCAGGTCGGCGGCGACGATCTCCGGATCTGCGCTCTCATCGGCGATGACCAGGATCTCGGTCGGACCGGCGAGCAGGTCGATCCCCACCTCCCCGAATAGCTGCTTCTTGGCCTCCGCGATGAACGGGTTGCCCGGGCCGGCGATGAAGTCAACCGCCTCGATCGTGTCAGTGCCGATCGCCATTGCCGCTAGCGCTTGGACGCCACCGATGATGTAGATCTCATCCACGCCGGCCCAGTGCATGGCCGCCACCGTGACCGGGTGGATCTCCCCACCGGAAGGCGGCGACATGGACACCAGGCGCGGCACGCCAGCCACCTTGGCGGTGATGTTGGACATGTGGGCCGAGGCGACCATTGGATACTTGCCCGCTGGAACGTAGGTTCCTGCGGAGGCCACCGGGAGATGGCGCTGGCCCAGCCACACTCCCTCGAGCGTCTCGATCTCGACGTCGTTCATCGAGGCCCGCTGGATCTGCGCCCAGCGCCGCACCTGCTCCTGGCAGAATCGGGTGTCGCGCACCACCTCGGGGTCGACCTTGGCCACGACCTCCTCGATCTGCTCTTCGGAAAGCTTAAAGCTCTCCGGCTCCCAGTCGTCAAGCTTGGCAGACCACTCGCGCACCGCGTCATCACCGCGCTCGCGCACATCGGCGATGATCTCGGCGACCCGGTCGCGCACCTCCTCCTGCATCTCCTCCGGGGTCTTCGAGGGATGGGACTCCTTCACCACGGTGACCATGTCCGCCTCCTGTCGTTCACTTGGCTGCTCTTCCCAGGGTTACCCGTTCGGCGGCGACCGGTCGCAGCAATCGGCGTTCGACGGTGCGGCTGCTGACTCGATGCCCGACCACCAGGAGGCTTGCGAGTTCCGCATCACCTCCGATAGGGCGGGCACAAGCTTCACGCGACACTCAATGCATGCACGCCCGGAAAGATCCGGACTCCAATGCAGCCAACACCGGTCGACGACCGCGCCGAGATGCTGCGGTTTACCCGCGGTTACTGACCGGCCGCGCCTCGCAAAAACAGCACACGCAGGCCGCGCTCGCGCAGCCCAGGCACACGATCGCTCACGCGGGCGGCCCGCAGCGCACACCGAGAACCTGGCTTAGCGGACCCGCGCCGGCGCAAATGCAGGTCTTTGCGTCGCCCGCGACTGCGTCTCGAAACTTCGCCGTGGCTGTCGGGCAAAAGATTTAGGTGTTTCCGGGGTGCTCCTGGCTGCCAAGATCCAGTGCTATGCCGATCGTTATTGAGAAGGTCGACGACCGGTACCGAGCACAGGTTTCGCCGCCTCACGGTGGCGGTGAGCCTTGGAGCGCTGTCGAGCCGCTGCCTCGGGACGAGCTGATCGAGGCGCTGCGAGCGCTGGGTTGCCACCAGACTGACATCGGCGATGCTTTCTTCGCTGCCGATCCAGGCTGGGTGGACTGATCGGGGCGGTACAACCTCGTCCGGGTGATCCGGAGCAGTTTGAGGCGACGCGTGGCTGAGGTCGGCGCACGTGGCACCGGGAGGCGCACAAGGAGTTGTTGGGCCGGCGCGAGCAGGACGCGAAGCCGATCGCGCGCTCGCGAGCTGAGCGGCTGCTCGAGGCGCTGCACCGCCTGGAGGAGAACCAACAGGTCGAGATACAGGCCAGCGACCGAGGAGGGGCGCCGGGCGGCGTTCAAGGCGGCGAAGGAGCGGCTCGCTGCGAAGGCCGGCCGCAGCGAGCAGTCCGAGGTCGAGCGGATCGAGCCGGGTATCCATGACCTCCAGCATTGGCCGGCGCGACTACTGCGTACCACGTCCGAGCTCGATCGACTCTAAGGCTGGAGCAGCCGCGCTTAGGCGCCCCTTGCAGACAGGGCGTCGCCAGGCTCTCGCTTTGCTGGCTCCGAGCTTGCGCGAGGCGCGCAAATCCAGACGTCTGACCCGCGGGCGTGAGCACTCGTGGCTCGAGGGGATACACGCGCTCTCGCGTCTGCCTTCGCCGCAGGAGTCTTAACTGACTATGGCGAATAGGCCGCGGTGGAGCGCTCGCGGCAGCGATACGGGATGCTTCTTCTGGCTCTCGGCATCACCTTCATCTTCGACGGAGTCGCCGAGCCGGGCGATGTCCAGCGCGCGATTGGGACCATCTTGGTCGGCGGCACGCTGATGCTCGCTCTGTATGCGGCCGAGATCTCGACCCGCGTCCTGCGCCTCGCGGCCGCGCTCGTCCTCGCAATCGTCACTGGCGTCTTAATTGCATCGCTGGCTGGCAAAGGAACCACGGTTGCCGGCATCGCCGCTATCGCCAACGGGCTGCTGATCGCGGTGGCGCCTGTCGCAGTTGTAATGGGCGTCCTTCGCAATCTGCGCGCGAGCGGCGCTGTGACCGTGACGACGGTCGTTGGTGTGTTGTGTCTCTACCTGCTGCTGGGACTGTTCTTCGGCTTTGCGTACATCGCGATCGAGAACCTTGGTGGCGCGCCGTTCTTTGCAAACGGTGACGCAGCCACATCCGCGCGCGCCGTGTACTTCAGCTTCGTGACGATGACGACCGTCGGTTACGGCGACTTCACCGCTCGGACGAATCTCGGACATACGGCGGCCGTGACCGAGGCGCTGCTCGGTCAGATCTATCTGGTCACCGTCGTCGCGACGATCATCAGTCGTCTGGTCCCGCGACGGACCCAAAGCTCATGATCGATGCCATCTGGACGGCCCCTAGCCAAGCCGAGCGCCGACCACGAGGCGGGGATGTGCGAGGTGCGGTACCGCATCGCGCCCAAGAAACGATCACTGTGCCCGTCGGGCGCTTGGGCAACGAGCGGTCCAGACGCCGCCGCTTCGCACGCGCTCACGACCTTCCGGATGTCCTGTCTGCACCGCGGGCCTGCCGATCCTCGGCTCCGGTGGCAGCCCTGAGCGGGCCACCGGACCACCGCGCTGGCGTCCGTGCTCGGGCTGATCGTCGGGGTGATCATGATCGCGGCCGGGCTTGCGAAGTTCGGCTTGGTTGCCGAGCTGCTCTCCAAGCCGACGTGCGCCGTCATCGCCCATGTGAGGGACTGGCAGGACGCCCGAGCGCGAACCTGATCAGCGCTCCGATTGTCTGTAGCGGCGAGTCTGGCTCAAGTGCCGACGGGGACGCTCCGGTGACCGGGGGCGATTCGGACCCGCAACGCTCCAGCGCGCGTCCGAAACCGCAGCGGTGGATCGAGCACCGTCGCCTCGCCGTCGATCCCGGCCGGGACCGGTCGATCGGAGCCGATCTCGAATATCGGGGCGGACCATTGCTGCACCCCGCGGCGGCTTGGCTGGCCGCCCCCCCGGCGCCGGGCCGCCCCGATCACCGCGATCCCCAGCTGTCCGCGATCGAGGAGTGGTCGCGTCCCCGAGCCAAGGGCCCGTCCGAGCCGGTAGCTGTTGTTGGAGACGAGCACGGCCGGGATGCATGCGTATGGCAGGCCGGATTCCGCGGCGATCATCGCGACGATCGCTTGAGATCCGTCTCCTCCGGCCATCGCCAGCCCATCCGCGCCACGCCGTACGGCCGCGCGAACGAGCTGCTCGAGGTGATCGCCGCGGCGCAGCTCGATCGGCTCGATCCCGCGGCGCGTCGCCTCCTCGGCGATGTGGAACCGTTGCGCCTTGCCACCACCGGAGAGCGGGTTGTAGAACAGCACCGGGTGCTCTGCTACAGGCGCTGAAGGTAGTTTGAGGTGGACCCTGAACGCGTTGTGTGCGGCGACCACGGCGCCCGCGAGTGCGGCGACTATGAGCACGTCGAGGACCGGCTTGCCCTCGAAAATGATCAGCAGGACAGCGCCCGCCAACAGAAGGGCCCCGGCGCTGGCCCAGGCGATGCGCGCAACTCGCGGCGCAGGACCACGTACCACGCGGCTGACGCCGCCAGCGCCACGCAAAGGAACACCGACAACTCGCGCGGAAAGCGCTCGACCGCAAGGACGATCGCTAGAGCGGCCGCCGCCAGCATGAGAAGCAGGGCCGCGCATGCCGAGAGTCTGCGTGTGATTACGGCGCTCGTTCGGGTCAGAGTCCGGTTTGGGCGACTATCCTGCCCGACTTCACGGCTTCGACCAGGTGCTGATAATCGAGTTCGTTCTGGTCGGCATAAGCGTTAGAGAACTCGAGAATGGCGCGATCGAAGCCGGGGCCGTTGCCGAGGTAGGACGCGATCGCGACGCGATCGCCGGTGCGCGCGTGAGCGCGTGCAAGCGTCCAGCCGCACAGCTTGCCGTAGACCGCCATCGCCTGCGGAAGCAGCTGGTCGATCTCGGCCGAGCCCTTCCAATCTTTGAGCTGGCGGCCGTAGAAGTCGCGGGGCTCTCCGTCTAGAGGGGATTCAACGTGGAGCCAGCCGAGGAAGATGTCGCTTGTGGCTTGCATCATGCGCTGGCCGGTGACCACGCGCTGGCCGTGGTTCTTGAACTTGCTCGGGCCCAGGAACTCCTCGAGCACGGACGCCTCTGCCTCCTTCATCTGCAGGAACAGCGGATCGTTGCCGTCGCGGCCGAGTAGCAGCGCGATCCATGCACGGGTCCCGACGCTCCCGACCCCGACCACCTTGCGCGCGAAATCGCTTAGCTCGTACTGCTCCAGCAACACACGCCGGTCAAAGTCGAGCGAGTCACGGTAGACGCCCACGAGCGCGCGCAGGTCCTCTAGCATCTCGTCGCGCCGTCCGTCCGGCGCAAGCACGTTGAGCGGCACGATCAGCGGCGACTGATCGACGATCCGTATCCGGCCGTCGATCACCCGTGTCAGTTTCGAGAACGCCGACATGCTGTCACGGGTGCGCGCCTTCGCAAGCGTCTTCTTGGTCCGTTTGACCGTTCCTGGCTTGAACCGAGCGGCGCGCTCCGCGAGTAGCCGCTCGATCTCCAGGTGCGCGTACCACACCGACAGGTTGTCCATGCCGGCGAACTCGCGCATCGCCGCCCGGTACTGGCCGACGGTGTCGAGCACGACGCGCTCCTGATCCTTGACCCGATAACCGTTGTCCCGAGCGGCGATCAACATGCTCACTGCGAGTCGCTTGACGTCCCATTCCCACGGACCTGGCAGCGTCTCATCGAAGTCGTTGATGTCGAACACCAGCCGCCGCTCGGGCGAAGCGAACACGCCGAAGTTCGACAGGTGCGCGTCGCCGCAGGACTGCACGTTCAGCCCCGAGCGCGGCGTCGCCGCGAGGTCATGGGCCATGATCGTCGCCGCCCCGCGATAAAACGTGAACGGCGAGACCAGCATCCGGCCATAGCGGATCGGGACCAGCTCCGGCACTCGCGTCTGCGCCTGGCGCTCGAGCAACTCGACCGGGTCCGCACGGGTCCGCGCGGGCTCGAACATGGCGTGGATCGAGCGCGGTACCTCCGCTCGCGCGGCCTTGCCCCTGGCAACCCGCTGAGCCGCTGTAAGATGCGGAACGACCGTCGGCGCTTTTCTCTTGGCCACTCTGACCACCCGTCTACCGCGGAGGCTGGGGAGACTGGGGCATCATCGAGGGATTCGCCGATATTCCCGCCTGCGCCATGTCCTCGGGTTCCCGATAGGTCGCCAGCCCATAGATAATCCATAGGCTTAGCGCGAACACCGCCAGCGACCAGAATGGGTACGCGGGGATCTCTAGCAATGCCCCCAGTGCGGCCAGCGCGCCGACGCCGATGCCGAAATATCGCCCGAACGCCCCGCCGCCGAACAACGACACCGACGCGAGGAGCTCGAGGATCCCGATGACCAGCGTGATCCAACCCCAGCTCTTGAGGCTCCCGAACACATAATGGGTGTCATGCACGAAAAAGCTCGAGTTCCCGATCGCGGCGATTCCGTAGATCACATTCAGCGCGCCGCCGACCATGAGCAGCACCGCCGCGAACACGGCTCGGCCAACGCCTCTGCCTTCGTTCATCTTCTAACCCCTTCCCAGAGTCCGGCCGGCATTAGCGACAGAGACGCCTCGGCCGGACGACGACCCGGATTTTCACTTACGCGATCGGCTGAGCTAGCGATCATGCAGTGAGGCTACGTCGGCCGTTGACGGACGCCCGCAGCCAGCGCTCTTTCACCCAGGTGAACGTAAATTCCTCCCCGACGGCATTCGGGACCGCGTCCGCAGGGATCCGGCGTCGCCGACATCTTCCCCTTCTCGCGCGATAGGGCCATACCTTCAAATTGCCTGACCCGCGCGGTCACTAATCTCTCCCGCTACGGTGACTTGGCATCGGCGAACGGGCATCCCGGCCAGCACACCGAGCGGGTCAGCTGGAAGTCCGGGGTCCTACGCCGTCGATCAGGCCGCCTGGGGCCGGGCGGAGGAAGGACGTAACCCTCGTGGGCGGTGCGGGTCGACGGGATGGTTTTCCATAGCGGGGCGCTTGTCGCGGGCGTGGGATTCGTACCAGCGTGCGTACCGGTCTGCCAGGGGCGCGGCGGACAGGCCGTGCAGAAGTACCGAGAGGCCGACGGTGAAGTAGGTGGCGGTGAGGATCGTCGGCGCTTGGGGGAGGTGTGATTCTTGGACCACGATCAGGGCAAAGACGATGGACGCGAGGCCGCGGGGCCCGAACCAGCCAAGGAAGGCGATCGTCGGTAAGCGGGCGTGGGTACCGAGCATCGCGATTGCGACGGGCAGCATGCGCGTCAGCGTGAGGCTGATGAGCCCGTAGAGGACGATACGCCAGCTCAGATCACCGAGGGCCGGGCCGAGGAGGACCGCGCCGAACAGGAGAAAGGTAACCCCGTTGAGTAGCTCGCCCACTTCTTCGGTGAGCTGGGTTATCTCGGCCGGGTCGCGCCTGAGCAGCGCTCCGAACAGCGCTCCGGCGACGAACGCGGCGATGAAACCGGAGCCCCCGAGCGCCGCGGCCGTCGCGTAGGCCAGGGTCGCGGCAGCGATCGGGATTACTGGCAACCACGACTTGGCGATCAGCCCTCGGCGGCCGGCGAGCACTACCACGGCGGCGGCGACCGCCCCGGCGCCGAGGCCGCCAAGGATCCCGTAGCCGATCTCCTCGACCACGATTGTCCCCGCGTGGTGTCCGCTCGCGACATGGGACTCGACGTCGGCGGCGGCGAGCACGATGAACAGGAGCGGAACGCAGATCCCGTCGTTGAGGCCGCTCTCCACGTTCAGGCCCTGGCGGATCCGAGACGGTAACCGCGGTTCGGTGACGACCGCCTGACCCAAGGCGGCGTCCGTTGGCGCGAGCAGCACCCCGAGCACGAGCGCCTCACCGACCGTCATGTTGTTGAACATCACAGCGGCGAGCGCTCCGAGTCCGATCGTCAGTGGGAGACCGATCCCCAGCAGGCGCACCGGTACGCCGGCCTGCCGGCGCAGGGTCCCCAGCTTGATCCGGGACGCGTCGCAGAACAGCACCAGCGCGAGTGTCGCCTCGGCCAGGGTGCGGACCGTCTCACCATGGGCAGACGGTTTGACCTCGCCGAGTACCTTGGGACCAAGTAGCACGCCCACAGCGACGAACACCATCGCCGGCGTCACCGGCGTCCCCGACAGCCGGCTTGAGACCGCCGCGACCGCAAGTACCGCTAGCGCGACGAAAACCAGTGCCCACTCCACCACGTCACCCGGTCACCGATTGCTCGGGAACTGCTTGGAAGTCTGGATCCAACCGCTGACGCTTGGCCCACGCGCCCGTCGTTCCGTGCTGTCGTCGAGCGCGATCTCGCGCGTTAGCGTCATACCTTCAAATGCTCGCCTCCGCAAGAGGGAACCTCCTCCACTCAGCGCGAGTCACTCCTCGCGCGGCCATCTCACGGCGCGCGTCGGTCTCTCCACATCGCAAATCATCCCAGAGCGTGCGAGAGTTGTGTGCAACTCGTTAACGATGCCGCGGTGCCAACGCCGGATAGGCAGACTCCCCTGAGGAGAGCATCTCGAGGGCGATAACGGATGAGGGTTAGCCGAACCCGCGTCGGGCCCAGAGCGTTTTGCTTTCAGTGTCGGCGGCGGATCAGCTGATGCCGAGGATCCGGGCTTTTTGTTGTGAGAACTCCTCATCGGTAAGGACGCCCTGCTCGTGCAGCTTGCCGAGTTCGGTAAGGCGTTGGGTGTCCTCGGCGGTGATTCCGCTTGAGGCGCCGGCGGCAGGTGGACCGTGGCTCATCGCCGATTGCTGGCCTTCGTTGTAGGCCTGTTGCTGCTGCTCCTGCTGCCTGCCCTCGCGGTGCTTGCCGAGCGCGTATGCTCCGCCGCCTACTGCGGCGGCGCGCAGCAGGGGACGTCGGCGTCTGAACAAAGGCATCGCTAGCTCTCCGCTTCGTCGTCGAGTGCCAGCCCCATCGCAAGCATGATCTCCGGGGCCGCCGCGATGATCCTCGGACCGCCGACCTGCGGCGCGATCGCGCGCAGCACGCCGACGAAGTCCTCGGGGGTGACTCCTTCTTCCAGCGCGTTGGCGACCTGCCAGGCGTAGGAGGCTGGCGGCGCGTCGAGCGCGATCAGGGTCGCAATCTTGACAAGCGCGAATGTGCGCGCGTCCAGACCGCTGCGCTCCCGATTGAGCTCACGTAGTCCAACCGCCTCCTCCAACACCTCGAGATTGCCAGCCGAGAGTCCCGACAGCTTCTGGTGGGTGTCGTCGCTTACTGCAGCCATTGCATCTTCTTTCAGTCGAGCGTGCGGTACTGCTGGCAACCAGCAAACGGCCGCCGTGGATCGCGTACCCAAGCGGGTCTACGAGGCAGCGCCGACGCGATCGGGCGGCTGCAGGGCCTCCTGCAGCCTCTTGGTGTCCTCCTCGGACAGCGAGGTCTTGATCACGGTGCCGCCGTACTGCTTGAGCGCGTCGATCGCCTTGTCCGGCGTTACCTGTTCGATCACCATGAACAGCGCCGAGGTGCCGGGCTGCAGATGGTCGCGCACCTGCTGCTGGAAGGTCTCATCGATTCCCTTCTTTCCCAGGTGACCGAACAGGGCGCCCATACCTGCGCCCATTGCCCATCCGGCAAACGGGATGAAGAACAGCATTCCGAACAGCAGCCCCCAGAACCCACCCCAGACCGCGCCGCCGGCGGTCGACGAGCCGCCATGTGTGGTGTGAACGTGATACTTGCCGTCCAGGTCGCGTGAGATCGCAGCGACCTGATCGGCCTGGATGATCAACTCGCCTTCGAGCCGCTCGACGGTCTCCCTCGCTTGCTCGGCGGTCCCCTGGTCCGGATAGCCAATCGCAACCAGCGTCGCCATAACAGTCTTCTCCTTCAGTAGTTGAGCTGGACCGCTCGGAGCATCGCGCGCAGAGCCCTCCGAGAACACGTCGCGGGCGAGGATCACATAGGTGATTGCGCTTGCCCGGGGGGCCGACGCTGGTTTTCGGGCACATGCGCGGCATCGAGTGAGGCCGTTTGTAACGGGTGGCACGCGGATCGTCGGAATGGCGTGATGGGCGAGACATCTAACGGGGCGGCGGGACCGGGATCGGAGCAAGGGCCTAGGTCCATCGCGGACAGACCGCTGGTCAGGCCGAACATGCTGATGCCAAAGGCGCGGCGCTGACGATACTCACCCAGCGCAATCCCCAGTGCGGCAACCCTCATGAGCTGGCTTACCACAGCTCGGTTCATTCACCGAGCGCTAGCACGCGAATTTCGACCTCAGGGGCGTGTTGCCTTGTAAGCATGGCGAACTCGCGAGCGGGCTCCCACGGATCCCGGGGCGCCGCGCCGGCGTGCCGAGGGCGAACGTGCCCCAGTGGATCGGCACAGCGAACGCGGGGGCGATCAGCGCCGCTGCCCGCGCCGCGCGCATCGGGTCGAGGTGACCGGGACCTACTGACCTACCTCACCCCCAAATCGGTAGGAGCGCGATGTCTACCGATCCGCTGAGTTCCCTCATTGCGGGAAAACAGATCGGTGTCGCCGGCGAGGTACACGCGGCGCGAGCCACGAACGAGGTGGCCGATTGGGTGCGCCTCAGGCCCGAGCGGTCGCCTGCGACGCCCACGCTCCGCAGCCGTTGCGCTGCTAAGTAAGCAGGCGCGTTCCGTCGACGTCCAGCAGTGAGGAAGACAATTCCAGGCACCGCAGTACGCAACGGCGCTTGCCGCCGCACAATCCGTCGGATCATCCGCAGCGTGTGCGTATCGTCGTCGTTGTGTCCCAGGATCACATCGAGCACCACCCTGGCCGCAGCCATCACCAGCGACGCCAGGAGCGCCCAGCCGAAGGAGTCGACCCTGATCGAGGCACGGTCGATGCGTGAGGCCAGCAAGAGGATGAGAGCGTCAAGCACGAGCACGAGCACGAAGCCAAGCGCCAGGGTGAACGGCAGCCGCAGCGCGTCAACGAGGGCGGAAGGATCGCATTGAGCGCCGCGATCACCGCGACGTCGATGACCGCGTCACCGAAGCTTCCGACGGTGACACCGGGCACGACCGCCGCAGCCACAAACACGGCGACCGCGGCCAGGAGCCACGACACCATCAAGTTGACTAGACCGAAGCGCGGCGGCTGAGGGGTCCACGTCATCTCGTGCCCGTAAGAAGCTTCTGCCGACTGAGGCGTCACGCGCCCTCTCTCACCGCCCCAGGGACGCATGCTGATGTCTGCCGTTAGCCCGACGAGCGTATCGCGGAGCAGGTTCCTCAACGACGGAGTAGCGGGCGGCAGGGTCACTAAGAAGTGGCAATTTTGCCTGCGGCCACGGAGAAGTTCGGAGGGACGGCGTGAATGACAGCTTAGTGTGCGTCCGGGACCGGGACCCGGGCTAGGACGGGCTTAGGGCCGCCATCGCGAGCCCGTAATGACCGCCGCTCGGGTTGAGCCCGCGCCATTGTCTGGCGGGTGCATCGGTGTCTCTGGCGGCGATCATGTAGCGGATGGAAGCCGGTGACAAGTCGCCTACGGCCGTACCGTCGACCCCCAGCCGTTCGCTAACACGTGCCGCTCCTCGCTGGCGCCGAGAGGGACGCAGGCGTGGTCTAGTCGAGTCCCTCCGCGAGCCACGCCTTCGCCGCCGCCAAGTCATGCACCGGGAAGCCCTTAGCCTTACCGGGAAGCATGAACGACAGCGCGCGCAGCGCCGGGCGCATCCAATCCTCATCGCTGACGACCGCGACGCGGTGAAACGACGTGGCGTGGCGCGCACGAAACCCGGTATCGGCTGCCATCGCGTCCCGCTCAACGTCTCGAGCTTCAGGCCCTAGGAGGTAGAGCAGCCGCACCTCGTGACCTTCGGCGATCTCCCTCCGCAGCACCGGCTCGACGGCCTCCTCCCAGTCGTCGTCCTCGACCTCGCCGATTGCCTCGAAGCCAAACGTGCCGGCCGGCATATCCCTCATGACTCGCAACATGCTTCCTCCAGTCTCGCCTGGTCGGCGATTGTACGGGGAACGTTCCTGGCCTCAGATATAGGCCACTGCACAGCAAGCGTCAGCATGGCCAGGCGCTTCAGACCGGAGCAAAGTCGATCGCGTGGCGATACTTCCCCGATCGACCGACTTGGGTGTTCTACCGGCGACGCCCGCTCACGGCGAATAGACCCCGCTGGCCGATCTATGGCCTGTCGGCGCCCGGTTGCCGGACCGGGAGTTACCGATCGTCCGCGAGTCCGCCAGAAGGACCCGTCGCCACGAGGGGGCTCAGGATCAGCGCAGAGCGCAAGAACGTCACCCACTCCCGTCGGTAGTAGCGACCCACACGGCACACTCCAGTCGCCCCACACGCCATGGATCGAACGACCGATGAGTACCCACGCTACGTCCTGTCAAGCACCAAGCACCAAACGGGAAACGGGATCGACAGACGCCTCCGCGGCGCTAGGGCGTGGATTACAGAACAGACTAAGGAATTACGAGCGACACCGCGAAACTTCCATCGCTCACGACTGGATGCGTGCTGAGCTCGGTCGGTCTGATAATGCTGCAGCTGACCCATTCGGCGGTGACGGCGCGATCTCTTGTGGGGGCCAGCGGTTTTGCGCAAGCGCCGTCTTTCGCCGTTTGAGCTTCCGTCGTCTGCGTCTTCCGGCTCCTGTCTCTGGCAGCTTGCGCGTTTGGCGGAGGACCGCCACGAGGAAGCCCATTCCGACGATCACCACAATGAATCCCGCGTCGGTGCTGAATATGCCCCGCGTGTGCCCGGTGAAGCGCTCAATCAACCAGGCCGCTAGCACCCCAAGCACCCCAACGAACGCCAAGCGCTCGATCCATGCCCTCGTGGTTCCCAGGATGTCGGTGACGGCCCGCTCCTCGGTCATGATCCTGTCGACGAAGTCGAGCGTGCGGTCGACCCGATAACGGTAGTTCATCACGGTGTTCACCAGCTCGGCAGGCCTCAGGAGATCGCGGGTCATGTCCAGCGTCAGCGCGCTGAAGAACCGCATTTCAAGCGCCACGAGATCGAGCGACGGCGAGAGCTCAGAAGTGATCGAGTCGACCGTGATGACCGCCTTCACGTAACTGAGGATTGTCGGATCGACCCGCATCTGATGGCGTCGGACCGCATTCAGTAACGCGACTTGGTATCTCGCGGCGAGAGCCTGCCTGGATTGTTCCGTCGCGCGAAGCTCGAACATGAACCCCAGTGCAAGCGCCTCGAACTCGTCCATCGCGTCGCGCTGGATCGTCCTCGATGAGGGCGATACCCAGCGAGTGAGCTCTACGATCGCCCGCTCCACATCGCCGGTGAGGAGAGTTCGGGCAAAAACCAGGAGCGACTCGCGCGCGTTCGTTGGAAGCCGGCCGGTGATGCCGAAGTCGACGTAGCCTATTCGGTTACCCGGAAGGACCAGCAAATTTGCTGGATGCAAGTCAGCATGAAACAGTCCAATCACATACACCTGATTCAACAGGTTCCAAACGATGTTGGCCGAGACGCGGTCGAGATCGTAGCCCTGCGCTCGCAGGCGGGCAACGCATGCGTCGCGGTCGCGCCGGAGGTCGGTCAAGATGTCACTCACCGGTATGCCGTCGATGTACTCGAGCGTAAGAACTCTCTCGGTCGAGTAAGGGAGCCACACCTTTGGGTTGTACTCGATCGGGTCGAACCGAGCGTTATCGCGAATCGTGTACGCGTTCATCGCTTCGGTGGAATAGTCGAGCTCATCGTCTAGCCACCGAGCGAACTCGTCGATCACGGCGCTTGTCCGCGTGCCACCGAAGAGCCGCATGAGGTCGGGGATAAACGACAGCCGATACATCAGCCGCAAGTCGTTCGAGATGACGCCCTTGATGCCCGGCCGCTGGATCTTCACGGCGACGCTGTCCCCTGATGGCAGCGTGGCTCGATGAACTTGCCCGATCGATGCCGCGGCAAACGGCTCCGGCTCGAACCACGAGAACAGCTGGGATACCTCACGCCCAAATTCGCTGCGGATTATCTCCTGTACCGCAGCATACGAGAACGATGGAATGTCGTTAAAGAGTTGGAACAGCTCCTGGCAGTAACTCGGAGGAAGGAGGTCAAACCGCATTGCCAGGGCTTGACCAAGCTTTACCCAGGTTGCACCGAGCTCCTCGAACGCCAGACGGAGCCGGACAGGACGGGACAGCTTCCGGCGTCGCGTGAGCTTGAGCTCAGGCAGGACACCGTACTTAATGGAGGCCCAGAGGATGTGGATAAAACGAGCGAACGTCTTCATCTAACAGGAGATTCTCCAGAGTCCCCGGTTTTCAGGCGGGCCGGAGCGTCACTCGCTGTCGAGGAAGACCGGCTGGTGCGGGAGGGCCGGTAGTGGATTGCGTCCCGAGTCACGAGATTCAAAGTCCCAGTCTCACGAGCAAGAGCCGCGAGATCCCAAGGGCGCGATCCGAGCAGGCCTCGAATCACGCCGCTAGCGCTTATCGTACCTTGAATGCCTGGCCCTGATCGGCTAGCGTGCCCGACGACAGCAAACGCCGCGAAGCGTGAGAGCGTCGCAGGGCGAGCACGCGTTTTGCGCGGGAACAAGAGGGATGTGATTTTGGCCGCGGAGCCTTCCGAGCAGGAAGTGAACGAATGGGCTGAGGGCGAGAGGAAACGGCGGGAGGCGTGGCTCGCTGGGCCAACCGAAGCGGAGAAGCGCGAATGGAGTCGGCGTCAACAGCATCTCAGAGAGCTGAGGGAGCTGTACGGCGCACGCGATGAGTCCGACCACGAGCTCGAGCGTCAGCTTGAGCGGCGTCTTCGCCGCGACGTGTCTCTTGCTCGTGCTGGGGCGTTTGACCTGCTAGTCCATGGGCCGTACCGCCTGGGAGCCAAGCTGATTCGCAGCGGAATCGACGCCCAGTACGACTACTACGCTGAGCCGGCGTTCCGTCGCCGCGTGCCCCCCGATTTCTCCTCCGACACTTAGGCGCGAGGAAGAAAGCGCGCGATCGCGCTGGCGCCCATGGCGAAGCGGGGATCGAGCCGCTGAGCACAAGGCGAGGGATGAGGTCGAGGGCGAGCGGTTCGGTGAGGCGCGTGGTGATGAGGTGCCCGATCAGCCGCGTAGCCCGGAGGGCAGGCGCGAGTTCTTCCGCAAGGCCCGCAGCAAGCTGCGTGGCGGCGAGGGCACCGACGGGTTCAACGGGCTCTGGCCAGATGCACAGAACGAGCCGGAGTTAAAGTTTGATGGCGAGCGGATCGTCGCTCGCACGCAGGGTCAGAAGGGCTGGTTGCGCGAGGCCGAGCGGCAGCTTGAGCAACGGCGTTGGCACGACCCCGAGCCGATCCCGCGCTCGCGCTCGGAGCGCTCGCTGGGGCTGAGCTCTGACCTATTGATGGTCGCTACAGCGGTTCCGCATCTGCGTTCCGATCTCGATAGGCATCTGCAACGGCTTCGGGATAAGGCATCGGGCATCCCGGCCTCGAACCCATTGCGAGAATCCACTGCGCTCAGTGTCGCGCCGGCGCTTGGCCGCGTGCGCCGCCTGTGGTCGCCGGGCGAGGACGGTGCTGTCTAGCCGAGCCGCTCGTTGCCGGCGGTAGGGTCATTGTCGCTATCGAGAACGATTGTGTCTACTCGTTCGATGCCACCACCCGGTCGAGGGGGTCACGCCGTCCCGAGGATCCTCGCTTTCTGTTGAGAGAACTCTTCGTCGGTGAGAACTCCTTCCTGGTGGAGTTTGCCCAGCTCGGCTAGGCGATCGGTGTCCTCGGCGGTGATCCCGCCCGAGGGTGGCGAGGCAGGGGTCATGGAGGCTTGACGGCCCGCGTCGTATGCCTGCTGCTGCTCTTCCTCTTGTGCGCGCGCACGTTGCTTTCCGGCTAGGTACGCTCCGCCGCCGACGGCGGCTGCACGCAGCAGCGGTCGGCGTCTGAACAGGGGCATCGCTATGCCTGCTCTTCCCCGTCGAGCCCAAGTCCCATCGCGACCATGATTTCCGGGGCGGCCGCGATCACTCTCGGACCACCCACCTGCGGAGCGATCGCGCGCAGCACGCCGACGAGGTCCTCTGGGGTTACGCCCTCCTCGAGGGCGTTGGCGATCTGCCACGCGTAGGAGGCCGGCGGTGCATCGAGCGAGATGAGGCTTGCGATCTTGACCAGCGCGAAGGTGCGCGCGTCGAGACCGCTGGCCTCCCGATTGAGCTCGCGCAGCCCAATTGCTTTCTCCAGAAAATCGAGATCGCCGGCTGAGATTCCCGCCAGCGTCCGGTGAGTGTCCGCTGCGACTACGACCATGTGATTTTCCTTTCATGGGGTGAGAGAACTGTCGGCGCACATCGGTCGGCAGCTGCCTCTCGGAGTATGTCCTAGGACGCTGCGCCAACCGCTCCGGGCGGCTGCAGGGCATCTTGTAGCTTCTTTGTGTCTTCGTCGGAAAGCGACGTCTTGATCACCGTGCCGCCGTACTGCTGCAGCGCCGCGATCGCCTTATCCGGTGTCGCTTGCTCGATCACCATGAACAGCGCTGAGGTGCCCGGCTGTAGGTGATCGCGGACTTGTTGCTGGAAGGCTTTGTCGATGCCCTTCTCACCAAAGTGGCCGAATAGCGCGCCCATTCCAGCGCCGAGCGCTAGACCGGCGAACGGAATGAAGAACAAGATGCCGAACAGAAACCCCCAGAACCCGCCCCACATCGCACCGCCACCCGCCGAGGCGCCACCGTGTGAGGTGTGAACGTGATACTTCCCCTCCATATCCCGGGATATCGAGGCGACCTGATCGGCCTGAATTATCAGCTCCGATTCCAGGTGCGCCACGGTGCCGCGCGCCTGCTGAGCTGTCCCTTGCTCCGGGTAACCAATCGCAACTAACGTTGCCATGATCCACGTCTCCTGTCGGCTGCGGACATCGGTTTGGCAGTCGTTTGATCCACCCCCAGCATTTGGTGTGAAGTAGTCTGGACCGAATGGCATTTACGCGGACTTGCGCGGTTGCGATCGGCCAAGCTGAGGGTCATACCTCAGCCTATGTCGGACGCGGGCATGCGAACTGTTGCTCGCGCCGATTCACCTGGGTGAACGCGAATCGTGGCCGGCTGGCTTCGGGTTCACCCGGTTGAATGGCCCGGAAGGCGCTTGCTGGACTCGTCGGGCAGGGTAGCCTCGCGCGATCACCGCCAACTCACCCGGCCGCCTCGGTGCGACTCGGATCCTCGCGGTTCGTGGCCACTCTCTCAGGGCCACCGCCGGGCGGGCGCCGTTTGGCCTTGGTGGCCACGCTGGAAGGCGCCGGCCGGTCCACCAATGTAGGATCGCCGGTCGCGAATGCTCTTGGTGGCTCCGGCCGGGACCAACGCGGGTGTTCAGGGTCGACTCTGGATTCGCAGGTTGGCCATGGATCAGGCATATACCGAGACTGATGAGACGAGGCAGCGGGCCGATCCGGCGCCGTATCTCGTGTTGGGACCGCTGCTGCGTTACGTAGGCGAGTCGCAGGCGACCGTTTGGGTCGAGACCGATCGCGAATGTGAGGTTGAGGTGCTTGGTCGGCATGCGCGCTCGTTCCAGATCGCCGGGCATCACTACGCGATCATCGTGATCGAGGAGCTTGAGCCGGGCTCGGTCCAGGAGTACGAGGTCAAGTTGGATGGCAAGCAACGCTGGCCGGAGCTCGGGTCGAAATTTCCGCCGAGCGTAATCCGCACGCTTGGCGCGGAGGGTGAGACGCGCATTGCGTTTGGGTCTTGCAGCGTGACGGCGCCGCCCGGGCCGCCGTATTCGCTGCCGCGGCGCGATGATCGCCGGGGGCTAGGGATCGGCGCGCTATATGCTCTTGCCAGCCGCCTGGTGAGAGAGCCCCGCGACCGGTGGCCCGAGCTACTGCTGTTGCTCGGAGACCAGGTGTATGCGGATGAGGTCTCGCCGGCCACGGGCCAGCTGATTCGCACACGCTGCGACATTCCTCGCCCTCCCGGTCAGCAAGTCGCTGATTTTGAGGAGTACACGCAGCTGTATCGCGAGGCGTGGGGACACCCGCTTGTGCGCTGGATGGCGTCAACGGTGCCGACGGCGATGATCTTCGATGACCACGACCTGCATGACGATTGGAACACCTCCGAGGCGTGGGTCAGACAGATGCGGACGAAGCCGTGGTGGGAGGAGCGGGCGGCTGGTGCGTTCATGTCTTATTGGATCTACCAGCACCTCGGCAACCTCTCGCCCGAGGGGCTGGCGGAGGACCAGCTGCTGAGGCGGGTGACCGCGACGGAAGACGGCACCGAAGCACTGCGGGCGTTCGCGGTGAACGCGAGTTACGAGACCGACGGCAGCCGGTGGAGCTACTCCCGTGCACTTGGCAGGAATCGGCTGGTGGTGATCGACTCGCGCGCTGGGCGGGTGCTGGGGCGCGGACAGCGCTCGATGCTTGACGCCGCCGAGTGGGAGTGGCTCGAGGGGCAGTTGAGCGGCGGGGTCGACCACTTGCTGATCGCCACGCCGCTACCTTTGCTGCTCGCGCCGGGGCTGCACTATCTCGAGGCCTGGAACGAGGCGGTCTGTGCCGGAGCGTGGGGGCAACGATTGGCGAGCATTGGTGAGCAGGCACGCCAGCGGCTAGATCTGGAGCACTGGGCGGCGTTCGAGAGCTCATTCACGAGTCTGGTCGAGTTCATCCGCGCGGTCGCTGCGGGAGAGCGCGGGCCCGCGCCGGCATCGATCGGCGTCCTGTCCGGCGACGTTCATCACGGCTATCTCGCTGAGACCGCATTCGAAAAGCGGTCGGGGGTTCAGAGCATCGTCTATCAGGCGGTGTGCTCTCCGTTCCGCCACCCACTCGCGGTCCACGAGCGAGCGGCGGTGCGCGCCGCTATGTCACGCCCTGCGACGGCGATCACTCGTGCGCTGGCACGCGCCGCTCGAGTCAAAGACCCCGCCTTTCGTTGGCGCTTGAACCGTCCGACCTTTGATAATCAGGTAGCGACCCTCGCGCTCTCCGGCCGCCACGTACAACTCACGCTCGAGCGCACCAGTGGCGACTGGCGTGACCCGATGCTCGAAACGGTGTTCGAGCATACGCTGACTTGACATCCAGCATTCCCGGTTCGCTCAGCGCTTTTCTCGGGACTACCAGCCATGGGTGCTCCGTCTCGACCTGCTGGCAAGTCGTCTCGCGAACCCCCAGGTTCCGGATTCGCGCTGGCGAGCGCGAACTTCGTCAGCACTGTTCGGCTCTAGCGCCGACGGCGACGCCCCCGGCACCACGGTCGGCCGCCGGCCCTCATCAGTTTGGAGACGACCATTGCCGTCTCGTTTGCGCCCGCGTTGGCCACGGACTACATCGGAGGGGCAGGCCCCCGCCGGACCACCGGCCGGTCGAACGCTGCTCAGGTTGTCCCCCTTGCTCACGGGGCTCTCTTGGAGAGTCAGCCCGTAGATGATCCACAGGCCGAGGGCGAAGACCGCCAACGACCAGAACGGGTAGGCGGGGATCGCGAGCAGCGCGTCGATCGCGACAAGTGAGCCCATGCAATCCCGAAATAACGCCCGAAGTCACCTCCGCGGAACAGCGACACCGACGCGAAGATCTCTAGGACACCGAGAATCAGCGTGCTCCAGCCCCAACCCTTGAGGCTGCCGGAGAGACAATGGCTGTCATGCGCAAAGAAGTTCGAGTTCCGTGAACCGCATACGCGGCGGTCAGGAGCAGCGCTGACCCGACCTCCGCTCCCCGCGCTCCGCGCTGGCAACGAGCGACGGACGCAGGGAGCACCGATAAGACGGAGCGATTCACGTTCACCTGGGTGAATGACCGAGCGCGGGTCTTGGGCGACTGTTCGCGCACGTAGCCTCGCGCCATGGCCGTCAACTCAGCCGATCGCCTCGGCGCAGATTCGGGCCCTAGCGGTTCACGGCGGCCCTCTCAGAGCCCCGATCAGGCGCGGTACGCCTGGCCTGGGTGGGCGCGCTGGAACGGCGCCCTCGAACGGGCCTACACGGTCGGGGTGGAAGAGGAGCTGATGCTGTTGGAGCCCGCGAATTTTTCGCTCGTCCAGTCGAGCGAAACGGTGTTACCGCGACTTTCCGGTGAGCTCTCGGTGCACACCTGTCCAGAGACGCACGCGGCAATCATCGAGCTGATGACGGGAATTCATTCAGATGTGGCGGGGGCGGTCACAGAGCTCGCGGGCCTGCGCGCCGAGCTGGCGCGAGAGCTGCGCGCGATGGGCCTACGCGCAGCATCCGCCGGTACCTACCCCCTGGTTTACACGGGTGAGACTCGGGTCTCTGGCTCGGCGCGCTACCGGGAGGTCGCCGACTCGATGCGTGCGCTTGCGCGTAGAGAACCGACGTTGGCGCTGCACGTGCATATCGGCGTGCCCGATCCGGAGGACGCGGTCCGTCTGCTCAACCGCCTCCGCGGCGTGGTGCCACTGCTGCTCGCGTTGTCGGCCAACTCGCCGTTTTCTCAGGGCCGGGATAGTGGCTTTGCCTCGCTGCGGACCATGATCTTCCAGGGATTCCCCCGCACCGGTACGGCGCGTCGCTTTGCCGACTATGCCGATTACGTGGCAGCGGTCGATGCGCTGATCGGGTCCGGCGCGCTGCCCGATCCGAGCTTCCTCTGGTGGGACGTGCGCTTGCAGCCGAGCTTGGGGACCGTGGAGGTGCGAGTGATGGATGCTCAAACCAGCATCGCGGACACTGCGGCGCTGATCGCGTTGGTCCATTCGCTCGCGCGACTCGAGCTCGAGGGTGAGGCCACAGACCTTGGGGTCGGCCCAGAAGTGTTGGCCGAGAATCGTTTTCTTGCGGCTCGCGACGGATTGGAGGCGCGACTGATCGATCCTGTGAAACATCGACTGGTGCCAGCTCGAGTACTCCTCGATGCGCTGCTCGCCAGATGCGGGGCTTATGCCGACGCCGTTGGTTCGGTCGAACTCGACCGGGTGAAGCGGCTGGCAGCGCGAAACGGAGCCGAACGCCAGCGCCTCTGGGCTCGCGATGGTGGCCTTCTCGAGCTGGTGTCAACGCTCACCGAACGGTTTGCGGCCACAGGGGAGATCGCTCCTAGGACGCATGCCGGCCGTCGAGTCAACCAGGGAGCGTTGCTTTGACCGCACATAGCGCGGACGTCTTCCACCGCGACGAAAGGACCAACTGATGTGCCGTTGGCTCGCCTATACGGGTTCGCCCGTCTTGATGCAAGATGCCCTTTTCACGCCAACGCATTCGCTCATCGACCAGAGCTTGCACTCGCGTCTTGGCGCGGAGACGACGAACGGAGACGGGTTCGGGGTCGGCTGGTATGACACCGAACCGGTCCCCGGGGTCTTTCGCAGCATCGAGCCCGCGTGGAACGATCAGAACCTCCGCGAGCTTGCCGGCCACGTGCGCTCTCCCCTGTTCCTAGCGCATATTCGCGCTGCGATCGGATCGGCTGTGCAACAGACCAATTGTCATCCGTTCCGGCATGGCCGCTGGTTGTTTATGCACAACGGGTTCATCGACGGCTTTGCGGCGATCAAACGCGACCTCGTGCTCGCGGTAGACGTCTCGCTTTACCCGGAGATCAAAGGCCAGACCGATACCGAGCTGTTGTTCTACTTGGCCCTCAGCTTTGGCCTCGAGGAAGATCCTCCGGAGGCGGTCGCGAGAGCAATCGGCCTAGTCGAAGCGTGTGGGCAGGAGCGAGGGATTAAGTATCCCTTCCAAGGAACGATCGCGACGAGCGACGGCGAGGGACTGTGGGCGTTTCGCTACTCCAGCGAGCGCAAGTCACGCTCGTTGTTCTTCTCGCGCGACATCCGCACGCTCAGGGCGCTGTACCCAGAGCGTCAGATACTGAACGAGCTCTCCGACGATGCGCGCATCATCGTCTCGGAGCCTGTCGGGGACCTTCCCGGCGCCTGGACCGAGGTCCCTGAGGGAAGCTACGGAGTGGTCGGTAAGGGCGATGACCAGCTGCGGCCGTTCAGGGTGAAGTTCCCGTCGAGCACGGCGCTGGCTGTCTGAGGAGTGGACACAAACCACCGGAAAGGAGCGGGTCGTGCGGATCGAGGACTACGGCTTGATCGGTGACATGTCAAACCGCGGCGCTGGTCGGCCGCAACGGATCGGTGGACTGGCTGTGCATGCCGCGCTTTGATTCGGCGTCGTGCTTCTCGGCCTTGTTAGGGAACGATCGGCACGGGTGCTGGCGCCTGGGACCTGCGGTCGAGGCGCGCTCGAGCTCTCGCCGCTACCGACCTGGAACGCTGGTGTTGGAGAGCGATTTCGGACCGGCGAGGGCGCGATCCGAGTGATCGACTTCATGCCGCTGCGGGGTTCGGGTCCCCCGCGCCTGATGCGGATCGTCGAGGGTCTACGCGGCCGCGTGCCGATCCGGATGGAACTTTCGCTGCGACCGGACTACGGCTCGATCGTCCCTTGGATTGAGCCCGCGACGGACGGGATGATCGCGACCGCCGGGCCGGACATGTTCCGGCTGAGCACGCCGCTGCCGCTCGAATTGGATGATGGATGCGCGCGCGCTGAGTTCGTCGCGGTGGAAGGAGCGCGCGAGCGGTTTGTGTTGACATGGCACCTCTCTCATCAGGCGACGCCGCCCGTTGAGGACGCCGACTCGGCCTTGGCCCGGACCGAGGAGTGGTGGCGGGAGTGGAGCGGACGGTGTTCGTACGGAGGCCCCTACCGGGATGAGGTGCTGACCTCGCTCGTCGCGCTCAAAGCGATGACTTCCGAGACCACCGGCGCGGTGATCGCCGCGCCGACCACGTCGCTGCCGGAGGACGTCGGGGGGATCCGAAACTGGGACTATCGGTTCTGTTGGCTGCGCGACTCGGTGCTCGCGCTCGAGGCGCTACTGGCCGCCGGATATACCGCCGAAGCGCTGTCCTTCCGCGATTTCCTGCTGCGCGTCGGCACGGGGGATCCAAGGAAGATCCAGATCATGTACGGGATCGGCGGCGAGCGGCGCTTGACCGAGTTTGATCTGAACGAGCTTCCCGGCTACGAGGACTCGAGTCCCGTCCGCATCGGCAATGCGGCTTCCGAGCAGTTCCAGCTGGACGTCTACGGCGAAGTAATCGGCGTTGCGTTCACCGGTACTGAGTTGCTGGGCCGGGTCGAGCATCGCCTGTGGCCGCGCTGGCGGACGATCGTCGAGCACGTCGAGACGATCTGGCGCGAGCCCGACGATGGAACTGGGAGACCCGCGGGCCGCGTCAGCACTTCACCTACTCAAAGGTCATGGCCTGGGTGGTATTCGATCGCGCGGTGCGACTCGCCGAGCGGTTCGAGCTGGAGGCGCCAGTGGGGCGCTGGAAGCAGGTTCGCGATGACATCCACCACGAGGTGTGCGAGCGCGGGTACGATCCCGTCCGGCGAACCTTCACTCAGTACTACGGATCCAAGGAGCTCGATGCGAGCGTGCTCAACATTCCTCTGATCGGCTTTCTGCCAGGAGACGACGAGCGCGTCACGGGAACGATCGACGCAATTAGGCGCGAGCTCGGGCGCGACGGTTTCGTCTCTCGCTATTCGACCGCCGAGACCGACGACGGGCTCGCCGGCGACAAGGGTCAGTTTCTTGCCCGCTCGTTCTGGCTCGTGAGCGCGCTCGCGCTAAACGGTCGCGTGAGCGAGGCCCGTGCGTTATTCGAGCGGCTGCTCGCACTGAGCAACGATCTCGGGCTACTGCCGGAGGAATACGACGTGGCACGCGAGCGGCAGGTCGGCAACTTCCCGCCGGCGTTCAGCCACCTCACCCTGATCATCGCCGCGCGAGCCATTTCCGAGGCCGAGAAGTCCGCCTACCACGAGGCGGCCTGAGGTTCAAGGAGTGGCTGGCGAGCCGCAACTGGAGGGTCAAAAGGGGACCGCCGGAAGCGCGGCGATGTCTCGGCGCGCGATGCTGCTCCCACTTGCGCTGGCGCAGTTCATCGCGAGTTTTGCGGGCTCGAACATGAACGTTGCGATCAACAACATCAGCAAGGACTTGGACACCACCGTGCACGGTGTTCAGACCGCGATCACGCTGTTCCTGCTGACAATGGCGGCGCTGATGATCCCCGGCAGCAAGGTGACCGACCTGTGGGGACGCAAGCGATGCTTCATCGGTGGTCTCGGCGTCTACGGGACCGGAGCGGTGATCGCTGCGCTCGCGCCAAGCCTGGGAGTCCTGATTCTCGGTTACTCGGCGTTTGAAGGTGTCGGCTCGGCGCTGATGATCCCTCCGATCTACATCCTCGCGACGATGGCCTTTAGCGACCTCCAGTCACGCGCGCGCGCCTTCGGGCTGATCAGCGGCATGGGAGGGATCGGTGCGGCTGCGGGGCCCTTGATCGGAGGTCTGATCACCACGACGATCAGCTGGCGGGTCTCGTTTGTGCTCCAAGCCGGGGTCGTCGCGTTGATCATCTTCCTCAGCCTCCGGATCGTCGATCCGGTGGCGCCGGACCCGAAGCGCCCATTCGACATCCTCGGAGGCGCACTGTCCGCGGCGGGCATGTTCTTCGTGGTGATCGGGATTCTCCAGGCGGGCAACAACGGACTGCTGTTGGCGGTGTTCCTCGCCCTCGGGGCTGGCTTCCTGCTGTGGTTCTTTGTTCATATTCGGTCCAGGGAGCGAGCGGGCAAGGAGCCGCTGTTGTCGACCTCGTTGTTTCGTGTGCGCATCTCCAACCTCGGGCTGGTTACCCAGAACATCCAGTGGCTGCTGCTGATGGGGATCACGTTCACCGTTTCTGTCTTTCTGCAGACCGTTCGCGGATTCAGCGCGATCAAGACCGGGGTGATCTTCACGGCGGCGACAGCCGGGATCCTCGTCTCGTCGCTCGCCGCAGAGAGGCTCGCTAAGAGGTATCAGCAACGGACTCTGATCCGCGCCGGCTTCGTCGTTACGATCGCCGGAGTCGTGGTCTTGCTAGCGCTCGTCAAGTCCTCAGCTCACCTCTGGGCGTTCGCCCCCGGGCTGCTGCTGATCGGGCTTGGCCTGGGGGTGATGCTGACCCCGTCGGTCAACATCGTGCAATCCGCCTTCCCCGAACAAAGACAGGGTGAGATCTCAGGGCTCTCTCGCAGCATCTCGAATCTCGGCTCATCGCTCGGGACCGCGATCGCCGGGACGATCCTCGTATCGGACCTCGCGTCTGGAAACCAGTCGTACGTACTCGCGATGCTCGCCCTGGTCGCGCTCGCCATGATCGGTCTGATGGCCGCGATGCTTCTCCCTGCCAATCCCGAGCAGCAGCCGAGGGATGAAGCGGCTGACATCACTGCTCACGATCGGCTGGACTCCGCTGCCGGGCACGCATAGCCTATGCGCTGGTGGCGCATGCCGTCGTATTCGCGTTTGGCGTGGCGATAAGCCCGATTCCGATCGGAGCGATCCTGGTCATTCTCAGCGGCCGCGGGGTTTCCCCCAGTGCGATCTTTTTTGCGGCCGGGTGGGTCACGGGAGTCGCTCTCTCCGCTGTCGTGTTCGCGGTTCTCGTCAGCGGGCTGGTAGTCACGCGTTCTCGGCTTGTATGGATCGGCGTTGTGTACCTGGTCCTTGGCGGAGGGTTTGTCGCGGTCGCGGTGAAATGGTGGTTGCAGCGGAGACCGGGGAGGTTGCATCCTTCCTGGCTCGACCGCGTTGATCGCTTCACGCCGGTCGACTCAGCGACGCTGGGGGTAGTCCTTTCTTGCGCCAACCCGAAAGTGCTGGCGCTCTCGCTCGGCGCAGCACTTTCGGTGGCTCGAAGTCACGCAGATGGTTTGCTCGTTTGGCTGGCCGTTTGTGTGTTCGTTGGGATCGGTGCCGCTGGCGTGTTGATCCCGATCGCGGCGTACGTTGCCATGCCGATCCGTGGCGCTGCGCTATTAGGGATGCTTCACCGCTGGCTTTTGAAGCACGAGCGGGTGGTCTTTCCTGTCCTGGCACTCGCGATCGGCGGGTTCTTCGTGCGGGAGGGAGTCGAGTCTCTTATGCCGTGATACGGCAAATCAGTGCAATAGTCCGATGAGACCCTTGATGATGAGTAGCACGCCAATCACAACGAGCCCTCTGACCGCGAAGATGCGTGTGAGTAGCGCTCCGATCACAAACGTGCTCTCGGAGGAACCCTTGCTCAGCTGTTGCTGCCACCTCGGCGGGGCCTTGCCTGGCTTCGCGGCTTTGTGGGCTCGCCTGCGCTCGGTGAGGCGGTCATAGCGGCCGCCGCAGAGAACGAATGCGGCGAGCAGCGCAAGTGCGCCCAACGCGATCTCTACTGCCGGGCTTACTGTGTTCTCGGTTGTCGTGGCCGCCCTGGAGTCGGACAGGCTGAAGACGGTCACTAGTCCGAGCGTGATGCTCACGAAGAGCGCATCGAGCAGATAGCCCAACATCAATTTCGCTGGACTTGGAAGCAGCAGCATGACGATCGTAGCGGCGAGCAGCGTTGGGTTCAAGGAGGCCGTCAGCAAGAGGAGCACCACCCGCGTGAACCTGCTGCCTCGCCTGGTATGGTGCTACTGAACAGAGTCCCGGGTCGGAACCTTCAGGGGCAATCTTCCTACGAAAGAAATCCGTGTGACGATCCCGGTCTCAAGGCAAAACTTGAGCACGGCCGCTATGGAGGACGAAGGCGCAGGGTCTAATCCTCTCCGGGACCACCCGATCCCTCTCGCCGAGGCGAAACTGGCAGCGCCGCGACAGCGCAGCGGCATAGTGCATAGGCCGCGTATCGCGCGGGCGCTCGATGCCAGTCGGGAAGCCAAGCTGACCCTGGTCGCGGCGCCGGCCGGCTATGGGAAGACAACTGCGGTGCGGGCCTGGTGCGCGGACCGAGGGGCTCCGCTTGCCTGGGTGACGCTCGATGCTGGCGATAACGACCCGGTTCGCCTATGGACGTACATCGCAGTCGCGGTCGATCGCGTTCGTCAGGGTCTCGGGGCTCGCGCGCTGCGACGGCTCAGCGGGCCCGGGGGCGCGATCGGTAATCCCGTCGACGAGCTCATGAATGGGATCGCCGCTTTCGGGGACGAGCTGGTGCTCGTGCTCGATGACGTCCACGCCGTGACGGACCCCGAGTGCCTGGCGTCGATCGACTACGCCCTCGATCACCTGCCGGCAAACGCGCGTCTGATCATGCTCACCCGCATCGATCCGGCGCTCGCGCTTGCGCAGCTGCGTGCGGGCGGCGGTCTTGCCGAAGTGCGCGCTGCGGAGCTCGCTTTCACGGCGGCGGAAGCCTACGAGCTGCTGGTCGAGCGGGGAGGGATCGATCTCGAGGGCGAGGAGGTCGAGACACTTTGTGCGCGGACCGAAGGCTGGGCCGCCGCGGTGTTTCTAGCCGGATACTGGCTGCGCCGGGTAGAGGATCCGCATCTGGCGGCACGCGAGTTCGGGGGAGACCATCGCTTCGTCGTCGAGTATCTCAGCCGCGAGGTAATCGCTTCGCTCGACGATAACGCCCGCTGGTTCCTGCTTCGGGCGTCTGTCTTGAGACGGTTCACCGCCGAGCTGTGTGACGGGGTCTTCGGCCGCTCGGACTCGGCGTCGGTACTGGCAGAGCTCGAACGGTCGAATTTCTTCCTCGTTCGGCTCGAGCATGGAGGCTGGTTTCGCGTCCATTCGCTGTTTGCGGAGTTCGCGGGATACCAGCTAGCTGCAGTGGCCCCTGAAGCCGCGCAGGTGATCCATCGTCGCGCGGCGAGGTGGCTACGCTCACGAGCGCTGCTCGTGGAAGCGGTGGAACATGCCGTTGCGGCCGGGGACCACCCGCTCGTCGCCGACCTGCTCGTCGAGCATCACCTGTCGATGATTAGGAACGGCACCGCCCGAACGCTGCTGCGCTGGGTGCAAACTTTGCCTGACGAACAGATTGTCGAGCACCCGGAACTGGCCGTCGGCGCAGCGACGGCTGCGGCGATGATCGGTCAGGCCACGCTCGAGCGCCGGCATCTCCTGCGGCTCGCGGATCGCGCGAGGCTTGAGCGTCCCGAGCGCTTCACTCCATACGTCCAGTGTGTCGCGGCCATGGTCCGCGCGGCCGCTGTCGACGGCGACGTCAGCCAGGCAGTGCTACAGGGTCGCCGGGCAGTCGAAATCGCGCAGGCCGGGGCGGACGAGGGCCTCGTGGCGGCGCTGGCCGGTTACGCGCGGGCCCAGTATTTTGCGGGCGACCTCGATGAGGCGTGGGCGGCTGCGCTGCGTGCCGTCGAACATTCCGACATTGAGCGACGGGTGCCCGGCCATGCCGTCGCCCAGTCCACGCTGGCGCTCGTTGCAGCCGAACGGGGGTTGCTTACATCGGCTCGGACCCACGCGGAGATCGCGAAGTCCCTCCTCGGCGGCGTCGCGAGCAGTCGTAGCTGGCTGGGTGCCAACGCCTCCGCCGCGCTTGGCAGCGTGCACGCGGAGGAGGGCAACCTCGCTGAAGCCGAGCGCGAGCTCGCCCATGCCGAGCACTTGTTCCGCGACGAGGTAGCGACCGTCAATAACGCCTGGATATTGGCGCTGCTCGCTCGCGTCCGCTGTCGCCGTGGCCGTGTTGACGAGGCCGCCATCGCCTTGCGGTCCGCGCGCGAGGTGCTTGCCGAGCTCGCAGACAGCGGCCGACTCCCGGTCCTCGTTGCCAACATCGAGCGAGAGCTCGCGCAAGCGAAGGATCGCGCCGGGGACGGCGAGCTTCTCGAAGCACCTAGCGAGGCGGAGCTGACAGTGCTCCAGCTCTTGGCCTCGGACCTATCGGCTCGACAAATCGCGGACAAACTGTTCCTCTCACCCAACACCGTTCGTTCGCATACGCGTTCGATCTACCGCAAGCTTGGCGTCAACGCGCGCGCGGACGCGGTCGCTCGCGCCGAGACGCTGGGCCTTCGCCGGGAAACGCAATCACCTGCTAGCACCGGCGAGCAGATCGAGCGAGCATCGTAAGCAGGGATCGAAGCGGTCAGGCGCCTGTCCAACGCTTGGGGCGCCGAGACACCCGACCTAGGCTGGCGCTCTAGCGTTTGTCGTCAGGAGGGTCGCCTTGGCGGCGTCGTACTCGTCTGGCGTGATCGCGTCGTCGCGGCGCAGCGCGGCCAATCGCTCGAGGTCTTGGGTCAGGGTAACCGTGGTCGTGGTAGGCGTGGGGGGTGCCTTGGCGGCTGCTCTGCGTTCGCGGGCGGCCCGGAGCCGTGCGCTGATCGCGGCTCTCGCGTCACCCGGCTGGGCGTCGGGGAACTCGGCCGCGGTTTGCCGACGCAGAAGCTCGGTCCCGAACAGCGCGAGCGCCAGGAACACGATGATGCCTACCGGGGTGCCGGTGGCAGGAATCGGATTCCAGATGAACACAAGCACCATCACCGCGGTTGTGATCGCGAACGTCCCGACCGGCTGCTCGCGCAAGAACGGAGCGATCGCTTGACGTGCGGCTGTAGCGAGGCGAGCCGGGCCAGCGAACCAAGCCGCTACCACTGCCACGATCCCGACGAGGATGAACGCGCCGGCGATCGTGCCGAAGATCGAGGTCGCGATTGTCACCACGTCCCTCACCGCCGGGCGCAGCGAGGCGTCGCTGACGAGCGAATCGGTGATGCGCGATATCCAGGATCCTGCGGACAGCCAGCCCGAGCAACCCTGCGAACACGATCGAGAATCCCACCGACATCAGCGTCCGGCGCCGGTGATGGCGGGCGAGGAAGATCGCCAGCAGGTAGAGCAGCGGCACCAGGATCGTCAGCCACAGCGCGAGCCCGCGCAGCGCCTTGCCCCCGTTCTGCACGTACTTCAACTGATTTGCCTTGAACACGGTCAGGTTCGCGATCGACTTGGGAAGCTTGGCGCCGAGATCCGGTGGCAGCCCCAGGCGGCCCGCGATCGTGTTGACGACCGAGGCCAGGTCGAGCGTCACCGCCCCGCCGTTGACCTTGACCGCGCCTTTGCCGCCATTGACGATCGCGATGAACGACTCGTCGGCCGCACGATTGGCTTGCGCCCACAGCGTCTGGACCCTGGGCCGGGTTAGCGCGAGGTCCACGCCCTTCACCACCGCGTTTTGAAGCGCCCCCGCAGCAGGGCTGGCCAGCGGCTGTAGCCGCGGTGGCAGCCCCGATCTGATCAGCGCCGCGACGTTCACATTGGCGTATAGCTGATCAGCTGCATAGTTCGCGGCGGCGGAGCGAACGTTGGCGCTCTGAAGCAGCTGCGTGCTCGTCCGCGCCCAGTTGTCGGGGTTGAACAGCAACCGATTCGCCCATATCGACACCATCGCAACCACCCCGAGCACGGTGGTGAGCACGATCAACGCGTCAACCGCAATCAACCGCCGGCGAGAGATCGACCCATCGTCGGGGCCTTCCGCCGATCGCTCGGCCTTCGCCTCGGCGTCAGTCGACCCGGTGTCGCTGGGCACGTCGGTCCCAGTCATCTGGCGAGGATTGCACCCCCGGTCCGCCGCATCCAGCGCAGCGCGGACAATCACATGGGTGAACGCGCTTGATCCGCGCCCGCACGCGCGAGCCTCTACGGCGGACGCGGCGCCTCCTGCGGACATGCTCGTCGTCGCTGGGAATCGAAATCACCTATGTGAAACGTCGCCTGACGGTTTCATATCAGAGAGGCGGGTCCATGCTCGGGAGGTGCCGCCTCGAAAGTACAGATTGACCGTCGAGGGAGAGCTCAGCGACGTACTCGCTCCAGCGTTCCAGGGCATGACGCTCACCCGGACCCACGGCACGACGGTGCTGGTCGGCCCCGTTCGCGATCAAGCCGAGCTGCAGGCAATCTTGCAACGGATGTATAGCCTCGGGCTGACGCTCCTCAGCGCGACTGCCCTCGAAACCGCCGAAGCCCGCTGAGCGTCTCCGACAGCAACCGTCGGGTCCTCACCGCCGACGTGCGGCCTGATGTTGCCCAGGGGAACAGCGCCGGATTGATTTCACGTTCACCAGGGTGATTAACCCCGGGTAGCGGTCCAGCGAAGCGCCGCGGACTCACCGTGACATGGTCACCGTCAGCTGGTCCGCCGATCGTTGGATCGAGAGGTCATGGCCCAGGCGGTTCCCGCCGATCGGGCCGCAGCGAGCATTTGGGGTGCGCGATCGGCGGGCGGAAACCAGACATCTGGGAGGAAGTCGTGGCCGTTCACTCTGCACCACTCCAAACACCGTAGCCGCAGAACAGAGCAGATTTTCCGAAGGCGACTCCGGCTACGGATGGCGCGCCTTTGCAGGATTCATGTTGGGGCTCGTCGGCGTCATCAACTTCATCGAAGGCACCGCCGCCATCGATCACTCCCAGTCAGAAGAAATATGAGCGTCATGGCTCCTGCGCCACCAGGCTACAAACGTGTCTCGGGTCGCTGCGCGCCTCGCATGCGTGGTCGCGGTCGGACTAGTTGCCCTTACCGGTTGCGGTAGCAGCAAGCCGACGTACTGCTCGGACCGAACCAACCTCGAGCACTCGGTCAAGGGAGTGACAAACCTGAATGCGAGTAGCGGGGTCAGCGACTTGCAGTCGCAAGTCAAAGCGCTTCCTTCGAAACCCCTCGGCCGGGCAGATCGCAACACTCACGGGCGATGCGACCAGCATGGTGAACTCGGTCAAGAGTTTCCTGAACGCCAGCGCCTCGAAATGCAGCTGACGCCCGTTTATCCACCGCCGCCAAACGTCCGGTGCAGCGCTCCCGTGCTCGGCGGCCTGCTGGGGATCAATGGTCTGATTGAGCTGTCGAGCTGAGGCCGGCAGCCGAGGTTCCGCGAGCGTCGTCGTGCTCCTCTGAGCGGGCCGCCGCAGGCTGCTCGGTTGGGATGCTGAGGCTGAAGAACAACGCCATTAGCGCGATGACGGCGATGACTGACAACGATGTGCGCAGCCCTTGGATGCGCGCGTTTGCGTTCTCCTCGACGATCGCGTCGGCGGTTGCCTTCGATACACCGGCCTTGTCGAGGGAAGCGTGGAGGTCCTTGTCGGATAGGAACGGGACGCCGCTGGCCAGTTCGGTCTTGGCCTTGGACTTGATGTCGGCGGGGACGGCGGGGTTGTTCTGGATGCCGGCGATCAGTGTCGTGGTGAGCGCGGCGACCAGCACCGCCCCGCTGAGCGCGGTGCCGATCGACGCGCCAAGGTTCGTAACCGTGTTCTGCAGCCCGCCTACCTCGGCGCTCTCGTCGTCCGGGACCGATGACACGGTGACGCTCCCGAGTTGCGATGCGAGCGCGCCAATCCCCAGGCCGGCAAGCAGCATCGGCCAGGTCACGATCTCCGGTCCGGCGCCGGCATCGAGCGCCCCCACCATCACCACCAGCCCAGCGAACAGAGATAGAAAGCCGATCTGCACGACCCTGCGCGGTGAGGCGTTGGGGAAGACCTTCGGGATTCCGGCAGCAGCCAGCAGAAGCGTGATCGAGAGCGGCAACAGGCGCACGCCGGTCGCGATCGCAGATAGCCCGAGCGAAACGGACAGAAACAGCGGTACCGCGAAGAACAGCCCGGCCTGCAGCAGGTACTGAAAGAAGAACGAAGTGAGCCCCCCGCGTAGCGTCCGGTTCAACAGGATCGAGGGATTGATCAGCGGTTCGAGGCCGCCGGCGAGTCGGCGGTTCTCCCACCTGAAGAACAGCCACAGCACGATCCCGCCGCCGAGCATCAGCCAGATCGCCGGTGACAGGCCCAGCCATTGCGGGGCGTCCGGCTTGGGCTGAACGAACCCCCACGAACCTGCCTTGATGATTCCGAACACCACGAGCCCCAGGCCCAACGCGGACAGTGCGGTCCCGACGAGATCCAGCCGCGGGCGCGTCTGCGGCGGGACATCGGCCATCCGGCGCCCGACCGCGAGAATCGCCAAAACGATAAGAACCTCGCCCACGAACACCCACCGCCACGACGCGTAGGTTGTAAACAGCCCGCCGATCAGCGGACCCGCGGCCACCGCGATCGCGCCCGCCGACGCGACCAGCCCATACGCCCGCGGCCGCCCCGCCGGCTCGAAATTCGACGCCACCAACGCGACGATCGCGGGCAAGATCAACGCGGCACCAACACCCTCCAGGAACGACCATCCGAACATCAGCACGGCGAGACTCTGGGAGATCGCGGTGATGAACGAACCGCAACCGTAGATCACACACCCGATCGCGAACGCGCGCTTGCGACCCAGGATCTGACCGAGCTTCCCGCCCGTGATCATCAACGACGCCATCACCAGCGTGTAGAACGTGATCGCCGTCTGAATCCCCGTCACCGTCGTACCCACATCTTTGGCGACCGTCGCGATCGACACGTTCATCACCGAGCTGTCGAGCGTCATCAAAAACTGGCCCGAGGCCAGCGTCAACAGCACGACCCCCGAAGCGCTCGCTGCATGGTCGCTCCTATCCGTCGCGCGCGAACGTATCAAGCATCGCGGCGGCCCTGGAAATCCGAACCCGACCGATGGCGCCGGGTCCGGGAGGCTGGCGGGCACGGTCAGTTGACCCATCGCAACACAGCCACTCTGTTCCGCACCAACGGTGCCCGAACGGGCTGCCGCGCCGCCAACACCGCGCAGGCAGAGCTACCCGCCCAACCACCCCATGTTCGAGCCAGCGGCTACCGGCGGCCCCGTTTAGCGGGAACCGCGCGACCGCTAGCCGCGATGCTCTCGGATGCACTCCAACGGAGAAGCACCAGTCAGCCCAACTTCCCGGGCGCCGCCCGTCGACTTGCTTGAGTCGCCCACGAGCGTGGGCCGGTCGCCACGACCCACGCGCGAATGCTCCTGCAAGCTCACGATCGTCCGCTCGACGACGAGACGACCGCTCCCGCACGCAATGCGGGAGTTGGCGCGGCGGTCACGTTCGCCGAACGTTGACTACCGCATCCTCACGAACGCAGGCGCCTCGCACGAGCCGGCCCAGGAATGCAAGTTGGAGGACAAGGGACAGCCACGAACCGGTCCAGGATGCGCCGGTCGCTTCCGAGTCGGGCCGGGAGAGCAGGAGCCGACCTCGTGTCAAGCGCGGGCGATTGCACGAAGTGGGGTCCGCTGGAGGAGGAAAGCAAACCCCCGCATTAGCAGGGTTTCCTAGCGCGCCCGGAGAGATTCGAACTCCCGACCTTCGGTTCCGTAGAATGATTCTTGGGGTACCGTTTGGATCCAAAACCCTTTCGTTATAGGGTTTGACGGTCCCTGAAATGGTCTGAGATCCGCTCACTTTAGTATCTTGATTAGTATCTCGAGCGAGCCCATCAACCCTCGGTCCCAGAAACCGATGCGACCCCGGGGCACCGGCGCGTTGTTTGTGCGCACCGATAGGACGGGGCGCGAGAGTTACTACGGCAAGTGGTACGCCGCGGACGGCCGGCAGGTCCTACGCAAGCTGGGGCCGAAGCGTACGCGTGGGTCTCGGGACGGTCTGACCCAGGCGCAGGCGTCCCGTGCTCTTCACCGGATGGTGGGGGAGACGAACACCGTCGTTTCGCGAAATGAAAGGCGCACGTTCGAGGAGTCCGCGGAGGCGCATCTGGCGAAGCTGGAGAATCAAGGGCTGAAGCGTTCGACGCTTCGGGGGTACCGCTCCTTGCTCCGGGCCCACCTGCTGCCGGCCTTCGCGCCACGTCGGGTTGATCGCGTCACAGAGTCGGAGGTCGCGGCGCTTGATCGGAGCTTGCGGGGTCAGCGGATGAAGCCCCAGTCCAGGCGCAACGTGCTCGGACTGCTTGGCGCGATCCTCGAGACGGCCAGAAAGAGGGGATGGGCGAGGAGCAATCCGGTCGCCGGGTACGAGAAGCCGCGTAAGCCTCGTAGCGAGCCAGATGAGCTTCGATTTCTCACGCTGGAAGAGCTCGAAGCCGTCCTGCGAGCCATGCCCGACGATGAGTTTGGTCGGGTGGAGCGAGCGCTTGTCCTGACGGCGGCCATGACTGGGATGCGCAGAGGCGAGCTGCTCGGCCTGCGGTGGAGAGACGTCGACTGGGCCGCTCACAAGATCCGTGTTGTCCGAACTTTCGTTGGCGGCCGCGAAGACACTCCCAAGTCAGAGCGCTCCCGGCGGGACGTGCCGCTGGCGGATCGCGTCGCCGCCGAGCTCCAGCGTCTGTGGGAGATCACTCCCTACCAGGCTGACGAGGACCCCGTGTTTGCCCATCCGCGCGGAACAGGCCTGCCCCTTGATGGCTCGGCGGTGTCTAAGCGCTTCCAGCTAGCGCTGCAGCGCGCCGGCGTGCGCCGTATTCGCTTCCATGATCTACGCCACACATTCGGCACGATGATGGCGCGCGATCCACGCGTCTCGATGAGGACGCTTCAAGGCTGGCTCGGGCATGCCGATCCCGCCACAACAGCTATCTACGCGCACTTCGCGCCCAACGAACTCCATGCCGCGTGGATACAGGAGGCGTTCACGCCGAGCTTGCGGCACGACACCGCTGCGCCGATAACGATGACGTGAGGCGTAGACGGGGGCTCGAGTGTTCGCGCTTGGACTCCCAGGACGGCTTGCTACTTGTGGTCCACGCGATCGTGCTCACCCTCCGGGATCTGCCTGCAAAGCCGCCCGTGTCCAGCTGCGCGAGTCGGAAGTGCTCGGCCCGATGGGCGTGTGGATCTACCAAAACCTCCATGAGGTCCGCGAGCTACCGACGATCAACACCAGCGTGCTGCTCGTGTAGCGAAGCTGCGCAAACCTTTGGTTACACGTGGGAATCTGGCGGGGTCCCTGGGAATTCCCGCAGATTCGGCTGGTCTCGGTCTGCAAGCACTTCGATCTTCCGAGACAGTAACTCGACATGTCAGTGCCAAGACAGCATTCGGCTGCTTTCCAGTGCGTTCCTGCCCCATTTCCTGACCCGTGAAGGAGGGACGGCAAGGAGCGCGATCAAGAGTCCCGTGGCCAGGATGGCGACCGGCGGCAGCGCGGGGCTCCCCCCTCCCGCTTAGCAGCCTCCAGAGACCCAGCTCTGGTCCGACGGCGGCTATTAGATTTAGCTGGAAAGGGGGTGCTTGATGGTTCAGCTCGAAGGATCGTCGCCACCTCGGCCGCCGTCAGGAACTCATCGGACGGTTTTTCGCCACACCGTTCACCCGCTGGCTCGAGCGCTCTCGGACCGCGAGCAGGTCGGACAGAGGTAGTACGCGGCGCGACTGCGGTTGTTGACGGTCGCCTGCCAGCGGCGATCGCAGGCCAGGCAGCGCCACCAGACGCGCTGAGCTGAGTGGACAGCGATTGTCGAAGGATCGAGACTGGGGTCGTCCCAGATGGCTAGAAGATCCTTACGTAGAGCGGCCACCGACTGACGCGCGACAACGCAACGCTTGGTGTTCGCCATGGCAGCGCTGCCCTTGCGGCGCCCACACTGAGGACAACCGCGGCCGGCCGTACGCGAGGACACCAGCGCCCTCCATTCATTCCCGCAGGCCTGACAGCGCCACCACACTCTCCGATTCGCGGCCCACGCAAGCTCTATGGGATCCAGATCTGCGTTTCGCGTCGGATGCAGCTCTCTCACTAGCTCGGGCGCGCGGACGGCCAGCGACTGCCACGGCCTGATCCGATCCCGCGTGGCGCCTTTGCGCGAAGGGCCACCCACAGCGAACCCATTGCGACCGATTCGCATCGCGGCACTGCGGCGCCTCGTCTCGCTCAGGCTCGGCACCGTCGTGGGCAGCTGCCTTGGCAGGCGGAAGGCGTCGCGATAATCGTCGAGCGTCCAGCCGTGGGTGCGACTTAGATGTGTACCCCCGAGCCAGCGATACCAGCCACCGCAGAGGTGGCACTGCACCCGGTCCACGCTCTCGTCGTACACGAGCTGGCCCAGTTGCCCGAAATATGGCGTGCCGTCCGTAGGGACGCCATCTGCCGAGCCGATCTCGGTCATCACAGTAATGCTTGCACGACGACGTGGCGCCGCCAACTATCCGCACCTGGAGCAGCCTGCCATCAGCGCCCAGCCGGGAGCACGCGAGAGTCCTGGCCTCGTCGACGTGGTATTGCAGGACGGGCACGATCAGGCGACACGCAGGTCCCGCTGTCGCAAACTCCCTAACAGCGATCTTTGCCGTCCTGGTGACCCGTGAGGACCCTGCGTAGGAGTACGAATTCGTCGGGCATCCCATAGGCGAAATCTTGCAGTGCCCGCCGGCACCGCCGGCGGGCCACCGTGTCCGCTTCCGTCTTGGTCGACGGGCTGTCCTGCGTCAGCAGCTGGCCACCGAAGCAGGGGGGTACGCATGGGGCCAGCGAGCGCGTCGTGATCACGGCCGCGCGGCAGTTTGACACCGGGCGCAAACGCGATCTTGGGACTGGCCGGCACAGCGCAATCGCGTTCCGCGCATAGCGATCACGCGGACGGCCGACGCGGGACGATCGCTTCGGGCGGGAGGTCGGCCGAGGGCTGTAGAGGAGCAGTAGCGCGGCAGATGCCGCCGGCCTCGAGCGGCTCGGCTTGTGCATCGCCGGGGTGAAGCAGCCGTCCGCCAGCCGCGGCGAGACGACTGGGGCCGTGGCCAAGCGATCGCGCCGGGTGCTATCCGCCTGGTGATCGAGGCGCCGCCAAAGCAGCGGCGCGACCTGCCTCGACCGGCGGACAAAAAGCAGTCGCCCCGTCAAAGGCACTGCTGCGCCCTAAGAGCTGCGCGCGCGGCTGCCTCCGGTAGTGAGCCTTCTCCTTCGCGAGCAAGAAGCAGTCTGGTCATAGCGCTGGTTCTCGTCCGAGGGTTAGCCAGATTCCAGCAAGCGCGTAGTGCTGCTCGTGCCGGAAAGCAGGGCCACTGAGGTGTGCCATCACGGCGCCTGGCGCTCGACGCCGTGGCGATGCGCGCCTTTGGCGAGGAGGAGGTCTGACGCCAGAGGGGCGCTTGGACCCGCTTTCGGCTTGGCACGTGCCTGGCGGCGGCACCGCCGGTGGGCGCGATCAACGTGTCGGTGTATGTTCGTGCTCTACGCGGGCCTTCCGCGCTAGGACCAAAGGAGGCAGCGCACATGGGCACGATCACTACGACCGACGGCGTCGAGATTTTCTTCAAGGACTGGGGCTCGGGCCAACCGATCGTCTTCAGCCACGGCTGGCCGTTGTCGGCTGACGATTGGGACACCCAGATGCTGTTCTTCTTGCAGCATGGCTTCAGAGTGATCGCTCACGATCGACGTGGGCACGGACGCTCTACGCAGATCGGCGTCGGTCACGACATGGACCACTACGCCGATGATCTGGCCGCGGTGGTTGCCCATCTCGATCTAGAGAACGCTGCTCACCTGGGACACTCCACCGGTGGTGGCGAGGTCGTGCGCTACATCGCGAGACACGGTGAGAGCCGTGTGGCGAAAGCGGTCCTGATCAGTTCGGTCCCGCCGCTCATGGTGCAGACCGACGCCAACCCAGGCGGTCTGCCCAAGAGCGTGTTCGACGGCTTTCAGGTCCAGGTCGCCACGCGCCGGTCGGAGTTCTACCGTGAGCTGGCCGCAGGTCCGTTCTACGGTTTCAACCGGCCGGGCGTCGAACCCTCTGAGGCGATCATTGAGAACTGGTGGCGCCAGGGGATGACGGGTGGCGCGAAGGCGCACTACGACGGGATCGTCGCCTTCTCGCAGACCGATTTCACCGAGGATCTCAAGAAGATCACGGTGCCGGTCCTGGTCATGCACGGCGACGACGACCAGATCGTTCCCTACGCCGACTCCGGACCACTGTCCGCGGAGCTCGTGCAGAACGGGACGCTAAAGACCTACAAAGGATTCCCGCATGGCATGCCGACCACGCAAGCTGAGACGATCAACCCGGACCTGCTGGCCTTCCTGCAGTCCTGAACGTCGGTAGCAGAGCGTTATCGAGTTTGGGCCGCAGCGGTAGCCGGGTAGGCGTGACTGCTCCAGGCGCGAAGCGGCAGCGCCCGGTCGGTCGCGCTGAGCACCGAGTGACCGGTCACGAGAGACCTGCCCTGGAGGTGCCGCGAGCATCTCCGGCGGGACGCCGACTTCCCTCCCGTGCGCGGGTTGCGCAACTGGCGACAAGCACGTCTCTTGTGACGAGAGGGCCGGGACCCGCCTTCCTGTCAGCGCGGGTATCTGACCCTGTCGCCGCCTGCGTGGCCGCTTGTGTCCGACAGCGGTCGCCTGGCCGGCGCGCAGCTCGTGGCTGCAATCGCCGGGAGTAGCCGTCTGAGGACAGCTCGCTGGACAACTGCGTCAGCGGCAAAGCGGCTGCGCGGGCGTGGTGAGCGGGACCACTCCTTTCAGCCGGCGTCGAGCTCGTCGAGCGCGGCGGCGTGCCTAAGCACGCGGGTGAGCCAGTCCGGTGAGGTGGACCGCCGGGGGCCCATCTCCAAGCACGGTCCTCGATACCTGCGCCGGGGGCTGATGCAGGCAGCGATCGCCGCCTCCTCGCATCCGCTCTACAAAAAGCGCTACCAGGGCACCAAGCGCCGCCTGGGCCGCCAGCGCGGCGCGAAGATCGCCCAGATCGAGCTCGCTGCAAACTGACCGAGGCGATCTGGTAAATGCTGACCCGCAACCAGCCGTTTAAGCCCTTCGCTCAGGCAGGCGCCATTTCTCGCCTAACTGCCTGACAGTCCATTTTTGACATGCGCCACCGGAGCGAGCCCCGATAACACCCGGTCCTCGAAGGTCACGAAGCGATAGAGACATGGGCACCACTCCACACCATCACCAACCCACCCGCGCACCCTGACCTCCACCGCAGGACAAATCAGATCCCAAATTCTCGTCCTCGGGGCTTGACAGCCGGCCCTCGTTCACAGAGGCGTGAGGAGCGGGTGGGCGATCGACGTCGGCGGGAGGTCTGGTTTGCGAGCGGCGGCACCTTCCCGCTGTGACTTGGCTGGCGTGCCGATCATCATCATCGGGTTCGAGGGAACACGGAGGGAGTAGCGAATGGCCCCTTGGGCTGCGGTGAGACGCCAAATCGTCCGGGATGGTTCCTCGTCGCGAACAGATCCGCCCCGTGGTGATTCGGCGCGGCGGGCTTGACAGATCAGCCCGCCCGAGCGACGATGGACGCACTGAACTTAGCTCGCCAGGCGCTCATGCCACATGGGATGCTGCGCCTGGACCGGGTGTTATGTGGGCGTATCGAGCTGATGAGTAGTGGGGTTGCGAAGTTTTTGGGTGGAATCCTCCACCGTTGTCGTCTCGGCTTCAGCGCGCGCGGGCGCCACCGATCGCTTCGGCGTGGCCGGGTGGTGTTTCCGGCCGCGATCATTTCCGCGGCGCTTGGCACCGCGGCGTTGTGGCCTGCCGCTGCGAGCGCGGATCTGACCGACGGGTTCCACGTCTACAACATGAGTAGTGCGCCGATCAAGCTGGTGAAGGTCAACGGAACTTTCGATGGAACGCCACCGATCGGATCGGTGCTCGAACCGAGCGCCACCCACTATCAGGACTTCGAGGGGGTGTACCACTTCCTGACATCGGATCTCTACTACGTCGACTACGACGTCCTAAACAGCGGCGCCCGGATCGGGGATTTCCTCGCCGACCTGATGATCAGCAACTTCAACGTCCCATCCGCGGACTGCCGCACCACGGTCGGCGACTGCCACGTCGATGGGAGCGAGATATTTTTCCTAGACCGCACCGATCACACCCTGCTCGGCACCCCGGGGAATAACACGCTGAGGGGTAGCTCGGGCAACGACGTCATCCGCGGGGGAGGGGGCAACGATCGGCTCTACGCAGGATCGGGGAACGACCAGCTCTACGGGGGGCCGGGCAACGACGTCCTCATCGGCGGCCCCGGACGCGACTTCCTGGATGGTGGCCCGGGAGCGGACACGATCATCGACACCAGCGGCCCGGCGGTTGTCCTCACGGGCACCGACAGCGAACGCAGATGGGACTACGTCTATGTCCGCGACGGCCACGCCGACGACACTGTCATCTGCGGTTCGCGCCACAGCATCGTGGTCGCCGACCCCGGCGACCGCGTGCTGGGTCCCTGCGGCAAGGTGAACGACACCGCGCCGATCGTCAACGGCTGCATCATTGAGCCATACACACAATGTGACGGGGTCGACCTCCACCACGCCGACCTCCATCAGGCCGCGCTCTCCTATGCCGACCTCGTGGCGACCAACCTCAACGGGGCCACGCTTGCTGGCGCCAACCTCGCCTACGCGAATCTCGCGACTGCCAAGCTCCAGGTCGCCAGCCTCGCCGGCGCGAACCTCGGCGGCGCCAACCTCGCTTACGCCGACTTCCCCGGCGCCAGCTTTGCCGGCGCCAACCTCATCGGCGCCAACCTCGCTTACGCCGACTTCCCCGGCGCCAGCTTTGCCGGCGCGAACCTCGCCGGCGCCAACCTCGCCGGCGCCGTGGCAACGAACGCCGCCTACGCCGGCGCATATTTCTGCCACACAACGATGCCCGACGGGACCGTCAACAACGTGAGCTGTAGTGTTGCTCCCGCCCCCCCTTTTGGAGGTACGTAGGCGTGAACGCAGAGAAGGGCGTCATGCCTTCAACTAAAGAGAAGTAACTCCTCACAGCGAGCGAGTGCTCCTCAACTACCTGGCGCCAGCGGGTACGCAAGACTTGTGCTTTCAGCGGAACGCGGCGATCTCGAACGCGGTCACCGAGGTGCTCGCAGCGGGCCACAAGCACGCGTCTCGGGGGGGACCGCCGCTCCGCACGGAAGACGTCCTGTGTCATCCATGAAGGGCCGGCGGGTGTCAAGGCCCGGGTGTGGAGGGTGAAGTGCGAGCGCGCGCTCGGGAGGGCGGACGGCGATGAGCCGCGCGATGCTTGGGGTTCTGGGGCTGTGCCCCGGATTGGTTGCCTGGTTGCCGGGCGAGCCCGGCCGGGTGAAGTGGCGGCCGGGCTGGGATACCGCTCCAGGAACACGAGCGAGATCTGGCTATGCAGATCGCTGAACAGGCCAAGCGGCCCGGGCCAGAAGCGCTCAAGCTCGGCCCGCAGCTGGTGACCAGCGCCGTCCTGGCGCCGACGAGACCTTCCCGGCCGCGGGTCAGCGCCCTGATCGCCTTGGTGGCGTCCGAGTCGAGCTCCAACACCCGGAAGCGATGATGATCGGTGCGCGCCAGCTCGCACAGCACGAACGCGTCAAACCCATCGGACTTGCCGCCCGATACACGGAACCGGTCACGGGCCGCGGCGACCTGGTTGGGGTGCAGCACCAGCACCCGCAGGCCCGCGTCCAGCAGCCGCTCGACCAGCAGCCCGTCCGGCCGCCAGGCCGCGACCAGCCGCACCTTCAAGCCCACCAGCTGCCAGCACAACGACCGCAGCCCCTTCTCGCCATGCGCGAACGTGGCGGCCAGCAACTTCTCGCCCGCCGCATCGGCGACGAACACCTCGTGCTTCTGCGACGCCCAAACGACGCCGGCGTACCTTCCATCCATCCGTAACTGCACCTCATGGCTCGGGACAACTCGACAGCGCCCCGACCCGGAGATACCGTTACGGATGCTCATACACAGGCCCTCAAACGGGGCCACGTCCTGTCGCCGCTTGGCGGCACCCCACCACCGCCGGGAAGGGCTGGTCTTTCATTGGCCCTCCGACAACGGCAAGCAGTAAGCGGGCCCTCTCCCGACGGCGGTCGAGGCAACAACAGGTTGCCCTATGAGCAGAAGCGCCGAGTCGTAGCCTAGCTTGACTACCCCGTTCGTAGGCGGACCGTCAGCCCGAAGCGCCCCGAGAATCCCTTGCGCAGAGGACGAGACGCACAACTGCACCTAGTCCCGGCGGACGTGGTGATCGCTTCGGAGACGTAGACTGGCTGGCTGACGCCGACGTTCGCCATCCCTTTGCCACGAACGCGATTGCCCGCCACGTCACGGCCGGCGCGATGGGAACAGCGACGGTCGTCGCCCGGGTCGACGGCGCCGCGCGAGCTGCCTCGACGCTAGGCAGTGATCGAGACGGCCATGCCGAGACGAGCCCTGCGGTGGGAGTCCGGAGGCCAGTCCTCGATGATCCTGGCGGCTGGTCGTGCCGCCCGCGTGGCCGCCTTGAAGGCGAGGCCGCTCATCTGCCGCGGGCTCGGAGGCCGCTAGACGGAAACGATGCAACACGCTGGACTCGCCGACAGTCTCATTCTTTCGAGTCCTTCGGCTCAGCGAGCTGACGCTTGTTCTTCCCAGTGTCGGCCCAGTACCCGGCACGCACCTTCGGCCATAGGTCGTTGCGCAGATAGCTGAGCTTGGGTCCGATCTAATCAGCCGGCTGAACCTGCCGAGCAGTGAACCGGAACAGACGAACCTCGGTCTCATCGGCAATCTCTCCGATCACGTTCGCGGTCTGATCGACCCACCCCTGAAAATCCGTCGGCGCGTCCTCGTCCTGCAACGTCTCCACGACATAGTCCAGGAGACTGCCGCCATCGGGCCCGGCGTGCACGAGTTCCGCGACGACCAGGCCACGATCTAGCTGGCGCAATAGCTTTTTCTCGGCCCCGCTGACCGTCGTGAAACGAGCCACCTCCCGCTCGACAGTGAAGAGCTGATACACGGCCGCCGGCACACCCAAGATCGCGGTGAGAAAGGCCCCGCCCGCGAGTACACCGCCGACCGCTGTCCATCGCAGCGCCGGATCCGAGTACTCGGTCCAAACCCGCGACACGGCCACGACCACCACGACGATGATTAGAAGCGTGACGACGAACAGCGCCACGACCTTCCCCGACCATCCACGAAACACCCGGACAGGCTATCCACGTGCGCGCGTGAGGAGATGACGCGGGACCGAGGCGAGGAGACACATGATCTGGCCGAGTTCGGCTGGACGGCGCGAGAGGCGGCGGTGCTATTCCTTTGCCACGCAGGGAGTCGCCCGCAGCCGACCGGCCTGGACGAGCGCAACGGCAACGGAGCAGCCACGCCCCGACGACGTGGTCGCATGACTCGAGCTGTCCGGTTTCAGCAGCGCGATGGTGCCGTTCCGGCAGCCATGTCGTCGCTGCTTTGGTTGACCAGCCACGGTCCCAGCGGTGGGGGTCGTCGCTGCGTTTGGGCGATATTGCGCGCTCGGCCGTTGCGGGCTCACCGAGGGCCGGATGGGCGAAGCGGGCGTTATCCGGCTTGGAATCCGGGTGGCGGACTCGCAAGTCCGGTCCGCCGACCATCGATCGCCGGGCGGATCGCCGACGGATTCCCCATCCTGGCCGCGGAGGCTATAGTCCGCTCGGCATGCGGAGGACCCACGTCACGCGGCGTGTCGGACTCGCAGTCTTGGTGCTGACGCCGCTGCTGGCGCTGATCAGCACGGCCGGCTCAGCTGCCGGATTCCGGGTTCAGTACTGCGCTCAGATCCCGATCGTCGGCGGAATTCCGCCATGGGGCTTCCACACGGGCGCGCCGATCACGGGGGCGGCCGGCAGCTACGCCCGCGGCCACGGTGATATCAGCCTGGCCGCCAACACCGTCTCTGGGATCCTCTGCCAGGTCGACCGCGTCCCCCACCAGCCCGACCGCCTAATCATCATGACGGTCGAGCACCACCTCGTCTACCACTCACACGACGCGGTGATGTGGGATGTACCGGGGAACATCATGAAGATCATCGTCCGCGTGCACAGCAGCACTGACCCGCGGTGCCAGGTCGGCACCCTCGGCGACGTGACCCTGTTCGCAAGCTACAACGGGGTGCGCAGCGACAGCGTCCAGTTCACGTTCCCGGCCGCCTGCAGGGACCACGACCACCTGTACCACGGACCGCGAGTCAATAACCAGGTCCCGCCGCTTTAGCCCGGCCTTTTCGTCGGGACGAGAACGAGACTCGTCGTGCGGGACCCCGGCAATAGACTTGGGCGACGACGTCACTGCATCGTGCGAGAAAGCAACCCCTGCTTCTGGGTGATAAGACAAGCGAGCGGCGGCGCTGCTGGTGGTCGGTCAAAGCAGCCGCTGCGCGGACGCGACTGCTCCAGGCGTAAGGCAGCAGCACGCCTCGACGACCTCGGCTGCTGCTTTGAAGTGCCGGGCCTCGAAGCTGGCGGTCGCTTCCACAAGAGGCACAAACCAGCGGCGTTGGCGCCACGCAACAACGGGCTGGCGAGCCGCCCGAATCGGACGGGTCAGGAGCGCTTCTGACGGCCTCCCCGATCTGGTAATCGTGGCCGTCGGCAGCCGCACTATCTCAATGCCACGTACGCACTCGTGCCGACTCGGCTGCAAAGACGATCGCTACGCGCGATCACCGAGCATTCGCCTGGCGCCGAGCTGACAGCTGCTTCCAACCGCGGCCAGTCAGCGTGGCACTGATGGGCCAACCGAACACTTCTCCTTCGGCCCGACCGGCGGGCGAAGCAGAAGCCCGGCCTTCACAGCCGGTGCGGCGACGAAGCAGGAGCCTGGCAGGGGCCTTCTCCTCTACCGCAGCTAAGTCATCCGGTCCTCCGGCTCTGCGATACAGCCACTGTAATTCACCTGTTCGTGACTCAATGGGTGGGGCGGGGATTGGGTGTTCAGGTCAATCAGGCGATGGGGCCCAGCAAAACGGCGGGCGTGTGTCGAGCGGGGGTCCTGGGCGACTGGTGTGACTGTGGTAGCGTCGTCGCCGGCGCAGCGGGAGTCAACCGGCTGCCGGGACGGGTGGTGATCCGGCGGGCGGAGGTGAACAACGGTGGCGACATTTCGAGCGCAGACCCGGGATCGTTCGGACGGTGCGGTGGGGTTTGCGCGGATTTTGACCTGGCGCGGGGGGTTTTTGCTGGCGCTGGTGATCCCGATGAGCGGCCTTACGTTGGTCGGCTATGAGATCGGGGCGATCGGCGCCTACGGTGCGCTGGCGGTGTGGGTTGGCACCAGCTTGATCGCGCTTTTGCAGAACTTCATCTATACCGAGCTGGCAGCGATGTTCCCGAACAAGCCCGGGGGGATCGCCCTGTATGCAAGCGAGATCTGGTCTGAGCATTGCGCTCCGCTGGGGGGCGTGTTGGGGTGGGGTTACTGGGCGGGGTGGTCGTTGACGCTAGCGGTGGTGTCGCTGGTGGTCGGTGATCTGGTGCAGGCCCAGTGGTTCTCGCACGCGACGTGGACGATCACGATCCTCGGCAACCACGTCGGGCTTGCGACCTATATCGCCGCCGGGGTGATCGTCGGCGTGTATTTGATCAACATCTCTGGCCTGAGGCCCGTCGTTCATACCAATCTGGTGATCGGCGCTGCGCTGGTGATCCTCGCCGGCGTGTGCATCATCGGGCCGGTGCTCCTAGGCCAGCTGCGGTTTCCGCTCACGTTCAACGCCGGACACAGCGCCTGGCGGGTGATCGTGACCCTGACCACGTGGGCGTTCGTCGCCTCCTGGACGGCGTACGGCACCGAGATTGGGGCGACCTTCACGCCGGAGTACCGCGACCCCGAGCGCGACGTGGCGCGGGCGCTGCGCAGCTCGGCGCTGGTGATGGTCGTGGTGGTGGCGCTGAGCACGACGATCTTCCCGGCGGCCGTCGGCGAGCACACGATCGCGGCCAACCCGTTCGGTTTCTTTGCCCCGCTGGTCTCCCAGGTGCTGGGCCGCGGGCTTGGCGGGGTCGCGATCGCGGTTGTGTGCGCTGCCCAGGTGATCGCGCTGGGGTCGGCGACCAGCGACTCGGGCCGGACGCTGTACGGGATGGCGGCCGACCGGCTGACCGTCCGCCAGCTACATAAGCTCAACCGCCGCGGCCAGCCCGCCCGGGGGATGACTGTGGACCTCGTGTTCAACCTGCTGGTGCTGTTCTTGGTCAGCAACGTCGCCGGGATCATCTTCGCCAGCAACCTCGGCTATCTGATCTGTGTGGTGTTCGCGCTGACTGGCTTTCTACTGTTGCGCCGCACCCGCCCTGACGCTCCGCGCCCGATCCGGCTGCCAGGCGTATGGATCCCGATCGCCGCGCTGCTGGGGCTGTTTGACCTGTTCATGATCGTGATTGGCTTTACCCATCCGGGGCTGGTCGGATATGGCGGCGGGACCGAGCAGCTGATCTCGCTCAGCGTGATCGCGGTTGGACTCATCTCCTACCTCTTCGCCCGCGCAATCCAGGATGGCCAGCGGGGGCGGGCGCTGTGGCGTGGGGGACCCGCGCGCACCGACGCCCCGAGCGCCCCTCCGCCGTTCACCTGACCCGTGCTCATACGAGACGGTAAGGTGACGCACGCGTGTTTGTGGGTAGCCGGCCAATCGGGCGGCGCAGCTGGGCCGGGCCCTGATTAGTCCTCACGCCGGGAGCGGAACGCGGTCGGGAGGGTTATGCGTGATCGCTGGGGAGTCCGAGCACGAGCCGGGCTGTGTTGAGCAGCACCTCGCGTAGTCGCCGTCCGTCGAGGTCGGTGATGCCGGCGGCGAGTTCGAGCTCGAAGCCGTCGACCGCGGTCAGCAACAGATCGAGCGTGTCGGGCAGCGGGAGCTTCAGCGCGAACAGGCCGGACTGCACGCCGGCCTCGATCGCTTCGGTCAGGTCGTCTCGCCAGAGGTCGTAGACGCGTTGGACCTCGCGGGCGAGCTGCGGTCGGCGGGCCGCGATCACGCAGAACTCTGTCCAGCGGATGCAGTGCGCGCGGAGATCGACATCGTCCGCGAGCTCGTCGATCAGCGCGACGATTCGCCGCCAGGGATCATCTTCGGTCGAGGCCGTATCGCGCCAGCGTTGCACGAGCACGTCGCTGGAGTAGGCATAGGCCTGCTTGAGGAGTTCTTCTCGGGTGTCGAAGTAGTGCTGGATCAGGCCGATCGAGAAGCCGGCTCGGCGCGCGATGTCGCGCAGCCGCACCCGGTCATAACCGTGCTCCACCAGGCCGTGGGCGGCCGCCTCGAGAATCACCGTCCGCGGATCCTCGGCGATCGCGGCAGGACCGGGGGTTTGGTCGTTCATGCTCTGCAGTCAGCTCCGGGCGGGCCGAGCCCTCGCTAGCCAAAGGTTGCGGTGACCGTCACCACATCGGCCGAGAGCAGGGTTCGCGGTTTTCGAAATACGCACTTGACAGCCTCGATAATACCGTAGTATTGTAGCCGCCGAGCCGCACGTAATATCATATTATTGGCGGCGGAGCATGCGTCGCTTGGGTCCAGGCAATGGCGGCGCGACGCGACGTCATGGGTGAGGAGCGAGGCGTGATGCGGGCGTTTACGGGTTGGGGAAGCGACGGAACCGGGAGTAGTGCTGAGACCGAGCTGACCGGCGTCCTCGGTGGCGCTGACGACCTGCTTGACCCTCGCCCGGACGCGCTCGCGGGTGACCTCGAGCGACTCCAGCACAGCGGCTGCCAGCCACTCGCGCTCCGTTCCTCCATAACGCAGCAATCATCGTGTGGGCTGTCGCTGAGGGGAATATCAGGGTTCGCTCGCAGTCAGGTTTCAGCGGCAGCCCCGTCGCGCGGCGACCCGCGCAGTGGGATCCTCGCCGGGCGAGTTGCTGTCGGTCAGGGGAAAGGATGGAGCGGATCATGAAATCGTGGCTCAGAATCGTGCTCGCGGGGCTGTGCGTCGGGGCGGTGGTCGGGCCGCTGCTCTCGACCGCGGACGCTACGACCACGCCGCACAAGAAGGCCTCGACCAGCCCGCACAAGAAGCCGTCGGGTAGGCCGCACAAGAAGCCGGCCTGTGCGCACACGAAGGTCGGCTCGCGCAAGGAGGCGGCCTGTGCGCATAAGAAGGCCAGTCCGCATAAGAAGTCCAAGCCGCACAAGAAGGGCGTTGTGGGTGTTGGCGACGTCAACCCGGCGACCTGGATGCACGACCTCGCTGTCAACCTGACGGATCAGAAGCTAGTCAACATTGTCATCCCTGGGTCGCACGACAGCGGTACCTACGCCCTAGGGGATGACCCGGTAAGCCTGGTCGGTAGGGCCCAGAGCGAGGACCTCACAAGCCAGCTCAACGATGGCATTCGAGACTTTGATCTCCGCGTGAAGTACCAGGGTAAAACCCATCCCATCCCGCCGACCTCGCGCGGGCTACGCCAACACCGCTTAGGCGACTGCAACGACGCCGGCTACTACCTGGTCCACGGGGTTCTCAATGCCTGCTCGCTGAGTTTGAGCGGGATGCTCGATCAAATAGCGCACTGGGCATATTCACCCGGCCACGAGCAAGAGATTATCTTGGTCAACCTTTCAATCGACCAGACCTGGGCCGGCGGAGTCGCGGCTTTCCCGACCCAGGAGTGCCAGGACTTCGCCAACGCGCTAGGTCCCGCGCTGCTGACCCCCAACGAACTCAAAAACGCCTATGGAATGACCGATCCCGGTCAGGTCAGGCTGGGGCAGCTGTGGTCGATGCCGGGTCACCCGCACGTGATCCTCGACAACGACCAGTGCATGGACACGGGCGACGCCTCCGCCGGGCAATGGGCCCCTGATCCCCCGTTCGGGGAGGGCGGCGGTCAGAGCTACTACGCCGACCAGTGCTACGCCGACCCCTACGACGGCCAGCACTTCGACAACCTTCCCGGCATCGAGGCAATGGTGCTTTGGGCGGCACAAACCCGGGCCACCCAAGGGGGTGGAGACGCCGACGGGCATGAGATGAACATCGGTCCGCCCATGGTCGGAGGGCTCTGGACGCTCTTTATTCAAGCCACGCCGAACAGCTTCGACTGCCTTAGGTCTTTGGCTGACTTTGACCTGGCCGAACAAGAAAAGGTCCTCGCCGCCCTCTACCAGGAGTGGCAGACCGACCCGACCATCAAGGCCAACGTCAATATTGTCTCCGGGGACTTCGTCCAGAGCAGTGCGCTCGTCAAAGACGTCATCGCCATGGACCAGAGCAAGTTCCCAATTGCCGACTCGATCGAAAGCGCTGGAAGCCACCAACTATCTACCGAGGAGAACGGTGACTTCGGCTACCAGCCTTTCTCAGCCGAGGTGACCTATAAGGGCCAGCCAGTGGACGGAGTGCCGGTGAGCTACAAGATCTCGCCGTTTGACGGTGACCACGGCCTCCACTTCTGGCAAGACGACGGGGACACAGTGGTGACCACGTCCTACGATGACGGCTTTGTCGGTTTTCCGTATCAGCACGCCGTACTTGCTGGGGACACGTCCGGCACGTGGACGCTGACCGCGTCGGCGCGCGGGGACAGCACGCCGGTCACGTGGACGCTGACGGTGCTAAAGCCTCCGACGAAGGTCATCACGCTCCAGCCGGGGGGGACCCCTGGCACCGTGCAGGCGGGTTCGACCGTCGACTGGCCTCCGTTCACCGTGTACGCGATCGACCAGCACGGCAACGGGGTGCAGGACGTGCCCTATACGTTTGACGCCAACGGTGTCGGGACGTTCGGCACCGAACCGATCTTCAGCGATACGACCGGTCCGGACGGCGAAGGGGCGGTGGCGGGGTTTACGGCAGGGACCCACGCCGGAACATGGTCCATCTCGGTCCACAGCCCCGACGCTGTCAACACGGTGTCCGACCCCATAACGATCACTCCTGGGCCACTCGCCGTGATGTCCGCCGCGGGTGGTGATGGCCAGCAGACCGGCGTGGGGCAGCTGTTCCCCGAGCCGCTGGCGGTGACGGTGACCGATGAGTGGCACAATTCAATTTCTAAGATTCCGGTAACGTTTAAGGTGACGTCCGGTGACGCGACGTTCGGATCGGTAAATCTACTGCGGGCGGGCGAGCGCACCCGCAAGCCCGCGGTGCTACACCGCAGCGATCCGCCGCAGGACAGCGTTACGGTCCCCACCGACGACAACGGGGTGGCGACAGCTCCGGTGCTCACCGCCGGGCCGAGCGCCGGGCCGATCGTGGTGACCGCCTCGGCCGGGGTGGCGCCGGCGGTCAAGCAGGCGGTGTTTCACCTGTCGGCGGTCAAGGTCGCGCCGACCGCCCCGGCAATCAGCGGTCTGACCAACGGCGACGGTCAGGTCGGCGTGGCGTTCTCCGGCGCGACCAATGGGACCGCGCCGATCACCTCCTACGAGGTGCGCGCATTCGACAATCTCCATCCCACGGCGCCGCCGGTGACCGCGACGGGCCCCAGTTCCCCGGTCACGGTTAAGGGGCTGCACAACGGCGACCCGTATGTGTTCACTGTGAGCGCGACCAGCGCCGATGGCACCAGCCCGCAGTCGAAGCTCAGCGACGCGATCAACGTGGGGGTGGCGCCGGTGGTGGTCAGCGGCCCGGCGAACGGGACGGTCGGGGTGCCCTACTCCTCGCGTTTTGCGATCACCGGCGCGCCGCCGGCGAACGTCACGCTGGTCTCCGGCGAGATTCCGTCCGGCCTGACGCTGGGCAGTGACGGAACCCTGACCGGCACCCCCACCCAGGCCGGAAGCTACGAGTTCACCGTGCAGGCGTCCAACCCGGTGGGGGTCTACGACGCGAGCGTCACGGTCGCGATCTCCTCCGTCACGCGTGGGGCTGCGCCTCCCATGTCAGGTGGCCGGCGCATGCGCACCACGATCTGCACCGCCCGGGCGGGCCACAAGCCGGCGTGCGCGGTCCGAACGCTGATCGGCACCTTCCCGCCGCTCGGCGCTGGCGCAGCCGCGACGCTGGAGCGCGGCACGGTGACCTACGCGGCCGGTCGCGCGAGCGCCCACTACGGCACGCTGACCCTCAGCCGTCGGCGTGAGATTCCTGCGGGTAGCTACACGCTGATCCTCCGCCGCGGGCACCACGCGATCTTCGTTGCGGTCACCGTCCGGTAGCGGTGAGCACGACGGCTGATCAGAGCGAGCGTGAGATGAGCGCCATCGGGGCACCGAGCGAGGATCGTCGATCCTCGCTTCCTGGCGCGCTGTGGCGTAGCGGCGCGGTGGTGGTGGCCGGTGGCGCCGCGGTCCTCATCCTCATCTACGGCGGCTACGGGCATCACTGGCCGTGGACTGGGATTGACGGAAAGACGGCCACGCTGTGGGATTGGCTGCACCTGCTGCTGTTGCCGATCGCGGTCGTAATCCTGCCGATCTGGTTAAGCCGGCGAGAGAACCTCGGCCACGGGCACAAAGCCGCGGGAATGACGATTTTGGCTACGTTCGTGGCGGTGGTGTTGTTCGGCTATCTGACCCCGTGGACGTGGACGGGATTCACCGGCAACACGCTCTGGGATTGGCTCGGGTTGCTCGCGCTACCGCTCGCAGTCGCGCTGATTCCGGTAATTCACGAGGTGCATGCGAGGTGGCGGCGGCGTGACTGGCTGATCCTGATCGCGGCGCTGCTCATATTCCTGGTGCCCGTCCTCGGCGGGTATCTGGGGAACTGGAGCTGGACGGGGTTTCGCGGCAACACGTTGTGGGACTGGCTGCACCTACTGATCCTGCCGCTCCTGGTCCCCACGATTTTGGTCCCGGCGCTAAAGCCCTTCACGACGCCCGAACCATCGACCTCGCAGGAGTGGGAGCAGCCGCCGGCCGAGTCACAGGCAGCACCGGCGCAAGCCGGCCCTGCGACCGGCCCACCGCCCACGCTGCCCTCCTCCCCCCAACAGGGCGAGACACCAGCAACTCGCGCGCAGCCCCCGAGCCCTGAAGATCGAGCTCCAGGGAACGATCGAGCGCGAGCGCATCCCCGGTGGGTAGGGGCACTCGTCGGGTTATCCGCGGTTCTCGTCGCTGCCGCGGTGCTGCTCACCATCGACCTAACCGCGGACCAATCCGCGAACCTCAAGCAGGACGCCAGCCGTCTGAACGCGATCGTCCAGCAGTTCATCGCCGGCAAGCAACTCTCCGAGGCCCAGAACCAGTACGCGGCGGCAGCGCAGAACCGCACCGTGGTACTCGAGCGGCTGAGCGCGCTGCAGTCACCGCCGCAGCTTCGCGGCGCAGCGGCAACGCTCCGCGAGATGACCGCCGACTCGCTCGCATACAACCTGCTGATGGCCCAAGGAGAGACCACCCAGGCGAAGGTCCCCGACGCGGCCCACGACGCGCTCCGGCCCCAGTTCGCAAACCAGTTCAACCCCTACGCGCAACGCTATCTGCATCTCACCTACCAAGCAGGCGACCTCTGAGAACCGCGTGATCAAGGCCGCGTCAGCAAGCCGCGAACCGATCGCGCCCACCGCTCAGCCGATCCGCCGCCGCTCACGGGCGTAACACGCTCACGATCCCTGCGGAAGACTCCAAAGCGCGCAGCATCGCGACCTGAGCGGCGACTCGATCGACGCCGAGTCAACGCCCCAGTGCGTCTGACTTCGTGATAGAGGTCGGGCTGTTTTTCAACCACATCCTGGCGGCGGCATGAGATCCTGGGCTGGGAGGAGCAGGCGATCCTGGATCTGATCAAGACCTGGGGCTGGGTAGACCGGTCGCATCGCAAGCTCGCGCACCGCGGCAGCTACACAGGAGCGGTGTTCGTGTCTCCCTCGACGGTGCTCAGAGTAGCGCTCAAGCACAAGGTCCACCTGCCCGGCGAGCCGTTCCGGCCGGGGCCGGTATGCCTGCACTTCCGGAGATTCCGTGGGAGCGCAACCGGATCTGGATGTGGGACGCCACCCACTTCACCCGCGCCAAGCGGGTCGCGTACGCGATCGTCGATGTCGTCACGCGCTACTGGATCGGCTACCTGCTCTTCAGCGAGCAGACGAGCACTCAGGCGCAGCTGCTGTTCGCCCGCGCCTGGAGGACCAGGGTTTGCTCGGCCAGGACGGCCTCCCGCCGCCCGCCGACGACGGGCTGCCGGTATTGATCGCGTGGTCGGACAACGGATCGAAGATGACCGCGATCGATACCCGCAAATTCATGGCGCTGAGGACGATCACCCAGCATCATGGCCGCCCCGGCACCCCGACCGACCAGGCGCACATCGAGAGCTTCCTCTCGCACTTGAAGAGAGACTGGCCGCACCTCGTCTGGGTCCGTGAACCGGCTGCGCTCGATACCGAGCTCGCCCGCATCCACCGCGAGTACAACACGTTCAGGTTGCACGCCTCGATCGGATACGTCATACCCGATGATAAGCATCACGGCCGCGGGCCTGGGATCCGCCGCGCCCGTGCGGCCGGGATGCGCCGCGCCCGCAGTCGCCGGATCGCGGAGAATCGGAAGAGCAAGACATGACCAGGCTCCCCGACACCGACCGCGCCCGGCTGCTCCTGGGCAAGAGGGGCGCTTTTGAAAGGGTCGCCCGCTGGCCACGGATGGCCGGCGGAATCGGCACGGACGAGGCCCGCACCCCAGCCACCAACCGGCCCCAACACCACGCTCAGCGTGCGGTTGAAAAAGTCAGCCGCTCTATCACGAACTCAGAAACACCGCGACGCATTCGACAGCACCAAACGGCGAGCACCGCGACCAACTGCTCGCGCAAGCGGATGTACCGCTCGTCGGCTTTCCGGCGCACTCGTGCTTGCCGAGCAGGGCGCCCGCTTGAAGTGTGGCCGCCACGCGCAGGCAGGAGTCTGAAACCTGCACGAGAGCGACCTCTGGGAACTCGTCGGTAACGCAAACCCCGAACCGCCGCGGATACCTCGCGACCGAGATAGCCGAACACCTCACCGCAGCGGCGTTCATCCTGCGACCTCGAGGAGCCATCCGGCACCAGCGCCACCGATGAGCTCGATTACACAGCCAATGACCTGCACACGCCGGCAGGATCGCCAATCAGCGTGATCGGCCCGACGGCATCGGTGACAAGGTCGGGATTGCGCGATGGCGGTAAGTGCTCTCCCTCAGCAGCGAGCGTGCCTACACGGTCACAGATGATAATTCGTCACTCAGCGCCTAGCTGAGGCCAATCATCAATCACCCGGGCCGCATCGCAGCCGACATCCCGGATCGCTTTGTGCAGAGGCCCCAGCCGGCTCCTGCTCCACGAATAAAAGCACTCTCGCGACTCGCGTGTTGCATGGACCATATGGGTTGTCGGTCCGTCCGGTCTGAGCGGTAGAAGACGCCGGTCCCCCCAAAGTCGTGGGGGTGAAGTCGCATCGACATCGGCGAAGACTCCCACGACCACCTTATCGAGCCCGACGAAATCATGCACCTCGCCATGAAGCCGCCAATTGCACACCCGACCGTGCGCTCAAACCCGGGCGCCGGTCACCAAGCGGCTGACCCAGCGAACCACTGTCACTTTCGCCTGGTGAGGGGCCGGTTTGCGTGGGCGCGTTCTCGGCCGAGCGGGCCGTTGTCGCGTTCTGCTGATCAGCCGACCTGTACGTCGGACCGACCGCCCCCGACCAGAAGAAAGCGAACTGGGTGCAGACGATCCCCCGCCGACACTGGTTCTCCGACGTCCGCCTCTATGGGTCGCTTGAACCGTACCGTGACCGCTCTTGGAAGTTGAGCGCATCACGCCCGCGTAATCCGCGCGAGACGAGACGTACCGCGCCAGCTGACGGCCCGTCATCTCAACGAGGGTAATGCCGTAGCTTCGTGCGATCCGCTCACTTTTGCAACCAACGCAAACTCAGCACTCTCGGTCGCTCCCGTCGAGCGCAGCAGGCTTCTCCTATCCGCCGGATCCAGCAGCGCAGCCCGAAGCCCCCTTTTGGTAGCGACGAGCATCACCCCCGTAGGAGTAGAGCCTTGCTGGCGCGGGAGCGCGCCCGGCGGACGATCGTCCCGGCCCGGACCCGCTTTCAGGATCGAACGTGCCTGTCCGCACCGCCGGCCACGTTCTCGCTCTGCGCGGATTGCAAGACCGCCGCGCCTCTGACGTCGGCCCGGACGTCGGAGCGGATCCCCGAGTCGCGCTTCCCGCGGAGGCTGTCGCACAAACGCTCGACCCCGCCGCCTTCTTGTGCCTTTTCTACAAAACGTCAATTTGACGGCGAGGGATTTCGGTCGCGGGGACGCCGCTTCGGCCGCCTACGGCGATCTCACGAGGTCGGCCAAATTGGCCCTTGTGGATTTCTTACAACGGCGTTGGTTTGTGCGACAGCCTCCGCGCGTTGCAGGTCTGCGCGCTCGCTGTTGTCGAGTAGCGCGATCGTCGCAGAGCGGGTCTCGATGGCATCTTGGCTCGGCCGGCCGGTCCGTTCGGGTCGTCTTGCTTTCAGGCGGTCCGGGAGTGGGATTAGGCGAGCGAGTCGATCCAGCGCTCGAGTCGTCGACCTTCGCGGGTCATGAGTTCGGGGTCGCGGAAGGTGTTGGTGAGTAGCGCGATTCCTTCGTACGAGGCGATTAGGGCGACGGCGAGATCGCGAGCGTCGCGTCGGCCCATCGAGCGGAACTGCTGCTCGGCCCACTCGACGGGCAGCCGGAGCAGGTCTGAGCAGGTCCGGTCGAGGCCGTCGGGATGTTTGTCGAGTTCGGAGCACAGGCTGCCCAGCGGGCAGCCATAGTCCGCGACCGTCTCACGCTGGCGGGTCAACTCACGTACGAGCGCCTTCAGTCGCGCGTGCGGGGTGCGGTGGCTCTCCAGCGCCTCGAGCACCGCGCGCACGTCCTGGGCGTGGCCGTCGATCGCCGCCGCTACGAGCTCGTCCTTGGTTTTGAAGTAGTAGTAGACGTTTCCGACCGGCACGTCCGCCGCTCGGGCGATGTCGGCGATCGTCGTCTTTTCGACTCCCTGCTCGTAGATCACGCGGCGCGTCCCCGTGACCAATCGCTCGCGCTTGCTCGGTCTTTGCTCTAGCGGTGAGTCAGTCATCTCACCCAAGATAGCGCGTCTGCTAGTTTTTAAGTTAGTCCACTAACTTAGAAAAAGCGGAGATCAGGATGTCATCAATGCAAGCTCAGGCGAGCGCCGCCCAGCCATCGTCGCTGCGCACGCGGTTGGGTGTGCTGACGCTGCTGTTGCTGTGCGGGATTCAGTTCATGGACGTGGCCGACACGTCGATCGTCAACGTCGCGTTGCCGTCGATTCAGCGTAGCCTTCACTTCTCCCAGCAGAACCTGCAATGGGTAGCCAGCGGCTACCTCCTCACCTACGGCGGTTTCCTGCTGCTCGGCGGTCGCGCCGCGGACCTGTTGGGGCGCCGGCGGGTGCTCGTCGCCGGGCTGATCTGGTTCGCGGTCTGCTCGCTGGCTGGCGGGCTCGCGCACAGCTCCGGGCTGTTGATCGGCGCTCGGATCGCGCAGGGCATCGGCGGGGCGATCATGGCCCCGGCGGCGCTCTCGATCCTCACCACCACCTTCACCGAGGGTAAGGACCGCAACACGGCGCTCGGCATCTGGGGAGGGATCTCCGCGATCGGGGCCGCGGCCGGGGTCTCGCTTGGCGGCCTGCTTTCCGAGGGACCCGGCTGGCGCTGGGTGCTGTTCGTCAACCTCCCCCTCGTCGCCCTGTCGCTGATCGCCACCTACCGGCTCCTGCCCGGCGATCGCAAGCGCGCACCGGCGGGCGGGTTTGACCTCCAAGGGGCGCTGTTGGCGACCGGCGGCATGCTGCTGCTGGTGTTCGGGCTGATCCGCGCACCCGTGGCCGGCTGGGGTTCGACTGAGACGATCCTCGAGCTCGTGGGCGCCGCCGCGCTCCTCGTCGCGTTCGTGGTCAACGAGGTCCGCGCCGACACCCCGCTGTTTCCGTTCTCGATCTTCCGGGTGAAGGGACTGGTCGCCGCCGACATCACCCAGCTGGTCGCATTCGCCGGGTTTCTGACCATGTTCTTCTTCGTCACCCTCTACATGCAGGAGGTGCTGCGCTTCTCACCGATCCAGGCGGGCATGGCCTACCTGCCGGTCACGGCCGCATTCGGAATCTCGGCAGGCATCAGCACCCAGCTGATCGGCCGAGTCGGAACCCGCCCGGTCATCGTCGGCGGGGCGCTGATCGCCGCCGCCGGCATCTACTGGCTCTCCCGCGTCCCGGTCCACGGCACCTACACCGCCAACGTGCTCCCCGGGCTACTCACGATGCCGCTCGGCGCCGGCGCCGTATTCGTCGGCGCAACGATCGCCGCCAACGCCGGCGTCCCCGCACACCAAGCCGGTCTCGCCGCCGCACTACTCAACGCCGCCAGACAAGTCGGCAGCGCGCTTGGTCTAGCGATCTTCTCAGCCATCGCCACCAGCCGCACCCACCACCTCCTCGCCGCGCACACCTCGAAGGCCGCCGCCCTGACCGCCGGCTACGGACGCGCGCTGCTTGTCTCGAGCATCTTCGTGCTCGCCGCCGCGATCATCGCCCTACGCTCCAGCGACACCCGCGAAACCGCAACCGCCCCCGCCATCCCAACCACCCTCGCAACCGAACCCGCCAGCCAATGAGCACGTTTGGCTGTACACACCGATCCGTCAATAGGTTCCTGAACCAGGAGGTGCCGTGATGTCGAAGCTCCCTGTGCCCGCGGAGGGGCTCGTGTTGACCCACTTCATCGTCTCCGACGATGTCGAGCGCTCGCGCCGGTTCTACACCGAGGTGCTAGGCGGCGAGACTGTCCGCGCCGGCGAGCCGACATTCGTCGCGTTTGCCAACAGCTGGATCATCATCAACGTGGGTGGTGGACCAACCGACGACAAGCCGACGGTGACGCTCGAAACCCCACGAGATCCGGACCGCGTGAGCAGCTTCCTCAACATTCGGGTTGCCGATATCCACGCGGTGTACTTGCAATGGAGCGCTCGCGGTGCCGAGTTCCTAACACCGCCGACCGACCGCGGACCCGAGACCCGCTGCTACATCCGCGACCCCGACGGGTACCTGATCGAGGTCGGCCAAACCACCGGGATTCCGCCCTCCTAAGACAGACCCTGAGGGCGCCCTTGCAACGACCAACCAGGCACCGACGCCCGCGAGAGCAGGAGCACGCACCAAGCAGAGTCGCTGCCATCTCACACAAGGACGAGCATCCGATTTCGCGAGCGGCCCAGTACTGCTCGCGCACGAGCCGTAGCGCCTATGTGTGCGCCATGCCGCGAAAGTCTCAGCGGGAGCGAGGGATCGGGCGAGATTCGCGTCCGGCGGCCGCGGACACGCACCGCCTACAGCCGATACCCAGGCGCTAGGCTCACCGTCGAGATCAATACTCCTTAGGAGGTCGGTCCCATAGCTTTCCGTGTTCTCATCGTTGCCAACGGGTTCGTCCAGGGCGCACCAGACTCGTTTCCGCCCGACGTCCGAAAACTGTTCGAGCAACCCCACGAGGTGCGCGTCTTGGTGCCGACGCGCACCGGCAGACTCGCCTGGCTGACATCCGATACCGGCCCGGCGACCCGCGAAGCCTCGGCGCTCGTCTCGGACATACTCGCCGACATGCAACGCAAGGGGATCGAGCAACCACCGAGCGGCCACGTGGGTGCCGAAAACCAGCTGCTGGCGATCGAAGACGCCCTGGCGCAGTTCAGCGCCAACGCAATCGTGGTCGTCGGGCACGTCCCGGGACAGGACAATTGGCACGAGCGACGCGTGATCGAACGCGCCCGCGAGCGGTTAGGGCTTCCCGTCTACGCGGTGCCGATTACCGCCGAGGGGGAGGTGACCTAGTCACCGTGCGATGACGCCATGGCGAGCTGCATCGGGAAGCTCGGCGACGGCGAGCCAGATCGCTCCTCGCCTTTCGCGGGATCGCGAGATGGTCCTTCGCGTGCTGCTGGCTCGGAGTCCGTTCGGGGCAGGCGCCGGGGCGAAAGCGGGAGTCAGCTACGGCTTGGCGGGGGGTCGCGTTCTACACCCAAGTCGGCGTCCACACCAACGCGATACTCCTCGGCCTCAGCCTAGTGATCCAAGGCGCCGGCGTCGGCGCTGTGACCATCCCCGTCATGGCCGCCGCCTACTCGGACTGCGACCCGACCAAGTACCTCATGCCAGCAGCGTCACCCGGATCGCCCAACAAATCGGCGGCTCCTTCGGCACCGCCATCCTCGCCATGATCCCCTCGACCCAGATCAAGGCGCACCACGCCATCGGCCTCACCGGCCAAGCCATCGCGTTCGGCACCGCGTTCCGGTGGTCACTCGGCCTCACGGCCATCGCCATCATCCCAGCGCTCGCCCTGCCACACCAGCACAACCAGCCCGCCGATAGCGAATCCAAACAACATGCTCCAGAGTCTCCAAGCGAACAGGACCTCCTTTCCGGCTCAACCTAGGTTCAACCGGTGGCCGACCTTACGTACGAGGCGATCGCAAACTCACAGACATCAGGACGGCCACGCCCGATCCTGACTGCTCCTCCCACGAAAAAGCAGCCACCTACGGACCGATGATCCGTCCGCCTCGAGACTTCCACATCCGGGACACAAGCAGCCACCCGAGCCGCTCACCCGCATACCTGCCCAAACGCAAGGGCAGGGCTCGACCCGCGGATCCACGGGAGACGCGCAATTCGCCACGGGCGCAACCGGTGAGGAGTCGCCGACAGCCGGGTTCGACGGGCGTTCTGCTCGCCGCGCAACCCAGGTGCGTCGCCGATGCTGCCAGCAGTGAGGCGCGGCGCAGCGCCAAAGCAGGTCTGCGCCCCTGCTCGGTTCGAGCTGGCGACGAAGGCGTGCCCGACCTTCGGCGCTCCCGCTCAATCAGACGGAGTGAACCTCGGAGAGCCCACCGGTCGCGCCGCAGATCGTGTAGTGCATGAGGCAGCTCGAGATCGCCTCACGCTTCTCCTCCGGGGCCGCCGAACTGACCGCGGGGCTGCGCCGCGAGTGGGCTGCCCACCCGAGACATCCGTACCGGCTCCCGACAGCCATGCTTCAGAGCCGGAATGTGATCGTTGCCTCGGTTGGGCTGAGGAACTTGATCGACAACTCGCCGCTTGTGTGTCGGTACTTGCCGGTGCCGCCGGTGATGGAGGCGGCCTGTGTTCCGCTAAAGCCACCGTTCTTGAGGGTGTTTAGCGCCTGGGTCTCGATGTCGCCTCCAGGCAGCGAGAAGGTGACCTCGCAGAGGAGGATGCCGGAGCCGGTCGCGGCATCGGTCACGCGGGTCACTGTGCACGCACCACCATCGGTGCCCAACGTCGTGCCGCCTTTGGAGGTGAACAGGTCGTCGGAGAAGGCGACCCTATCGCCGAGGCTGAAGGTGCTGGGCTGTCCGGGAAGCACGGCGAGCCCATCCTTCGCTGTCACCGTGTAGATGGTCAGCGTTCGCTGGGTGTGATGCCTCGCCGGGCGTTTCGCAGCGGCCAACGTCGCTCCCGCGGCGGTTCAAGCACAGGGCCAGGGCCGCGGAGATCAGGGTGAGTCTACGCATGATCGGTTTCCTTTCATTTTCATCAGTGGTAGGACCGGACGGTTCACGGCATGTCGCTGCCGCTTTCGCATCGCGTGCAGGGTGTCGGCGAGCCGTGCTTCCCGGCCCTGCTCAGGATTGCCCCGGCGGCTCGATCGACTGGAGGAACAGGTCGAAGTTGTTCGGGATCGCGGTGGCCTGCTCCCAGACGATCTGCCAGCTCCCGTTGCGGCGTTCCCAGAGCTCGGTGATCCACCCCTTGTGGGTGACTCTGGTTCCTCCGGCGACGAGGTCGAAGCTCACCTTGTAGCGGAGGGCCGCCATGTCTCCCGAGCGGCGCACGACGATCCTGGACACGGGCTCGAACGCGAGGTAGTCGATCACGCCGGCCGAGACGGCGCCGAGGTAGTCCTTGCGTGCGAGCGGGTCGCCGCTGGGGGGGATCGCCTGGAAGTCTTTGGCCATCAGGCCGCCCGCGGTTGCCGTGTCGGCGTCAACCAGTGCGCGGAGGCGCCGGCGCTCGAGCGCCCGGAGCTGATCGGCCTGGGATGTGCCCGACCGCGCGTGCGCGACATGCGCCGAGCGTGCGGGCGATGCCTGCGCACCGGTTAGTGCTGGAATCGCGACACTCGCGGTGATTGCAGCGAGCGCCCCGGCGGTTAGGGCCCGGATTCTGGTGTTCATCGCGTTACCTCCTTGTTCGCGGCATCTAGGCCTCCACCAGGATGGCTGCCGACATTCGCTCGAACGGGACGCCCGCACGGGCGTACGCGCCGCGCACGTCCTCCTCGGTGGCTGTGATGACGCAGTAGAACGATTCGTCGCTCGGCACGATCGTCGAGCTGACGTAGTGGATGGGCTCGCCGGTGTGCTCCATCTCCACGACCGTCTCGCGGACGCGCGCGATGGCACCCGTCAGCTGCGAGACGTCAAGGCCAGGTCTGTAGTGCTCGACGAGGTAGGCCTGTCGTGGTCCGGTGTCCGCACCGCGTGCCATGGCAGGACGCTACTGCCGGGCCGACGCAGGCGAATCGGGTGTCTCCCTACGTTTCTACCGCGCCGCTTCCGGGGTTGCCCGCCATGCGCGCGCCGAGCTCGGCGCGCGAGCGGATGCCGAGCTTCAGATAGACGCGCGCCATGTGCGCCTCGACCGTCTTCTCGCTCATGAACGCCGCCCGCGAAATCTCACGGTTGGTGATGCCGGTTGCGGCGAGCTCCGCGACTCGGAGCTCCGCTGCGGTCAGTTCATCCGGCGCGCGACGCCTCGGTCCGACCAAGCCGAGTTCGTCCCGTGCCCGGCCCACCCACGTCAGGGCTCGCAGGCGCTCGAAGATCGCGACGGCCTCGCGCAGCGCGTCGGCGGCAGCCCGCCGCTGCTTCGCTCGACGAAGCAGGCGCCCCTTTGTTAGCCAGTTGAAGCCCACTTCGAGGGGCAGCGTTGGTGCGACGCTCAGTTCGAGCGCAGTGAGGACCTCGATCGCGGCTGCGACATCGCCGTCGGCGGCGGTTACGATCGCCCGCGCGCGTGGCAGGCCCACCTCGATCCAGCGACGTGGGAAGGCGCGGGCCTTCGCCTCGAGTCGCGCGAGCATCTCGCGCGCACGGTCGATTTGGCCGAGCCCGACGAGGAGCTCAACGTGAAATGGCTCGGTGCGATCGAGCAGGCCGTCCTTCATGCCGATCTGCTCGAGCAGCGACCGCATCTGCGAGAGCGCATGGTCGGCCGCGAAGAGATCTCCTGCCACGAACTCGACCACTCCCTGAGCCCCCAGCAGCTGCGCCGCCCACCACGATTTTTCGCCTCCGACCGCTTCGTCCACGAGCGGACGGAGCGTCGAGCGCGCGCGATCGAGCCGGCCACGATGCGCGTCGATCAGCGATCGCCAGGCGAACGGATAGGCGAACCTGCCGCTCACCTCGAGCCGCGCCTCGATCGTGTTGCAGCTCTGTTCGATCAGCCGCTCGGCGAGGTCGCAGTGGCCCGCGTGGAACTCGGCCAGCGCGAGATAGCTGAGCCGTTCGTTGGCGTGGGCCTCGTCGCTGTGGTCACGCGCCCATTCCGATTCCCGCACGTGCCGTTCTCGGGCGCCGGTGAGATCGTCCATGCATTGAAACCAGATGAGCGGAACCGGATGCGGGTACGCCTCGGGCCCGGCGCTCAGCTCCAGCGCCAGCCCGCGTTGCATCAGGTCGATCCGAGGCGTCCTTCCTAGCATCAGGTCGAGCAGGCAGAGATCGATCAGCAACGAGGACAGCACGAGCGGGTCGCGCTCGGCGTCCGCCTGCCTCACCGCCCGCTCGGCATGCTGCAGTGCGCGGACGGGGTCGCCGGGCGCGCCGATCAGGACGAGCCGCGCCGAGATCCGGGCGCTACGTGCCGGATCCTCGCGCGCCGCCTCAAGCGCCTGCTCCAAATAGCTGGTCGCCAGCCCAATCGACCCGTCGTCCCATTCGACCTCGGCCAGCAGTTGCAGACGCTCCGCCTGCAAGGCGGCCGGCAACCCGTCCGTCTTCGATTGCTCGGCCAGGCGCCGCGCATCGGCGACATCGCCCGTTCTCAGCAGCGCGGACGCCTGAGCCAGACTCCGCCGCACCAGCGCATCGTCACTCCCAGTGGGCGTTAGCCGCCGCGCAGCGCCGAACAATTCCGCGGCGGTATCGAACGCGCCCCGCAGGACAGCCTGTCGACCAGCATCTTCAATCTCGGCGGCAGCCGACCCGTCAGGCTCGTCGACGCTTTGCGAGAGGTGGCGTGCTCGTTCCTCAGCATCGTTCACGACCTCCGCCAGCCGGCGGTGGAGCACTCGACGTTGGGTGTCTGAAGCAGACCCATACACGGCCGAGGCGAGCAGCGGGTGAGTGAACCGGACGCGACCGTGCTCGGTAACGAGGATGCCCGCGTCCTCAGCCTCAAGCACCGCCGCAGTCCCATCGCTGTCGCTTGGCAACGCGGCAGCGATCGCATCGATCGTCGGCCGCGGCAGCGACGCCGCCACCAGAACAGCACCTCGCGCGGTGGCGGAGAGCGCGCTGATCCTCTCGGAGGCGAGCTTCTGCACGCTGTGGGGAACCGGCAGCGGCCCACCCTCGCCCGATCCACCGCTCCGGCTCGACAATGCTCGCGCGATCTCGATCGCGAAGAACGGGTTGCCGCCCGACGCCTCGGCAACTCTCGCGAAGATCGGGCGCGTTGGCGTGCTGCCAAGTCGCTCGCGCAGGATGTGATGCAAGGAGGCCAGCGAGAGCGACGCCAACACGACGCGCTGAAGCGAATCCGGCGGCAGCGCCCGGTCGAGATCAAGCGGCGCAGCCGCCACACCATCGCTGCGCCTGGTCACCAACAGCCCCAGCGAGGCCGGCAACCGCCGCGCCGCAAACTCGAGCGCCCGCTGGGAAGCCAGATCAACCCACTGCACGTCATCGATAGCCACCAGCACGGGGCTGACACGACTCACCTCAGTAAGCACCCCAACGACCGCCGTGGCCGCCGTCCGCGGATCCACGGCCTGCGTGCTTGCGACGCGCAGCAACGTCGCCGCGAGCGCAAGCTCCTGCGGGTCCGGCAGCCGCGTTCGTGCGTCGTCGAAGGCGGGGCCGATCAAGTCGGCCAGCGCGGCGTATGAGAGCCTCGCCTCACTCTCCGCCGGCCTGGCCCGCAGCACCCGATATCCACGATCTTCGGCAAGGCGCACGGCCTCAAACCAGACCGTCGACTTCCCGATTCCCGCCTCACCCTCGAGCAGCAAAGCGCCCGAGCCGTGCTGAAGCGAATCAAGAAATGCCGACACCACAGCGATCTCTCGCTCACGCCCGACGACAGGACGCCCCAGTCCAGCATCGCCCTTCACGCGTGCAGGTTACGCCTCACCGCGTGTCCTCCGCAACGGCTCCTCGTGCCTGAAAGCGTCTGGCGCCCGTGACCCGCACTGGACTTGGCGTCCTACCACCGAAGGGTTGCGACCGCGAACGCTTGCTCGACGCTGCGCACCGCTTTGTGCCAAGCCGATGTTGCAGTGGCCCGCGAGGCGCGCAGACACCGCCGGCGCTTTGCGCCACCCGTACCGGACATCGAGCAGCCACGCCACGGCGTAGCCGCCGAATACCCGCGCGAACACGAAGGCAGGGCAGGTCCTCCCGCGAGGCCAGAGACCTCAGATTCGCCAAAGGCGCGCATCGCCACGGCGTCGAGCGCCAGGCGCCGTGATGGCACACCTCAGTGGCCCTGCTTTCCGGCACGAGCAGCACTACGCGCTTGCTGGAATCTGGCTGTGCGCCCAGAGTTGGAGGTCGATATGTAGATCGTGATCCAACTCTGGGCGCACAGCTCGAACCCAGCTAGCACCGACTCCTCCCTCGGAGACGAAGCGGCAGCGAGGGTCGCGGCGACAGAGCGCCGAGCTCGTCGATCATGGTCGACTCGTAGGCGTCGATCCGGACGCCTCCTGTTCGGCGTTTGCGCAACTGACGTCTCGCCCACGACGACAGGTTCCTGCCTATGCATCGGGACTAAATGCTGAACAATGAGTCGCGTTCCCTACGGCGGCGACGGCAGTTTCGCGCCCGGGCGCGGGGCTCACTGGCCGCCGCGTCACGTTTGCCTGTCGCCGCGTCTTGACCGGCTATACGTCACGTCCCTGCCTCAAAGCCTGACCGAAGCGCTGCGCCGGGTCGCGAGACTCCTCCTCTGGTCGAGTCGTTCGGCGCAGCGTGCTTGGCGTTCAGCGATACGCCGCAGTTGCTGGTCGGGCCCAATCGGCCGGGCGTCGTACGCGAGTGCCCTCGACGCCGATCCCCCGTTGGTACCCGTTCCGTCCCCCGGTCGGTGGAGCCCACGATCAGCCGGCGAAACCTCCACCCAGCCGATTGGCCCGTGACCGCTTTGGCGCGATCTTTTACCTAGGCCCGAAAAGCCAGTCGCACCAACTTCATCGAGCAAACCCTTCCAGAAAAGGAGCCGTGATGACCAAGTTCTCCAAACTCTTCGCTCCGGTGATCGGGGTAGGCGTGGCCGCCACCATCGCCGTTTCCGCCCTCGGTGTATCGCCAGCGCACGCCGCGCACTCCCAGTCCACCCCCACCACCGCTTCGGACACCATCACCACGAGCTGGCGGAGCCCGGACATTCCCGGGCTGTGGTCAATTCACCTTCCCAAGATGGTCTGCCCGGCCAGCCACCCCTACACGCTCAACCAGCAGTACAACCCCGGAAGCGGATTCCGTATCGGCCCCGGTATCGAAATCAAGGATTACCAGCAAGGCCTCGACGTGGTCGCCCTCTCCAACCTTCGGATCCCCTACGAGAAGGGACAGGAGAAGGGGCACATCCGAGTGGGCATCAGCGGCGACAAGGACGTCATCCTGAACTCGGCCACGAACTGGACTTGGTCGACGACCAGATTCACCGTGGTGCTGCACTGCACGTCGAACGCCGAGCACGGGATCTACGAGAGGCCATACGACTCCTGATCCCTGACATCGCCCTCGCTGCGGGTGTGTCCGCCTCGCGGGGACACACCCGCGTCTATGTCTCGACCCCTCGCCCGAAGCAATGAGGTCGTATCCGAATGGCCAGGCGCCCCGAGCGCCTTTTCCGCGGTTGGGTCAGTTTGTCCGTTTGGGATTTTCTCGGGTTCCAGCCCGCGCCGGGTCTGCTAATGGCTGCCGGTTGTAGCGCATTTGCGGTCCTTGCAGTACTGGGCAGAGTAGGAGACAGGCGCTCGGCCATCTAGTCGCGGATCTCTTCAGTCGCAAAGTAGATCTCCAACCGGACCGGTCGGCGCGAGCGGCGCCAGCGCACCTCGCTGATGCAAAGTCGATCTCCGTCAGGAAGTTGCGGTACTCCGAGCACAGATCCGACTGCGGGCACCTCGAACACGTCTGGGGCCGCGCATCAACCACAGCTCGATGACCTGCACCTTGCCATCCCCGGCCCCCGCGAGTCGCTAGCTCTTCGATGTCGGACTCTCTCATTCCTTTCTCCGGACCGGTTTATCCCGGCGCTCCCTACACAGTTAGTTGGACACCCTCCGTCGAGCGGATGGAGAACGCACTGGTGTCCGCCGAACCGTTTGCACGCTCAGTGAACGGCGCACGGGCGAGCACCCGGTGCCACAGTGGCGACCGTGCACAGAGAATGACCGGTATGGGTCGCGAGCGGGGCGCCGGCGTCGCGATGCGAGGGTTGCTGTTACCTCGGAGCCTGGTGCTGGACATTGGCCTGGCGGTTGGCGCGTAGTTCGCGTGGGGTGAGGCCGTAGTGATGGTGGAAGACGCGGCTGAAATGAGCGGCGTTGGGGATCCCGACGGCGGCCGCGATGTCTGCGATCGGCTGGGTGTTGGTGGGATCTTGGAGGATCGTGTGGGCGCGTCGTAGGCGCTGGTGGCGGATCTCCGCGGTGATGCCCTCGTTGGAGGGGAGGGTGGCGTAGAGGGTGCTGCGCGAGAGGTGTAGCGCGTCTGCCACGGTGGCTGGGGAGAGGCGTGGGTTGGCGAGGTTGGCCTGGATGTAGCGGCGGGCTTGGAATCGTCGGGCTTGGGAGGTGTCGGTGCCGTTGGTGTCCTCGCCGGCCAGCGAGCGGGTGAGCATCGTGAGCAGCGAGAGCCACAGCCCCTCGAGCTCGGGGAGGTCGCTGCCGGCGAGGGAGCGCAGGTGGCCGGCGAGTCCGAGCAGCGTAGGGCGGATGATCCAGGCGAAGGATGGGTTGTGGCGCAGGCGCCGCTGGTCGTTGAATATCTCGAGTTGCGCGTTGCTCACCGGGATCGCTTCGCGGGGGGCGTTGACCTGGATGCCGCGCAGCCCTTGTGGGGCGCGCCAGCGTCCCTCGGTGCGGCCGAGCAGCACGGCCGCTCCGTCGGCGAGTGACAGCTCGCGATCGTGCCAGCACCCGGTCGCGCCTGTTGCGGGGGCGAGTATCACCAGCCGCAACCGATCAGATGGTTCGGTCGCTTCGAGTGTCCAGCTGCCGACCGCGGGGCCGAAGCGGTACTCGACGATGTCGACCTCGCCGAGCGTGAGCACCTCCGCGGAGGCGTTGAACTCGTACGGGAGCTTTTGCACCGGTTCGAGCTGCATCGGAGCGTCGATTGCCTGCGAGTACCAGCCGCGCCAGTACTCGAAGCGATCGCCTGCAGCGATGCCAGGAGTGTCGAATCGCTGGTATGGCCCCGTCGTCATCGTCCACCGCGCCGTCCCGCGTCGAGGCCACACAGTATGCCGAGCGGCGATGGCGTCCGCAACCGCAGCTGCCCGTGCCCTGTTGCGCTAATTACTTGCCGCGGAATAACTCTTGATCAATGAAACGGCCGCGCGGGGTGCCGCGCGGCCGTTCGACGTGAAGGGTTTTGCTCGCGTGGAGTGAGCGGTCGGGAGTGTTTCACCGGGTCCGGACGGCAAGGGTGTCGGTGTTGTAGGCCAGGATCGCCCACTCAGTCCAGATCTGCCGGCCCTCGTCGCCTTTTAGGCGGGATCGGTCCAGGCCGTAGCGCCGCTTGAGGTGACTGATCCGGCCCTCCTGACCGGTCCGGTAGCGGCGCAACCGGCGGGCACTGCGCTTGGATTCCGGCTCCTGGCGGCCGGCGATGAACACTTGCTTGGGCTGAAGGCCCGCGAGCGCGGTGTTCGTCGGCGCCGGCTTGAACGCGCCGTCAACGGCGATCTCTCGTGGTCTGATTCCCAGCCGCTCCAGCTCGGCGATCGTGCCAGGCAAGAGTGTCTCCTCGGCCGGGTTGCCCAGCTCGGTGGACGCCGGCAGGATCAGCCCACGCGCGCCGGTCTTGGTGTGCTCGGTCACCTCCGCCAACTGCGAGACGAACCCGAACTCGTTCGGCTTGCCCAGCTTGCCCTTGCGGATCGGCCTGGCGTCCGGATCTGACAGCGACACGATCCGATCCTTGATCGGCTCGCCCGCGACGCGCTGCTTGATCTGCCCGGCGACCTTCTCGCACCGATCCGCCATCTCCTCGAGCGCGGCGGCCGCCTTGAGCTTCGCGGCCGCGCCGCGCCCGCGTGCCTTGGCCCGGGCGAGGGTCGCAAGCCGGCGCGCCTCTGTGATCGAGCGCTCCAACAGCTCGCCCGTCTCCGCGGTCAGCTTCAGCACCTCTTCCTTGGCCTCGCCGGAGCGTCGGCTGATCGTCCGGCTGATCGCTCGCAACTTGCGGCCCATCGATCGTGACCGATCCCGCACCCGCCGCTTCTTCTCGCCGATCAGCTGCGCGATCCTGCGCCCCTCGCGGGCGAGCACTCTGACGCCACTGGACGCCACACCAGAGTCGGTCGGGTACTTCACGTCCGCCTCGATCACCGTCGAGTCGATCCGCACCGCCCGCGGCCGAAACCGCTTCTCCCGCGTCGCCTTCACGATCAACCCGCGTGTTAGCTCCGACACCGTCTCCGGCCCGATTCGCCTGGTCAGCTTGCGCACCGTCGACTCGTCCGGCACCCGGTCGCTCAACGAGATCCGGCAGAACCGGCGCAGATGAATCGAATCCGACACCTCCGCCACCAACGACCTGTACCCCCACCGGTAGCGCTGCTTGAGCACCATCATGCGGATGTAGGTCTCCAACGCGATCGTCGGCCGGCCCTCCGTCAACACCGCCCGCCCGGTTTGTTCGAACTCCTGACGCCAACGCTCCACCAGCGGCCACAGCAGCTCCTGGTCCGACAGCAACACATCCAACGACGCCAGCTCCTCGGGCAATTCCTTCACCTCGACCGGCAACACCTCGTCCCACAGGCACTCCGGCTGATCGGCCAAGAGCCTCAGCACACTCACTCCTTTCGACGAGAAAACCCAGCACGTGCAGGTAATTCTCATCGTCACACCGGACGGAAAACCCCACTTACACCCCTCATTTTTTCCGCGGCAAGTA